>DUNG01000009.1 GCA_012839475.1 Petrimonas sp. | reverse complement strand
TTAGTTGAAGTACTTGGTGTTATTTTACTGTTTAACTCCCGTTTTCATGAATAGGACTACCCCCGACCTGGTTCGGTTACAAAAAATGCCTACTCCTTCTTCAGCAAGTCACGTATTTCGGTCAACAGCTGCTGATCCTTAGTTGGTTCGACCGGTGCTTCGGGAGCGGGTGCCTCCTCCTTTTTGCGCTTCAGGGAGTTCATCGCCTTGATCACCATAAAGATGGCAGTCCCAACGATCAGGAAATCGACAATCGCCTGAATGAATGCGCCGTAGTTCCAAGTGACAGCGGGTGTGATTACCTCTGCCCCCTCCATCACCGCCTGCCTTAACGTCACCTTTAGGTCGGTAAACTGACCTTGATTCGAAATCAAGGCGATAGGAGGCATCAGGATATCGTTCACGAAAGAGGTGACGATTTTCCCGAAAGCTCCGCCAATTACGATACCCACGGCCATGTCTACCACGCTGCCGCGCAATAAAAACTCTTTAAGCTCTGATTTAAATGACATAGTTAGTTAATGAATAGGTTGGTTAATGAATAAATTAGTGAAATATCTCCGCCAACATGCAGCGAGCTGAGCCGCCACCATACGTTTCGATAGTATGCAAGTCGGTCGACAAGATCTTGTTGTAGGTAGAAATGGTTCGCTCTTGACTACTCGTGAGCGAATCCCGCGCCGCGGCAGACATAACCATGAAGGGATGTCCGTTGCGGCTTTTCACCTCCAGCATGTTGCCCGCGAATTGGGTGAGCTGCCCGATGGAGAGCTCCACGATAACCTTACCCGCGGCGGTGAGCTCTGCCGCCACCCTCTCCCGTTGGTTCGCCTCCTTGATAGAGTCAAGGCAAACGACCGCCACCTGCGTGCCAACCTCCATCATGATGTTGGTATGGTACAACGGTCGCCCCTCCACATCAAACGCGTCAAACGCTACGGCATCATACCGCATCCGCGCGCAAAAGTCGGCCAACACCCTCTCTGATGAACGAGGCGAACGGCAGCAGTAAGCTTTACGTCGCCGCCTATCGAACACCATGCTCCCGGTTCCCTCCAGGAACTGCCCCTCCTCCTCCCAGCTGGTGAGGTCCACCACCTTCCGGTGGTTCATCTTGCCACGTAGCAACTCCAGCACGTGGGGCTTTCGTTCCTGCCTCCGGTTCTCTGCAAACATGGGGTAGAGCACCAGCTCACCGCTTAAGTGCGACGAGAACCAATTGTTGGGAAAGAGGGAGTCGGGTGTCCACGGCTCGAGCGTATCCTGCACCACGGTAACATCCACGTCGTTTCTCCGGAGCAACTCCACAAATGCGTCGAACTCCACCAGCGCTTTCTCGGCCACCGTTTCCTGCCGCGCCTTATCGATGCCGGCACCTCGGTTACTCCCGTCGCCATCGTTACCACCATAGCCCCCATTAGCCCAGTTGCCCACATCGCCACCTTTGCCCTCGTTACCACCGTCCTCCCCGTTAATTCCATCGTCCGCGTAATCCCCGTAGTCCCGCTGGAAAAAGTTATTCTTCGCCGTCTCCTCGTTGTAAGCGAAACGGGCCGGGCGTATCATCAATAGCTTAGATGTCGTTTGCATATACAAAAACTTTATTCCAACAACTGAATCGAGTGACGAATAATTTCCATCGCCTTCCGCAACTCCGCCTCGCTAATTACCAGCGGTGGTGCAAAACGGATGATGTGTTGCCGCGTTGGCCTGGCCAAGAGGCCGTTCTCCGCCATCGCGAGACAGATGTCCCACGCCTCTTTCCCGTTATGGGGAATAATTACCACCGCGTTGAGAAGCCCTTTCCCCCGCACTTGGCCGATAAAGGGACTCTCTATACGTCGCATCTCCTCCCGGAAAATAGCGCCCAGTCGCTCTGCCTTTTCGGCTAGGTTCTCCTCCTTCACCACCTCCAACGCGGCTACCGCCACCTTACAAGCCAGGGGAAACCCCCCGAAAGTGGAACCATGCTGACCAGGCTGGATGGTAAGCATCACCTCGTCGTCTGCCAACACCGCCGACACTGGAAGCACGCCCCCCGAAAGCGCCTTCCCGAGGATCACGATATCAGGCCTCACCCCTTCGTGGTCGCAGCACAACATCTTCCCCGTGCGGGCGATGCCCGTCTGCACCTCATCCGCGATAAACAGCACATTGTGCTTCCGGCACAGTTCGTAACAATGCTTCAGGTACCCGTCGTCCGGCACGTACACCCCGGCCTCTCCTTGGATCGGCTCGACCAGAAAGCCAGCCACGTGCTCCCCTTTCTCCTTCAGAAGCGACTCCAACGCCTCCACGTTGTTATATGGAATCACCTCAATTCCCGGCAAGTAAGGGCCGTAATCGTCCCTGGCTTCCGGGTTCGTTGAGAACGAGACTGCAGCCATCGTACGCCCGTGAAAGTTACCCTCGCATCCCACGATAATTGCCTTATCCCGCGGGATACCCTTCTTAAGGTAACCCCACTTGCGTGCCAATTTTAACGCCGTCTCCACCCCCTCGGCACCCGTGTTCATCGGGAGAACCTTGTCATACCCGAAGAAGTGGTGTATAAACTCCTCGTAGGGACCCAGGCAATCGTTGTAGAAAGCCCTCGAAGTGAGGCAGAGTGTCTCAGCCTGGGCTTTCAGCGCCGCCACGATCTTGGGATGGCAATGACCTTGGTTCACGGCGGAATAGGCCGATAGGAAATCGAAGTACTCTTTCCCATCCACGTCCTTCACGTAACACCCTTTACCACTGGTCAGTACCACAGGGAGGGGGCGGTAATTGTGCGCCCCGTATCTATCTTCCAACTCAATGAAGCGATTGGCTCTTGATGTCAGTTTCATTCGATTATTTGTGTTAATAATTCTGTGTATAAAAAATACACGCTTCTCAACTTTCAGATGCAGCTATCGCGACACTTTATGACTCACGAAGGGAAAGATTTTTAAACTGAATCTCTTTTCCTTCACTTTGCAGCGCGATGTGCCCCTCTTTGATCTCGCTCGTGCCTCGATTCTGCAGCAGCCCATTCACATGTACCTCTACAATCCCCTCGTTGACTGAAATCCGCATCTTGTTCCATTCGCCCGCCGGTTTCTCATTAGACGGGTGTTGCTTTCCAATCACCGGGAACCGTGGACGCTCCGTGACCCCTTCCGGCAGCACGTACTCGTTCAAGTTCGCACCGCCCAACAGCACGAAGTCGCCCGCCCTACCCGCCTGCAGCTGGCACTCGACCGCTTTCGGGAACGGACTCAGCAGCTCCTCGATCAACACGAAAATGCCACTGTTGCTCTCTCCATCAGCCCATCGATACTCCAGCTCCAACACGAAGTTGCGGTACTTCTCACGGGTGTACATATACCCAAATGGTTCGCCCATCACCCGGATAACGCCATTTTCAACCCGGAACACCTGCTCCGCAGGTACCGCGTTGTCCTCCACTACGAACTCCCAGTTCGACAAATCCTTACCATTAAAAATAGCCCCCTCCTCTTTTTGCTTGCATCCCGCGATAGAGAGCAATAAAAGGGCTAAAAGTGTAGAAAAAATTGCTTGTTTCATCCTGTTTTGTTTTATTGTTGAATAATCCCGATTTTCCTTTCATGGCCAGGTTACAGATGGCTTCCGAACCAAGTTGGATTCGACAAACCGCATCCAACCCCCCCGTTACAAAAATAAGGGTTTTCCTTGGATTAAAAAACGAATCACCCGAAATATCCCGGGTGATGCCTTCGGGATAAAGCGGAAATGGGTTACATTCGCGTAACGATGAGCCAAATAACGGATAAAGCGATGAAAAGAGCGGCAGGCAAAGCACGCTTCCTTTGGGTGGATGACGAGATGGAACTCCTGAAACCCTACATGCTTTTCCTCGAAGAGAAGGGGTACATCACAGAGTGCGCCGGGAACGGGCACGACGCCCTCGAGATGTGCCGCTCCAGGGTGTACGACATCGTCTTCCTCGACGAGCAGATGCCCGGGTTATCTGGCCTCGACACCCTTGCCCGTTTACACCGTCTTGCCCCGCACCTCCCCGTGGTGATGGTCACCAAGAGCGAAGATGAAGGCATCATGAATCAGGCCATCGGGAAGAAGATTGCCGATTACCTGATCAAGCCGGTGAACCCCCACCAGGTATTGTCAACGATCAAAAAACTACTCGACAAAAAGGAGCTGGTGGCCGAGAACGCCGCTGCCCGCTACCTGGAGTCACGGGTTCGCCTCGACGAAGCGATCCAGTCTTGCCGCAAAACGAGTGACTGGGAAACGGTGTACCGTGAGTTGGTCTACTGGGAACTGGAATTAGAACCAACCAACCATCCTGCGCGGGAGATGGTCACCGCCCAAAAGGCAGAGGCCAACCTCCTCTTCGGCCGGTTCGTGCGAAAACACTACGAGCCGTGGATCCTCCAGCGAAAACAGCACGAGGGTAGTGATTCCCCGCTGCTAAGCCCCGACCTAATGGAGCGGGCCATTTTCCCTTTGATTGACGTGGGGGAGAAGCTTTTCCTTATCCTCATTGATAATTTCCGCTACGACCAGTGGGCCGCCGTGAGAGATGTGGTAAGTGAATGGTTCTCCTGCGAGGAGAGACTCTACTTCAGCATCCTCCCTACCGCCACGCAGTATGCCCGCAACAGCCTCTTTTCCGGCCTGATGCCCGCGGAGATAGCCAAGTACCACCCCGGATTGTGGGTCGACGAGTCGGCAGCCGAAGGCAAGAACGAGCAGGAGAAGCAACTTGTCCGGGAGCTATTACGGCGAACCGGTCGGGAATACTCCTTCTCCTACCACAAGGTGAATAGTCACCAGGAAGGGGAGCAGCTGCTTTCCCGCTTCCCGGCGCTAAGGAGCAACGACCTCAACATCATCGTGTTCAACTTCATCGATGCGCTTTCCCATGCACGAGCCGACTCGAAGATGATCCGCGAGCTTGTCCGCGACGAGGCGGACTACCGGGCACTCACCCGCTCGTGGTTCCTTGGCTCGCCCCTGGAAGGAATCCTCCGGGAAATCGCAAACCAAGGCTACAAGGCGATCATCACTACCGACCACGGCACCGTACGGGTGAAAAACGGAGTGACGGTGGTGGGTGACAGGGAGACGAGCACCAATCTCCGCTACAAGCGCGGGAAAAGCCTCTCGTACGACCCAAAAAGAGTGTATCCCTGCACCCTGCCCGAGAACATCGGGTTGCCCTCCCCCCATATTAGCACGAGGTACATCTTCGCGATGAATTACGACCTCCTGATCTACCCCAACCGCTGGAGCCATTACGCCTCGCTCTATGAGAACACGTTTCAGCATGGGGGCATATCGCTGGAGGAGATGATAGTCCCGCTGGTCACACTCACCGCGAAGTAATAGGCGTCCAAGTCCTATTTCTGTTCACCAAAAGTTGAGTTTCACGAATAATTCACGTAACTTGCGCCCGCTAAACGACAAGCAAAAGAGTGAATTGTACAATCGGGATAGATGACGTGACAGGGATAGAGGCGGCCGCCCATACTTTCGTTCAAGCGATGGGTGATTGCACGGTGTTTGCTTTTTACGGGGATATGGGGGTCGGTAAGACCACCCTCATCAAGGCCATCTGTAAGGAGCTGGGGGTAGAAGAGACCGTAACAAGCCCCACCTTCGCCATTGTCAACGAGTACTCCCTACCCTGCGGTGCACCCGTCTACCATTTCGACTGCTACCGGGTAGAGAAGCTGGAAGAGCTATTCGACCTCGGCTTCGAGGAGTACGTGTACAACAATGCCCTCTGCTTTATCGAGTGGCCGGAGCTGGTGGAGCCGCTACTCCCTGAAGGGACAGTTAATGTAACAATCCGTGAACGGGACGATGCCAGCCGACTCGTGGAAATAAATCGGGAAACGCCGGGGAACCAAACGGGTTGTCAAGGTAACGGACGAAAAATAACAAGAAACTAAACGATCAACAAGGTAAACAGAGGTAACAACCATACATCCATAGATGAAACGATACGCCCTTCTCCTTTTTATCGCCTTCACCTCGATGGCAGCCTCATCACAGGTCAATACCGACCGCGTGATGATGATTGGCAAGAACGCGCTTTACTTCGAGGACTACGTGCTGTCAATCCAGTACTTCAACCAGGTGATAACGGCCAAGTCCTACCTGGCCGAGCCCTACTACTACCGGGCCATGGCGAAGTTCATGCTCGACGACTTCAAGGGGGCAAGTGAAGACGCGACCCGTTGCCTAGAGCGAAACCCCTACTTCCTGGCCGCTTACCAGTTGCGGGGTGCCGCATGGCAAAACCTGGAAGAGTTCGAGCTGGCAGCTACCGACTACAAGACAAGCCTGGAGTACTACCCGGAAGACCAGATCACGCTGATTAACATGGGTATCGTAAACATCGAGCTGAAACAATACGAGGTAGCCGAGAAGTTCTTCGAGTACCTGCTGCGGCGCTATCCCGACTACACGCCCGGCTACCTTGCCCGATCGCACATGTACCTGCAAATGGAAGACACCACCCGGGCGATGGCCGACCTCGACACAGCCATCATAAACGACCCCTACACGGCGCAATCATTCTCGGCCCGGGGACTACTATACTTCCACCAACAAGAGTTCAACCGGGCGTTGTCTGACCTGGACGAGGCGATACGACTGGATCCTTACCAGCAGGCCAACTACATCAACCGGGGACTGGTGAAGTACCACCTCAACGACCTACGGGGGGCGATGGCGGACTACGACCGGGTAATCGAGATGGACGAAAACAACCTGATCGCCCGCTTCAACCGGGGACTTCTCCGAGCACAGGTGGCAGACAATAACCGGGCAATACGCGATTTCGACAAGGTAATCGAATTGGAGCCGGACAACACCATCGCCTACCTCAACCGGGCCATGCTCAACCAAGAGATAGGCAACTACACCGGTGCGATCGAGGATCTGGACGTGGTGCTGGAAGCGCATCCCGACTTCTTCTCGGGCTACTACAGCCGTTCCTACTTGAAACGGGAACTGGATGACCTAGCGGGAGCGGAACAGGACTACCTGCTGGCGCGCGCCGAAGAGGCAAAAGCACGTAAGGTAGCCACGGTGGATCCTGAACCGTACGCGTCGTCCAGGGAGTCCGATAAAGCTGAACAGGCAGGTGACAAGCAAGCAGGCAGCCAGCGCGGTGAAGGCAAGGATACCCGTGAGCAAGCCGATAGGGACATCGAGAAATTCAACCTGCTGGTGGTCTCCAAAGAGGACACCTCCTCCAAAAGCAAGTACCAACGCCAAAGCCGGGGCAGGGTACAGAACCTGAACGTTCCGGTAGAGCGGGAACCCCGGTTTATCCTCTCTTACTACGAGCAGGAGTACGAGGTGCTACGCCCGGTCTACTATAGCGAGTTACTGGACCGTGCCAACAACGACCTGGGACTTTCCTGGGTACTAAAGGTAACCAACCACGAAGCACCGCTGAACGAGCTGCAGGTGGAGACTCACTTCCGCTCTATCGACCAGTTCTCTGCCCGTATCGATCAGTCACCTCGTGATGCCCAACTCTACTTTGGGCGGGGAATGGACTTCGCCCTGGTGCAAGATTACGAGAACGCGTTGAAGGATATGGAGCGGGTATTGGAGCTAAACCCGAGTATGGTGATGGCTCGTTTCGCACGGGCTGTTATTCGTTCCAAGCAGTTGGAGTATAACACACAGCTCTCTAGCGACCCTTCCCTGTTCGATAACGAGCTGGAACGGGAGCTGGATATATTAAAAGAGCTTCCTGGCACCATGCGCAGACCCGAGCTCTCGCTGGAGTCAGTCGAGTACGATGCCATCCTCAAGGAGTACAACGCGATCATAGAGGATGCGCCTAACTTTATCTACGCCTACTACAACCGGGCAGAAATCTACATTCTGGAGAAGGACTACCGGGCAGCCATAACCGATTACACGAAGGCGATCAACCTGGAACCCCGTTTCGCGGAAGCTTACTTCAACCGGGGGATCTCCCGCTTGTCAATCGGCGAAACGCGCGATGGACTGGACGACCTGCGTAAGGCGGGCGAGCTGGGAATCGTACAATCGTACAGCATCATCAAACGGATGCAGTAACAGAGGGTTCGTGATTTTTCCCGCCAAAAATTCTTTCATCAAACACAAAATCATTACATTTGCAATCCATATGATGGTGGGATACGCCTTGGGGCAGACTCAACAAGCTTTGTCTCCCAGTTTTTACCCCCATCTAACTAACGGCTTGGTATACTTGAGCCAACAAGCAAACAAGAGAAAACGGAACGAAATATGGTGAATATTACGTTTCCCGACGGTACCGTACGGGAATACGAGAAGGGAGTAACCGGGTTGGATATAGCCCGGGGCATTAGTCAACGTTTAGCCCGGGAGGCGCTAGCAGCCTGTGTTGATGGCGAGACATGGGATCTCACGAGACCCATCGAGAACGACGCGGAGGTGAAGCTACTCACCTGGGACGATGAGGAGGGTAAGCACGCCTATTGGCACTCGTCCGCCCACCTCATGGCCGAAGCCTTGCAGGAGCTCTACCCGGGTATTAAGTTCGGTATTGGGCCAGCCATCGAAAACGGCTTCTACTACGACGTGGATCCGGGCGAGGGCGTCACCATCCGGGAGGCCGACTTCCCGGCTATCGAGAAGAAGATGCTGGAGTTGATCGCCGCCAAGGAAGAGATCAAACGACAAAACGTCACCAAACAAGAGGCTATTGATATGTTTTCCAGCCGTGGCGAGCACTACAAGGTGGAGCTAATCAGCGAGCTGGAAGAGGGTACCATCACTACCTACACGCAGGGTGCATTCACTGACCTCTGCCGGGGCCCCCACCTGCCCAACACCTCCTACATCAAGTCGGTAAAGGTATTGTCAGCAGCAGGCGCCTACTGGCGGGGTGACGAGAAGCGGCCGCAACTAACCCGCCTCTACGGGATCACCTTCCCCAAGAAGACAATGCTGGACGACTACCTGGCCATGATAGAAGAGGCCAAAAAGCGTGACCACCGCAAGATAGGCAAAGAACTACAGCTGTTCCACTTCTCCCAGACGGTGGGTGCGGGACTGCCCCTCTGGCTACCCAAAGGTACCCAGTTGCGGTCGAAACTCGAGGAGTTCCTCAAGAAGATACAGCTCGATTTCGACTACGAACCGGTTATCACCCCGCACATCGGCCACAAGCAACTCTATGTTACCTCGGGCCATTACGAGAAGTACGGTAAGGATTCGTTCCAGCCCATCAAAACCCCCGAGGAGGGGGAGGAGTTCCTGCTCAAGCCTATGAACTGCCCCCACCACTGCGAGATATACAAGGCGTTTCCCCGGTCGTACAAGGATCTCCCCATCCGGATGGCCGAGTTCGGGACAGTGTACCGCTACGAGCAGAGTGGCGAGCTGCACGGCCTCACCCGGGTACGCGGCTTCACGCAAGACGATGCCCATATCTTCTGTACCCCCGACCAGGTGAAGGAGGAGTTCCTAAAGGTAGTGGACATCATCTTCATCATCTTCCGGGCGTTGGACTTTGAAGATTTCGAGGCACAAATATCGCTTCGTGACCCGGAAGACAAAGAGAAGTATATTGGCAGCGACGAGGATTGGGAAAAAGCGGAACGCGCTATCGTGGAAGCGTGCCAGGAGAAGGGACTCAAGGCCAAGGTAGAACTGGGAGAGGCCGCCTTCTATGGACCCAAGCTCGACTTCATGGTGAAGGATGCGCTGGGACGCCGTTGGCAGTTGGGGACTATCCAGGTGGATTACAGCCTGCCCGACCGGTTCGAGTTGGAGTACACCGGTGCCGACAATCAGAAGCACCGACCGGTGATGATTCACCGCGCCCCGTTCGGCTCCATGGAGCGGTTCGTAGCCGTCCTCATCGAGCATACCGCCGGTAAGTTCCCATTGTGGCTCGCCCCTACTCAGGCGATGGTCATCCCCGTGAGCGAACGGTTCAACGACTACGCCTACTCTGTGATAAACGCGCTGAAGAAGCAGGATATACGTGCTGAAGTGGACGACCGAAACGAAAAAGTGGGCCGCAAGATACGGGATAACGAACTCAAGCGGGTACCTTACCTCCTCATCGTGGGTGAGAAAGAGGAGGGCAACCAAGAGGTTTCGGTCAGGAAGCAGGGCGGGGAAGACAGAGGCTCCATGAAACTGAGTGCTTTCGTGGACGAAGTTACCCGCGAAGTAACGAAAATGATGAATCCCCAACTATTTAACGAGAAATAGTCTAACTTTAGTGAACTTTACAATAAAATCAATAACAAAGAGAAACATTAAACAAGACTGAATGAGAAGAAACTCAAGAGACACAAGAAACCAACACCGGATCAACGAACGCATCCGGGTACCCGAAGTCCGGTTGGTGGGTGACAACGTGGAAGAAGGCATCTATCCCACCCGCGAGGCGAAGCGCATCGCCGAGGAACAGGAACTGGACCTCGTTGAAATCGCACCGATGGCCAAGCCACCCGTTTGCCGGATCATCGACTACCAGAAATTCGTTTATCAGCAAAAGAAGAGACAAAAGGAACAGAGGGCCAAAGCGGTCAAGGTCACCGTAAAGGAGATTCGTTTCGGTCCCCAGACAGATGATCATGACTATAACTTTAAACTGAGACACGCGATCAATTTTCTGAACGACGGGGCAAAGGTGAAAGCGTACGTCTTTTTCAGGGGACGTTCCATCCTCTTCAAGGAGCAGGGCGAGGTACTGCTCTTGCGTTTCGCAAACGACCTGGAGGAATACGCCAGGGTAGAACACATGCCCATCATGGAAGGGAAGCGGATGTCCATCATGCTGTCTCCCAAGAAAGCCGGCGGTTCCAAAAAATAAACACGAATAGGGAGTCGATTAAAGATAACCCCCACGATTTACAATTTCACGTAAGTTTTATCGCGTGTAAGTTTATAACTATATGCCTATTTTTCAGAGATGAAGCTAAACTGCATCTCTGAAAAAAACATTTTAGCTTATTACCACCGGTAAAACTCCAGTTGAACCCTACCTGAACCCTACACAATGAATTAATCAATCAGGTTTAAAAAAGAGTGGTTGCCGCTTGAAATAACCCAAAACGACATGCCTCATTATAACCATATTGATACTCCTCCGTGGAATTTTTCCACACTTTTAGTGAATATTAGTATTTTCCTGCCCGTACCCATGGAAAAAAGCAGTAGTTTTACAGTGTGGATCTGAGAACAAGAACCGTTAACGGTTTTAAATGCACTTAATAGTGGCGCCTTTTTAGCAATACATCTATGCGTAAAATCAATTTTTCATTTACCCTTATCGCCCTATCCCTGATGCTCTTGGTTGGAGCTTCGGCACACGGGCAGAAGGTGGCGATCAAGACCAACCTCCCCTACTGGGGCGTGGGTGTCTCGCCCAACGCGGCGATCGAGTTTACCACCGGCAAGAGAACTACCCTGGAGCTGGGTGGTGGTTTCAATTTCTGGGATTTCAACGACAACAAGAAGAGCAAGCACTGGCTGGTTCAGCCCGAGTTGCGCTACTGGGTTTGTGAGCCGTTCAACGGCCATTTCTTCGGGCTGCACGCCCACTACGCCCAGTACAACGTAGGGGGCTGGGACGTCCCCCTGGGACGACTCGACATCTTCAAGGAGCACCGCTACGAGGGGTGGCTCTACGGGGCGGGTGTGAGTTGGGGACACCAATGGATCTTAAGCAACCGCTGGAACCTCGAGGTGAACCTCGGTGGTGGCTACGCCCGAATTCACTACAGGAAGTACCCCTGCGTACAGTGTGGGGAGTTGCTAGACGAGGGCGATACCAACTACTTCGGCGTGACCAAGGCAGCCGTCTCTTTGATTTACGTGATAAAATAGCAGAACGACATGAAGAACAGATATATATACACGATACTATTCACCCTCCTTTACACCGTTTTCGGCCTGCAGGCGCAAGAACAGTACGCCGGGCAGGTGGAGGTGAAGAACCTTGCGGTACAGAAGCAGGAGTCGCTACTCAACCTCTCCATGGACATAGACCTGAGTAACCTCGAGCTGAACCGGCAGCACTTCATGGTACTGACACCGGTGTTACAGTCGCTTGACGGTGACTACGAGCAGCCGTTGGCTCCCGTGGTAATCACTGGCAAAGTACGCCACAAGGCGATTTCCCGGAGCTTGCAATTACACGGTGATCCCCGCTTTAATAACGAACCAAAAGAGATCACCAGACGGGAAAACGGCAAAGAGCAGTCTTTGCCCTACAGCGTTACGTTGCCCCGCCAGGAGTGGATGAACCGGGCAGCGCTGAAGCTTCGTGAAGAGGTACACGGGTGCGCAGAATGCGACCTGGGAGTAGGCGAGGTGCTCCTGGTGGAACGCGTGATCGCCGAACCCTACCAGCCCTCCTACAAGCTCACCTACATCGTTCCGGAGGCTGAGCCGGTTAAGGCCCGCTCCGACCGCCACTCGGCATCGTTCAACTACCGGGTGGGTAGGCACGAGCTGCTACGTGACTTTCAAAATAACGCCGCGGAGCTCAACCGGGTGGATAGGGTGATCAGCGAGGTGAAAAGCAACAAGGACCTAGAGATTACCGAGTTCACCGTGACCGGTTACGCCTCCCCCGTGCTGTTGCGCATCAGCGCCGTGTTGCCCCGCTTGGTGATGTCCGCCGCCTGCACAAACATGCGCGTCAGCGCAAGCACCAGAATCACCAGGACGGCCATCGCCGCCAGAACTTCAATCAATGTAAAACCTGTTTTCGATTTCATGGCCGCCCTATCTCACTGGCAAAATTTCACGATAAAACACCCGGGGAGGGAATTTGGGAGCCTCCCAATCCCCCGGCCACACCTTGAGCAAAGCATAGGTGGTTACCCCCCCGCCCTCCGCGCTCTTGCGTTTGAGTTCCAACGTGTACGTGAACGACGAGGTAAAATACGCCTGAAAATCCTCCGCCTTGTAATCCCCGCTGCCATATCCATAGTAGTCCGGATACCAATAGAAATGCGAGAGTCTTCCGCCATCTTGCAGTTGAAAATTGCTGGGAGAAACATGCCGCGAAAGCATCTTGGAAATGAAATGGTCCGTATCCGCGATTTGCCATTGCTGCCCGTAATCGCCGCCCTTGTGAATGGCGGTCAGGTCCAGAGTTGTGAAGACATATTCCGCGAACAGCGCCGCTTCGGTGTCATTCACCGCGGCGCGGGTGGCCTTCAGACCTTCGGGGAACAGCCCGAAAGTAGCGGTCAATCCAATCGCCACCACCAGCAGCGCCAGCGTCACCTCCACCAGTGAATATCCAGCCCGCCTGGATGTCCCATTCTGAAGTTGGCATCGTGTAATCATGATGTCCCCTTAAATCGAAGAGCCATCCGCAATATGCATCTGGCCCGTCTTGTTGCGGATATAAATGGCCGTGTTCGTGCCCGGAATCGGCTTGGGAGCCGTCAGCGTATTGCCCTCCTGGTCATAGTACTTGGCCGAGGTGAGATAAATGCGCGAGTAATCCACATCCTGCCAAAACATTCCCTTGGCGCTGCTGTCGTGCATCACAAACGCGCGGCCGTTGGGCTTGAACAACACCACCCCCATCTTTTGGTTCCGCACGTTGGGCTTGGCGGGGTCCAGCGGCAGGGGGAACGCGCCCGTATAGGTGGGTTGAGACCCATTGGGACGCCCGAAAACAAAATTCCCCGTCAATTCCTTGTCGTCGTCAAAATAAATGCCTTCCGGTAGCAGTTTCCAGTCCGACACAAACACAAGTTGCATGTAGGGAAGCGGCGGATTGCGAAACGATGCGCCCCATTCCGGCCGATATTCCCCATCCAGATTGTTGGTCGCCGCCAAAACCGCATACCCGCGCAGACACTTGTCCAAGTGCCCCTCCGGAAAGGTGTTGCCGGAATCGCGAGTGGGAAAAACAACCATCGTCCACTGGCGCTTGGCAATCGCATGTTGCCGCGCCAGCCGCAACGTGCTCATGACCTGATAGGCCGCCCGCTCCGGGTCCTTGCGCCCCGCATTTTCAAAAATGGGCATGGCCACCGCGAACAGCACGCCGATGATGGGCTTTACCTTGATTGAG
>DUNG01000008.1 GCA_012839475.1 Petrimonas sp. | reverse complement strand
TATTCAAAAAGTTGTGCTACTTTTGCTGAGCTATCTCGCCAACTGCGTATCCCTTAAATTAGCGGTGCAAAAGTAGCACAACTTTTTGAATAATGCAACTACAAATCCCGAAATCAGTTCTAAAAACGACAAAATGTTGTAATTTCGCGTAGGAAACGAATGCATTATGATCTACCCCGATAATTTTGAACAGAAGATTGAATTTTTGAAAGTACGTCAACTCCTGGTCGACCGGTGTTTAAGTCCGCTTGGGGAAGAGAAGGTGGAGGAGATGTGTTTCCTTACCTCGTACAACGAGATCGAGGCACGATTAGCCCAGACCGAGGAGTTCGTTCGCCTGCGGGAAGAGGAGGATGCCTTCCCGATGGATGGATTCCATGATACGAGGGCGGAGCTGAAGCGGATTCGGGTGGTGGGGGCGTGGATAGAGCAGGGAGCACTGTTTAACTTGCGCCGCTCCCTGCATACCTTGAACGGTATCGTTGCCTTCTTGCGCCGAGACGAGGAGAACCCGAAGTACCCGTGCCTGCTGACCTTAGCCAGCGACGTGGCTACCTTTCCCGAGGTCACGAAGCGAATTGATGCCATTTTGGACCGTTTCGGGCAGGTGAAAGATAGTGCGTCACCCAGGTTGGCGGAGATCCGGAGGGAACTAACCTCCACCATGAACGGTATATCCAGAACCTTGAACACGATCTTGCGGCGGGCACAGGCGGAGGGGTACGTCGATAAAGATGTATCGCCGAGCGTACGCGACGGGCGGCTGGTCATACCCGTGGATCCTTCGTACAAGCGAAAGGTGAAGGGAATCGTGCATGATGAGTCTGCCTCGGGCAAGACGGTCTTTATCGAGCCATCGGAGGTGGTAGAGGCCAACAACCGCATCCGGGAGCTGGAGGCGGAGGAGCGGAGGGAGATCATCCGCGTACTCACGGAGTTCACCGCGTACCTCCGCCCTTTCCTGCCGGACTTGCTGGTGTCGTACGATTTCCTGGCAACGATCGACTTCATACAGGCGAAGGCATCGCTTGCCACGCTGATAGGAGGCATAAAACCGTCACTAGAAAACAGACCGCTCATCGACTGGGTGCAGGCGACCCACCCGCTACTGGACCTCTCGCTCAAAAAACAGGGCCGGAAGATTGTTCCGCTCGATATCACGCTGGAGAAACCGAACCGAATACTGGTCATCTCTGGCCCCAATGCCGGTGGGAAGTCGGTCTGCCTGAAAACCGTGGGACTGCTGCAATACATGGTGCAGTGCGGGCTACTTATCCCGCTGAAGGAGAACTCCAGGGTAGGCCTCTTCCGGGATATCTTTATCGATATAGGTGACGAGCAGTCCATCGAAAACGACCTGTCGACCTACAGCTCGCACCTGCTGAACATGAAGCAGTTTGAAAGGCACTGCAACGACCGGTCGCTCCTGCTTATCGATGAGTTCGGGAGCGGCACCGAACCGAGCATGGGAGCAGCGATCGCCGAGGCGTTACTGGGGCGGTTCAACCGAAAAGAGTCGTTCGGCGTGATCACCACGCACTACCAAAACCTGAAGCATTTCGCCAACGAGCACGAGGGGGTGGTCAACGGCGCTATGCTGTATGACCGCCACGAGATGAGGCCACTGTTCCGATTATCCATTGGTAACCCGGGCAGCTCGTTCGCGGTGGAGATAGCACGGGGCATAGGGCTGCCGGAAGAGGTGATCGCAAAGGCCTCCGAGATCGTAGGGAGCGACTACATCAACATGGACAAGTACCTGCAGGATATAGCACGCGACAGACGCTACTGGGAACGCAAGCGCGATGAGATACGCAGAGAGCGCAAACGGTTGGCAGAGATCACGTCGGAGTACGAGACCAACCTGGAGGAGATTGGTCGGCAGAGGAAGGAGATATTGGGCCAGGCGAAGGAGGAAGCGACACGGCTGCTGGCTGAAAGTAACGCCCGAATCGAAAATACCATCCGGGGTATCCAGGAGGCCAAGGCAGATAAAGAGAAGACTAAGAGACTAAGGCAATCGCTCTCCACGTTCCGTGAGGAGCTGGAGGCGACAGATGAAAACATGGCGCCCAGCAAGCGTGGTAAAACGAAGAGACAACAGTTAACGAGGTCACCAAAGTTGTCGGGGGCAGCGGGGGCGTCAAAGTCACAGAAACCATCGAAATCGAAATCGAAATCAACCCCAACCCCAACCCTTCAGGCGGGCGACACGGTGCGATTGAAAGGGCAAACCTCGCCGGGAAGGATCATGGAGGTGAACGGCAATAAGGCGACCGTGGCCTTCGGGATGATTAAGACGACCGTCCCCCTAAAGCAATTGGAGCGGGTGAGCGGTCGGCAAATCAAGCGGTCGGCGAAGGCTTCCAACGTGCGGGATATGCTGCACGAGCGCAAGTTGAACTTCAAACCGGACATCGACGTGCGAGGAATGAGGGGCGATGAGGCGTTGATAGCGGTGACCTATTTTATTGATGACGCGATCCAGCTAAGCATCCCCAGGGTGCGTATCTTGCACGGCACCGGCACCGGTGCGCTCCGGCAAATCATTCGTGAGTATCTAAGCGGTGTGGATGGCGTAACGCGCTTCCAAGACGAGCACGTGCAGTTCGGCGGGGCCGGAATAACGGTGGTGGAGTTGGCGTGACGCATTCAAATATTTTGTTATCTTCGCGGCTAATGTTTTATTTTTCAACATGCGCCTTCTGCCTTAGGCTGTTCCCGTATTAAAAGGCAAAGCTTTCGCTTGTTGCACGGGGACATATCTTAACGCGGTTCGCAACATTCAATCATGTTCTAATGGAAAAATCTTCAAAGTCAACATCAAAACCAACCAAACCGGGACCATTTAGAAAGCTGGCCGCGAGTATCACGAAATACTCGAAGGCGTTTTGGGTAGCCAACGTCGTGGAACTCCTCGAGCGTTTGGCTTACTACGCGGTGTTTATCGTTATCACGCTCTACCTCTCCAACGTGTGGGGTTTTTCCGATATTCAGGCCGCGTGGATCGCCGGGGTTTTCTCGGCCATGCTCTACCTGTTGCCGGTGTTCGCCGGTGCGGTGGCCGACAAGATTGGTTTCCGGGCTGCCATCATCCTCGCGTTCTCGCTGCTCACACTCGGGTACGGCGGTTTGGGTCTCTTGCCCACGTTGCTGGAAAGCGCGGGGCTGGTGAATTACGAAATGACCACGACCTATACCGGGTTGAGGGAGAGCTACCTGCAATGGTCTATCGTGGCACCGCTTATACTTATCGTAATAGGAGGGTCGTTCATCAAGTCGGTCATCTCCGGCACGGTAGCACGGGAGACCACGACCGAGAACAGGGCACGCGGTTACTCCATCTTCTACATGATGGTGAATATCGGTGCCTTTACCGGTAAAACGGTGGTAGACCCATTGAGGCGTAGCTTGGGCGACCAGGGGTTGGTGTACCTGAACTTCTTCTCGGCCGCGATGACTCTCCTTGCCCTTATCGCGGTTTACTTCTTCTACCGGTCGACCAAAACGGAAGGGAAAGGGAAGAGCTTCGGGGAGCTGGGACGGTCGCTGGTGAAGGTAATACTCAACGGCAGGCTTTTGCTGTTGATATTGATCGTGAGTGGCTTCTGGTTGATCCAAAGCCAGATGTACGCCACCATGCCCAAGTACGTGATCCGCCTTATTGGCGAAGGAGCATCACCCGGCTGGTACGCGAACGTGAATCCGCTGGTCGTTCTGGTGAGCGTCAACCTTGTCACCACGCTGATGAGGAAAAAAAGAGCCATCTCCTCCATGCTTGTCGGCATGTGTATCATCCCCCTCTCGGCACTCGTGATGTCGTTCGGAAACCAACTGGGAGAGGCATATATCCTGGGGATGCACCCGGTGGCCTTCATGATGATCGTGGGAATCGCCATGCAGGCACTCGCCGAATGCTTTATCTCGCCCCGTTTCCTGGAGTACTTCTCGCTACAGGCACCCAAGGGAGAGGAGGGACTATACCTGGGATTCAGCCACCTGCACTCGTTTTTCTCTTTCCTGTTCGCCTTCGGTATATCGGGCTATTTACTGGACAGGTATTGTCCGGATCCTCGCCTCTTTACCGATGCCTCGGGAGTGTTCGACGCGGTGGCGTACACGGCGGCCACGCAGAACGCACACCATATCTGGTACGTATTCGTGGGAATCGGTGCTATCTCAGCCGTTGCACTGTTCATCTACGGGCGAGTCACCAAGAAGTTGGATGAAAAGAAGGCACGTGCCTCGGCAGCTGTTTCCTGATCTTCTGATTTCCACGTGAAACCAACATGCTTAAAAACAAAATAATCGTATGAACAATGGCGTTTTTTTTGTAAATTTGTGACATGAGTAGACAAGCAAATAAAACCTGAAAAATATGAGACTAGATTTAAGTTCACACATCACGTTCGAAAGGGTTTCTAAGAAGTATTACCGTCCTGAGAACGCTTTCGAAGAGTATAACCTGGCACGCTTCGAGAAGCTCCCGTTGGCAATTTTCGAGGAGAGCCGAAAGGCCTCATGTAAAATTGCCAAGGATATCGTAAAGGAGATGGAGAAGAAGCGGCAGAAGGGAAAAACTTTCGTTCTGGGAATCAGTGGGGGAACATCGCCCATGGAGATTTACGAGGAGCTGGTGAGGCTGCATCAGGAGGAGCAGGTGAGCTTCCAAAACATGGTGGTGTTCAACACGTACGAGTTTTACCCGGTTCAAGACTTCTCGTTTAGCAACTTGAAGATGCTGAAAGAGGTGTTCCTAAACCGGGTGGATATCGACCCGAAGAATATCTATTCGCCCGACGCGACCATCGAGAAACACCTTATAGCGGATAACTGCGAGGAGTTCGAAAAGAACCTCGAGGATATGGGGGGCCTCGATTACTTGCTCTTGGGACTGGGTACCAAGGGAAACGTGGGCTTCAACATGCCGGGGAGTGGGCTGCACTCGCAAACCCGACTGGTGATGCTCGATGGGGATTCAAGGAAAGATATCTCGCGTAGCTTCGATTCACCCGATAATGTACCGGTCAGCGCCATCACGATGGGGCTGGCTGACATGATGGACGCGAAAAAGATAGCCCTTGTGGCATGGGGAGGACAAAAGGCGGAGAGCATCCGAGACATTATGGAGGGTGGTGTTACCGATCTGGTACCCGGTTCGGTCCTGCAGACACATCCCGAAACGAAGGTGTACGTGGACCTGGAAGCCGCCTCGGAGCTGACCCGAATCAGCCGCCCATGGCTGGTTACCAACTGCGAGTGGGATAACAAGCTCATCCGGCGAGCTATCGTATGGCTATGCGGGGTGGTGGATAAGCCCATCCTCAAGCTAACCAACAAAGATTATAACGATAACGGGCTAAGCGAGCTAATCACCCTGTATGGCTCGGCCTACAACGTGAACATCAAGATATTCAATGACCTGCAACACACCATCACCGGGTGGCCGGGTGGTAAGCCGAACGCCGACGATACCTACCGCCCCGAGCGGGCCAAGCCGTACCCCAAGAAGGTAATCATCTTTAGCCCGCACCCTGACGATGACGTGATCTCGATGGGAGGCACCTTCCAGCGACTGGTCAACCAGGGACACGAGGTACACGTGGCATACCAAACATCGGGGAACATTGCCGTGGGCGACGAGGAGGTGATCCGGTATATCTCTCTCTTTAATAACGCCATCAAGCAGTTCGACCCCGATAACAAAGTGCTGAAAGGGAAAAACAACGAGGTGTTGAACTACCTGATGAGTGAAAAGGGAAAAGATGGCCTGGAAACGGCCGACACCCTCTTTTTCAAAGGACGCATACGTCGTGAAGAGGCCCGATCGGCTTGCCGCTACGTGGGACTGCCTCCCGAAAACGTGCATTTCCTTGACCTTCCCTTCTACGAAACGGGGCGGGTGAAAAAGAACCCTATCTCGGAGCGGGACGTGATTATCGTGAAGGAGTTCATCAAATCCATCAAACCACACCAGATCTACGTCGCGGGTGACTTGGCAGATCCACATGGTACACACAAGGTGTGCTTAGACGCTGCCCTAGCGGCAATTGACATAGTAAAGGACGACGATTGGTTCAAGGATTGCCGCGTTTGGATGTATCGAGGCGCGTGGATGGAGTGGGAGATAGACCATATTGAGATGGCGGTGCCCCTGTCGCCCGAGGAGTTGCGCCAAAAACGAAACACCATCCTCAAGCACCAGTCACAAATGGAGAGCGCACCGTTTTTGGGGGACGATGAACGCCTCTTCTGGCAACGCTCGGAAGATCGCAATCGCGCCACGGCCGATCTGTACTGGAGACTCGGGCTAGCTTCGTATGAGGCCATCGAAGCATTCGTGGAATACATTCCCGTGAGTTAAGGCTTTTTTAACACGAGGCCGTTCCATTACCTGGAGCGGCCTCGCTTCTAATGCACGATGCTTTATCCCATACTCAGGCAACTTTGACGCTTGCCGAATCAAAAAAAAATCGTATCTTGTGAGCCGCTATTCAACCAGTTGATGTCGAGGGAAAAATATCATATCGAGTTCCTTATGGGCAGTGCCAGTCAGAACAGCCTGTGGCGAATGGTTAGCCAGATTGACGGCCTATCGGAATGGTTTGCCGATGAGGTGACAACGGATGAAACCGAATCGGTATACACGTTCACCTGGGGCAAAAGCAGCCACGATGCACTCATTTTGCAGAACAGACCCCAATCGCTTATTCGGTACCGCTGGGAAGACGATGATGAGTCGGTCTACTTCGAGTTTCGCCTCCGTAAGCTGGATCTCTCGGGTGATATGACCTTAGAGGTGACCGATTTTGCCGAACCGGCAGAAAAGTCTGACGCCATCGCGTTGTGGGAGGCACAAATCGATGAGATGAAAAGAAGGCTGGGAGTTTAAGTCCGTTAATCATCTTTACTACTTGGGAAGACCATTTCTCCGTTTGATTTTACTATCTTTGCCATTGAATTAAAACAAGGCTCACTTTGTTTACTCAATGAGAAAAATTTTCCACATAAAGCGGTTGTACGGCTATATCCTAAAGACTTTCATCCCGCTACTCCTGATGACGTTCGCCATATGCCTGTTCATCGTGTTGATGCAGTTCTTGTGGAAATACGTGGAAGACATGGTGGGCAAGGGATTGGAGATAGGGGTCCTCGTGGAGATGTTTGCGTTGGCTGCCCTAAGCCTCGTCCAGTGGGCGCTCCCGTTGGCGATACTGCTTGCCTCGCTCATGGTGTTTGGAAACTTTGGCGAAAAACTGGAACTGCTCGCCATGAAGTCGGCCGGTATCCCCCTGTTGAAAACCATGAAGCCCCTCATCATCCTCGTCGTGCTGATCTCGGTGGGTGCCTTCTTTTACCAGGACAAAGCCTTCCCGAAAATACAAACCAAGTTCTACTCCCTTCTCATTTCGATCCGACAGGCATCGCCCGCGCTGGACGTGCCCGAGCAGGTGTTTTATAAAGAGATAGACGGGTACAACCTCTACGTGGAGAAGAAGGATCACGATACGGGGATGTTGTACGACGTGCTGATCTACGACGTGGGGAACGGATTCAACGATATGACCGCTATCGTGTGTGACTCGGCGGAGATGAGCATGACGGAGGATAAGACGATGCTTATCTTTACCATGCATAACGGGCAACAGTTCAGGAACTTCACCGAGGGTGAAGTCAACCCGAGGCAAAAAAAGGAGTTCGTGCCCTACTCGCGGGAGAATTTCACCAAGAAGACCATGATGGTCCCGTACGACGCCAACTTTAACCGGATGGACGAAGAGGTGATCGAGGGTAGCTCCACGAGTAACTACGTATCCAAGAACCTCGCCCAGTTGGGGGTCTCTATAGATTCGATGAAGACGATCCTGGATAGCGTGAATATCGTGGATAGGGAGACGATGAAGAACTACTCTTACTTCGCGTTCCGAAACGGTTACCCCGCGGAAGAGAAAGATTCGCTTATCGCGCTGGCACCACGTTCCGGGGTAGTAGTTCCGATGCCGGATACGCTCCTGCAGACGAAACCGTTAAATGAGCAGTTCGCCATCCTGAACAGCGCATTCATGAAGGCCGATAACAACAGCAACGAGTTCCTGTTCCGCTCCATCAATAAGACAACTACCCGGAAGACCTTGAACCGCCACTGGATAGAGTGGCATCGGAAGTTCACCATGCCGTTTACCTGCCTCATATTTTTCTTTATCGGTGCCCCCCTGGGGTCGATTGTCAGAAAAGGGGGACTGGGTACACCCATTGTCATATCGGTCATCCTTTTTATCATCTACTACATCCTGGATAACGTGGGGTACAAGATGACGCGCGATGGGGTGTGGGCACACTGGTTCGGGATGTGGTTCAGCTCTTTCATCCTGTTGCCGATGGGGGTCTTCCTGACCCACAAGGCCATCAACGATTCGGTCATTTTGAACGCCGATACCTACACGAACTTCTTCAAGCGGCTCTTCTTTATCCGTGAAAAGAGAGACTACCCGGCGAAGAGCGTGGTAATAGACCATCCTGATTACGAACAGATTACTGCCGACTTAACGAGGTTGTCGGATGAGATCTCTGCTTTCCTGGAGAGGTATAGTCCCGTGAGTTACAAGGCCTACTGGACGGACGTGGGGTATGACCGGGGATTGCAATCTATAAAAAACAGCTTGGAGGATAGCATGAACCAACTCTCCAACTCCCGAAGGCGTGAAGTGCTTTCTAAAGCGGAAGAGTTCCCGGTGTTTACCTATCGGGTACAGCCGTTCAAGGCCAACACTACCTTAGCCCGTATCTGCATGTACTTCTTCCCGGTAGGACTTCTGATAAGGCTCCTATTCATACCGATAGAGGCGAGAACGGTGAACGACATGAAGAGCGTTCAACGGCTTTCCAGTGAACTGATAGGGCGAATAGAAGAGTACGGTGAGGAGACGCTACAAACGGCCATCGCCTAATATTAACCGTGTGGGAATCGAGTGACAGTCGAACAAAACAGCATGATAATGGAAGGATACAGCATATTGAACACGATTGAAGAGGCCATTGAAGAGATACGAAAAGGGAACTTCATTATCGTGGTAGACGACGAAGATAGAGAGAACGAGGGTGACCTGATCATCGCGGCGGAATGTATCACGCCGGAGAAGATCAACTTCATGGAAACGCATGCGCGTGGACTTATATGCGCACCCATTACCAAAGAGAGGGCGGAAGAGCTGGAACTTCCCATGATGGTGAGCCAGAACACCTCCATCCACTCGACCCCGTTCACGGTATCGATTGACCTGCTAACGCACGGTTGTACGACCGGTATATCGGCGTACGATCGGGCGCAGACCATCTTGGCGCTGACCCGGGAGGAGACGACGCCCGACGAGTTCGGGCGACCGGGGCATATCTTCCCGCTCCGGGCGCAATCGAAAGGGGTGCTACGCCGTGCGGGCCATACCGAGGCGGCTATCGATTTCGCACGGTTAGCCGGCCTCTATCCGGCAGGTGCACTGGTCGAGATCAAGAACCCGGATGGCTCCATGGCGCGACTCCCGGAGCTGATGAGGATGGCCCAGGAGTTCGGGCTGAAGATCGTTTCGGTGGCCGACCTGATCAAGTATCGGCTGAAAACGGAGTCGCTTATCGAGCGTGGCGAAGCGGTAAAGCTGCCTACCCGTTACGGTGACTTCACGATGATCCCTTTCCTGCAAAAGGCGACCGGAGAAGAGCACGTGGCGCTGATAAAGGGAGAGTGGGCAGACGACGAACCGCTGCTGGTACGTGTACACTCATCGTGCATGACGGGAGATACCTTTGGTTCGCTGCGGTGCGAGTGCGGGGAGCAACTGCATAAGGCGCTGGAGCTCATTGAGAAAGAGGGGAAAGGGGTGCTGCTATACCTGCACCAGGAGGGTCGGGGAATTGGGCTGATGGCGAAAGCGAAGGCCTATAAGCTGCAGGAGCAGGGGTACGATACCGTGGATGCTAACCTGCACCTGGGGTACCAAGCAGACGAGAGGGACTATGGCGTGGGCGCCCAGATACTGCGTAACCTGGAGGTGAAGAAGATGCGGCTGATGACCAATAATCCTAAGAAACGAATCGGACTGGAGTCATACGGTCTGGAGGTGGTGGAAAACGTGCCGCTCGAAGTGTCGCTCAACAAGTATAACCACTTCTACATGGAAACGAAAAAGAAGCGGATGGGACACCAGTTACGTGGAATTAAATAACAGTAAACCATTAATACAATAAAAAATGTACACGAATATGAAACAACACCTGCAGGCTGAGCTGAAAGCCATCGATGAAGCAGGACTTTACAAGAACGAACGCATTATAGTAACCCCACAAAGCGCTGAGATCAAGGTAGATTCGGGACAACAGGTGCTTAACTTTTGCGCCAACAACTACCTGGGGCTGTCAGATCACCCCGAGCTGATCAAGGCGGCCAAAAAGGCATTGGATGAACGTGGATATGGCATGTCGTCCGTGCGTTTTATCTGTGGTACACAGGATTACCACAAAAAACTGGAGAAAACCATCAGTGAATTCTTCCATACCGACGATACCATTCTCTACGCCTCCTGCTTTGACGCGAACGGGGGACTCTTCGAGCCGCTCTTTACCGCGGACGATGCCATCGTCTCTGATTCGCTAAACCATGCCTCCATCATTGATGGTGTACGCCTCTGTAAGGCAAAACGTTACCGCTACGCGAACGCCGATATGGCCGACCTGGAAGAGAAGCTCAAGGAGTCACAAGCACAACGCTTCCGGGTAATCATCACCGATGGGGTCTTCTCCATGGATGGGAACGTGGCACCGATGGATAAGATCATGGAGCTGGCCAAGAAATACGAGGCGCTGGTGATGGTGGACGAGAGCCACTCCGCCGGGGTGGTGGGAAAGACCGGGCGAGGGGTGACCGAACTGTATGGCATCCTGGGCCAGGTGGACGCGATTACCGGCACCCTGGGGAAAGCGTTCGGGGGTGCTATCGGGGGCTTCACAACCGGCCGCCAGGAGATCATCGATATGCTGCGGCAACGCTCGCGGCCCTACCTCTTTTCCAACTCTATCCCACCACTGGTGGCAGCAGCGGGCGTAAGGGCCTTCCAACTGCTGCAGGAGAGCAACGAGTTGCAGGATAAGCTACACGAGAACGTCGACTACTTTATCGGCAAGATGAAAGCGGCCGGGTTTGATATCAAACCGACACAGTCGGCCATCTGCGCGGTGATGCTCTACGATGCGCGGCTATCGCAAGAGTTCGCGGACGCCCTGCTCAAAGAGGGTATCTACGTTACCGGCTTCTTCTACCCCGTGGTCCCGAGAGGGGAGGCACGTATCCGCGTACAGCTCTCGTCGGGCCACGAACGCGAACACCTGGATAAGGCTATCAATGCCTTTATCAAGGTGGGTAAAGAGATGAAAGTAATCTAATTAGGAGGAAGTATGAAAGCATTGGTTAAAACACGTCCGGAAAAGGGGATTTGGATGGCAGAGGTGCCGATACCCGAGATTGGGGTGAACGATGTGCTTATTAAAATCAAGAAGACCTCCATTTGCGGAACCGACTTCCATATTTACAACTGGGACGAGTGGTCGCAGAAAACCATCAAGGTACCGATGACAATCGGACACGAGTACGTGGGCGAGATCGTGGATATGGGGAGCGGGGTAAAGAACCTGAAGGTGGGCGACCGTGTGACCGGCGAGGGGCATATCGCCTGCGGCCATTGCCGAAACTGTCGACGCGGCAAGCTGCACGTGTGCGAGAACACCATTGGGGTGGGGGTGAACCGGGATGGCGCGTTTGCCGAGTACCTCTCTCTACCGGCAGCCAACGTGGTGAAGCTTGATCCTCGTATACCGGACGAGATCGCGGCCATCATGGACCCGTTTGGCAACGCCACGCATACGGCGCTCTCCTTTCCCTTGATCGGGGAGGACGTGCTGATCACGGGGGCGGGGCTTATCGGGAGCATGGCGACCGCCATCTGCCGCTTTGCCGGTGCACGATATATCGTGGTGAGCGACCTGAGCGAGTATCGGCTTGAAATCGCCCGTGAAATGGGTGCAACACTCACGGTCAACGTATCCAAGGGAGAGACCGTGGCCAACGCGGTAAAACAACTGGGCATGCGCGGGTTTGACGTGGGACTGGAGATGTCGGGATCACCAGCCGGGTTCCGGGAGATGATTGGCAGCATGTATAACGGCTCCAAGATATCGTTGCTGGGTATATTGCCGAACAACACCACCGTTGACTGGAACGCCATTATATTCAAGGCGCTTACCCTCAAGGGGATCTATGGCCGAGAGATGTGGGAAACCTGGTACCAGATGGAACAGATGATCATCTCGGGACTGGACCTGACCCCTATCATCACGCACCGTTTCCCCATCGACGAGTTCCAAAAAGGATTCGACGTGATGGAGGAGGGACACTGTGGAAAAGTGATCCTCGATTGGGAATAGGTTGAACGTTTGCCGTTTACAGCTTAACCCCTGCCCTGCATTGCATCAAAAGAAGTAGGCGAATAGCAGCCAAGCCACTATCAGGGTGACAATGATATTGAAACATTGAGCGGTAAGGAACGACCAGATGTAACGTGCATTCTCCTTCTTGAAGATGTAACGGAAATCGGTCTCTAGCCCGATGCAGACGAACGCTAGCGAGAAGAGAAGATTCCGTGCACCCCCGTTGGCTACCTTCGACAATACTTTACCCGTTTCAGCATCGAACGCGAAGCTAAATACCAACGAAGCGAGGAGAAAGCCAAGGACAAACTTGGGGAAGCGATCCCAAAGTACCTTGCCGGAGGGTCGTATATCGACGTTCGTGCCCCGGAAGGACCAGTAGATGGAGATCACGAACGCGGCCACGCCCAGTAGCACGTTTTGCGCCGACTTGATGATCACGCTGTACTGCTCGGCCGTTTCACCGATGAACTTGCCCGAGGCGACTACCGCCGCCGTAGTATCGATGGTACCACCAAGCCACGCACCCGCTACCTCTTCACTCAACCCTATCCATTTAGACAAGTAGGGTAGGAGGTACATCATGGGAATGGCCACGATCAACACCAGCGAAATCACGAATGATAGCTTCTTAGGCTCACCCTTGATAGCCCCGCTCGTGGCAATAGCGGCCGAGACCCCGCAGATGGACACCGCGCTCGAAAGCAACATCGACATCTCTTGATCGATCTTGAATACGCGCCTGGATACCCAAAAGCTGAAATACCATACCGAGATGACCACGACCACCGCCTGGATCATCCCCAAAGCCCCGGCCTTCATGATCTCGTTGAAAAGGATGGAGCTTCCCAAGATAACCAACCCCGCCTTGATGTAGTACTCGCTCTTAGCGGCAGATGCCAACCACTTGGGCAGACCCACCGTGTTGCGAATAAACAACCCGATTAACACGGCGAAGAAGACCGACTCTAACCCAAGGGCCTTGATTTTACTGATCCCCGCGATGTAACCGGCTAACAGTGCCAGCAGGTAAATCCCAATGAACGAGAGGAAAAATTGCCCCTTGTCCTTGTTACCCATGAAGAGGTAGCCCAGGTAGGCAAGAGCGGCCACGATAAGGGACATGTAAAGGGTGTTCTTCATGACTGTAGGAAGCAGCACAACCAAAACCAAGATCATGATACCCATAAGGGTGGAAACCCAATCTTCACTTCGTAATGATTTTAACATATCTCGGTGATTTTTGATGATAATATTCCTGTATATGACTTTAACTCAATGGGCAAAATTATAAATAATTTGCATATAATGAAGTATAAACTCGGTTTTCTTTGCCTTTTGCGATCGGGTTGCTCGGCTTAATCGCTTGAAACGTTCAGTTGGTCGACAAAATCCCGAGGTTTATCTATTTGTTTTGTCGTTGCTGCTTCCAGAGCCTATTTTTGTACCGTGCAACAAAGCATATGGCAGACAAACATGTCAATATTTTTCGTGAATGAAGATGAACAGGTTATTATTATTATTTTTGACGTTGTGCATGATCTCCACAACGTCCACTACGTGGGGCCAGACAGGGGTGCAAGGACAGGGGCGAACAGAGACAAACCAGCGAATTATAGAGCAGCCACAAGCGCAACAGCAAGTGGCTCGCGCCATTAGCGGTAAGCTGGTAGATCAGGAGACGGAGCAGCCCATTCCGCAGGCGAACATCCGGGTATTACAGAAAGCGGACAGCGCGTTCGTAACGGGGAAAGCCTCTGGCGATGACGGATCCTTTTCAATCCCGGTACGTAACGGTTCCTACATCGTGCAAGTCTCATTCATCGGGTACCACGATCTTTTTGAAGAGGTTCAGATAAATAACTCCAACCCCCAAGTCGAGTTAGGTACGCTACCCATGGTTCGTGACGATATTCTCCTCTCCGAGACGGTGGTCACCGCCAAAGCGCCCGAGATCGTGGTCAGGGGTGATACCCTGGAGTACAACGCCGCCTCCTACAAAGTGACGGAAAGCGCGGTGGTAGAGGATCTGTTGAAGAAGATGCCCGGCGTGGAGGTGGACAGCGATGGAAAGATAACGGTCAATGGAAGAGAGATCAAGAAGATATTGGTGGACGGTGAGGAGTTTTTCAGTAGCGACCCGACGGTCGCCTCCAGGAACCTACCCGCGAAGATGGTCGACAGGCTTCAAGTACTGGAGAGGAGGAGCGAGATGGCACAAATGACTGGCTTCGACGACGGGGAAGAGGAGAACGTGATCAACCTCACCGTACTGCCGGGTATGAAAGAGGGGCTTTTTGGTAATGCCTTCGCGGGATATGGCAGCAAGGAGCGTTATGAAACCAACGCGATGGTCAACTACATGAAAGATACGGATCAATACACCTTCTTAGGGGGTGTAAACAATACCAATAGCATCGGTTTCTCCGATATCGCGTCGTCTATGTTCGGCGGGATGGGGGGACCCGGTGGACCCGGAGGAGGGATGGGAAGAGGAATGGGAGGAGGAATGGGTGGAGGCCCCGGCATGATGTTCGGGGGACAAAGTGGCATCTCCACTTCGGCTAACGGGGGCGGCAACTTCAGCAAGCAGTTTGCAACCAACTTCAA
The DNA here is from genome assembly GCA_012839475.1 of Petrimonas sp. Taxonomy (GTDB): domain Bacteria; phylum Bacteroidota; class Bacteroidia; order Bacteroidales; family Dysgonomonadaceae; genus Proteiniphilum. Next base: position 115,089 of record DUNG01000008.1, on the reverse strand, counting down.
ACTGGGTGGGAATGCTCGCTATGGGTATACCGATAACGATGTCCGCTCGAACGTGTTTACCAGGAACCTGTTGAGTACAGGTAACACGCTGGAACAAGAGAAGAACGTGACCAACAACCGAAGCCAGAACTTTAACATGGAATTTCGCATGGAGTGGGAACCCGACTCACTCACTACCATCATCTTCCGGCCCAACGCGTCACTCTATAACAACAATCGTAACGCGACGGGCGACTACTTTACCCAACGTGAATCTAACAACGATACCATCAACCAAGGTGACTCCAGGTACCTGTCTGAAGGGAAAGGGAGCAACCTTGGGGGAAATATCGACTTCAGCCGCCAAATCAGTCCTCAGGGGCGTATTATCAGCGCCCACCTACGTGCTGACCGGGGGATATCGGAAAACAACGGTAGTAACCTCTCCAACACCTATTACTTTGGCTCTCGTCCCGATGACATCATCGATCAGCGGTTCACCAACACGAGTAATAACACCTCGTGGCGGGCGTTCTTCTCTTACGTGGAACCGGTAGGGAGGGCCAACTACATCCAGCTGGCCTACCAATACGCGCAAAATATTTCCGAATCGGATAGGGATACCCGCTCGTTGGATGATCAGGGGAACTACACCGTGCTTGACTCGGCATACAGCAAGCGCCTTGAGAACCGTTTCTCGAACCAGGAGGTTGAGATCAACTTCCGCTCTGTCAGGGAGAACTACGACTATATACTTGGTTTTTCCGTACAGCCCTCCAAGTCCCTGAGTAAAACGTTCATAGGCACGAAGCAGATTCATGATACCCAACAGAACGTGGTCAACTACGCACCCATGGCGCAATTCAATTACCGGTGGAGCCGTACCCGCAACTTGAGGTTGCGTTACTTCGGGAATACCGATCAACCCTCGGTCACGCAGCTCTCGCCGGTTGTCGACGTATCGGACCCGTTGAACCTGAGTTACGGGAATCCCGACTTGAAACCCTCTTTCACCCATCGGCTTAACTTTCAGTACCGTACCTCGAATCCCGAGAAGGCCAGCTCCTTCACGGCGTTCGGCAACATGAACTACATGACCAACGACATCGTTTCGTCTACCATAACCGACCCCTCCACGGGACGAAAGGAGAGCACGTTCAAGAACGTGAGCGGTAACTGGAATAGTAACGGACGGGTGATGTTTAACGTGCCTTTGAAAAACATCAAGTTCTCCATCTTCTCCATGACTTTCGCTAGCTACAACCGCTCTAACGGGTTCTCCGGCTACTACACGAAAGGGAGTGAAGAACCGGTGATCGAGAAGAACCTCAATCAGCGGGTCAACCTAATGGAGACAATGGGGCTGAACTATCGGTCTGACCTGCTCGACTTTAGTATTCGGGGTAATGTAAACTTCAATAACGTGACCAACAGCCTGGAGGGACAACGTGATCAACAGTACTTTAACTATGGCGGTAGCGCGAACGCTACCCTCTACCTGCCCTGGGATTTGACGATAGAGAGCGATATTAATTACGCCACCAACTCCGGTTATACAGATGGGTTTGAGCAGAACGAGTGGTTATGGAACGCGTCCATTCAGAAGCAACTATTTAAACAAAAGAACGGTACCATTCGTTTAAAGATATATGATATCCTGCAACAACGAAGCAACATCAGCAGAAGCGTGACTTCGAACTATATAAGGGATTCAACGACCAACACGCTCACCAGCTACTTCATGGTGCATTTCGTCTACCGGTTCAACATATTTAAAGGCGGTGCGACGCAACAAGATATGATGCCGCGAAGGGGTGAGGGACCTGGAGACGGTATGGGCAGAGGTGGAGGACGTGGCATGGGCGGTGGAGGAGGCTTTGGACCGCCACTTGGGCCACCCCCCGGGATGTAAAAGAATCAAAATTTCGGATCAATGACCCAAATGCTAAAAGTAAACCAGAGAAACAAGTGGAATAATGCTATAGTTCATATTCTCTTGTGGGGAGTGATCTTTTTCCTTCCCTATTTCTTCATGGACTCCGAGCGATTCTTTAATTGGAGGTTGTTTATCCGCTCCTTGCCGGATTTGCTGGGGTTCATGTTCGTTTTTTACATCAACTACTTCCTACTTATCGAAAAGCTTCTCTTCAAGGGTAAAACCAAGCAATTTATCCTTTATAACCTGCTCCTGATCGTGGGTACGGCTTTTCTGATGCATTACAGCCATGGGTGGATGACTGCCTTGCTACCCGATATGATGCCCCGTTGGCCTATGCGAAGGAGGGCGATACCCCTACCGTTCGTAGTACGTAACTTCACCTCCCTCTTCTTCATGACGGGGCTTAGCCTGGCACTGAAGATGACCATCCGTTGGCTTGAGGTGGACAACGAGCGGAAGGAGCTGGCCAAGGCAAAATCGGAAGCTGAGCTTCAAAACCTTAAAAATCAAATTAACCCGCATTTCCTGTTGAACACGCTGAACAACATCTACGCGCTCATCGAGTTCAACCCACCGAAAGCCCAGCAAGCCGTGGTTGATCTGAGCAAGTTGCTGCGCCACCTGTTGTACGACAACAACCAAGCCTACGTGCCGCTTCGCCAGGAGGTCGACTTCATGCGCAACTACGTCGAGTTGATGCGTATCCGCTTGTCCGAGAACGTGAAGCTTAACACCCATTTCGCCTATTTCGAGGAGAAGGAGACGTTGATCTCCCCACTCATTTTCATATCGTTGATAGAAAACGCGTTCAAGCACGGTGTCAGTGGCGATAAACCGTCGTTCATCGACATCTCGCTCGTGGAGCACGACGACGGAAGGGTGGAGTTCGTCTGCAGCAACAGCTACTTCCCCAAATCGGAATCCGATAAAAGTGGCAGCGGGATTGGGCTGGAATTAGTAAAGCGACGACTTGAACTGCTCTATCCCGGCAACTACAGTTGGCGAACCGAGATAAGGGATGAAATGTATACCACCGTGTTGATAATCGATACAAAGAGGCATGCAGATGATATTGAATTGCTGGATAGTAGACGATGAGCCGTTGGCGTTATCGTTGCTGGAATCGTACGTGCAGCGGGTACCTTTCCTGAAGTTGACCGGGAAGTACAGCAACGCCCTTTCGGCCATGAAGCAGATCGCCGGTGAGAAAGTGGACGTGATCTTCCTCGACATACAGATGCCCGAAGTGAGCGGCATGGAGTTCGCCCGTGTCATCGGTGATTCTACCCGTGTTATCTTCACCACCGCGTTCAGCCAGTACGCGGTAGAGGGATACAAGGTCAACGCGATCGATTACCTCCTTAAGCCTTTTTCCTTTTCCGAGTTCCTCACTGCTGCCAAAAAGGCGCTGTCGTGGTTTGAGATGACCAGTGCCTCTAAAGAGTCATCCCCCCCCGAACGGGAAAAGGTTGGCTTCTACGTTAAGTCGGACTATAAGTACCTCCACCTGCTGTACGAAGATATCCTCTACATCGAGGGGCTAAAAGATTACGTAAAGATCTACATCGAGAGTGACTCGAAACCCATTTTATCACTAATGAGCCTTAAATCGCTCGAAGAGACATTACCGGCGGACCAGTTCATGCGGGTGCATCGCTCCTATATCATTCACCGGGATAAGATAACCAGCATCCAAAAGAACCGGATCAGCATTGGTAAGAAGCAGGTGCCGATAGGGGAGACCTACCGGAAGCAGTTCAAGGAGATAGTTAACAATGAGCAATGAACAATTAACAATGAACTTGCTCCCGTTTTTACGTTTGCTTTTGCTTTCAAAACGAAGGCGATCAACTGTTAACCCCGCTTCTTGTAGCTGAGTACCGCCCAGCCGTTTAGCAAGAGTGAAAACAGGGCCAACATGAGCAGGTTCGTCGATACATCGGCCAGACTACTCCCGTTCAAGTAAATCATTCGCAACGCGCTGGTAAGGTAGGTGAACGGGTTGATCGCGGCGATTGCCTGGGCCCATATCGGCATGCTGGATATTGGCGTGAACATGCCGCTCAACAGGATGATGATCAAGATGAAAAAAATCACCAGGAAGGCCGCTTGCTGCAAGGTCTCGGAGTAGTTGGAGATAATGATGCCCATACCTGACACGGAGATGATAAAGACGATTCCCGAAAATAGGACGGTAAAGATACTGCCCGCCGGCCATAGGCCGTAAATCAGGTAAGCCACGAATATGGCGATGATAAAGGCGATGAGCCCGATGGTCCAGTAAGGGATAAGCTTGGCCAGGATGAACCACGCTTTGTGTACCGGTGTGACGTTGATCTGGTGAATGGTCCCGTTCTCTTTCTCCAGCACGATGTTCAATGCCGGAAGGATTCCGCAGAGAATGGTGAGGATGATGACGAAAAAGCCGGGAATCATGAATAGCTTATAATCCATTTGGGGGTTGAAGCGGTAGCGTTGTTCAATGGTGAGGCGGGGTAGGGAGGGAGGTGCTTTCATTTGGGCATGGGATGTCTTGTGTAGCAGTTCACTTGCCAGTTCCCTCGACAGGTCGTTCACGATCTGCGTCATGTAATTGCTGCCCAGGAGCCCCACCGAACCGTTCACCGAGTTGACCGCCAATCCCACCCTTGACGACTGCTGTTTCACGATATCGCGATCAAAAGTGGTCGGAATCTCAACGATCATATCGATCTCCCCTCTCTCCATAGCCTGCATGGCCGTTTCGTAATCGGGTGGGGTGTCATTTAATATAAAGTAAGGCGATGCCTCCACCTTGTCGGTTAGTCGTTTTGAGTAGCTACCCTTCCCGTGATCCACCACGTCGACCCGTATATTGTTCACCTCGAAGGTGATTGCCCAGGGGAAGACCAAGAGCACCATCGTCGGAAAGAAGATGATCAGGTTAGCGATGAGCGGGTTGCGGAACATCTGCTTGAACTCTTTCTCTATAAGGAACTTCAATGTCTTCATCCTGTTTTTGATTGCCAATATTTTATGTAACGATTCTCTGTTTGCGGCTCATGTTACGCGCTTGATCTTCTCGTTTACTCCAACCTCGATTTAATGTTCAGGATAGAACTTCCCACGAGCAGGAGCGACATCCCAATCAATATCGCCGTCTCTTTCCATATCACGGCCCATCCCAGTCCCTGTATCATCACTTTCCTAACGATATCGATATACCATCGCGTAGGAACGATATGGGACAGCCATTGCAATATTTGCGGCATATTCACTATTGGGAAGATCATCCCGGAAAGTAATAATCCGGGAAGTATCACCGATATCGCCGAGATGATCACCGCGTTGATCTGGTTTCGCACCAAGGTGGATATCAGCAAGCCAAACGCCAACGAGAGGAAGATGTAGAGTACCGATATCAGGGTGAGCGTCCCTAAACTGCCCTGTATGGGAACCCCTAGCACGTAGTAGCTCAACAATAAGATGGATGTAAAGTTGACCAGGGAGAGCGCCAGGTAAGGGACTGTTTTCGCGAAGACCATCGTTCCCTGTTTCAACGGTGATGCCAGTAGTACCTCCATCGTACCTCGCTCTTTTTCCCGCACGATCGACACCGATGTCATCATGGTGCATATCAGCATCAATACCAGTCCCATGATGCCCGGCACGAACATGTAGGCCGATTTCATCTCGGGATTGTAGATCATTCGGTTCTCCACCTCTATTTGGAAAGGCATCCTCGTGATCCCGGCCAGTTCTTGCTGGTAACCGCCTATGACGGCCATCGCGTAGGTCGCCGCGATCGATCCACGGTTGGGATCGCTGCTATTGATGATCAGTTGCACCGCCTCACTCTCCGTGTCGAACAGCACCATCATATCGAGATTCCCTTTCCGCATGCTCTCTTCCATCTTTATAGGGTCATCCAGCTCGGCCCGAAAGGTAAAGTACTCGCTCTGGTGCAATCTTTCGGTGATGCCGTTGGTGAACCCGTTTGGCGAGGGAGCGTAGAGGGCCACATGAAGGTCCTTTACCTCGGTGTTGATGGCGAAACCAAACAGTAGGATCTGCACCACGGGAATCCCCAGGATGATGAGCATGGTTCGCCTATCCCTTAGGATATGGCGGAACTCCTTGTTCACGAACGCTATAAACTGTTTCATCTGCCCCTGCTACTATGTTTATTCGGTTTTCTCTTGTTTCTTTCCCTCACTTTCTTCTCTTTTTCACCCGTTTCCGCGCTCTACTCCACTCTTTTCGCCTGCCTGGCCAGTTGGGTAAACACCTCTTCCATCGAGGCCGCATGATGGGTTCTTCGCAGCTCTTTGGGTGTATCGAGCGCGTCGATCCGGCCATCTACCATGATGGATACCCGGTCGCAATACTCCGCCTCATCCATGTAGTGTGTCGTCACGAAGACGGTGATACCCCTCTCTGCCGCATCGTAGATCATCTCCCAGAACTGCCGCCGCATGGCCGGGTCCACTCCGCCGGTCGGCTCATCAAGGAATACGATCTTCGGCTCGTGGAAGATGGCGACCGAGAAGGCCAGCTTCTGCTTCCAGCCGAGGGGTAACGATTTCACCATCGTGTTCCGTTCGCTTGCGAAATCCAGTCGCTCCAATAGCTCGTCCGTTTTTTCGGCGATCACCTTTTCCGACAGGCCATAGATGCCACCAAAGAGCCGTATGTTCTCCCATACCCGCAGGTCCTCGTAAAGAGAGAAGCGCTGGCTCATGTAGCCGATGTTCCGTTTTATCTTCTCGCTCTCCTTGTTTATATCGAAACCGGCCACGGTACCCGTTCCCCCGCTAGGCTTGCTTATCCCGCACAGCATTTGTATAGCGGTGGTTTTCCCGGCACCGTTCGCTCCTAGGAAGCCAAAAATCTCCCCCTCCTTCACATTGAAGGAGATGCGATCCACGGCCGTGAAATTGCCAAATCGCTTTGTCAACCCTCTTACTTCGATTACGTTACCCATTAGCACTGTAACTTCACTTCGTTCTTATTCTATACCTATATATCAAGCGTGAATTTCACGCGCCTTTTTAAGATTTGCCCTGTAATTTCACTACGTCGTTATCCTATACCCATTGACTGAACACCGCATAGCTACTCGTTACCGTTTAACACCTCCATGGATGCTTTCATGAAAGCATCTTCCACGGTAGGCTCTATTGGGGTGACGCGCACCTCGTTGAATCCCTTGCCGGTAAGGTATTCTCTCAGTGCATCCACGCTTAATCTCTCTTTTACGGTAACGTGGTGATTGTCGCCAAACGCGAAGGCCGTTTTCACGTCGGGGTGTGCGCGTAACTCGGCGAGCAGCGCAGGCATCCGTTCCCCCTCTACCGACCATAACAGCTCATCGTAGCTCTCCGTGATCCCCTTGGGTGTATCGGTCGCCATAAACCGTCCCGCCTGCATGAGCGAGATGCGCGTGCAGCGGTTGGCCTCGTCCATGTAGGCGGTGGAGACCAGGATGGTGATTCCCTGTTCGCTCAGCCTGTCGAGTATCTCCCAAAACTCCTGCCTCGATACCGGGTCCACCCCGGTAGTCGGCTCATCCAGGAACAGGACCGTGGGCCTGTGTACCAGCGCACAGCTCAAGGCCAGTTTCTGCTTCATCCCGCCCGACAGTGCACCGGCCCGTCGGTCTTTAAACGGCTCGATCTGTCCGTAAATATCTTTAATGACGTGGTAGTTCTCTTTGACGGTCGTGTTAAACAGCGTCGCGAAGAAGTTCAGGTTCTCCTCCACGGTAAGGTCTTGGTAAAGCGAGAACCTGCCCGGCATGTAACCGATAATCTGTCGAATCTCCCGGAAGTCCCTTACTACGTCGTAACCGGCGACGGTGACTTTGGAGGGACCCTCGTCCGGCAGGAGCAGCGACGTTAAAATCCGGAAGAGGGTCGATTTACCGGCTCCATCGGGGCCAATGATTCCGTGTATCTCCCCCTTGTTGACCCGGAAGGTGACCCCGTTCAACGCTTTCACGTCGCCGTTACGGTTACTGTTACGATCACCGTCACCTTTGCCGTTACCGTTGTCCTTACCCTTTTTACCTTTTCTGCCGAGCCCCGTGCTATAGGTCTTATGTAGGTTTTCTACAACAATCATCTTCGTTAGACCTTTTTGCTTCTTATTTAGCCCCCGTCTTTACATTTATTATTTGCCCTGTTCTCTCTCCCCGTTAATCAAACTTCACCTCACCATACATCCCTATTTTCAGGTAGCCGTCGTTTTGTACCGACACCTTCATCGCGTAGACCAGGTTGGCCCGTTCATTCTTGGTCTGTATAGTTTTGGGTGTGAATTCCGACTTGTCGGAGATCCAGCTGATTTGCCCGGTGTAGGTGCGTGCGCCTCCCTCCCCGTCGTCTACCCGCACGGTGACCTCATCGCCCAGCTTCACCTTCGCCAGCTGGTCGTTCGTCACGTACGCGCGGAGGAACATCCTCCCGGTATCCGCGATTTTAAAGAGCGGTGTTCCCATGCCGGCCAGCTCTCCCGCTTCCGCGTACTTGTTGAGCACGGTGCCGCTGATGGGAGCCCTCACCTTGGTTTTCTCCAGTTGGTCTTCCAGTTGGGCGATCTGTATCTCCAGCGTGGAACTTTGCGCAGATACCTGCACGCTACTCTGCCTTAGCATGGTTTGATGGGCTTCCAGTTCGCTACGCAGCACCTCCAGTTGCGCTACGATATCGTCCAGTTGCTTCTGATTCGCCGCGTTCGATTCGATCAGTCGCTCCACCCGCTCTCGTTCCCTTTCCAGGGTGTTGATCTGTTCTTGGATGGCGGCCGTCTGCTTACGGATATCGGGTTGCTGTGCCCGTACCCCTCTCGCGCTCGATAAAAGGCTCAGCTTCTGCAGGTGGAGCTGCGTGCTATCGATCACTCCCACTAGCTCACCCTCCTGTAGTTGCTGGCCCTCCTCCGCGTTCAGCTCCAGGATAAGCCCGTTCGCTTGCGATGACACGATAATTTCGGTCGCCTCGAACGAACCGGTCGCATCAAAGTCTGTCTCCCCAGCACCACAAGAGGATAGGGTGAAGACCATAAGTATGGATATGGTCAAAATAATGATTCTGTTTAGTTTCATTTGTTTCTTTTTTCAAATTAATCATCTGTGCTACTTACCGTATGAGTTCGCATTCATCACTCCATGTTGACCGTGTTTTTAAGCGCGTAGAGCGACATCAGGTACTGTATCTCGTGCAGCGTTTTAGCCTGTTTTGCTGCCTCCTCGGCGAGGAGTTCCTTCATCAGGTCGGACACGGTCAGCGTTCCATTCTCCACCTTTGCTTCTGCCGCTTCCCGCATGATCCGATGGTGTTGAATAATCTCATCGTCCTCCTCCATTGTCTTCCTGTATCGTTCCATCTCCACCCGTTGGCGTGGGATCTCCATGTCCAATTGGTACAGGAACGTCTCCCGTTGTGCGTTCACCGCCTCCTTTTGCAGGTTGATCATCCTTAGGTCGTTCTTCCTCGTGTAGAGGGAACTGAAGTTCCAGGTGAGCTTGATACCCCCCACGAAATAGGGTTCGAACTCGTTCTCGAACATGTTCAGTCCCGGTTTGCCATACCCACCTTGCGCGAAAGCCCCGATGACGGGTCGGCTTCTCGCGTTGAGCAACGATCGTTTTGAATCGATCGCGTTCTCCTGCGCTTGGAATAGCGCCCACTCGGGTCGGTTGGTCGGCAAGCGCGTTGCTTGCAGGAGCGTTTGGATGGTCGCCTCAGTGCCCGGTTCCGGTTTCACGAAAGTCATTCCGGTATCCATCGGCTCGCCGGTGAGCACCGACAACACGTGGACGTACGCTTCGAGGGCCGATTCCAGCTGCACCCGTTGCTGCTTGGCCTTTAGCTGTTCCACCTTCACCGTGCTCACATCCGCCTCGTTGGCCAATCCGTTCTCCAGGTAGGCCATCACCTTATCAAGGTTCCGTTGCAGTTCGTTCTCCAGGGTGCTCTGCTGGTGTAGGTTCGCCTTCATCAGCAAGATACCGAAAAAGACGTTGTTCACCCGTTCCCTCAACCCGTACACCTCCGTCTCCAGTTGCTGCAACTCTAGTTGGGCACCTGCCTCCACCTCTTTTTTTCGTGCCGCGATTTGTCCCCCGTCCCATATCAACTGGTTCAGTTCCGCTACCACCCGGTATTGATCCTTATCCGGCACCGGCACCTCTATGGGCGGCATCCCCTCCGGCAAATCCAGGTTGATTTTCGTCACGTCGGACTGCCAGGAGGCTTGCGCGCTGAAGCTCCCTTGCGGCAGGTAGGCACGGTTGGCATTAGCGATGGTGTACTCTTTGGTTTTCTCGATGATACCGTATCGAACCAGGGCCGGGTAGTTCTCCCGTGCCAACTCCTGGCATCGATCGAGCGTGATAACCTGCCCTTTTGCTTCCAGCGAAAGCGCTCCGATAAGCCAGACAAGGCAGATAAACCCGATGTTCTTGAGTTGTTTGCTGTATTTGGTAAGTTCAGCGTACATAACTATTCGTTTATTGGTTAATTTTGGTCATCCATTCCCATATCTTCTCCTTTCGTCGGTTCACGAAATTGGCGAACTCTCCCTCTTCTACCAATCCCGACGAGACGATCAGTGGCTTGGCCACGAACGAGAACATGATCAAACTCAACAAGTTAGCGATGAAGTCATCCACGGACACCTCCATCCCGTTCTCCTTCAACTGCTTCTCAATCACCGGTTTCGCGAAGAGTCGTGCGTCACGTGTGATATCCACGAACAGATCCTCGTTCACCGTCCACTCGTTAAGGATAAAAATGGGGAGTTCCTCATGTTCAAGAAGCAGTTGGGTGTAGTTCTCGGCGATGGTCACCACTTTCTCTTTCAACGACACCTTCTCGTCCGACAAAATCGGGATCATTACCTCCAGAAGCATCCCCAGGTTATTTTTTACCACCTCCTTGTAAAGTCTCTCTTTACTCCCGAAGTAGTAGTTAAGTAGCGCCAGGTTAATATCCGCCTCTTCGGCGATCTCCCGCGTTTTAGTTGCCGCATACCCCTTTTGTGTAAAGAGCTTACTGGCAGCCTTGATGATTTTTTGTTCGGTAGTTAACGGTTCCATACCTAATACCTTTAGTTTTGAATCATAAATATAGCCCTCCTTCTCAAATTAAACAAATGATTTAATCATTTGTTTAATCCATGGTGGTTTTTTTATTATTACGGCGGATTATTTATTATATCTTAAGGGTTATTGTGAAGGGAGACAGAGGCTTTTCTTGTTTATCATTCCTCTATATATTTTTCCTGGTTTTTATCCCTTACGCTTGTGAAGAGCTGTATTTTCATCTATTTTTGTATCTTGACTTTTACCGAACAGCTCACGATGAACAACATATTAAAACAAACCCGGAGGGTATACCAAAGGTGAAATAAGCTGGTGGACCCACAACATCTACTGCCTAAATCCAGACAAAAGGATTATAATTCCAGAAATTGATGTGTACAAAATAAGGGTTATCAAGTAGTCCTGATCAAAATGGGTATAATAATCATGGCTACCTTGATAATGACCGTAAAAGCGGAAGTGTCATTAAGTAGTCCTGATCAAAATGGGTACAACAGCGGCAGCGCGAAAATCATCACGAGAACGTAAATAAGCTGGAGCGGGAGTCCTACCCTGATAAAGTCGCCAAACGTGTAATGTCCCGGAGACAACACCAAAGAATTAGGCGGCGTGGCGTATGGGCTCGCCAAGCACATTACCCCGGCCGTGGCCACGGCCAACACGAACGGGTAGGGACTCACGTTCAACACTATCGCCGATTGGATGGCAATGGGCGCGAAGATAATCACGGTGGCCGCATTGCTGACAAACAGGGTAAAAAACGACGTGGCAACATAGAGTGCTGCCAACACCGCGTGGGGTCCCAGGCTGCCCATAAAGTTGACCAGACCGTGGGAGATCGTTGCCGATGCCCCGGTCTTATTCATCGCGGTCGCCATGGGAAGCATCGCGGCGAAAAAGACGATGTTCTGCCAACGAATAGAGTTGTAGGCCGTTTCCACGTTTCTGAAACAACCGGTCACGATCATCAGCAGGGCGGCAACCAAAACGGATGTAACGTTGGGCAATATGTTGAAAGCCATCGAGATGATCATCGCGAAAAGAATGAGCGCCGATATGCCCGCCTTGTGTTCCAACACCACTTTGTTGGCTTCTTGCATGGGCTGTCCCACGATGACCAAATCCAGTTCTTCGGAAGCCATTTCGTCCATATTTGACCAGGCTCCCTGAATAAGCAGCGAGTCGCCGGCATGAATCTTTTCACGCTGAACCTGATGCAAAATGTACTCACCCTGCCGTTTTATCCCTAAAATATTGATTTGATACCGTCTCCGGAAACCGCTCTCTCTCACTTGCCGGTTAATCAGCTTCGAGCTAGAGAGCACAACCGCCTCGGCCACGCCAATTTCATCGAATTTCATCTCGGAATCGAACGCCATGATCTTGTTATCGGCTTGCTTGGTATCCACGAAAGTCAAGTCATTTTCTTCAGCAAAACGGTTCACGTCATTAAATGAGCCCTCCACGTAAATCAAGTCGTCAGCATTTAAGATGCTGTCTGCATTGGCAAAGTAATGGCTCACCGATTTCAATATTTTATCGGTAGGACTCTGGTAGTTCCTGATTTCGACGATAGTTATGCCGTAGCGGTTAGTAATGGCCAAATCCCTAAGCGGGGTATGAAGGATCGGGCTCTCTTTAGGAACTTGCAGCCTGAAAAGGCTATCGGCCAACTGATACTCTTTAATTAACTCTTGGGGAGACTTGGTTTGTCGTTCAGCAGCCTGTTTGTCACGATCACTTTTCTCGAGGTAGGAAGAACGAAACCACAAAAAGATAATCCCGATGACCAGCAATATAATACCCACGGGCAATACGGTGAAAAACTCCAACCCTTTAAAATGCGCATCAATCAACGCCTCGTTTACAATTAGGTTAGGTGGTGCGCCAATAAGGGTCATCATCCCGCCCATGCTGGCGGCAAAGGCCATCGGCATCAGAAAACGGCGGGCATTTAAATCCGCTTCACGGGTCATGCTCACGATGATCGGCAACAACAACGCGACAGTTCCGTAGTTGCTCATAAACGAGCTTAAAAACGCTGTCACGAGCATGACGAGCACGAAAAGCCACAATTCGCTTTTGCGTCCCCAATGCAGGAGGCGAATACTCAACTTTTTCGCCAATCCCGTCTGATTAATCCCTCCTGCCACGATAAACATCCCAGCCAGCATCAGTACGACCGGATTGGAGAAGCCTGCGATGGCTTCTTGCGGAGTCAAAATGTCGAGGACGGTTAACGACATGAGCGCCAGCATGGTTACTATGTCGGAACGAAATTTTCCCCAAGCTAAAAAAGCACCTAAAATAATTAATATGATAATCGTGATGAGCATGATGGGGATGAAAAAAGAGTTTAGTTACACGCGAAAATAAGAAAAAACATTTAAACAGGTTCACTGTTTCACCATTTAGTCATGACAAATGACCAGGTGCTATAAAAGACAGGCCTGGCATTAGGGGTACAGTCATATTGATTCATGTTAACATTTCTGTCTCCTGGAAATCGCTCCTTATATGAATATGAAAACAGCAACTTAACAAAAATGTAACATTTTTAGTGTATTTTTTCTTATATTCGCGTCGTTATTGTGAATTTTAAATTGATTAAGTCACTATGGGTAGAATTAAATTATCAAACCTATTAATAGGCTTGAGCCTATTTTTTTTGCTACTTTCAACAAGAGCAGTAGCACAAAACGTTACACTTGAGGGAGCTGTAACAGATGTAGCGGGTATTCCGTTGATAGGGGTGAATGTCATTCAAAAAGGCACCTCTAACGGAACGGTCACCGATATAGATGGGAACTTTTCGATTCAGGTTCCCGGAGATGCGGTGATGGTGTTTACCTACATCGGTTTTTCCGCGCAGGAAGTAGCCTGGGACGGTGTATCCGCAATGAACGTGATCATGCATGAAGACGTGGGGCTTTTGGATGAAATCGTGGTTGTTGGCTATGGCACGCAAAAGAAAAGGGACGTTATCGGATCAATATCTACGATAAGCAGTGAAGACCTGATCAAGGCGACCAGTGCCGCCTCTTTTGATGCCGCATTACAGGGACTGGCACCGGGACTCATGGTATCCAATGAGTCCGGGTTACCAGGATCGCCCGTGCAGATTAAAGTGCGTGGTGTCAACTCGATCTCCTCGGGGACAAATCCTTTATGGATCGTGGATGGTATTCCCATCGCGAGCACCAATCTCGGCGGTTCTTATGACGGCGAATCGTCACAGAACGTTATGTCGATGATTAACCCGGCTGATATAGAGTCGATTCAGGTGCTAAAGGATGCGGCCGCCACATCCATTTACGGTTCCAGGGGATCCAACGGTGTGATTCTCGTGACCACCAAATCGGGGAAAAAGGGAGCCATGAATATCTCTATAGATGTGAAATCTGGAGTTAGCAACTGGGCCAACCGGGATATTGGCCTGGCAACAGGTCCACAGTATATTGAAATCATGGACAAAGCGTATGCCAACAGCAAGTTGTCGGGAACCTTTGACCCGCAGGCATCGCTCAATCAACTGGATGGTGTAACCGCTACCATGACCAGGGCCGAGGCGATGGCTACCAATACCGACTGGGGTAAGGTGATAAGCAGAACAGGGATGTTTAATGAGGTAAATATAGCCGCGACCCAGGGGAGCGATAAGGGGAGTGCCTACCTGTCGCTGCGTTACAGAAAAGATAAAAGCATCCTTAAGTTCAACGATATGGATCTCTTCTCTGCGAACGCGAACCTCAATTACAACTTACACGAGGTGCTCAACCTCAGTTATCGCGGGAGTCTCTCGTTTTCCGACAACAATCGGTCGAAATCAGACTACGGAAGGGCCGGCGCCGGTGGCTGGGCACAAGTGAACGCTTATTCCCTACCATGGATGAAGGTTTACGATGATACGGACACGGGCATCAACGGCTTCTGGAACCCCCTGTCAAGCGCGAACGCCCTGGCGGGTATCTCTCCCGTGAATAGCGAGAGCAACCTTCAAACGGTCAACGTGCTACAAGGATTGAACGCGACACTGAAACTGGCTGACGGCCTCACCCTCGTTGGGGAATTCGGGGCTAACCTGGTTTTCGATAAAGGTCTCTCCTATCGCGGGAAAGGGGTTCGTATTGATGGTGCCATGGCGCGGGAGGAGAAAAACCAGCATACGGTCATTAACTACAACGCTTACCTGAATTACGACAAGTACTTTGGCGAAGAGCACTGGTTGAATATCGTGACGGGCGTGGAGAATACGCGATCACAATTTCACAATACTTACCTGGAAAGTCAGTCGTTAATCGGTAGCTTCAGGGAGGTGGGTACACCCGAATCCATAAAGGGACGTAGCACTTTAAGCAGCGAGAGTTACCTGCGGGGTTTCTTTGGTAGGGCCAATTACAAGTTTAAAGATAGGTATATCGTGGGGACAAGTGCTCGACGCGACGGGATATCCAAGTTTACACCAGAGAACAGGTGGGCTACCTTCCTATCCGGTTCCGCGGGGTGGATTATTTCGGAGGAGGAGTTCTTCAATGCAGATATCATCAACCTGCTCAAGTTAAGGGGCAGTTACGGTCAGACTGGTAATACCAATATACCCAGCGGGATCACCTCCGACAGGTATTCAGTACGAACCGGCAACAACCTGGGAATCCCCAGTACAGAGTTGGCCAGCATTGGCAACTCGGAAATCAAATGGGAAACGACCAGCACCTTGGATTTCGGGTTTGATTTTGGATTGCTGAATAACAGGATCAACGGGTCGCTTGCTTACTACAGGCAAAACGTTGAGGATATGCTCCTGGCCGTGGCCCTTCCATACTCGGCCGGGATATTCGGTGGGAATATCATTTGGCAGAACATTGGCGATATGCAGAACCAGGGGATTGAGTTTAACGTGGATGCGACCATATTGAACAGAGCCCTTACCTGGAAAGTGGGCCTGAACTTCTCTACGAACAGCAACAAGATTCTTGCATTGGATCCTGAATCGGATGCCAACAACGTGGGTATCACGCAAGCTGAACCGTACGAGAGCAGGGTGATCACGATTTTCAAGACGGGACTCCCGCTGGGCAACTGGTACATGGCCGAATCGGCAGGGGTTGACCCCGAGAAGGGAATACCCATGATATACGAGGTAAAGATCAATGAGGATGGTACAACCTCTCATACGGGAAATATTATTCCGGGCACAACAAGCAATCTGGAAGAGAACCGGATGATCCTAAAAGGGAAAACCTCTTTACCCAAGTTTATCGGTGGTTTCAATAGCCAATTTGCCTACAAAAACTTTGACTTGAACATGAATTTCTCATTCGCCACCGGTCATTACATTTACAACCGGTTGCTGCAAAGCACCCTCACACCAAACAGGGGGGTACGTGCCCTTTCCCATAAGCTGTTGACGGAAGCATGGGAAAAACCCGGTGACAACGCGAAGTGGCCCAGGGTGGTCATGAACGTACAACATTTTTATGACGACGAGGGAAAGCCATCGACAGATCCGGTAACGTACGGTACCGAAGAGAAGTACATCTCTTCGATGTTCCTGGAGAAAGGCGATTACTTGAAGCTGAACAACTTGAACGTCGGTTACACCTTGCCATCATCGTTAACGGCAAAGGTAAAAGTGCAGTCATTACGCGTCTCTTTAAGCGTGACCAACCTGTTTACCTTAACCGGCTTCTCGGGTTACAATCCTGAAGTCCCCCTTGATCAAGCTTCTGCCGCGAGTTTTGTAAGTTACAACTCGATGCCACAGGCCCGCACCTATAGCCTTGGGTTAAACCTCATTTTTTAATAATAAACCTGATTTGCAATGAATACAACCAAAAAATATTTATTAGCGATATTCTCGATAGTGTTGCTCATCGCCTGCGATAACGAGGCGTTTTTCGAGCTGGAAAGACCCAATCAATTTCCCTGGGTGAATGTCAACGAACTGGAGTTGGGAGTAAGGGAACCCTACTACCTGCAAAACCGTGAACCTTGGACGCACGCTTTTGGCACGATGGCGCTTAAAAACTTCACGGAGTCGGATATCGCCCTCTTTCTCCCCCAATTCGTCGGAGCCAGTGCCTCCGCGGCATACTACAACCGGGAATTCAACAAGGCGGTACCCGCTTACGAGATGGAAGGGACGTTCGTGAAACTGTACGAGATGGTAACCGCCTGTAACGGTCCTTTAAAGATGCTGAACGATGCGGAAGAGACCGGTAAAGACCCTTTCCCCAGCATGACACAAGCCGAAAGGGATAAAGTCAATCATTTCAAGGGAGAGCTCCTCTTCATGAGGGGAGTGGCCTACTGGTACTTGGCCAGGATGTACGCTCCCCCGTACAACCCCAAAGGCAGCAACGACGGTCGCTACTTCACGTTGAGAAGAGATTTCGTCACCTCGTCAGAAGCGTTGAAGAACCCAGAGCTGGGAAGCGTTGCAGAGGTGTACGCGACCATAGAGGAGGATTGGACAGAAGCCAAGAAACTGCTGTTCGAGGATCATGCCCCACTGGTGAACGAGGTGAACGTCAGGGCGCGGGCCAACAAAGTAGCCGCTTCCGCGATGCTCATGCGCCTCTACTTTATCAAGGGAGAGCATGACAAGGCTTTGACCGAATGCAACTACATCTTAGGTAGTCCTTTGTATGACCTTACCGAAGATCCCATCGAGGCGTTCAACAAAAACGGTGCCGATGGCTGGGGTAAAGAGGTGATCTGGCAAACGGCCTGCAATAGCACTTCAGGTGCCTACGGGCGTATGGAGACGATTTATGGATGGAGCCACTTCTCAAGGAATAGCATGGCCGCTTGGGCAAGCCAGCCCTTGTCACACTGGGCCCTGAAACAGGTGGGGTGGATGAATGACGACTTGTCGGAAACAGAGGAAGCCAGGAGCGACAAGCGATACCAGCAGGTGTACGCCCGTAACGAGGTGGACCCGAGGTCGGATCAGGTACCTCCCATGGTGTGGAGCCACAAGTGGTTCAGGGCACCCGACCAACGCCGATCGAACAGACCGCTTATTCGCTTGGCAGAGGTGTACCTTACCCGCTCGATTATCCGGTACAATAAGAACGATAAGACCGGTGCCGCAGCCGACCTGAACGTGGTACGTAACCGAGCGGGCTTGGCGAGCATTGAATCAGCCGCCCTCACGGCAGACATGATTCACAATGAACGCATCAAGGAGATGGCGACCGAAAATGGCGATAGAACCTATTACCTGATCGGGTTACAACTGCCCATCGGTATCGGGGATAGGGATCCGGCCGTTTTCTCGCCCGTGATGCCACCCTATGCAGATTACTACTGGCAAGTTCCGGTGGTCGAACGTGAACAGAATCACTCTTACCAGTGATACAATTGGGCTACATGAGAAAATTATTTACCGCGGCTGCTCTTCTCCTTTGGACTCTTTTCGTTAGTGGACAAGGGCAGCCCCGGCTAATATTCAATCCCGATTCGACATTCAAAATCGTCCAGTTCACGGACCTCCACCTGCAAGCTGACTCCTATCGCTCCGATAGCGTGCTCGTCATGATGAAAAAGGTGATTGAGCGGGAAAAACCGGATCTGGTGATGCTTACCGGGGACGTGGTCGGTTCAGACAACCGGAAAAGGGCATGGTTAAAGGTCGCGCAGGTGATGATTGACGCGAAAACACCGTGGGCTGCCATGTTTGGGAATCATGACGCGGAGTATGAGCTGACCAAGGATCAGACGATGGATCTGATCGGGGGATTGCCCTACAATCTAACCGTACCCGGTCCCGTAGAGGTAAGCGGGGTAGGGAACTACGTGCTGCCCATACAGTCAGCGACCTCGTCAAAAACAGCCGCTCTCTGCTACGTGTTCGATGTGTCAGCAACAAATGAGGCACCCGAAGGCCACTCGGGCGTGTACAATTGGATCGATCAGAGCCAGGTGACATGGTACAAAGAGCAAAGCGCCATGTTTACCGGGCAAAACGGGGGAATACCCGTTCCGACCTTGGTCTTCTTCCATATTCCCTCTCCGGAATTCAATGAGGTTATCGGGAAAAGTACCACGGTGGGGGTTCAACAGGAGGTTGAGCCCTCTTCACCCGGTTGTCGCTCCAACCTGTTTGAAGCGATGCAGGCGTGCAAAGATGCAATGGGCGTTTTCGTGGGTCACCACCACAACAACAACTATATCGGCTGCTTGGACGGTATCTGCTTGGGGTTTGGGCAGGCAAGCGGCCGTCAGGTCTACGGCGAGTTGGGTGCCGGGGCACGGGTCATCGTGCTGTACGAAGATGAACGCAAATTCGACTCATGGATTGTGAAGCTCTATGAGAGCAGTCGAGACCTGGATATCTGGACGCCCGCTCGAAAAAACGAGCCGATGTTTTTCGTTACCTACCCCGATTCATTCGTGGAAAACAGGGAATATCCCGGGAAGATCCATATGATTGCTCAAGATGTGGATAATGTCACTTTTAGGCTATCCGGAAGCGGCGTAGCCACGGTCGACTGGGGTGATGGGTCGGGAGAGGAGCGCGTGAGTCTAAATGAGAACAAGGGCGTGTTGGTCAAGCACACCTATACGCAGGTCTCCACTCGCACCATTTCGGTGGATGGGGAGAATATCACGGCATTGGACTGCAAAGGCAACGGTTTGACCTGCCTTGATGTCAGCAAAGCCCGGGAATTGACCCATCTGGATTGTGGCGACAACCAACTCGCACGTTTGGATGTAACGGGAAATAGCGCGTTAAGGGTTCTTTGGTGCAACGGCAATCAACTGACCACGTTAAACCTCGCTGGAAACAGTCTGCTAACCGAACTCTACTGCCACAACAACCTCCTCGCGAAGCTTGATCTCGGTAGAAACGGGGTGCTGGTAAGACTGAACTGCTCCCAAAACAGGCTGACCGATCTGCAGCTACGTGCGAACAGCGAGCTTAATAGGGTGGACTGTTATGAAAATCGACTCACCTCGTTGGATTTGAGTGACAATAAAAAGCTAAACTACGCGGTTTGTACAGACAACCGTTTGACGGGTGAAGCTTTGAACAGGCTCTTCGGCACAGTTCACGAGGGTGGAGCGGGCTCGTTGTTTATTGGCGGTAACCCGGGAGCAAATGAGTGCGACCTTGGCATCGCCCGGGGACGGGGCTGGAAGGTACGTGCAAGGTATTAAAAGACGCTGTGGCACTGCCGTATGCCGCCAACATGGGGCGATGGTTGAAAGGTCACGTGTAAGGTAGGTGCAAAGTATTAAAGATGGCATGCGATGAGACAAGGATATATGTTGCCCTTATTATGGGTTACTTTCTTCTGTATCACCCAGGTAGTTGATGCACAGGTTGAGGTGGGACAAGAGTACCCCGACTGGAGTGCCGGCTACCTGGATATCCATCATATCAGTACCGGCAAAGGGGAGTGCGTGCTCGCCATCTTGCCTGATGGAACCACGATGATGATTGACGCCGGTGAAACCGGCACGGACAAGCGTAACTTTAAACCGGATGGCAGCAGAAGCTCCGGTGAGTGGATATCCCGTTATATACATCGCATGCTACGCCCGTTACCCGAGCAGCGGTTAGACTACATCCTCCTCACGCACTTTCACGATGACCACATGGGTAACGTGGAGCTCAGCGATAAAAGGTCTGAGAAGGGCGATTTTATCCTTACCGGTGTTACCGAGGTGGGTGAACTGATCCCGTTTGGGAAGATCGTGGATCGCGACTGGCCCGATTACAACTACCCGAAACCGCTTTCCGATGATCCAACCGTGGCGAACTACATCCGTTTTGTTACCTGGCACGTGGCAAACAGCGGTACGGTAGCCGAACGGTTTCAAGTCGGCTCCAACCAGCAGTTTAAGCTTTTAAAGCAGCCGGAGCGATACCCCGGGTTCGTGATCCGAAACATTGCCGCCAACGGCCAGGTCTGGACAGGCAGGCACGACAATACCCGTGCTCATTTCCCACCGCTCGATCAATTGGCGGAAGAGGAGTATCCCGGAGAAAACGCGTGCAGCGCTGCCATACGGATATCTTATGGCAAGTTCGATTACTTTAACGGTGGGGATCTGGTGCATGACTACTCGCCGGGCACCTGGAGGGACATTGAAACGCCGATAGGCATGGCCACCGGCAACGTGGATGTGTGCGAGGTGAACCACCATGCCAAGGATGCCATGGGGGCAGGATTCATCCAGGCCACGCAACCCCGCGTATTCGTGATACAGGGATTTGCCTTGAGTCACCCGGACGCCACCGCGCTCCGCAATATGCTGTCGCGATATATCTATACGGGCGACAGGGATATCTTCACCACCCACCTTTTTGATGTCAACCGGGTTGTCTTGGGTGAAAGGTTGGTCGGTCAAATGAAAAGTACACAGGGACATATCGTTATCAGGGTTCATCCCGGTGGAGATAGTTACCACGTTTTGATCTTGGACGATACTACGGAAAGTTTCATTATCAAAGAGGTACATGGTCCCTACGAAAGCAATTAAATAATGGTTAAACCTCTAATTTCCACGCCATACGCATGAGTATTTCTCCAGGTATACACTTAAGAATCACGCTGCTATTACTGTCGATAATCTGTCCAGGCATACTGTTAGCGCAGGTCAAAGTGGGGGAACCCCTTCCCCCATGGTCTGAGGGCTACCTGGATATGCACCACATCAATACCGGTAGAGGGGAGTGTCTGTTCGCCACCCTTCCCGATGGAACCACCTTGGTGGTGGATGCCGGTGAGGTGGTACCTTCGCCTCGTGTAACGCCCGCCCGTCCCGATGAAAGTAAAAGCGCGGGAGAGTGGATTAGCCGTTACATCCAGCGTGCGATAGAACCACTACCCCGAAAAGAGATCGATTATATCTTCTTGACCCATTTTCACGATGACCATATGGGGGAGGTGCGGCTTGCTCGTGAAAAGTCGGAGAAAGGTGATTACCTGCTCACGGGGATTACCGAGGTGGGCGACAGGATCCCGTTCAGGAAAATCGTGGATCGCGGCTGGCCTGAGTACAACTACCCGAAGCCGATGTCCAGCGATCCGAACATGGCAAACTACATCCGGTTTGTTGAATGCCATGTTGCCAACGGTGCCACGGCCGAGCAGTTTGTGGTCGGTTCCAACCAGCAGTTCGTACTGCTTCGGAACGCGGAACGATATCCCGAGTTCGAAATCAGGAACCTAGCTGCCAACGGGACTGTTTGGACGGGGGTGGGTGACCATACCCGCGACCATTTTCCGCCACTGGAAACCCTGGAGGCGGATAAGTTCCCGGGAGAGAATCAGTGTAGTGCCGCTATCCGTATCTCCTACGGGAAGTTCGACTATTTTAGCGGTGGGGATATCGTCCACTCTAACGCTATAGGTAGTTGGCGCGATATCGAGACACCGGTGGGGTGGGTTACCGGCCCGGTGGAGGTATGCGATGCGAACCATCATGCCTATCATGATGCCATGGGAGAACCGTTTTTGAAGGCGGTACGCCCCCGCGTTATCATCATGCAGCTGTGGTCGGCCACTCATCCCGATCACCGGACGTTGCAGCGACTGCTGGACCGATCGATCTACCCGGGTGAGCGGGATATTTTCGCGACCAACCTCATGGAGGCTACCCGTGTAGTGCTTGGCAGGCGTGTTAACCAACTGAAAAGCCACCAAGGTCATATCGTTACCCGGGTTCACCCGGGTGGCGACCTTTACACCATTTACGTATTGAACGATAGCTCGGAAGAGTACACGGTGAAGTCCATCCACGGACCGTACGAGAGTCGGTAAATGCCAGAATGTTACACCCTTACCTCGAGGAGCTGGTTGATATCGGTGGTGTAGGCCTTGGAGAGCCTTTCCTGGCGCATCTTGTGGATCTTTGCATCCTGGTTGGCCAGTCGCACGAGCCGTTTCCCGTGCTTGTTGTTCAGGGTATCGATCGCCTCCATCAGCTTCTTATGTTTCGGGTTGGAATTCAAGAAGAGGTCGGGCTGGTACTCGTTGGCATCCACGAAGTCCATCAGCACCACCCCGGCACGCTTGTACCCCCTGTTCTCCAGGAAAATCGCTTTGAGTCCCGCCACCGCGTAATGCACGAGTTCCAGCGTGGAGGAGGTGGGGAAGGGGGATTTCACCGTGACGCGGTTGGCGTAGAAGTCGGCCTCGTCCCTGAACCGGTTCGTCTCGATGAAAACGACCACCCGACGACACA
The DNA here is from genome assembly GCA_012839475.1 of Petrimonas sp. Classification (GTDB taxonomy): domain Bacteria; phylum Bacteroidota; class Bacteroidia; order Bacteroidales; family Dysgonomonadaceae; genus Proteiniphilum. The sequence goes on along the minus strand of DUNG01000008.1, from coordinate 91,885 downwards.
TAGAGCCTTGCGCCCGCAACTTCTCGGCCGCGATAGAGGTGAAGGTCGATACCCGCTCCCGCAGCTCATCGAACCCGCGGTAATCCCTGTCGAAGCTGCGCGTGGTCGCGATGGATTGCCGCTTCTCGGGCATCTCCATCTCGATGGCCGGGATGCCCCTCAGCTCTTTTTGCAGCCTTAGCCCCACGATGGTCATGTTCTTCAACACCCACGACTCCGGCAGTTGGACAAAGTCGTAGGCCGTGTGGATACCCGCCGCATGCAGTTTTTTCGCGTAGCGCCGCCCAATTCCCCACACGTCGTCCACCGGTAACCACTTGAGTACCTTTACACGCAGCTCTTCCGTGTCGATAACGTGTACCCCTTCGGAGTGGTTCGGAAACTTCTTCGCGATCCGGTTGGCCGCCTTGGCAAGGGTTTTCGTCGGCGCAATGCCCACCGAGATGGGGATGCCGACCCACCGGTTCACCCGCGCCCGCATCTCCAGCCCCTGCTCCCTGAGCGGTTCAATTCCCGACAGATCTAAGAAGCACTCGTCGATGCTATATATTTCTTGGTTAGGGGAGTAGGTAGATAGGATGTTCATCACCCGTTGGCTGATGTCGCCATACAACGGGAAGTTGGCCGAGAATACCGCCACCCGCTGCCGCTCGAACAGGTAGCGGTATTCGAATGCCGGGGCACCCATGGGGATGCCCAGCCGCTTCGCCTCGTTGCTCCGCGCGATCACGCAGCCATCGTTGTTAGACAGCACCACCACCGGGCGGTGATCTAACGTGGGGTTAAATAGCCGCTCGCAGCTCGCGTAAAAGTTATTGCAGTCGATCAGCGCGTACATCAATGTTTTTTTATCGAGTAGGTGACCACCCCCCAGATGAGGGAGTTGCTTTCGGGGTTGACCTCCAGCAAGGGAAAATCGTCGTTAGAAGGCGTGAGGAAGCACTTGCCGTCGATATACCTGATCCTTTTTAGGGTGAACTCACCATCGATGAAGCAGAGCGCTATCCGGTTATCCGAGTACTCTACGCTCCGGTCGATAACCAAGAGGTCCCCTTCGCTAAAATCGCCCCTCATCGAGCTTCCTTTCACCTTCGCGTAGAAGGTCGCTTCGGGATGCTTGATCAGCAGCTTGTTCAAGTCGATCTTCTCCCGTGAGAAATCCTCCGCCGGGGAAGGGAAGCCCGCGTTCACATCGCCCGCGAAGCTGAGCTCCAGCTCCGAAAACTCGGGGCTGTAGAAATCAAAATCACGCGTTGAGTGTATTTTCTTCATATTACAAAAATAGCGCATATTTGTGAGAAGGGATAAATGAAATGAATAAAATTCCCTACCTTTGGAAAAAGTAGGAACGGTATGGATGTAAAAATTGAGGAGAGCTGGAAAGCCCATTTGCAACAGGAGTTTGAAAAGCCTTACTTCAAGGTGCTGACCGACTTCGTGCGGAACGAGTATGGAAAGCGGACGGTTTATCCCCCGGCGAGGTTGATTTTCAACGCGTTTGATAATTGTCCCTTCGATGAGGTGAAAGTGGTGATCGTGGGGCAAGACCCCTACCATCAACCGGGGCAGGCGCACGGCTTATGCTTCTCGGTGAACGATGGGGTGCAACTGCCGCCTTCGCTGGTGAACATCTACCAGGAGATAGCCAACGACCTGGGGAAACCGATGCCCGCCTCGGGAAACCTGGAACGATGGGCCAGGCAGGGTGTGTTGCTGCTGAACGCCACGCTTACCGTCCAGGCCAACCGGGCAGGTTCACACCAGGGGAAAGGGTGGGAGGAGTTCACCGACGCGGCCATCCATCAGCTCGCAACGAAACGCGACCACCTGGTATTTATCCTCTGGGGTGCCTACGCGCAACGAAAGGGGGCCTCTATCGACACGAGGAGGCACCTCGTGCTCAAATCACCGCACCCCTCGCCGCTGTCTGCTCACCGCGGCTTCTTCGGCAACAAGCATTTTAGCAAAACGAACGATTACCTGATCGCGCACGGCAAAACGCCCATCGACTGGTGAGTATTACCCCACGCTTCCTTCCAGGCTGATCTCGAGCAGCTTCTGTGCCTCCACGGCGAACTCCATCGGCAGTTTGTTCACCACCTCTTTCACGTAGCCGTTGACGATCAGCCCAATGGCTTGCTCTTCATCCAGTCCCCGCTGGTTGCAGTAGAAGATCTGCTCTTCACTGATTTTCGAGGTGGTTGCCTCGTGTTCCAGTATCGCGGTGGGGTTGTTGATCTCCGTGTAGGGAAACGTGTGCGCCCCGCAATAGTCGGTTAACAGCAGGCTGTCGCACTGCGAGTGATTCCGGGCGTTCTCCGCCTTCCTCGTCACCTTTACCAACCCCCGGTAGCTGTTCTGGCTGCTGCCCGCCGAAATCCCTTTCGAGACGATGCGGCTCCGCGTGTTCTTTCCAAGGTGAATCATCTTGGTCCCGGTATCGGCCTGCTGGAAATGATTGGTGACCGCGACGGAGTAAAACTCACCCACCGAATCGTCACCCGCCAAAACGCAGGAGGGATACTTCCAGGTGATGGCCGACCCGGTTTCCACTTGCGTCCAGGAGATCTTGGAGCGATTCCCCTTGCAAATTCCCCGCTTGGTCACGAAGTTGTAGACGCCGCCCTTGCCCTGTTTATCGCCCGGGTACCAGTTCTGTACGGTGGAGTACTTCACCTCGGCATCTTCCATGGCAATGATCTCCACGATGGCGGCATGAAGTTGGTTCTCGTCCCTCATGGGTGCGGTGCACCCTTCAAGGTAACTCACGTACGAGCGGTCGTCAGCAATGATCAACGTCCGCTCGAATTGGCCCGTGTTGGCCGTGTTGATGCGGAAGTAGGTCGACAGCTCCATGGGGCAGCGCACCCCTTTGGGGATGTAGACAAATGAACCATCGCTAAACACCGCCGAGTTGAGGGCCGCGAAGTAATTGTCGGTGTAGGGCACCACCGTGGCCATGTACTTCTTGACCAGGTCCGGGTGTTGCTTCACCGCATCACTAAACGAGCAGAAGATAATCCCTTTCTCGGCCAGGGTCTCCTTAAAGGTGGTCTTCACCGATACGCTATCCATCACCGCGTCGACCGCCACGCCCGTGAGTATCTTCTGCTCTTCCAGGGGAATTCCCAAGCGGTCGAACGTTCTCAGCAGCTCGGGATCCACCTCGTCGAGGCTACCCGGCCTCTTTCGCTTGGTGGGGTCGGCGTAGTAGATGATATCCTGGTAATCGATCTCGGGAATTTCCAGGTGCGCCCACGTGGGCGGCTCCATCGTCAACCAGTGTCGATACGCCTCCAAGCGGAACTCCAGCAACCACTCGGGCTCCTCCTTCTTGGCGGAGATCAAGCGGATGACCCCCTCGTTTAATCCCTTTTCGATCACCTCGGTTTCCACGTCGGTAGTGAACCCGTACTGGTACTCCCGTGAGGTTAACTCGTTCAATATCTGTTCTTGATCCAATTCTTGCATGTCGTGTAAAGCTGATGGGAGTTCTGTTACTCCGATTGAATATAGCGCTGCACGATCCCGCCAGGAATAAGGATGTCGGTTAACTCCGAGTAGGGGATCATCACATCAATGACACCCATGGCGTAGGGTGCAATCTCGTACTGGTTGTAAGAGTAGTGAATTCCCTCATCGTTTAACCAGAAATTGTTGTTTGGTACGATGTCATCGATGGTGAAAAACCCGTGCGATAACAGGGAATCGGGCTGGTCAACCTGGTATTCACGCATTAGTTGTTGCAGGATCTTTTCGGTTAGTGGCTTGTAATAGCCGGGCAGAAACAGGTCTTCTTCGGTGAGCGTGACCAGCTTCTTAAGGTCGATGTTGGTGTATGTAATATTATACGATCCGTGGGCACCGCCCGTGTAATCGCTATACTCCACGGCGTAACTCAGCAGGGCTCTGTCTTGATACAGAACCTTATTGGTGTGCTCAAGCCAGTACCAGTACCACGAGGGCCCCCTATCTCCCAGTTTGGCTTTCTCCTCATTATACATCTCCCCAATCTCCCGGTACTCTTTCGTGTAGGTTTCTAAGTACTGTATCATCGCTTGCCGTGGCGATAGCGTGTCGTAGCTCACCTCACCAAAAAAGGTGCCGGTAAATATCTGTTGGAGCCGGGTCAGCGACTTCCTATTCTTGAATTTTTTGGGATAGGTAAACGCTATATTCAGGTCGGAATAGGGTAGGGCGGTGTCGCTCACCAGGAAAAGGGGCACGTGCTGTCTAGCCACGATACTGTCGAAAACAATCCCGGAGCCACCGGGTCTACCGAACCCTCCCTTGCAAGAAGGGATCAGCCCTAACCCCAAGGCGAGGAACAGGAGAAGAATAAACGGCCGCTTGGTTTTCATTACATGTTAAAAGTTAAACTTCATGTTTTTGCTACTTCTATTTCAAGGCAAAGACTTTAACCTGTCCGCTTTGCTTGTTAGTGCTATTGTATAATCTGCTTGATGGCACCCAGTTCGGGATGGAAGTGTACCTGAATGGGCTGCTTCTGGTTCTCGAACATCCGCCTCGCGAGCACGTCTTGTGAACCATATTGCACCACGTCCACCTCTTTATTAAGCAAGATCTTGTTCTGAAACTCGATAACCAGATCGGCCTTACCGGGCACGTTGTAGACAATGCCTTCACTGAGCTTATTTTCGAGCCGTTGTAGTTCCTTTGCGCTCAGTTGAAGCGGAACGGCAGGCGTCTTGTTCGTCAACGTGATACGAACAGGTTCACCCGCCAGGTTATCGGCATCCACCGGTCCCAGTTTGCCCGAGAAGCGGGCAATGACCTCCCCGTTAATGTCCTCCTTACCCGGGATGAGGGTGTAAGAAACGGTAAAGTACTCACTCTCAAGGCTACCTGAAAAGAGCTCAGTGAGCGCCTTTTCCTGTATATCGATCTCCTCCATGACCACCCTGTAAGCATTGCCATCGGGCGGCATGTTTTCGGCTTCCCCCGAAAGGATATCACTGCGGCTACGGCGAAGGTCGAAAACCTGCCTGGCAATCAGCTCCGCTTGCTTTGCCGTGGAGCCGGCCATCAAGGCTTCTTGGGAGAGAAAGCGCCGCGCGTTAACCAGGGGAGCCGATTTATCGGGCAACCGAAGCTCCTCCTCGGACGCTTCTTCAGCCGGCTCCGCGTTGATCGTAACGATCACCCCATCTTCACGGAGATAAACGAAAGGCTCTACCGTCCTGCCTCTAAACTCAACCATGAAAGAGTTCTCTTTATCGGCGATGCCCTTGTTTACAACCAGAACATCCTCAAGGGTGAAGCGTATCTCGTTCTCCATGATCGGGTTGTCGATTCCCAGGTAACGCTGGGCGTAGGGATAAAATTCACCCCGGTGGTAGGTAGTTTTCTTCACCACGAAGGTGACCTCGAACGATGTTTTCGGAAGGGCGTAGATAACGCCGTAGTTATTCGCTTTAATGGCGTTCACCCGGGTAATCTTCTGCGCGGAAGCGCAAGAAAAAGTGAGTAGCAACATCAAAAGGATACCATATTTTACTCGCATCGTTATTTGTTTGTTTAATTAAACTTCCTCGTTACATTTTTGTCGTTTTACTCTTAACGCGAGAGCTTTAGAGCCATCTGCAACACAACTAACACGTTAATGGGCATGTTGTCTTTGTTCTCTAATGTGCCGACTGGAACTGCTCCAAAAAGCGAACGTCATTCTCGGAGAACATCCGCAAGTCCTTCACCTGGTACTTCAGGTTCGTTACCCGTTCAATCCCCATCCCCAACGCGTACCCCGAATAGACCGTAGGGTCTATCCCGCAATTTTCGAGTACGTTGGGATCAACCATGCCGCATCCCAAAATTTCTACCCAGCCGCTGTGCTTGCAAAAGGGACACCCTTTCCCGGCGCATAGGTTGCAGGAGATATCCATCTCGGCACTGGGTTCCGTGAAAGGGAAATAGGAGGGACGTAGCCGTATCTGGGTGCCTTCACCAAACATCTCCTTGGCAAAGAAGAGCAACGCCTGCTTCAAATCGGCAAACGACACCTCCTCATCGATATAGAGGGCTTCTACCTGATGAAAAAAGCAGTGGGCGCGGTACGAGATCGCCTCATTGCGGTAAACACGTCCCGGGCAAATGATTCGGATAGGGGGCGAGGTTTTCTCCATTACACGGGTCTGAACCGACGAGGTGTGCGTGCGTAACACGATCTGCGGATCGTTCTGGACAAAGAAGGTGTCCTGCATATCCCGTGCCGGGTGATCATCGGCAAAGTTGAGCGACGAGAAGACATGCCAGTCGTCCTCCACCTCCGGCCCTTCGGCAATCGAGAACCCCAGCCGCTTAAAGATGTCGCAAATCTCCTCCTTCACGATGGAGATGGGATGGCGTGCACCCAGTGGAACCGGGTAAGCCGTCCGGGAAAGGTCGATTTTCACGTCGGAAACCGCTTGGCTTTCGAACTGCTCTTTGAGCGTTCGTACCTTCTCGGTCGCTTTCGTCTTCAACTCGTTCAACCGCTGACCCATCTCCCGTTTTTGCTCGGGAGGCACGCTTCGGAAGTCTTCCATCAAAGCGGCAATCACTCCTTTTTTCCCCAGATACTTGACCCGTGCCGACTCCAACGCCTCGGGATTAGCGGGGGCCAACTGCTCAATTTCCTGTAAAAGAGCATCTATTTTTTCTACCATACAGTAAACTATAAATCTATTCCTCCGCGAAAATACACTTTTTATCGCTATTTCACCCCGTTTCATGGGGACAATTTTGTACTTTTGCCAAGCTAGCTAGGCGCTGTACCTAATAAACGGCAGATAGCGGCATATAATCCAATTTGAATTTGCACCAGCCTGATGTAGCGCTAAGGACATGCTTACATAGACGAGGTATTGCCGTGTAAATTATCAAACAGGTGATTCGAATAAATAAACCATGCTTGAACGGGTACGGACATACATAGAGGGTGAAAAACTGCTGCAACCCTACGCGAAAGTTATCGTGGGGCTTAGTGGTGGGACCGACTCGATGGCATTGATCGATATCCTCACGCGGTTGGGCTACCACTGCATAGCCGCGCACTGCAACTTTCACCTGCGTGGAACCGAGTCGGACCGGGATGCCGACTTCGTGAAAGGGTGGTGTGAGCGGCATGCTATTCCCCTGTTGAGCATCGATTTCGATACCTGTCGCCACGCGCGGGAGCAGAGGATCTCCATCGAGATGGCTGCCCGGGAGCTGCGCTACGACTGGTTCGAGAAGATTCGCCAGGAGCAGGGGGCAGAAGCGATCGCGGTAGCCCACCATAGGGACGACTCGGTGGAGACGGTGCTGTTGAACCTTGTTCGAGGTACCGGCATCAAGGGGTTGACCGGTATCCCAGCCAGGAACGGGCAGGTTGTCCGCCCTCTGCTAGCCGTCTCCCGCACCGATATCGAGGCCTACATGGCCAAGAGGTCAATCCCGCACGTGACCGATAGTACCAACCAAGAGGAGCTATACGTCCGTAACCTCATTCGGTTGCGCATCCTGCCGGAGCTTGAAAAGATCAACCCAAAAGTCAAGGAGGCGATTCACCGCACTTCCCGTAATCTGGCTGAGGTAGAAAAACTCTACAACCGGTCGATCGAGGAGGCACGACGGGCGTTATGGGACAACGGGGTAAATGAGGAGAATAACGAGAATAAAAAGGGAAGTGGAAATGGGGGTGGAAGTGATAATGGTAACAGTAAGAGTAACAACAGCAACGAAATCAGGATCAATATAGGTCTCCTGCAGGAGAGTGCTTCCCCTCAAGCGATACTCTTTGAACTGCTCTCACCGCTGGGCTTTTCGTCCTCCACCATACAGGATATCTTTGATAGCTTGGATGATGAGCCGGGGAAGCAGTTCTACGGAGAGTCTTACCGGTTAATCAAAGATAGGGAGTTCCTGCTCCTGCACCCGCTTGGGGAGGGGCCTGCAGAGCCTGAGCTCTTTCTCATCGAAGCGGGGGTCGGGAAAATCGATTTTCCGTTGAAGTTAACCCTCAGGTTGAAAACGATGCCGGTCGCTATTCAAAAAGGGGCACGCTTCCTGTACATGGATGCCGATAAGGTAACGTTCCCATTGACGCTTCGGAGGTGGCAACCCGGCGACTGGTTCATCCCCTTTGGCATGAAGGGGAGGAAGAAGTTGAGCGATTTCTTTGTGGACAAAAAATTCAGCCTCAAAGATAAAGAGGATACCTGGCTGCTTCTCTCGGGCGATCAAGTAGCCTGGGTGGTGGGCGAGCGAAGCGACGACCGTTTCCGGGTTACCGAAGCGACCAAACGGGTGCTCGTCATTGAATGGAGCAGCTGAGGGATTGCAAAATGGTTGTAAAGCGAAGAGGGGAGCAAAACAGACGTGAAAAGAAAAGTTAATGGCATTTTTTTTCATTTTAGATGCAACGTTTTTTGCTTTTTCGCATCTAACTATAAAAGTGCACGGCATTTTTCACGCACGGCACATATTACTTACTTATAAAACCAAACGTACAGAGATGAAGAGCAGCACATTTAAAGACCTTTTAATGTTGGGTGCCCTAGCGAGCGTGGCCTATTACATTGCCCGTTATTATCGTCAAAAGAAGCAGGAATCCAGGGAGTTAAGAGAGTCGATCCACTTTCAGTTGTTTTAACGGCCGCCTGTTGAGGGTTAGCGCGACGATTTTTTTTGTACCTTCGCGCTAATCATTCACGGTTGAATCATTCAGTATGCTCACACTTAAAGCCATTAACGAAAACCCAGAGGAGATTGTCCGCCGCCTTTCGAAGAAACATTTTGATGGAAAAGCGATTATTGATGAGGTAATAGCGCTCGATGCGGTACGGCGTGAATCGCAAACCTCGCTCGACGCGGTATTAGCTGAAATAAACTCGCTCTCCCGGTCGATCGGTGCATTCATGAGGGAGGGCAAAAAAGAGGAGGCTAACGTCGCCAAGGAAAAGGTAGGCCCTTTGAAAGAGTCATCCAAAGAGCTTGAAGAAACGCTCAAGGATGCCGAAAAGAGGATAGAAGAGCTGTTGGTCACCATTCCCAACCTGCCCCATGAGTCGGTACCCGAAGGTAAATCCGCGGAAGATAACCTCGTGGAACGGAGTGGGGGCGTGATGCCCTCGCTACCGGAAGGTGCGCTCCCGCATTGGGATCTGGCTAGGCAATACGACCTTATCGACTTTGAGCTGGGTGTGAAGATAACCGGTGCGGGCTTTCCCGTCTACAAGGGGAAGGGGGCCAGGTTGCAACGTGCGCTTATCAACTTCTTCTTAGATAGTGCACGAGACGCGGGGTACCTGGAGGTTCAACCGCCCTACGTGGTGAATAGTGCCTCAGGGTTCGGCACCGGGCAACTGCCCGATAAGGAGGGGCAGATGTACCATATCGGGTTGGATGACCTCTACCTGATTCCCACTTCTGAGGTACCGGTGACCAACATCTACCGTGACGTGATCCTGGAGGAGGCTGATCTCCCCATGAGGAACACCGCCTACTCGGCCTGCTTTCGCCGTGAAGCAGGCTCCTACGGCAAGGATGTGCGCGGACTGAACAGGTTACACCAGTTCGATAAAGTAGAAATCGTCTGTATCGACAAGCCGGAGAGCTCGTACGAGCGCCTCCGCGAGATGGTGGATTACGTGCAGACGCTGGTGGAGAAACTGGAGTTGCCGTGGCGTATCCTCCGCCTCTGCGGTGGCGATATGGGGTTCACGTCGGCGCTGACGTTCGACTTCGAGGTCTTCTCCGCCGCGCAGGAGCGTTGGCTGGAGGTAAGCTCCGTCTCCAACTTCGAAAGCTACCAGGCCAACCGGCTGAAATGCCGCTATCGCGACAACGACCGCAAGATACAGCTGTGCCACACACTCAACGGGAGCGCGTTGGCGCTTCCGCGCATCATGGCAGCGTTGCTTGAAAATAACCAGACGGCCGAGGGGATTCACGTACCCGACGTGCTGGTACCCTATTGCGGTTTCAATACTATTTAACTCCTATAAAATAAAGGTGTGGGTATATTTGATCATTACCGTGTTGTTGTAAAAAGGAGGGTAATTAGGCGTAACGGCCGTTTTATCACCTAAAAACCTGGCATCGTTTATTACAAAGTAGAGATCTTTCCCTTCACTGGGGTTGTACCGCACCCTCATGTTTGAAATCAACTCTTTCGATGTGTTCACGTATTGCACGAAAGCGCTCACGGATAATTTCGTGTTGAACATGTAAAGCGCGTTTAGGTCCGCCATGTGGATATTTAATCTGTCTTTGGTTTCTCTTTCAGGGAATCGCAACACGTTAAAACTGTACATTGCCCCGAGTTGAAAGTTGGAAGAGACGTTCCAACGGGGTCTTAATTCCACTTGGATGCCTTCCCCGTCATAAAATGTTCCAATAGATGATCCAAGCCTATAAGAGAGTTTTTTAGCCGAAGAGTTGCTAAGCGATACGTTGAACGTGGTATAAGCGTATTTTCCCTGGGGAATTAAGATATCCCAAATGGGGAAATCCCAGTGAACCCCCTGTTCTTCGTAACGCAGATCAACTTCTGCTTCAAAGCCACTTTTCGTTTCAAATTCCCAACCAGGGTTAATTACATGCCATTCCATTTTATCATCGATCACACGTTTTTCAATATCGTAACGGAATGTTGGGCCATGAAGGAAAATAGGTGATTTTTCATTTCGCGGCATGAAACCGTAACTGATATTAGCGAAGGCCCCGTACAATCCTTGCTTTTGAACATGCCCCACCCCGGGTGTGAAATGTTGACCAGTGTATTTAAGGTTTGCAAAAAAGTTAAGCTTTTCCTCTCTTCTCTTTTGCCACCCCAAATAGGCGAAAATATTGTCATGCTTTTCGTTTTCCTGTTTCAGGAGATCACTTATATTATCATCAAAGGTTTGAGCGAATTTAACAATTAGGTAGTCATCCCCAGTGCTCTTAACACGTATGTTCGCATCCAAACCATAGGCCAGGTTTTTATTCCCATTCGTTCCGATTCGGGAAGTAAACATCCCGCCAACGTAAGAGTAAGGGTTTATGACATCCCTTCTTGCCCTTACCACGCCAAAGTTTTCACCTGGATTAATAGATGTTTTATCTGTTTGCATATTTAACAATCCCAATCCCCATTTCCCTACTGAGCCATACATCCGTGCGCCCCCTAAAATCGTGGTGGGTTGACCATTGCTCAGCCCGATGTTCCTGCTGTAAAATAGACGGGTCATACCGAGTAAATTGAAATCGAAAATATTTGCCCCTTCTTGAAAAAAAGACCTCTTCTCGGGGAAAAACAAAGAGTAGCGGGTCAAATTTACCTGCTGGTTATCGGCCTCAACTTGGGCGAAATCGGGGTTCACAGTTACATCCAACGTCAAATTGCTCGTCACGCTGTACTTCACGTCTAACCCACCGTTTATAGTGGTCTTATTTGCTTTTTGATACGCCGTGCCAGCCTCGTTTAAACTCCAATTTTGCTGGTAACCTCCAATCACGTAGGGAGAAATGTACACCGGTCGCTTGGTTTTAGAGATTTCCAGTTGTATCTCCGATGACAGTGAAGGCTTTAAATAGGCCATTTGCCCGTACCTGGGGTCGATGGACGGGAAGGTCACTATTTCGTTCAAGTGACTGATGTACCGCATCACGATGACGCCCATTGTCGTTGTATTGCCTACTGGTTGAAATCGCAAGCTGGAAAAGGGTATACGCATTTCCACGTACCAACCCTTGTCGTCCCTCGATGTTTTGACATCCCAAAAGGTGTTCCAATCTTGATTAACTCCTCTGAAAGAGCCACCATCATTTGAAATAGCGGCATCAATTCGTATGCCGGTTGGCATGGTTGAAAAAGCGTAGCCGTTTTCATTGTCGTTGTAGGTATCGAGCAAAATACCGAAGACGTCAGAGTTTAAACTCCTTTCGTCTCTTTTCATGCTGTTCGCGATAATGGTAGTGGGGTCTTTGGTGTATAACCTGGCGCCGACCCAAAAGTATTCATCATCGTAGGTAAGCATCACCTCTGAATGCTCGGAGGGTTCATTTCCGAAATTCGGCGTGCTCACCGTCATGGGCAAATGGGGCAAACTTTGCCAAACCTCTTCATCTACATGCCCGTCAAAATTAATTTGCCCCAAATTCTTTTGTATGATCAGTGATTCTTGAGCGAAAGAGAAAGCAGAAGTTATAAATAGAAGGAAGGGAATGATGGCAAGTTTAACGGGGCTGTTCATATTACGCTTAGTTGTATCATTTTTATATCGCCACAAATATAAAACATAACAGCGAATGGAGAAGTACACAAATCACGGAAAAACATGTTATTTTCACTTATTTTGAAACAAGAAATCAAAACAACATGAAAAAAAATTTATTTTTACAAAAAAAGTTATTTATTACACGTTCGGTAAAAAAAGAGTTTGGAACGGCACTTTAGATTGAAAAGAGGTATAATTATTTTTTTATTTTAAAGGAATAGGCTATCTTTGCCCTCCGAAAAACGGGAGTAAAGTAAAATTTTACCCGTTTCTCGTTCAATAGTAGGTTAATACAGAAAAGATAGGATAAAGGAGTAAGCATATGAAAAAAGAGATTCATCCCACAAACTATCGTCCGGTCGTTTTTAAAGACATGTCAAACGACGAGATTTTTATTTCCCGCTCTACCGTCAACGCGAGGGAGACCATCGAGGTAGATGGTGTAACGTATCCTTTGGTTAAACTGGAGATTACCAGTTCATCTCACCCCTTTTACACCGGTAAACAGAAGCTGGTGGATACTGCCGGGCGCGTGGACAAATTCATGAGCCGCTACGGAGACCGAAGCAAGAAGAAATAGAAGGACGGAAGAGAGTGAAACGAATTACGGCGGCCCAGATTGGGTCGCCGTTGTTTTTTACTTTTGCCGGGCAACTAATGGGTTGTCGAAACAGTTTAACGAGCTGTTCACGCTTTCAAAGTAAAAAATCCCCGAGCACGAAAGTAATTTCGCGTTATAGTATGATTCTAACGCAATTTTATGTATTTTTGTTGGTTGATGCCGTAACCCGCATCAGTATTGCTCGGAAACAAAGGTTTAATGAAAAAAATAGCCCCGCTTATTCTCTTCACGATCTTCGCCCTCTCCCTTCAGCCGGTCGCCGCTCAGGTGAAGCTGAGTGATAGCGCGAGGATTACTCTATTAACCGCTTCCCCTTGGTACGAGGCTGTTTACTCCCTATTTGGCCACACGGCCATCCGCGTGCAAGATGATAGCACGGGTATTGATGCCGTTTTTAACTACGGCTACTTCGACTCGTCGCAGCCCCATTTCATTTACCACTTCATACGGGGGGAGACCGACTACGTGCTTGGGGTGACCTCCTTCCAGCAATTCCTGATTGAATACGGTTACAAGGGGCAGGAGGTGGTGGAGCAGGAGCTGAACCTCTCTCTCCAGGAGAAGCAGGAGCTGTTTGACGCGCTACAGATTAACGCGTTACCTGAAAATTGCGGCTACCGGTACAACTACTTCTTCGACAACTGTGCCACACGTCCCCGTGATATGGTGGAGCGCTATACCCACGGTATCATTGAGTACCCGCCCACTCAAGAGGGACAATCGTTCCGTGACCTGATTCATGAGCACGTGAGCCACTCCCCATGGACTAAATTCGGGATCGACCTGATTATCGGGAGCGATGCTGACCGGGAGATTGATGTCCGGGAGAAGATGTACATCCCCTCTTACCTGATGAACTCGTTTGAAGAAGCCACTATTCACCCAAACAGCAACCCAGAGCATGACGAAATCTCAAGGCAAGGAGACGACGTACACCAAGGCAATACTATTCACCAGGGCGATAGCGTCACGTTGAGTCGCCCATTGGTAAGCCACTCAAGCGTCCTGTTACCCGGCAACCCGGAGGTTAACCACCCGGGCAAGCGATTCCCCGTGACGCCGTTTACCGCGGGAATCATCCTGCTGGTATTAACCCTCTTGCTCTCTCTATGGCAAGCCGTGCGGCTTGACAAGCTGAAGCTGCAGCAATGGTTTGACACCTTCCTGTTCGGGGTATCCGGACTGGGTGGGATAATCGTTTTCGTGCTGATGTATTTCTCCGAGCACCCCGCAACCAACCCCAATTGGAACTTTGCATGGCTCAATCCTATCGCGCTCTTCGCGGCTTTTCTATTTTGGTCGAGCCGGGCTGAGAAAGCCGTTTTTTTCTACCATTTCATTAACTTTGCAGTCGTACTGCTTTTCCTGTTGTTGTGGTGGCTAATTCCCCAACAACTGCCGCTGGAGACCATCCCCTTTGCCCTCTGTCTCGCGCTCCGCTCGGGTACGAACCTGCTGATAGTCAGAAAAAAGAGGATCAAAAACAGACGCTACGCGTCAAGCCGAACGCTAAAAAGGAGGTGGGGTATTTAAAGGGTTCACGACAATTTAAAACAATGATCAGAGTAATTTCTTCTTTAGTCGCTTTTTTATCGATATCGGTACTTTGTGCACAACCACCTTTGGTAGAGGCACCCAGGCTGGTGGTGGGCATCACTATCGATCAACTCCGAGGCGATTACCTGGAGATGTTCAGGTATATCTACGGCGACCGGGGGTTCAACCGTCTCCTTGACGAGGGACTTGTCTACAGCAACATACACTACGATTTCCCGAACCTGGACAAGGCATCTACCATCGCCACCATCTACACGGGAGCCAACCCGTCGTATCACGGCATCACCGCCGAGAACAGGTACCTGGTCGAGACCCACCAAGAGATATCCTCCTTCTTGGACAACAACTATATGGGCGATTTCACTACCGAAAAGCTATCGCCATTGCCCCTGAAGGTATCTACCATTACCGATGAGCTAAAAATCGCCTCCGGTGGACAGTCAGACGTGTTCGCTTTCGCACCAAACGCGTCACAGGCGCTTGCGTCAGGTGGTCATGCGGCTAACAGCGCTTACTGGATAGAGAACGAAAACGGCAAATGGGCAACCACCACCTTTTATAAGTCGAAACACCACTTGGTGGAACAACATAACCGAAGCCAGCAATCACTCACCTACACGATAGGGAGCACCACCTGGCGCCCGATGATAGATATTAAATACTACCACGCCTTTCCATACACCCGGAACCGGTACAGCTTCCAACACTATCTTGGAGGCAAAGCGGGGGATAACCTCCGGCATTTCAAAGAGTCACCCTACGTCAACAAGGAGGTGAATGACATAGCGATACAATTGTTGGAATCAGGGACGCTGGGTAGGAGGGTAAATCCCGACTTCCTGGCGCTCACCTTCTACGCGGGGGGATTTTCGAAAGCGCTTGATAAGAACTACTCGCTTGAGATTCAGGATACCTACTACCGACTTGATTTGGAACTGGCCCGCTTGTTGGACGCCATAGAAAGTGCCGTTGGTATCGATAATTGCCTGATATTCATCGCCTCTACAGGTTATTTTAACGAGCAGGAAGTTATCCCGGAGGGAATAACGACCTCTGGGGGAGAGTTCTTCCCGGAAAGGAGCCAAGCCCTGTTGAACATGTACCTGATGGCCCTGTATGGCCGGGTGCAGTGGGTCAAAAAGTATTATAACGAGCAGTTCTTTTTAGACAGGAAGCTGATAGAGGAGAGTGGCTTTAACCTGAAAGAATTTCAACAGGAGGCGGCGGCATTCTTAGTGCAATCAGCCGGTGTGCAAGATGTTATCACCTCTCATCAGATGCTGCACGGGGCGTATAACCAAAACGTGCAGTTTTACCGCAACGGTTATTACGAGGGGATATCGGGCGACCTGTTCCTGGAGTTACAACCTGGATGGAAGGTGGTGGACGAGCAAGTAGACACGAGAGAGCGAGGGCACCGCAACACGATCATGGCACCGCTTATTTTCTTCGGGAATCACGTGCCAGCGGGAAAAGTGAATCGCACCATCGACGCCACGGAGATAGCACCCACCGTCTCGTACCGTTTGCGTATCCGGGCACCCAACGCGGCGAAGGCAGAAATACTGAAGGAGTTTTACATGGAGCGATAGAGAACCATTATGCAAACGAAATAAAAACAGACTATGGGATTCAATAAATTTATAACGAAAATTTTTGGCAATAAAGCGCAACGCGACCTCAACGAGATCAACCCGATCGTCAAGAAGATCAAAGAGGTATACCCCGCGATAGAGAAGCTTTCTAACGACGAGTTGCGCGCCAGGACGAAGGAACTGGAAAAGGAGATCAGTGAATTCGTCGCCCCGGAAAAGGAGCAGATAGAGCAACTAAAAGCCGGGATGGAGGAGGTTGAACTGAGCGAAAGGGAGGCCGTCTGGAATCAGGTGGACAAGCTGGAGCAAGTGATCTCCGATAAATACGAGAAGAAACTAAACGAGATTTTACCGGTCGCCTTCTCCATCATGAAGGATACAGCCCGCCGGTTCACGAGAAATAGCGAGGTGGTGGTGAAAGCCACCGACTTTGATAGGGACCTGGCGGCCAACCATGACTTCGTGCGGATAGAGGGAGAGAAAGCCATCTACCAAAACCACTGGATGGCCGGTGGTAACGAGATCACGTGGGATATGATACACTACGACGTGCAACTCTTCGGGGGGGTGGTACTTCACCAGGGGAAGATCGCCGAGATGGCCACCGGGGAGGGGAAGACGTTGGTTGCCACGCTACCCGTTTTCCTTAACGCGCTCACGCATGAGGGGGTTCACGTGGTGACGGTCAACGATTACCTGGCCAAGCGTGACTCGGAGTGGATGGGACCCATGTACATGTTCCATGGTCTGTCGGTGGACTGCATCGACAAGCATGAGCCCAACTCCGAAGCGCGCCGTAAAGCGTACAATTCCGACATTACTTACGGTACGAATAACGAGTTTGGCTTCGATTACCTACGCGACAACATGGCAATTTCGCCCAAAGACCTGGTTCAACGGAAACACAATTACGCGATCGTGGACGAGGTGGACTCGGTATTGATTGACGATGCCCGGACCCCGTTGATTATCTCCGGACCGGTTCCCAAGGGAGAGGAGCAGCTCTACGACCAGTTCCGCCCGAGGGTGGAGATCATCGTGAAGGCGCAACGAGACCTCACGACCAAGCTATTGGCCGAAGCGAGAACGAAAATGGCCTCCGAAGACCCCAAGGTGCAAGAAGAGGGTGCATTGCTGCTCTTCCGTTCTTACAAGGGGATGCCAAAATACACCCCGCTCATCAAGTTCCTAAGTGAGCAGGGAATTAAGGCGGCTATGCTTAAAACCGAGGCATTCTACATGCAGGAGCAGATGAGGAACATGCATATCGTGACCGATCCACTCTACTTCGTGATCGATGAGAAACAGAACAGCATCGAGCTGACCGATAAGGGTATCGACCTGCTGACCGGCAAATCAGACGACCCCCAATTTTTCATCCTGCCCGATATCGCGTCACAACTCTCTGATTTGGAAACAGAAAACCTTTCCGATGAGGAGAAGGCAGCCAAGAAAGATGAGCTGCTGCAGAACTACGCGATCAAGTCGGAACGGGTACACACCATCAACCAGCTGCTCAAAGCGTATACCCTCTTCGAAAAAGACGTGGAGTACGTGGTGATCGAAAACAAAGTGAAGATCGTGGACGAGCAGACGGGGCGCGTGATGGAGGGCAGGCGTTACTCCGACGGGCTGCACCAGGCTATAGAAGCCAAGGAGCGGGTCAAGGTAGAGGCGGCCACGCAGACCTTCGCGACCATCACGCTGCAAAACTTTTTCCGTATGTACGGCAAACTGGCAGGTATGACCGGTACGGCCGAAACGGAAGCAGGCGAGTTTTGGGATATCTACAAGTTAGACGTGGTGGTTATTCCCACCAACAGTCCCATCATTCGAGACGACCAGAACGACCGCATCTACAAAACAAAGCGGGAAAAATATACGGCGGTTATCGAGGAGATATCCTCCTTGGTCTCGGAGGGGCGGCCGGTGCTGGTGGGTACCACCTCGGTAGAGATTTCGGAGCTGCTAAGCCGAATGCTCACGTTACGGAAGATCAAGCACAACGTGCTGAACGCCAAGCTGCACCAGCGCGAGGCTGAGATCGTGGCCACGGCAGGACAGAGCGGGGTAGTGACCATCGCGACCAACATGGCGGGACGCGGTACCGACATCAAGCTGTCGCCCGAAGTGCGGGAGGCAGGGGGATTGGCCATCATCGGTACGGAACGGCACGAGTCACGTCGCGTTGACCGCCAGCTGCGGGGACGCGCGGGACGTCAGGGAGATCCCGGGTCATCGGTGTTTTTCGTCTCGTTGGAGGACGACCTGATGCGCCTGTTCGCCACGGAGCGGATCGCAACCATGATGGACCGCATGGGATTCCAGGAGGGCGATGTACTGGAGCATAACATGCTGAGCAAATCGGTGGAGCGGGCCCAGAAGAAAGTGGAAGAGAACAACTTCGGTATCCGTAAACGGCTGCTGGAGTACGACGACGTGATGAACTCTCAACGTGAAGTGATCTACAAACGACGCCGCCACGCCCTAATGGGGGAACGAATTGATAACGACGTGGCCAACATGATCAGCGAGACCTCGAAGAACATCGTGGAAAACAGCCTTGACTATTATGAAGATATGAAGCTGGATCTCTACCGCGTACTGGCTCTTGAGGTACCTTTCAAGGAGGAGGATGTGAAAAAGATGCGGCCGAACGAGGCGGTTGACCTGGTCACGGAAAAGGCGTTCGAAACGTTCCAGCGCAAAACTGAGCGACTGGCAGAGATCGCCCATCCCGTCATCAAACAGGTGTACGAGAACCAAGGTGCGGTGTACGAGAACATCCTTATACCCATCACCGACGGGAAACGGATGTACAACATCTCCTGCAACCTGAAAGAGGCCTACGAGACCGGATCGAAAGCGCTGGTGAGGGCATTCGAGAAATCGATCCTGCTTCACACGATTGACGAGAATTGGAAGGAGCACCTCAGGGTAATGGATGATTTAAAACAGTCGGTTCAAACCGCTAGCTACGAGCAGAAAGACCCACTTCTGATTTATAAGCTGGAGTCGTTCAACCTCTTCCGGGAGATGGTCAACGACATCAACTACAAAGCGGTGTCGATACTGATGCGGGGGCAAATCCCCATCCAGGACCCGAACAGCGTGCGCCAGGCCGCACCCGAAAGGAAGACCGACTACAGCAAATACCGTACGCAGAAAGACGACACGGAAAACATGGGTCACCAGGGAGAGGGCGGGGGAGGACAGCCACCCAGGCAACCGCGGAAGCTGGAACCCATCCGTGTGGAGAAAAAAATCGGACGAAACGAACCTTGTCCCTGCGGAAGCGGCAAGAAGTATAAAAATTGCCACGGCAGATAAAAGAGTTTCCCAAACGGCTATCGCGAAAGGTGAGTAATGGACTCACGAAAACCCATTTTTAACGTCTGTTACGAACGTTTCTCCCTCGAGAATTTTCACCCGTCTCGCCTCGTATCCAGAGCGCGTGGACGGGTTTTTTCTTCCGTTTTTTGTTGATAAAATCGAAGAAAAGCCGTACCTTAGTAGTTTGAAACGGTACTAGGGTATCGATTTTTCACCTGCCTGATAATTAACAGGGTAGGTTTTTTTTGGAAGAGAATTATCACGTTTAAAATGATTGATCAAGAAGACAGAATCATCAAGATTAACATCGAAGATGAAATGAAATCGTCGTACATCGATTACTCGATGTCCGTTATCGTTTCCCGTGCGTTACCCGATGTGCGGGATGGATTTAAACCAGTCCACCGGCGCATCCTGTACGGGATGTCCGAACTGGGCAACACCGCCGATAAGCCCCACAAGAAATCGGCCCGTATCGTGGGGGAGGTACTGGGTAAATTTCACCCACATGGCGATTCATCGGTATACAACGCGATGGTTCGCCTGGCGCAAGATTGGAGCATGCGCTACCCCCTGGTGGATGGGCAAGGCAACATGGGGAGCGTGGATGGTGACAGCCCCGCGGCCATGCGGTACACCGAAGCTCGACTCAACAAGTTGGCCGAGGAGATGTTGCGCGATATCGATAAGGAGACCGTCGACTTTCAACTCAATTTCGATGATACGCTGCAAGAGCCTACCGTGTTGCCCACACGCATTCCCAACCTACTGATCAACGGATCATCGGGAATCGCAGTCGGGATGGCCACCAACATCGCCCCGCATAACCTCACCGAGTGCATCAACGGGATTATCGCGTATATTGACGATAAGGATATAGATACCAAGGGGTTAATGCATTACATAAAAGCCCCGGATTTCCCGACGGGCGCCTATATTTACGGCTACCGAGGGGTAGAAGAGGCGTTCGAAACGGGTAGGGGACGCGTGGTGATGCGCGGGAAAGCCGAAATTGAATCGGACAAGTCACACGATAAGATCATCATCTCGGAGATACCCTACTTGGTGAACAAGGCCGATTTGATCAAAAATATCGCCGACCTGGTATCGGATAAAAGGATCGATGGCATCTCTAACGTGAACGATGAATCAGACCGTCAGGGCATGCGGATTGTGATAGATCTTAAGCGCGACGCCAACGCGAATATCGTGCTAAACAAACTCTACAGGCTTACCGCGATGCAATCATCGTTTAGCGTTAACAACATCGCCTTGGTGAACGGCCGTCCCGAAATGCTGAATCTCAAGAGGATGATCGAGCTGTTCGTGGACCACCGAATCGATGTGGTGGTGCGCCGTACGCGATTCGAACTGCGCAAAGCAGAGGAGCGCGCCCATATCCTGGAGGGTCTCATCATCGCGTCGGACAATATCGACGAGGTGATCGCCATCATCCGGGGATCATCCACACCTCAAATGGCCATCCAGCGGCTAATGGAGCGCTTCGAGCTGACCGAGGTGCAAGCCCGCGCTATCGTGGAGATGCGCCTCCGCCAGCTGACTGGACTGGAGCAGGAGAAGCTACACGCCGAATACGAAGAGATTCAGAAACTTATCGCTTACCTAAACGAGATCCTCACCAATGAAGAGCTTCGGATGCAGGTGATCAAGGATGAACTGATCGAGGTACGAGACAAGTACGGTGACGAACGCCGTTCGGAGATCATCTTTTCTGCCGAGGAGATGAATGCCGAGGATTTTTACGCCGATGACGAGATGGTGATCACCATCTCGCACATGGGGTACATCAAACGAACCGCCCTATCGGAATTCCAAACGCAAAACAGGGGTGGGGTAGGAGCCCGCGGTACCGACACCCGCGATGAGGACTTCGTTGAGTACATCTACCCAGCCACCAATCACAACTACATGCTTTTCTTCACCCAGAAAGGGAAATGCTATTGGTTGCGGGTATTCGAAATACCGGAAGGAACCAAAAACTCGAAGGGAAGGGCCATTCAAAACCTGCTGAACATTGACCCGGACGATTCGGTAACCGCGTTTGTACGGGTAGAAACCCTGCAGGATGAAGAGTATATCAATTCTAACCACTTGCTCTTCTGCACAAGAAATGGGGTGGTAAAAAAGACGTTGCTTGAAGCCTATTCTAGGCCACGACAAAACGGTGTAATCGCGATTACCCTACGCGAGGGTGACCAGGTAATCTCCGTACGGTTGACCGATGGGAAACAGCACGTGATCCTGGCCAACCGAAACGGGCGAGCCATTCGTTTTGACGAAGAGGACGTGAGGCCTATGGGACGTACCGCTACCGGGGTGAAGGGGATAACGCTGGACGATGACGGTGAGGACGCCGTAATAGGCATGATCTGCATGGATCCGGAGTCGGATCACACCATCCTGGTCGTTTCCGAACAGGGATACGGCAAACGAACCATGCTGAACGATGAGGATGGCGAACCGGTATACCGCATCACGCGCCGAGGTGGGAAAGGGGTAAAAACCATTAATATAACCGAGAAAACGGGTAAGTTGGTGGCCATCAAAAGCGTAACAGACGACAATGATTTAATGATAATTAACAAATCGGGTATAACGATACGCGTAAAAATTTCCGATATTCGCATCATGGGACGCGTTACGCAGGGAGTCCGCTTGATTAACTTGGAAAAAAGAAACGATGAGATCGCTTCTGTTTGCAAGGTGAACGCTGAAGATAACGGTGAAGAGGCTGATGATGAAAACGTTGAAGAGAGTGATAGCGGTGATGTAATCCCTGACGTGAACGGCGTTGAGAACAACAGTGATAACGAGAATACTGAATAGGGAACATTAAACTTTTTTGATTTTAACTACTCCTAATATAGTAATTGCAACGTGTAAGCCAAGCATATGACTATGATGTTGAACCGTAAACAGGAATTATCAAACAATAAAAACATGTATACAATGAGAAGATTTTTACTCCTTACTTTGATTGCCCTTTTTTCTACCGGAGCCATCTTCGCGCAAAAATCGGCACTCAGAGACGCTAAAAGAGCGCTAGACAAAAACGATCTGAATGAAGCACGCACGATGATTCAGCAAGCAGCTTCGCACGAGGAGACGGCAACCGATCCGGAAACGTGGAAGGTGATGGGAGACATTGGCAACAAGGCGTTCGATAACGAGCGTACCAAGGCGATGCTGGGGCAAGCCACTAACGACAAAGTGATGTACGATGGATTGATGGAATCATACCTTCCGTACCTTAAAGCCGATTCACTATCAGAGATTCCTGATGCCAAAGGACGGGTGCGGAACAGGGTCCGTAGAGATTTAGCCGGTATCCTGAGGGCCAACTTCCCGTTTTACATCAACGGGGGAGTCTACTATAACGAGCAGGGAGACTATAAAAAAGCGACAGACTTCTTCGAAGTGTACTGGAATATTCCAACGCTCCCAATCTTTAGTGATCAAAAAGACGCCTTTGTGGCAGATAGCACCTACCAAACCATCAAGTACTACGCCATCCTCACTGCCATGCAGTCCCGAGATCACGAAAGGGCGCTAAAATTAATAGAGCGAGCTATCAACGAGCCCTTTATTGAAAACAGTACATTCGAGGAGAGTGCCTTGTACGAGTTGAAGGCCAGTGAGTACATCAGCATGGGTGACTCGACAAATTACATAGAAGCGCTGAGGCAAGGAGCCGAAAAATTCCCCTCAAGCAACTACTTCATCACGAATCTCGCGAACTTCCATATTCGTAGAGGTGAGAGTGCAAAAGCCATCGAGTTCTTGGATCAAGCTATCGAGAACGATCCCTCAAACGGGTGCGATCTATATAGCGTGAAAGGTGCCCTGGTAGCCGAGCAGGGTGATTACGCGGGTGCGGAAGCTGAATACAGAAAAGCACTCGAAACCGATTCCGATTGCGAAAGGGCATTGGAACACCTGGCAAGGAACTTTATCATTCAAGCCCAGAATTTGAAGGAGGAAACGGCAATGTTGACGAATAGACAACAGCAGGTGGAAAACGATGAAAAGACAGTACAACTGTATCAAGAATCACTTCCGCTATTGGAAAAGCTGGAGAAACTTCTTAAAGGACGAAGCGCCACGAACAGTGAAATAAATAACGCGCTGCTGCTCCTCAGAAACGTTTACTATAACCTAAGCGTACTTGGAGTTGATAAGTCAGCAGAACTTGAGGCTATAGAGAGTCAGTTAGATCTGAATTAAAACGTATGATAGACGCATCTGCTGCTTATTTTTACCTTAGCAGTAGTTGTTGACGATACGAGGGGAATGCCGATTGGAGTATTAATCTCCACGCCATTTCCCTCGTATCATGCACAAATAATTATTATCCCTGTTTAAATAAATATGCTTTCTAGTTGACATAAAGGTGAGACGAAGTAGGGAAGACATTTTGCTCTCCCTAATCAATTAAACATAATAGTAATTATAGGAATTTCATATCATTAAATCCTTTAATTCTCTCACGTTGCCATATTTCAGAATCGCACACGTATTCCAATCTTTTTTTGTATTTTTGTAAATCTGGAAGCTTGAATAAGAACCATTCCACCAACGCCTAACAAGTTAAGCAAAGAAAACGTATGGCAACTACCCAACGATATGACCAACGCGGTGTTTCCGCGACGAAAGAAGAGGTACACGCGGCGATAAAGAATAGTGGTAAGGGGTTGTATCCCAATGCTTTTTGTAAGATTATCCCGGATTATCTAGGAAACGACCCTGCCTATTGCAACGTGATGCACGCGGACGGTGCAGGTACGAAATCATCGCTTGCCTACGTCTACTGGAAAGAGACGGGCGATCTGTCGGTTTGGAAAGGGATAGCCCAGGATGCGCTGATTATGAACGTGGACGACCTACTTTGCGTGGGTGCCACGGATAACATCCTGGTTTCTTCCACCATTGGCCGCAATAAAAACCTTATCCCGGGTGAGGTAATTGCAGCTATCATCAACGGAACCAACGAGTTATGTGAAGAGCTGACGGCTATGGGCGTGCGTGTCTACCCTACCGGCGGTGAGACGGCCGACGTGGGTGACCTGGTACGTACCATCATCGTGGATAGTACGGTAACCTGCAGGATGCGGCGTGCCGACGTGATCGATAACGCCCGCATACAGGCGGGTGACGTGATCGTGGGACTCTCCTCATCGGGACAAGCCACCTACGAGAAGGAGTACAACGGCGGGATGGGCAGCAACGGGCTTACCTCGGCGCGACACGACCTGTTCGCACACTATCTGGCAAAAAAATACCCGGAGAGTTACGACCCATCCATCCCAGCCCATTTGGTCTATTCCGGTAACCTAAAGTTGACGGAGACCACCGAAAGCCTTGGCGTGGATGCCGGGAAGCTGGTGCTATCCCCTACCCGCACCTATGCACCCATTATATCGCTGATATTAAGTGAGTTAAGAGAAAAAATTAACGGGATGGTTCACTGCTCCGGTGGCGCGCAAACCAAGGTGTTGCACTTTTTAAAGGATGGATTGCGGGCGGTTAAGAACAACCTGTTCCCCACCCCTCCGCTCTTTCAACTTATCCAGGAGCAGTCGCAGACCGACTGGAAAGAGATGTACCGGGTATTCAACATGGGACACCGTATGGAACTTTACCTGCCCGAGGCGTACGCCCAACAGGTCATCGATATCTCTCGTTCGTTTAACGTGGACGCGCAAATCGTGGGACATGTCGAAAAGTCGGACAAAAAAGAGGTGCGTATCGAGGGTGAACAGGGGCAGTTCAGTTATTTTTGAAAGGTATAGAAGAAGATGTCAGAAAATTCATTGCTAGAAAAACTACAACACCTGGTCGCCCGTTTCGAAGAGGTCGGCACGCTAATCGCGGATCCCGCCGTGATTGCCGATATGGATCGGTACGTGAAGCTGAACAAGGAGTACAGCGACCTGCAGAAAATCGTTGATGCGAGAAACGAATATAAATCGGCCCTCGACAGCATTACCGAGGCCAAGAGCATCCTTGAAAACGAATCGGATAGCGACCTGCGGCAACTGGCTCAGGATGAGTTGACACTGCACAGCGACAGGATCCCCGACCTTGAGGAGGAGATCAAACTCCTGCTCATTCCTGCCGACCCGGAAGATGCCAAAAACGCGGTGATGGAGATTCGGGCAGGCACCGGTGGTGATGAGGCATCGATTTTCGCGGGTGACCTCTATAAGATGTATACCCGCTATTGCGAGGGTAAAGGGTGGAACACGGAGGTGGTCAGTTACACCGAAGGGACAGCAGGTGGCTATAAAGAGATTATCTTCACCGTGACCGGTACTGACGTGTACGGAACGTTGAAGTATGAATCGGGGGTACATCGGGTACAACGGGTACCCCAAACCGAAACGCAAGGGCGTGTGCATACCTCAGCAGCCACGGTAGCCGTGTTGCCCGAGGCGGAGGAGTTTGACGTTGAACTCAACCCGGCCGATATCGACTTCCAGACCGCACGCTCAAGCGGTGCCGGTGGCCAGCACGTGAACAAGGTGGAGACCAAGGTGCAACTCACCCATAGGCCAACGGGGATCGTGGTGGTCTGCCAGGAGGGACGGTCGCAGCTGAAAAATAGGGAGACCGCCATGCAGATGCTAAGGGCCCGGCTGTACGACATGGAGCTAACTAAGCGCCAAGGCGATATCGCTTCCCGAAGGAGAACTATGGTATCCACGGGAGACCGATCGGCGAAGATTCGCACCTACAACTACCCGCAAGGACGCGTAACCGATCACCGCATAAACTACACGATCTACAACCTTCCCGCGTTCGTGAACGGGGAAATTCAAGAGGTTATTGATCGGCTCATGGTAACCGAAAACGCCGAAAAAATGAAAGAGGCGAAACTGTAAACCTCTAGCGTTAGTTGAATTTTTATTAAAAACACCCTGTATTACACTAACTTGACATCTATAAAGACTCTATTTAATCAAACGAGTATATGACTAAGCTAGAACTTTTTGAACAGGTAAAACAGAAACAATCTTTCCTCTGTGTTGGGTTAGATACCGATAAGAAAAAAATACCGCGGCATCTCCTGGAGATGGAGGATCCCATTTACGAGTTCAACAAGGCGATTGTCGATGCTACCGTACCTTACTGCGTGGCTTTCAAACCCAACCTCGCCTTTTACGAGAGCGAGGGTACCGCGGGGTGGATGTCGCTGGAGAAGAGTATAGCCTATATCCGCCAGCGTTACCCCGAACAGTTTATCATTGCCGACGCCAAACGGGGCGATATAGGCAACACGAGCGAGATGTATGCCCGAACCTTCTTCGAGACACTGAAGGCTGACGCGGTAACGGTAGCTCCCTACATGGGTGAAGACAGCGTAAAACCGTTCTTAAACCAACCAGGACGATGGGTGGTGCTGCTAGCCCTGACCAGTAACAAGGGATCGCTAGATTTCCAGCTGACCGCCAATGCGAGCGGCGAACGGCTATTCGAGAAAGTGCTGCGCGTATCCCAAAAATGGGCGTCGAACGAGCAGATGATGTACGTGGTGGGTGCCACCCAAGGGAAGCGATTTGAAGAGGTACGGAAAATCGCACCCAACCACTTCCTCTTGGTCCCGGGTGTGGGTGCGCAAGGCGGCTCCCTTGAAGAGGTGTGCCGATACGGGATGAACCAGGAGTGCGGACTGCTGGTCAACTCCTCCAGGGCGATCATCTACGCCGATCAAGGGGAAGGATTTGCACATGCGGCGGCAGAAGAGGCGGCCAAGTTGCAGAAAGAGATGCAAGCGATGTTGCATAAGTACCTCTAACGTGATTGAACCATGCCCCTGAAACGAAAAATCATTAACGACCCAGTATTCGGCTTCATCACCATACCGAATGATTTCGTGTACGACATTATCCAACACCCCTTCCTACAGCGGTTAAGCCGCATAAGGCAACTGGGGCTGACATCATTTGTCTACCCCGGTGCTCAACATACCCGCTTTCACCACTCCCTCGGGGCCATGTTCTTGATGGGAGAAGCGTTGAAGACACTTAAAGAGAAGGGGCACGAGATCAGCGAGGAGGAGAAAAACGGGGCACTGGCAGCCATCTTGATGCACGATATCGGACACGGTCCCTTTTCGCACGTATTGGAACACACGCTAGTAACGCACGTTCAGCACGAGACCCTATCGCTCCTACTCATGAAACAGATGAATGCAGAGTTAAACGGGGCATTGCAAACCGCCATCGATATCTTTACCGACAAATACCCCAAACGGTTTCTCCATCAACTGGTAAGTGGCCAGCTGGATATGGACCGCCTCGACTACCTGCGGCGTGACAGCTTCTTCACCGGAGTGAGTGAAGGAAATATCGGCTCGGCACGCATCATCAAGATGCTCGATGTGAAAGACGATCAGCTGGTGGTCGAGTCAAAAGGGATCTACTCCATTGAGAACTTCTTGATGTCGAGGCGATTAATGTTCTGGCAGGTCTACCTCCACAAAACCGCGGTCGCCGCGGAAAAGATGATGATCAACACGCTAAAACGGGCCAAAGAGCTGAGTATGAATGGAGAACGCCTCTTCGCCTCCCCTGCCCTATCCTACTTCTTGAAGAAAGAGACCACCTTGGCCGACTTCGAGAACCACGGTGAAGCGTTGCAGCACTTCGCCCTCCTCGATGACAACGACCTCTGGTCGGCCCTAAAGGTATGGGCATCACACGGCGACACAGTCCTTCGGGTGTTGAGCGAGGGGATGATAAACCGGAAACTCTTTAAAATCGAGATAACAGAAGATGAGGTTGAACCAGAGAGGGTTAAACAACAGCTGGAATACTAT
Source organism: Petrimonas sp. (assembly GCA_012839475.1). GTDB lineage: Bacteria > Bacteroidota > Bacteroidia > Bacteroidales > Dysgonomonadaceae > Proteiniphilum. Next base: position 63,697 of record DUNG01000008.1, on the reverse strand, counting down.
ACGCGGAAGTTTAACGTTTCGGAACATGAAGCCGGCTACTTCCTGGCATCGGATTGCATGGCGACCGATATGTACAATAAAGAAGATGACAGCATCGGGATCCTCTACAAGGATGGCACGGTGAAAGATATCTCCAAAGCTTCTGATATGCTCAATATCGAGTTGCTATCGAAGAGGGTAGAAAAACATTACTTCGCGTACTTGCGGGTTTAAATCACTCCTCCCGTGCCGTGGGCACTACAAACCATACCACCAGCGATCCTATAACTCCCAGCAAAAGAATAATCCCCCTAACGGTAAGGTTATCACGGATAACCACGAACGATGAAAAGAGTACCATGAGCGACATAACAACGATAACCCCGGCTTTCCCTTTTCGGGTCAACCCTTTCCGACGTTGGTAATTCTTTATTCTCGGGCCCAACACCCGGTTATTCAACAGCCAATCGTACATCCGCTTAGAGCTCTTCGCGTAAAGGAACGCCGATAGCAGGGCAAACGGGGTAACCGGCAGACCCGGTACCACGATGCCCAGCATGGCCAATACCAGCGCAACAGTACCCCCTATCGCGTACAGCAATCGGGCCACCTTGCTCCTTTTCAGCTCAAGGCTCCCCTTCTCCTCATTTGGTATGGTGACAACCGCATTACCCCTACTTCTCATTCTATTGGATGATTTTCACGCAAAAACAGTTCTGAACCGCGAAGATAAGCAAATAATTAAAAATCATTCGGTGGGAATAAGTTTTGGGGACTTCGTGTAATTCCGCTATCTTTGCGGGAAATTGTCAAGGTTATTAAGTTGTTAAGGGTTATATTTTAAGGAGATCCCATAAAAAATGAAACATTCCAATAAAATAAAAGATTCCAATAATAGAGAAGGTAAGAAGGTACGTGTGCTCTTTGTCTGCCTTGGGAACATATGCCGTTCACCGGGCGCCGAGGGCATTATGAAACAATTAATAGAGGATCATGAGCTACAGGATTTCATTGAGGTAGACTCCGCGGGGACCTCTGGTTGGCACGAAGGCGACCTGCCGGATGAGCGTATGCGGGCACACGGTGCAAAAAGAGGCTACGACTTCCTCAGCAGGGCACGCCGGTTCCGGAAAAGAGACCTCGACAAGTTTGATTATATCATCGTGATGGACAGCAGCAACTACACCAATGTGAAGTCGCTGGCTTCTACCAAAGAACAGCTGGACAAGATCCATATGATGACCGACTATTCCCAACAATATAACCACGACCACGTTCCCGACCCCTACTATGGCGGCGCATCTGGCTTTGAGCTGGTACTTGACCTTCTCGAAGATGCGACCGAGGGATTGCTACAAGCCATCAAGGAAAAACACGCTTTTGCCTAAAATCCTGCCAAGCAGGCGTATATTTTTCAGATTTTAGAACAGAGAAAAGGAGAAGCCTATCAAAAATGGCTTCTCCCTCTCAAAAATCAAGTAGCTTCTTACGCTACTAATAGGTCATTTTCGGTTCCAGTTTGCCCGCTTCGGCAATCATTTCCGCTACCTGATCTTGTGAAGGTAAGCGACGAACCAACTTCTTCTCTTCGTTTACCTCTTGAATCTTGGCATACAGGTTTTCGGGGTTCCTGTTGCGCATCTCCTTCACGGTGTCTACACCGGCTGCCTCCAGCAGTTCTGAGAACTGGGGCCCCACACCAGGTATACGGAACAAGTCCGCGTGATTGGTCCACTTCAGGATCAACTTCTCATCGATACCGGTCTCCTTGGAAAGGGCTACCCTGCCCGCTTTCGCGGCACACTTCTCGAGCAGCTCATCTACTTTGTTCACACCGGCAGCCTTTAACTTCTCTCCATAAACGGGACCAATACCTTCAATCTCTTCTATTTTATAAGCCATAACAAAAATATTAGTTTAACAATAGTAGTTCCACAAACCTATAAAAATTAATGTCATACTCCCTGATTTTCTCGGTAAAAAACGAAAAGTGGGGAAAAATTCCATGGTTGTTAAAAAACAAGAAAGCACCGACCGTAAAAAGCTGCATTTAAAGGAAAAGAGCAAGACCGATAACGCTATCCATCTTGCTCTTTTTTAATGAAACGAATTGACTCCTAAATCACGTAAAGGGAGCTGATTGATTCGTTGTTGCAGACCCGCATAATCGATTCGGCAAACATGGGGGCAACGGAAAGGATCTTCACTTTTTCTGATTTTTTCGAATAGGGAATGCTGTCGGTAAAGATAATCTCTTTCAGGCTCGAATTATTGACCCTTTCGGATGCGGGATCCGACATTACCGCGTGGCTTGCGATGGCCCGCACTGAGTTGGCACCATTCTCCGTTATCAAGTCGGCGGCTTTCGTGATGGTACCGGCCGTATCCACGATATCATCGATAAGCAGCACGTCCATACCCTCCACGTCACCAATGATCTGCATATCCGACACCACATTAGCCTTCTTCCGAATCTTGTAACAGATAACCATGGGGCAACCTAAATATTTTGAATACGCGCTGGCACGCTTGGTGCCTCCCACATCGGGTGCCGCGATGACCAAGTTGTTGGATTCACTCTTCAACTCGTTCAAGTAGTCCACGAAAACCCGGGACGCGTAAAGGTGATCCACCGGCACGTCGAAGAAGCCCTGTATCTGATCAGCATGCAAATCCATGGTTATCAGTCGGTTTATTCCAGCCGCGCTCAACATGTCAGCAATCAGTTTGGCCCCGATGCTCACCCGCGGTTTATCCTTCCTATCCTGCCTTGCCCAGCCAAAGTAAGGTATGACAGCCACGATAGATTGTGCGGATGCACGCTTGGCCGCATCGATCATTAACAACAACTCCATCAGGTTATCTGAATTGGGAAAGGTGGATTGAATCAAGAACACCTGTCTGCCTCGTATCGATTCCTCATAAGAGACGGAAAACTCGCCATCGGCAAAATGTTCAATAATCATGTTCCCGAGGGGACATTCTAAACTGGCGCACACCTTCTCGGCAAAGTAGCGCGAATTAGTCCCCGAGAAGATTTTAAACGGTCTATTCTGCATGGGTAACTCCTTGTTATTAACGTTTCAACAAAAATACAAAAATAAACTTCATTTAAGAACTATAAACGAAAGAAATCTCAAATACCTCCCCATCATTTGCACGAAGTGTGATGTTTACGGGCTCCATTGGTCGGAAGGTTAACCCTTCGTTTTTCTCTCCCAACAAGGGCGTCAACCTAACCCCCTGATCCATGAATGGCTCACGGTTAAAAAACTGGTACGCGTGAGGCGGGATATGGATGGAAACCGGTTGATCCCGGTCACTAAAGTTGGCCGCGATCAGCAACAACCGCTTATCGTTACCCCGCAAGAAAGAGAAGAGCGAGGTGGAGTCATACGCCTCATTGGGGTAATTGGGCGGCATGAGGTCGTAAAACTGTCCGGAGGCAAGTGCCTCTTCGCGGTTACATAAGCGTATTAAGCGGTTATAAAAATCCTTTAATCGCACCTCTTCGGGGGTTAACAAGGTATCATCCCATTTACCCCCGTTGTTCCATCGCCTCAATGTATCGGGCGACCAGTAGTCGAAGATCGTGGTGCGTCCATCCCTCCCGCTGAAACCCTCTTCATCCATCCCCCGTTCACTCAACTCCTGTCCAGCGTAGATCATCACCGGGTTGCTATTGACGCATGCCGTAACCACCATGGCAGCACGTGCTTTCTGCCCATCGCCCAAGAAAAAATCCGATGCCACCCTTTGCTCATCGTGGTTCTCAAGGAAGTTCAACATCCTGTGCTGGATATCCCCCACCCTGTTTAAAGCAAACGAGATATCAGACGCAGGGCGATATCCGCACGCAACATCACGTACCGTATCGTAAAGTCCCACCTTATCGTACAGATAATCAAAACCATCCGCTCCTAAAAAGTCCCTGTAGGCAGCCTGGTTATAGATCTCGGCAATGAAAAGGGTGCCAGGGAACCGCTTCTTCACTTGCGGAATCAACCAACGCCAGAAAGCGAGGGGTACCATCTCTGCCATGTCGCACCGGAATCCATCCACCTTTTTCTCGGCCCAAAACATAAATATATCCCTCATTTTCAGCCAAGTATCCGGTATGGGATTGAAATGGGTGACACGATTATCAAGGTAGTCCACCCCGTAATTCAATTTTACCGTCTCGTACCAATCGTTGATGGAGGGTTGGTTCGTGAAACAGTCGTTACCCGTCGCCTTAGCGGGGTATTCCCGGTAGTCGCTATCGCGGAACGAAATTTCCAGCTCCTGTTCCGGCAGGTAATAAAAATTATTATTGGGTGCGAAGGAGGTCGTTGAATCGTCCCCCTCCCCAAAGTCTTTAATGCCATCGGGTTTCCCGATCGACCGGTACTCCCGTGCCACGTGATTTGGCACGTTATCGATAATTACCTTCAATCCGGCGGCGTGCGTGCGTACCACCAGCTCCTCGAACTCTTTCATCCGGTTGGGCACATCTTCCGCCAAGTCCGGATCCACATCGTAATAATCCCGTACCGCGTAGGGGGAGCCCGCCTTGCCCTTGACGATTTCCGGGCATTGTTTAGGAATACCGTAAGCCGAGTAATCGGTTGCAGAAGCGTGAGCCAGAACACCAATATACCATACGTGTGTGTACCCGCTCTCCTTGATTTTCTCCAACAGGCTCGTCGTTATATCGTTGAAGGTGCCGCACCCGTTCTCTTCAATACTCCCATCCCGTTGATTGGTGGGGTTTTGATTACCGAACAATCGGGGCAGCAATTGATAAATAAACAGCTTTTCGTTTTGCATCCTTGTTGTTTGGGTTATCATTGAGTTGATAGAGTTATAATTAGGTTGGCCGAGTTGATCAGGTGGAACGACTGTGCGCTTAATTTCCTCCAATTCCCCGCTCCCTCAACCGTTGGATATGCTTTCTTACCTTCTCTTGCCGTTGGTAGTGTTTATGACATTTTTCCACGATGGTCCATGACTCCTTTTCACTCATCTTGATGGCCGCGTGGTGGTACCCCGTCTCGGTAATCTTATCCATGTTGTCCAAGTCGAACATGGCGTACCGTTCTACCCCCTTGGACTCTATCAAGATATCGCAATGGGTTTTATCGATGAGGGTATTGGAATTGGACATCAGGTTAAAGGTCCGTTCGGCCATGGTGCGGATGGTATCCTTCTCAGCGACCGGGATAATTGGTGCCACGTTCACGCCAATCACGTACCTGCATTGTTCGCGAATCACCGAAACCGGGAAGTTTTTCAGCAGTCCCCCGTCTACGTACGGCACACCGTGAATGTACTGCGGTTGAAAGACGATGGGAACCGAACAGGAAGCGACCACCGCGTCTACCAGCTCGTCGCCTTCCGAGAAGACCACGGTCTGCGCCCTATTCCAATCGGTCGCCACCGCGTAAAAAGGAACCTGTAGCTCCTCGAAACTACGTGCCCTCAAGTTCTTCTTGAGGAAGCCGTGCAACCCAGTGCTTTTAAATAGTCCCGTCTTTGGGATAGCCAGCTCCGCGAACTCCCTGAACTCCTTCTCACGGAAAAGGTCAAGGATCTCTTCAGGGTGGTAACCATCCGCGTAAAACACGCCCGCCAGTGAGCCAGCGCTCGTACCCGCGATCACATCGGGTTTCAACCCGCACTTCTCCAGCACTTTTAAAGCTCCAAGATGTGCGAACCCCTTGGCTCCGCCCCCACTTAACGCGTACCCTAAAAAATGGTCGTACCCTTTTCCAAAAACAGCCATGATCTATCCTTTTTTTCTGTTTACTACTACAAAAATAGATGAAAAAGTGTAATGTAGCCCTACATTACCTTCCGGGTGGTATTGTGCTCTTTTAATTCCCTCGCTAACTCCCGTGCGCTCTTTTGTAACAACGGGTGGATCACGTCGGGGGCGATCTCGTCCAGGGGGAGTAAGACGAAGTCCCGTTCGTGCATCCGAGGATGCGGAACCACCAGTCGGGGAGTGTTGATCACCCTGTCACCCGCCAATATCCAATCGATATCGATAATCCGGTCTGCGTAGCCACCCAAATCGCTCTTCTGAACCCTCCCCATCTCCCGCTCGATCTCTTGAATCACCTCTAAGAGATCCTCCGCCTCCAGGTCAGTTCTCACCTCACATACGGAGTTCACGAAGTCGTGTTCCGATGCAAAGCCGACCGGCTTGGAATAATAAAAAGCGGAAGAGGAGGTTACCCTCCCCACCCGCTCTTCAATTAGCTTGTAGGCTGACTCAATATTTTGTCGCCTGTCACCCAGGTTGGAACCTAGCGCCAAGTGGACAGTCATCCCATTTTCAGACATGGTTAATCGATGATCAGCATCGCGTCGCCATAGGCGCCAAACCGGTATTTCTCTTTGATGGCCAACTGGTAAAGGTCCATTATCCGCTCGTAACCACCAAAAGCGCAAACCATCATCAGCAGCGTGGAGTAAGGCAGTTGAAAGTTGGAGATCAAGCTATTGGTAAGCGTGAACTCATACGGCGGGAAAATGAACTTGTTGGTCCATCCCTCCCTCGGCTTGATTTGCCCGTCCGTGCTTACCGCCGTCTCCACGGCACGCAACACGGAGGTACCCACGGCGCAGATGTTATGTTGTCCCTCTTTCGCCCGGTTCACCTGATCACACAACTCCTGCGTGATGATCATCTGTTCCGACTCCATCTTATGCTTGGTCAGGTCCTCCACGTCGATCATCCGGTAGGCACCCAGCCCGTTATGCAGGGTGAGGAAGCCGAAATCGATATCTTTGATTTGCATCCGCTTCATCAACTCCCGGCTGAAGTGCAGCCCCGCGGCCGGAGCAACTACGGCTCCCTCATTCTTCGCGAAGATATTCTGGTAGCGTTCCAAGTCCTCCGGTTCCGCCGGTCGCTCCAGGTACTCGGGGATGGGCGTTTGCCCCACCTGGAACAGCTGTTCTTTGAACTCCTCGTACGGCCCATCGTACAAAAACCGCAGGGTGCGGCCCCTAGAAGTGGTGTTATCGATAACCTCGGCCACCAGCTCCTCGTTTTCACCAAAATAAAGCTTGTTCCCAATTCTAATCTTCCTTGCAGGGTTCACCAGCACGTCCCACAGGTGTTGATCGGGATTCAGTTCCCTCAACAGGAAGACTTCAATTTTCGCACCCGTTTTCTCCTTGTTCCCGAACAGGCGAGCCGGAAACACCAGGGTGTCATTGAAGATAAAGAAATCCTTCGTATCAAAGTAATCCAATACATCCTTGAAGATACGGTGCTCTACCTTGTCGGACTGCTTATGTACGACCATTAATCGAGATTCATCGCGATGTCTCGTGGGATACTTCGCGATAAGCTCGTCAGGTAGATCAAATTTAAATTGTGAAAGCTTCATACTTTTTGTAATCCTGTGTTTCAAAATCTTCTATCCATTTATGTTTTACAGCCTTGTCATGCTGTGACTGTTACTCCCGTGACCGTTATTCTCTTAACAGCCATTACCAGAGATAGCCTTATCCAAAAAGTGATCCATCTCGTCCATTTCCAAACATTGATCCAGCGTTACCTCTCCTATCCTCGTTCGCGTAAGGCCAACAAGATGGGCGCCCGAGTTGAGTGCTTCACCGATATCCCTTGCCAGAGCCCTGATATACGTGCCTTTACTGCACGTTACACGGATGGTTATCCTTGGAAGATCGCAGGCAATCAGTTCAACATTATCTATAACCAATAATTTAGGTTTTAGTTCAATCTCCTCGTTTTTACGGGCATACTGATAGGCCCGTTTTCCGTCGACCTTCACCGCCGAGTAAACGGGGGGTACCTGTTCGATGGTGCCGATGAATTGACTGAGTACCTCTCTCACCATCGCTTCCGTGATATGTTCAACGGGGTAAAGCGCATCGATCTCTGTCTCGAGGTCATAGGAGGGGGTGGTAGCTCCCAGCTGGATCTCGGCCACGTACTCTTTGGTGAGGGCCTGTAACTCCTCTATCTGCTTGGTCTTCTTACCGGTACAAAGGATCATCACGCCGGTAGCAAGCGGATCGAGTGTACCCGCGTGTCCTACCTTTAGCTTTTTAACTTTCAGCCTCTGGCGAATCTTGGCCCGTATTACCCGCACCAACTGGAACGATGTCCAGGTGAGCGGCTTGTTAATGTATAAAATCTCTCCCCCAATAAAATCCATTCTCTCAGTTCGAAAAGAGTGTGAAAAGCACCGTCGCCAGTCCCACTACGGCACAATAGATGGCAAAGTAGATCAACTTGCCCCTCTTCACGATATTGATCATCCACCTGCAGGCGATGGCTCCTGCCACGAAAGCAGCGACAAACCCGGCTATTAGTGAAGCGGGAGGAATGCCTCCCAACACATCACCTCCTTGCGCGACCACGATGGTGTCCAGCAGCGCCTCCCCAAGGATGGGTGGAATGACCATCAGGAACGAGAACTGTGCCAGCTGCTCCTTCTTATTACCCAACAGCAAGCCGGTAGCGATGGTCGTCCCCGACCGAGACAAGCCCGGGATAACCGCGATGGCTTGCGATATCCCGATGATCAGGGCATCCGACCACCTGATTGTCTCTTTCACACGAGGCCGGTAGTAGTAGGAGAACGATAAAAGAAAGGCTGTCAGCAGCAGCATACACCCCACGATAAGTAGCCCGGAGCTAAAGATCGTCTCCACCTGCTCTTTAAAAAAGAAACCAACGATGGCTATCGGTATCATCGAGATGATGATGTTGATCACGTAACGCATCTCGCTGTTCATCACCCAGCTGAAAAGCCCCTTGAAAAACCCTTTTACGAGTCTCACCACCTCACTCCATAGTACGGTTAGCGTACTAAACACCGTGGCGATATGCACCACCACGGCAAACGTGAGGTTCTCCTCGGCATCAATGCCAAACAGCGCGGAGCCGATGGTCAGGTGGCCGCTGCTACTCACAGGGAGGTATTCCGTTAACCCTTGTACGATCCCAAGGATAATCGCCTCGATAATACTCATTCAGAACAGTTTGAAGGGATGGCGTAAGGTTATTTCTCCGGTTTCTCCGATTTCCCCGGCTCTTCCGTTTTCTCTTTCGAGGGGTACAGGATGCCTGCCACCATCAGGACGAAACCTGCCAGGCAGACGACGGGTGCCACTTTAATCCGTCGGGTGCTAAAGATATCCGGTTCAAAGCCACCCTCAAAGGTGGTGCCGGGTCCCGCCATCAGCACGAAGCCTACTACAATCAGTAGCACGGCGACAGCGCAAATGATAAGGTTTGTTTTTCCTAAAGCGAAACTTTTTTGAGACATATCTATATGCAATTAATTACACGTAATAGAGGTTATCCGAATCCATCTTCAGGTACCGGTTCACCGCGAAGGCAGTAGCAATCATCGAGATCACAACGCCCAACACGATAACCAGGACGAAGGTAATCGCGAGGTAGATGTCCGAGACAATTAACCGGATATCGGCGTACTCCTTATTAAAGATAAGTAGCAGCCCGAGAATCACCAGGTCGGCAATCACCCCGGCCACGATACCCGTGACGATATTGTTCACCACGAAGGGTTTCCGGATGAATCCGCTGGTCGCTCCCACCAGCTTCATCGTGTTGATAAGAAACCGTTTCGCGTAAACGCTCAACCGAATGGTATTCCGGATAAGCGTGAACGAGATAAAGAGCAACACGGCCGCTAAAACGAGCAGCACCACCATCACCTTGGAGAGGTTGTCGTTGATCAGGTCGATGGCCTCCTGTTGATACAGCAAGTCGGCCACGTTGTTCTCCTGTCGGATTACCTGGTTGATCATGACAATGCTGTCGCTGTTCGCGTACTCCGAGTGCAAGAAGATCTCGATGCAGTCCTGCGCCGGGTTGTAGCCCAGCAGTTCTTCCGGGTCCTCCCCCAAATCCTTGATCAGTTGCTCTTTCGCCTCCTCCTTACTGATGTAGCGGGACGACAAGACAAACGGCTGCGCATCCAGCTTCTTACGGACACGGGCAATCTCGGCATCGCTCACGCTGGAGGAGAGCATCACGTTGAAGCTCATGTTCTCCTTGACGAACCTCGACAGGCCATTCCCCATGAAAAGGATCAGGAGGGTAATACCCAAAAGTACCAGCACGAGCGATATACTAATCGTGGAGGTGATCTTCGCGTTTAAAAAGCGGACGGCGGATATTTTTCTTATACCTGATTTTCTTTTGCCTGCCATGGGGTTGAAAGCCTTTTTCCAAATGAACTTGCAAAGTAATGAAAATTATCCCAGAAAACGGGATTTAACCGGAAATAATAAGGCAAAAAAACTTAATTAGGCGTTAGGTTCATCTCCTTTGCCTTCTCCAGCATGAATTGGTACGCGGCGTCGCGCTCGTTGGGAATCACCCCATCGAGAATCGCGTCCTTAATAGCAGATTTTAGCAGTCCCACCTCTCGCCCCGGTGGCAGGTTAAATAGTTCCATGATCTCATTTCCATCCACGGGGGGCTGAAAGTTCCTGATTCGGTCTTTCTCTTCAATCTCTTTCAGCTTCCGGCGTACAATCCAGAAGTTATGTATAAAGCGACGCACCTTGACCGGGTTCTTCGAGGTGATATCAGCCTCGCATAGCGTCATCAGGTCCTCGATATCATCGCCCGCGTCAAACAGCAGCCGCCTCACCGCGGAGTCGGTCACCTCCTCCTCCACCAGTTGCATGGGCCGCATGTGCAGCGAAACCATCTTCCGGGTGTACTTCATCTTGTCGTTCAGCGGCAGCTTCAGGCGCCTGAAAATCTTCGGCACCATCTTCTCTCCCACGTAGTTATGGTTGTGGAAAGTCCACCCCAGCCGGGGATCCCACCGCTTGGTGGCCGGTTTCCCTATATCGTGCAGTATCGCTGACCAGCGAAGCCAGAGGTCGTCGCTCTTCTTGGCGATGTTGTCAAGCACGGCCAACGTGTGGTAAAAGTTATCCTTGTGGCCCACCCCATCTTTGGTCTCCGCCCCTTTCAAGGCGTAGAGTTCCGGGAAGATGATCTCCAGCAGTCCCGTCTTCTCCAGCAGTACAAAACCGATGGAGGGCCTGGGCGATAGGATGATCTTGTTCAGCTCATCCGTTACCCGCTCCATCGAAACGATCTCTATCCGCGCCCGGTTATCCCGAATGGCGTCAAATGTGTCGGGGTGAATATCGAAGCCCAGCTGCGAGGCGAACCGTACGGCGCGCATCATCCGTAGCGGGTCATCGCTAAAGGTGATGCCCGGCTCCCTGGGTGTGCGGATAATGAGATCCTGCAAATCCTCCAGGCCGTTAAACGGGTCGAGCAGTTCACCGTATCGCTCCTGGTTGAGGCAGAAGGCCATGGCGTTAATCGTGAAGTCCCTCCGTTCCTGGTCTTCTTGCAGTGTACCATCTTCCACCAACGGTTTACGCGAGTCGTGCCGGTAAGACTCCTTTCTGGCGCCCACGAACTCGATCTCGTAGCCGCCATGTTTGAGTTGAGCCGTACCAAACGTTTTAAAGAGCTGGACGGGAATTTTCTTGCCTTTCTCCCTACCCATTTTTGCAGCTACACGCTCGGCTAGTTCAATACCGCTTCCCACCGCCACGATATCCAAATCGGTTGATGGTCGGTAAAGGAAGAAGTCACGAACCGCCCCCCCTATCAGGTAGCATTCTAACTTCAACTCATCGGCCGCTTCACCTATTGTGCTAAATATGGGCTTCTCTAAATATCTTATTATCTCTTCCCGCGATATATTCATTCTTTTACACGTACTTTGCTAAACTCCTCCTAGAAAACGCATTTTATCTGTTACTAATTGCAAAATTACAATAATTGTACCTCAAAAGCGATTTTATGATGAATATATTTGTAAATTTGTAAAGAAGTATGGTTTTTAAATAGGCTATTTCTGACATGCGTTTTTCTGTTCAAACCGCGATTCTGTTCATTATTGCCCTTCTGTTTTTCTCCTGTTCGGGAAAAAACCGCGGGGCGAAGGAGTACCTTTCGGAAGCGAGAATTGCTTACGAGGAAAGCAACTACGCTTTGGCTAAATTAAAGATTGACAGTATAAAACTGGTTTTTCCTAAAGCTTTTGATGAAATCAACGCCGGTTTCTCCTTGATGCAAGAGGTACGCTTGGCCGAAAACCGTCGGAACATCGTCTTTTGTGACTCCATGCTGCGTGTGCAGTATGACGAACTCAAAGCGATGCTCACGAAGTTCGATTACATTCGGGACGACCGCTACCAAGAGTTTGGCGAATATTACTCAAAGGCGTACCCGCACAGCGCTTCCCTGGACAGGAATGGTTTGCGTGCCGGTGTTCGTGAAAAAGGGGCCCTCTTTATCGAAAGTATCCTGGGTGTTTCAAACGTGAAGCATAACCGGGTGAAGGTGACCGCTCAAGATGACACCTTCGCGGAGACCAATGCGGTTACCGCCGATGGGATGAACTACCGTTTTAACACGTCCGTCCGTTCCTACGAGATCGTGCGCTACATTGGTGACGATGCGAAGGGGTTGGCCCAGTTTATTCATACCATGCAGGACCAACCGCTCACCGTGCATTTCATAGGTAACCGGACGGTAACAACCACCTTGACCCGCGGTGCGAAGCGGGGCATCAGTGAGTCATACGAGCTCTCTACCCTTCTGCTCAACATCGAGCAGCTCAAGCTGGAGAAAGAGAAAAGTGAAGTACTGATCCGATACCTGGAGAGCCGGAAATGATTCGGTTAGTTCCCTTCACTGGTTCCCTTAGAAGACAACAAATATCACGTTAGGAAACTATAAAGGTTAATTTGTTAGTTCCCTTCGGTGGATTCCTTTGGAGGGATAAATCCAGGCTTTCGTTTCAAGTAGAAAATCTCGGTCTCATCCTTCGAATCCCGAACTACCTCGATTAGCTCGAACCCCTCCTTGCTCAACAGGTTAAGCACGGCGATCATCCCATCGAAGGATATGGGGCGACGGCGGTCGTCCGATATCTGGGATATACGACCACCCTGGCCATAGTCCACCCTCACCGTGATCTTGGAGCTGAGCAGGGGTCCCGAATCAGACCATACACGTATGTAATCGGTATCCAGCTCGCCGATTTTCTTTTGGTCCACGTACTGTGCGTTGACCAACGTTACCCCCCCGAGGAGGAACAGCGCGATAAGAAGAATTTTCGATTTCATAGCTAGTTTCTTTGAGTTAATTGTATTATTTACAGTGTTTTCTGTTCCTGACAGACCGTTTTCAATCATACTGGTTACGGCCGGTGTGATCGCTTACGTTGATATACATTCAGGGATACCCGGTTAATCCAGCTTTAGCACCGCGAGGAACGCCTTTTGCGGCACCTCCACGTTGCCCACCTGTTTCATCCGCTTCTTGCCCTCTTTCTGCTTCTCCAGCAGCTTGCGTTTCCGCGAAATATCTCCCCCGTAACACTTGGCCGTCACGTCCTTGCGAAGCGCTTTCACCGTCTCCCTGGCGATGATTTTGGCCCCGATGGCCGCCTGGATAGCGATATCGAACTGCTGCCGGGGAATCAACTCTTTCAGCTTCTCGCACATGCGTCGTCCGAAGCTCTGCGCGTTGTCGGCATGCGTCAGCGTGGAGAGCGCGTCTACCGGTTCACCGTTCAGCAAGATATCCAGCTTCACCAGCCTGGAGGGTCGGTAGTCATGCATATGGTAATCAAACGAGGCGTAACCCCTCGATACGCTCTTTAGCTTGTCGTAAAAGTCGATTACGATCTCCCCAAGCGGCATATCGAAGGTGATTTCTATCCGGTCGCCCGAGATATAATCCTGTCGAATCAACTCTCCCCTCTTCCCCAGGCAGAGCGTCATGATAGGGCCAATATAGGTAGTACGGGTAATGATCGAGGCCCGGATAAACGGCTCCTCGATGCGTTCGATCAGCGTGATGTCGGGCAGTCCTCCCGGGTTGTCCACCACCTTCATATTTCCTTTCTTATCGAACACGTGGTACGACACGTTGGGTACCGTGGTAATCACGTCCATATTGAACTCCCTCTCCAGTCGCTCCTGCACGATCTCCATATGGAGCAGCCCCAGGAAGCCGCACCTGAACCCAAAGCCGAGCGCGATCGACGACTCCGGCTGGAAGGTGAGGGAGGCATCGTTCAGCTGTAGTTTCTCCAGCGATGCCCGCAGGTTCTCAAAATCCTCGCTCTCGATCGGGTATACCCCAGCGAAAACCATCGGCTTCACCTCCTCGAAGCCCGCGATAGCCTCTTTGGCAGGGCGTTTCACGTGGGTGATGGTATCGCCCACCTTCACCTCTTTCGACGTCTTGATGCCGGAGATGATATAGCCCACGTCGCCGCAGGTGACCTCCTCTCTCGGCACCATATCGAGCCTAAGTATGCCCACCTCGTCGGCGTTATACTCTTTACCCGTGTTGATGAACTTCACCAGGTCGCCCTTCCGGATGGAGCCGTTCTCGATCTTGAAGTACGCGATAATCCCCCGGAACGAGTTAAATACCGAGTCGAATATCAGTGCTTGCAACGGTGCGTCAGGGTCGCCTTTCGGGGCGGGTACCCGCTCGATGATCGCCTGCAGGATATCCTCTATTCCGAAGCCGGTCTTGCCGCTGGCACGGATAATCTCCGCCCTTTCAACGCCCAGCAACTCGATGATCTGGTCCTCCACCTCCTCCGGCATGGCACTTTCCAGGTCCACTTTGTTTAGCACCGGGATGATCTCCAGGTCGTTCTCGATAGCCATGTAGAGGTTAGAGATGGTCTGGGCCTGAATCCCTTGTGCCGCATCGACCACCAGCAGTGCACCTTCGCACGCCGCGATGGAGCGGGATACCTCGTACGAGAAGTCCACGTGTCCCGGTGTATCGATCAGGTTAAGCGTGTATGTTTCGCCATTTAGCTCATACTCCATCTGCACGGCATGGCTCTTGATGGTGATACCCCGTTCTCGTTCCAGATCCATGCTGTCGAGTAGCTGCGACTGCAAGTCATCCCCCTCGACGGTTTCTGTGAACTCCAACAGGCGATCCGCCAACGTGCTCTTGCCATGGTCGATATGTGCTATAATGCAAAAATTACGTATATTCTTCATCTCATGTAACTCCTCTTCTCGTTTAAATTACCCTATTGCCGGGCACACGGGTTTTACTACAAAAACCCAGTTACCAGTTGTGGGCGGGCTCCCATTTAAAATTCCGCGTTACCGGGTGTGCGCGGGAACGGAATCACATCCCGTATGTTGGCCATGCCGGTGATAAAGAGCATCAGCCGTTCGAAGCCCAGTCCAAAACCCGAGTGCGGTGCGGTACCGAACTTGCGGGACTCGATATACCACCAGATGGGTTTGGTGTCCATACCGATCTTATTTACCCAGTTCATCAGCTTATCGTAATCGGTCTCTCGTTCTGAGCCCCCGATGATCTCCCCGATCTTTGGGAAAAGCACGTCCATCGCACGCACCGTTTTCCCGTCGTCGTTCTGTTTCATGTAAAACGACTTGATCTCTTTGGGGTAATCGCTCAATATCACCGGGCGCTTGAAGTGTTTCTCCACCAGGTACCGCTCATGTTCCGACTGCAGGTCGGCTCCCCAGAAGACGGGAAACTCGAACTTCTGTCCCGACTCCTCCAAGATTTTCACCCCTTCGGTATAGCTCAGCCGTACGAAGTCGTTATCAAGCACGAAATGCAGCCGCTCTACCAGCTCTTTATCGTACATCTTTGCCAGGAACTCGATATCATCTTTACAGTGCTCCAACGCGTAGCCAATCAGGTACTTCAGGAAGTCCTCCGCCAGGTCCATGTTGTCGTTATTGTCGTTGAATGCCACCTCAGGCTCAATCATCCAGAACTCCGCCAGGTGGCGCGGCGTATTCGAGTTCTCCGCCCTGAAGGTAGGTCCAAAGGTATATATGGCTCCCAGCGCCATGGCCCCCATCTCCCCTTCCAGTTGGCCCGAAACGGTCAGGTTGGTTTGTCGTCCAAAGAAATCCTCCTTGAAGTCGACCTTCCCGCTCTCATCCCTGGGAGGGTTGTTCACGTCGAGCGTGGTCACCTCGAACATCGAGCCGGCCCCTTCGGCATCCGATGCCGTGATGATGGGGGTGTGAAAGTAGAAGAAGCCCCTGTCGTTAAAGTACTTGTGGATCGCGTACGACATATGGTGCCTGATCCTGAAGACAGCACCGAACGTGTTGGTCCGGGGTCGCAGGTGTGCGATCTCGCGCAAGAACTCCAGCGAGTGTCCCTTCTTCTGCAACGGGTAGGTAGTTGGATCGGCCTCCCCGTAGATCTCTATCTCGGTGGCCTGTATCTCTACTGACTGTCCTTTACCCATCGATTCCACCAGCTTCCCGTTCACGTTGATGCACGCGCCAGTCGTGATAGGTTTAAGGAACTCTTCACCAAACCTAGCTACATCGATGACGACCTGCATGTTATGAATCGTGGAACCATCGTTTAGCGCCACGAATCCCACGTTCTTGTTGCCCCTGCGGGTGCGTACCCACCCCTTCACGTTCACCTCTTCACCAAAGTTCTTCAGCTGTAAAGCCTCTACTATTTTCGTTCTTTTAATCTGTTTCATAATACTATGGCACAACCTCTTACGGAAGTTTGCTATACCATTTGTTTATAATATTTCTGTTTCAGGAGAACGGTATTACCCAATAATATGAACCAACCGTTCCCCTGTTGATTGTTTCTCTCTCGTTGAGCGCCATTGCCGACTGTTAGTCGAAAGCCCCCATTCTAAGCATGTTCACCTCTTGTTCAGTGAGGTAGCGCCACTTGCCGCGTGACAGCTTTTTCTTGGTCAGACCCGCGAAGTAGACCCGGTCCAGTTTCAGCACCCTGTACCCCAGCTTCTCGAAGATGCGCCGCACGATGCGATTTTTTCCAGAATGAAGCTCGATACCCACCTGCGTAAGGTCCTCCTCCGTAACGTAGCTGATTGCATCCGCGTGGATCTCCCCATCTTCCAGTTCGATACCATCTGCGATCATCTGCATATGCTCCATCGTCACCGGCTTATCGAGCCACACCTGGTAGATTTTTCTTTTCTCGTACTTGGGATGCGTTAACTTCGATGCCAGGTCGCCATCGTTGGTGAGCAACAACACCCCGGTCGTAGCCCTATCAAGTCTCCCAACCGGGTAAATCCGCTCCGTGGCCGCGCTTTTCACCAGTTCCATCACCGTCTTGCGATTTTCCGGGTCATCGGTGGTCGTCACGAATCCTTTCGGCTTATTCAGCAGGACGTACACCTTGCTCTCCAGTTGAACCGGCTGGTTATTGAACAGCACCTCGTCGGCCCTGGTTATCTTAGTACCCAGTTCGCTAATAACCTCCCCGTTCACTTTCACCACGCCAGCCTGGATAAACTCATCAGCCTCCCGGCGAGAGCAGATGCCCGCGTTGGCCAGGTACTTATTCAGTCTGATGGGTGCGTTGGGATCAGCATTCTCCTTGTACTTGATCTGCTTGAACGGTTTTCTCTTCTTCACCTTTTTCCTGGGGTCTCCCTGTTGCGGCCTGTTACCAGGGTACTGAGGTTGATTTCCCCAGTTTCGGTTATACCCTCCACCCTGGCTCCTTTGGCCTGATTGGGTACGCTCTCCCACTCTTGGGCGACGTTTCCTCGTAGGGACCCCACCCTCGTAAGCGCCTGCTTCTCGATTCCCGTAGTCACCCCTATCGTTATAAGAACCCCTATTGGGAGCACCATACGTTCCTCTCTGTTGGTTACCGTAAGCTCCTCTCTGTTGATTACCGTACGGCCTTCTTTCCTGGTTGCCATAAGCGTCTCTTTCGCTTCCGCCATATCCTCCCCGGTCTTGCTGGTTACTATAGCGTCCCCGCTCTTGGTTGCCGTAGCTCCTTCTCTCCTGGTTACCATAACGTCCCCGGTCTTGGTTACCAAAAGAAACCCGCTCGTTTTCGTTATAGTTTCTCCTTTCTTGATTGCCATAATATCCCCTCTCCTGCTGATTCCTTTGGTTGGGATTATTCTGGCGATAAGGCCTTTCAGGTTGATAACCTTCCTGTTGTATTCTTCGACCATTGTCATAGTTCTTGTTCGAAGAAGTGTGTCTCTCATTGTTCGCGTCGTTATAACTTCTTTTGGGACGCGACTCGTCGTTGTTTGTTGTCATTGTTCTATTAACTTTTTATTTACACTTAAAACCTCACGGTTTTTTATCATCACTAAAGTTTTGATTTACAATTAGTCTATATTCCCATGTAATTGTGGGGTGTGATTCTTTTCAATTCCTCTTTTACCTGTTCGTTTACCTCCAGTGTATCTATAAACTGCCCGATGCTTTCTTTCGTGATCCGTTCATTTGTACGCGTTAACGCTTTCAGTGCCTCGTAAGGCTCAGGGTAGCCCTCGCGGCGTAAAATGGTCTGTATTCCCTCGGCCACAACCGCCCAGTTGTTCTCCAAATCCTTGTTGATAGCCTCTCGGTTTATTAACAATTTATCGAGCCCTTTTGTTGTACTTTTTATCGCGATAAGCCCGTGCGCCATGGGCATCCCTATGTTGCGGGTCACCGTGGAGTCGGTTAGGTCACGCTGCAGGCGCGAGATGGGCAGCTTGGAAGCAAGGTGCTCCAGCAGCGCGTTAGCGATTCCCAGGTTCCCCTCCGCGTTTTCAAAGTCGATCGGGTTTACCTTGTGCGGCATGGCCGATGAGCCCACCTCACCCTCTTTAATCTTCTGCTTAAAGTAGTCCATCGATATATATTGCCACATGTCGCGGGTAAGGTCAATCAGTATCGTGTGCAGACGTTTCATCGCGTCGAATGAAGCCGCAAGCGCGTCGTAGTTTGAAATCTGCGTCGTGTACTGCTCCCTTTGCAGGTTCAGCTTCTCTTTCAGGAACCGGTTCCCAAACGCTTGCCAGTCGATATTCGGGTAAGCCACGTTATGGGCGTTAAAGTTACCGGTAGCCCCGCCGAACTTCCCTTTCGCCGGGATATGTTTCAGCACCTCCAGCTGGTTTTCCAGCCGATAGGCGAACACCTTCACCTCTTTCCCGAGGCGTGTGGGCGATGCCGGTTGTCCGTGTGTACGCGCCAACATAGGAACCGTCTCCCACTCGTCGGCCAGCTTATTCAGTTTTTTCAGCACCTCCTCTATCGCCGGGATATAACACTGCTCCAGCGCATCCCTCCACATCATCGGCATGGCCGTATTGTTGATATCTTGCGAGGTGAGCCCAAAGTGGATGAACTCCTTGTACGGTTCCAGACCAAGCTCATCGAACCTCTCTTTGAGGAAATACTCTACCGCCTTCACGTCGTGGTTCGTAACCCGTTCGATCTCCTTGATCCGCTCCGCGTCAGTCATGTTAAAATCGAGGTACAAGTTCCTAAGCCGTCCGTACACCTCCTCTTTCATCCCGCTCAACGATGGTATTCCCGCCTCCCGGAGGGCGATAAAATACTCCACCTCTACCTGAACCCGGTACTTGATGAGCGCGCATTCAGAAAAGTAAGGGTGTAAATCGACCGTTTTGTCCCTATACCGCCCATCAACGGGCGAAATGGCTGTCAGTTGATTCAACATCATGATTGTTCTTGTATCTCCACCCGCTTATTCAATCTTTTGCCGTAACTACCCAACCGATAGCATCTCTCGATGATTATATCCGTGTCCGGTTACTCGATTTTTCTCGTTGTCTCAATCGATTTCATGTTAAGCGAAGCAAGTCCTCCCGCGGGTGGCACTTTTTTCAAGCTACAAAAATAGCGATAATAAAAGAGTCTTGAAAATTTATAGTAAAATATTTGCCGAAAATTTTGGAGTGAATCAAAAAGAGGTTATCTTTGCACCGCAATTTTGGGAGGCATCCCAGGGAAAGTGTTCTCAAAGCAAGGCATCCAACCGAAATGGCATCCCAAATTTCCCGGGCGTTTAGCTCAGCTGGTTCAGAGCACCTGCCTTACAAGCAGGGGGTCGGCGGTTCAAATCCGTCAACGCCCACGGTTGAAAATCAGGCACTTATCGAGGTTTCGGTAGGTGCTTTTTTGTTTGGATTAAACATAGGTTAAACATTTAGTAAAAGGTTGCCGTGTAATGCGAGAAATAATAATATCGCAATGAGTGGGAAAATCGAGCAAAAAATTGGTGTCTAAAAACACTTTTTGCATAGCTTAATGATGTTTTTCGTCCAAATAATCGATATAGTCAGAGCGCAACTCTTTCCAATCGCGGGTATCATTTAGGGCTTTACCATCAGCGATGCTACTGACGAAAGGAGAGATTTTTATATCCGCGGACGGTTCATCTCGTGTTATTAAATCAAGCTGATTTTCAACGACTTTAGATAAACTCACCTTCCTTTTGGAGGCATATTTTTTAGCACGTTCAATTACGTTCGCATTAAGCTTTAATGTTAGTTTGGCATCCATATTTGTAACAATTCAATTGTTGTACGTGTAAATATAGTAAAATTGCACGGACATAAAGACAAAATAGATGAAACAAGATGATATTTTAGTCAAGAACGGTGTTTTGTATATTTATGATGATTACGAGGAAGCCGTTTTCAAGTTCACGGGAATGGGTAAAGGAAATTACTGTGAGATAAAATTCAGGGGTGAAAAACCGTATAAAGCAGAATGTACGACCGATATAGCAACACAAGCGTATTTAGGAGGGGAGATTATCACGAAAGAGGAATACGAACGATACTGAAACATCGCAACGGACAAGGCTGACAGAACTACCTTCACTGAATAAACCGAAAGTCAAACCGTAGTCCTTATCCGGATCTATCACTGCTTCAAAGCGTTTACCTTCACTAGTTTCAACTATTACATCTATTTTTTTCTGAATTTCAGAATATTTCATCTTCACCTTGATTAGCGTCTCACAAAGGTATTGAAAGTAATACCATTAACAAAATAAAACAGGCAAACTTCCGCAAAAAATAAGCCGGCATCTCTACCGGCTGGAACGGCGGGCCGTACTTAATCATTACGGACACCCCCGCACGGCAAATATACAATATTTTCCGACAATTATTTTGTTTTGTAGAATTCTAAACAAATTTGTATTTTTGTACTGGTCTTTGACCACCAATTCTCTTAACGCACTGTCGGGGCTTTAAAGCTCGTGAGAATACAAGATAAGCTGAAATGCTTATTGCGGGAGTAAGAGGTAGGTTTTACAACTTACCTCTTGTTTTTCCATCTAAAAATTTGTTTTAAAATATATCAGGAAAAACAGTAACTTTACGGAGATAAATAAACATAAGTCTTGCCTACAGCAAATTCAAATGAGCAACTTAGATTACATAGTCAAAAACTACGAAGAGGGAAATGAGATTTACATCATGGATGATCTCGAAGATATAGCTGTTCGGTATGCTCCGACTAAAGATGGCTATGAATGTTATGCCAAATTTAAAGGAGAAGCAGAGTATAAAATATCCGAACACTCCAATGTGGTGGCGAGGGCCGACATGGGCGGTACTATAATGACAAAAGCGGAATACGAACGATATTAAAACATCGCAGCGGACAAGGCTGTTAGCACATGAAACAAGGTGGTGGGATGCGTGTGGCTGACCAGATGTTTTGAAGAGAGGGTAAAACCTCTCTTTTTTTACCGAAAATCAGTCAGACAATGACAATTGTAACGAAACCTTTGCAAGTTTAATTAATAGATACAACGTTAAGGTTAGCTCTTTCCCGTTGTCGGTCGTGATACTTTTTATGGCACCCATGAAGGGCGTCATCATGGCCACGACTTTTGGCCAGGCCTTCAGCGTTCTTCCCTTTTTTCAGCTTCCTCATCAGCAGGTAATCCTTGCTTCTCTCCACGAGGGTGACGATGGCACCCTTGCCATTTTTCCTACGATGTTCCCCGAGTGTTTTTCATGATCCTGGCTTTATAGCCTCGAATCATTTACACTTCTTAGTAGAATTCACGGATAATTTTACTTTCTCTTATTGTCCGGAAATCTTTCTAAGACATTAAACATTTTAGTTTATCTTTGCGAGACAGCCTTTTTTAAACGTTTCATGATAATAAATACTGATATTAATATATTGGGCGGATTGCCTGATATCAACCTAATTAATGTGTTTCTCGAAGATACACCTGCCCCTTTGGATTCAGCAGGCGGACATAGGTCTTTCACCTCGATCAGGACAGATAGAGCCGTAAAACGTTTTGAAAGCGCTATAATCGGTACAATACTTCATTATAAGAACGATGAAGTTAAATCAATGCTGACTACATGCCTTCGCTCAGAAGGTATTACCGCGGACAGCCTTCATCTTCTTTTCTTGAATTCTTCACGAAATAACGACCTCCTTCATTACCTGAATAAGTCTGTATTCTTTCCTGCCTTATATAGTGGAAGAATAGGCATTAAGACAGAGGAGGTGACAGCATGTCTCAATGACCTGAAAAGTAGAGAGCCTGCCCTTCAAAGCTGGTCTGATACAACAATCAAAACAACCGCGTCAAAGTACCTTACTCTGTTGAAAAAATTTAACCTGCTCGAAGGATCAAAAAACAAATCGATCAAGCGTATATTTTTAAATGACAAGGTATTTGTATTATATATTTACTGGCTAGTTGCAATTGAAGGAGCAGCTAACTTGATGAAAAGCGACTGGTTAGAGTACTTTTATTTAGATCGGGACCTGTTTTTAGAAAGAGTTATGCAGAAAAAATATTCCAAATATTATAATTTGTACTACAACGGAGAGCAATTAAGAATCGAGCCAATAAAATCATATCAACAAATTTATCATGAGCTTACAAAATCCTGATCAGGTCATTTTCGACACCAAGCAATTTATAAATACGGCAAAAGGCTCTGAAATAACACAGAAAGCCAATGGCGGGAACTCTATATTGATTGTTTGCAATCCCGCCAAGGAACTCGAATTCATAAAGTCTATTTATGCTAATATGAATGACGAGAACTATAATATTATTGATCTGAATAGCCTGTTGGTGCAATTCGTAGAAGACAACAGAAGTAATCTGCCCACACTTTTCGAGTTAAGGCAAAGTTCGCTTCCTCATATTTTCAAACTACCCGATCACGAAGTTGGAAATGATTTATTCAGAACAATCATTGAAGCGATAAAAAACAGTTTTGATGATGGTAAAATACCTGTGCTAATCAATACGGGAGCACTTTACGGTAGCGGTATTGAGAACATACATATAATGGAGCACGAGGTTGTAATGAAGTCATCTTTGCCATTGATCGTTCTATACCCGGCAACATACGATGGCGAAAACCTGCTTTTTTTATCGAAAAGACCCGCGTCAAAATACCGTTGTCACATTATAAACGACTATTAATCAGACATTAGTTTTTAATTGCTATGAAGATTAAAGATATACTATCCATCGACCTGTCCGAAGACATAAAGAGTGTAATTGATATTCAGCAGTTTTCGGAAACAGAAATTATACAAGAAATCGATAACTACATCATCACCGATGGTTTAGCAAGAGAGTATTCTAAATTTGTTTCTACATTCACATCCAACATTCTTGAAACAGGTGTTTGGATTTCCGGTTTTTACGGATCGGGGAAATCCTATTTTGGGAAACTGCTCGGCTATTTATTGAACAACCGAATGCTTGCAGGAACACCCGCAAGAGACCGAATATTGCAACGTTTCACAGGTATTGACGATGAAGCCCTGATTATAAACAATATACGCAGTTTAAACGCTTACAACTGTCGGGTTGTATTTCTGGATGTTGCTAAGCAAGACACAACGAAAGGACTTGCCTATACCTTGTACAACAGCTTTTTAAGCACGTTGGATATCCCTGCTAATGACTATGGAATATTCCTTTATCAGTTGATGGTCAACGCAAACATTATGAATGTCTATGAATTTGTGGACAGGCGGTTGGGACTTAACTGGGAAGAAATCAGACATGATTTTATTCAATACACCAAAACCATCAAAGAGATTTACATTAAAGAAGGAAATAGTGAAACTGATTACAACAACCTGCTTACATCTATCCGCAGGGATATAGATCAGTTTAGTTCTACCCGATTGAGTGAGGAGTTAAGTAAGTACCTGCAAATCGTAAAAGACGAAAGAGTGGTGTTTATTTTCGATGAAGCTAGTGAAGCCATAGGACAGAAGAAGTTTACATTGCTTGATCTGGAAGGGGTTAGCGAGTCGCTTACTTCGTTAGGAAATAAAGTATGGACTATTGCCATTGCTCAGCAACGATTGGATGAAGTAATCAGCAATTCAGGCCTTAATAAAGCTCAATTAACGAAAGTAACCGATCGTTTCAAAACAAAAATTCACCTTGAATCCACGGAAGTAGATATAATCATTAAAAACAGGCTCTTAAAGAAAACGGATGAAGGATTAAAAGCCTTAAGCGATAATTACGATAATCATTCCGGGGCTATTGCCGAGCATGCTGCACTGATAGGCGCGGGAGTTTCCAAAACAGACAGTTTGGAAACCTATTCGACCTATTATCCATTTTATAAATCTCAGTTCGATCTGCTTCAAAACTTCTTGTTTGGTAAAAAAGGACTTACATCTACAAAAGTTGCCAATCGTGGAATGATCATCACCACTTACGATATTCTAAAAAACACGCTTCAAAATAACGATTTATTTCACGTGGCCGCGGGATGGCAGATTGCATCTCATGCAGACAATAATGTTGATGTGAGGCTATCGAACAAGTATGAGAATGCGGAAAGAATTTTAAGGGAAGAAGGTCTGAATATATCCGGTCGCAAACTGCTGGAAACAATCAACTTTCTTTATGTGGCTGAAATGGTGCCAACCACTTTGCCAAATATCGTGAAGTCCTACTCCACCGATCCAGAACAATACCATAATTATCAGGGTGATATTGAAGAAGCTTTAGACATTCTCACGGAAGCCAAGGTATTGCTCGATACAAATAAAATGTATCGAATTACATCCGATATTGAACAACGATTGTTGGATGAAATGAAAGGCTACACTGTACAACAGTTTGTCAAGAAGAACCGTGCGGTAAAAGCTTATAAAAGCTCTTCATTTGTCAGTCAGCTCTCAAGAGTGAATGATAACGGCTTGCAGTACAGTTTCTACATCACCACGGAAAATGACGATGAACTGACTTCGCCACCAATGAAACAGTTAAAAATTAAGATAAAAACCTTGTACAGTTTTGATGACCGAAGTACAGAAGTGGAGAATTTGAAAATGCAACACCAAAACGACAAAGATCTGATGTGGATTGTTCCTGACAATAAAGATTTCAGGGAATTGGACAAGCTTATAGACGAGGTGGAGCGAATTGGTTATTTGGAGGAGCGTTACACGGATCCCAACTCTGAAGAAGGGCGTATAATGTTGAACTTTTTAGCTTCCAAAGCCGAGAAAGAGAACCGGATCAACAAGTTGATAGATGAAGCGTTGATAAACTCCATAGCTGTTTACCTATACAACACTTTCCAATTAAACGATGAAAACTGGCAAACAACTCTTCAAGCACAGCAGAGACAGATTATCCAAAACGTTTTTTACAAACGGTTGTCATCACAACTGGACGAAAAGGTAGCATTAAGCGTAGTAAGAGAAACAAATAATGCCAAACTACGCAACTATTTCAACGGTCCCGATTTCCAATTTTTCGATGCGCATGGCAATTTTGTGGGCAATAATCTTGTAGTAGTGGAAGAGATTATTAACAAGATACGAAACACCTTTGTGGATGGTGCAACCATTGAGAAAGAGCTGGAAATGCCGCCAACCGGCTATACCTTCGGTACGGTAAGCTCTACGATGGCTGCATTGCTGCGGGCAGGCAGAGTGATCGCCAAATATAACGGGAACAACATATTCTCGTGGAGAGATCCAGGTGTACAAAGTATTTTCGGTGCTGCAAGGGAATTTCGTAAAGCTTCATTTAAAGAAGTATCGAAAACACTCTCCACTTTAGAAAAACAAGAATTAGCTCAATGCTTGCTTGATATTGAAGTAGAGAAGTACATCAACAGAAAGGTGAATTACAACACCAACGATTTTGAGTTGATGAATGCCGTTCGTGATCTGGCAAAGCATTTCACCGACAAAGTAAAACTGTTGAAGGATATGGAAAAAGAGTTCGACAAACTTTTTCCGGATATGGAAGAAAAGAGAGAATTCCTTCTCAACTATACAGGAGCCATTAGCGAAAATAATTACATCGATCGTGCTAATGATTTTTTGAGCAACAAGACGGTTTTTGTTGATCATATTCGCGCGATTGAAAAAGTAGAAAAATTCATCAAAAACAACCTGCCGAAGGTAAAGGGCTGGAAATTATTTGTATCGGATGTGGCGGAAGAGTTGAATAAAGCGGCTCAAACCAACGATACCATTGCACAGCACACTTCTGTTTTTGACAATCTCTACTCTCAAAATATCGTGGGCAATTTTGCATCTTTGCAACAAACTACGCAGAAAATCAAAGATGAATACCACAGCTTGTTTTCAAAATCAGTTGATGAACTTTCCAAGAAATACATCCAATTAAAAGCCGATGTAGAAGCTTTGATCAGTGAAATAAACTTACTCCCCGAGGGATTAAACACACAAGCATTACAGAAAGCCAACGCATTGCACCAATACGCATCCCAACGCGCTAATACAACTGTTTCACTCGATTTTGATGTGAAGGATAAAAACAGCCTGTTCACCTATTCCGAAGTGCTGTCGTTTATCGAGTTGTACAGCAGCAAAAGCATCGAAGTCGACATTATCCGGGCAGGACTTGTCAGGGAAGCGCCAACAAAAACAGAAATTCCGACAATCGGGGGTGTTGCGGAAATGCCCATTAGTGCGCCTAAAGTATTTAATTCCAAATTACCGGGCAGAAAAGTCAAAGTTTCGGTTTACAAGCATTGGTTACAGAAGGAACTTCAAAAACTGGCATCCCTATCCGATAACGACGAAATAGAAATCAATTAAATTATCCACTACGATTTCCTTCCAAGAAATTAGGAGTATCTATGAAACTATCAGAACATACCGAACATATTCGTCTATTAATAGACCGTGCATTTAGAAACCGATTGGGCAGAATGGGTATTCACGCAGACCGATTGGTGGATGCTGATCTTATTCCGCGAGAGTATAAAACCGACCGCCAACGGATGGATGGCATTTTCGAGGTGTTTCGTTTGGAAACCGGAACGCACGAGGCTGCCTATGAAAAAATGGTGGAAGAACTCACTTTTACCCTTTTCAATAGATTAACTGCTATCAAGATGATGGAAGCGCATACGCTGTTTCCCGAAATCATCACACGGCGTGAAATGCACGGCGGGCGTTCATTCTCGCATCTGGCTTGGTTGGAGCAATATCCCGAGCAACGACAAGAAGAGAACGAAGGATTAATTCCTTTTATCGAATATGAATTTGAAAAATTAGCCAATGAAATCCCCTTGTTTAGCATCTCATACCCTTTTCATCTGCTACCCACTTCCATTGAACTGAAAGATATTATTTCTGCTTTCAACGCCGTGGAAACCGACCCACAAGTGGAAGAAAATATCTGGCAGAGCGACGATGTGATGGGCTGGCTCTATGAAAGCTACAACAACCGGAAAAAAGCCGACCACAAGGCAAGCGGCGAAAAAACCGAATACAACAAAGTAAGCATTCAAAGCCAAGTTTACACGCCGCGCTGGGTGGTAAAGTTCTTGGTGGACAACAGTCTGGGAAAACTCTATCTGGAAATGTATCCCGATAGCGAGATAAAAAAGGAATACAAAATAGCACGTGCTCCCGAAAAACAGATACGTGAACCAAAACCGCTCACCGAAATACATCTGATAGACCCTGCAACCGGATCGGGGAACTTCCTGCTATACGCTTTCGATCTATTTTACGATCTCTACCTGGATCAGATAGAAAACTACGGAGCCGATTACGACGAAAACCAAATAGCCAAACTGATAATAGAAAACAACCTATACGGTATTGATCTGGATAATCGTGCCGTGCAATTGGCGCAACTCGGCTTATACATCAAAGCCAAACGGCGAAAACGAAGCATTCGCATTGAGCATTTCAACGTGGTGAGTTCCGACTTCTGGCTGCCCGAATACGAGCAGGTAAAAGAGATGTTTGAAAATGGCAACGGAATGGACTCCAAACAGAAAGAGATTATCCAAAATATCTGGACAGACTTGCAGCAAGCCTATAAATTTGGTTCGCTGATACGGTTGGAAGAGAAATTAAACATCCATTTGCACGGATTACAAAAAGACCGCATTACCCTATTTGCCGAGCAAGAGATAGAAAGTTATGAAAAATTTCGTGATGATTTTTTCACAAACCTGCAACGTGCCGTAACCCGATATGCTGACAAGCAGGGACACACATTCCTGAATATACAGGCGCAGGATGCCATTACTTTTCTACAAATACTGACACAGAAATATGATGTGGCAGTGGCCAACCCGCCTTATACCGATAGCAGTGATTTTGGACCCGAATTGAAAAAGTTTATCGATGCTAATTACAGGCAACCGTATAAATTCAATACCAATCTTTATGCTTCGTTTATTAAAAGATGTATCGAAATAGTTGATGAACAAGGGAAACTTGCCTTAATTCATCCTTTGACATTTATGTATATCAAATCATTTGAAGATGTACGAAAATATATTATTGAACATTTGCATATCAATGTTTTTGTGGATTATGGATTAAGCAATTTATTTGGATTAATAATGGTTGATCCTGCATTTTATGTTTTAGAAAAAACAAAAACAAATGACACTGCTTGGTTCATCTCTTTAAATCAATATACACGAACACCAAACGAAAAGTACAAGATGGATTTTTGTTTGAAAGCATTGGATGATTATATAAAAAACCGCCCCAATAAACACAATATTTCCCTTCCCCAATCGAAACTTAAAATTATTGACGGATGGCCCTTTATCTATTGGATTAGTGATGAGTTTAGAGAAAAGTTTAAGGGAAATGCATTAAGCGATAAATTTAATATCGCTCAAGGGCTTGCAACAGCAAATAATGATAGGTTTTTAAGATTTTGGTGGGAAACAAAAAGTGATGATGGTAGAAACAAATGGTTCAATTATTCAAAAGGAGGACCTTATAATAAATGGCTTGGAAATAATTGGATTGTAGTAAATTGGGAAAATAATGGTTTTGAAATAAAAAACATTAAAGATGAAAATGGCAAACAACGATCACGTCCACAAAATGAAAGATTTTACTTAAAAGAAGGTATAACATATACGGCAAGTGGTTCGAAAGGTGCTTCTTTTAGGATACATCCAACAAATTCCTTATTTGATGTGGGTGGTTCTTGTATTTTTCCAACAAAAGATTTTTTTAATATTAGATATACGATTGCTTTATTAAATTCCAATTTATCTTTTTATATTTTAGGCTGTTTAAATCCAACTGTCAACACACAAGTCGGTGATCTTCAAAGAATACCTTTTGTTATCCCTTCAAAAGAATTAGAAGAAAATATATCTTTATTGGCTTCAATTAATATTGACATAAAAAAAGAATTATGTACCTATTCAATTATTGAAACCAATTTTGATAAAAATCCGCTAATCGCATTTTCCGGTAACACTCTACAAGATCGTGTACATGCCTACTTAAACTACGAAAATAGGCAGTTGTCGCTTGTGCTGCTTAATGAAGCCGTAATAGATGAACTGATCTATGAAGTGTATGAGCTAAGCGAGGAAGACCGCCGGCAGGTGGAAGCTAAAATGGGATTGGCTGTGGGTGCACTTCCTATTACTGCAGAGGCTCGGGCACTTTGGCAGTCGCTTAGTAACGAGGAATTAGGAATTTCGGAAGAAATCCGTGAAATATTAAATAAGCATATCGCCGGACTAAGTGAAATAAGCTACGATGAGGAATTTAAGCGGAATATACTTGCAGAAATGGCATCGCTCTATCTGACTAATAATAATCTGGAAGAGTTCTGTATCCGCAACCAAGTAAATCCGCTGGATGTTACGCTATGGTTTAACCAACATAAAGTGGTTCCGCGGGCACGTGCCGCACAGATAGCGTTGGAATTTTTGGCAGATGCATTCCGCACTATCCTGATGCAGGATGATGACGGTATTGTGCCATTGGTTGGTTTGCCGGGGGAAACACGCCTGCTGGATCGTTTGGAGCAACACTGTATGTCGCAGGGTTTTACATCGGCGCAGTTTACGCAGTTGGATGGTCTGCTCGGTCGTCCGCTGAATGAGTATATCGAACAACATTTTTTCCGTGATCTATCGGATCGTTTAAACCTGTTTATGTACCTGCCTAAAACGCCGTTTATCTGGCATTTGAGCAGTGGCGTTAATCAGGGCTTCGAGGCGTATGTCATTATCTACAAGTGGAACCGTGACAGCCTGTTTAAGCTGAAATCTAACTACATCAGCAAGCGTAAAGAGAATTTGGAGTACCGACTTATTCAGCTTCAAGGCGCAGAAACGGCACAGGCACAAAACGAGCGTGAGCTAATTCACTTGCAGCTTCGGGAAATAGAACTTTTCACTGCCAAGGTTGACGAACTAATAGCCGAAGGCTACAATCCGATTCTGGATGATGGTGTGGGTAAAAATATTGCACCGCTGCAAAAGAAAGGAATGCTGAAAGCCGAGGTGCTGAAATCAACAGGCAGAAAATCGCAGTTGGAGAAATACTTAAACGCGGATTGGTAGAGGGTGAGATTGTATTTTTTGTCACAAATTCAGATTAGATTTGTGATAAAATAATCGACTTTTTAAAGCGTGGACATTTACCTGAATAAAAAGAATTATATTATAATTTACTAATGCTTGCTTTGTCGCAAATATTTACTACATTTGCGACATATTCTATTAAAAAAGCAAATGAAAAGTATTGAAGAAAAGATATTTACAAAAATAAAAAAAGCGAGGAGGGGTACGCTATTTTTTACAGATGATTTTCTGAGTTTTGGTACTGCAAAGTCAGTGTCAAAATCTTTGGAAAGAATGGTGGCGGAAGATAAAATATCGAGAGTAGCCCGTGGAATTTATGCACGTCTTGAAATACATCCGGTTTTAGGAGAATTAGCTCCAAGCACAGAGGCAATAGCCGAAGCAATCAGTAAGCGGGACAAAGCACGCATAATGCCGACCGGGGCGTTAGCACTCAATGCTCTTGGCTTATCCACGCAAGTACCTATGAATGTGGTTTACTTAACAGATGGTTCTCCACGAACAATAAATTTAGGAAAGAGGAAAATTATTTTCAAGAAAGCTTCACCTAAAAATCTTTCTGCAATAGGAAGGATTAGTGGTTTGGCTATTCAGGCACTGAAAACAATTGGGAGAGATAATGTTACAGAAGAAGAAATTCAAATTATCTTAAAACAATTAGAAAAAGAAGATCAATATAGATTAGAACACGACATCCTTCTCGCTCCGGAATGGATAAGAAAAATTATGCGCCAAGCAATAAAATAAAGAAACAGATGAATAGGTGGATAGCTGAATCGGATGAAACAAAGAGGAAGGCTTATATTCAGATAGCTGAAAAAGTCGGCATGTCTCCTTTTGCCGTGGAAAAAGACTGGTGGGTTACACAAACCCTATCCATTATCTTTGAGATGGAAATCGGTCAACATCTTATTTTTAAAGGTGGCACATCGTTGAGTAAAGCTTTTAATCTGATAGAGCGATTTTCGGAAGATATAGATCTGGCCGTGGATCGTGGGTACTTTGGCTTTACCGGAGTACTTGGCAGAAAAGCAAGAGAAAGGTTAAGAAAAGCATCGGGAAAGTACGTGGATGAGGTATTTTATCCGGACTTGAAAGGAAAATTTAAGGAAAAAGGATTTCATAACGTCAGGGTCGAATTGGTTGAAGAAGTTGAAAGCGATAAAGACCGTACTATCAAAATTTTCTATCCAAATGTAATTGCTTCACCCGGCTATTTGGAACCGAAGATACAGCTGGAAATCGGTAGTCGTTCACTTAAAGAACCATTTTCGCTTCAACCCATTTCATCGCTTGTGGATGAGGTTTATCAAGAAAGTGATTTTGCACAAGATCCATTTCAAGTACCTACGGTAAATCCGGAACGCACGTTTTTAGAAAAAATATTCCTGCTTCACGAGGAGTTTCAACGCCCTGCCGAAAGGATGAGAGTGAATCGACTGAGCCGTCATCTATACGATATTTTCAAGCTTTCACAATCACCTTACGCAGAAAAAGCATTTGGTGATCCCGAGTTGTATCAGACAATTGTGGAGCATCGGTACAAATTTAATCGGATCGGGCATATCGATTACAATTTACATCAGCCCCTAACCATCAGCATAATTCCACCGGAGCCGGTAATTGCAAAGTGGAAAGCAGATTATGAGATAATGCTCGAACAGATGATCTATGATGAAAATGCGCCATCGTTTGATAAACTGATAAAAGAGTTGAAGCAATTGAACGACAAGATAAATTCGCTGGATTGGATATTTGAGTTTGATTTCTCAATTAAAAAGTAATATGACAGTATATGCTTGACGCAAAATAAACAAGACAGACTATATCGTAACAAGATATGACAGACAAATGGTTTTTACAGGAGCTGGAACAGCAACTAAAACATCGGAATAGAGCGGTTATTTTAGACCCGAAAGGAAAGTGCAGCTTTTTATTGCCTTTACTCGAAAAGAAGGGATATAAACTGTTCAAAAACAATGTAAACTATACCGAACAATGGCAGAAAGTGCAGGAAGAGCTGCAATTCCGTTACGAGGCCGAAACAGAGTATAAGGATACACCTGTGGTGTTCTATATGGTGCGTGAACAGAACAAGTTAAGCTTCCTGTTCGATTACTGCTTTACTCATGGCTGTGTAGATTTAAGTAACCCGGTAGAGTGGCTGAAAACAAAACTGTTCAAAGCTACCGGTCTGCAGGTACCCTTGGACACACCTTTGCTGATGGTTGCTGCTAAAATTGGAATTGGGAAAAGCCTGGAATGGTGGAAGAAAATTTTGCAAGGACTGGAAGAACTTATTTCCATCGAAGAAGAATTGTTGCCTTTCCTTCACGAACCTGAAAGCTATCTGAATTCGAAAGACAAAGATATCAGCCGATTGATACAAGAGAAAATTTTTAATCTTATCGGTCAGCCTTTTATTCAAAAACCGCCTAAAACCTTGGCAACAGAAGTAGCCAATTACCTATTCAACGGTTTGATCAACAGCTCTATTTCAGAAGAGCTGATGAATGTTTATCTAAAATGGGTGGACAGCAGCACGTACAGCAGTTCGCTGGAACAGTACGTTTCGCAGTATAAG
Organism: Petrimonas sp.; assembly: GCA_012839475.1. Classification (GTDB taxonomy): domain Bacteria; phylum Bacteroidota; class Bacteroidia; order Bacteroidales; family Dysgonomonadaceae; genus Proteiniphilum. The sequence goes on along the minus strand of DUNG01000008.1, from coordinate 30,415 downwards.
ATTGATAGTGACACTAACGTGTGGGCTGTAAATCCCAATCACTGCTTTAATGCTATCGACAGAGAAGCGTTAAGGCAGATTTCAGCCAACTTACGAAACAGATCTTACGTGTCTGAGAAACTTCTGAAAGTAAGACAACGAGCATCCGCTTACAAAGTTAAAAAGTTTGTACCGGTGTGGTGGCAGGATGTAATTACACTGCTGGAGTTTGACGGCAAAGGTCTGTCCGCTTGTACAAATCTGGAAGAAGTAATTGATTTCTACACACGAGATTTTTCGAAGGTTGACAGAGCAATACGCAACCTGTATGCATCGTTTTTGCAAGAAGAAGAGATAATTCGTCCGCTACAAGAATATTACGAAAATCTTAACCGAGAATTGTTAGACAAATGGTTTGAATATACTTCTGAATATAAACCCGGGCAGCAAGGCTATTTAGTTGATTTATTCAAGAATGCCAAACCCGGAATAGCAGTTATTGTTGGTGATGGTATCAGGTATGAAATGGCTGATTTCATTGCAAACACATTAGAAAAGAATTTCAAAGTTAAAAGAAATACAATGCTTGCCGATATCCCTTCGGAAACCGAACATAACATGTCGGCTCTTTATGTGGGCAACAACGAAGTATTGAAGCTTCACAAAGACCGGGAAAAGAAATTGGCTGAGCTATCGGGAAAAGAGATCACTTTCGATAGTTTAGAAGCAGTTCACTACGGATATAAAGCAGATTATCTGATTTTGACCTATAGAGATATTGATAGTGTTGGAGAAAAATTACAGCAAGGGGCCATCAAGGTTTTCAGCGAGTTTGAAAAGAAAATTATTGATACAATCAGTTTGTTGTTGAAAACTGGATACAGAGAAGTTCATTTAATAACAGATCATGGATATGTACTTACCGGATTGCTGGACGAAGCGGATAAAATAGATCCGAAGGTTACCGGAAAGAATAAAGTAGGCGAAAGATTTATTCGCACCGTGGAAAAACAATCGAATACCGATTGGATTAATTTCAACAGGAAGTACGAAGAGTATAATTATGTTGTAGTAGCCAAAAATCACAGGCCTTTCAAGTCGAAAGGTGTTTACGGCTACTCACACGGCGGGTTTACACCACAGGAAGTGATAATTCCTAACTTCAGGTTCTCTAAAATAAAAGAGACTATTCCCGGCCTGGAAGTTAAAATAGTCAATAAACAGGATTTAAAAGAAGTAACGGGAAATATATTTGCAATCAAAACGAAAGCATCCAAGACAAAAGGAGATCTTTTTTCGGCAAGTCGGAAAGTGCAACTGTTGCTGTTTGCAAATAACAAACAGATCAGCACAAGCAGTATTCATACAATTAATGCTTGTGGATCATTTACAGTAGAGTTTTCATTTGGTGACAACGAACGTGTTACAGCTTCCCTGATTGATGTAGATACGGCAGAACAACTGGACAGCGTTGTTATTAAGAAGTCAAAAGCAAGAGACCTTGGAGGGTTGTTGTAGTATTTAACCAAAGCCAATAAGTAAAAAAGTTATGATAGTTTTAGATGATTTAGATAAAAAAGCATTAGACCTTTTCAGAGGGTTTGTAGTAAAAAAAGACCTTGTGGGGATAATTAAAGGAGGAGCGAACGTACCCGCTTTCGTGTTGGAATTTCTCTTGGCCAATACCACAAGCACAGAAGACGAACAGAAGTTGCAGGAAGGTATGGAGAACGTGAAAACCATCCTTCGCAATCACTATGTCAATCCCGAGGAGAGCTCGCTCATCCAGTCCAAACTACGTGAAAAAGGGCGGTATAAGATCATTGACAAAATATCGGTTGAGCTTGATCCACAAAGAGACCGATACTGGGCGAATATAAGCAACAGCAACATAAAAAAGGCGAATATAAGTGATGATTTGGTGACGGCACACGAGAAGCTGCTTTTAGGAGGTATTTGGGCAATAATTGAGATGGAGTATGATCCGATGATTACAATCGGAGCAACAGTTTTCCCATTTGTTGTGAAAGATATTAAACCTATTCAGCTTTCAAATTTCGATAATACGAGAGTAATCGAAAAAAGAGCCGAGTTCACCAAGGATGAATGGAAAACCTTATTGCTTAGAAGTGCAGGGTATGAACCAAGCAGTGAAGGCTTTAATGATCGGATACTGGATCTCTTGCTGTGCCGTTTAATCCCCCTGGTGGAAGCCAATTTCAATATGGTGGAGCTTGGACCGCGCTCATCCGGAAAGTCTTACATTTACAAGGAAATCACGCCCTACGCCATTCTGATTTCAGGTGGTCAAGGAACAGTTGCGCAGTTGTTCGTAAACAACACCACCGGAAGGGTGGGTGCTGTTGGTCTATGGGACGCCATTTGTTTTGACGAAAGTACCGATAAACTATTCAAAGACCGTGATGCTATTCCACTAATGAAAGACTACATGGAAAGTGGGTCATTTTCACGGGCAAAAGGTGGCGAAATCACCGGATCAGCTTCCGTGATTCTGAATGGTAACATCAACCAACCCGTAGAAACAGTATTGCAGACATCGCACCTGTTTAGTCCGCTATCAGACGAAGTAAACAGCGATACTGCATTCCTCGATCGTATAAATCTGTATCTGCCCGGATGGGAAATATCAAAATTCAGTCCGCAGAACTTCACAAAACACTTCGGATTTAGCACCGATTTCTTTTCAGAAATATTAAAGTCTCAGCGTAAAACCACCTACTACGAAGCTATCGACAAATACTTTACGCTTGGAAGCCACTTAAAACAACGTGATTCCAAATCGGTGAGAAAGATCGTTTCAGGTATGATAAAACTGCTTCATCCTGATGGTAACTACACGAAAGAAGATGTTCGGGAGTACTTGGTTTTAGCCATGGAGATGAGAAGAAGGGTTAAGGAACAGCTGAAACGTATCGGTGGAATGGAGTTTTGGGATACCAATTTCTCCTATATCGATAAAGAAACACAGGAGGAAATTTTCGTGGGACTCCCCGAAGAAAAAGGCTCAGCACTCATTGAAGCGAATCCGCTATCTCCCGGAGTTTGCTATTCCGCCACAAGTGACGGATCAAACAACACGCTGATAAAAATAGAAGTTGTAGTCTTGAAAGGAAACGGGAAAATAAGTGTTACCGGCACAAATTCGCAGGAAATAAAAGAAGATATCAAAAACACATACAATTACCTGCGTGCTAACGAGAAAAGTATTCTGCACGAAAAGCACTCGCTATCTAACTTTGACCTGAATGTACAAATAAGTAATTTGATGGGGACTACTTCGGGAGGTGGAATAGGAAGCGCGGTATTCGTTGCTATTTTATCAGCTATCTACAAGAAAAACCTGAAAGGTGGATTGGCCATATTGGGTAATATCTCAATAGGGGGTGCAGTTGAAAGAGCATTATATTTTGCAGACAAGATCAGCCTGCTCTCTGAAAATGGAGCAAAAATCATCCTTGCACCCATGGATAACCTAATGGAAATTTCCACACTGCCTCCCGCCATTCTGGGCAAAACAGATGTTCCTTTCTACGCGAACAGTCAGATGTTGTTGCAGAAGTCAGTTTTCGGGGAATAACGTGCTGCTGAATGATGTGAAACATATTTGGATCATTTATATAACGGTGGATACAACGTGTCTTTTGAAGAAACAAGAACATTGAATACAATATAATTTTTCAACATTAGTGTATTTTCTTATGTAAAAAAGCATCACTTTTGACTATTACACCCAACATTATGAAACCAACAAAAGAAAACACTCTCTATTTACCGATTAAGCAAATTCATTTTGACGCCATCCTCGCAGGAACAAAAAAGGAGGAGTATCGCGAAATCAAGGACACTACTTTCAAAAAGTACATTGAGACATGGAAAGAGGGCGGAGAGGAAGGATATATTTTTGATGAAGATAAGGTTAGTCCTGATCAAGAACTTGATATCATGATGTACAACAATGGAGTATATCCCTTTTTCCCCATTGAGTACAAATTTCTAAATCTTGCCGTTGGATATGGAAAAGATCGTGATACCGCGGTTGTCGAAGTCACGGACATTAGCTTTGAACTTGCAAAAGACAAGAATGGAAAAACAGTGCGTTTTTTCTGGGATGAAGAGAATGGATTCAGAGCTGATGAAAATGGGAACAGCGCCATTTGGAATATTGTTTATCATCTGGGTAATATTGTTGAAAAAAATCTGAAATCAGAGAGATGATTACAACACTCTTGACGGCTCAGTAATATTGCTATTTTATTTTATAATATGTCACTTCATATTTTCAAAAATCACAAAACACCGTTATTTGACCATGTGAATTCTGTTTTCTATGTTGAAACGGAATATCAACCTGAATTAAACCGATTTATCCGGAAGAATTACTCGAAACTGGTGAGATTGTTTGATTCATCAAGCTTGAATTTTTACTATCTTCCTATTTTACTAAAAGACAAAAGATATTGGAATATTGTACATTACAACCGTCCTTACGTTCACCCTGTTTCTGTAATCGATGAAGTTCAGCAAGTTTATAATATCCTCATCAAAAGACAAGGTTCTGAAGTCATAAATGGAGCTTTATTGCTTTCGTCCAATAATGCATTTTCAAGGTCCCTTCCTGTTTTCACGCTAATCGAGAAAGATGCGTCCTTGAACTCTTTCGAAAACATTTCCCTGAAAATTTCTGACTGTTTTGATCGTTTTGAACCCCCTCGGGTGTTGTTCAGAATAGGTGATCCTGATGAAAAAGAGTATATCCGCGACGTCAGCATGAGCGAGATGTATGGAAATATCTTGGAGGAGACAACAACAGATGTGTTTTCATGTAAAGAAGATGCAGTATTATTCAGAACCGTTAAAGATGCAGATGCAACATTTGAAACAGAAGCCTTCCAGCTTGCAGACGAAATTCGTGAGCGTCTCAAGTTATTGAAGGAACACGGGGCGTTGTCGTTGCTCGGTGACATAATAGAAGAAATACAGGGAACGAAAAAAAAGATAAGCTCGCTGTTCATTACCAATGATTTCCGTCTTTTTCTCAAGGACTATGGCATGAAAGAGGTTGTAATGTCTCCCCTTCCCAAAAGTTTGTTCCTACTTTTTCTCAATCATCCCGAAGGCATCCTCTTCAAGGAGTTGGGCAATCATCACGATGAACTGCTGTCGATTTACCGTAACATCACGCTGCGTGAGAATATTGACGCTGTGATGGAAAGTATAAAGGCAATGACCGATCCGCTAAACAACTCGGTAAATGAAAAATGCTCCCGCATCCGTTCGGCATTTCTCGAAGTGATAACCGACGATCTGGCCAAAAATTACTACATCACGGGTAAAAGAGGTGAGCCCAAGAGAATAACTTTAAATCGTGAATTGGTTAGTTTTCAGTCAGAACACCAAAAAACCAGACCTTAGATCCGGGATAAAATAGTTTGCAAGCCTTGCAAAACCCAAAACCGATTGTTTTACAGCATAACTTTGTGCCATTACTCATCTTTAAAAACTCAAGGTTATGGAAAACAATTATTTGAAAATCATTTTCGTGATTGATGAAAGTGGCTCTATGGCAGGTAGCGAACGAGACGTGATCGGTGGATTCAATAATTTTGTAGAGAAACAAAAGAGAGAGGATTATGGAAAGATTGACGTTTCGCTCTACAAATTTAACGACCAGGTAAACCGTGTAATCAATAACCAACCCGCATCTGAAGTGCGTACATTAACCCTCGAGGATTACAACCCAAACAATTTCACTGCACTCTACGATGCTGTTGGGCAGGCAATCCATGAGACAGACAAGCAGATAGCACTCATCCCGGAGGCAGAAAGACCCAACAAGGTGATGACAGTAATAATCACGGATGGAGAGGAAAACGCGTCAAAATTTTATTCAGGAACAGCCATCAGGGCTATTATTTCGTCGCATGAAGAGCTGCTAGGTTGGAATTTCATCTTCCTGGGAAGTGGGCTGGATAATTTTGTTGATGCCGATGTTATGGGTGCAAAATACAGGGCCAGAACATCCAAAAAGCAGTTTGCGACAGCTATGGAAAGGGTATCTGATAGTAGTCTCCTGTTTAGAATTGCCGGCAAAAAAGATGAAAAGGCTATTTTAGAAAACTTAATGAGTGATCTGAATAAACTGGATGACGAATGAGTAATGTAAAATGCAAACCTATGAATGAAGCGCAATTGCTTATTGAATATGCTAAGGCATGGAACAATCTTGATGTAAGCTATCTACACGATATCTTGGACGATGATTTCGAGTATAACTCGCAATGGGTTTTTGATACCATGCATGGCAAATGGAATTACATCAATTATCTGCGTGGAAAGTTCAATTCCATTTTGGAAAACATTTCATCAATTCCAAGAGCCGAAATAGCCTACTTCAAATATTGTTATTCGGAAATCGATAAGGGATGTATCGTGCTTACACAAAAAGAGAACCAATGCAGTATTATCATCGAAACTAAAAACGGTAAAATCACGAAAGCAAACATGATCGGTATCCCAAGCCCCGAAGGAGCTGTGAGGTTTGATTATAAGCCAAGGTGAAGAACCAATAGCCGACTTAAATTTAACGTAATAATCGTTAGTTGTACTATATAAGTGGAGGTATTTTCATGCAAATTAAACTAGACGGATATAAGAACATATCGGAACTCGGATCGGGAGGTTTTGGTAATGTCTATGTTGGTGAAGAAGAATTGTCGGGAAAGAAGGTTGCCATTAAAAAGATACGTAACAATTTGCTTAAAGACAGAGATTTTATCCTGAAGGAAATAAGAACAATCAGTCAGTTCAATCATCCGAATATTGTCCAATATCATGTCGCTTTTGTAAAAGAAGATGATCTCTATTTTGTAATGGAATACTGTGTGGGTGGAAGTCTTGCAAATGCTTTCCATAGAAAAGAATTCGATTTAAATAAAGCCATCGATACGGTACTAACCATTGCAAAAGCGCTTCAGGTCATTCATCAGAAAGGAATAATTCACGGGGACATTAAGCCTGAAAATTTGCTTCTGGGGGAAAACAACGAAGTAAAAGTTGGTGATTTTGGATGTGCAAACTCTGCTATAGCTACAAGCAAGTACCTGCCTCCTGAAAAACTGTTGAACTCGGTTCATCACCCGGCATATCATCGTGATATATTTGCGTTGGGCATTACTTTTATCGAACTCATTCAAAACAAAAAAATATTTGGAAATTTAACTTCTGACCAAAGGGCCGACAAAATAATATCCGGTGATTTGGACATCAAAGATCTGCCATTGTGGTTACAGGAAGTGATAATGAAAATGTTGTCGGTCAATCCCGAGTATCGTTTTAAAACCATGAGCGAGATTGTTCAGGCAATTGAAACCCGCAACATCCCTTTTGAGATTGATGAGGAAAGCATCTCGGCATCATATGAAGCAAAAAAACTGAATAACTTACTAAAACGCAAAAAATACAATACACTTCTACAATCTATAAAAATGCTAAAGCCCGAATATATGAATCATTCATCCATTCTCGAAGTTCTTGGCAGATACTATGTTTCCATTGCTGATTACAAAAATGCAAAAGATATATTTTTGGCATTGAAGAAAAAAGTACCATCAATCAATATCAATAAAGAAATGGGGCAGATATACATTGATGCCGGGTCAACAGGATTAGCTATAAAGCACCTCACTGAATACCTGCTGATACATCCCGAAGATTGTGAAGCTTATAATTTGCTTTTAGAGTGTTATTTCAAATCAGATAGGTTATCCGATGGGTTAAAACTAAGTGACAAATTAATGACTATATTTCAGAGAGAACTTTGCTTCAAAATCAATAACGACTTGTTTTACATGCTGAACAATCTGGATGATTTAGACTATGTAAAGCTTTTACTGCCTTTTAATGAAGACAATGTCATTTCGGAATACAACAAATGGGTCATTCTAAACAGTGACTCTATTTTGGGTAATCATAATACACTGAATGACAAATTGATGTTTTGCCATTATTCAATTTCAAAATCGCTTACACTGAACAAGATGTATCAAATTACGGTAGATGGAAAAGAATACAGGAACAACAATTTGCTTTTTATTTCAATTGGACGGTCGGGATATGATAACGATATCGAATTCCCCGGCAACCATATCAGCCGGAAACAAGCTATATTGATTTTGACGGAAAACGAAAACTGGATTTATCCGCTCAATGGATTAGATGTGTATGTTGATGGCGAAAAATTAGAAAGAAGAAAGCGTCTATACTTTAAGCATGATATTGAACTGGGAGGACATATTATCGAGTTGAATGTAGATAAAACGAAGTTGTTTTAGGGGGAAAATTCAGATAATCATCATGAGACTTAACTTCAATCCAGATTCATTCAATTGCAAATGGGGAGACGTAGTCATCTCCATCTTCTCCTTTGCAACCAGCGAGATCCTTCAAAATGAAATCCCGAGGAATGAAATAATTTTTATTCAGCCAAGAGCGGAAGGCCCTATGTGTAGCCGTGTTTCATCGAGCACATGCGTGATATTTCTATCTGCGACAAATGATCTCTGGTCTCAATACGCATACCAGTTCGCACACGAGTTTTGCCATTGGCAGATTAACGGGACTATGACCGGGGAGAAAAAGGGAATTTACTGGCTCGAGGAAACAATATGTGAACTTGCCTCTTATTTCGTCCTCTACCACATGAAATCACAGTGGTGTTCAATATGCCCAAGCTTTCCCCACTACAAAGTCCACGTGGAAGATTACTTTGAAACGACAACAAGTAAGGTCCCGGTAAGTCCATTGCCTCTCGAGGAATACATAAATCACCACTCTCTTGCTCTTTACTCGAAAGAATACCATCGAGACTTATTCTCGAGTATGGCTCGTGCCATGCTTCACGCTTTCCTTGAAAACCCTCGCTTGTGGCTTCTTCTCCCGTATTTTGGAGATTTAAAGAGTTACACGTCTCCTCGTCAATGGTTGTTGTCGCTTCAAGATTGTGTCCCGGACAAACTACTTCGTGAGACTAACACTCTAAGTCGTCTGATCCTTTCAACTTAATTGTTTTTTAAAAAAATGTTCTGCCTGTTGAGAAATCGGCGGAATCCAAATTATGAAAACCAAAATCCAGAATTATCGAAAAAGGGATTCTGTTTGATTAATACTTGGAGTTGTCTCGATTAGTGAAACAAGTGGTGCTTTTTTCTGTTTATGCATATACGTTTTTATTTATTTCCAAACCAAAAGCGACATCACCGATAACAGTTTTCGGTTGACTTGAAAGATTTAAAATTTTTTCTTTCAAATCGTCTATACTTTGTAGTATCTTTGCGGTAGAAGCACTTGAAATGACGGTCTGTTGATACTCTTTCTCTGAAAGGGAGTAGGCGGTTTCAGGTGCTTCTTTTTTATTCCTCGTCTCGCTAAACGGCTGTCAGGGCTTGCCTCCTACCCTTTTATTATTTCTCAAACCGTTTGGTTACCACCGCATCGATCACGTAAATATTGCCTTCTTCTGATTTTAGGACGTTCCTTGGGTGTAAGTCGAAAACGATGTATTCGCCATTCGTGTATTCAGCGTCTTTCCCCGTTGGTTCAAAGTCAAGCGAACACATGTAGGAATCAATTTCCTCGTATGTAGCAAAGGTGGCATAAGCTATATGGCCCTGCTTTAAAACTGGGTACACGCTGCCATTCCCGAAGCCTGAAAAGCCCACGAGTTCGTAAGCCGTGTTTGGGAAAAGCCTATTATGATCCTTTACTCTTTCAAGAAGCGAAAGGATGCTGCTTTCGTTAAGGCTAAGGTTGTTTACCTTGTAAACTGCGCTGTCGCACTCGTTGTAGTAAACCTCGTTTTCCATACCGCTTGGGAACGGCTCTCCTAATTGGGCTTGATTGGCCAAAGGAACCCATGCGCCTCTCTCTTTCGAGTAGGCTTCTGCGATATCCGCTACCTCTCGTTTGGATAGGCCTCCCTTATTTTTCTGTGCATCTCGAACGCTTGCCTCGCAGCCTCTTTGGAAGGCACCGGGTTTTTCGCCCACCCCTCTATCTCTTTCATGCATCGCTCCGTCGATTCCTTGTGAAATTGGTTCAAGTATTTCAGTTCTTTGCTCATGTTCTTTACTTTTTACAAAATTACTGTTTATTTCTGCCACCACAAATCTGATACGATTATTCTTTGCTTGCTTTTTTCCTTCTTTCGTAAGTTCGTCTTTAGTGGGTACAAGTTTTCTTTGCACATTTGCGATGTCTCCTTGTGGGGAGCCGGTAACCATCCTCGTCTTACACTCCTTGTTTTGGAAAATTTTTATAGGATTTCTCGACTCCTTGTAGTAACTTTGTGGTCTCAACGGAGAAACCTCCGCCTTTGCTTGCGGAGTTATTGCCTTGAGCTCCATCATAGAGCTATTTAGAGCATCCATTTGTTGACTGCGAGTTTTTTCTCCTGCCATCGGAACGTCTGATAGCTCTGTATTTGTGTTTATAGAGTTGCTTTTTCGGGTGCGAGTGGCATTGTCATTCAGCAGTGTTCCATAAAGCAACTCTATATTTGTTACTTCATGCTTGTATGGTTTAGCATAGCCTCTTGGTTTATAAAACCATCCTCGTTATCTTTGCTCTTGTAAGAGGTTGTTTCCGCATCCATCAAGTCCGGTGTCGAGGGATTTACGTCATCTTGTCGTAAATTAAGGTTACCCACCGGACTTGTTTTTTCATAACCTCGTAGGTGTACCTTGTTCTTTCTGGTCTGTTAATCATATACAAGTAAATTCTGTATCTCCAGCTCTCATTTAAGCCCATCCCCGACTTTCCAGACGATCGTTCCTTCGCTTGAGTTACGTTGTGTCATAAAAAGTAATTCCGCTTCTCCTGATGACTCATTTGATACTGGATTGGATGGTTTTGCGAACTTATTGTTTATCATGTATTAAAGTATCCACTAGAAAAAATACAATTTTTTTTGAAGTAGCTGGTATTTAATTTGTTAGTATGGATTTTCGAGTCAACGGATTGATGCTGTTCCAAAAAAAGAGTTGCTTGCCGGAAACCTGTCAGATGGCAAGGCCACCCACACCCGAACAAACAACTCTGAAATGAAGCTCAATAGTCCTAACTCTAAAAAACAGAGGTCTGAGTATTGAGAGTGCCAAGATACAAATAAAAAATTCAGAAAAAACAGAGATTAAACTAATCATAAGTGGCTCTCCAACGAGCAATGCACTGAAAAGATTAATCTCTGTATGAATTCAAAGGTACAAAAAAAATTCATAATCTATCTTTATGGGAGAATACTATTTTGAGCAACAGAGAAAAACATTCTCCTCACCAACGCTAAAAACAATGAAGTTATTCCAATTTTGGATTTGGAAACAGTTTCATCTAATAAAATATGTAAGTCACATAAAAGAAAGCAGGTAGAAAACTTCTTCCGCCATCACTCGAGTAACCCCTGATGGCGTTTATGAGAGCAGGGCTGTCACTCTCAAAGAAGTTTATATTTTTATATACAGTAAATTATATAAAAACAATAGAAATATCATCTCTGACAAAAGTTTTGAGTTAATTAAGTACAGTCCCCCTATTTGGAGACATTCATACTATTAACCCAAAACTTATTTCTACTTCAAGTCTTCCTAAAAGAATAGCTTCTTGCAACAAAACTCAAATACAAATTAAAAATGGTATGGTCAGCATCCGCACCAACGCTAATAATACTGAAGTTGCGCTAATTTTGGATTGGATACTGTTTTTTCAATAGTGGATTTAAATTGTTCCAGCCCGATACAGGGGTAATCGATGAGAAAAAATCTCAAAACAATTTATCTCCACTTTATAAAGACAAAGATAATACAGAAAGAACAAAAAAACAAAGTAAGCACCCGAAACCGCATACTCTATTTCAATGAAAAAGGATCAACTAACAGTCGTTTCAGGTGCTTATGCTGTATGGATGCTATATTTTGTATTAAAAAGCATCACTCAATACCGCAGTAGACAAACAAAGTCTGCCGTTAAAAGCCACAGTCATATCAAGTGATGCAAAAAAAGTTATCAGGGAGGGCGGACAAGTCCTCATAAGCAACTATGTGCGTCAGCCGTCCTTTCTGATCTTCCTGATAACTTCATAGAGCAGGCAAATTGCTTTTTGCAGCCACAGAACTCGATGTTTCCGGTCAAACACCCTCTGAGCAATCTGCCTATACAGAATCCGGTGTGTCCACTTTCTGCGAAGATAACAAAAATTGATAGAATATTGCCATTTTCAAACAGTATATTTTTTATAAAGCATCAATTTATTCAAAATCAGCTATTATATTCTCTTTTACATCTAATAAATGGTCCTTTCTTTATCAAGCACAACCACCGTAGGTAGATAATCTAAATCATAAGAACTGTCAAATATATTTACTTGTGGCTCACTTTCTGTATTGCCAGTAAGCACCCGAAACCGCGTACTCTCTTTCAATGAAAAAGGATCAACCAACAGCCATTTCAGGTGCTTAAACTTATACTTTTTATCCCTTAATGACCGCCACCGGACTAAGCTCCACTTTGATTCTGACCAAATCCTGCTGATTTGCCATTACTTCTTCAATGTCTTTGTATGCAGAAGGTGCCTCTTCCAAGTCACTTTTAGATCTTACCGCATGAATAATACCCAGAGCATCCAGTTTTCTCTTTTCTTCTTCGAGATCCAAATTCCGAACAGCTTCTTTTCTACCCATCGTGCGTCCTGCACCGTGTGAGCAACTGTTAAAACTATCCTTGTTCCCAAGACCTTCAACGATATAGGAGTTTGTTCCTTGCGAGCCGGGAATGATGCCAATCTCCCCCTCTCGTGCAGAAGTAGCACCCTTGCGATGCACGACGACATCCTTATCGAAGTGGTTTTCCCAGGCAGCGTAATTGTGTGCCTTGTTTATGACGTCACCGAACTTTATCGTTGGAAAATGGTCATAAAATGATTCCTGCACTCTTTCTATCATCAGTTTCCTGTTGGCAAGAGCAAAGTCAACACAATACCTCATCTCATCATAGTATTGACGAGCTTCGTTTGTCCTGAATGGAAGAAAGGCCAAATCCACGCTTTTGTCAACCGATGAATACCAAAGCTCGTTCAATTGCCCTGCCTTCTTGTTGTAAAAATCGGCCACCTGTTTCCCAAGGTTCCTGCTACCCGAATGAATCATTAACCAAAGGAAGCCTTCACTATCTTTCTGAATCTCGATGAAATGATTTCCGCCACCCAACGTTCCTATCTGTTTTAATGCAGCCGTGTACTGCCTGCTTATGACATGCAAGTTGTTTAAGTCGTATCCTTGTGGCATCAGGCTTTCATCCTGTTTTTCTTTGTGATGATTAAAACCAATGGGAATTTTATTTCTAATTTCAGAAAGGATATTCAACATCTCTTTTCTTGAAACCTCTGACACCATTAAGTCAGATTTAACCGCACACATTCCGCAGCCAATGTCAACACCAACGGCATTGGGTACAATCACCCCTTCAGTCGCTAATACACCACCAATGGGCATCCCGTATCCCGAGTGGGCATCGGGCATCAAGCTCACGTGCTTGAAAGCGAAAGGAAGGTTCGCGAGATTAACCGTTTGCTCCATCGTCTTATCGTCAATTGAATCCATCCAGACCTTTATGGGAATTCTTTCTGATAAAATAACTCTTTTCATGTCAATTATATTTGTTTTCTGCAAAGGTATTCAACCGGGTGCGCGGTCTTTTTGCGTAGCTCAAAATATTTTCCCTATTTTTGCATGGAATTTAAAAAATGATTTTCATGCCTGTTAATAAAAACGCGTTGATACGCTATAAAACCATCGACAAATGCTTGAGAAATCCATACAGGCGTTGGACGTTAGATGATTTAATAGATGCTTGCTCTGATGCTTTGTACGAATTTGAAGGTATCCGTAAGGGTATAAGCAAAAGAACCATTCAAATGGATATTCAGCTTATGCGAAGTGAAAAACTTGGCTATAATGCTCCGATTGTCGTGTATGATAACAAGTATTACAAGTACGATGACCCCGATTACAGCATTACTAACTTGCCATTGACTGAACAGGACTTGAATAAAATGTCTGAAGCGGTTGAGGTACTGCGTCAATTCAAGCAATTCACGCACTTTTCGGATATGTCTGATGTAGTTAGCAAACTGGAATCGCATCTCGCGGCAATGAAACGTAAATCCCCGGCTGTCATTAACTTCGAGAAGAACGATGACTTGAAAGGTCTTGAACACCTCGACTTTATCTACCAGGCCATCCTTAACAAGCAAACCATCAAGATAAATTACAAGTCGTTTAAGGCAAGACACGTTTCCAAAATAATATTTTATCCTTACCTGTTAAAAGAATACCGTAACAGGTGGTTTGTGTTTGGCGTGAAAAAACATGGGTTGGATTTGTTGAACCTTGCCCTGGACAGGTTCACCAAGGTTAAGCTTGCCGATGATGAACCCTTCGTTGAAAATACCTTTTTTGAACCGGAATCCTTTTTTGATGATATCGTTGGAGTGACCAAAAGGTTAAATTCACAGCCTGAAATCGTGAGATTTATTGCAAATCCACAGAGCGCACCCTACATCGAAACCAAGCCTATCCACAAGAGTCAAAGAATCGTCGAAAGGCGTGGGGATGGTAGCGTGCTATTTGAACTAAACGTTGTCATTAATCACGAACTTCAACGTGATCTTTTTGCCTTTTCCGACGGTGTTACCGTTGTTCAACCTAAGCATCTCGTTGATTACATGAGCAAAAAATATAAACAGGCATGCTTAAATTATGAAACCAGTTTTGAACCAAATTGAAGGCATCAAAATGGATTAGGGCTTACGTGTCACACGGCGTGAAAAAGCATCCTTGCTTCATTTTCCTTTGGGTCAACATGCAAGCTTTATAGGGGTTTCTTATCTTTGCTCACGGTATCAGGCGGAACAGGCACATTCCCTGTTGATATAAATTAAGGGATTCTATTTCATTAAAACCGGGAGTTATCTCCCGATTAGTGAATCAAAAAGTTTCCCTTTTTCTATTTGGGTTCATGAAATTTCCATCAACTAGTCGGTGCACTTGCGTGAACCGTCAATGCTTCCCTGCCCTCTCCGAGCTGAGTATTATAGATAAAAATCAGCGGGGATGTAAAAAATTTATTTTCTAATATTATTCCAGTTTCTTCCCTTTTTAGCGGATTTTGCAATCCGCTTCCTTTAGGAAGTATAAGACATACTGGTTAGTCAAGAAATAATATCCCTTGCATAAAACGAGGTGATTGCCATTACAGGTTCTTCATTCTTCTATGTTCCGCGGGCGTAACACCGTACATCTTCTTGAACGCGTGATAGAAGCTGGAAGGATGATCAAAACCACAGCGGTCGGCGATATCTTCTATCTTCAGTTCAGATTTTCCCTCAAGCAATAAACGAGCCCTTTGCATCTTTATTTTCAGCATGTATGAGGCGGGGGTATCTCCTGTCAAAGCGATGATTTTCCGATGGAGTTGCCTGGGACTCATGCAGAGTTTCTCCGCCAAAGTATTCACTTCCAGTTTTCGCTTGTCCATGAGGAGGTATATGAAGTCCACCGTTTTCACAAGGAATCTACGCTCTGCTTCTGTAAGTTGCTCTTCTTTGCCCGTCTCCTTGTTAGTGTTGGGACTCTCTCCAAATTTACGGCGCAAACGGCGATGGCGATCAAGTAGTTTCTCCACCCGCGTGCGCAACTCATCGCTGTTGAAAGGCTTGGCGAGATAGGCATCTGCTCCGGCTTCTATGCCTTTGATACGCTCTTCTTCGGTAATCTTCGCCGTTACCACGATGATGGGAATGTGGTTCACGATTTCGTTGCCGCGAATCTGTCGGCACATCTCCAAACCATCCATGCCGGGCATCATCAGGTCGGTAATAATCAGGTCGGGCACCAGGTCCAATGTCTTTTCCAATCCTTCCCCTCCGCCGGAAGCGTAAAAAATAGCGTACTGGTCGGTAAACTGAGAGCCGATATAGGCGGCGATGTCACGGTTATCCTCAACGATGAGCAGGCGACATTCGTTATCGTCTTTCTCGCTGTCCGCGGGCATTTCAACTGTTTCAGTCGGCAGTAGCTTGTAGGTTTCCTCAAAGGCAGTTACCTGTCGTTGGTAACGATTGTGGATGGGCACGCTTACGTGGAAAGTCGTGCCTTTGCCCACCTCACTTTCCACAGTGATACTTCCCTCCACGGCATCGATGATTTGCGTGACGAGAGCCAATCCTATACCTGTACCGAGGTTCCTTGCATCGCTATCTGCCTGATAAAACGGCTCGAAGATATGTTTCAAAGTCTCCTTGTCCATCCCTTCACCTGTATCCTGCACATCAACAAATAATCGTTGGTTCTTGCTCCATACCAATACACTAATTTTCCCGTATTCAGGCGTAAACTTGAAGGCGTTTGATAGCAAGTTGTTGGCAACTTTATTCACATAGTTGGGCACGAAATCCATCTCCACTGTTTCCTTGACGACGAGTTGCAGGTCAATGTTACGACCGCGAGCATAGTCACGCCAACTTTCAACTATCATAGTGAAGTACGCCGTGATATTGCCGTTACACCAATCCTGATTGCCCACTGCTGACTTTACTTTCGAGATGTCCAACAGTTGATTAATGAGCGTGAGTAGTCCGTTGCCTTGCCGCTCGATAGTTTGTGCCTTATCCTTGACCCCTTCCGCCTCAACGGCTTGCAGGTCGTGGCTCAATCCGAGTATTACAGTGAGCGGAGTGCGGAACTCATGGGTGATATTGGTAAAGAAATTCTCGCGCAGAGCCGACATCTGTTTCAATGCGCGGTTGCTTCGGGTTCGCAAGCGATTAGTGTAAAGCAGGAAAAGGATGAATAAACCCAACACCAATGCCATCGAAATACCGGCAATCAATATCAGCTTTCGTTCCGCCTTGTTGTTTTCTATCTCTCTCGCGTATTCTTCATTCTTGTATCTGGCGTTGTAATGGCTCACAGCCTGCTCCATATCGCGCAGATAAATAGAGTCTTTCAGCTGGGTATAGCGATAGAGGTGTTCGGTGGCAGATTCAAGGTCGCTCTTCTTCAACGCCTCGTACAGTCCAATTCTCGCGTGACTCTCGTTATAGATGTCGCCCCGTGAAGCAAATACGTTCGCTGCTTTCTCAAAACATTGAGCAGCTTCGGCATGGGCGTGGCGACGGTTGAGCAGATCGCCCATCTGGTTGTTACAGATGGCAAGCGATTGCGTGTTTCCAGCCTTTTCAAGTATCGGAATGGCACGCCTCAGCGAACGTTCCCCTTCTGCATCCTGTTTCAACGCGATTTGTGCTACAGCCATCTGCGAAAGTCGTATGCCTAACTTCGCGTTGTTGCCTTTTATCGAGTCCATATAGTAGGCTTGGCGGGCATAATCCAAAGCATGTTCGTCCTTGCCCATGCCATGGTATATTTCCGATGCCATGCCACACTGTATGGCAAAGCGGTTGGAGTCATTTGCCTCTTTGCTGTAATGGATAGCTTCGAGGATATATCGCTCTCCGTCTGCAAGTTGTTTCATTGTTAAACAAATGGCTGCCAATGAATTGAGCGAACTACTGATATTACTTTTGTCGTCGGTCTCACGGTAAATTTCGAGAGACTTATGCACGTGTTCTAATGCTTGCACATAGTCAGCCTTACGAAAAAGGAACTGCCCCATCAAGTGTTCGCAATCGGCTCTCAATAACAAATCATCCACCTTGTATGCAAACGGGAGAGCCTTTGTGACACAGCGTATTCCCTCATCAAAGTCGTACACTTCCCAGAAATAGACCCCGGCTTGGTACCACACCAAAAGGTTTAAGCTGTCGGGCGGTGTTTGAGCGGTTACCCTGATTTTCTCGTCAAGAAAATCCTCCTTATAGAGCAGCGTGAATATTTTGTTTGCCGTGGTTATTCGCTCGTCACCTTTTTGTTTGTCATAGTCGCCGAGTAACCGACGTATCGCCTCATCGGCGTTACCATCCTCATCTTGTGACATCAATGGAAGGGCCGCGATGAAATTCGTGGTGTCGTTCTCTTCGGTTACGAAAGATGCAGGCTTCTTGCCACACGAGATGAATAGAAAAGAGACTGAAATAAACGCGGCTAATAGATTATTAATAATCAACCGATAGCGTTTACGGCCCCCACATGTATATGGCCTGAGCTGTTTGATAGAGTTCTCCATACCCGGTTCATTATTATGGTTTATCATGTTGGCAATTAGCCATTGGTCGAACTCACGTTATTTGCCTACAAAAATACAAAATTGTATCGGGTGCACTAAAATATTACTCCATTATTTTGAGATTATTTTGCTGTATTTGTAGGCAAGAATCTCTTGCGTTGAAAGATATTTACACTCGAATTTACCCTGCTAATCGCGAAATACGATAGCCGAAAATCAACTTTTTCTCTCCAAAAGCGTATTCCTTAAAATATGTAAAAGTGTTTGCGACTTTCATTTAATTATCAATTAGTTACAGGCTTAAAATGGCAGTTTAAAACAGTCGTAACAGATGAAGATTGTCAGTTTAGAACATTTGTTTGGCAGATAAAAGCACCAAGATTGGCTTAGATCACCTGTAATTTTACCGCAAACAAAATAAAGAATATCGGATATGGCACAGAAACGACAAAAGCAGCATCTTAAATCAGATGAAGCGTTGCATTTCTCGGAAGACCGCGTGCAACTTCTGGAGACCGTTCGCCAAATGATTGACTCCGAATTCGAACGCCGTGAGCATGAAAGGGATCACAATGTGTACCCCGTGAATCCACCACCTTGTCGCGGCCTTTGGCGACGACTGTTGAGTCTCTTTCCTCCCTCCTATCACAATAAAGGTATAAAGAACTCATAAATAAATATTCACCTATTTAATTCAAAACACAATGGACAAAAAACGAAAGACAAAGCTGTTACCTCTGCTCAGCGGCAGGATAGCAAGAGTAGGACTCTCCCTCTTGTTCGCTTTCGTCACCGTCTCCGCCGTACAGGCGCAGACCGGTGACGGGGGCGCCGCGCAGGGCACGGGAGACTACAACCAAAAGCTACGCACCCGCACATGGAGCATCTATGCCCAGGGCGGACTGTCGTGGGCTACCGATGTGTGGTATCTTAATGTGGATGCCAAGAAGAGTTACGAACTTGCACCTGCCGTGGGTGGCGGTGTGGACTTCACCATACGTCCTTGGGTACGCATGGGAGCAGAGTATTTGTGGTCGCGCTACCGCCGTGAGCAGCGATTCGCAACGCTCGACACCCAAACGATGCCCGTCAAAATGTACGGCAACTACCTGATGAACTTCCACAACGCCAAGTTAGGCGTGGGGTTCAACCTGATGGAACTGTGGCCTCGCCGCGGCGCTCAGTGGCTCAACATCTGGGCGAGCACGGGTGTAGGTTACTCCTTTGCCAAGGGCAACGAGTACGGCATGTACATTAATAACACCATAACGGAAAACGGGCAAACTACTCCGATGACCGATGGCGCCACTATCAGCAACGACGATGTCGTGACCGTCACGGGCAATGTACGCACCACCAACCGTCATGAGGAGTTTAACAAGTTCTACATTCCTGCTTCGCTCCACATTGAAGCCGATCTCAGCCGTCAGTTTACCATAGGAGTGAAGGGCGAAATGGATTGGCTCCTTAAGCGGGATGACATTGCGCCGAAGAACCTTATCTTCGCCCTTGCCACCGTGCGTTATAACTTTGTTCCGAGTCGTGCTAAAACGTTAAAACAGTACTACGACGGTGAAATCGCCACGCTCAACGACCGCGTCAATGCCTTGCAACGAGAAAACGAAACCGAAAGAAAACGCACCGAAGCAGACCGCGCCAAGATGCAGCAGGAGAAGACCGACCTCCAACGTCGTCTTGCCGACTGCGAAAGCAAGCCTGTGACAGTGGTGCAGGAGGTTCAACCCTCGCACTACGTGCAGTTCAGCCACAACAGCTCCTACTTTAGCCGTGAGGAGGGCGACAGACTGAAAGCCTTTGCCCGTAGTGTACGTGGCAAAAAGCTTATCCTCGTAGCCGAAGCCAGCACGCCCGGCAGGGCAGATTACAACCAAACGCTTTCTGAACGTAGGCTTGCCCATGTGGTGGAGGTGCTCGTGGCAGAAGGCTTCGCCAGGGAAGACCTGCATCCGCAAACCGCCATCGGCGAGCAAAGGGGCAAACCCGCAGCCGAAGGACGAAGAGTAACTATTACCGTAGAATAGAAAGATAAAAGATAAAAAACCGGAAAAATGTGCTAAAAGTTAACAGCCAAAAGCAAACTATAATTTTACAAATATTCAACTAACAACTAAATAAAAATATTATGAAACGTATTCAATCAATCTTGTTCGCCATCGCCATGTTGTTGGCAACATCCGCATTCTTCACATCATGTCAGGAAGATGCACCCGAAATCAACTACACGATGAACGTAACCGTGATTAATGACTTTAGCCAGGTGGTGGATGCCATCAACAAGGGTGCGCTCAAAAACGAGGAAGCCATCCAGCAGTTGACAGAAGCCATCGACAAGATGAATGTTGACCAAGCTGCCAAGTTGCAGGCTATTCTCGGCGTGCTCAATAATGTCAATAACACGCTGGATACCAAGCTCGCAGCTATTGAAGCAGCAGTGAAAGCTCAAACCCTCTCGCTTGAAAGCAAACTCGCACTGCTCGAAACGGCGATCAACAACCAAACCCTAAAGCAGGAAGAACTGGCCGGCAACATCAAAACCGCCATCGACAACCTGAACAGTGACCTCAACGGCAAACTACAAGCGATAAACGATGCCATCAACTCCGTGGACGTCACCCTTGAAAGCAAACTCGCACTGATACAGGGAGCCATCGAGGCACAGACCCTTTCGTTTGAAGGCAAATTCGATATTTTGACAAAAGCTATCAACAATCAGACTATCAAGCAGGAAGAAATGGCTAACAAACTGGCTACTGCTATCGACAACCTGAGCAGTGACCTCAACGGCAAACTACAAGCGATAAACGATGCCATCAACTCCGTGAACGTCACGCTTGACACCAAGCTCGCGCTGATACAGGGAGCTATCGGGGCACAGACCCTTGAGCTAAGCGAAAAACTCGTGTTGATACGGAGAGCTATCAGGTCACAAACCCTTGAACTAAGCGAAAAACTCGAGCTGATACGGACAGCTATCGGGGTACAGACCATTGCCCTAAGAAATAAATTCGATTTGCTGATCGCCGCTGTCAAAGAATTGCCCGATTACAGTAGCAAGTTCGACGCGGTGGTTGGTGCGCTGGGTTTGATTAAGACACAACTAGAAACTGGACAGGGCGATATCGCCACGAAGATTAGCGAGGTAACCGCCGAAATCACTGCTCTCATAGCCGCTGTAAACAACGGCAACACCGATGCTGCCGATGCCCTCGCCGATATCATCCAAAAATTGGAAGAACTTAAAACGGCAATCGGCAATATCAACACGGGTGGCGGTGGCACAAACCCGGGTGGTGGAGAAAACCCGGGTGGCGGAGAAAACCCGGGTGGTGGAACAGACCCATCCACGATGGAGTACGTTGACCTCGGTCTGCCAAATGGCTTGAAGTGGGCGGCGTGCAACCTTGGCGCCACCAAGCTTTCGGAATCAGGCGGCTACTACGCATGGGGCGAAACCGAGCCTAAGAACGACTACTCATGGGAGACCTACAAGTGGGCGACCTACGAGTGGGATCTAACACGCATTCTGACCAAGTACAACGGCACCGACGGCAAGAAGATCCTCGACCCCGAGGACGATGCTGCCACCGTCAAGCTCGGCTCACCTTGGCGCATGCCAACAATTGCAGAAATGCAAATGCTTATCGAATCCTGCAGTTGGGAATTCATTACGGTGGACGGCGTGTGGTGCTACAAATTGACGGGGCCGAACGGCAACTTCATCTTCCTGCCTGCCGTCAACCGCTACGAGGGTACCGAGTACATCAGAAATAGCACCCCGGAGGCCAATTACTGGTCGAGTACGTTAAGTACGGACGACAAGGACTACAGCAGCTACCTCTCATTACGTTGGTCCGAAAACCAACCCAGGGTATACGCAAAATCTCGCTGTCATGGGTTACCGATACGCCCTGTCCACCCATAGGATTTGCCTTGCCCCAAGGGCATAGCATTATACTCCTCCCGCTCTCGTGGCGGGAGGGGAATCCTATCAAAAAATATAAATAGACAAAAAGAATAAAGAACAAGGAGCAAAGACGCCTGCCTGCCGCAGGCAGATTTCAGGTTTCACGATTCAACACTTAAACATTAAACAATTATTACAATGAGAAAAATTATTGCAATCTTGCTGCTTGCTTTGGCAGTACAAGGTACTGCACAGGCACAACTGGGCGGGATGCTCAACAAGGCAAAAAAAGCCGTGACAAACAAGGTGGAAAACGCCATTGAAGAGAAAACGAAATCGGCAGAGAAAAAAACCGAGCAAACCGTAAAGGAAACCACCGACGAAGCGAAACAAACCGTAACGGAAAAGAGTAATGAAGCGGTAACCGGCGCTGCTTCAGAGAATGAGGAAAAGCCGTTGTTCAACGAAGATTCATCTGAACGAGAACTCTACAAGGCTTTCAACCAGATAATCGAAAAACTCAACGCTGCCACGGATAAGAAAGACATTGACGAGATGACCACTTACTACTATCAACTCGACGAGTGTATGGATTTAATCGTCAAAGGCAATCCTTTTGCAATCGATGAGAAAAATCGGCAATCCGATGCCTACAAGAAAGCTCACGATGTACTGTTCGATGGATTACCTTTCAAAGGTATGTCCACGGCAGCAGAAACAAAAGCAAGCATGCAATGGGACATGGAAAAAATAAAGGCAAGCAACCACATGGCTACACAAAAATTCTACGTTACGGATGCCACATCGCGCCGCTACATGCACTACACATTCGGTAAAGATGCTAAACTTGACCCCGACATCGAGGCTATCAATAACGAACTTATGCCCTACTGGGACTCATTCAACGAAGCCTTCAAAACCAAGTACGCTAACTCTGACCCTCGCCTTGAATTCGATGCCATGAAAGAGTATGGAGATAATATTCACAAGAGAGTGGCAGAAAATAAAGCCAAATTAGAAGCTCAACGTGTAGAAAACTCCAAATACATACCCAAAGCAGCGGTAAATGATCCGGCATTGGAAGCCGAGATAAAAAATTGGGCAAAAGGACGATGGGAAAACCGCGATTTAGTTAAAGTTATTTTGACTGATAAAGAATGGGGGTACGACACCAATGCTTTCGGAGTAATATTAAGAAGAGGAAAAAACTTTACCGTTATTCTCCGCGACAAATCCGACAAAACTTACTATATGTCTCGCTGTACGCTGACGCAGCAAGCCAACGGCTCTAGTTATGGTAAAAACCTGTTCTCGGTAGATAGTTTCTTGGACAACTTTGAAGGAACACCGATTAATTGGAATGAATAAATCGTTACAGTCTATTGTCGCCAGTTTTAACTGACGGATAAGAGAATAAAGAAAACAAACCGATGCTTATCACTTTTACACCCGATAAGCATCGGTTTGGCAGTAGGTTATGGATAGCAAGTGGTGCGGTAGTAACGGGTAAGGTCGGCAAATTGTTATCCTTTGATATTCAAGGCCTATTTCCCATGTTCAAGCAATTCTTCCAGGTATTGTTCACTAAAGTCAACGTTTAACTCCACCCACAAAGGCAAGTGATCCGACATTCTAAAAGTACGGTATTTCAAGTAGTATTTTTGAATATCATCATCCGATTTTCCTTCTACATATTTCTTGTCGAAATCAGACATGTAAATCTTCCAGTCGTCGGGCTTGTAAACTGATTTCGTGAAATTAAAAGCCCCCGCTTTTTGTATTTTCTCCTTAAAAAGCGTCATTGTTTTATTCAGCTTTAAATTAAAAGCGATTTGATCGTAGTGTTTCGTACCGCCTAAGTCCGTCGGATGCTCTTTAATGGCATTGGGTATTTCAAAACCACTGCTTTCGAGCGCTTTCATGTAATCGTCATCAACCGATGGGACATTGAAATCACCCAGTAAAATATAATTGGTTTGTTCCTTCTTTTGACGTTTGGTCAAAAACTTAGCGATACTTTCTATCTCCTTCAAGCGCTGCGGGTTCACCTTGGTCGATTTCCCGAAAATGATATGCACCGTGGTTAAGTTAAACTTAAACCACCCCACCTGAAACATCACGCAGAATGGCGTTCTTGCAAATTGCAACTCATTGATAAGCAGGTTCGGGGGCAGCACGATCTCACCGGCCACATTTTTAAAAGTGACCTTGCTTTTATCATACAAAAAGGCCATGCACTCCGACCCTCCTGCCGTTCCCTCGGTAGCATCCGTGGCAATATAATCCCAACTCCTACCTAAAATGGGCATCAACTTATCAAGGGCTTTTTTATTCCCCAGCACCTCCTGAATCGCGATCAGGTCAAAGCGGCTGATAATCTCAGCAATGTAGAAATAGTCTTCGATCTTGCGCTTTTCACTGCCAAACTCCCTGATATTCCACGTGGCTAAAAGAAAAGAAGAGGAGGCTGTTTTTCCCGGGATCTCTTTGTCAAGTTGCTTACGCAACATCAACAATCGCTCCACAATTCTCTTCCTCTCCTCTTGGTTCCGGACTTTTTTAATGGATGTATAAATCATAGGTCGTAAAAATTAAAGGGTTATTGATAATAGGGTATATGGAGATCTTTTTGTAATAATTATAACGTTCGTTCTATTTTTCAACCTCAATAATAACGGGATGGTCTGTCATTTCTAAAACAATAGCATCGACATCCCTTTTGATGTCTATGGGGGCAGTACCTGAGGTTGGATCATAGATCTTCACCAACTGGTATGTTTTGCCTAAATGTATCGTAATCGTATCTGACCCCCCTAAGAAACGTTCACCCCATAGAACCAGAAAGAGATGCCCGTTACTTTTTTGCAATAACAGATCATGCACTGTATCCGGCTGATCTTGAATTGAATAATTCATCTTCCCGGGGGAGTGTAGTTTACCGTCATCCGCGAGAATGGTCGTGAAGTTATGCAGGTAATGGGTAGCCAGTTTGGGCGTGTAATCCATTTTGTAGAAAGCATATTTCTCGTGTTCAGGTTCATTGCTACGCGTTCGCAGCAGGTAAATGGCGGTATAGCTCCAACCTCTTTTAAACTGCGATAAATACAAATTCATAAACAGACGCGCCTGTATATCTTCAGTCACTTCTCCTCCCATGGCAATTCCTGTCTCGGTGGTCACTCTCGGAAGCGTTTGAAACTCTGACTCCGAGTAGCCGGGAAACTTTTTCCTCCAGGTCACGCCGTAATTGCCGGCCAATCCATCGACGGGGCAATCAAAACCGGGACTGGCACTCAACCACGTCTGGTTGTCATGCAATCCCGGCCAACTTGGATGTGTGATGTAATTATGACAATTGGCATAGTCGGCGTATCGCGTTCCAGCTGGCATTATGGTACCGCTGCCGTCGGGAATAGTCAGGAATTGCAGTCCCACGTTATCCGTTTGTGCGCCACCCTCTGAAATATTCCACACCGGATAATCTTTTAAAATAGGGTCTTCCTTTGCAGCCCTGTACAAATCCCTCTGAAGGTAAGCGACCGGCAGCCATGACTTTTTTCCTCCCCCCACCTCGCCTTGGTAATCAATGGTCCAGTTATTGGGTTCGTTGTTCCCTTCAATGGCGAGTAGAGCGCCAGCTTTTGCCAGAATCCTGGCGGTATCAATAACCGCTGAAACATCATTCCCTCCGCTTAACAGTCCAAACACAATTTTGGCACCCGTCTCTTTATGAAGAGAGATCATATCCTTGATTGAAATCTTGTCCTCCAGTCCACATCGAATCCAGCGAATCCCGGTATAATTGATGGCATCTATCGTCCCCGACAGTGTTTCACCACGACCGGTAATACTTGAAACCACCCCGATGCTGTTGAGAAAGTCGTTTGCACTTACAGCCGTCATCCCACCAGCCTTTGGCTTTTCAACGTTCGAAATAATCTTGCACGATGAAAACAGACAGAGAATGATGATGATGCCGCTTATTTGTTTGATGCCTGCCATCTTTTTAAATGAATATTGTAAACAATTCACGTTGTTGGTATTACATTTAGCGCACTTCAAAATGTAACCCCAACCAAGCTTGATTGAAAGGGTTACCCCCCCTCTTGTTACATTCTTTTTCACGACAGCTGCGCTTTGAGCGTATCGCATACACCTTTTGGAATGGGGAGGTGGTAAGAAGCGTTGGGGGTGACAAGTGAACAGGTGGAGCTCTTGGAGTTCAGCTTGCGGATGTAGTTCTTGTTGATGATTAAACTGCGGCCGGCACGGATGAAAGCCGGGCTGTTCAGCCTTTTTTCGATGTCGCCCAGACGCTCGAAAATCAGCTCTTTCTTGTCGTGAAGCAGTTGTATCTGCGCGTAGTTACCATCGGCTTCGATATAGACGATATCCTCCTCCAACGCGATGAGCCGCGAGTTGAGCATACGGAACGAGTAGATATTCTTTTGAGACGCGTGCTTAATCTCTTTCTCCTCCTGAGTCCGCTTTTTTGCCTTTTCGATGGCTTGCGCCAACTCCACGATATTGATCGGTTTGTTCAGGTAATCGGTTGCCGAGAACTTGATGGCCTTCAACAGGTACTCGGGATCGGTATAGGCAGTAGTGAATATAATTTGTGGCAGTTTACCGGTTTGTTGCAGCTGTTGCAACAGCCAAATCGAGTTTTGCCCCGGAAGCTGGATGTCTAAGAACAAGATCTGCGGTCTGTTCCGTAATATGCATTCCAGGGCCGACTCGGCATCTTCGCACATGGCCAAAATCTCGATATCGGGATGATAGGTCTCCAGCTTCGACTTCAACGATAACCGGGGCAGCTCTTCATCTTCTATGATAATGCAGGTATACATGTTGCTACCCTCTTTTTAAATATATTCGTATTGATACGGGACGTACAGCTCAAAGCGTGTTCCCGCCGCATTGCCCTGCTCGTCCGTTAAATCCACCACCTTTTCTTCTATTTTCTCGCTGTTTTGCTGATTGTACAGTGCTATTTGTCGGGAAAGGATGCTTAAGCCTTGTCCAACGCGGTTTTGCTGCCTGTTTTTCTCTTCGGAAACGGCACGCCCCACCCCATCGTCTTCCACCGAAATGCGTACGCCGCTACCTTCATTTTTGATGGAAATGGTTACTTTACCGGCCGTTTTTTTGCCCCGTATCCCGTGTTTTACAGCATTTTCAGCATAAGTGTGCAGCACCATGTTCGGTATCATAATCTCCTGCCTTACATCACTATCAACGTCTATATCATACGAAAGTTTGTCGCCGTAGCGCATTTTTTCCAACTCGAGGTACATGGACAGGTACTCCAGCTCATCTTTCAGCGAGCGTTGCGCTTTATCGATATCGTGAAGGGTGATGTTGGTAAAACGGGAATAGGTGGTGAGCAGTTCGTTGGCTTCCTCCTTCGATTTGGTCATGATGAAATACTCGATGCCCGCCAACACGTTGCTGTTGAAGTGCGGGATGGATTTCAGTCGCACGGATTGCACGCGGAGCTCGTTCATCTCTTTTTCGCGGTTGGCCTTGCGGATCTCCTTCTCGTGCCTACGCCGCTGATACCGGATAGCGAGACAAGCTATTATCCCCACGAACAGTGCAAAGGCCAAGATCTTAAAAAGCAGTGTCTGCCAAAACGCGGGTTTGATGTAAACCGGTAAAGAAACCGTATCAGTTTGTGTTTCAGGTGTTCCGGCATTCGCTTTTAATTCGAAAATATATTTACCGGGCTTCAAGTTGTTGAAAGTCACCTCTCTTTCGGCGACAGGTCGCGACCAGTCATCCTGGAAACCGACCAACCGATACCGGTAGCACACGTTCTGGGCCGCTGAATAGGATAACCCGATGTAGGAAAAACGCAGGTTCTTTTTCTCGTGCGTGAGTCGCAGAGCCTCCAGATCCTCTTTCTGCCAATTGACGTTATCGGGAGAGGAGGAAAGTGAAAGGATATAGAGCTTCGGTACCGGTTGTCGCGTAAGCAGTTCATCGGGATTGAAACTGACAAGAGAAGTAACCGATGGCATCCATACCCTTCCCTCTTCATCTTCCGTCATAGAGGCCCGCATCACCTCTTTCCCGGTAAACCCGTTCAGATGATCATATTCGACGATATGGTTCAACGCGGTATCTGAAATGTTTATCGCGTTGGAGGTGCCAACGATCAGCTTGTTGTTTCGGGTAAAGAAAATGGTTTCGATGGCATTACGGTAAGTGTGCATGAGTTGCACCGAGTCCCTTGCGGCACGGAACAACCGGTTTTCCGCTGCAAGCCAAATATCACCTTCGTTATCGTTCGCGAAAACCAGGCATGGCTGTAAAAGATCGCCGCTTACCCGTTTTATCCCATCTTTTGTCACGATAGTAACCCCGTGAGCCCCACCACACCATACATTGCCTTGCCTGTCTTCGGCAATGTTGGATTGGATACTCTGCAAAAGCGTATCAGCCGGAAATGTTTTCACTATGTTTCCCTCGGCAGAAATAAGATGTATCCCATCCATCCCGCCCACGGCAACAGTTCCATCGGAAAGAGCATACGCGAAGTCATAACTTTGAACCGGAAGATTCAGCCAGCGGCTTTGACGGCCATTGATTTTCAATATCTTACCATTCCCGGGAAGGAAGAGACTCCCCTGCTTCCCCGTAAAATACGCGCTAAACGAATTGCCGTACTCATTGGATGGGTAAGCTATGTTCGCGCTCGAATCATCGTTAAATCGAATAAGTTCCCCGTTGTAGCTGCCAATGATTTTGTCGTTACTGCCATCCATCACAACGCCGCGCACCACGTCGCTCCGGTTTTTCAACCAGTAGTTTTTGAATTGAAGCCGGAACAGGTTATACAACCCCTGGTAGGTAGCGACCCAGAGATTGCCTTCGCTGTCCACCAGCATATCGGTAATTTGGTTGACGCCGGTGAAGAGCGTTTCAATTTGGTCGTTCAACAGCCTGTAAACCGAAAAATTGTCACAGAAGAGTAAGCTCCCTTTAGCATCGACACACAATTTCATGATGCCAACGTCGTGTTGAGCCTCAATAGATATTACTTTCTCGATGGTATCATGATCAAAACGGTAAATGCCGTCGGAAGCTACAAACCAAACGGCATCGCGATAACGGATAAAGTTATAGGCATAATAGCCTGGACAGAAGGCGAGACGCTCCCCCGACAAAGAGAGGATGCTGATGCCATCGGACATCGGGACGTAAATTCGATCGTTCTCCTCATCAACAAACAACCGCCCTGAAAACAGGTCCGTTTTCTCAAAATCGGGATGCTCTACTCTTTTCACGAAACCGGTATCGGTTAGCTGAAACAGTGCCTTTGTCTTCGAGTAGCTTTTATTCAGCAGGAAGTAGCTGGCGGGGAAGTCGCCATGATTGTTTTTGTAGACGTAATATCCCTTGGGAAATTTCCGTGAACGGACGGTATCGGTGTTACGGTCAATCGTGTTTAAGTTTAAGCCATAAGCTATGATTTCGTGCTGACTGTTTTCTGAAATCCGAACAATATTGCTGAATTCGCCCTCCATGTACCGATGGAAGGTAAAACCGTCGTACCGGGCAATTCCCCCGCTACATCCCACCCAGATAAACCCCCTGCTATCCTGGTAAATTGTTTCAAGCGAATATGAGAGCAACCCGTCATCGGTGGTGTAATGCCGATAGGCATACTCCGACGTGATCAGGTTTTCCTGAGCGCAGACGTTTTGCAGAAAGGAGAAAAAAAGCAGTGCAAAAACAGCGTGTAAAATAAAGCGTAATCTACACATAAAAGAAGCTTTGACACGATCACATTCTCCCTACAAATATAAAACGTTTCAACTTCTTGACTTCTTTTTTACTGTTATTTCTCACGCGTGCTCAATCTCTTCTCTCTTCCTATGGCAACGAACGTTTACCTGTAAACTGGTCTATTTTGTACAAATAACAAAATAGACCACCTCTCCTCTTTTTCCCCTTCCCGGGATATATTAATTTTATTAAAATTTTATAAGCCCCTTTCGGTAATAATCAAGTTGCGCGAGCTCTCACGGTTGCCCAACTGACCAAATAATAATGATGAACAACACAAACTAAACTTTTAAGAACATGAAAACAAAAGAAGTAAAGCAACAAAAAGCCGCGGACGAGCCCTATGTTGCTCCCGCCATTGAAATTATCGACATTGAACTGACACAAAACATCCTCCAGGCAAGTGGCGATGGTGTATTACCCGGCGTTGGAGACGGTGGACTGGCATGGTGATTAATAAGACAC
>DUNG01000007.1 GCA_012839475.1 Petrimonas sp. | reverse complement strand
TTTCGTTGAGCGCCCGATCGATTGTCGCCCGGGTGAAGTAGTAGGTTGCCTCTTTCGGCATAAATGAAAGCACCTCATCCACCTCTTTATCGTTGGCCATCCCGAACACGATGTGGAGCTGCTCGTAGGGCTTTCACTTATGCCGAAAGAGGCAACCTACTACTTCACCCGGGCGACAATCGATCGGGCGCTCAACGAAAAGAAGTTGGCCGCCATGGCGGCCGTGCACGGACTGAAAGGCCTCACCTACCCCACCGTTCCCGACGCGGTTAACGCGGCACGAAAAACCGCCGACAAAGAGAGAGACCTCCTCTTTATCGGCGGCAGTGCCTTTATCGTCGCGGAAGCGCTTTCGTTATCAGCAGTTTTACCAGATTAGAACGATCCGAAAGAGCGCCACTCTTTTCCTGCTTATGGGCTTTTCGCGTGTATTACCAGATTAACACGATCCGGAAGTTATAATCAAAAACGTACCGATCGTCCCTGTACACGTCTGAGGGCTGAATGAAAAAAACCACGATGGGATCAACCACCCCATTCACCTTATACTGAACGTCATAACTGATGGTTTCCGTGTAGGTATAAGTGACCTCTCCATTATTGTCCGTTCCATAGTAGGTATGTAAATAGGGAAGCATTTTCTGCACTTCGTTTTCATTCCGTTCTCCTATGAACAGGTAACCAATATTCGCACCGTTCTTGTAGATGAACTCCGTTAACTCGGGTAAATCGCAGACGACGAAGTAGTGCTTCATATCATCATCCCACCGCCAATCGCTCTTTTTCACGAAAATATTCACGATCTTCCACTGGGTGAATTCAAGTTGTTCGTTGTTCTGTCGTAATGCCTCTTCGATCATCCGGCGCACATCGTGCTCAGACAGGTAATCGTCATTAGCACAAGAATAGCTACCCAGCAGCAACGTGGCCGACAAAAGGGAGAGCAGGAACGGTTTGGTCATTTTCTTTATCATGTCAGTAAGTATTTAATCGGATTACGGTAATATGACTCGAAAACATCTCGAGCGTTTAAAGGGAACGACAAAAAAAAAGGGTATATTCGCGGTACAGGGGAGGAATGGGCATTTCTGCTCATAGTCATTCCTGCTTTCAAGGCGAAGATGTCAGCCATAGTTGAATAACTAACAACCAGTCAAGATGATTCAATACCTCGATTTACTGCAACGCGTCCTTGATGAAGGCGTTAAGAAAGAAGACCGTACCGGTACGGGCACCATCAGCATTTTCGGTCACCAGAGTCGCTACCGGATGAGCGACGGCTTCCCGGTACTCACGACCAAGAAGTTGCACCTGAAGTCGATCATCCACGAGCTACTTTGGTTCCTGAACGGCGACACCAACATTAAGTACCTGAACGACAACGGGGTACGTATCTGGAACGAGTGGGCGGACGAAGATGGCGACCTGGGACATATCTACGGGTACCAGTGGCGCTCATGGCCCGATTACAAGGGGGGCAGCATCGATCAGATATCACGCACCGTGGACGCCCTTAAAAACAACCCCGGCTCGCGGCGGATTATTGTCAGCGCGTGGAACGTGGCCGACCTGCCGAACATGAACCTCCCACCCTGCCACGCTTTTTTCCAGTTCTACGTGGCCGATGGCAAGCTGAGCCTGCAACTCTACCAGCGCAGCGCCGATATCTTCCTGGGTGTACCCTTTAACATCGCCTCGTATGCCCTGCTCCTGAAGATGATGGCACAAGTGACCGGGCTGGAGGAGGGAGATTTCGTGCACACCTTTGGTGACGCGCATATTTACCTCAACCACATGGAACAGGTAAACCTGCAGCTCTCGCGAACGCCCAGGCCACTGCCGCGAATGAAGATCAACCCGGACGTGAAGGATATCTTTGGCTTCCGATACGAGGACTTTGAACTAACCGGCTACGATCCGCATCCACATATCAAAGGCATCGTGAGCGTATGACGAGCCAGAGCGAAAAAACACCCCGGGTAGCGATTATCGTGGCGGTAGACGAACAAAACGGTATCGGCAGGAAAGGTGAACTCCTATGCCACCTCCCGGCCGACCTGAAACACTTCAAGGAGATCACGACCGGTCACGCCATCATCATGGGTAGGAAAACCTATGAGTCGCTCCCGAAAGGTGCCCTGCCCAACCGAAGGAACATCGTCCTCACCTCCGATAAAGAAACCGAGAATTACCCCGGCTGCATCGTGGTACGCTCCCTGGAAGAGGCATTTGCCTCCACCAACGATGAGAAGATCGTGTTCATCATCGGGGGGGAGAGGGTCTACCGTGCCTCCCTGCCCTTGGCAGACATGCTCTATATGACGCGTATACACCACACCTTTGACGAGGTGGACACTTTCTTCCCAAAGGTAGATCTCAATGAATGGGAGTTTGTAGAGGAAAAGAGGCATGAGAGAGACGAGAAGCATCCCTATAGTTTTTCATTTCAAACCTACATAAAAAAGGGGCAGTGACGCCAACATGTTTAAAATAATCCTTACATGCCCTTTAGAAGGATGATTTTAAAACCTAAAGGCTCCATACACCGAAATACAATCATTAAATAATCGTATGAACAAAATTGAAACAGCACGACAAAGTAGCCGGCTGCTCTCGCTCGATATCCTTCGGGGGATAACCATAGCCGGGATGATCATGGTCAATAATTCCGGTTCCGGGAGTTACACGTACCAACCCTTAAGGCACGCGCAATGGCACGGGCTAACGCCCACCGACCTCGTGTTCCCGTTCTTCATGTTTATCATGGGGGTGACCACCTTCATGTCGCTCCGGAAATTCAACTTCCAACCCTCCAGGGAGAGCCTGTGGAAGATCGTTCGCCGCACCGTACTTATCTTCTTGATCGGTGTGGCGTTGGGCTGGTTCGGTCAGTTGGTGGGTGGCCTGGCGCGGGGCGAATCCTTGATTGAAGCATCCACCCATTTCAACACGCTTCGTATACTGGGCGTGCTGCAACGCCTCGCCCTGGCGTACGGCTTCGCTGCCCTGTTAGCGGTATTGGTCAAACATAAACACCTCCCATGGGTGATTGGCCTGTTGCTCGTGGGGTATTTCCTCCTCCTGCTTTTCGGTAAGGGATTCGAGATGTCTGAACAGAACATCATCGCCGTGGTAGACCGGGCACTGTGGGGCACCGATCATATGTATAAAGACTGGACACCGGCGGGCGAACGCATCGCGCTCGATCCGGAGGGATTGCTTAGCACCATCCCCTCCATCGCGCACGTGCTGATTGGTTTCCTTTTCGGAAAGATGATCATCGAGAATAAAAACAACCATACCCGGGTTGAGAAGCTGATGATATGGGGAACCGTCCTCGCATTCTCCGGACTGCTCTTACAGTACGGCTGTCCCATCAACAAGAAAATATGGAGTCCCACCTTCGTGCTCGTTACCACCGGATTTGCAGCCCAACTCCTGGGATTGCTTATCTGGATTATTGATATCCGTAAAAAGAGACGCTGGAGCCGTTTCTTCCACGCCTTTGGAGTAAACCCGCTCATCGTGTATGTCTTCGCGGGGATGGTTGCCGTTCTTTTCTCCAATATCCGGTTCACCTGGCAAGGCGAGGCTATCTCCATCAAAGCATTCACCTACGAGGTGTTGCTGCAGCCATGGGCAGGAAATTACTTCGGGGCACTGCTCTACGCGCTTCTCTTCGTTGCGTTCTGCTGGTTATTCGGATACATACTCTATAAACGGAATATCTACATTAAAATATAATCCATTGAAGCCATCGAGCGAACACGCGATACTAATAGCCGATAGCGGTGCCACGAAAGCCGACTGGTGCCTGGTAAGGGGTGACGAGGTACTCCACCGGTACAAGGGCAAGGGTATCACCCCGGTATACCAAACGCTTGAAGAGATGACCCGGGAGATCCAAGAGCACGTGTTACCGCAATTCAAGGAGACACAGATCCGTGCCATCCACTTCTATGGATCGGGGTGCGTGCCGGAGAAAGCATCCATCGTGAGAGAGGCATTACACGCGTCGTTCCCACTGGACGCCATCATGGTACAAAGCGATCTGATCGCGGCGGCACGCGCGCTTTGCGGGAACGAACCGGGAATCGCCTGTATCTTAGGTACGGGCAGCAACTCCTGTGAATGGGATGGCCAACAGGTGGTTAAACAGATTCCTCCACTCGGTTTTATTTTGGGCGATGAAGGGAGCGGGGCTTCGTTAGGCAAGCAGTTGCTGGCCGATGCCCTGAAAGAGCGACTCACAGATGGGTTGAAAAAGGCGTTGCTGGAGGAATACCGGCTCACCCCTACCCTCGTTATCGATAAGGTGTACCGCGAACCGTTTCCCAACCGCTTTCTGGCGGGCCTCTCGCCATTCCTTCTCAAACATATCGACGATCCAACGATCCATCGCATCGTGCGCGAGAGTTTCTCCGCTTTTTTCGAGAGGAACGTGATGAAGTACGATTACCGCGAAAACAACGTCCATTTCGTGGGGTCCATCGCCTGGCATCACGAGGTTACCCTGCGGGAAGTCGCATCTGAAAAAGGAATAGAGGTAGGTAAAATCACGCCATCGCCCATGGAGGGATTGATCGCGTTTCACAATGAGTAACGAGGTAAACGCGAAAGTAAAACAACAAAAAAGATGACAAAATGAAGATAGAACGAATTACCCAAGTTGATGAAAAGACGGTAGAAGTTTTCAAGAGGCTTATGCCCCAGCTGACAGGCAAGGATGAACACCCTTCACTAGAGGAGTTACAACGGGTAATCCAGTCGGATGAGAGGCACCTCTTTTTCGCGACCGAAAACGGGGAGGTAATCGGAACCCTTACGTTGGTTTTTTACCAACTCCCGTCGGGACTAAAAGCGTGGATAGAGGATGTGATCGTTGACGAACAGGCTCGCGGCAAAGGGGTAGCGACCAGGCTGCTGAAGCACGCGCTTCAGGTGGCACGCGACAAGGGCTCACTGAAGGCCGATCTCACCTCCATGCCCTGGCGGATAGCCGCCAATCGCCTATACCAGAAGATAGGATTCGAGAAGCGAGAGTCCAATATGTACCGCTACTACTTCACGGATGACCGGTAAACGACCTCCTTGTTCGTCTCAACGCGAATCCGGTTGTTAAACACACGTGGATACCAGGCGTTTTTTTATTACCTTGCGGACATGAATCCCAGGAACGATTTACATAAAGCAAGCTTTCAGAAACAGGAGGCGGAGAGAAAGGTGAGGTGCCTGCTCTGTCCCCATATATGCCTATTACAAGATGGCGAGCTTGGGAAGTGCCTTGCTCGAAAAAACGTAGATGGCACCCTCTATTCGTTAAGCTACGAGAAGTTGTGCGCTATGGCCATCGACCCGATTGAGAAGAAACCGCTCTTTCATTTTTTCCCGGGCACTCCCATTCTGTCGCTTTCTACCGCGGGTTGCAATTTTCACTGCCTGCACTGCCAGAACAGCCACATATCTCAGGTACGCCCCGACGCTATCCCTTACCGTGAGCTGTCGGCTAAAGAGCTGATAGCCAATACCCTGTCACACCCATGCCAGCTCATCGCTTTCACCTACACCGAACCCACTATCTACTACGAGTACATGTTCGATATCGCCAAGCTCGCACACCAACAGGAAATCAAGACGGTGATGATCTCAAACGGTTATATTAACCGTGATCCGCTTCTGGAGTTGATTCCATTTATTGACGCGATGAATATCGACTTGAAGTTTTTCGACAACAGCCTCTATAGAAAAACAACGACCGGATCACTGAACCCGGTATTGCGAACGCTAAAAACCGTGAAGGAGAGCGGTGTCTGGCTTGAGATAACCAACCTGGTGATTCCTGACCACAACGACAGCCTGGAAGCAATGGAAGAGATGTGCCACTGGTTAGCCAACAACGGGTTTAAAGATACGCCGTTGCACTTTAGTCGCTTCTACCCCACCTACAAGCTCACCGACACGCCCCCCACACCCGTGAAAACCCTCCTGAAAGCCAGGGAGATAGCCTTACAACACGGTATACAGTACGTCTATTTGGGCAATGTAGCACACACGAAAGACGAGGATAGCTACTGCCATAACTGTAATGCGCTGCTGATTGAACGTTACAACTACGCTATCCGTGAATACCTGCTTGAAGATGGGAAGTGCCCCGATTGCGGAACCGACATTCCCGGACGCTGGCACAACGACTAAATGATTTTTCGCACAACCTTCGCTTCAAACAGCTTTTCTTTTCTAACGCGGTCTTCGCGAGATGTGTCCCCGCGACTTTCGCGTTAAGCAATAGAGATAAGACAAACTTGTTTGTCTTATGTTATGGCGAGCAGAAGTGCAGCGAAACTGAAAAGTTTATGAGCTCTTCGCCCTGAAAGCGAAAACAACCAGACAAGAAAGGCGAATTACAAAAAACCTTGTTCAGAGAAAACCGTTGAGGTGAAAATATGGATTTCGGCACTTTTCCAGCCATCCCAGCCGATTCTTGCCTTCTCCCGCGCACAATGACCGAGAAACTGCTCAACGTCCCACCCCGCTTCGGTGGCAACTTGCGGGAGGTAAACACCACTCGACCGCCCTTTAACCAGGTAGATACCGTGCTTACCAAGAACGATCTCCGAAGGATGCCCGATTTTTTTCAAGGGCGACAACACGGAGATCTCTATCTCAACCTCCTCCATCTCTTTTAACGAGACCCGGGGAAACCGGGGATCGTCTATCGCGGCAGCTACCGCCATCTCCCTCACGGTACTCAACAGGGGCTGCTCGCTCATCATCATGCCCATACAACCCCTGAGCCTACCCCATTTGGTGAGCGTGACAAAGGCACCGCACGGTGCCTTGACCGACCTGGAGCACTCGGAAAAACTTACCCAGCCCGCTACCGAGACCTCCTCCCCCTCTTCCGCCTCTTTGGAAAAGAGGCCCATAATGCTTGCACGTGCCTCCTGCAACAGGAACCGCTTATCGGTCTCGGTCATAAGAAAATCACCCATTGCTAATTGCTAATTGCTATTGCCCAATAGCCCACCACCTCGTCCAGATCGCCATACCGCTTCTCATCGCCCGAGTTGCAATAATCTATCGCCTCGTACCGGTAGGTGGGATCGCCGGTCGTCATATAGGTCAAGGTAAGCACCGCACTCCACCCGCAAAGGGAGGTAAACAGGTTCGGGATCGCTTTGCGCTTGTTGGCGGAGAGGATCGACAACAGCTCCTCGGGCTGATTGGCGAGTATCGCATCTTTGGTGATCGCGTCTACCCGGTTGGCATCATCATAGTCGGGGTAGTGCGAGAAATCGGAACTGATCACGAACAGGTTTTCATCGGTCATATAGGGTTTAAGGGCATCGGCTACCGCGCGACAAGTATCGGGATTGGATGTCCCCAACACTATTGGCACAATGGAAAAGTCGTTTTTCAGGTGATGGTGAAGAAACGGCAGTTGCACCTCGATGGAGTGCTCACCCATATGAGGGTTATGGTCATCTGTAAACAGGTTCGGGTATTCTTGCAGCAGTTGTTCCGACAGCCCGGTATCCACCGTAACATTGCCGAAAGGCATCCGGTAGTCACCCCAGAGATAGAGGGACGCCCCATCAAAACTGCTTCGGTGTGAAGAGGCCAATATAAATATCCGCTTGTAAGCAGCATCGGCCGGCAGCTGGTTAAATCCTGAGGCGGCTATTTTGCCCGAAAAAACGTAACCGGCATGGGGTACAATCAGTGCCCTGATCTCTCCCGGCTTCCTGGCGACACCCTTTTTAAAGTATCCCTCAACCTCCCGCTTCAACGCACGGGGGTCGGCAGGGTAAAATCGGCCTGCCACCGCGGGGACTCTATGCCTAACGTGTTCCTTCATGTCTTAGATAGGGTCGTTTATTGCATCACGCCATTTTATAAACAACGCTGTTAATGTTCATACCGGCTCCCACCGATGCCAGCACCAGGTTATCGCCCCTTCTGATCGAGTGCTCCTTCATACCGCCACGGACAAGGATGTCGAGCAGCGTGGGCACGGTAGCCACCGACGAGTTGCCCAACCACGAAATGGTCATCGGCATGATGAGTTCGGGTATCTTGTCAATGTTGTACAGTTTGAACAACCTCGCCAAGATCGCATCGTCCATCTTACCGTTGGCTTGATGGATAAGCACCTTGCCGATTTCCGAGATATGCATCTTCAGTTTATCAAGCCCCGCCTTTATCAACTTGGGCACGTTTTCCAGCGCGTACTGATAGAGTCGTCGGCCATTCATCTTCAAATAAAAGTTTTTCTTTTCAGCCAGTTCCGGATTGTAGGAGTAGCCCATCCGCAGCATGTTTACATACCTCACCGCATCGCTCCGAGAGTTGTGGCCAAGCACGCCCACAGGCTCATCGCTCTCCACCCCTTCCATGATCACGGCACCAGCGCCATCGGCGTAGATCATGCTGTCTCGATCGTGCGGGTCCGAGATACGCGAAAGCACGTCTGCCCCCACCACCAATATCTTCTTCGCATCACCCGAGCGAATGTAGTAATCGGCCTGGATCACCGCCTGTATCCACCCGGGACAGCCAAACAACACGTCGTACGCCACAGCCGAAGGGTTGGAGATATCCAGCTTCTCCTTTAACCTGGCCGCTAACGTGGGTACCACATCCACCTGTATGTTATCGATACGGCTCTCCCCGAAGTTATGGGCAAAGATGATATAGTCGAGATCCTCCTTGTCGATCCCCGCGGCTTCAATGGCCCGCTGGGCAGCGATCAAGGCCAAATCAGACGTCACCTGGTCATCCTCGGCGTAACGCCTTTCGGCAATCGTGGTGATCTCCTCGAACTTCCTCGTGATCTCTTCGCTGGGAGTTTCTAACTTCTCCCCCGTTGAATCGTAGAACTCGTAATCGAGAAAGTAATCGTTCCCGACACGCTTGGTGGGGACGTAGCTCCCCGTTCCTGTAAACACGCTATACAGCTTCTTCATTCTTTTTCTTTCACTTGTTACACGTTGATGAGATTATAACGCTTTTATCATCGTTTTTGTTATCCCATTTCCTACAAAGATAATAGATATTTTGCTTTATTACCAAATCGGCTTAAAATCAATGCCACATTGAACCCCAGGATTGCACACCGCATTGATTTATGAGCAAAATCAGCGTCGTTTTCCGGAAGTTGACGCGGTGGTTTCCGCGGGCAACGCTAGGGCTTCTGAAGAGATAGCAGCTTCCGGGGAGACAGATGCGGTTATCGGGTTGGAGACATCTTCAAAGAGTTCCAAGTGGAAGTACCCTGCAGCGGCAATCACGTGATCGAACACGTCAGAGACGATGTTCTCGTATTCTGCCCAGACTATGGTATCGGTAAAGAAGTAGAGCTCAAGGGGAAGCCCTTTGGAGGTAGGATCCAGCTGCCTAACCATCAGCGTCATATCCTTACGTACTTCGGGATGATGATCCAAGTAGCCCTTGATGTACATCCTGTAAAGCCCCAGGTTGGTAAGGTTACGGCCATTGATGAGCAGCGACTTGTCAACATCCCCTGATCTATTGTATTCATCAATTTCCTGGCTTCGCTCACGGATATAGTCCGAGATAATGGTGATTTTCGACAGCTCCTCCAGCTCTTCTTGGCGTAGGAAACGGATGGTGGAGTGCTTGATGAAAATCGAGCGCTTACGCCTCCTACCCCCGGCCTCCTGCATACCCCGCCAGTTCTGGAACGAATCGGAAACCAACGCGTAGGGCGGGATGGTGGTGATCGTCTTGTCGAAGTTCTGCACCTTCACCGTGGTGAGCGTGATCTGGATCACGTTGCCATCGGCCCCATGCTTGGGCATGGTAATCCAATCGCCTATCCGGACCATATCGTTGGCAGACACCTGCAGGCTGGCAACAAACCCGAGGATGGAGTCCTTGAAAATCAGCATAAAGACGGCGGATGCAGCACCTAAGCCCGCGATGATGGCGCCCGGTTTTTGGCTGGTCAAGATGGAGAACAGGATAATGACGGCGATAAAGTAAAGCACGATCTTCACCACCTGCGCAAAGCTGTCCAGCGGTTTGTCCTTTAAGCCGGGCTTCTGCCTCAGGGTTTCGGTAAACGCGTTCACCACCGACATGATCAACCAAACCATGTAGAAGATGAAGAATATATCGGCCAGCTTATCCATCACGTTCATCAGCTTGGGAAAGGCTTCAAAGATAATAGGGATGGTACCCTTGACCAATGCAAATGGGACCACCATGGCCATGAAGTACGCGAAGCGGCTTTCCGACAGCTTTTGTAAGAAAACGGTCTTCGAAAAGCGAGCCGCCCGATTAAGAAAATAGTGCAGGATAGCCTTGGTAACGTGCTGGAGGATCAACACCGACACCACCAAAAGGATGCCAAGGAATAACGCGTTCATCGAGTTCACACACTTTTCGGAGATACCGAACCCACTCAGCAATTGGATAGACCAATCACTGATCGCGTGCGTGGATTCCGAGATTTTTTCAATTTTCTCTTCGTTCATAACAGTTTCATTATTTAGATTTACGAAGCCACAAAGATACACTTTTAAAAGGAGCGGCCAAAATCACCTTTTTTTAGACACAAACCGGGGCTGTTTCATGGAATCGTTGTATATTTGTACAGTTTCACTCCCCATGAGTACCTTGGGGAAAGAGAGGATAATGTAGGCTCGTCCAAATTGAAACGAGGTGGCGAAGCGATTTAACAAGAGAACAAAACAAACGATAAACAAGATAATAATATGGGAAAAGTTCTGATTATTGGTGCAGGTGGTGTAGGAACGGTAGTGGCTAACAAGGTGGCACAAAACAGCGATCTGTTCACCGACATCCTGTTGGCGAGCCGTACCAAAAGTAAATGTGACGCCATTGCCGAGGATGTGAAAAAACGTACCGGCGTGGAGATAAAAACAGCCAGGGTAGATGCCGACATCGTGCCGGAGTTGGTCGAGTTGATGAACCGTTTTAAACCAGACATCGTGATCAACGTGGCGTTGCCCTACCAAGACCTGACCATTATGGACGCGTGTCTTGAGGCGGGGGTACACTACCTGGACACCGCCAACTACGAACCCAAGGATGAGGCCAAGTTCGAGTACAAGTGGCAGTGGGCGTACCACGACCGGTTCAAGGAGGCGGGGCTGACCGCCATACTGGGTTGCGGGTTTGACCCCGGCGTGACCAGCATCTTTACCGCTTACGCGGCCAAGCATCATTTCGACGAGATCCACTACCTCGACATCGTGGACTGCAACGCGGGTGATCACGGCAAGGCATTCGCGACCAATTTCAACCCCGAGATCAACATTCGGGAGGTGACCCAGAAAGGAAAGTACTGGGAAAACGGGCAGTGGGTTGAGACCGAACCCCACGAGATTCACAAGCCCCTCACCTACCCCAATATCGGTCCCAGAGAGTCGTACCTCATCTACCACGAAGAGCTGGAGTCGCTCGTGAAGAACTTCCCCACCCTCAAGCGTGCCCGCTTCTGGATGACTTTTGGACAAGAGTACCTCACCCACCTGCGCGTGATCCAGAATATCGGGATGGCACGCATCGATGAGGTGGAGTACAACGGCCAAAAAATCGTGCCAATCCAGTTCTTGAAGGCGGTTCTCCCCGACCCTGGTGAACTGGGTGAGAACTACACCGGCGAAACTTCGATTGGCTGCCGCATACGTGGGATAAAGGATGGCAAGGAGCGAACCTATTATATCTACAACAACTGTAGCCACGAGGCTGCTTACAAGGAGACCGGTGCCCAGGGAGTGAGCTACACCACCGGCGTACCGGCCACCATTGGCGCCATGATGTGCTTGCAAGGTATATGGAAGAAACCGGGCGTCTTCAACGTGGAGGAGTTTGATCCCGATCCGTTTATGGAGCAGCTCAACGAGCAGGGGTTACCCTGGCATGAGTTGTTTGACGTAGACCTGGAACTTTAAATGAATTTGAACCTTATTAAACCAACAACAATATGAAATTATTACGCTCTACTGCCCATCCGTTGCTATTCCTACCCCTCTTCCTCCTTCTTCTATTCACGGGATGTAAGGAGAATGGGGTGCAGGAACCCCTGAGTCAAGAGAAGGAACTACTCTCCTTCAGGCTGGAATCAGCCAAGAATCCCCAGCTGAAAGATGGAGATATCGTGGGGAACATTACGGCCAACGCTATAGAGCTGGAAATCCCCGAGGGCACTGATGTCAGTGCAGCCATCGCCACCTTTACCCATAGCGGGGCAAAGGTAATCGTGGGTTCCAAAGAGCAGATTTCCGGGACAACGCCTAACAACTTCAACAATCCCCTCTGGTACCGGGTAATCGCAGAAGATGAGAGCATGAAGGATTACAGGGTGGACGTTACCTTCACGTCTGACCATATCCCTGAGGTTCCGGAGGTCTCCGCCATCCCATGCATCCGTATTGAAACGGAAGGGCGGAAGCCGATCGTTGAAAAAAAGACCTACCTGCCGGCAACTATCGTGATCGAGGCCAACGGCTGGGGTGAGGATTACGAGGGGACAACCAGAATTCGGGGAAGGGGTAACTCCACGTGGGGAATGCCCAAGAAGCCCTACCGGCTGAAGCTTGATAAAAAGTCGGTCATCCTCGGCCTGGCCGAAGAGAGAGACTGGGTGCTGTTGGCCAACTACATTGACCCCACGCTGATGCTCAACGCGGTGGCTTTAAAAATCGGGCAACTGCTGGAGCTGCCCTTCACCAACCACGCCATCCCCGTGGACCTTATCCTTAACGGGGAATACGCGGGAAGCTATATGCTCACCGAACAGGTAGAGCTCTCCTCTACCCGGGTTAACATCGATAAAAAGGAGG
Source organism: Petrimonas sp. (assembly GCA_012839475.1). GTDB lineage: Bacteria > Bacteroidota > Bacteroidia > Bacteroidales > Dysgonomonadaceae > Proteiniphilum. Next base: position 242,103 of record DUNG01000007.1, on the reverse strand, counting down.
GTATTTTGCTGGAGTTGGACACCAACTTCGACGAGGATTTTCAATTCAAGTCCACGCACTACAACCTGCCCGTGATGGTCAAAGACCCGGATATCGAGTCGGAAGAGCATTTTCAGCGGGTGAAAGATGAGTTCCATCAGCTGGAGGCAGCTATCGCATCCGATCAATTCCCCAACACCCCTTACAAGGAGTACCTTGACGTGGAATCCCTGGCCAAGTACTTCATCGTCTACAACCTCACCCACAACATGGAGATCAACCACCCCAAAAGCACCTACATACATAAAGATGCAGGGGGTAAGTACACGATGGGCCCCATCTGGGATTTCGACTGGGCCTATGATTTCGAGGGGAGGGGAATCCATTTCGATTCGTTCCAGCGATCGTTCCTAACCAACAAGAACTTCCCTGCACCCGCGCTGGGTTACACCTTCTTCAGCCGTTTCTTCAAGGATCCCGAGTTCGTTGCACTCTACAAGGAGACGTGGAGCCATTTTTATTCCGAAAAGAAAGATGAGCTGATGGAGTACATCGATTGGTATGCCGAACAGATCACGGAATCGCAAAAAAAGGACCAGGCAAAGTGGAAAAATGGAACCACCAACTTCCCCTCCAAGATCTACCAGCTGAAGGCTTGGCTTGAGGGACGATTCCTATTCATGGATTCAGAGGCAAAAGCCTTATAGTAAATGGACTCGTAAAACTTATTCGAATGAACCCGAAAAGCTTAGTAAACATCGGCGATTACAGCCAGGCTGATATCCTTCGTATACTAAAGAGCGCGGCTCTCTTCAAACGTCAACCGGATCGTGACCTCCTGAAAGGAAAGGTAATCGCCACCCTCTTTTTTGAACCCTCTACCCGAACGCGGCTCAGCTTCGAGACCGCGGTGAACAGGCTGGGAGGCCGCGTGATAGGCTTCTCCGATTCGGCGACCAGCAGTTCCACCAAAGGAGAGTCACTGAAGGATACCATCGTGATGGTGAGCAATTACGCCGACTTGATCATCATGCGCCACCATCTGGAGGGGTCGGCCCGATATGCTTCAGAAGTCTCACCCGTGCCCGTGATCAACGCGGGCGACGGTGCTAACCAGCATCCCACGCAGACCATGCTCGACCTGTTCACCATTTACGAGACGCAGGGGACGCTGGAAGACCTCACCATCACCATCGTGGGAGATCTCAAGTACGGGCGCACCGTGCACTCCCTGATTCAAGGCTTATCCTATTTCCGACCCACCTTCAACTTCGTGGCACCGTACGAGCTGCATATCCCTGATAAGTACAAGCAATACTGCGATACAAAAGGTATTCCTTACAAGGAGTTCACCGAATTCGCACCTGAGGCGATTAACAGTGCCGACATCCTCTACATGACCCGGGTACAGAAAGAGCGATTTACCGACCTGATGGAGTATGAAAAGGTGAAAAACGTCTATATCCTTCATGACCAAATGCTGGAGCATTCGAAAGGGAACTTGAAGGTGCTACACCCGCTCCCCCGCGTGAAAGAGATCAGTCAAGACGTGGACAAGAATCCCAAAGCCTACTATTTTCAGCAGGCCAAAAACGGGATGTACACGCGGCAGGCCATCATTTGTGACCTGATGGGTATTGATGTGCAGTAAATTAAACAGTTAAGTGAAGTAGAAAGGTTATTTATTTTAACGCTATATGGGAAAAGAATTACAAGTGGCCGCCCTGGAGAATGGTACCGCCATTGACCACATACCCACCTCCGCGGTGTTTAAAGTGGTATCGTTGCTACAGCTTCAAAGGCTAAACAACCGCATCACCATCGGTAACAACCTAAAGAGCAACAAGATGAAGAGCAAGGGGATTATCAAGGTAGCCGATAAGTTCTTCCGTGAGGATGAGCTCAACCGGATTGCCCTGGTAGCCCCCAACGTGAACCTCAATATCATCCGGAACTGGGAGGTGGCAGAAAAGAGGAAGGTGGTGCTCCCCGATGAGATCGTGGAGATCATGAAGTGCAACAACCCCAAGTGCATCACCAACAACGAGCCAATGAAAACATGGTTCCACGTGATCGATAAGGAGAACGTGGTGCTGCAGTGCCACTACTGCGAATTAAAGATTCAGAAAGACGAAGTGGTACTCCTTTAGGGAAAAAAGTATAGTATGCCCCTTAATTTACCCGACAAACTTCCGGCGATAGAGCTGTTAAAGAAGGAGCATATCTTCGTAATGAGCGACCTGCGCGCTTCCACGCAAGATATCCGTCCCTTGAAAATACTTATCCTCAACCTGATGCCGTTGAAGATAACCACCGAGACCGATTTAATCCGGCTTTTGGCTAACTCGCCCTTGCAGATCGAGGTAGAGTTCCTGAGCCTCACTACCCACACCCCCAAGAACACGCCCATAGAGCACCTGATGATGTTCTACACCTCCTTTTCGCGCGTGAAGGATGCTTTTTACGATGGCATGATCATTACCGGTGCCCCGGTAGAGATGTTGTCCTTCCACGAGGTCACCTATTGGGATGAACTGAGCGAGATCATGGATTGGGCGCGCACGCACGTCACCTCCACCTTTTACATCTGCTGGGCAGCGCAAGCCGCGTTACACCGCTTTTACGGGATCAATAAGTACCCGTTGGAGAAGAAGTTGTTCGGGGTATTCCGCCACACCTTGAACGATCCTACCTTCCCCCTTTTCCGGGGCTTCGACGATGAGTTTTACGCGCCACATAGTCGCCACACCACCATCCTGGCGGAAGAGATCAAGCAGCGACCGGAACTAACCATCCTCTCAGAATCGGAAGAGGCCGGCGTTTACATTATCGCTTCGCGCGGGGGGCGGGAGTTTTACGTGACCGGTCACTCCGAATACTCCCCGTTAACCCTGCACAACGAGTACATCCGCGACCTCAAGAAGGGATTGGATAACGTGGGAATGCCGGTTAACTACTACCGTGACAACGATCCGGCTAATCCCCCCGTAGTGCAGTGGCGGTCACACGCCAACATGCTCTACATCAACTGGCTCAACTACTTCGTCTACCAGGCCACCCCGTACAAGATCGAGGAGATCGCACAGTTAAACGAGCTGTAATAGGTGGCTCAATTTATAGGTGTTGCCCGTCTATAAAAAGTTTCTCTCGCCATCAAACCCATTTTGTCGCTCCGATTTAATCGATGCAGCAAGTTGACGCTTAACTACTTCAAGGCAGCAAACTTCAAGCAGGCCGGTTGACCAACCCGGATATCCTTACCGGTATCGGTCAGCAACCCGGTCTCCCTGTCGACACTGAAAACCTGAATCTTGTCGTCATTCCTACCGCCTACCAACAGGTAGTCGCCGTTGGGCGTGATCACGAAGTTACGGGGATGTTCCGCGGTGAGTTGATACCCTACCCGCGTAAGCGTACCCTCCTCCTGGTCGATGGCGAAAATGGCAATTCCATCAGCCTGAAGGCGGTTGGAAGCGTACAGGAACCGACCATCGGGGGATACGTGGATATCAGCGCTCCCGCGTGCGCCGAGGGAATCGGCCTGGATCACCTGCTTCTGTCGGAGCGCCCCGCGATGATAATCGAAGACGATCACCTCGCCCGACAATTCACCCAACAGGTACAGGTAGCGTCCCCCATCCGGGTGAAAGTCAAAATGGCGCGGCCCGGTCCCGGGTGGCACTCCCCACTCGGTATAGCTGCTTTCTCGCAGGGCAGGCTGCCCCTCGAACGGGGTGTCGTTCACTTCAAACCGGTAGAGCTTGTCCGTCCCCAGGTCAGCCGCGAAAAGGAACTGCCCATCAGGCGTGTATTTTACCGAATGAACGTGGGGACTTTCCTGGCGTTTGGGATCCGGTCCCGAGCCGCGGAACGACATCACCAACGTTCCCTGGGCGAGGCTCCCATCCTCGTCAACCCGGATGGAAGAGATACTCCCTCCCCCGTAATTCGCGGTATGGATGTTCCTCCCCCGGCTGTCGATCGTGATGTAGCAAGGCCCCCCGCTATTGACCGGCCGTGAATTCAAAAGTTCAAGCTGACCCCGTTGTTTATCCAGGATAAACGCGTGCACCGCACTTCGCTTCCCATCCTCTTCGCTAACCGCGTAGACGAACTTCTCATCGGGACTCAGCGTGAGGTAAGAGGGGTTATCCACCTTAGCCATCCCAAGTGAATCAGCCTCCCCCGTCTCTCCGTTGAACCGAAAGAGGTAGATCCCTTCGCTCCCCCCTTTCGAGGTGTAGGTACCCACGAGCAGAAAAAGATCCCCGCTCGCGGTATCCACGCTCCATGATGCCTCTTCCACCTGATCGCCATCCTCAATGTTTCCCAGATGATCACCCGTTTTGTCCGAACGATTACCCGTGCATCCGAGCAACAGGGTAGCCGCGACACACGCTATTCCTATTTTCTTGATCATGATTCCTCCTTTCATGATTATTACATCAATGTTCGTGCCAGAAAAGCAGATAAGAGCTGTTTAAAAGCGAAAGATAAATTAAATTTGCGAATATGAACTCTACTGCTTACTTTTGCATTGTTAAAACAGAACCCGAAAGGTGAAAAAACAGATTTTATTATGCTATCCAACATTTTGTCTATTGCCGGGAAACCCGGCCTTTATAAGCTTATTTCGACGAACAAGAACCTGAATATCATAGAGTCCCTATCCGATGGAAAACGTGTTCCCCTGCACGCGCGTGAAAAGGTCATCACCTTGAGCGACGTGTCAGTCTACACCAATGAGGGCGACACCCCGTTGCGGGAAGTATTTATAGCCATTCGAGAGAAGCAGGGTGAGGAAAAGATCTCTCTTGGTGCTAAGTCCACCAACAAAGAGTTCTTCTCTTTCTTCGAGAAGGTACTGCCCAATTACAGCCGTGAGAGCGTCTACGCGAGCGATGTGAAGAAGATCGTGACATGGTACAACTTGCTCACGGAACATGGAATCGATTTTGAGGAGGAGGAGGAAGAACAAGAAGAACAAGAAGAAGAGGGATCAGTGTAAAATTGAGAGAAGCAAAAAGCCCGTGAAGAGATCAAAAGGCAATGGCCGGGGAGACAAATGATAAACGCGGGCAAAACATACAAAAGCAACCCAGAAGATTGAAGATAAAGGAGATAGCAACACGTGCGGTGGCAGGAGTCATCTACATCCTGCTCATCCTGCTTGGTGTACTTGGGGGGCGCTTCACGTTCCTCCTCGTCTTTGGTAGCATACTGGGGATAGCCCTTTTCGAGTTCTACCGGATGGTAGAGAAAAAGATGTCGCATGTCATCAGCAAGGCATTCAACATCGCATCGGGGGTTCTCCTTTTCCTCTCGGTGTTTCTCTACATGGAGGGCCTTTGCGCGTACGCCCTGCCCGTGATCATCCTGCTATACCTGCTCGCCCTCATCGCGGCCGCGATCTTCCTGCGAAGGGACGATATACTTCACAGCACCATCTACTCGGGCTTCGGGCAAATTTACATTACCATGCCGCTCAGCCTTCTCATGTTTCTATCCTACACCGATACAGTGAGGGATTCCGGCAACTACAACTGGCTACCGGTACTGGCGCTCTTCGTTTTCATTTGGGTGAACGACACCGCGGCCTACTTTTTTGGCTCGCTTATAGGCAAACGTAAACTATTGGAGCACGTCTCCCCCAAAAAATCGGTAGAAGGGTTTATCGCGGGCATCATTTTCACGGTACTGGCCTCGTTACTGTTCGCTCACCTCTACCCCGCTTACAGCACCCTCGTCTGGATCGGTTTCGCCATCGTGGTATCGCTGTTCGGAACGGTAGGCGACCTGTTCGAGTCGCTTATCAAGCGCACGTTCGGTGTGAAGGACTCGGGCAACCTTATACCCGGTCACGGGGGCATACTCGACCGGATCGACAGCCTGTTGATCGCCGCTCCGGCTGCCCTGCTCTACCTGAATATCATCTACTACTTTGCCGTTTAGGGAAGGGTATTTCACCCCTCCCCTCTGCATGATTTCCTTCTCCTTGGGTTTCTCTCCAGCCGAAAGAGATGAAGGGCAGGTACTTCCTACATGATCCCTTTCTCCTTTAGGCGTTGTTGCCACTTCCAGGCGGAAGCCATGGTCTCTTCAACGGTCGCCTCGGCCTTCCAGCCCAGCACGTTGTTCGCCTTATCAGGTTGAGCCCATATCTGCTCGATATCGCCTTCACGACGTCCCACTATCTTGTAGTTCAACGGCTTACCGGACACCTTCTCGAACACCTTGATCAGTTCCAAGACCGACAGCCCGACACCCGTTCCCAGGTTAAATATCTCGACCGCGTCATCGGACTTATCGGTCAGCATCCGATCTATGGAGACGACGTGCGCTTTAGCCAGATCAACCACGTTGATAAAGTCGCGGATACAGGAGCCATCCGGCGTGTTATAATCATTGCCAAACACGCTTAGCTGCTCCCGGATACCTATCGCGGTTTGTGTAATAAAAGGCACCAGGTTCTGTGGCACACCTATGGGTAACTCGCCTATCTCGGCCGACGGGTGAGCCCCTATGGGGTTAAAGTAGCGCAAGATAATGCTCTTGATGGGGGCTCCTGAATGCACGAAATCCCGGATAATCTCCTCGTTGATCTGCTTCGTGTTGCCGTAGGGCGATTCAGCGGGCTTGATAGGTGCGCTCTCATCAATCGGGTTCACGTCGGGCTCCCCGTACACGGTACAGGAGGAGGAGAAGACGATCCCCTTCACCCCGTGGGCGGGCATCAACTCCAAAAGGTTGATCAGCGACACCAGGTTGTTGCGGTAGTAGAGCAACGGCTTCTGCACCGATTCACCCACCGCCTTACTGGCAGCAAAATGAATGATGCCGTCGAACCGGTACTTTTCAAACACCCCTTTCAGTGCCTTCATATCGGTACAATCCAACTTTTCGAAAGCCGGACGTTTCCCGGTAATCCGGGTGATCCCCTCCAGCACATCGGTGCTCGAATTCGACAGGTCGTCCACGATCACCACTTCATACCCGGCCTCTTGCAGTTCCACCACCGTGTGCGAACCGATATAGCCGGTACCCCCTGTTACAAGAATTTGTTTCGTCATAAGTCAGTTATTTCAATTCGGTTGTCGATTCACAAAAATAACCAAAATAATGGAGAAACTATCCTTTTCTTATTCCCTCTTTTTTTACTATGTTTGCTTCCGAATGATGTTCATTAGAAGCATGAAGTACGCTGTTAAAACCTACTACCATAAGGAGGAGCTCCCGCTTTTGGGAGAGACCACGTTTTTTCATGACTACTCGTCGTTCGACTGGTACAGCCACTCTCCCACCTACACCCCTTTGATGTTGGTCGCTTTTAACGGGGAAAAACCCGTTGCCGCGCTATTCGCGAACATCACCCGGATCAACCGAATTTTTAGGGGCAAGCTGTTCAAGCGATGCTTCGTGTCGCAGCAACCGACGTTTTTCGATGATTCCTGTTCCCAGATCGACGTTTTTCACGCGCTCATCACCCATCTGGTGCAGGAGGTAAGGGGGAAGGCGTTCCTGATTCGTTACGAGAACCTGGGCGACGCTATCTTTGGCTACAAGGGGTTTCGTGAGAACAAGTTCTACTCCATAAAATGGATCAACGTCCGTAACTCCCTGCAGCGCAAGCGTAAGATATGGGATCAATTATCGACCACCCGCAAGAACCAGGTCAACAAGGCGAGGCGAAAGGGGGTAGTAATGGAGGAGTTTAACTCGCCCGACCGGTTGGAAGAGATCTACACCCTCATCAAAGAGACCAACTACAAGAAAGTATCGCGCAGGTTTCCACCGTTCGCCTACTTCGAGAATTTCTACCGCCACTATATCCTCAAAGGGAAGGGTAAAATCTTGCTCACGCGCTACCAGGGCAAGATCATCGGCGGGGCCATCTTAGGGTTCGAGAAGAAAAAGAGCGTCTACTGCCTCTACTACTGGGGTAAATCTAAGCGGTATAAAATGCTCTACCCTACTATCTTCACCATCTACTCGGCCATGCAGATGGCGGAGGACGAGGGTTTTCTCTACTTCGATTTCATGGACGTGAGCTTTCTGAATAAAAACACGGGACGCGCACGCTTCCTGCTTCAATTCGGTGGCAAGCAGAGGGCTACCAGACGGTGGTACCGCTTTAACTGGTCGCTGTTTAACTTCTTCGCGCTAAAAATATTCGATTAGCAAAGCACTTTGCCTTCATTTACTATTTTGCTTTCAAGCTTGACTGACGCAAACGCCTTATTAAAATACACAAACAATGTCAAATATCTATTTCAGATAGCTTGTAATTGCAAGGGGAATTGCTAAATAATTTTAAAAATAGCCTCTTTGGGATGAAAAGATTTGGAGCGTATGGTTAATTGGCCTAACTTTGTCGCGTGTTTTTCATGGTATTAGATTTAAGGTTAACAATGAAGATTGGTTGTCGTGAGACAACCTTTCCTTTTTTATAGCCCCTAGGGTATTTCACCACCCACTGTGAATACTCCCTATATCCTCTCCAATAATAACCCCTCTATAATAATTCCCCGATGATTATCATCCCAAAGATGCTCCTTTTCGTTGGGTATCGTGAACCACGTGTACCTTTAGCGATATTTTTCCCACAATGAGCCGTGGATGACTTCACGTGTCTTCTCCATCAATCCGGGCAGTTCGTCACTTGACAGGTTATCCGTTTGCATTGGCGGGTGAATGATCAACTCCATCCGTTTCCCTGGTCTCAGCCGGAGCGTGTTGCGTTTCAGCACCTCGTATGGGCCATTGAGCGTTAGCGGCACGATAGGTAGTTGCATATCGTGGGCTATATGAAAGGCACCCCGCTTAAAGCGCCCCATCTTCCCGGTCCTGGTGCGCGCCCCCTCGGGAAAGATCACCATCGATATACCACCATTGATACTCTCCTTGGCCTTCTCAATGGTCGCCGCCCTCGCGGCCACGCTCGAGTTATCGACGAACACGTGTCCCGCCTTTTCAGAGGCGAAGCCGACGAACGGGATGGTACGCAGGCTCTTTTTCTGCATCCATATGATGGGATGCCTCAAAAAGCCGTAAATCAGGAAGATGTCGAACGCGCTCTGGTGGTTGGCCACGAACACGTAGGACTGCGCGGGGTCGAGGTTTTCATGTCCGCTCGTTTTCACGGAACACAGCGCCAGCCAGCAGGTGAACCTCGACCACCACTTGGGCGGTTGATAACCCCAAAACCGGCTGCCGAAGATGGGGGCCATGATCATCACCACCAGCGCCGTGATCAAGGTCAACACGAGAAACAACGGTACGAAAACGATCCATTGATATAGGAACGAGGCGACTGTTTTCATCTTTTCCTCCTCACGTACAGTTGAAAATTCTCGTAGCGCACCACCTCCACTTCATCACCCTTATCGATAAAACCCTTGAGCGAGTTAGCATCGTAATACTCACCATCCATCAATACCCGTCCGGAAGGCCTTAGGTCGGTCGCCGCTACCCCCACCTTACCCACCAGGGAGGCCGGCTCCATGGGAACGGAGATAAAACCCTCCTGGTCGGCACTCAACGCCACTTTCCTGAGGAGTCCCCTCTTCCCTATTCGGCTCGACATATAGATGATCCCTATGATCCCTAACCCCAGGCCCCCGAGGACTGTCATCGAAGCCTTAAACACCTCCCGGAACGGGATAACCCCGAAGTTAAACCGGATATTACCTATCGCCGCCAGGACAAGCGCCGCCAGCACCAACACGATCCCCGTGATGCCCACCACCCCGAAACCGGGGATCACGAAAATCTCGAAGACGATAAAGATAAGCCCCAGCACGAAGATCAACACCTCCCAGCTCTCGGCATACCCGGTAAGGTAGAGGGGCGTGAAGTAGAGCAGCGCCGCCGTGATGGCCACTGCCGTGGGAAAGCCCACGCCGGGGGATTGTAGTTCGAAGTATATCCCCCCGATGATGAACATGATCAAAAGCGCTTGTACCACCCCATTGGTAAGGAAGCCTTTGATCTTGTCGTAAAAAGAGGGATTGTAACTCTCCAATCGGTAATCACTATACCCCAAGTGTGTCACGATCACCTCGTGCACGCTCTCCGCGATCCCGTCACAGTATCTTAACTCCATGGCTTGGGCAGCGGTCAGCGTGAGTACCTGCGTGGAGTCCACGTAACCCGGTATCACCACCCGCTCATCGACCATCGCCTCGGCGATGGCCGGATCCCTCCGCCACCGTTCAATGGTATCGCCGTTCTGCACGATCACCTCTTTGCCATGGCTCTCGGCCGTGGCCCGCATGGTAGCCCGCATGTACGACTGGTACTTATCGGGGGCTTGCTCGCCCGTCCCTCCATCCACGACGGTAGCCGCGCCAATGGAAGCACTTTCGCGCATGAAGATGCTGTCGCACGCGATAGAAACAAGGGCACCTGCCGACGCCGCGTTGTTATCAACGAACACGTAGACTGGAATTGATGAGTTCAGGATAGCCGTCCGCATGGAGTCGGCTTCAAGCACCGCGCCACCATACGTGTTCATATGCAGAAGGATCGCGTTCGCGCCGTTCTCGTTGGCTTCATGCATCCCATTCTTCAGGTAAATCCAGGTGTTGCTGCCAATATTCTCCTTGATATTTACTTGGTAGATAAGCGGGCGGACTTCCTCGGCATGCAGATTCACACCCACGATAAGGGCTAAAAGAAAAGAAACAAACCAAGAATTTTTCATTTTCAAGACGTTTAGTAGAACAAAGGTAATCTATTTTGAACATACTTGCATCTTTTCAGTAAAAATGTGTTATATTTGCATCTCAACTCATCTAACATGAACAGAATTTTACTTACCCTAGGATCCAATACTTTCGCTAAAACGAACATCGATAAGGCGAAGCGAATGCTTACATTTCTATTTCCAGATATCATCTTCAGCGAACCCATCCTGACGGAGCCGGAGGACGACAGGTACTCCTACCTGTTCAGGAACGTCTTAGCCGTGGTAAATACCGATATGAGTCCCGAGGAGGTGATTAGCAAGATCAAGCAGACGGAGCGTGCCGTTGGGCGCACCCCCAGGGATAAGTATGTAGGGAAGATGGTAATCGATATCGACCTGGTGAAGTATGGTGATACCATCCTTCGCCCAAAAGACTACGAAAGGGAGTACGTGCAGCACCTACTGGCCACGATGGATCTTCCTGAAGAAGAAGTGACGATTCCCCAACCTGATACCGATGAAACCGATGCGCAAATGGGGGTGTCAGCCGAAATATACATTGATATGCCTGATGCTCAGCACGTTCAGACCAACCAAGAAGCATTAGATCAACCCGCCCTCGCCGAGACGGAACCTGCTGAAACAGATACTCAAGCTGCCCCAGAAGCATCAGAACCAACCGACACTAACAGTACGGAACCCACTGAAACGTACGTTCAGGAACCAGAGGACCAACCCAATAGCGACGACAAAGAGCCCACGAAAACAGAAGCTTAATTCAGCCGCTCTACCGACTTCACCCCTTTCACCGCCTTGAGCTTTTTGATCAATCGCTCCAGCATGGAGGTATTGGCCAGCGTCACCGAGATGTTGCCCTGGAACAGCCCGTCGTTCGAGTCGATGGAGATGGAACGCATCTGCACCCCCTCCTCCTTGGAGATAATCGACATGAGGTTGGTCACGATATTGAGCTGGTCGTTGCCGATAACCCGCAACACGATGGTGTAGCTTGAGGAGCCGGTCGGGCTCGACCAGCGGGCTTTGATGACCCGGTAGCCGAACCTCGAGAAGAGGTCGTGCGCGTTGGGGCAGGTAACGCGGTGTATCTTGATCCCTTGCGATGAGACGAACCCAAAGATTTCGTCACCAAAGATGGGGTTGCAACACTTCGCGAGCCGGTAATCTATCCCCGTTAGGTTCTGATCGATAATCAGCTCATCGCCGCCACTCTCTTCACGTACCGGCGTCTTCAGGGTGAACTGCTCGGCGCTCACCGTGGGGTAAGCATCCCTACCCTCGGCATCCTTGTTCTCCAGCTCCAGGTAACGGTCCATCACCCAGTTCACGTCCAGCTTGCCGCTCGCGATGTCCGCGTAGAAATCGGTCACCGTCTTGTAGTGCAGCTTCTTGATGAGCTGCATCAGGTGCGACTCGTCGGGCTCGATCTTGCGGTTCTTCATCCGCCTCTGCAGCGTCTCCTTGGCGATATTCGCCTGTTTAGCCGCCTCCTCCTTCAGCAGCTGCCTGATCTTGGTGCGCGCCTTCGAGGTGACCACGAAGCTCAGCCAATCCTGCTTGGGTGTTTGGTTCGAGGAGGTATTGATCTCCACCTGGTCGCCGCTCTTCAACTGGTATCGGATGGGCACGTTCCTCCCGTTCACCCGGCCCGAAATGCAGGTCGCACCGACATTGGTATGTACCGCAAAGCCAAAATCGAGCACCGTGGCCCCTTTCGGGAGCTTGAACAGGTCCCCCTTGGGCGAGAAGACGAAGATCTCCTCGTCGTACAGGTTAAGTTTAAAGTCGGTCAGCTTCTGGTTCACGTCGCTGCCGCTATCCTCCAGCGATTCGCGCAGCGAGGCCAACCAGCTGTCGAGGGTCGACTCCTCCTTCACCCCCTTGTACTTCCAGTGCGCGGCCAGACCCCGCTCGGCGATCTCGTCCATCCGCCGGGTGCGTATCTGCACCTCCACCCACTTCGATTCGGGCCCCATCACGGTGATGTGGAGCGACTCGTAGCCGTTGCTCTTGGGGATCGACAACCAATCTTTCAGCCGTTTGGGGTTGGGTTGATACATATCGGTGATCACGGAGTAGACCTGCCAGCAGTGCGCTTTCTCCAGTTCCGCGGGCGAGTCAAGTATCACCCGGATGGCAAACAGGTCGTAAACGCTCTCGAACTCGATTTTCTGCTTCTTCAGCTTGTTGTTGATGGAGTGGATCGACTTCGTCCGCCCCTTGATCTCGTACTTCAGTCCCGTTTTATCCAGCCGCTTGCTGACCGGCTTGATGAACTCCTCGATGTACCTGTCCCGCGAACGCTTCGTCTCGTTCAGCTTATGCGCGATATAGTCGTACCGCTCCCGGTCGGTGTACTTCAGGGAGAGATCCTCAAGCTCCGACTTAATCGAGTAGAGCCCCAGACGGTGCGCGAGGGGCGCGTAGAGATAGATCGACTCCACCGAAAGGTCGAGCCGCCCTTGCGCCGTCAGCTCCTTCGCGTCGCGCATCAGCTGCAACTGCCGGGCGATCATGATGAAGACCACCCGCACATCCTCCGCCATCGAAAGCAGCAGCTTGATGTAGTTTTCCGACTCCACCGCCCCCTTCTTGTCGCTGAACCGGTTCACGTTCAACAAACCCTTCAGCAGGAGCTCCACCTCCGCCCCGAAGCGCTTCTTCACCTCGCTCAGCGGCACCCCGTGCTTCCAAACGGGCCAGTAGAGGAGCGCCGCACAGGCGGTCGACTGCTTCAAACCAATCTCGTGGATAAGCACCGCCGCCGTGTTCATATCAAGCAGCAGCCGCCATACCTCCTCATCGTTCAACCTCTTATCCTCATTCCCCCTATCGCCCGTACCGCTGACCTTCTTCACAAGGCGACCATCCCCACCCGAGGGTGCGGTTCCAACCGTTAGATTCACCTTACCATCGCCCGTGAGAAAGCGCCAACGCATCTCCTTGAGCGCGTCAACCTGCTCCCTCTCCCAAGCCTCCCGAAAAAACGGGTAAAGCCCGCGATACAGTTGTAGGAATTCCTGAGTTGCTATTGTAGTGTTGGTCGTCATTCAACGTGAGTCTTCTATACAGTTTGTACGTTGCATTCATTGTTCAACGTACACGTTAATCCCTTATTCAACTTCGTGCTTATAACTTTTCGTTCAACATGCGCATTCATCCCTTATTCAACTTACACCCTTCATCCACTGGTTCATCCTATACGTTCACCTATCGCTCCCCATGCAAGTCGTCTTCACGCAAATTTACAACTTTTTCCCCAATGGAGGGCGCTCCAAGGCATGAAAAATCATACCGACCAAAATCAATTGACCATTCAGGAACTTATGCTATATTCGCGTAGCAAACCATTTAAAAATAGATGCACGAACAATGAAAAAGCTAGCCCTACTCCTACCCTTTTTATTCTTAATCCTTTCCCTTTCCGCCCATACCGGGGAGACAATCTCGCTGAACGATGGGTGGCAGTTCTCCCAAATGAACAAAGATCAGTGGTACGATGCCGAAGTACCGGGATCGGTGCAACGCGACCTCGTGCGCCACGGTGTCTTACCCGACCCGTTTTACGGCACCAACGAGGAGAAGGTGCAGTGGGTGGAAGACGAGAACTGGGACTTCCGGAAGAGCTTCACGGTCACGACCGAGCAGCTGCAACGGGATGATGCGCTCCTCTTCTTCGAGGGGTTAGATACCCATGCCGACGTCTTCCTAAACGGCTCGCGCATCCTTCGGTCGGAGAACATGTTCCTCGGCCACCAGGTGTCGGTGAAGCACCTGCTGCAAGAGGGGGAAAACAAGCTCTACATCCGCTTCTACTCGCCCGTGCAGCTGATGATGCCGGCACGGGCCACCTTCGGGCACGACTACCCGGCGGGGAACGACCACCGGGAAGAGAAGCTCAGCATCTACAACCGGAAGGCGCCCTACCACTTCGGGTGGGACTGGGGCATCCGCATCGTGCAGATGGGTATCTGGAAGCCGGTCTCGCTCACCTTTTACGACAAAGCCCGCATCGATGATTTTCACGTGAAGCAGCAGAGCGTCACGCAGGAGAAGGCGTCCATCGAGAACCAGATCGAGGTCTACTCGCTCGTTGACACCCCCGCCACACTAACCGTGCGCTACTCGTTCGATACCAAGAAGGCCAAGTCGTTCAACAAAGAGTCCCGAAACCAGTCCGGGTCCATCGACAAGGAGGTCATGCTGAAGCGGGGCAAGAACGTGATCCCCATCGAGATGGTCATTGACAACCCCAACCTCTGGATGCCCGTCGACTGGGGAGCGCAGCACCTGTACGACTTTTCCGTCACGCTGCGGGTGGGGAATCAAGTGGTAGCCAAGAAAGAGGAGAAAATTGGCTTGCGCTCGGTACGGCTGGTACAGGAAAAGGACTTACAGGGTCGCACCTTCTACTTCGAGGTGAACGGCATCCCCCTCTTCGCGAAGGGCGCCAACTACATCCCCGGCGAGATATTCACCACCCAACAGTCGGGGGCGTACTACAACCGGCTGTTCGACAACATCCTCTCGGCCAACATGAACTTCGTACGCGTCTGGGGCGGCGGCATCTACGAGAACGAGGAATTCTATCGCCACGCCAACGAGAAGGGCATCCTGGTGTGGCAGGACTTTATCTTTGGCTGTGTCCCCTACCCCTCCGATGATGCTTTTCTGGCCAACGTGCGTGAAGAGGTCATCTATAACATCAAACGGCTTCGCAACCACGCATCGTTAGCCTTCTGGTGCGGCAACAACGAGGTGGAAGAGGGTCTCCGCCACTGGGAGTGGGACAAGCAATACCCCGTGGAGATAATGCAGGACTGGTTCAAGGGGTACGACAAGACCTTCCGAGAGCTTATCCCTAAGCTAGTAGAGGAGTACGACGGCACGAGGAGCTACATCCACGGGTCGCCCTACGACTCCAACTGGGCGAATCCCGAGAAGTTCGCGGCGAGCGACGCACACGACTGGGCCCTGTGGTACGGTCACCTGCCATTCGAGGGGATGGCCGACCGGCTTCCGCGCTTCGCCAGCGAGTTCGGCTTCCAATCGTTCCCCGAGATGAAAACCATCCGCTCGTTCGCTCCCGAAGAGCAGTGGAGCCTCGAGAGCGAGGTGATGAGGGTACACCAGAAAGCCTCTACCGGCAACTCGCTCATCAAGAAATACATGGATATGTATTACCACGAGCCGAAGAACTTCGAGGACTTCGTCTACATCGGCCTGGTGATGCAGGGCAACGGCATGGAGGAGTCGGTGGAAGCGATGCGCCGCGGCCGCCCCTACTGCATGGGGGCACTCTACTGGCAGATCAACGACGACTGGCCCGTGGTCTCCTGGTCGAGCATCGATTACTACGACAACTGGAAGGCACAGCACTACCGGATGAGGGATGTGCTGGCACCGCTCGCGCTGGGCGTGGAGCAGAAAGACGACAAGCTGCGCTACTACACCATGTCAGATTACCTGCAAGACTACAATGACCTGCGGCTCACCGTGCAGGTGGTCGACTTCACGACCGGGAAGCGGAAGGAGTTCAAGGAGTGGGTGATGGCGAAGGCCAACGACAGCCGGGTCGTGAAGACGTTTAACGTGGCCGACCTGGTGACCGAGGAGGAGAAGGCACACACCATAATCCGTGCTTTCCTGACCGACCGCCGGGGGAACGTGATCTCCACCAAGGACCACTTCTTCTACTGGCCCAACAAGCTGGACTTGCCGGAGACGGAAGTAAAGACAAGAATAAAGTACAGCGATGGCGAGTACCAGGTTACCCTATCGAGCAAATATCTCGCGAAGGACCTGTTCCTGGAGATCCCCGTGCAAGGAGCCCGCTTCAGCGACAACTTCATCGACCTGCTGCCGGGCGAGAAGCGCACTATCGTGATCACATCCCCCCAGTTGAAGGCGGCCGACAGAACCCCCATCACGGTGAAGCACGTCCGGGAAACCTATTAAGTTTTTCCGACCCATTAAGATATACTGAATCGCCATGGTATTCTTCGCCTTTGCACTCACCCTCTTTGCCGGGCTATCCACCGGCATAGGCAGCGCCATCGCCCTCTTCGCACGGCGCACCAACACCACTTTCCTGACGGTGGCGCTAGGGTTCTCTACCGGCGTGATGCTCTACGTTTCGTTCGTGGAGCTGTTGGCCGGCGCCTTCGACACGCTCGGTGAGCTTCACGGCGAGAAATTGGGTGGCCTGTACGCCATACTGGCTTTCTTTGGAGGCGTTATGCTGATACTGATCATCGACCGCCTGATACCGCACGACGAGAACCCGCACGAGATGAAAAGCGTGGAAGAGATAGCGGGGATGGACAACGTCAAAAAGAAGTCCAAGGTGCAAGATTCCAAGCTGCTTCGCACGGGTCTGATGACGGCCCTGGTGCTGGCCATCCACAACTTCCCCGAGGGGATGGCCACCTTCCTGGCCGCGCTCAAGGATATACACATCGCCATCCCCATCGCCGTGGCCATCGCCATCCACAACATCCCCGAGGGCATCGCGGTATCTGTACCCATCTATTACGCCACCGGGAACCGCAAGCGCGCCTTTTGGCTCTCCTTCCTTTCGGGACTGGCTGAACCCCTTGGCGCGCTGGTTGGCTACCTCATTTTAGCCCCTTTCCTCAACGACACCCTTTTCGGGATAATGTTCGCCGCAATTGCCGGCATCATGGTCTTTATCTCGCTGGACGAGCTGCTCCCCGCCGCCGAGGAGTACGGCAAGCACCACCACGCCATCTACGGCCTAATAGCTGGTATGGCAGTGATGGCGTTCAGCTTACTGCTGCTTGGGTGATGGCGAGCATGATAAACTTGGTATCAGCCATATCACCCTACAAACCGAAATATTATTGATTCTTTTTATTTGTTTTATTTAATTGATATATTGAGACATACAACAATAACAGAAATTAAAAACAGAAAATGATATACGAATGTTATATTTTTGTTACGTATATTAAATGTTAGTGCAAGGCGAGACAACCAAAATACATAAGTAAAAAATTTAAACAGAAAAACAAATGACAGGTATTACAGAAGAACAACTCCACAAGTCACTTACTGATTTTATCAGTGACTCAAGTTATAAAGTCAAATTTTTGAAAGAACCTTGTGAAAAAGACCACAAAGAGACTATTGAACATTTTATAAATGAAGGCTTTGAAGTCTTTCCAAGCGTAATGACAACAGAACATAAAGAGTGTTCGATATTTTTAAGAAAAAAGAACATATGAAATCACCTATTAATAAACTTTTCTTTGAGTTATTTGGATATTATCCAAACAAAGCAGGGCAATCATTTGAAATGATTGTTGCTGCCGCTTTTAAACTACTCTTGAATAAAGACGTTACTTATGATCAAAAAATAAGAGGTGATTTCAGTAAAACGGTTTATCAACTTGATGGTTTGATAATTGACGGTCGCGACAAAAGTATGATTGAAGCAAAAGACTATACAGTAAACGAAAGAAAAGTTGGAAGAAGTGAAATTTAAAAATGGAAAAGTTGAAACATAATTTAGCCCAGCCACTAACAGGCGTTTGTCTTAATGGCGGGTGACGTGTGGTTAATTGAACCTTCTACCTCGCATCAACTTTTGAGGTGCATTGACAGTTTTGTGCTCTGAAACCCATCCGAACGCAAAGATCGAAACCGTTTGGCAACATGCTAAAAGAGCCAACGTACATTCAAGCACATTTGGTTTTTGCCAACCTGCGAAGCCCAAACAAAAAACCAAAAGAGCTTGAATTTTGCCACCGCTAGTAGACAGAAACGAAGTATTAACATTTACAAAAATATAAAAGACAATAAATGAACAATTTCAAAGAGAAAGCAGATCTTATATGGCGTGTAGCTGACTTGCTAAGAGGTGATTATAGACAATCCGACTATGGAAAAGTAATACTTCCTATGACTGTGCTTAGACGCTTAGACTGCGTGCTTGAACCCACCAAGCAAAAAGTGCTGGACTACTTGCCAAAAGTTGAAAACCTGGGTGATAATGCGAAAGACACGGCACTCAATAAAATAGCCGGATTTAATTTTCACAACAGAAGTCAATACAATTTTGATAAACTGGTGGCTGACCCCGATAATATAGCCGTGAATTTGAGAAACTTTATAAACGGTTTCTCAGCCAGTGCGCGAGAAATTATCGAGTACTTCAATTTTGATGACCAGATAGAGCGCCTGGATGACCCGAAAACCGACCTGCTTTACCGCGTGGTAAAAGCCTTTCAGGAAATTGACCTGACCGATATGGAAAGCATGGAGATGGGTTATACTTTTGAAGACCTTATTCGTAGGTTCTCGGAGCAGTCCAACGAAACGGCGGGGGAACACTTTACCCCGAGAGAGGTTATTCGCCTGATGGTAAACATCTTATTTATCGAAGATAAAGAGATACTGACTACCGAGGGAATAGTAAAAACGCTTTACGACCCGGCTTGCGGTACGGGCGGTATGCTTTCGGTGAGTGAGCAATATGTAAAAGAGCTGAACCCTAAGGCAGACCTGAAAGTATTCGGGCAGGAAATCAATCCGGAATCTTACGCCATTTGCAAATCGGATATGCTGATTAAAGGGCAAAATCCAAGTAACATCAAGTTTGGGAACACCTTTACGGTGGATGGCTTGCAAGATGAAAAGTTTGACTATATGCTTTCCAATCCGCCTTTTGGAGTTGATTGGAAAAAAGCGCAGAAAGTAATCAAAGAAGAAGCGGACAAAAAAGGAGTGAACGGACGCTTTGGAGCCGGGTTGCCAAGAATTAACGACGGGTCGCTGCTCTTTTTGCAACACATGATTTCCAAAATGAAGCCCGACGGCACGCGCATCGGCATTGTGTTTAACGGTTCGCCGCTCTTTACCGGAGCTGCCGAAAGCGGTGAAAGTAATATCCGCAGATGGATTATAGAAAACGACTGGCTGGAAGCTATCATCGCTCTGCCCGACCAACTTTTCTACAATACGGGCATAAGCACTTACATTTGGATACTGACCAATCAAAAATCTGCCGAACGAAAAGGAAAAATTCAACTGATTAACGCCACGGGCGCCAAAGACGAGGAGTTGATAAAAGAGGGAAAATTGGAGTTTAATCGTTTTTGGGAGAAAATGGACAGAAGCTTGGGCGACAAACGAAAAAAAATAGCCGAAAACGGTAATGAAAAAGGTATCGGCTTTATCACGCAACTCTACGGCAATTTTGAGGAAAACGAATTTTGTAAAATCCTGCCCAACGATTTTTTCGGCTATTGGCGTATCACGGTAGAGCAGCCGCTGATAGAGGATGGAAAAGTAGTGAAAACCAAAGGAAAACCCAAACCCGATACTGCTTTGCGTGACTATGAAAACATCCCTTTTCTGGTAAAAAACAGCGAGGGCAAACCGGTGCCACAAACCATTGAAGAATATTTCGAGCGGGAAGTAACACCCCATCTGCCTGATGCTTGGATAGACCACAACAAAACAAAAGTGGGTTACGAAATTAACTTTACCAAATACTTCTACGAGTTTAAGCCGCTTCGTTCCTTGGCGGAAATACGAGCCGATATTTTGGCTTTGGAAGAAAAAACAGCAGAAACCGAAAAAACAATTTTGGACTAATTATGGGCAAGATAAAAGTATTTATAAGTAGCGTGCAGTCCGAATTTGCCGAAGAGCGAAAAGCTTTAGCGGAGTTTCCGCGTGCCGATGCGTTGCTTGGAAAGTTTTTTGAGCCTCTTCTTTTTGAAGAGCTCCCGGCGGTAGATTTAAGTGTACCGAGTGTCTACTTGAAAGAAGTGGGCGCGTGCAATATCTATTTAGGACTTATCGGGGCAAAGTACGGTTACCGGGATGAAGAAGGTGTTTCGCCCACCGAGAGGGAATATGACGAAGCCACAAGACGGCATAAAACCCGATTTATTTTTCTAAGCAATCACGAGCCGGCCGAACGCGAGCCGGAAGTAAATGCTTTTATCGAAAAGATTGAAAAAGAGGTGGTACGCAGTAGGTTTGTCGAGTTGTCGTCGTTGCAACAAAACGTTTATCACAGTCTGGTGCGCTATTTGGAAGAAAACGGATTTATCCAACTGGGACCTTTCGATGCTCAATTGAACCCGGAGGCAACCCCTGAAGATATTGATGCGGAAAAAGTAGCTTCTTTTGTGCGCTTGGCTAAATCACGAAGAGGATTTACGTTGGATGAAAGCAGCCCGACCTTTAAAATCCTGCACCATCTTAATTTGTCGCAGGGTGAGAAACTGACCAACGCAGCCCTTTTGCTTTTCGGAAGAAATCCGCAACGGTTTTTTCCTACGGCAACGGCTAAATGTGCTGTTTTTCATGGGTTTACCAAAACAAAACCTATCCCTTCCTACAAAATCATCGCCGGTGATCTTTTTGAGCAGATTAATCAGGCTGTGGAGTTTGTTATGTCGCAACTCGATTTCAGAGTGGGTACGCGCGCCCAATCCAACATCGCGCCCGGCAGTTATGAAATTCCCCGAGAAGTAGTTGCAGAGGGAATTGTGAATGCCATTGTTCACCGAAATTACGCCAATCATGCAAGCGTGGAGATTGTTTTATATAAAGACAGATTAGAAATTTCCAATCCGGGCTCTTTGCCTTTGGGCTGGACAACCGATAGGTTGAAGCAGCTGCACAATTCTGTGCCGCACAACCCGTTTATCGCGCATCCTATGTATCTCGCGGGATATATTGAGCAGCTGGGCACGGGTACCGAAGATATGGTAAAAAGAATGGCAGAATGCGGACTTCCTGAACCAAAATTTATTCAGGAGCAGGATTTTAGAACCATTATTTATCGCTATACCCCCCAAGCTACCCCCCAAGTTACCCCCCAAGTTACCCCCCAACTTACCGAACAAGATAAAGCTCCGGTAAGTACGGCTGTAAAGAACTTAATTAAAGTTTTGGAGGGAGAAATGACCAGGGATGAATTGCAGGAAGTTCTGCAATTAGCTGATAGGAAGTATTTTAGAACGGCTTATGTCAACGAGGCGTTAAACGGTGGATGGATTGAAATGACTATCCCGGACAAACCGACAAGCAGAAACCAAAAATACCGCCTGACCGAAAAAGGACTAAAAGCAAAACAAGAATGGAAAAAATAAATAAATACAGCTCCTATAAAGATAGCGGAATCGAGTGGATTGGAGAAATACCAAGCCATTGGGAGGTGAAAAAAATTAAATATTCGATGTCGTTAATTATGGGACAGTCTCCAAATTCTGATGATTGTAACTCTGACGGCGAAGGAATGCCGTTTTTACAAGGGAATGCTGATTTTGGTTTAATAAATCCACTACCTCAAAATTGGTGTAAAAATCCAACCAAAATAGCACCGCATAATTCTGTTTTACTATCTGTAAGAGCACCTATCGGAGCTGTTAATATAGCTAACGTAGATTATTGCGTTGGAAGAGGGTTGTGTGCTTTAATTTCAGATAATACTAAATTCACGTACTATGCATCTGTATGCCTTTATGATGAACTAAATAGTTTAGGTACAGGTTCAACTTTTAAGGCAATTTCAACAGAGCAAATTTTAAATACATTTATAGCACTTCCCCCCAAATCCGAACAAACCGCCATTGCTGCCTTTTTAGACCGCAAAACCGCCGAGATTGACCAACTGATAGCCGATAAAAAACAGTTGCTCGAACTCTACCGGGAGGAGAAAACCGCCATTATAAACAAGGCAGTTACCAAAGGCATTAATCCCGATGCAAAAATGAAAGAGAGCGGCATCGAATGGCTGGGAGAAATTCCGGAACATTGGGAGGTGAAGAGGTTGAAGTATGTAGCTTATTTTCAAAGAGGACATGATTTGCCTTCTACAAGTTTTGTAGAAGGAAGTGTTCCTGTTTATGGATCTAACGGAATAATAGGTTATCATAATGAGAATACAGGTTTTGGTCCATCAATAATTGTTGGTAGGAGTGGTAGTGTTGGAGAAGTTAACTTTGTGCCAGAGTCAATGTTTTGGGCACATAACACATCACTTTTTCTATTAAAAGGATTCGGGAATGACATTAACTATTTATACTATTTGCTCAAAATATTAGATTTGAAATCTTATGCCGCAGGTACCGCAGTTGGCACATTAAATAGAAACAATATACATGAGATAAAAGTGGCTATACCTGAGTTAGAAGAACAAAAATCCATTGTAGAATTTATTGAAACCAAGAGCAAAACAATAGATGCCAAAATAGCTCGCACCGAGAAACTAATAGAACTACTGACCGAATACCGCACAACGTTAATCAGCGAGGTGGTTACGGGGAAGGTAAAGGTAGTAGACAATTGATAGTTGACAATTGACAGTGTTCATTGAATAATATTTTCAATTATTATCTATTTAAGTTATAATTAGAATTATTACCCATTTAAGTAATAATTGAAATTATTACCTATTTAACCAATAATTTGAACTATTGACTATTTAATCAATAATTGGAGTTATTACCTATTTGCCTTATATTTTAATTTATTAGTCATTTGATTTATATCTGAAATTATTAACTATAATGCTTATAATTGAAATTATTAATAATATTGTTTATATTTGGAGTTATTGATAATATTGTTTATATTTGGAGTTATTATCTATTGCTTGAGAAATGTTTGATATATTTGTATTTTAGTTGTTAAATAAAAAAAGTATTGTACAAAATTAATGGTACTTATTATGATAGCAGTTATTTCAGGAGACATCATAGGCTCAAGAAAGCTTGAAAATCAAGAAGTATGGTTGAAGCCGCTACAAAACCTATTGAATACATGGGGCGAAAGTCCTAAAGATTGGAAACTGGAAAGAGGTGATTTTTTTCAAGTAGAAGTTTCGGAAATTGCAGAAGCATTAAAAAAGGCATTGCAAATAAAAGCATTGATAAAAAGAACCAATACGGTTGAGAAACACAAAAGCACAAGTCCAATAGATGTTCGCTTGGCTATCGGTATAGGAGAAAAAACATATTCGGGAGATAGTGTATCCACAAGCAACGGGTCTGCTTTTGTAAATTCGGGGGAAAAATTTGATACATTAAAAAAAGAGAATATAACATTGGGAATAAAAACACCCTGCCATGAATTTGATGAAGAGATAAATCTTTACTTAAAATTACTAAGTCTATTTGCAGACAAATGGTCTGTCTCATCGGCAGAATTGGCGGAGATAGTTTTCAACAAGCAGGACATAACACAAAGCGAGATAGGTGAACTGTTAGGCGTAACACAAAGTGCGGTAAGTAGTAGATGGAAAAGAGCCAATATGGACGAAGTGTTGGAAGTGGAGAAAATGTATCGTAAAAAAATTAAAATGCTATAACCATGATAATTCTCGTTAAACTTCTATTGGCTCACCTTATCGGTGATTTTATACTGCAACCCAAATCGTGGGTAGATGAAAAAGAGAAGCTGAAGCATCGGTCGCCAAAACTTTATGTACACGCACTATTGCATGGACTTTTAGTGTTGCTTCTGTTATGGGATTTGAAATTTTGGCTTTTAGCACTGTTAATTACAATATTACACTTTGCTATTGATTTGATAAAACTCTATTGTCAAAATAAGGAAAATAAGTCTTCCTGGTTTTTTATTGATCAAGCACTGCATCTTGTAATTATTTTAGCGTTGTGGGGAATATTTTTGAAGCCCGAGTTAAACTTTACTTCCTGGTGTACAAATTCAGATATTTGGATATATTTAACCGCGATAATTTTAATAACCGGAGTCTCTGCAATAGTTGTGCGAGAACTTATGTCGGGATGGACTAAACACCTAAAAGATGGCAACGATGCATCATTAAGTAATGCCGGAAAATATATTGGCATTTTGGAACGCTTGTTTGTGTTTTTCTTTGTAATCATAGGAAGTTGGGAAAGTATCGGTTTTATTTTGGCTGCAAAATCGATATTTCGCTTTGGAGACTTGAAAGAATCAAAAGACAGAAAACTGACGGAATATGTTTTGATAGGAACATTACTGAGCTTTGGAATTGCAATAGCTGTAGGAATGATAACGTTATGGTTAGTTGAGATACTTTAATAAATTATGAACATCACCACCGAAAATACATTTGAAACCGCATTGGTACAGTCGCTAATCGAAAATGGCGGCTACACACCGGGCAATGCACCCGATTACAGTCCCGAGTTGGGAATGTTTAAATACGAGGTAATCCATTTTCTGCAAGAATCGCAACCCAAACGTTGGAAGAAAATTGTAGCTATTCACGGAGCTGAAGCCGAAGAGCGAGTAATTCAGCGACTTTATAAGGAGTTGGATTTGCGGGGCAGTTTAGATGTGCTTCGCAACGGGTTTAAAGATTACGGTGTAGGCTTCCAAATGGCTTATTTTCAGCCGGCGTCAAGCCTAAATCCGGATGCAGTGGATTTGTACAATAAAAATAGCCTGAAAGTCTATCGGCAAGTCTTTTACAGCGCGAAAAATAAAAACTCGGTTGATGTTTTGCTCTCGCTTAACGGTATTCCGTTGGCTACCTTAGAACTTAAAAACCAATTTACCGGACAAAACGTAGGGAATGCCTTAAAACAATACAGCACTACACGCGATAATCGGGAACTGCTTTTTGCTTTCAAAAAACGCTGTCTGGTTCACTTTGCCGTGGATCAGGATGAAGTGTTTATGACCACCCGATTGGACGGAAGCAAAACCTTCTGGCTACCCTTTAACAAAGGTGTAAACAACGGGAAAGGCAACCCGATAAATCCGAACGGTTATCGCACGGCATATCTTTGGGAAGATATTTTGAAAAAAGATAGCTGGATGGAGATAATTCAGCGCTTTGTGAATTTGGAAACCGAAGAGTTTGAAGTGGAGGGTAAAACCTATAAAAAGGAAAAAATGATTTTTCCGCGCTATCATCAGTTGGATGTGGTCCGAAAAATCAGTAACAAAGTGTTGGAAGTGGGAGTAGGAAAAAACTACCTGATACAACACTCGGCAGGTTCGGGAAAAAGCAACTCCATTGCTTGGTTGTCTTATCGCCTTTCGAGCTTGCACAATGCCTTGGACGAGCGGATTTTCGATTCTGTTATCGTGGTTACGGACAGAAAAGTACTCGACCAACAGTTGCAAAACACCATTTATCAGTTTGAACATAAAACGGGTGTTGTGCAGAAAATAGATAAAGACAGCACGCAGTTAGCCAAGGCTTTGAACAGTGGTACAAATATCATTATTACCACGTTGCAGAAATTTCCGTTTGTGGTGGATAAGGTAGGCGAACTACCCGACAGAAAATATGCCGTTATTGTGGACGAAGCGCACAGTTCACAAGGCGGCGAAGCAAGCAAAAAACTGAAAGAGGTGCTGGCGGCAAAAACATTGGAAGCTGCCATGGCAGAAGATAACGCAGATAATGATTACGACGAAGAAGATTTTATCCGGGAACAAATAGAGCGTTCAGCATCCACACGCGGTCAGCAGCCCAATATTTCGTTCTTTGCCTTTACGGCTACGCCTAAATATAAAACATTGCAGTTATTTGGCGATAAAGACAAAGACGGAAAGCCCAAGCCCTTTCATCTTTACTCGATGCGTCAAGCCATTGAAGAGGGATTTATTTTGGATGTGTTGGAAAATTATACCACCTATGAACTCTATTTCAAGTTGACCAAAGCGATAGAGGAAGACCCCAATCTCAACAAGAAAAAAGCTGCCAAAGCCATTGGTAAATACGTGTCGCTGCATCCGCACAACTTGGCACAAAAAACCGAAATTATCATTGAGCATTTCAGAAATATTGTGGCAAAAAAGATAGGCGGCAAAGCTAAAGCTATGGTAGTTTGTGGCTCACGACTTCATGCCAAGCGTTACTACGAAGAGTTTCAAAGATACATACTAACAAAAGGCTATGACAAGGAGATTAAAGTTTTAGTGGCTTTTTCCGGGAAAGTAATTGACGACAATGCACCTGACGGAGTTTCGGAGCCTGAAATTACCGGATACGGCGAAAAAGAGTTGCCGGATGTTTTCAACACGGATGAATATAAAATCCTTATTGTTGCGGATAAATATCAGACCGGATTCGACCAACCGCTGTTGCACACAATGTATGTGGATAAAAAACTTTCGGGAGTAAAAGCCGTGCAAACGCTATCGCGACTGAACAGAAGACACCCCGGCAAGGAGGAAACGTTTGTGCTGGACTTTGTAAACGACAGACAGACGATTCTAAACTCTTTTCAGCCTTACTACGAGGTTACTACTGTAGTGGAGGAGACTGACGTAAATCACCTGTACGACCTGAAAGTTCGGTTAGATAAATTCCAAATTTACTGGACGCAGGAGATAGAGGCTTTTGCCAATATCTACTTCAATCCAAATACAAAGCTAAATAATCCGAAACACCAAAAGGAATTGTATCTTCTTACGGATTTCGCTGTGGAAAGATATAGAGCCATCGAGGAGGAAGAAAAACAAGACGAATTTAAAAAAGGCTTGCGCTCGTGGACTAAACTTTATGCTTTCTTGGCTCAAATAATGCCTTTTACCGATTCGGATTTGGAGAAATTCTACGCGTACGCAAAATTGCTTCAAACTCGCTTGCCAAAACGTGATTTGTCCGAAGCACTGAATTTAGACGATGAAGTGGCATTGGAATATTACCGTTTGCAAAAAATAAAAGATGGTGCTGTTGAGTTGGAAAAAGGCGAGAAGGGAGAGTTAAGCGGCGTATCGGAAGCAGGATTAAAGCGTTCGCCGGAGGAAGAAGCTCCGCTTTCTGAAATTATCAACGTGTTGAATGAACGTTTTGGAACTGAGTTTGAAGAGGCTGACAGGCTTTTCTTTGAACAGATAGAAGCAGAGTTGATTGAAGATGAAACACTGCAAACACAGGCAAAAGTAAACAAAATGGACACCTTCAAATTTGCTTTTGACGATAAGTTTATTGAAAAACTAATCGGACGAATGGATCAAAATCAAGAAATCTTCGAGAAGATTTTGGAAGATAAGACGTTTGGAAGTTTGGTGAAAGAGTTGATGATGAAGAGAATTTATAAAAAACTGAATGAATAATGCCAACGCTCAATAGCCACACACATTGCCAAGCCGCACCAGCCAACGCTCAACCCCAAGCTTGGCAAAGAGTGTGTCTGCTCCAACGCTCGACAAAAACGACCGATAAACCAATAGATGAGAATGAAGCACGATTGCCTAACAGCGTGTATGTGGCAATAGCGAGTGAAGTGGCAAATCGAATATTTCTTGTTCGAGGAGTTCAAGTTATGCTTGATAATGACTTGGCCAAAATTTATCAAGTAGAAACAAGAGCGCTAAATCAAGCTATAAAAAGAAATATAGAGCGTTTCCCTAATGATTTTATGTTTCAACTAACACAGAGCGAATGGGAGAACTTGAAATCACATTTTGTGACATGAAGCCAACATGGGGGACGTAGAACTCTTCCTTTTGCTTTCACGGAACAAGGAGTTGCTGGCTTGTCAGGAGTACTAAAAAGTGAAACAGCTGTCGAAATGCACGTTGCCATTACGCGTGCTTTTGTTCGAATGAGAAAAATCATCAATGAAAACATTTGGTAAATTCATCGTTTAGAAGAAGTTGAACACAAACAAATTGAAACCGACCAAAAAAAATTGTTCGCTTTTTCAAAGCTTGATGAAAATATCTTGAAGATGATGATAGAACAAATTAAAAAGGAGGGGGCAATATGAAGTGGAAAAAAAACCTTTAACTGATTATGTTTGGTTTCAAAGAGGATTTGATTTACCGAACCTGCATTTGTTATTCGGGGAACCGATATTCCTGATGTGAAAAAAGTGGTAAACTGAGAGACTATTAAAAATACAACTATGCAAAGAGAAATTGAAATAATCCAAAAGCATGCTAAAGAGCTTAAGAAGTTGGAACAAAATGAACAGGAACTCTTTAGCTATTTGAATAACAAACCGAAATCTGAAATTGAAGGATTTATAAAAGATTACAGTTTTGTGCGTTCAGACTTTACTGCAACTTGGTTTCAACCTGTCAATTTATTGCGTTTCGACTTACTCCACTTGTTAAAAGAGGGCATACAGATTAATCCAGAAACGGTTGAAGATATTAAAAACAAAATAATTGAAAAGGATGAGGGATATTTTTCAAAATATGGGGACACATTGGTAAATGCCTTAAAAAACTTCCCAGAAAAGAAGAAATCTCCTTTCGTTAATTGGCAAAAAAACTTCTACGTTTTCTTTCCGTTTATCTACACAAATCCAAAGAGAGATGAAACAAGTTCTGCACTAAACAAAGTTGCTGAAGGAATCGAAAAAGCATTAAAGCTTAAGAATTACAAAAGCCATATTGTTGATTTTTACGGACCTCAAAATTATGGCACATCATATTGTTGGATTGCCTTATTTCCTAAAAATAAAGTTTCACATCGGAAAGCTTATCAATTATTTATAAAAATCAATACGGAAAACATCGAAGCTGGAATTTTAGCTGGCTATGATATAAACGACAAAACATCTAACACGGTTGAGGATTTTAATACAATAGAAGAGGTAATTGAAAAACTTAAAGTTTCAAAACAAACTGCCGAGAATAAAAACAACGCATTAATTAATTACTGGAAATTCGCACCCGGAGTGAATGGAATTTATTGGGACGAATTTTATAAAGAAAGCATAATCGCTATTGGTTGGGACGATTTAAAAGACCTTAATAGTTATACAACCGAAACACTTGCAGAAGAATTAGGTGTTGAAGATTCTACTTACTCTAATCAAATAGGGAATCTTGCAAATTTTAGAGATGCAAGTATTGGAGATGTAATTGTGGCCAATAAAGGTAAAAGTAGAGCCCTTGGAATTGGTGTAATTACTGGTGAATACGAGTATAAACCTGAAAGGGAAAAAAATAAACATGTTAGAACTGTTAAATGGTTAATTAACCATCCTGTTGATTTTGAAAAAACCATATTCAGATTTGATACGTTTTCACCAACATTAAAATGGAAAAGTATAAAAGATAAATACATTCAAAGCAATCCTGCATTTGAAAAAATCTTCAATGATTTAGAAACAGGGAAAACAACCCTACCTCCTCCCAAGGCATTACCAAAAGGTTCTGAATCACAGAGTTTCTGGTGGCTAAATGCTAATCCTAAAATTTGGCGTATCGATAGTTACGAACTTGGGGATATTCAATCTTATACATCTCATAACGATAAGGGTAACAAACGAAGAATTTATAAATATTTCGAAGAATTAAAACCTGGTGACTTAATAGTTGGGTATGAGAGCACACCTGTAAAACAGATTAAGGCTATATATGAAGTCACAGAAGGATTGCACAATGATGAAAATGAGGGAGAGATCATTAGCTTTGAAATTAAGGAGATAGTCAAAGACCCAATTTCATGGGATGAATTAAAGGAGACCAAAGGACTTGAAGAATGCGAAGTTCTTAATAACAATCAAGGAAGTTTATTTAGGCTAACTGCTGAAGAGTTCGATATAATACGTGATTTAATTGATGAGAAAAACATAATTACTGAAAAAGAAACCGAGGAGATCGAAATAAAGCCATATTCCTTTTCTGCCGATCCTGACAAACCATTTTTAGAAGAACAGGAAATTAAAGAGATCATTCATTCGCTTGAAGTGAAGAAAAACATAGTTCTTCAAGGACCTCCCGGAGTCGGGAAAACATTCATAGCAAAAAAAATCGCTTATGAGATGATGAAAAAAACAGATGATACTAAAATCAGAATGATTCAGTTTCATCAATCTTATTCTTATGAGGATTTTATCCAGGGAATTCGACCTTCGGAAAAAAGCTTCAAGGTTAAAAACGGCATTTTCTATGATTTTTGCAAAAAGGCGAAATCAGAAGCCAACCAAAAGTTTTTCTTCATAATAGACGAGATAAATAGAGGAAATCTGAGTAAGATTTTTGGCGAATTAATGATGCTGATTGAATCTGATAAAAGAGGAAAATACAAAGTCCCCCTAACCTACTCTGAAAAAGATGACGCCCCATTTTCAGTACCTGAAAATCTGTATCTGATTGGTACAATGAATACTGCCGACCGTTCATTGGCTATTGTTGACTACGCTCTACGTAGGCGATTTAGATTCATCACATTAGAACCTAAGTTTAACAACAGGTTTAAGGACTTTCTTGGTTCCAATGGATTTTCGAAAGATTTTATAGAAGAAATTTCCTCTAAAATTAAATCATTAAACAATAAAATAAAATCGGATAAAAACTTAGGTTCAGGTTTTTTAATTGGGCATAGTTTCTTTTGTAGCCCCAATAATGGAGATGAAAGAGAGTGGTTTGAAAATATTGTAAAGTTTGAAATAAAGCCATTACTGGAAGAATACTGGTTCGATGATAGTGAAAAAGTTGAAAATGAAATAAATCTGCTTTTGTCGTAATCATGCAAATACCGATTCAAAATATCTATTACTTGTTGTGCTACGCTTGGAACAAGCTTGAAGAAAAAGATATTGTCAATGTAAATGAAATTGACTCAACCGAATTGGTAGACCTGTTTGCAAAAGTTCTTGCAAACAGTTGTTCCCGCTTATTAAAACAAGGTCTTGACAGGTATTACGTTGAGCATGAAGATGTTGTAATGGGGATTAAGGGGAAGCTCAATTTTACTGCGACAATAAAACAAAATATTCTCCCTCTTAGCAAAACCGTGTGCATTTACGATGAGTTTGATTATAATATTCTACACAACCAAATTTTAAAAACGACCATCGAAAAATTATTGAGAACAAAAAATTTGGATGCAACAATCAAAGATGAGTTGCGTAAAGTTTATTTGAAATTTCCTCCAATTTCTGAGATAGTTATTCGAAAAGCGATGTTTAATCAAATAAGACTACATCGCAATAATTATCACTATGATTTTATATTGAAAGTATGCCAGATTGTTAATGAAAATTTGTTTATCGACGAGTCTAAAGGAAACTATAAATTCAAAGATTTTACTCGTGACGAGAAAGCCATGGCAAGGCTTTTTGAAGCGTTTGTGAGGAATTTCTATAAAATTGAAACAAGCCTTTCTGTTTCAAGTGATTATATTGAATGGCAGTTTGAATCAGATAACGTTGAGGATATAGAAATGCTACCTATAATGCGTACTGATATAACTTTGCGAAGCGAAAATCGAAAAATAATTATTGATACAAAATATTACAAAGAAGCATTCCAAACCAGATACGATAAGCAAAAAATCAATTCAAGTAATTTATACCAGCTTTTTTCATATTTAAATAATCAAGTGACTGATTCTGAAATCACACGAAACTGTGAAGGGATATTACTTTATCCTTCAATCCGAGATGATTTTGTGTACTCATATAAATACAAAAACCATAAAATAAGGGTTATGTCAATAAACCTAAACCAAAATTGGCAAAAGATAGAAACAGATTTATTAAATATTGTAGCATGAGAACCTGTCCAACATACCTGTTGAGAGACAGCACATACCCTTTAGCCATCATTTTTATGGTTTTCTATAAGTCTACTGACACGATAATAAGGGGAAAAACGTGAATACCAACAATTAAAACATATAACCAATGGAAAGAGAAAAAGCACTTGAGCTGTTGAGAAAGTACAATATAGAAAGATTGATTATATTATTCCTATGCTGCGGTATGGGATTGTTGGCATCATGTGGACAGCAGAAGGAGGGGCAGCTGAAGGAGATGAATGTGCTCCTGATTGTTGGCGGACACGGTTTTGATGAAGAACCTTTCTACGCGATGATGGATAAACTGCCGGGTATAACCTACGATGTGGCTGAACATCCTGACGCTTACCAGTATCTGAAACCGGGGAAAATTGAGGGTTATGATGCGGTTTTGCTGTATGATATGCCTTCTGAAATACCTGAAGAGGCGAAAAAGGATTTTATAGCCATGCTCGAAAAAGGGACAGGGCTTGTTGTCCTTCATCACGCTTTCTGTAGTTATGATTTTTGGCCGGAATACACGAAGATTGTAGGAGGGCGTTATCATCACTTTCCCTGGCAAAAAAATGGAGAAGAGCAGCCACCATCAACGTATAAACATGATCTCGTCCTGGATGTCAAGGTGGTGGACAGTAAGCATCCGGTTACAAAAGGGATAAGCGATTTCCAAATAGTGGATGAAGCGTATGGTGGAACGGAGATCCTTGAAAGCGTTCATCCTTTGTTGGCGACCGATGAACCGGCAAGCGCCCCTTTGGTAGGCTGGACCCATCATTATGCCAATGCCAAAGTGGTCACGTTAACGCTGGGACACGATAAGCAGGCATGGGAAAACCCGGTTTTTCCACAACTTCTTTCACAAGCTGTTTCGTGGGTAGGCGATTGTAAACGGTAAGTGAGAATATTGATTTACCAAAACATATTGATCTAGAAGCACCATGGTTTGATGGTTGTATGAGAGGTCGGAAAACGACAAGTTAACCGGTCTATTTTGTTACCAGTACAAAATAGACCACCGGTTACCTTTTATTCTAGCCCAAGACACAGTAATATTGCTGAAAAATCTGAGGAAACATCCTCTAAAGTTAACTAGAACCTTTTAAATTAATAAAGAGAAGGAAAAATGAAAACGAAATTCCAACATTTTGCCCTCGTGATCATCCTGGCCCTGGTCGGGATAGCTGGTAACGTAGCAGCACAAGAACCTACAGCAGTGCCGAATCCATATGAGCCGGAGACAGTACCCGTCCATCCAACGCTCCTGGACAAGTATAAGGAGTTCTTTCCACCCGCGGTGTTAAAAGTAACAGATGGTGTCTGGGTTGCCAGAGGATATAACCGGGACAATCCCGTGCTTATCGAGGGCGACGACGGCCTGATTGTCGTGGATCCAGGGGAGAGCATTCCCGCGACACAGAAGGTCAAGGATGCATTCAATGCCAACCTGGACAATATCTTCAACAAGAAACCCGTCAAAGCAATCATCTACACCCATCACCATGACTGCCACATCAACGGCGCCTCTGTCTTTGCCGACGAGCAAACGGAGATCATCGGTCACGAGAGCCTGTTGAATAACATGTTCAGCGAGTGGTTTGGCCCAGTCTACCCGTCGCGAGTCGAAGGCGGTATCAAAATGACAGGAATAATGTTCCAGGATTCACCCGTCCGGGACGGGAAAGGCTGGTATGCCGGCTACGTGCTTGCCGGGCCGCAGATTCTCGGACCATCAGGCTTCCTGGCGCCGACAAAGACCATCAAGGAAGAGACAAGGTTGACGATCTCCGGTGTTGATGTAGATCTCATTCCAGTAGCCGGTGAGACGACAGATGTCCTCTTGGTGTGGTTGCCGCAAAAAGAAGTCCTGATCCAGATCGCCGTCGTCTACGAGGCATTTCCTGCTATCTCGACGATGCGAGGCAGCCGCCTGAGGGATCCGCTGGATTACGTCAATACCTTGAAGATTGCCAGGGGACTCAAACCCGAAAACCTCGTGACAATCCATGGTCCCAATCCCATCACCAGCGGAAAAGAAAACGTCAGCCAATACCTCACCAACTTCAGCGATGCCATCCAGTTCGTGAATGACCAAACACTCTACTACATGAACAGAGGGTATACGGCCGGGGAGATGATGGACCTGATCGTGTTGCCGTCCCATCTTGCCTCCAGTCCCTATTTGCAGGAGACCTATGGATCGAAAGAATGGAACATCGTCCACATCTTCCGCTATTACCGCGGTTACTACACCGGCGAAGTAAGGGATCTATTTCCACAGACTACCCGTAGTGAGGCAGAGATGTCGGCCTTCCTCGCTGAAGGCGATGGTGATCTGGCAAGTAAAGCCCAGGCGGCTCTGGACATCAACCCGGAATGGGCATTGAGACTCGCCGACGATGCACTCTTGCTGGACCCGGATAACCCTGTGGCATTCGAGACCAAGAAGGCGGCCATGCTGACCCTGGCAGAAAACACGATGAATTCGCAGGCGCGCAACATGCTTCTGTCCGACTACTTGTTGATGACCAACCAGACCCGTAGGGCCTTTGCACTCGCTGATCCAAAGCTGGTTTATTCGAGGATCGGCGATCACTTTGTTGAGTTGATGCCCATAGCAACCCTGCATCGCATCCTGGCCGTCAGTCTCAATGCATCGAAATCGATCGAGAAAGACATCGTCGTTAGCGTTCGGCTGACCGACATCAAGACGAATGACCCCAAGGCGTCAGATCACTACACGTTTAACGTTCGTAAGGGCATCCTCGAGGTGGATCCCCCATTTGCGAACAAGGGCGAGTGCGAGATCGTGACCGACTCGATGACCTGGAAGCAACTGGTCCTGACGAAGCTCAATCCTAAAGACGCCGTAGCAAATGGAAAGGTGGTTATTTCCGAAGGAACTCCGGAAAGTTTCTATTCTTTCATGGAGCTTTTTAATTAAAAAAAGAGAGGGAAGCGGCTCAGTTACCAATCCTAATTGAAGAAGAAGGTGTAAACGGTAACTGAGAATACTTCTTAAAAACCTAATTTCACCCCCGCGAAAAAACTCCTGGGTGCCGTGGGACCGTAGGTGTAGGCAGAGTCCCTACCCGCCCCCGTGTCGAAGTCGTCCTGAAAGGCGTTGAACATATTCTGTACACCGCCGTTAAGCTGCAGCTCTATCTCACCATTCAGTTTAAAAGTATAGGCAAGCCTGAGGTTGGTCTCGAAAAAGGAGGGACTCTTTTCGGTCACATTTATTTTCGAGAACTTGTCCACACCTTCTACTCCCTCTCCTTCGCAGTGGGGCACAAGCATTGAGCCGGTGTAATTTCCCGAAAGCGTTACCGCGAAAGGCTTGACCGGTGTCCAGGTAACCACGGCATAGGCATACGCATCGGGGGTGCGCATCACCCTTCTGACCGGCTCTACCCCATCCAGCTCTTTCTCCTCTTCCGAAGCGGGTTCCCACCATTTACGCGGGTTATCGTACAGGCTCCGTTGGAGTGTAACGCCCGACTGCACCTGAAGGTTGCGACCCAATGCCACCCGCCCCTCCAGGTTGGCACCATAGACGTTGGCCCCGTCATCGGCATTTTGCACGATCACGTCACGCCCTTTGGTGACCGACTCGAACGGGTCAGTCAGTCGGGAATAGAACCCCTCAAGCATCAGGTTGAACTGAACGGTACCGAACGAGTGATAATAATCAACGGAACCGCTTACGCTCCTCGAACGCTCCTCTTTCAACCCCTTTGCCAGGTGACGCACCAGCTGTTCTCCCCCGGCGATATCCACGTGCAGATCCTCATCGAAGTATTGCGGCGCACGAAAACCTTCGCTGTAGGAGAACCTGAAATTGGTGTTGGGCGTGGGATTGTAGCGCAAGTTAACGCGCGGGCTGAATATAAGTCCATCGACCAGGTTGTGCTTATCGAGCCTGCCCCCCAATAAGAAGCTCCACTTTTCGTCTTTCCACTCGTTTTGCAAAAATGCGCTACTGTTACGGGTAACCTGGTCTATCCCCTCACGGCGATAACCACTCACGTCGTTCAGGTTATCCTGCAGGTACTCCAAGCCACCCGTCACCTCAGCCGGCATAAACAGTAACCGGTCAAACCGGTACATGTATTGCGTACCCGCTTGAAACGTGAGTTCGGTAGAGCGACCATAGGAAGTCAGCCGGGCGTTATTGTTATCAAAAGCATCTTGCAACTCATCGGCGGTAGCCTCGCTCACCATTGGGTCGCCCCCACCGTAGTAGCTCAGACGCAGGACATGTTGCGCCGAAGCGTACAAACTTAACGCGTTATTGCCATCGGAGTCGGTTCTGCTGAAGTTCAGCCCTCCCCCGTTAATGTAGTGCTCCAATTGCTCTGTTATGTAAGCCTCGAACGGCTGGAGCTTCAATCGATCGCCTCCCCGACGATGCTCATGCATGTTGCGGTAGTCGAACGTGAGCTTAGAGTAGAGACCGGTTTTGAGGAAGGAGTGAAATCCCAGGGTCCTGTTTTTCAGCTCAGCGAGTTCCGAAAAACCATCGTTATCGTAATCAAACGCATCCCTCACCCTGTTCTGTCCAAACACGGTAATACCCGCTTTACGGCTATCGGTGAGGATAGAGGCGTTGAACGTGGTACTTTGCTGCCAACTGCCCGTACCGTTGTAGTTGAGCGTGTTATGGCTCACCTCGCCCGAGTTGCGAATCGGCTCGCGGGTGATGATATTTACCACCCCGCCAATGGCCGAAGAGCCAAACAGTGCTGAACCACCACCCCTCATCACCTCTACCCGCTCGATCATGTTGGCGGGAATCTGCTCCAAGCCGTAAACGGCAGCCAGCGCACCTACCGTGGGACGGGAGTTAATCAGTATCTGCGAGTAGGGACCTTCAAGCCCGTTAATGCGCACTTGTGTGAAGCCGCAGTTCTGACAGTTGTTTTCTACCCGAAGTCCCGGCTGGAAACGCAATCCTTGCGACAGGTCGCAGGAGTTGGTAACCTCTAAGGTTTTCATATCGAGAATGGTAACCAGAGAGGGCGCCAGTTTCCGGGAGGTCTCGTTCCGGTTGGCCGAAACTACCACCTCGTTGAGTGACAGCGGTTCGGGCTCCAATTCGAAGTTCAGTTCAATGGTCTTGTTTTTCTCAAGCAGCACCTCTTGCTCCACGGTTTTATACCCCACGTATTTGACAAGAATGGCAAACCGCCCTACCGGGAGGTTTTTGATAAAATAGTGTCCCGTCGCATCGGTCGTGGTTCCCACCGTTGTACCCTTCAGCTGAATGGTAACGTAGGGTAAGTGCTCTTTCGTGCTGATATCCAGAACATGCCCAAAAACGTTGGCATCCGTTTTACCCCTGGGGGTTGATGTGTAATCACCTTCAGCGCGCGTATTCCCCGGGGGAAGCTCCTTTGGACTACTGGTTAACGTATTGGCAAACGGGGTATCGGTAAACGAGGTATCAGCAGGAAAAGTGTTCGCGGACAAGAGATTTGTAGGCAAACTGCTTGTCGACAAGTGGTTTGCGAACAGACTGTTTGCTGACGAACAATTTGCAAACGTGCAACTTGTGAATAGGCTACTTATAGAGAAACTGTTTGAAGAGAAACTGTTTGAAGCCAGGCTCTTTACGGACAAACTGTTTATGAATAGGACAAGCAATAAGCCCACTGTATATAATTGTCTTTTTGAATATAAAAGCTCTTTCATTATAAATTCTAACATTATCGTAGCCGAACCTTTTCCGAATATTTCACGCTTAACGTTATCACGTTACGAACAACCAAAAGCGGTAGCATAGACCGAAGGAATCCGTTGGAATCGGTTCATAATGGTGGGTGTATAAATATAATGTTGTAGAAGTTTAGGAATCCAATATTGCCCTTATTTACAAGGGGTTTGGGGTTGGAAAAACAATGTGATTGAAATTCACGCCGCCAAGGCGGGGGGCGCCCTTGGGGAGGTGGTTAAAAAATACGGTTTTGGTATAAAAAGGTCGGTTGCTCTACTATTTAAACAATCCAGTAAAACAACCGGAGTATTCAAATCAATTTGTAGAACGATATCAGCAATTGATACAAAATGATTTAACTGCTCTATCAGGAAGTATCCGGATGCGGAGTGTGTATGGTCAACATCAGCAAAAAGGTGAGAGTGAACAACCCGTTCGTTGCCTATATCGTGTTCATGAAAAAAAAGCTTGATCCCCACCATATAAAACGAGAAGAGGATTACCAACCCCCATTTCAATGGACACGATATATCGTTGTTTTTTCTCACCGAGCTACAAAAGTAGACGAAAAAAAGAGTTTTTCCAAGAGCATAAGATAAAATGGGGCAAAATCGTTCAAATGTAATGTAAGTTCAAAATCATATTTAATCCGTTTTCTTTATGTGGAATATCTTCCAATATTTTACTAACTTGCCGCGGTGTAAAGTGCATGATTTGTAATTTTTAAAATTTTAGTCCAAAATCGCGGATAGAAAATAATATATAATAACAGGATGCCCATAGCTAGCGTGAAACTAAGCCACATGATTGAAACATCCAGCTCTACTTTCCTATTCGGATTAATTATTGTATGGTTATTGCACCGCGATCATAGTAATTTGAAAGATTTGTTTTCTAAAAAAGATATGAATGTCATAACTATCAAGTGGAGACCTTGTTAAAAAATGAATTCGGTATAAACCATATCACCCTGCAAATTGAGTATAAAGGATGTGAGGATAACGACGAGCTGATTTTTCTTCGGGATAAAACAAAATAGCTACGAATGTTGTATATTTGTTTCGCAAATGAGATGTTATACAGCATAAGTAATAGAACAGGAGTCAAAAAACATTCATTAAATAATTTAATATTCAAACAATGAGAAAAGAAATTCTGACAAATATTGAAGACTTGAATAGGTACTTGATGAAAATTGAAAAAATATTTCCAACTAAAGACTTATTGTCAACCGATTTTGATAAGAAGAAGATTAAATCTTATTACAAAAACAGTAGTTCGGGATACAAATTTTTTCATTCAAAAGAGGGAGCTTTTCATATGGCGCTTAATTATGATGGCGTTTTCAACAAGGAAGGGTACCTTACTCAAGTGAAAGAAATTTCTTCTCTAATTACAGAAAAAGACACATCTTGCGTCCTTGAACTTGGGTGTGGAAAAGGATTTAACTCAATTTTTCTAGCTAAACAATTTCCAAACATTAAATTTATTGGCATTGACATAAGTCAAGAAAACTTATTGGTTGCTAATAAAAAATCACGATCAATGGATAATGTATCCTTTTCATATGGTGATTATCACAATCTAGAGTTTAAAAATGAATCTTTTGACCTGATATTTGAAATCGAATCTATTTGTTATGCTGATCAAAGAAAAGTCTTACAAAACTGCTATGACAAGTTAAAACAAAACGCGATTTTCGTCTTATATGATGGATTCAAAATGGATGGTTTTGAAAACCTTCCTGAAGAGTTAAAAATCGCGGCTAAACTTGTTGAAAAATCAATGGCAGTTAATAACACTTTAGAAATAGGCGAATGGCTTAAGATTGCTAGTGAAATTGGTTTCAAAATTAAATCATGTGAAAACATATCTTGGGCGATGATGCCCAATATAGGTAAGTTTCAAATATTAGCGAGAGGTTATTTTAAATATCCTTTTCTATCAAAACTGTTGTTGACCTTTCTTCCGAGAGAAATGGTCATGAATTCAATTGCTGGATTATTAATGCCTTTCACAGTATCTAACCATGCTCAAGGGTATTATAAAATCATTCTTGAAAAATAAAAAATTGGTTCAAAATATTCATTTTGCATTTTTAAAAATTTTCATCTGTATTAATAGATCAGGTTGCAAAACCTATTCCTAAGATAGTTGACTTTTTGTCGTTGATTTTGGACATTTTTATTTTATTCAAACATTCTGTTTTTACAAGATTTCAGAACTTTACATGAAAACCAATCCAACACACGTGTTGAGAGATAGTAGATGCCCCCTTAGCCATCTATTTCTATGGTTCTCCCTATACCGACCCGGCAGACCCGATCATCGGGGCGTACACGATCATGAAGTAAAAGAGAAAAAGGCTATGAGAAAAGTGGTTTTATTACTGATTGTAGTAATAAGTATTGCATGTAAAGGTCAAGCTCAAGAAAGAGAAATTTTGACATCTGATAGCGTAAGGTTATTTGTAAAAGTTAAGGGGACAGGAACACCTTGCTTGTATTTACATGGCGGACCAGGTTCCGGCAGCTACTGGCTTGAGAAATTTTTTGGGGATTACCTGGAGCAACAGTTTCAAATGATCTATTTAGACCAAAGAGGTGTATCCCGTTCATCGTCACCCAAAGACAATAACTATTCATTGGGCAGAATGATTATGGACTTTGAAGAAATTAGAGAGGCACTTGGAATCAAAGAATGGTTAACGTTGGGACATTCGTTTGGAGGTATTCTTCAAATGGCTTATGTCGAAAAATATCCGCAATCCATCAAAGGAATGATAATGATTAACTGCACCCTAAGTATGAAAGAAAGCTTTTGCAATAGCTGGATTCCAAAAGCAGCTGAATTTTCCAGAGTAAGCTATACTTTGCCAAAAAACGACTCTCCTGATTCCATATTAAATGAAATGATGGAAGTTGCCAAAGCTATGGATGAGAATGGAGTAAGATGGAAAATGGCCTATTCTTTTCAAAAAAGCGACAGTATAATGAATTCAAGCTATCGTGAAATTTCAAACTGGAATAACGATTTTAGTTCCAAAGCCCTAAATATTGATGACTACTGGAATGATTATACGACAGAAACAGCTAAGGTGAAAATTCCCGTTTTATTTTTCTACGGGTATACCGATTGGATGATTGGACCTAAACACTACCTGAACGTGAAATTTCCTAATATGATACTTTGGGGTAGTGATGTTGGACATATGCCTTTTTTAGAAAATCGTGAAGATTTAGAAAAAGCAATAGATAAGTATATAAGTATAATGTAAAATCGAGAAATCGCCCGCAACATCCTATAATTCAAAACTTACCGTAAACAACAATAAAAAACAATGATAATGAAATATCTGACCAATTTTTTAGGACTGATCATCCTCCTGACACTTTTCGGTTGTGCTCAAAACCGTGACAGTGCTATATTTGAAATGGCTGACGAAGAGATGGTCGCACCAACAACCGAACAAGTAATCGACGAAACAGATGAAACGGTAGAAAAGGTAGAACGAAAATTAATCAAGGAAGGACGGGTCGAATTCGAGACAAACGATTTGAACTCGACTAGAAAAACCATTTTTGAAGCTGTCAAAAAATACAAAGGTTACGTTTCTTCAGACCAGGAA
Source organism: Petrimonas sp. (assembly GCA_012839475.1). Classification (GTDB taxonomy): domain Bacteria; phylum Bacteroidota; class Bacteroidia; order Bacteroidales; family Dysgonomonadaceae; genus Proteiniphilum. The sequence continues at coordinate 200,585 of DUNG01000007.1, read as the reverse complement.
TTTAATTCCCCGGGAAGAAAGAGCAATACCGTTATCATTCGTGTACCGGCCGACAATTTTGACAATTTACTTAGTGAAGCTACTCAAGGCGTTAAAAGATTTGAAAGTAAGGAGATTAACGTGAAAGATGTAACCGAGGAATTTCTTGACATTCAAGCGAGACTTAAAACGAAAAAGGAACTTGAACAACGGTTTATTGACCTTCTAAAAGTAGCTAAGAACGTTACTGAAATATTGGAAATTGAAAAACAAATTGGGGAACTGAGGTCAGATATTGAATCAATTGAAGGTCGACTAAAGTACCTGCAAAACAGGGTGTCGTTTTCAACATTGACAATGACGTTCTACGAGACTATTCCAAACGAAACGGAATTTGGGCAAAAATTCAAAAATGGTCTTAGAAACGGCTGGGACAACTTGATTTGGCTGTTTGTCGGGCTGACCAATATCTGGTCATTTATCTTAATTGCAATTGCCCTTGTATTTGGAGTTAGGGTTTACAGAAAAAGGAAAAAACACCGTAGTTAACATCAAAGGATAATCGCTTTTTTTAGTGGACACTTATGAAATGAAACACACATGTTATTGATTTTTTTTCTCAAATATGGTATTTTTGTCACGTGAATGAGAAGACTATTATCTAAAACAATTATAGATGACCATTTCAACAGAACTCATATTGCTGGTTGGTTCAGCCTTGTTTTTTATCAGTATGCTGGTAGGGCAAGCGGGACACCGTTTTGGAGTGCCCATTTTGTTGCTTTTTCTTTTAGTGGGTATGATATTCGGCGCCGATGGGTTCGGACTTGAATTTGAAAATATACAAATGGCACAAGCCATTGGCTCTGTCTGCTTGGCCATTATTCTATTTTCAGGGGGCTTAGATACCCGCTTTTCGGAAATAAAACCGGTTATCGGTCCCGGAGTGGTACTGGCTACCGTGGGAGTGTTGATGACGGCTATTTTCACGGGGTTGTTCACCTATTGGATGACCGATAGGTTTTTCCCCGCTTTGGGGTTAGGGCTTCTCTCGTGTATGCTGCTTGCTTCAACGGTTTCGTCAACCGACTCGGCATCCGTTTTCGCGATTTTGCGTTCGAGAGGCCTGACGCTGAAAAACAACCTCCGCCCGTTACTTGAACTAGAAAGCGGTAGCAACGACCCGATGGCCTATTTGCTAACGGTAATGTTTATCGACATCATTCAATATGGTGAAAACCCCAACTACCTGACGGTGGGAATAAATGTGGTGATTCAACTGGTGGTGGGTACCGCGATGGGGATTCTGTTGGGACGTTTGGCAGTAAAAATCATCAACAAGGTTAAAATGGATAACGATTCATTTTATCCAATTATGCTGCTTGTCTTCGGGGTGTTTATCTTCGCATCCACCTACTTTTTGAAAGGAAACGGCTACTTGGCGGTTTACATCGCCGGTTTGGTCATCGGGAATTCCCGTTTTGTGCATAAACGCTCCTCCATGAGATTTATGGATGGGTTCGCGTGGATGAGCCAGATATTGCTGTTCCTCACGCTTGGACTGCTGGTTAATCCAAGCGAGTTGGTTGAGGTGATTATCCCCGCGCTTATCATCTCTGCTTTTATGATCATATTTGCACGTCCAATCACGGTTTTCTTGTGTCTGGCTCCTTTCCGTAAAGTGGGTTTTAAAGACAAACTGTATGTATCGTGGGTGGGATTGCGTGGCGCGGTTCCGATTATTTTCGCCATTTTGCCCTTGGCAGCTGGGGTTCCTGGTTCGCGATTGATATTCAACATCGTGTTTGTGCTCACCCTTGTTTCGTTGTTGATGCAGGGAACCACGCTGCCGGCTATGGCACGCATGTTTGGGTTGGCTGAAAAACCGAAACAATATAGACCTTTTCAGGATTTTGACGTGGACTTTTCAGAAGAGATAAAGTCGGTAATGACAGAGATCCTGATTACCGAAGAGACGCTGAGTTACGGTAAAAACTTGTTGGAACTGCCCTTCCCTGATAACACCTTGGCGGTTATGGTAAAGCGGGGTGAAAGCTTCTTTGTCCCAACAGGGCAAACCGAACTGTATCCCAACGATATTTTGTTGGTCATTTCTGACGATGAGAAGGCATTGAAAGAGACCTATAAAAACATCGGTATTTCGGATTTCACATACCGTAAAAATCAATAAGACGATAACACTTAAAACTACTTATCGTCAGACAATTTAAGAAAAACCACCTAACTGCTTGTTTTTATGAATTTATTGTCTAATTTTGACAAGCAGCATATTTTAAAAACCTAAAAAAGACCATACAAGGTGCCATTTAATGGCAATCTATTTCATAAATGTTTCGTTTCATTACAAAAAGTAAATATGAAAGATCTATCGCGTCGTAATTTTATTCGTACCGGACTTACGGGAATCGTTGGAATAACAGCTGCCTGCACAGGATTGGGGAAGTTAAAAGCTGCCCCCCGCGAGGTTATGGTTGACAATGTCAAACTGGGAAAATCGGGACTACAAGTATCGCGCATTGCTTTGGGAACTGGCACTGTAGGTGGCTCAAATGCATCGAATCAAACCCGACTGGGCATGGAACAATTTGTAAAAATGGCCCGACACGGATATGACAGAGGAGTGCGGTTTTTTGATATGGCCGATTCGTACGGATCGCATAAATACGTGGGTGAAGCGATAAAAACCCTTCCTCGTGAAAAAGTCACGCTGCTCACCAAAATCTGGACACACGAAGACGGCTCAGACAGAATTGCCCCCGTACGGGAATCCCTTGACCGTTACAGGCAGGAAATGGGCACCGATTATATCGATATTGTGCTGATGCACTGCCTGATGAGAGGCGGATGGAGCAATAACCGCAAACATTACATGGATGGACTTGCGAAAGCCAAACAAGATGGGATCATCAAAGCCGTAGGAGTTTCTTGCCATAACTGGGATGCCATGGTTGAAGCAGTAGACAGTCCCTGGGTAGATGTGATCATGGCACGCGTAAATCCGTTTCAAACCCTTATGGACAACACACCCGATGCGGTAAAAGAACTTCTTGGAAAAGCCAAAAAGAAGGGAATTGGCGTAATCGGTATGAAAATTTTTGGTGAAGGTCGTAACGTAAGTGACGAAGAACGTGAGCAGTCATTTAAATTCGCGCTTACCGAAGGAAATGTCCATTGCATGACACTGGGGATGGAATCCATTGATCAGGTTGACGATGCCGTAAACAGGGTTATGAGACTTGTAAAGGCATAGTGAATAAAATCACGATTTCACGAAATCTTATAAAACCGCCTGTTTTACAGGTGGTTTTTTCATTTTCATACCTCACCAGAGTTTATGAGTACTCACCTATCGAATAACAGCCGGTTAAACGAACCACGGCCCAGACTTCGGAAAAGTAGACGTAACCTATAAGAAGCTAAGAACTTATTCTGAATCATTTTTTGACTATCTTCGCGGCTTAGAAACAAAATATGATATTACAATACGCGAAAAAATATTCCACGTTAATTGCCGGACAACTCCTGTTCGCGACCATTTGGGTGCTTTCGCAACTCGCGATTCCAAGACTGATGGTGGATATCATCGACTACGGTATCATGGTGAACGATATGAACCAAATCGTACATCGTGGTATGCTTATGTTGCTGGCAACCGTGGTGAATATTGTTTCACTGTTGATATCGATATACTTCTTAACAAGAGTAACAGCGGGTATTTCAAGGGATCTGAGGGGCGATCTGTTTGAACGAATCATCGATTGGTCGAAGGAGACCAGGGGGGGCTTCTCCAACTCTACCCTAATTACCAGAACAGTAAATGATGTAAAGCAAGTGTCGATGCTGATCGATATGTCGTTGCGCAAGATTTACACCCTGACCATCACGGTAATTGGCGCGGTGATTATCTCATTTTCCATTGACGCGAAAATGGCATTGATCATCCTGATCATCATCCCGGTTATCTTTATCCTCGCGCTTAGGCTAACCTCGAAAGCGCTTCCAAAATATAGCCGAATTCGCATGGCTATCGACCAGATGAACCAGCGTTTCAGAGAAAACGTGACGGGCATTCGCGTGGTGAAAGCTTTTAACAAGTCCGATTACGAGACGAAAAAGTTCCAAGAGGCGACGAAAGAGGCGTGCCAGGCGAACGTGCAAGCGGAATCGACCATGATGCTGTTAAGTCCCCTTGTACTGCTTTTCACCAACATACTAATCCTTATCCTGCTCTACCTGGGAGGCGTACGCTCCGTACTGGGAACGATTACCGTGGGTGCCCTGATAGGTCTGATTGAATACGCCATCATGGCCCTCAATAACATCCAACAATTCGCGTCGATCATCACCATTTTCCCGCGCTCGAAAGTGTCCATCGACAGGATTCAAGAGATACTGGCGACCGAAGAGGTGCTACAGGTAAAAGAGAGACTCCCGGGAGTCAAAGAAACGAGTGCGGGGGTGAAAGAGACGACCGCGGGGGTGAAAGAGAACGCCCCGCGAGAAAACGTCCTGCGATTTAAGGATGTCGATTTTTACTACCCCAACTCCTATGCCGCCGTGTTGCACGACATCCATTTTGATCTGAACAAAGGTGAAACCAAGGCGGTGATTGGCTCGACGGGCAGCGGCAAGTCGACCCTGGTCCGTTTAATGATGCGGGATTATGACGCGTATCGGGGGCAGATCAGCTATAACGGTCAAGATATAACGAGCCTGACCAACGAGGAGATCAATCACACCGTAACGCATATTCCCCAAACCACTTTCCTCTTCTCGGGAACCATTCGTGACAACCTTCAAACGGGTAAAAAGGACGCGTCGGATGAGGAGATCTGGGAGGTGCTGGATATGGTTCAAATGGGCGATTTCTTCCGCCAAACCGAGGAGGGATTGGATTTTTATATCGCGCAAAACGCGGTCAATCTTTCGGGAGGTCAGAAGCAACGTATTTCCATCGCACGCGGGTTGATCAGAGAGAGCGATTTTTACGTTTTCGACGACTGTTTTTCGGCCCTGGACTACTCGACCGAGAAAAAGGTGCGGCAAGCCATCCAGAAAAAGCTGTCGGACAAAGGGGTGTTGGTGATCGCGCAACGGGTAGCGACGGTAAAAGACGCGGATGAGATTCTCGTTATCGACAACGGGACAATCGTGGGTAAGGGAAACCACCAGGAACTCGAGGAGAGGTGCCTGGTCTATCAAGAGATCATCACCTCGCAAAAGAGGATAGATAAAGGGGGAGCCAAATGATGCAAAACGCGAATCAAGCAGAAGAGAAAAGGGACAATGGCTTGCCCGGTATTTCAAAAGGGGTTGGCGGTGCTGGTCGTGTCGCGGGCCTGCTGACATCAGGCAGCGCAAAGGACAGTAAGGGAACCTTATTGAGGTTGCTCAAAAACGTGGGGCCCTTCAAATGGTTCTTTATCACCGCCATCATCCTGACCCTGCTGGCCTCGGGTGCCCAAATCTTCATCCCCCGTTTGATTGGGGATATCATCAACATTATCACCTCTGTTTTCCAGCAAGATGTCGGTCTCGATTGGATCGCTTTCAGAAATGTGGCAATCATTCTTGCCATCCTCTTTATCGTTCAGTTTGGGGCGAACTATTTTTCGAACGTGCTGCTGGTCAGGATGACGCAAAAGTTGATACGCTCTATCCGTGACCAGATGCAGATGAAACTGAATCGCCTCACCTTGAACTACTTCGACCGCTCCTCCACGGGTGATCTGATATCGCTGTTGACCAACGACCTGGATAACGTCTCCAACACCCTGCAAAGCGGCTTGACCAGCTCCCTCACCGCCGTCGTCATACTGGTGGGGGTAGTGATCATGATGTTCAACATTCACGTTACATTGACATTGCTAGCACTTATCGTCGTTCCCATCGCATACCTGCTGGTCAAGTATTTGGTCAAGAAAGCGAAGCCGATATTTCAACGAAATGCCAATTATACCGGCCATTTCAACGGGCAGGTGGAAGAGATCTATAACGGCGAGGATATTGTAAAGCATTATAACCTGGGTGAAGAGTTGAAAGAGGAGATATCGGTTTTGAATGAAAGGCTGTACGACAGCGAATGGAAATCATCACTGGTCTCTTTTATTACCCGACCCGCGGGCGACCTGATATTAAACGCGAACTACGTGTTGATCGCCATTTTGGGCGGTAAATACGTGATTAGCGGTGCGCTTTCTTTGGGGGCATTTCAGGCGTTTATCCGATACACGCAGATGTTGCGCAATCCTTTCAACCAAGTGTTGGGCATTCTCAATACCATCATGTCTGCTCTGGCATCGGCAGAACGCATTTTCTCATTCTTGGACGCGGAAGAGACGGTCCAAACGGGCACGGAAGCACTCGATACCGCCAAAACGACCGGCGAGATCGAGTTTAATAACGTGGACTTTGGCTATACCGATGAGTTGCTGTTTAACAACGTCAACTTGAAAGTGAATCCCGGTGAGCAGCTGGCTATTGTCGGCACGACGGGCGCAGGCAAAACGACACTGGTAAACCTGCTGATGCGTTTTTACGAGATTAAGGGCGGCAAAATCATGTTGGACGGGCACGATTCGAAACGGTACCATACCGATGAGCTGAGAAAAGCCTATTCGATGGTGCTGCAGGATACCTGGCTTTTCACCGGGACCATCCGCGAAAACATTGCCTACGGTGCAGATATTTCAAACGAAGAGGATTTGTGTGACGTGCCGTTTTCAGCCATTAAACGGGCAGCTAAACTGGCGCATGCCGACAGCTTTATCGAGTGCCTGCCGGATGGGTACGACACGATGTTGAGCGAAGGGGCGACCAACATCAGTCAGGGTGAACGCCAATTGCTGACCATCGCCCGGGCCATGATCAAGAAAGCGCCCATCATCATTTTGGATGAAGCCACCTCATCCGTCGACACGCGTACGGAGCTGTTTATCCAGCACGCCATGAAGGAGCTAACTTCCAACAGCACCAGCTTCGTTATCGCCCATAGGCTTTCCACCATTCATGACGCGGACCGTATCATCGTGATGGACAAAGGCTCTATTATCGAGGTGGGTACCCATACCGAGCTACTTGAACAAGGCGGACACTACGCCGAAATGTACACGGCAGGGCAGTTGTAGAACAGGGCAGTTGTAAAACAGGGCAGTTGTAAAACAGGGCAGTTGTAAAACAGGGCAGTTGTAAAAGAAAATCCCGCTGTTAAATGGGATTTTCAGGGTCACTGATTAAAGCAATAGCTTGAGATTTCATGTCAAAACTACACAACAGCAAGCATATTTTGCCCTATTTTCCTTATGGCACTTTTTATCTCCTCCGTGCGTTCCGGTGATGGTTTTTTCATACCGTAAATATAGCTGGAAAGCAGGCTTTTGTTTATACCCAGGGTACGGGCCACGGCACTTACATTCAATTCCGGTATTTGATTAAAAATACGTGCTATTTCATTGGGATATTCCGGTTCTTTGGTTTCAGCAAAGCTGCTGATATGTATATCTTCATCTAATTCATCCCAACGCAATGCTTTCCCTTTTAGGCATATTTTGAACTTCAATCGCTGTGCGTCATTTGCTTCTTTAAGTATTGGGAATGCTTCTAATGGACGGCTGTAAACCTTGTCATCATCGGCAAGCATGTAAATACGCTCGTTCTCAAACCATATATTTTTAATTGCTTCCATTTTCGTCAAAATATTTATTCCACGCATCTATTATTTCTGATTTGTACATTTCGGCAAGTTGTAATGCTTTTCTTAGGTCACCCACTTTCAATCCGTTGTTATACACTAATTTGATTTCAGGAATTATAGCTATCTTGGCATCATCATCCCCTTTTACCACGTGTACATGGATGGGAGCGTGATCGCCGGAGAAAAAGAAAAAACGAAGTCGAAAATTTCAAAAATAGTTGGCATAACATGATTACTGTAATGCAAATTTAGGTATAAAATTTTATACCTGCAAATACCAGGCAAATAATTCCAAGAATAGTTTTACTTACAAGAAAACACAAACCAATGTAATAGGTTTTATATTTCCAATAGTAGATATTCTACTCGAGCAAATTATTTTGTTTGCAAACCACTTAAATATGCTATAAACTCATCAATATCCTTATCAGTGGTATCCCATGAACAAACCAAGCGCGATTCATCGCGTTCTTCATCCCAGGAATAGAAGAAATAACGTTCGAGTAACTTATCGGTAATCTCTTTCGGAAGGATGAAAAAGAGTTGGTTCGATTCCACCTTTTGGGTTAACTCGACACCAATTTTCTTCATTTCGGTAGCCAACCTTTGAGCGGCCGCGTTGGATCGACGTGCATTATCCAGCCAAATACCCTCTTTCAGGTAAGGAATAAATTGCGCCGAAATAAAACGCATTTTAGAGTAGAGTTGCGTGGTCTGTTTTCGGTAATATTTCAGGTTTTCAGCAAGTTCTTCGCGTAGCGGAACAATGGCTTCACCCATCATCAAGCCGTTTTTCGTGCCACCCAACGTGAAAATATCCACACCACAATCAACCGTTATTTCTCGCAATGAAACATCTAAATTGTCGCATGCATTGGCCATTCGTGTGCCATCTACGAAAAGGTACATATCGTGCTCGTGAGCCAAACCGGCAAGTGCTTTCAACTCGCCAGGGGTGTAAGCCGTACCCAGTTCTGTTGTTTGCGATATGGCAATAACCTTGGGTTGCGAGTGATGCTCGAATCCGAAACCGTGCAGAAGCGGTCGAACCAATTCGGGGGTAAGTTTTCCGTCGGGCGTGACAATCTCTTTCAGTACACAACCCGTGAATTTCGCGGGTGCGCCACACTCATCCACCGCGATATGGGCTGTTGATGCACAGATAATGGAGTGAAACGGCAACAGGCAAGCCTGCAAAGCAACCACGTTTGCACCCGTTCCGTTAAAAACGAACATCGGTTGTATCTCTTTTTCGCCCAACAACTCCCTTACCGCGTCTTCGGCATGCCGCGTCCACGCGTCATCACCATAAGCAACCGTGTGGTTCGTGTTAGCTTCGGCAATAGCCTGCATGATACGGGGATGCACTCCTGAATTATTATCACTTCCAAAGCTTCTCATAGGTTTTTGTTTTTTGTACTACTGCTTCCTCCGATGCGTTCGGTTTGAAGGTAACGATATACTATACGTTACGTTAGGAACCGCTGTACACCGTTCGCCTGATTCCAATGCAAATTTGGGTGTAAATAATAACACCTGCAAATGTTAAGCAAATATTTTCAAGAATGATTTAACTGGCAAGAAAACATGGAGCAATATTGTTGTTTCACATCACGAATGTTGTATATTTGTTCCGTTAATACGCTATATAGATGTGACGGGTAAGTTTAGCAACCAAAAATATAGACGGTCTGCAAAAGCCGATGGGCTAACCATAGTGTATGACAAAAAAATAGTAATATCGAACTTTAAATGTGGAGACCAGCATTCACCATAAAAAAGGGGCGTATTCCGAAAAGCCTTACGAGTAGGAGTAATTTTAAAATATTAATAACCATGGGTGACAAGTATCCAAAAAACAAACCGGGAAAAATCATCATTGATGATGAAAAGAAAGTCAAAGATTTAGAAAAAGGAATTCGTGCCGAAATTAATGATCCGGAGATAGATCAGAAAAATAAACCTATTGCAGATCAGGATGAACTTCAATCAAAGTGATTGAAGTAATCACCTCATTGTGATTTTATCCACGCTCAACCCCACGCTATCCTCGATGTCTAACATGGCATTGATGAGGTATACCTTGTCGAAAAAGTGCAGGTTGTCAACCGTTACGCGTGTTTCACGGATTCTTTTCTCCCGAAGGAGTTGTTGCCGCTTGGTGCCGTTTAATAGGTATGTATCGGGGGTGAAAAAAAGGTCATCCTTACTGAAAACGACGTTACTAAACGAAGTATCGGTAATGCAACTGTTCTTCACGATCAGTATTTCATCGCAATCTCCCTTTTCTTGTAGCAACGTGTTGAGCACCGACCGATCAGAATACTTAAAAGAATAGGCCACGTCGGCCTCCATCAGTTTGAGCGAATCAATCTTTTTCCGTCGGTAAGCGGTAAACGTGATGCTGAGGATCTGCTCGTGGTATACCACGCTGCATTTCACCTTTTTGCTTTCTTTTAACCCTATCGGAACCTGTGCCGATAAATCGGGCAGTACAGGAGCATGGAAGCCGAAACAAAGGGCGGTATCGCGCATTCGCGCTTGATGCGCCTCAATGCCTTGCACAATGCCGTTTTTAATACAAATAGTTTCGAGAAACATGTTGATCGCTTAAAAGGGTAGATATACTTTTTGGATGGCTTCGTTGTATTCGCTTTCGCATTGGCTCTCAATGGTGATGCCACCGCCACTGCGGAAGTACATCTTGCCATTCTCCTCCTCGATAAAGCGGATTAAAACGCCCGAATCGAGGTTCTCGCCATCAAAATAGCCCACTACCCCACTATAGAAACCGCGGGGTTGTTGTTCGCATGCCCGTATAATGCGCAGGGTGGCTTCACGGGGTGTACCCGCGATAGAACCTGCCGGAAGCAGTTTGAAAAAAAGGGTTCCCAAACTAAGCAGGTAGTCGGCTGGGAGGGTGCCTTCAACTTCAGAGCTGGTTTGCAGAATGGTACCGTTATTCGTTTTTAACCTGTCGATGTACCGATAACGGTTGACCTTGACCTTTGTCGCCACCCGTCCTAAATCATCGCGGGTAAGCTTCGTAATCATCTCATGCTCGGCAACCTCCTTCCGGTCGTTGAGCAACCTCCCGGCTGCATTAGGCAGGTCGGCGTCGATGGTCCCCTTCATCGGGTGCGAGAAGATTTTCCCGTTCCTTATCATTACGAATCGCTCGGGGGAAAAGCAGACAAACTTCCCGGGTACATAAAGACGGTATTTTGCTTGGCTGCGCTCGAAAATTTCACGCAGCGACAGTGACGTCTCAACAGGCGTTTTAATGGTGAGGTTGAGCAACAACGTTTCGCCTGCACGCAATGCCTCCATCGCACAACGGAACCGTTCTTCGTACGTTTCAAAGCTTTCGGGATAACGTTCAAAAACGAAGTCCATCGGTGCATTAGGGATCTGTTTAGCGTTAGTAATACCGTTCAGATCGAAAAGAACATGGTTTTGTCGCAACGGGTTTTCAATAAAAAACCCCTCGCTCATCTCGAAGTTTACAGCGAACAGAAACGGGGTTTTCGTTCTCCCCGCCTCGTTCATCTTGGCCGCGATTTGATGGCAATGGATAAACATGCGGCAAAGTTACAACAAATGATCCTGAATTTCCCGCGTCTCCCTCGCTTCAAGATTGTTCGCAAGCGCAATATTTATTATCTTTGCCTCTTCAAATTAAAATAAGAGTCAACAGGAAATGGCAAAAGAATTAAAGGAGCTTACCCCTCAGGCGAAAGATTACTCGCAATGGTACCTAGATTTGGTGATCAAGGCCGATTTGGCAGAAAACTCCGCCGTACGGGGGTGCATGGTGATCAAACCCTACGGGTTCGCGATATGGGAGAAGATGCAGCGTCAGCTGGATGATATGTTCAAAGAGACGGGGCACATGAACGCGTACTTCCCCCTGTTTATTCCAAAATCATACCTGAGCCGTGAGGCCGACCATGTGGAAGGGTTCGCGAAAGAGTGTGCCGTTGTTACGCACTACCGGCTGATGAACGATCCCGAGGGCAACGGCCTGATCGTGGATCCCGAGGCGAAACTGGAGGAGGAGCTGGTAGTTCGCCCCACCTCCGAGACCATCATATGGAGTGCCTACAAGAACTGGATACAGTCCTACCGAGACCTTCCCATACTTATTAACCAGTGGGCCAACGTGGTGCGTTGGGAGATGCGTACCCGTCTCTTTTTGCGTACCACCGAGTTCCTGTGGCAGGAGGGTCATACCGCCCACGCCACCAAAGAAGAGGCAATCGCGGAGACCGAGCAAATGATCAACATTTACGCCGAATTTGCCGAGAAGTACATGGCCATGCCGGTAGTGACAGGGTTTAAAACAGAGTCGGAGCGATTCGCCGGGGCGGAAGAGACCTATACCATCGAAGCACTGATGCAAGATGGCAAGGCATTGCAGTCGGGTACCTCTCACTTCCTGGGACAGAACTTCGCGAAGGCGTTCGACGTGCAGTTCACCGACCAGAATGGAAAGCTGGAGTACGTGTGGGCCACCTCGTGGGGTGTCTCCACCCGCTTGATGGGGGCGCTGATCATGTCGCACTCCGACGATAACGGCCTGGTGCTCCCACCCAAACTGGCACCTTACCAAGTGGTCATCGTACCGATATATCGAAACGAAGAGCAACTGAAAAAGGTTGACGAGAAGGTGAAAGGAATCATCGAGCGACTGAAAGCACTCGGTATCAGCGTCAAGTATGACAACGCCGATAACAAGAAGCCGGGCTGGAAGTTCTCAGAGTACGAGCTCAAAGGAGTGCCAGTACGCCTGGCGATGGGAGCCCGTGACCTGGAGAACAACACCGTGGAGGTGGCCCGTCGTGATACCCTCACCAAAGAGACCTTACCGGTAGACGGTATCGAGAACCATATCAAGCAACTGCTGGACGAGATACAGGAGAATATCTACAAGAAGGCGGTCGATTTCCGGGATTCGCAAACCAGAGAAGTGAACTCCTATGACGAGTTCAAAGAGGAGATCGAGAAGGGGGGATTCCTCCTGTGCCACTGGGACGGAACGCCCGAGACGGAGGCACTGATCAAGGAGGAGACGAAAGCTACCATCCGCTGTATCCCATTAGAGGGTGATAAAACGCCGGGCAAATGCATGGTCACCGGCAAACCCTCGACGCAACGGGTACTATTCGCACGGGCCTACTAACCATATCATAATCATAATCATAATCACCATGTTCGACAACAACCATCATGCTTTTATAGCCATCAACGACGAAAAGGAGGTATGCCTGGTTCCCCGCATGGCAAACCGCCACGGCCTTATCACCGGTGCTACCGGAACGGGAAAAACAGTCACGCTGCAAACCCTCTCCGAAACATTTAGCGACATGGGGGTGCCCGTGTTCGCCGCCGATATGAAGGGCGACCTCTCCGGGGTGGCCAAGATAGGGGGCAACAAGGAGAGCGTCAACAAACGGGTGGAGCAGTACAACCTCCATGAAAAGGGGTTCGAGTACAAGCCCTTCCCGGTGCGTTTCTGGGACGTGTTTGGCGAACAGGGACACCCGGTGCGAACCACCGTTACCTCCATGGGTCCCCTGCTGCTGGAACGGCTACTCAACCTGAACGAGACACAAGGCGCCATCCTCACGATGGCCTTCCGTATCGCGGACGATAACGACCTGTTGCTAATCGACCTGAAAGACCTGCAAAAGATGCTGCAGTTCATCGGCGATAACCGGCGAGAATTCACCACTAAATACGGCAACATCTCCCCCGCCAGCATCGGCGCCATTCAACGGGGGCTGATGCGGCTGGAGAGCGAGGGAGCGGATAAATTCTTCGGTGAGCCGGATCTGGAGATAACCGATTTCATCCAGACGGAACAGGGCAAAGGGGTGATCAACATTTTAGCCGCAGATAAACTGATGAGCTCCCCGCGGGTATACACCACCTTCCTCTTGTGGCTGCTCGACGACCTATACGAAACCCTGCCCGAAGTGGGCGACCTTGATAAGCCGAAACTGATCTTTTTCTTCGACGAGGCTCACCTGCTGTTCAACGATATGCCCTCCTCGCTGCTGGAAAAGGTGGAGCAAATCGTGCGGCTCATCCGCTCCAAAGGGGTAGGTGTTTACTTCTGCACGCAAAACCCGGCGGATATACCACCAGCTATACTCGGGCAGTTGGGTAACCGGATACAGCACGCCCTACGAGCTTACACGCCCAACGACCAGAAGGCGGTCCGCGTGGCGGCCAACACGTTCCGTACCAACCCCGCGTTCGATACCGTGGAGGCGATTACCCAACTCAACACCGGTGAGGCACTTGTCTCGTTCTTAGATGAGAAAGGGGCACCGCAGATGGTAGAGCGTGCCAATATCCTGCCCCCACAGGGACAGATTGGCCCCATCACCGTGGGCGAAAGGGATCAACTGATCCGAAGCTCGCTCATCTACGGGGTGTACGAAAACTACATCGACCGGGAGTCGGCCTATGAGATCCTCTCCAAGAAACAGGAGTTGCTAGAAGAGGAGAGAAAGCGCGCGGAAGAAGAGAAAGAGCGCATCCGTCAACAGAAAGAGGCCCAAAAAGCGGCGCTTGAAGCGGAGAGGGTGAAACGGGCCGAAGCACGGCAAAGGAAAGCCGATCGAGGCATCTTGGGCGAGTTCATCGACCAGGTGGGTAAAAGCACCAAACGACAGATCAGCTACCAGATAGGGAGAAGCATCACCCGCGGTATCTTTGGCGCGTTATCTAAAAAATAGCAGAATAAACGAAACATGGAACGGTGCGAAGAACAGCACACGGAACGAAACACAGAACCTGTATCACCCCGAAAGATCCGACCGGTCGTCGATTGGTTTATTCGCCTCGTTAAAGGTGCCCTGGTAGGTATCGGCTTTATCCTACCCGGGCTGTCGGGAGGGGTATTAGCGGTTATCTTCGGGATTTACAACCCGCTGATTCGCTTCCTGGCCAACATCCGCTATAAGTTCCTTAAAAACGTGCTTTACTTTCTTCCCGTGGGCATCGGTGCCGCTATCGGCATCGTCCTCTTCGCCATCGTGGTAGAAAAAGCGTTCGGTAAGTACGCCGCCCAATTCGTCTGCCTCTTCGTCGGCTTCGTGGCCGGCACCTTCCCCTCGCTCTACAAAACGGCCGGCATGCAGGGTCGTGGGAGATCGAGCATCCTTATCCTGATACTCTCCACCCTGGCCATCTTCACGCTGATGCTGCTGGGGGGACGGCAACTCACCGAGGTTACACCCAACCTGATGGTATGGCTCGGTTCGGGTCTTCTTATGGGGTTGGGACTGATCGTTCCCGGCATGAGCCCCTCCAACTTCCTGATATATTTTGGGCTATACGATAAAATGGCAATCGGCATCAAGGATTTCGACTTCGGGGTCATCATCCCCCTTGCCATCGGCTTCATCGTCTGCGTGTTGCTGTTCGCCAAGGCGGCGGCCTGGCTCTTTAAGAATCATTACTCAGGTATGTACCACTTTATCTTGGGGATGGTGATAGGCTCTTCCCTGGCTATCTTCCCCACCGTGGTCTTTCCCGCGTTCACCCTGGAAGGCCTCTCGGCAGCGGAACTAAGTTTCGTGGGCTCGCTACTCTTTTGCGCGGTTCTCTTTATCGTGGGTACCGTGGCTTCCTACCTCTTCAGCAAAGTCGAGGAGAGATACCCCCGCGAGCCGTTCTTTTAGACGAACCGCCGCTTTTAATCGACCAAAGGGCTATTTGCATCGACCAAGCCCTGTTTTTAAACCATAAAAGACTGTAAATGTGACTCTTAAATCGAAAAAAGATTTGTTTTTCATTAAACTTTGCGCTATATTTGAACTCCTATAAATCAACTGAGAAGTTTAATTATTCACCCTTAATTAAAACGCAAAAAAGATGAAGAAAATTACATGGATAGCTTTGATTGCTATACTCGTCATGGGCTGCACGTTAGGTGCCCAAGATAACAGGAGAGATGAAGATAGGAGCGATCAACAGCCTCCCCAAGCTCCCTCCCGAATGGAAAACCGATTTTCGGCTAAAGACCGTGCAGAATCCATGGGAAAAGAGTTGGAATTGACCGCTGAACAGGTGGCAAAAGTACAAGCGTTATTTGAAAAACAAGATGCGGAACGGGCCGAGCAGATGGCCGCGCAGCGTGAAAGAAGGGATCAAGCCGAGGGCGACCGGGAAGCACGCCGTAATGAGATGCGAGAGGCCCGTGAAAAGGCAGTAGCAGAACAAGATGCCGAATTAGAGAAAATCATCGGGAAAGAGAAAACCGAACAGTGGAAGGAGTTGCGTGAGGAGCGCCAAAGAACATTCCGCGATGCTAACCGCCAGGGACACCGCGATGCGCCTCAACGCCGTTAGTGATGGAACTACTTATCCCAGGTAAAGCGCGCCAAATAACGTGAAACGTTATAAGTAACCTAAAGCGCTAATCAACGAAAGCGTTAACCAACGGCACCATAGTACTTCTCATGGAGTCGTTGGAACGTTTTCGTCTCTTTAAAGCGGGTAAGCCAGTTGTTCAAGCTATCTAACAGCATAGGCGATCCTGCCCGCACTGCCCACGACTCCAATTGCGTGAAACTGATATCAGTATCGGTATCGATCTCAGGGAGGGTATGAATTAACCGCAACGCCACCTGCTCATCGCAGACGGTGAAATCGATATCGCCCGCGGCCACCATCATCACCAACTGCTCCACCTCATACCTGGGATCTTCGACAATGAAGATGGTATCCCCGATCTCATGCGACAGGTTATCGAGCCGAAGGATGGCCGGCGAGTTACTGGCAACGTGTATCACCTTTTTCGCCAGGTTCAAGTGTTGACGAATCGGCTCTACCCCATCATTGAACTCAGCCTTCCGCTGAACCAGTACCTGCTTGTTTAGGGTGATAGGAATGGTGAAAGCGACCCGTTCTCGCAGTTCAGTATTCACCGGGATGCTCCTCGCGATAAGATCGTACCGCTGCTTGTGGAGTCCCTTCACGTTATCCTCCAAGCTATTTTCTAAAAACAGGTTAACCTCTATCCCCCACTCGCTCTCCAGCGCTTGCATCATCTCCAGCTGAAACCCGCGAACCGTATCGCCCGACACGAAGTAACCAATGCTATTGTAATCGGTAACCACGTTCAGTTCACCTGAAGCCAGAATCTCCTCCAAGTCCCTCTCCTCGTTCGACTTACTCAGGGAACGAATCATATAGTTCCTGAGCCACACCATGGCAGTGATGGCTATCAATAGAAGTACGACATACGTAACCAATCTTCTGGAGACCTTCATCGCTTACAGATTAGTTATTCAAGTTCACAGAAACACCCATTTTAAAGAGGAAGGGGTTAACCGGGTAATTGGGTAACGAGAAGTACTCCGTGGGTTTTAACAGCTTTGACGCTGCATTGTAAAACATCACGAAGAAACGGGTCTGTTGCAGGTGGAAGTTCGCGTAAATGGTGGAGATCGGGTAATTGCCAATCTCTTTCTCATCCTGGTTGTAGAATTGCAGCAACGCTGGCTCGTAACCCGGAACGTAGTACTTGGTGTGCCAATGCGCATCAACACCGACCTGCATTGTCAACACCTTCACGATCAGGGCTTGCAAGTAGAGGTTCGAGTAGACGCTTAAGGTAGGAACGGGAATCACCTCCTGGCTGCTTGACGCTTGATACACCACCCGGTTATCCCAATTAAAGACACCCAGCCGAATATCCTGATCGAGCCGTACCGTCAAGAGCTGCACGTTATCCCCCTCCTGCGAAAGCATCCTGTCCCGATTAAAGTAGATGTAGTTCTGCAGGTTCTCCACACCCGCGCTCACGGTACTGTTGGTGAACGGGATATGCAACTTCCCGCCCAGGTAGACCCGACGCGTATCACCCAACTTTTGGTTCCACTTAAAGTACTTCGAGAAATAGTTCTCCTGTAAATACTTTGGTCTTAAATTCTTGACATATGCCTCGGCGGAGAGCGTGGTACGCCGACCGGCAATATTGAAGCCTGTCTGCACGTCGCCCATTAACCTGAACTCGCCAAGGTTGACTCCCAACACGCCCAGGTCGGCACGAATATTGAACAGCAGGTTCTCACCCTGCTGCTTGTTTAGTATCCCCCCGAGGGTAACAGCGCTCTCCCGGTGTTGCGCATACCCCGTACCCACCGTGTCCCTCATGGAGTAATTGCGTAAGTCATACTCGAGGAAAGCGGTCAAGCCAAACTTGACCCATTTTTTAAACCCCTCCCTGAGACTTAACGCCACGATGTTCTTGAAAGAGGAGAAGCGAACACTGTCATCGACCGCCCCCATGTAGTAGCGGTTCGGGTAAAACTGATCAATCCGCTGCATGGATACGCCACCTACGTTCACCAGGGTGGTATCGTGGGACAAGAAACGGCGAAATTGATCGGTATAAGACGATGAGAAGCTGAGACTGGCCACCGGTACGAAGTCGCCACGTACCTTAACGGTATCATCGCTAACGGTATCATCGCTCTTGACAACTTCATAATACCCCAGGTTGTACCTCCCGGAGAGGAAAAAACGGTTGTTTCCCAGCGTGTTCCAGGTATTCGTGAACTTTACCGGGATATCCCTCGGGTTAAACTGCTGCCGGATCGCATCGGGGTCGGTAATAAACAGGTCGTTGGTAATCCCCCCATTCTCGAAATGGCTTATCTTACCAAGGTTCACGTAAGCGTGGGCCTCGATTCGTTCGGACAGGTAGTTGCCGAAAAGCGAGAAGTTGTTGTGGCGGGTCGCCTGCGAATTGTAGTGCCCCCGGGCGTTAATGAGGTCCACATCGAGCCCCACGTTCAAACTTTTCCCGAAGTTGGTAGTGAGCCTCGCGTTGAACCGATCCTCACGCGTTTGGTTGTTACCGGAGCGGTAATAGTTGAGCCTCGAATAGGGCACGCGGGTATTCAGGAAAAGCTGTTCATCAGGCTTCCTCAAGAAGGGGAAATACGCGTTGTTAAATATGAACGTCTCGGTCTCGCCCCGATCTGAAAATATTTTTGATATCACCGGTGAGCCCATCGTACCCAAATGGCCCATAGCCACGGAATAACCATCGGCCAGCGTGGAGTGCTGAAAGTTGTGGATCACGGTATCTGACTCGGCAGGAATCCGGTCACCCGTCCTCGGGTTTAGCTTCCAATGGAACATCCTGGGCGGTGGTTGAAGCGAATCCATCTCTACCTCATCATCATGAGCCAGGCTGTCTAAGCTTAATGAACGGTCTACAACGCTATCCGGCAACATAGCGGAATCACTAATACCCTCCACCTGCCGGGGAAGCAGGTTCAACGAATCGGGGTTCGTCGTTATCTTCGACGAATCGGGCAGAATGACCCTGGCTTGTGGCCAAACGGTGGCCACGTGCACCAAACAAACCAGCAAGGAGATAAACAGCTTCTCTTTCATCGGGGTTTAATGTACATAAAGCCGTAAGGCTGCCTTTACACCGTGCAAATGTACATAAAAAAACGAAATTAAAAGAAATACCCAACCGAGAGAGAGGCGATCCACATCCGTGTTTCGGGCTGTATGATCGTACCCATGTAACGAATGGCAGACATGTTATTGAGTACATGTTTAAAGCCAACACCCACGGTCACCTGGTTATTGACCTCTACCCCGGCTTCGGCCGCGATCCCCACGTTCCACTGTTGTATCATGTAAGCGTTGCTCGACTCTTCATCTAGGATACGGATTTTCGGTTCGTACAAGCTCCACTTCGTCTTCAGGTACTCTCCCTCGTACGTCTGCTTGATATGTTGGTGGGCAACAGGAGAGAAAGAGGCTACTCCGCCACCCATCACGTAGAGTCTCGTGTTTTCAGAGAGCTTGAACTTCGTTTTCAGGTAGAGGGGTAGATGAAACACGTGCCGGCTAACATACCCTTCCAGGGAGAGTCCCTCCGGAACATCCATCCCTTGCGTGTATCTTGCGGCGTTGATGTTTGCCCCGCAATAGTAATAGCTCAACTCGGCCTGCAGCCCGAAGACTCCTGAAAACATGTACTCTCCCATCAATCCACCGTGCACCCCGAACCGGGGGTCGTGAATATCGAGTTCCACATTACCCATGGTCATGTTCATACTGGAGATATTTCCCCCACCCTTCACACCCGCGCGAAACTGTGCGAACGAAGGCAGTGTCGTTAGTAGCAACGCGATGAACCATACGGTTTTTTTACTCATAACAGATCCTATTAAAGTATTAAAGTCATATTACACGGCATGTGATTACCATGATCGGAAACTGATGAATGCCGTAAGCATCACGTTAGAGAGGTTAAACGCCTCCTCCAGTTCTACCTTGTGTCCTTCCACCTTAATGGAATTCACGTTGCCCACGGTAGAAGACAGCTTAAGTCCAACTCCCGTAGTCGCGTTCACCTTGTACTCCCCGGAGAATCCCACGTTAAGACCCACGGCCACCGCGTTGCTTTTAATGACCACGCCATCGAGCGTAGCCGGGTTCGAGTAAAAGAGCGGGCCAATAGCGACAGACGAGACCAGGAGCAACTTCTCCGATTGATTTCGACCCACGTACGATGGTCCCACAAACAAGATGTTCTGCGACTCATTGTAGCTGTTGGCGGTACGATCAATGTCGGCAAAGTAGAGGTCATTACCCGAAATGGTGCTCGAACAAAAGTTCGCGTTCAACCCAAGTCCCCATCCTTCACGAAAGAAGTACTGGGCATCGGCATCCACGGTAAAGCCATGGCGCAACTTCTTACTCACGTTGTCCCAATTATCGTCACCCGTCTTCTCAATCTTACCCAAGCGAAGCGCATACCCTCCACCTATAGCAAAACGAAAATCCCTGAAGCTTGGCGCTACCAGTTGTTCCATTTCGGGAGAAGCATCCTGTTGCGCAACCGCAGGCGTAAAGGCCAACACGGAAAATATGGCCGTCACAAGCACAATTGAAAAAAAGCGTTTCATAACACAATTACTTTAATAGTATTCATAAATGATTGATTGGTTATCATTTCTACTCCCCAGGTTCTCAACTTGACGCATCGTGGTTTCCCCAGCTACCTCCTACATTTTACGCTCGTTGCCCTAAAGTATTCCAATAAAACGAGGCAAAGGTAACAATATTATCAAAAAAACAGTCATTCCCGGCTTGGTTTTAAATAAATCCATTATCTTTGTGGGGTAAAAACAAAAACGATGAAAGCAAACGGGTTCCATCACCACCATTTTCACACTTGCAATCAGGCGAGGTGAGGTTGACGTGTACGAACCCGCGAGACACAAGCATACCAGCCCGTCTGATTCCTGTCAGGCGGGTTTTTTTTAGTTGCCTTGAGCAAGTAACAAAAAACAAAATCGCATTACACAGAATTAAATAAAAAAAGATAGGTAGGAGCGAAAAAGTTCAAGACGATGGAAAAACTGAAAATAGCCATTCAAAAGAGCGGTCGGTTGAGCGAAAAATCGATCGAGTTGCTAAAGGAGTGCGGGATCAAGGTCTCAAACAGTGACCGCAAGCTGAAGACCAGCGCGAGCAACTTCCCCATGGAGATCCTTTTCCTGCGGGACGATGACATCCCCCAGTACGTGGAGCAAGGGGTGGCCGACATAGGCATCCTTGGCGAGAACGAGGTATGGGAGAAAGAGAAGGATGTGAAGGTAGTCGAGAAGCTGGGGTTTGCCCACTGTCGTCTTTCGCTCGCGATACCCAGGGACGAAGAGTACACGGGATTAACCTACTTCAACGGCAAGCGCGTGGCCACCAGCTACCCCAGGATACTGGGCAAGTTTTTCAAGGAAAAGGAAATAAACGTGAGAATCGAGGAACTGGGCGGAAGCGTGGAGATCGCTACCGGCATCGGTCTGGCAGACGGCATCTTCGATATCGTGAGCACGGGCAGCACCCTCATCATGAACGGGTTGAAAGAGGCGGAGACGATCGTGGAGAGCGAAGCGGTGATGATCAGCCACCAAAACCTGTCGCCCCGAAAAACCGAACTCCTCGAACAACTGCTTTTCCGTGTTAAAGCGTACAAGAACGGACAGGGCAAAACATACGTGCTTCTGAACGCGCCAAATGAAGCTATCCCCCGCATTGTGAAGCTATTGCCCGGGATGCGCTCACCCAGCATCCTCCCCCTGGCCGACGAGGGATGGAGTAGCGTCCACTCGGTCATCAACGATGATGATTTCTGGGAGATCATCGATGAACTAAAAAACCTGGGGGCAGAGGGAATATTAGTGGTTCCCATCGAGAAGATGATCCTTTAAAACAACCTAGTATATATACAGACGAAACCCCTACTCAAATGATTGGGAGCAATCTGCAATTCTTTTTAAAATAACCAATAATGAAGACGATATCCAATCCCACGCGAAACAAATGGGAAAAACTCGCACAACGACCGTTGATCAAGCAACAACGGCTAATGAAGCTGGTGGAGAAGATGTTCTACAACATCCATCGGAAAGGCGACAAGGCGGTATTGGAGTACAGCCGGAAGCATGATTTCGCCGGGCAAACGTCGCTCGAAGTGGAGCAGGGAACCATCTCCCAAGCTATTGACCAAGTGCCACAACAACTGAAGCAGGCCATCGAGCTTGCGGTGAAGAACGTCACCGCGTTCCATCTCTCCCAACGAGAAGAGGTGCGAAAGGTGGAGACCTCACCGGGAGTGACCTGCTGGAGAGAATCTCGCCCCATCGAACGAGTGGGTATCTACATACCGGGTGGAACCGCTCCCCTCTTCTCTACCGTGGTGATGCTGGGGGTACCGGCTAAACTTGCCGGCTGTCAAGAGATTATCCTCTGTACACCTCCCAACGAAGAAGGTGTAATCCATCCCGCTATCCTCTACGCGGCCAACCTGGTAGGTGTGACCCGCGTATTCGCCGTGGGGGGCATCCAGGCCATTGGGGCCATGACCTTCGGCACGGAGAGCATCCCCACGGTGAACAAGATTTTCGGCCCGGGCAACCAGTACGTGATGGCGGCTAAGCGATCGGCGCAATACTACGGCGTGGCCATCGATATGCCGGCCGGGCCCAGCGAGTTGCTGGTGATTGCCGACTGGTCGTGCAACCCCTCGTTCGTGGCGGCCGACCTGCTGTCGCAAGCGGAGCATGGTCCCGACAGCCAGGTGATCCTCTTGTCGGATGACAAACGGGTGGTCAAGGAGGTGATCAAGGAAATAGACCTGCAAATCGAGCAACTACCACGAAAGGAGCTGGCCAAACAAGCGATGAAAAACAGCAAGGCCATCCTGTTCAAGACCTTAGAAGAGTGCATGAGCTTCAGCAACTTCTACGCACCGGAGCACCTTATCTTGGCGACCGAGTTCCCCACCCTGCTGGGTCGGGATGTGGTCAGCGCGGGATCGGTCTTCCTTGGGAACTATAGCCCCGAAAGCGCAGGCGACTACGCAAGCGGAACCAACCACACGCTGCCAACCAGCGGACATGCAAAAGCCTACAGTGGGGTGTCGCTGGACAGCTTTGTAAAGAAGATCACGTTCCAATACATCACCGACGAGGGGATCAAAAGCATAGGGACAGCCGTGGAGACGATGGCCGAGGCGGAGGAGCTACACGGGCACAAGAACGCGATGACATTGCGACTCGCCTCCGTTACGAAAGCGAGCTTGACAACCGCCAGCATTGATTCCTTACTGGAAGAAGGTGCTACCCCTGAAAGGAAAGCTGTTGAAGGAACGGGAGAAGAAACGACCGAGCAGGCGATAACAAAGGCAGCAGAGAGAACGGCGGAAGAAAAAGTGGAAGAAAGGAGACCCGAAAACGATCAAAACGAAACCGAATGAATAAACCCAACAATCGAATGAAACCTTCTGACTTTGATATAACTTCGCTTGTGAGGCCCAACATTCTGGCGCTAAAGCCCTACTCGAGCGCACGGGATGAATTTACCGGCAAGGAAGGTATCTTTCTTGACGCGAACGAGAATCCATACGGGAAGTGGAACCGGTACCCCGACCCTCACCAACGGGAACTGAAAAGAGCACTGTCGGAACGAAACGGCATACCCGTGGAGCATATATTCATCGGAAACGGGAGCGATGAGGTGATCGATACGATCTACCGGGTCTTCTGCGAGCCATCGCACGACCGGGTGATCACCTGTCCCCCCACCTATGGCATGTACGAGGTGTCGGCCCATATCCACGATGTGGAGTTGGTGGAGGTGCCGCTAACCGAGCAGTTCGAGTTGGACGTGGATGCGATCCTCTCCCACCCTGCCAAGCTCGTCTTTGTCTGCTCGCCCAACAACCCCACCGGCAACCGACTGCAGAACGTGGAACAACTGCTCCGCGAGTTCCGGGGCATCGTGGTGGTAGATGAGGCGTACATCGACTTTTGCGACCACCCGGGCTTTGCCGGGATGGTGCAGGAGTGGCCCAACCTAATCGTGTCACGGACCTTCAGCAAAGCATGGGGACTGGCCGCCGCACGGGTAGGTATCGCCTACGCGAGCCGGGAAATCATCGGGCTGATGGACAAGACCAAGCCGCCCTACAACGTGAGCGCACTCAACCAAATGGCCGCACTTGAAGCCCTCTCCAAACCACGTCAGTTTGAACAACGGCTCGCCATTATCCTCAGACAGCGTGCGCTGCTGAGAGAGGAGCTAATGAAGCTACCCATCGTGAAAAAGATCTACCCATCCAACGCCAACTTCCTGTTGGTGGAGGTGGATGATGCCAACAACATATACCACTACCTGGTGGAGGAGAAGGTAATCGTGCGCAACCGCCATTCGGTCGTACCCAACTGCATCCGCATCACGGTAGGGATGCCCGAGGAGAACCGCGTACTGTTGCAAGCGCTAACCCGATACTGCTCCAAAGTATAAGGAATAGGAGTTGTCCGTTACACGGGAAGGTTATAAGCAGAAATAAATTACTGCCGTAAACAAGGAAGGGGTATACCGGTTACACGAAAATAAGGTATTCCTGTTACATGGAAAAATTGCAAGCAGAAACAAACTAAATTATGAAGAAAGTACTGTTTATCGATAGAGATGGCACCCTGATTATCGAGCCGGAAGACGAGCAGATTGACTCGTTCGAGAAACTGGAGTTTTACCCCGGCGTGTTTCAATACCTCGCGCTGATAGCGAAGGAATTGGAGTACGAACTGGTAATGGTGACCAACCAAGATGGACTGGGAACCTCCTCCTTCCCGGAAGAGACCTTCTGGCCGGTGCACAACATGATACTGAAAGCGTTTGAAAACGAGGGGGTGCGGTTCAGCGAGATACTGATAGACCGATCGTTCCCGCGAGAAAACCTACCGACAAGAAAACCGGGGACGGGAATGGTGATTCACTACATGAAGGGGAACTACGACCTGGAGAACTCGTTCGTGATAGGTGACCGGATGACCGACGTGCAGCTGGCGAAAAACATGGGGTGCCAATCGATCCTCCTAAGCGACCCAAAACAAGCGAAAGCGGTAGAAGCGACAAACGAAACAGGGACGACAGAGGTGTTAGCAACGACAAAAGCATCGGGAACAACGGGATCCCTCGAGAAGACAAAGACACCGGAAACGACAGAGGTACCGAAAGCAACGTTAACGACGAACGACTGGGGTGAGGTCTACCGTTTCCTGAAGGCGGAACCCAGAAAAGGCAAGGTGACCCGTGCAACCAGCGAGACCCGTATCACGGTGGAGGTAAACCTCGACGGTAGCGGGAAAAGCTCCATCTCCACGGGGCTGGGGTTCTTTGACCATATGCTGGAGCAGATTTCTCGTCATGGTAATATCGACCTGACCGTTCTGGCCGAGGGCGACCTGCACGTGGATGAACACCACACCATCGAAGACGTAGGCATCGCGCTGGGAGAGGCATTCAACCAAGCCCTGGGCAGCAAGAAAGGGGTGGAGCGTTACGGCTTCCTACTCCCCATGGACGACTGTCTGGCACAGGTGGCCATCGATTTTGGTGGACGTCCCTGGCTGGTGTGGAACGTAACATTCCTGCGGGAGTTCATCGGGGATATGCCCACTGAGATGTGCATGCACTTCTTCAAGTCGTTCAGCGACAACGCACGCTGTAACCTCAATATCGAAGCCCAGGGCGAGAATGAGCACCACAAGATGGAGGCGATCTTCAAGGCCTTCGCCCGAGCCATCCGGATGGCGGTCAAACGAAGCCACCCGGGAGAGATCCCTAGCACGAAGGGGATACTATAACGAATTGCTAATTGCTAATTGCTAATTGCTAATTGCTAATTGTTCATTGCTAATTGCTAATTGTTCATTGCTAATTGCTAATTGCTAATTGTTCAAGTAACATGCGAATCATACCCGCTATAGACCTCATCAACGGACAATGCGTTCGCCTCACCAAAGGCGATTACAGCACCCGGAAAACGTACAGCGACAACCCGCTGGAGGTGGCCAAGGAGTTCGAGGAGCACGGGATCAAGTACCTGCACCTGGTGGACCTCGATGGGGCCAAATCGAACCACGTGGTCAACCACCGCGTGCTACGCGAGATCGCCACCCGCACCTCGTTGAAAGTAGATTTCGGCGGCGGGATCAAATCGGACAACGATGTTCGCATCGCCTTCGAGAACGGGGCGCACCAGATTACCGGGGGGAGCATTGCAGCAAAGCAACCGGAGCTGTTCCTCAAGTGGCTGGACCTCTACGGGAGCGATAAGATTATCCTGGGGGCGGATAGCCACCAACGAAAAATAGCCACCAACGGGTGGCAACAACAACTGGAGCTGGACGTGGTGGAGTTCATCGAAGAGTACGCGCGAAAAGGGGTGCGGTACGTGATTTGCACCGACATCGCGAAGGATGGTATGCTCCAAGGCCCTTCGGTGAACCTATACAAAGAGATCCTTAGGAGTATAGATGTTCATCTGATTGCCAGCGGGGGTGTCACCTCGGTGGCCGATCTGCATCTGCTCAAAGAGATTGGCTGCGAGGGTGCCATCATCGGCAAAGCGATTTACGAGGGGAGGATATCCCTAAAGGAACTAATGCAGTTCAATAGTTGAATGCACATTGCTAATTGCACATTGCTAATTGAATTAAACATGCAAACGAAACGAATTATTCCCTGCCTCGACATCAAGGAGGGACGAACGGTCAAAGGGGTCAACTTCGTGGACCTCCGTGACGCGGGCGACGCCGTGGAGCTCGCCAAACGGTACGAGGATGAGGGAGCCGACGAGCTGGTTTTCCTCGATATCACCGCGACGGTGGAGAACCGGGGTACGCTGACCGATTTAGTGAAAAGGGTATCACAAGTGATCCATATTCCCCTTACCGTGGGGGGCGGCATTCGCTCGGTGAGTGATGCGGAAACGATTATCCAGGCGGGAGCCGACAAGGTGAGCATCAGCAGCGCGGCGGTAGACCGACCGATGCTGATCAGCGAGCTGGCCGACCGTCTGGGGAGCCACCGCGTGGTGGTAGCCATCGACACCAAGCATACCGGTGACGACTGGATAGTACACGTGCATGGGGGACGGACAGCCACCACCCGGCGCACGATTGAATGGGCAAGGGAGGTGGAACAACTTGGCGCGGGCGAAATACTACTCACCTCCATGAACCACGATGGCACCAAAAAAGGTTTCGCCATCGATATCACCCGGGAGGTGTGCGAGACGGTCAATATCCCCGTCATCGCGTCGGGCGGTGCGGGTGCCCCTGCCCACTTCCTGGAGCTGTTCCAACAGACCAAGGCGAGTGCCGCGCTGGGCGCATCGGTGTTCCACTTCGGGGAGATATCCATCCCTGCGCTCAAAGAGTTTCTAAACCATCATAATATAGCTGTACGATGACCGTAAATTTTAACAAGTCCGGGGGATTGGTCCCGGCAATCATCCAACACGCCAGCACCCTGCAAGTATTGATGCTGGGGTACATGAACGAAGAGGCACTCGAAAAAACCAGGACAGAGGGGAAAGTCACCTTTTTCAGCCGATCCAAAAACCGGCTATGGACCAAGGGAGAAGAGTCGAAGAACTACCTGCTGGTTGACGAGATACTCGTGGACTGCGACAACGACACGTTACTGATCAAGGCCTTTCCACAGGGCCCCACCTGCCACACGGGCAGCACCTCCTGCTTCCAGGAAGAGACGGCCAAAGGGTTCCTCTACGAACTGGAGAAGGTCATCGAAGAGCGCATCGCGGGAGACTCCGAAAACTCTTACACCGCCCGGTTATTCAAGCAAGGGGTTAACAAAGTCGCCCAGAAGGTGGGGGAAGAGGCGGTGGAGCTGGTGATTGAATCGAAAGACGACAACCTGGAGCTGTTCGCGAACGAGGCGGCCGACCTACTGTACCATTTCCTCATACTGCTAAAGACGAAGAAACTAAAGCTGCAGGATATCGAGGAGGTTTTGAAAGGAAGGCATAAATAAACAGGTGTTTCCAACAGGTTACAAGATGATGTGCTGACTGAGCTCGTCAGGAAGCGTCAAGCTGTTAAAAATTTACAAAAACATGTCAATAGTTCGTATAAATGCAGCGTTTCACGTTTAATTTTCATCAAATAAGTAAAGATAAAAAAGATGAATTATGCCGCGATCAATTAAATGTTTAACACTGTTGTTGCTTCTAACAGCATCTTGTTCTGTATCGGGCAACCTGAATGCCCAATCAACTTTCTTTCGCTCAAGGGGAGCCATCGGTATCACCTATTCAGGACTGGGGGAAAATGATGCTTTCCATTTTGAACCTATTTGTGGTGCGGGCATATATGAAGGGAAAGGGTACTATTCCCTAGGTATTGCCTACCTATACCCCCTAACGAAACAGCTGGATCTTGAAACGGGAATTTCCTACGGTCAATACAAATACCGGTTTAGCAATGCATCACTCGGGCCAGATGCGCCAGCTCCCTACAAGGTGACGAATAGGGTATTTGATATACCGGTAACGGTTAGATGGACATTTCTCAATTATTTCTTTTTGAACGGGGGAATCTCCCTGGGGATAGATACGGGAAAAGAGAATCATTTAGACAGCCAAACGGGTATAGGTGCCATGCTTGGCCTGGGGGTAAAGTACGACTTTAAAAAAGCCCCCGTGGGTCTGTTTGCCAATCCCTACCTGAAAATTCATAGCTTGATCCCGCTATCAATGGAGAAGTATCATCTACGCACGTCAGAAAGCGGATTTCGCTTCGGCATCGTTTATTACATCCCTTGACCCCATCCCCTACCTTCCCTGAATGAATATACATAATATGGGATCAAACTCCTCGAACAGTTTCCACCCAATACAAAAACAACCTGCCCGATATCGGGCAGGTTGCTCACCAATACACTGTTTTACAGTTCCAGTTCCGTTTTTACCGGGACCTAGGCATAATATTTACGCCTCTGCTTCCGCGAACGGCTGTACCGACACGAACGAGCGGTTGTTCTTCCGCTTACGGAAAACCACCGTTCCATCGATCAAGGCATACAGGGTATGATCTTTCCCCATACCCACGTTATTGCCCGGGTGATGCTGCGTGCCGCGCTGGCGAACGAGGATGTTACCAGCCTTTACCGACTCACCACCATATATCTTAACGCCTAATCGTTTGCTTTCCGATTCACGACCGTTCTTGGAACTACCTACACCTTTTTTATGTGCCATTTTCCTGTATTTTTTAATGCACTATTTCGTTAAGCCAAATGAGCAGAAGACAAGTTTACTTGGATTATGCCATGGCGAGAAATAGTCTAATGTTAATGAACAATCTCCTTTACTTGTACTTCAGAAAACTGTTGACGGTGACCGTTCAACTTCTGATGCCCTTTCCTTCTCTTCTTCTTGAAAACGAGAACCTTGTCGCCTTTCACATGAGAGAGAACCTCTACCACCACTTTGGCCCCGTCAACCAACGGAGCACC
Source organism: Petrimonas sp. (assembly GCA_012839475.1). Classification (GTDB taxonomy): domain Bacteria; phylum Bacteroidota; class Bacteroidia; order Bacteroidales; family Dysgonomonadaceae; genus Proteiniphilum. The sequence continues at coordinate 171,013 of DUNG01000007.1, read as the reverse complement.
CACGGTTACCTTTTCCCCATCATCCACCAGCATCACCTTCTCGAACTCGAGTTCGCTGCCCAGTTCGGCGTTGATCCTGTGGACAAATAACTTTTGGCCTTGAGATACTTTAAACTGCTGACCCTGAATGTCTACAATGACGTACATACTAAAAATAACTTTACGTTACCAGCCTGAGGCGAGCCGCGTAACACGACTTCTTGTTGAGCCTATTAGCGAAATGAGGTGCAAAAGTACAAACTTTATTCGTGAAAAACAAGCAATAAATTACTTATTTGCGATTTTCCGGGCAATTTTCGGATGATTCCTGGCAGCTCCAGCGATTCCCGGCAACTACAACGGTATGACCTAATTGCATCAAGCCAGCCCAAGATGCCCCTTTTCCAGGAACGCGTAGGCGTTCCCAATACCATCGATAATATCAGAGGCTATAAAGGCGCGTTCATGTACACGACCAATCGCCAGGTTGGCCGTCAACCCGTGCAGGTAAACACCTAGTCTAGCGGCATCAAGGGGCGGGTACCCTTGGGCAAGCAGACCGGTTATCATCCCGGTGAGAACATCGCCGCATCCCGCCGTGGCCAGGGCAGGCGAACCGCTACTGTTCACATGGATGGTTTCCGCGTCGATAACCAGTGAGAAGGCTCCCTTTACGACCACGATAACCCCATACTCTCGGGCAAACGCACGGGTCCTTCGGATCTTATCGAAGTCGTCGCTCCACTCCCCTATCAACCGACTCAACTCTTTTGGATGCGGCGTGAGGATGGTTCCTCGGGGTAGTAACGAAAGCCATTCAGGGTATTTGGAAAGAATATTCAGTCCGTCCGCGTCCACCACCAAGGGAACGCTATTTTCAAGTCCATGATTTTTTTTCAAGAAGCGGTGTAATGCTTGTGCCGTTTCATTGTGTTGCCCCATACCTATCCCAATTCCAATGGCGTTGGGTTTCAAGTTGTACTCGATGGAGGTAATACGGCTACCGTGCGCATCCCCTATCGCCATCGCCTCGGGAAAATGACCCTGTATAATGGGAACACCCGAATGGGGAAGGTAGGCGGTAACAAGCCCGCATCCCGACCTCAGAGCAGCTTTCGCGGCAAGGCATACCGAGCCCATCATTCCAAGGCTTCCACCAATTACCAGCGCATGCCCCAACGTCCCTTTATGGGCAAACCTGGGCAGCGGCTTTAGCCACCCCCGGGCCTCTTCCCCACAAGTAAAGAAGATGTCGCTGTCTGCTTCGGCGATCGCTTCCTCGTTCAATCCTATCTCCACACGATACACCTCACCGCAAAAACGCTGGTTACCGGGCAGGTAAAGCGCCAACTTGGGAATCTGAAACGTCACCGTTTCGTAGGCCTCCACGGCGAAGGTGGTCTTCCGATCCAAGAATAGCCCACTAGGCACATCGATACTGATAATCCTCTTGCCGCTCTCGTTCATTCGGGCGATTACCTCACGGGCCAGCCCGCTCACCTCGCGGTTAAGCCCCGTACCAAAGAGGCCATCAATAAGCAGGTCATATTTATCAAACGGGGGAATATCGCTAAGACATACTTCAGGTATGTTTGATGCTACAGGTGACTTATGAGAATCACTCAGGGAAAGGTCACCTTGGGAAAGGTCGTTTGCCGAAACGATTTTCGTGCAGGAGACGCCCGCGGCCTCGGCCAGGCAAAGGTTATGCAGGCAATCATCCGAATAGGAAGCACTGTACTCAACCACGAGCACTTTCACGGGATAACCCGCCCGGTGAAGCAGCCGGGCGACCACCAGTGCATCTCCACCATTGTTACCGACACCCGCGAAAATAAGTATCGAGGTATCCTTACGGTCATATTTTTCGATAAGCCAGCGGTAAAAAGCGGTGGCCGCACGTTCCATTAAGTCCAGCGATGAGATTTGCTCGCGCAAGACAGTTTTAGCATCAATCTCGCGAATCTGCCCTGAGGTTAAAATCTTCATGACAACAAGATGGTTTGTATGTCGTCGTAGGTCTATTCGTGCGCAGGATGAGACTCGAACTCACATGCCGTAACCGGCACTACCCCCTCAAAGTAGCGTGTATACCAATTTCACCACCTGCGCGATTGGGGTGCCCAGAACAGGGGTCGAACCTGCACGTTGTTGCCAACACTAGTCCCTGAAACTAGCGCGTCTACCAATTCCGCCATCTGGGCCTTCCACAATATGTTATTTCGCGAACCACTTTTCGTAATTCGCGGATGCAAAGATACAAGTTTTTTAGAAACAAACGAACATTTGGCCGTTTTATTTTACCGCCGCATCCGTTTGCGGGGCACACCAGGCGAATTCTCGCTTTTGTACTCATCCAACGCGTCACTCACCTCGATGGTTTTCCCGGCGGGAACCGCTATCTCTACCGTGATACTTTGATTCCTGAATCCCTGCTCAACGGGGACCGAAAAAAATTCGGGCAAAAAGAGCACGGAGTCGTTTTGAGTAATCGGGTAGTTGAATTGCAATGCATCGGTTTTCGCGGAACGCTGGGTACGCCCTCGTACGGTGGCAATTGTCCGCACGTGAAAGAGCGAGTCGTAACTGTGACGCACCTGAAGGTTGATGTTGGCAAAGAGGAGTGAATCCTCGTTGGCCGTGTAATAAGGCAAAATGGTGCGGTCGTCAAATTCATCAAAAAACCGAAACGTGCCTATGTTACAGCCAAATAAATCCCTTGCCATTAATTCAGCGTAATCATCGCCATAGGGCAACATTTCCACGTACATCTTATCTACACTGACAGGGGCAATCTGCGCTTTTTCTTCACTGGAATACTCCACGCTGAACTTATGGGCTACACGAGATGTCAACAAACCGACGCTAACAAGCCCACCCATCCAAAGTACCGCGGCCACGACCCCTATAACGGGACGTGACTTGGCTTTCATTACTCGGCGAATAAGCCAAGTCACCATAGCGATAAGGGGCACCAATATCAACAAGCAAAACGAGATAATCAGCAAATGGGATTCGTAACCCGGGTCTAAAAAGAGTGACTTGAGGGGCATCCATCTTGCACCTGTGAAAAGAAATCCCGCGAAGAGACTGAATAACACCAAGGCAAATAGACCGACAAACATAAACAGGACTATTTTGGCCGATAGGATGAGGGCATTCAAGCAACCCGAGCGCGCAGGTGCAGGCGCAGGCGTGTGTGCAAACGTATGTGAGGATGCAGGTCCAGAAGTGTAGTCAGAGGTGCCATCAGAGGTTAAACCAGTCGAAGCATCGCCTTCAGTGCGGCTTTTACAACCTGATACGTTATCACTAACCCGGTCTCTAATGGACTGAATGTACTCCTCCTCCCCCATCATCTCTAATTTCTGCTTTACTGTCTTTGCCTCGGGGATAATAATCCATAACACGATATATAGCAATAATATGCCCGAGTTGATATTCAAGTTGAAACCGACATGATCGAAAAACCGGTTCAAGGGAAAAATGGAGAACATGCCCATCACGTTCAAGATCAACGGCAAGAGAAACAGGACCCTGGGAATCCACGAATCGATCTTGAAGTAGGCGGCTAACCCACCGCAAACGCCGCCCAGCACGCGATCATTCGGGTTCCTGTAAAACCGCTTGGTAACGTTCGAACCCAAGGGCATCTCCTTAAGCACGATCCACAATACAAGGTAGACCCAAAAGAAGACACCGAACAAGATCACGAAAAGAAGGCGTATCCAAACGGGGTCAACCTTTAAAAAGTGAGCTAACCCGCTACAGACCCCGCCGATTATTTTGTCGCTGGAGTTTCGATACAGTTTGCGAGGTTCCTCCCCTTTCGTCCCCTCCCGCGACTCTCCCCGCGTACTTCGACCTTCTCCTTGATCTCGAGACGTTTCCCGACTTACCTCCTCGTAATCGGCATCGAAATCACGGGGTCGCCCGATACTCGCGATGATTGACTCCACATCTTCAACGGTGATGCAAGGAATCCCATGCTTCAACCGATTGCCAAAAAGCTCCGCGATACGACATTCAATGTCGTTCACGATTTCGTCGCCATCCTCTTCACGCGAAAAATAGACCTTAAGACTATCGATATATAGCTTTAAAACTTCATAGGCGTCCTCTTCAATGGCGATTACCTGCCCCTGAAAATTAATGTTGATTACTTTCTTCATATCTGTTACGTGTAATATAAACTTCACTTCCCCGCGGTCAATGTCTCTACCCCCGATACCAACTCGTTCCAAGTGGCCTGAAGAAGAACGTAAAACCGCTCTCCCTTCTCGGTCAACCTGAAATATTTCCGGGGAGGCCCAGACGTGCTTTCAACCCAACGGTAAGAGAGAAAACCACCGTTCTTTAACCGGTTAAGCAGGGGATACAGGGTTCCCTCTAACATCTGCAAGCCCGCCCCTTTCATCTCGTCAATGATATCCCCGGGGTATGCCTCATTCCTGCGAATAATGGAGAGGATGCAATACTCCAAAACACCCTTTCGCATTTGACTTTGCGTGTTCTCTATATTCATCATGTTTCCATTTTACGGGGCAAAGATACATTAAACAAGGTATTATGCAATACAAAGTACTATACAGTTTCGTGTTTTAATTTTTTTTAACCAAAACGAGGTGGGTTGACGAGGTATAAGGAGGGCATAAGTAAAGGAGAGTAGTCTAAATAAAAGAAAGGTTGCTTGGAACAGTTACACGAACATCCGAATATAAGGAGATGTTTTACCGAAACGGGGGTCGCATACCATAAACAGAAAATAGCTATATTCGCGTACTGTAAATAAATCGGAAAATATAACGTTGTAATGAGAATCTTTCGTTTAGTCCTCGCATGCTTACTCGGTATCATAGCTCCCCTTTTCATCCATTCACAACAGTACCCATATCCCCTAACCATCCCCCCTGCCCTGAGTGGCAACTTCGGCGAGCTCCGTAGCAACCATTTCCACTCGGGTCTCGACTTTAAAACACAGCAGTCGACCAATAAGCCTATCGTCGCGATCGAGGATGGCTACGTGTCGCGTGTCAGCGTATCACCCGGGGGGTATGGATTGGCGCTCTACATCGATCACCCCTCCACCGGACATACCAGCGTCTACGCACATTTAAACAGCTTTTCCGATACGATTACCCGGTGGGTCACCAAAAGGCAATACGAGCTGGAAAGCTTTCAGGTGAACCTCTACCCCGGTGAAGGCACCCTGCCGGTGAAACGGGGGGAACAGATCGCCCTGAGCGGGAACACGGGCAGCTCGGGGGGACCGCACCTCCACTTTGAGATTAGGGATACCCGTACAGAAGAACCGTTGGACGCGCTGGAGTTCTTACCCAAAATAACCGATACACGCAAGCCCGACCTGAGGGGTATCGCGTTCTACCCGGTCGTTGGTAAAGGAGTTGTAAACGGCAGCCAAGAGCCGTTAAGGCTAACGATTGGAAGTGATGGCGCAGGCAACCATTCGGGATTGGGACGAACCGTGAACGCGTGGGGGCGACTGGGCGTGGGGGTGAAAGCGTACGACCGGATGGACGGTCAAAGCAACATCTACGGGGTGAAGCACGTTCGGCTGTTCGTGGACGACGAGTTAATCTTTAGCAGCACGATGCGCCGTTTCTCATTTGACGACACCCGGATGCTTAACTCGTTCATCGATTTCGAGGATTGGAAAAACAACCGCTCACTTTACATGAAATCGTTCGTTGAACCGGGAAACAGGCTCCCGCTATACGAAACAAAAAACAGGGGGTATATCGACATCAACGAGGAGAGACCGTACCTGTTAAGGTACGAGTTGGAAGATCACTCGGGAAACCGTCTAACCTATCGCTTCACGGTAAATGGACAAGAGCAATCCATTCCGCTTGAGCCTTCATGCGAGCACTGGATGACGTGGAAATTCCCGAACGCCTACATGGAGCCGGGATTCACCCTACAGATCAGCGATGGAAACCTTTACGATGACATCTGTTTCACGCACTCGGCCATCGAAAACAGAAAGTACTATTCCGACCTTCATCAGGTCAACGATCGCCCCGTACCGCTTCATAACCAAGGGGAGATGTGGATTGGGCTGCATACCGATACACTCCGCGAGAAAGGGAACTACGGCATCGTGCAAATCAACGAAAACGGGACGGAAAGCTGGATAGGGGGTGAGTACGCCCGTGGGGGAATCCGGTTGCCCATCCGCGAACTGGGAGGCCGTTACGCTGTGTCGGCCGACACGGTACCACCAACAATAACGGCTATTGAGCCAGGCAACTGGGTCAATCAGCGCCGTATCCGAATCAGGTTAAGGGATGACAAAAGCGGTATCGCTTCGTTTCGGGGAGAGATAAACGGGCAGTTCGTGTTGTTCACCCACGACTCGAAATCGACCGTCTATACCTATCGCTTCGACAATGGTCGCTTGAACAAGGGAGGGCAGCAAGAACTCCTGTTTACGGCAACCGATGGCGTGGGAAATCGGAGCGAATACAGATTTAGTTTCACCTATTAACAAGCTCACGTCTCAAGAAACTTTCTCAAACCTCGAAACTATCGAAGATCAAATCAGCGTTTGCGTTACTAACCCAATCGCTGAAATAACACGGTCAAACTGCCACGAAGACGACCTTAAATCATCTCCTCGATATTCCAAACGAAGGCCCGCAAACCAAGGTGAACCGACCTCTTATCCTCCTCCTTCAGGTAGTTCAGCAGAAGCGGTACCCGATCATCCTCCACCACCGTGAGGATGGCATTGTTGATGGAGGGCCAGGCATGCGTGCCGTAGTGCGGTATCCCATGCTGGCTCCCCTTGCCGTATACCTCTTTCCATGAGGTAAAACCCCGGATATTGAGGGAAGCCAAGTCTTTCACCACCTGGTCGTAATGTGCCTGGTCCATCACTATCATTACTGCTTTCATGCGATTTTCAATCTTTATATTTAGGTGCATGGAAACATTGATGTTTTCATGCGATTGTTTTATACAATTCTTTATGCTTGCTATCAATTCACTTCGCGAGATTACCGCGCCAACAGCTTCCTGCGGTGAGCGCGACGACTCCTGCGCATACCGTAGCCAGCCATCATGGTGTAAATGGCAGGTATCAGCACCAGCGTGATAATCGTGGAAAAGGTCATCCCCCCGATAATAGAGATACCCAGCGATTTCCACATCTCCGACCCCTGCCCCGTTCCTATCGCTAGGGGGACCATCCCAAGGATGGTCGTGAGGGAGGTCATCAACACGGGACGAAGCCTTGAGCGACCCCCATGCACCACGGCAGTGATGATAGACATCCCCCGCTCACGGTTCAAGTTAATATAGTCAATCAACACGATACCGTTCTTGACTACCATACCCACGAGCATGATCACCCCCACGAAACCCATGATGCCTAGCGGTTGCCCCGTGATCGCGAGCAACAGGAGCGACCCGGTAAACGCGAACGGTATGGTAAGGATAATCATGAACGGGTAGATAAGCGACTCGAACTGGGAAGCCAGCACGATGTAAACCAGCAAAGTTACGATCACCAACAAGAAGCCCAGCTCCTGAAAAGCCTCCTGTTGATCTTCCAGCGAACCGGTTATCTCCACCTGCACGCCCTCGGGAGGAGTGATTTCAGCCAGTTGCTCGTTCACATCTCCCACCACCTCGCTCAACGCACGTCCGTAAATGGTCCCAGCAACCGTTACAATACGCTGCCGATCTTGCCTATTTATCTGTGGCAACGAAGAGCTCTCCACCACCGTGCCTATATCACGTACCCGCACGCCGATCCCCATCGGGTTATAAATAAGGATATTTTCTATATCCTCGACCGACTGCCGGTACTGCTCATCGAAACGAACACGGATATCATACTCCTCTCCCTCTTCGCGGTAACGCGACATGGTAAGCCCGTTAATCCGGTTCCTCACCGCGTTAGCAGCCGTGTACATGGTCAAGCCATTCAGCGAAAGCTTCTCCCGGTCGAACTGAATCTGGTACTCCATCCGGTAATCCTCCCTGGAGACGGTAATATCCCGTAGCCCTTCAACGTTCTCCATGAGCTGTCTCAACTCCTCGGCCACCCGGTCGGTCGTGGCCAGGTCATACCCGTAGATGTCGAGTTCGACATTGCTCCCAGCGGTCATCCCCATGCCACCTCCCGGTTGAACCCGATATCGGTGTAGCTCGGGTATTTTCGCCAAATCGGCCCGAATCTCTTCCGAGACATCGTAAATGGTTTTACTTCTGTTCTTCGCTTCCGTTAACCGCATCGTGAACGAAACGACGTGGGATGCACTGCTCTGCATGGCCGCGAAAACATTGCTCTCGCTCGCCGTACCCGCGCTGAACGAGATGATCTCGATCTCGGGATATTTAGCCTCCAGTGCTTGCGCTATCCGATGCCCCATGTCACGAGCCACCTCCATACGGGTACCGGTAGGCAACTCCAGCGTCATGGAGATGGCGTTGTTGTCAGACGCTGGCATAAACTCGGTCTTCAAGGTAAGGATACTAATCACCAGGCTAACGACAAAGATCAATACCACCGTTGAGAAAGCCAACCTCCGTTTCCTTGACACCTTGTTCACCAACTTAGAGTACCAGTGATCTAATCCATCGAGAAGTGGCAAGATGCGCTTGCTGTACCAACGGTCGAAACGGTTGATCTTCATCTCCGCGGTGGCGCGCATCATATAGGCGCTCATCATGGGGGTAAGCGACAGCGAGATGATCAGCGATAGGGTGATGATGATGGAAACCATCCATCCCAACTGCTTGAACATCACACCGGCAAAACCGCTTACCATGGTCATCGGCAAGAAGACGGCAATGATGGTCAACGTGGAAGCGATAACCGACAGGGAGACCTCTTCCGTACCGTAGATGGCCGCCTGTCTCGGGCGGCTCCCCCGCTCAAGGTGCGTGGCGATGTTCTCCAACACCACGATGGCATCGTCCACCACCAGCCCGATGGTGATCGAAAGCGCTGATAGCGAGATGATGTTGATGGTGTTACCCGTGAGGTAAAGGTAGATAAACGACCCGATAAGCGAAATGGGGATGGCCACCATGATGATAATGGTCGCACGCCACCTTCCCAGGAAAAAAAGCACCACCAACCCCACGATGACCAGTGCCAGCAATATGGTCTCTAAAAGGCTGTTGATCGAGACCCGAATGTACTCCGACGAGTCCATCACCGCCACGATTTTGATATCAGGCGGTAGGTTCTTTTGCAATTCGGGAAGTTGCTTCTTAACCGAGTTCGCAATGCTTACCGTGTTAGCGCCTGACTGCTTTTGAACGACGATGCTGGCACTCCGTCTCCCGTTCGTGTAGTTCTCCTGCACGCGGGACTCCAGGGTGTCGACCACCGTGGCCACGTCGCGAAGATAGATCGCCCTGCCCCGGTTGTTACCCACGATGATGTCATTTAGGTCGCGGCTCTCCCGGAACTCCCCTTCAAGGCGCAACATGTAGGTCTGCGTACCGACATCAAAGTCCCCTGCCGGCACGTTCACGTTCTCGGTAGCGATCACCTGCGCGATCTGCTCCAACGAGATGTTATACGCCTCCAGCTTGGCGGGCACCACGTTCACCTGTATCTCCCGCTGGGGAGCGCCCCCCACCGATACGGTTCCCACCCCGTTAATCCGGTTGAGGGGATTAGCCACCTGCTCGTCCAGAATCTTATAGAGCGCCCCGGAGCTCTGGTCGGCCGTGGCCGATAGTACCATCACCGGAACCATATCAGAACTAAACTTCATAATCATGGGATCCTCCGTACCCTCGGGCAGGAATCCCGATATGAGGCCCACCTTGTCTCGTACATCGTTCATAACGGCGTTCATATCGGTGCCGAAATCGAACTCCAATAAGATCAACGACACACCATCTTTAGAGGTTGAGTAGAGCTCCTTTAGCTTCTCGGTGGAGTTCAACACGTCTTCCAGGGGACGCGTCACGTTCTCTTCCACGTCTTCCGCTCCCGCGCCCGAGTAGGAGGTCATAACGGTAACAATATTTAAATCGATATCGGGATAGAGGTCGATGGGCAGTCGCGTATAAAAAAGAATACCTATAAGCACCACCCCGATAAAGATCAACGAGGTAGCGACGGGTTTTTTTACCGCGGTTTCATGTAGTTTCATATGATTAAATTATTGAACAACTTCCACTTCATCTCCATCAATCAACCCCGTGTTCCCATGGACGATAACCTTATCGCCCGGCTGCAACCCAGAGAGTATCTCGTACTTATCGTCCAGGCGTATCCCGAGCTCGACCGGGGTGTAGATCGCTTTCCCTCCTTTCTCCACGAAGACGTAGCGATCGTTTGAGCCCAGCTGCTTCAACACCGCGTGATCGGGTAACACCGGGCGTTCATGGGTCCCAAAGTGCATCCGAACCCGGGCGAACATACCTGGACGCAACAGCTGCTCGCTGTTGGTCACCGATACCTCCACGGTGAACGTATGCGATACAGGGTCGATGGTAGGATGAATCAAGGAGACGTTACCCTGGAACAACGCATCGCCCAACGCATCTGCCACTACCTCTACCGGCATACCCTTGGTCACCCGGTTGTAATAGGATTCGGATACATTCACCTTCACCTTCACGGGGTGGATGCTCTCGATGGTAAGTATGGGCAGCTGCATGGCCACGTCACCCGGGTCATAGTTACGGGCAGTAACGATACCGCTGATGGGCGCCGTGAGTGTGGTATTCTCGTCGAGGCTGTTCAGCGCGTACTCGGCCACCTCTAGCTGCGCTTCGATCTGGTCGATCTGCTGCTTTGAGATACCTCCCACCTCATACAACTCCTTGTATCGCTCGTAGTCACGGCGTAGGGTGGCTACCTGCGTCTGTTGTTGCGACAGGGTGGCTTGATCCATCTTCACCAGGATTTGCCCCTTGCTTACACGGCTACCCACGTCCACCTTTATCTCCCGGATCCTCCCGCCCATCGCGGGAGTAATGTTGTTCACCTTATCGGCTTCAACCGTGGCCGTAAACGTGGCTACCTCATCTACCGGCACTAGCCGCACCTCTTCTACCCGCACCCTCGAGTTTTCTACAACCTTCTCCTCGGAACGTTCGGAACGGCTCGCCTCACCACAGGAAGCCAGCAGGGCCGCTACCAAGAGCGGGGTAATCGTTAACACGCTGTATCGTCTCATATAATACATTATATAATTTATTTTCATTTCAGTTACACGTTGTTGGTTATTAGTTATTTATCGTTATCGCCTATCTATCACGATTACTTTTCGTCTCAATTTCGTTTCCATCGCTGCAATTAGTTATCCAACTTAACCGGCTCGATGTCGTATCCCAACACCTTTTCTAAATCGGCTTTCGCGGCCAGGTAGTCGTATATCGCGTTCCTGTACTGCAACTCGGCACTGACGACCGCCAAAGCTGCCGCGTTCACCTCCACGATAGTACCCATACCCGTTTCGTAACGTTTGAGCGTGATCTCTTGCCCCTTGCGGGCTTGTGCCACAGACGACTCGGTGGCCACGATCTGCTCGATGTTCTTATTGATCAAGTTATAATTGTTCTTGATAGTGAGCCTCAATCCCCGCTCCACCTCTTTGCGTTGCTCGTCCAGCTGCCAGAGCTGCATTTGCGACTGTTTCACGTTGTAGTACCGTTGTCCACCGCTAAAAATGGGTATCTGCAGGGTGAATCCCAACATGGAATAGGGATCCCAGCGGTAATCCCGGAAACGAAAATCGTTGTTCTGGCTCATGTAGGTCCAATTGAACGAGGTGACCAATGACGGTGCGTACTGCAACTTCTGCAGCTCGTGAACATGCTGCAACTGCTTGGCCTGCAGATCGAACTGCTTTATATCGCTGTTATTGACAAGCGACGTGTCCGCGGGGATCACGGCATCAAACAGGGTACTCCTGTACTGATCGAGCGACCCCTCTACCTTAATCGGCAGCTCTGAATCGATTCCCATCAGCATCTTCAGCTGCAGGTCGGCGATCTTCATCATGTTCTCCGACTGGAGTATATTGGGGATCAAGCTTTTTAGACGAACATCGGCCGTGATCACATCATATTCCGCCACCACCCCCTGGTCATACCGGTTACGAATATTCACAAGGTTAATCGAGTCGGTCTCATAGGTCTTCTTGAAAACGTGGTAGCTATCCTGCGCCAGCAAGAGGCTGTAGAATGCCTTCTTCATCTGGTTCACCAGGTTGATCCGCGACCCGCGGGCCTGTTCCATGGCGATATGGATATCTACCTCGCTCATTTGAATGTTTTTCCACAAGGAAGGAACCACGAGTGGGAGGCTAACGTTCATACCAGTCGACCAGAGATTAAAGCGGCCCATCTGGATCCCCTCCGACGCCGAATCCTTGTCACGGCCCCCACCCATCATCTTGCCCAGCACCTGCATTACCTGTAGCTCCTCGGGGGTATACTCGGAGGGATCGATGTCGCCACCACCGAAGCCGAAGCCCTCATCGAAATAGACGGTCTGTCGCTTTATGGCACGCTGATAGAGCCCGATCAGATCCACTTGCGGCATCAAAGTACCATAGGCCGCTTTCTTCGCGTACTGCTTCTTCTCGATCTCCATATCGGCCACCTTTACCGTGGGATTCTCGCTCAAAGCGATCTCAAGCGCCGTCTTTAAATCGATCACCAAGCTATCAGCAGTCTGAGGGAGTAGTACAGACGAGTTAGTGACGCCATCCGCGGAAAGCGTATTTGAAGAAGCGCTCACGGTAGGCATACTGGTGATACCATATGCAACGGGTATACAAGTGAGGCCAAACAGCAAAGCAGCGCTCGGCACCCATCTCCTAAAAAATCTCAAGCCAGGCTTTTTCATCGGTTCCATTACTTATTTATTTTGTTCCTTTTCTTTGCCAAGTACTCATCTATTATCTCGATCCCTTTAGCAGTAGAGATACCCCGCAAAAAGTTGATCATCATCGTGTAAAACAGCTCGTGGTAGGAGAACTTCGGCCTTTTCCGCTGATTGGCATAGGCGTGGGTAAACGTGCTCTCCTCCACGAGAAAAGCGGCTACCTTTACATTCAGGTCGTCACGCACGTACCCCTGTTTAATACCACTCTTGAGAAATGAGCGCAGTTTCCGGTTATTCTCCCTGTTCACATCATGGATAAATCGGGATACACTTGGGTAATAACGGTGAATGTCGTCGTAAAATCTGTCACAACACATCGGAATCGTTTGATGAATCTCGATAATCGCGAGGAACACCTCTATCACGTTAGTCGTCTGGGAAACCAACGACTCAAAATCGGCCTTGCGCTGGGTTTTCTTCGCGGAAATAACCGATAAAAGGATATCCTCCTTATCCTTAAATGTCTCGTAAATAGTGCGTTTGGATATATTCAAAGAGGAAGCCAACTCATCCATCGAAACGCTTCTGATGCCATATTGGCAAAAAAGCTCCGAGGCTTTTCGTATGATTCGCTCTTTTGTTTCCATAACTTGTCCGTAAGAAGCTGCGAAGGTAATATAGAAAACTTAAAAACCCAATACGGTTTTCAAAGTATTAACATACTTTACAAGATAAGATGTGTCGTGTCTCTTATTTCGATTAACTGAACGAGCAAAGGATAAGTTCACTTGAATTATGTCGGAAGAAGAAATCATCTAATGTTTATTAAGGAACGTTTGCTCATGTACATTATAATCTGTCGGGAATATTTTATAATTTTGCACAAACTATTGGTTCTATCTGACGAATTCGATCAAAATGACAAAAGACAAACTGCGTGATGCTGCCCTCGCGTACCACTCGCAAGGCCGTCCCGGTAAAATAGAGGTAGTACCCACTAAACCCTACAGCTCGCAAAGAGACCTCTCTCTTGCCTACTCTCCTGGTGTAGCCGAGCCCTGCTTAGCCATTAAGGAGGATTCAGGGAAGGCCTATGATTACACGTTGAAAGGCAACCTGGTAGCGGTGATAAGCAACGGTACCGCCGTACTGGGGTTGGGCGATATCGGTCCCGTTGCCAGTAAGCCGGTTATGGAGGGCAAAGGGCTGCTTTTCAAAATATTCGCCGGTATTGACATCTTCGATATCGAGATCGATGAGAAGGATCCGGACAGATTCATCGAGGTGGTGAAAGCGATTGCACCCACCTTCGGGGGCATCAACCTGGAGGATATCAAGGCACCGGAATGCTTCGAGATTGAAGAGCGCCTCAAAGAGGAGCTGGAGATCCCCATCATGCACGATGACCAACACGGCACGGCCATTATCTCAGCATGCGGGCTGCTCAACGCGCTGGAACTGAACGGCAAGAAGATCGAAGATATCCGCATCGTGGTAAACGGGGCGGGCGCGGCGGCCAACTCCTGTACCAAGCTATACATCGCGCTGGGAGCGAAACCCGAGAATATCGTGATGCTCGACTCGAAAGGGGTGATCAATACACGCAGGAGCGACCTGAACGACCGTAAGAAACCGTTCGCCACCTCTCGGCCGATTAACACACTTGAGGAGGCGATGAAGGGGGCCGATATGTTCTTAGGCCTCTCCGTGGGCAACGTGCTCACGCCCGAGATGCTGCTAACCATGAACAGCGACCCCATCGTATTTGCCCTGGCCAACCCTGATCCAGAGATAGCGTACGAGACGGCGATGGCCACGAGGGACGACCTTATCTTCGCGACCGGTCGCTCCGATTACCCCAACCAGATCAACAACGTGCTGGGATTCCCCTACATCTTCAGGGGTGCTTTAGACGTGCAGGCCACCTGCATCAACGAGGAGATGAAGATCGCCACGGTATACGCGTTGGCCGAGCTTACCAAGAAGGCGGTGCCCGACGTGGTGAACGCCGCGTACAGCCTGGAAAAACTGAGATTCGGCCGAGATTATATAATCCCGAAACCACTAGACCCAAGGCTCTTAACCTCCGTGGCCCCGGCAGTGGCAAAAGCCGCTATGAAGTCGGGGGTAGCCCGCAAGCCAATCCAAGATTGGGAGGAGTACGACCATAAGTTACGCGACCTAATGGGACTGGACAACAAGCTGATTCGCCGGCTCTACGAGATGGCCCGGCAAAATCCCAAGCGGGTGGTCTTCTCGGAGACCAACCACCTCAACATGCTCAAGGCGGCCGAAACGGCACAGGCCGAGGGCATCTGTAACCCCATCCTGCTGGGCAACGAGGAGAAGATCGCGAAGGTGGCCAGGGAGAACCAGATTAGCCTGGAGGGGATGGAAATCGTGAACCTCAGGCACGACCGTGAAGAGGAACGGCGGATACGTTACGCCAAGATTCTCACCGAAAAAAGAAAACGACAGGGGATGACGCTCGACGAGGCGGCGGAGAAGATGTTCGAAAGGAACTACTTCGGTATGATGATGGTAGAAACCGGTGACGCGGACGCGATGATTACCGGTGTCTTCAGCAAGTACACCGATGCCACGACCATTGCGAAAGAGGTCATCGGGATTCGCGATGGTATCGATCACATCGGTGCCATGCATATCCTGAACACCAAAACGGGAATCCTCTTCCTGGCCGACACGTTGTTCAATCGGCATCCCGACACCGATGCCCTGGTTGACATCGCCCGGTTGGCGAACTTTACCGTGAAGTTCTTCAACCATGAACCGGTAATGGCCATGATCTCTTACTCCAACTTTGGCGCCGACTCCGTGGGAAGTCCTGCCAGCGTACACAACGCGGTAAAAAGGCTGCACGAAATGTGTCCCGACATAACAGTAGACGGTGAGATGCAGGTAAACTACGCGTTGAACAAAGAGTTACGGGACAAGAAGTACCCCTTCACCCGGCTACGGGGGAAAGAGGTAAACACGTTGATATTCCCGAACCTCAGCTCAGCTAACTCCGCCTACAAGATACTGAAGGAGAAAGGCTTGTGCGAATCCCTCGGTCCCATCCAAATGGGGCTAAACAAACCCATCCACATCCTTGACGTTGACACGTCGGTTCGCGATATCGTGAACATGGTGGCGGTAGCGGTCATCGATGCGATCGTGGAAGAAAATATCCAGGTAAAGAAGCTCACCCGCGTCTTGTAATCCCAACGAATTCAAATTACATTACCCATAAAAAATCAAGAAACATTTTTCAAACAACACATTATGATGGATAAAAGAAAGAAATTTTTGCTCTCAGAGGCCGATATACCTACCCGGTGGTACAATATCATGGCCGAGATGAAGAACAAGCCGCTCCCCATGATCCACCCGGGGACAAAAGAAGCAATCAAGGCGGAGGATCTTTTCCCGATATTTTCCGAAGAGCTCTCCCGCCAGGAAGTGAACCAAACCGATGCGTGGATTGATATCCCCGAAGTGGTAAGAGAGAAGTACAAGATATACCGCCCCACCCCGCTGGTACGCGCTACCGACCTGGAGAGGGCACTCGACACACCGGCACGCATCTACTTCAAGAATGAGAGCGTGAGCCCGGTGGGATCTCACAAGCTTAACACGGCATTGCCACAGGCCTACTACAATAAGATTGAGGGAGTCACCAACCTGACCACCGAAACAGGGGCGGGTCAATGGGGTACCGCGTTGGCTTTTGCCGCGAAGACATTCGGAATAGAACTGGCCGTATACATGGTAAAGATCAGCTACGAGCAAAAGCCGTACCGTCGCTCACTCATGCAAACCTGGGGGGCGCAGGTGATCGCCTCGCCCAGCATGTCAACCAAAACGGGACGTAAAATCATTACCGATACGCCTAACTACCAAGGCAGCTTGGGTACCGCCATTTCGGAAGCGATTGAGCTGGCCATACAGACACCAAACTGCAAGTACGCACTGGGCAGCGTACTCAACCACGTGTCTCTACACCAAACCGTTATCGGGCTGGAAGCGGAAAAGCAGATGGAGATGGCCGAGGTCTATCCCGACGTGGTCATCGGCTGCTTCGGGGGAGGCTCTAACTTCTCGGGCATCTCCTTCCCCTTCTTGCGCCACAAAATCGCGGGCAAAAATAACTGCCGTTTCGTGGCCGCTGAGCCGGCATCATGTCCTAAACTGACCCGGGGGGAATTCAGGTACGACTTTGGTGACGAGACCGGTCATACCCCGCTTATCCCGATGTACACGCTGGGGCACAAGTTCGCTCCGGCCAACATCCACGCGGGTGGGTTGCGTTATCACGGTGCCGGGAGCATCGTGAGCCAACTGCTGAAGGACGATCTCATCGAGGCTGTTAGCGTGAAACAACTGGAATCGTTCGAGGCGGGCATACTCTTCGCACAGACCGAAGGGATTGTTCCAGCACCGGAGTCCACGCACGCGATCGCCGTGGCCATTCGCGAGGCGCTAAAAGCCAAAGAGGAAGGAACACCCAAAACCATCCTGTTTAACCTCTCGGGCCATGGTCTGGTGGATATGAGTGCATACGACCAGTACCTGGCCGGCGACCTTACCGACCACGAGGTGAGCGACGAGGAGATCCAAAAATTTCTCGCGGCAGAATAAAAACCTAAAGAGACCTTGCCACGTAGTCTTGGAAGCCTAGCCGCATGGTTAGGCTTCTTTTTATGACCCGTTACAGCCTGCTGACAAGAAGGGTTCGTTAAAACGGACCGTTTAGCGGTAAAAAAAGCGGTTTAAGGGCAAAAAAGAGCGTGAATTATTTGGTCGTTTCGTTTTTACACCCTATCTTTGACAATAGAAAAAGCGAGTGAATGAGTTATTGCCGCATTGGTCGATTGGGAAACTCATCAATTACATTTTCGAAACCGAGAAACGTTTTTGGTATTAATGGCGGGCCGCATCCTTCGGGATTTCGATTTATCGGAACAGCGGATTACAGAGGTACCAAGACACTCAAATCCTGTCATAGGGAGTTTCGGCTTATTCCACCGGTGCGGCTTCTTATAAAAAGCAGATTGGCAAACAGATAACCTCTTTTGCAATCTGCTTTTTTTGTGGTACATTAAACCAGTCAAGGGCAAGGTTGTTAAAGCTCATTATCAGTTGTCAATTACTTTAAGGCAATGAGCCTCTTCAATATAACTCAAGGTCATTACGGTTCAACCTATTGAAACGGTTATTAGCCAAAACATGTGTAGATGGGTAGGATAAAACATTACTGGGAACTTTTCCTTATATTTTTTAAAATCGGGGCCTTCACGTTTGGCGGGGGTTACGCCATGGTACCCCTTATCCGTGAAGAGGTAGTCCGCAAAAAGGGGTGGCTGGTTGATGATGAGTTCATGGATATGTTGGCACTGGCTCAATCCATGCCTGGCCCCATCGCGTTGAACACGGCCGTCTTCGTGGGCCGCAAGCGGCTGGGCTTCAAAGGAAGTCTCTCTACTGCCGCCGGCATTATCCTCCCCTCCTTTATCGTGATTCTCCTTATCGCCATGGTGTTCACCCAGTTCAAAGATAATCCCGTGGTTGAAAGCGTGTTCAAGGGTATCCGCCCGGCGGTGGTAGCCCTTATTGCAGCCCCGCTCCTGGGCTTGGGCAAGTCGGCCGGGGTGAAGCGTTCTACGCTGTGGATTCCCGTCGCCGTCGCGTTATCAGTATGGCTCCTTAAGGTCTCACCGGCCATTATAGTGCTAGTGGCCATCCTCCTGGGTATTCTTCATTTCGTCTACCTGAGACGAATAACTGGAAAGAGAGATGGAGTTGATTGATCTATACCTGGCCCTCTTCCTGTCGTTCCTCAAGATTGGCCTGTTCGGTTTCGGGGGTGGCTACGCCATGTTGCCACTGATCCAGCACGAGGTGGTAGAGTTACACGGCTGGCTGTCCATTAGCGACTTTACCGATATCGTGGCTATCTCGCAAGCCACACCGGGTCCCATCGCATTCAATTCAGCCACGTACGTGGGATACACGGCCGTCACAAGCATGGGCTACTCCCCGGGTTACGCCGTCCTGGGCTCCGCCATCTGCACCCTATCGGTGAGTATCCCCTCATTTATCCTGATGACGATCGTCACCGCATCGTTCTTTCGCTTAAAGAACAACCCCTGGATGCGAGCGTCCCTATCGGTGCTTAAACCGGCCATTATCGGGCTCATCGCCTCCGCGGCATTGATGCTGATGAACAGGCATAACTTCGTTGACTACAAAAGCTGGATTATCTTCGCGGCGGTGTTTATCGCATCGTTTAAAAAGGTGGATCCCATCCTCCTCATCGTGCTTTCGGGCATCGTGGGTTTCTTCCTCTATTATCCCTTCTAGGTTATCTGACTGGAAGTTAGGAATTCAGGACCCTCTATCTCCGACAAGGGCTAACAGCTATTTCGTGGGTTTCTTTGCCGCCATCTTCCCAGTCGTTCCTTTCCCGGTCGTTCCTTTCCCAGTCGCCTTCCCCTTGGCAGCCGTTTTACCGGAACTGCTTTTTTTAGCGGTGGTTTTCCCAGCTGTAGATTTTTTAGCCGCGGTTTTCCCGGTGGAGGACTTCCTTGTCGCCGCCCTTTTGGTCGGTTTACTTTTGCCCGACTCCTCGATGATCTTCATACACTCCTCCAGGGTAAGTGCATGCGGGTCCACCGTCTTCGGAATTTTATAGTTCGATTTCTTATACGCGATGTAGGGACCGTATCGACCGTTCAGCACCTGCAGGTCGGGCTCCTCGTCAAAGGTCTGAATAATTCGTTCCCGATCTTTCTTCTCTTTCGCCTCGATCAGCTCGATTGCCTCATCCAGTTCGATCTCGTGCGGATCCATCCCTTTCGGCAGCGATACAAACTTACCATCGTGCCGCACGTACGGACCAAAGCGCCCCACCCCGATGACTACTTCTTTCTCTCGGAACTCGCCCACGGTGCGGGGCAGTTCGAACAGCTTAAGCGTCTCTTCAAGGGTAATAGTCTCGATTGACTGTGATTTATGTAACGATGCAAAAAGCGGTTTCTCTTCCTCATCCTGCGTACCTATCTGCGCCATGGGGCCGTAACGGCCAATCTTCACCGACACCTGCCGTCCCGTCTTGGGATCGGTACCCAACACCCGTTCACCTACCTTATGCTCGGTGCGCATCTGGGAAATCTCCTCCACCTTGGGATGGAAGAGGTCGTAAAATTTGGCTATCGATTCGTTCCACCGGGCTTTTCCTTCGGCAATCTTATCGAAGTTCTTCTCAACCCGGGCAGTAAAGTTGTAATCGACGATGGATGGAAAGTATTCCACCAGAAAATCGTTCACCACTGTACCGATGTCCGTGGGGAACAACTTGTTCTTATCGGCACCGGCCATCTCCTTCTTGGTCACGTCCTTAATCACCCCTTTCTTAAGCGCAAGGACGTTATAGGCACGCTCCACTCCCTCGATGTTCCCTTTCTCCACGTATTCGCG
The DNA here is from genome assembly GCA_012839475.1 of Petrimonas sp. Classification (GTDB taxonomy): domain Bacteria; phylum Bacteroidota; class Bacteroidia; order Bacteroidales; family Dysgonomonadaceae; genus Proteiniphilum. Next base: position 150,726 of record DUNG01000007.1, on the reverse strand, counting down.
AGTGATGATGGTGGAGATGGTGGGGGCATACGTGGAGGGGCGACCTATACCCAGCTCCTCCATCTTACGTACCAACGCGGCTTCCGTGTATCTTGGGGGACGTTGCGTAAATCGCTCCGTTGCACTTGTCTCCTGCATGGCCAAGGTCTCTCCCTTTTTGATTGGCGGGAGTACCCCCTCCTCTTTTTCCACGTTCTCATCGTCCGTTCCCTCCAGGTAGACCCGCAGGAAACCGTCGAACTTGATCACCTCACCGCTGGCCACGAACTTGCCCTCGTCATTCGATATTCCGATATGGGCTGTCGTCCGTTCCAGCTCCGCATCTGCCATCTGAGAGGCGATGGTACGCTTCCAGATTAGCTCGTAGAGTCGTTTCTCCTGAGCCGTTCCACTTACCTGGTGCTGGCTCATGTAGGTAGGCCGTATCGCCTCGTGCGCTTCCTGAGCACCTTTCGACTTGGTCGCGTAACGGCGTGCCTTATGGTAGTTCTCACCGTACTGCTCCACGATCTCGCTTTTGGCGGTGCCAATGGCCAAGCCCGACAGGTTCACCGAATCGGTACGCATGTAGGTGATTTGCCCCGACTCGTAGAGACGCTGGGCCACCATCATGGTCTGCCCCACCGAAAAACCCAGCTTGCGCGAGGCCTCCTGTTGCAGGGTAGAGGTGGTGAACGGCGCTGCTGGCGCTTTCTTGGCCGGCCGCGTATGTATCTCCTCCACGGTGAACATGGAGGTTTTCAACCTTTCCAGCAGGGCTATGGCTTCCACCTTGGTTTTTAACCGCTTATTGTATTCCGCCCGAACCTCGTGCCGTTGTCCCTCCTCCTCCTTCGTGAAGATGGCCACGATACGGTAAGCGGCTTCCGATTGGAACTGCTGTATCTCCCGCTCCCGCTCCACGATGAGCCGCACCGCGACCGATTGTACCCGCCCCGCGGAGAGGGCCGGCTTGATCTTTCTCCAGAGCACGGGCGACAGCTCAAAGCCCACGATACGGTCCAGCACCCGCCGCGCCTGTTGGGCATCTACCAGGTTTTGGTCAATGGAACGGGGATTTTTCACCGCCTCCTGAATGGCATTCTTGGTAATCTCGTGAAAAACAATTCGCTTGGTATTCTCCTCCTTCAGCCCCAGTGCATCAAACAGGTGCCACGAGATGGCTTCCCCTTCACGGTCCTCGTCCGATGCCAACCAAACCGTATCGGCTTTCTCGGCGGCCGCCTTCAGCTCGGCCACCACTTTCTTCTTATCAGCCGGAACCTCGTAGATGGGCGTGAAATCGTTTTCGATATCAATGCTAAAATCTTTTTTCTTCAGGTCGCGTATATGACCGTAGCTAGACATTACGTGAAAGTCTTTCCCGAGAAATTTTTCAATGGTCCTCGCTTTCGCGGGCGACTCAACGATAACCAGGTTTTTTTCCATTCAAATGCTCTTCCTTTTACATTACGGTTAATACTTTAAAGGTGTGGTTTACGCCATTCCCTTGTACTTAACGGTATGGTATAAGCCGCTCATATGTTCACTAAAACGATGCGGCGTACACCTTCTCGCGCGGTGACTCCCCCTATTCTACGTGAAAGTGGGAAAATCGCTGCAAAAGTAGTCATTTTGGATTAGGAACGACAATGTTTTAGGAAATCCCGCGTTTATTAAGGTTTTTTGGCAATTAGGTGGGCATTGCTCGTTTGGCGTTCCCTGGTTCGTGAAGGAAATAAAACGGCTTTGGGCAGCAATCATTCTCCCTGAGGGGAGTCTACGGTTAGCGTAACCCCGTGAATAGCCGACAGCATCCCCTGCAGTTGGTCTGACAGTGAACGGCGCACTTGCAGTCGCATGCGGCAGCTCTCTTGGAAATCCTGCGTCCACTGTACCTCGTCGAACTGCTTCAGGATCCGCATCACTTCGTTGAGCAGGGGGTATTCAAAATGAAGGTCGATATAGTCGTCCACCGTCTTCTCCACCACCTCAGCGTTGGCGATGGCATCGGCTGCCGCCTCCTTGTAGGCTTTAATCAGTCCACCCGTTCCCAGGAGGGTTCCCCCGAAGTAGCGTACCACGGCAATCAGCACGTCGGTGAGTTCGGCCGAGTTGATCTGCCCTAAGATAGGTCGGCCTGCCGTACCCGATGGCTCCCCATCGTCATTCGCCCGGAACTCCTCCCTCTCCCACCCCAGCATGTAGGCCCAGCAGACGTGCCGTGCATCGTAATACTTCGCACGTAACTCCTTCACCCGATCCAACGCTTCATCGGCGCTCTTCACCGGGTAAATGAAAGAATAGAACTTGCTCTTCTTCTCGTTAATATACCCCTCCGCGGGGCTAACCACCGTTTTATAAATGTCGTCCATACCGCGAATGTACGAAAAATCCGTAACGAGACCTATAACCTACTTCGCAAGTCAAGCCTTAAATAGTCACCCGGTTATACCTCATTTCCCTTGTATTGTCAAACACCTGTTTGTACCGAGTTACGGTAGGTGCAGTATCAAAGCTTCCAGGCTTTATTTCTAAATCGTGTTCAATCAACCTTCTTTTTGTAGAATATCTTCCGATATTTTACTAACTTGCGTCTGTGTAAAGAGTATAAAATGTACCTGTTTCACCCCTTGCCGGAGCTCTATTATTCGGGTTGGGATTGGGCATTTTTGATGTATACAACATGCCCATCTTATGCCAGTTCGTCTCATCCCGTTACAGGACGACCAGATATGAATTAATGAACCTGATTGGTATTTCATCCGGTGCCTTAATTACCAGTTTATTGGGTAAATCTGCTGATGCCGAAAACCTAGGTCGTGATTTTCTCATGATGATCACCCCCGTTATAATTGCCATCATACTTCAGTTGGCTGTATTAAAACCAAAAACTATCAATATGACGGATGGTTTTGATAGACAATAAGCTTGCATAACATGGTTATGCTTACCGGGCAAACTTAAGGACAAACCGGGTATGACCGGGCGAAGAGGTCACCTCGATGCTCCCGCCGTGGTTCTTCATGATCTGGCGGGAAAGGCTCAACCCGATGCCCGACCCACTCTCCTTGGTCGTGAAAAAGGGAACGAAGATCTGCTCCATCACCTCGGGAGATATTCCGGGACCGTTATCCATAACACTAACCTCGAAAAAGCCCCTATCGCTCTTTGCGGCAGAAATAACGATTTTGGGCGAGTCCACGCCCTCCACCGCCTGCATGGCGTTTTTAATAAGGTTGATAAGCACTTGCGATATTTGGGCCTCATCAACGTGAACGCTTGCATCAGCGGGATTGATCTCCACGATGAAGTGGATGCGGTGAAAATCGGACTCATTCTCCAGCAACACCAATAGGTGCTCAATCAGTCCTTTCAACGCAATAGGCTTTAACACCGGTTTGGATAAGCGGGTCAGTTTACGGTACGACTCTACGAACCGGATCAAGCCCACCCCGCGCTCGTTGATCACCTCAAGACCCTTCACGGTATTCGCGATGGTCTTCTCATCCACCGGTTTCCGGCCAGGCGTTCCCATCTGAACCGTGTCCCCTTCACCCAAAGAGGCGTTTTCTGTCAAATCTTCTGCCACACCTTTTACTGCATTTTCCGCCGTATAGCTACCTGGGACATAGTACTTCAACAGCGTCTCGCTTAGCGATGTGATGGGGGTGATGGAGTTCATGATCTCATGCGTGAGCACCCGGATCAACTTCTGCCACGACTCCAGCTCCTTGGCATCGAGCTCGTGCCTGATATCGTGAATGGATATCACCCGCAACGCGGTGCCTTGGTTAACGAACGAGGTGGCTTGCAGCGACAACCGCATCATCCCGCTTTCATAAACCTCTTTTACAATCTGGTGCCGGCTTTCTTGCGCCAATCGTGAGAAAACACGGTGAAGATTCGAATCTACCCGCCTCAACTGCTCCACGTGCGTCAAAACGGGGTAGTTCAGCAACTCTTTCGCCGCTCGGTTCGCCAACAGGATATTGCCCTTGTCGTTCACCACCACGATACCGGTAGACACTTGCTCAAGCAGGATCCCGTAATAGCGCTCCTGCTCCCGGCTGCTCAATTTCACCTCCTGTATCAGACGGTTCAACCGGTTGAGGCTCTCGTGCATCTTTTTGGTCGGCTCGTGACCAACATCCTCAGAGAAGAAGAGCGTGGAATCCTCGTTCTCCACCGCATCCAAAAAGTAGGAAAGTTCCCGGGGTACCCGGTTGAACAAGCGGATAACACGATAGACCACCCATATGATGGCCAAACCGGGCAGGATGGCGTACCAAGATGACAGGTGTACCAACAACACAAGGGTGCCCGAAAAGACAATCAAAAGCAAGATGTACAACGCCAAACGAAGGCGGGGGTCACGGTAACGCATAGGGCATATCCATTAATGGTAAATCACAAGCGGTACTTTTTTATTTTGTTGTAGAGGGTCTGCCGGGTGATACCCAGCTGATCAGCCGCGGCGCTTACATTCCCCTCATGCTCACGAATGGTCGACTCGATCATCTGCCGCTCCATCTCCTCCAACGTGCGCACGGGGGAATCCACCCGGGTATTATCGGGAAAAATGAAGTTGTGTTGGGTAAGGGTATCCCCCTCGCTAAGAATCACCGCCTTCTCCACCGCGTGCTGCAGTTCACGCACGTTACCCGGCCAGGCGTACCGCTTCATCTGCTCCATCACCTCGTGGTCGAACTTCAATCCCGGGTTGTTATACTTCGCGCTGTAGATACCCAGGAAGAAATTGGCCAACAACGGGATATCTTCCACCCGCTCTCGCAACGGAGGTATCTCCACCTGAATCGTGTTGATCCGGTAGAGCAGGTCTTCCCGGAACTGCCCCTCACGCACCAGCACGTTCAGGTCGCTATTGGTGGCACAGACAAGCCGAATATCGATGGGAATTTTCTTATTCGATCCCACCTTCACGATCTCTCTGTTTTGTAGTGCGGCAAGCAGCTTCGCTTGCAGGGGCAACGAGAGGTTCGCGATCTCGTCCATGAAGAGCGTGCCCCCCTTGGCCACCTCAAACTTCCCCACCCGATCCTCTTTCGCGTCGGTGAACGCCCCTTTCACGTGTCCAAACAGCTCGCTCTCAAACAACGTCTCCGATAGCGACCCCATATCCACGCTCACCATCACCTCATTATGGCGCAACGATTGACGGTGCAACTCACGGGCTATCACCTCTTTGCCTGTCCCGTTCTCACCGGTAATGAGCACGTTGGCATCCGTTTTCGCCACCTTCGCCACCAATTCGAGTACCCTCTTGAATCGAGGCGATTCGCCGATAATGACCGTCGGCTCTCGTTTCATCGCGGCCTTCAAGTTTTGCTCCTTCTCCTTGAGCGATTTCACCTCCTCACGCGAATCCTGTAACTGGATGGCGGCGTTGACGGTCGTAATCAGCTTGCTGTTATCCCACGGCTTCAGCACGAAATCCACCGCCCCCTCTTTCACGGCGCGTACCGCTAACTCCACGTCGCCATATGCGGTAATCATGATCACGGAGTGGTTGGGATCGTGTTCCAATATCCGTTTAAGCCAATACATCCCCTCGTTCCCGGTATTGATCCCGGCAGAAAAATTCATATCTAACAAGATGGCATCAAAATGAGTCCCCCTTAAGAGGGAGGGAATCTGATTGGGGTTGGTCGTCATGACCACCTCCTTGCAAAGCGGCTGCAGCAAAAGTTCCAAGGCGTTGAGCACGCTTCTGTTATCATCGACGATTAAAATTCGACTACCCTTCATTGTATTTTACTTAACGAAAAACAAAAATAGGAAGAAACTTTCAATTCTTAGCCCAATTGTAAAAGAAACAGACACCCGCTGTCTAAAATTTTTACATTCCAGCTTGTAATAGAAAAACATATCAACCTGATAACAAATACGTTACATTTTTGGCACCAAAATTGAGTTTAATGGAGTGACGAGATTATTGAAACAATTTTTGAATGAGTAATAAACTATGGATATGAGACAGCTTTTTTCTGTTTTGGCTTTCGCTTTATCGGTCGTTGTGCAAACCCCAGCGCAGGTTATGAGTCTGAATCAATGCATAACGTACGCGCTAGAGAATAACCTGACCTACGCGAACACCCATATCGAAGCAACTATTGCCCGGGAACAATATTTGCAGTCGAACCGCGTATTTCTACCGGCCGTGGTGGGAGGAAGTTCAGCCAATAAAATGTTTGGTCGTTCCATCGATCCCACGACAAACACCTTTATCAACCAGGATTTCTTCTCGATGAACTTCTACGTCGATTCGCAACTCGACCTCTTTAGGGGGTTTGCACGGCTGAACAGCGCGAAGTTTCAAAGGATGCAGATGCTGATAAAAAAAGAGAATGCCAAACAACAAAAGATAGCTATCGCTTTCGAGGTGATGAACCGGTACTACGATGTGCTCTACTTTAACCGACTGCAGGAGATCGTGCAAAATCAGGTGGAACTCACGGCTATCAACCTTCAGAAAACTGAAGGGTTGATCGAGTTGGGACTCAAAGCCGAGTCGGATCTGCTGGAAATGAAAGCGCAACAGGCAGGTGAGCAACACAACCTCCTCGTGGCACGAAACCAATACGATCAAGCGCTGCTCGCCCTGAAAAACCTGATGAACTTCCCTCCTGACGAAGAGTTGTCCGTCAGCAACGAGGATTTGGATGTTTCAGCTGACCTGATACCCATACCCGAATTGATATACAACACAGCACTACAACATATGCCCTCGATCAAGCAGGCAGATTTTAATGCCGACGCGGCGCAGAAGCAGTTGAGCATCGCCCGGGGTGAGCTGCTGCCTCGTCTCTCTCTGGGCGCGGGAATATACACCAACTACGCCGACTCCCGACGGGAATACTTAAATCCCGGAAATCCGGAAAATAGTGCCACACGCACGGTTCCATTTAAAAATCAATGGGAACAAAACATGGCGCAATCGATATACCTAAGCTTACAGATTCCCATATTTAACAAGTGGAACGGGATGACACAGGTGAAACGAGCGCACTTGCAACGCACCATAGCGTTTAACAGACAGCTCGAGGAGAAACAGAAACTATATCAGCTGGTACACGAAGATGTGCAACAACTGCAATCGCTCCGGAAAGAGAGGGATATGCTGAATGCAAAAAAAGACGCGCTACAAGAGGCATACGCGGTGGCCGACAAGAAGCTTCAACAGGGTCTTATAAGCATTATAGAGTTCTATACGGCTAAAAACCAACTGGCGCAAGCCGAGGCCGACCTGATGCGAACGCTGTTGCAACTGAAAATTAAAGACACGACCATCCGGTATTACATGGGGGAAGTTGAACAATTTTCTAAGGAGTGAGAGCAGAGCCAAGCTTGCTTGGGCTTTGCCGAGCGACGACAGAAAAGGCAGCGAAGCTGAACTTTTGCGTTAAGCAACGCGAGCAGAAAACGAACTTGTTCGTGTTATGCCATTGCGAGCAAAAGTGCTGCGAAGCAGAATTAGCAATTTGCAATGAACACGTCTGAGCTTTGCCGAGGCGAATAAAAAATAAGAAATTTCAAGTGTAAACATATAAACAGAGCAGGACAATGGACAGCATGGACAACATGGACAGAAAGATAGAGAAGAAAAAGGGTCTTCAACGGAAACATATTATTTGGATAGCGGGAGGGGTGCTATTCCTATTTCTCCTCTTCCAGATTTTCCGTAACGCGGGTACGAGATCGCTCAAGGTTGATAGCGACAAGATTACCATTAGCGAGGTTACACGGGGACAGTTCAATGACTACATACGTGTAACGGGGCAAGTGGAACCCATTTCCACCATATACCTCGATGCCGAAGAGGGAGGCAGGGTTACCGAACGACTGATAGAAGAGGGTGCGATGGTGAAAGCGGGCGACGTGATTGTTCGTCTCGAAAACAACACCCTCTATCAAGACATCATGTCGAGCGAATCCAACCTGGCACAGAAAGAGAACATGCTAAGGCAAACCCGCATGAACTTCGAAAACCAGATGATTGAGACCCGCAGGAGGTTGCTACAAACCCACTACGATATCCAGAAGAAACAGCGGAACTTCGAACAGCAGCAATCTCTTTACAATGATAAGTTAGTTGCCCGAGAAGCCTTCCTTCAAGCGAAAGAGGATTACGAATACAGTCTTCAGGAGCAGAAAATAAACCGTCAAAAAGCCCAAAACGATTCGCTCATCATGGTAACCGAGATGCAGCAACTTGAATCGGATCTGGTAAAAATGAGGATGACGTTGCAACTGGTGTATGAACGGTTAGAGAATCTGAACGTGAAAGCTCCCGTCGATGGACAGCTGGGGATGCTGGATGCTGAGATAGGACAGAGCATTGGACGAGGTACTCGCGTAGGACAGATAAACGTGCTGACCAACTACAAGGTGCAGGCCATGATTGATGAGCACTATATCGACCGGGTGCGGCACGGGTTGGCCGGCACCTTCGACAGGCAAGAGCAGAAGTATAACCTGACAGTAAGAAAGGTATACCCGGAGGTTCGCCAGGGACAATTTAGAATAGATATGGTATTCGACGGCGATAAACCGGAGAATATTCGTACCGGGCAGACCTACTACATCAACCTGGAACTTGGACAGCCACAAGAAGCCATTATGTTGCCCCGCGGCGGTTTTTTTCAAACCACGGGAGGACAATGGGTTTATGTTCTTGATAAGTCGGGCAACTACGCCACCAAGCGCGATATCCGCATTGGAAAACAAAATCCACAATTTTACGAAGTATTGGAAGGGTTGTCCCCCGGCGAGAGGGTAATTACCTCGGGTTACGATAACTTCGGCGATAACGATAAACTGATTCTCAATTAGCAATTAGCAATGAACAATGAGTAATTAGACATAGCGAATGATTATGAAAAATTTAAAAATAGCATTCCGCAATTTGCTGAAGAATAAGGCAGTAAGTGTCATAAACCTGCTCGGACTAACATTGGGCATCGTTATCAGCGTGTTGTTGCTTTCATATGTGCGACAAGAAAAGGATACCGATAAATTTATCAAGGATTACGAGAACATCTATATGCTATCGCAAAGCGATGATATCACCTCAAGCCATATCTCGCGCCCGGCAATGACGCTGCTACGCGATCGTTTTCCCGAGATACATATAACCCACACCTCGGACGATTTGGCGGGTCAGGTTTTCCTATCCGATGATATGGGAAACTCTTTTAAAGTGAAGCATCTGCTCAACACGGACTCTGCATTTTTCAACGTGTTCCAATTCGACGCTGTTGCAGGAGATCCTCAACACGCATTAGATGTTACATCGCAGATTGTACTAAAAGAGAGTTTGGCCAAGAAAATTTTTGGAAATCAAAATCCCATCGGGAAAACGTTACGCCTTAGCTCATCCTTTTACAGCAATGAGCCGGTGGAAGTAAGTGCGGTACTTAAGGATTTTCCCGAAAACTCGGCATGGATGTTCGATGCGGCAATTTCCATGCGGTTAAACGACAAGGCAATCTCCTGGTACAAAAGCAATGCCGACCGCTGGGGAGCAGGAAATTACACGGCGTTTTGTCGTCTGCCGTCTCTAGTAGATCCCGATAACTTTCGTCTACAGCTTAAAGAACTTTCAGAAAGTCCCGAAGTAAGAGAGAACGCATCATGGAAAATCGCTTTCAGCATATATCCCTACTCTCAACTCTTCCTACATACACCCAAAGAATTCCGAAGTGCTACCACATTAAAAATAGGCAGCCTGCAAACGCTTAACGTACTGGAACTTATCGCCGTACTTATTTTACTGATGGCATGTATCAACTACGTGAACTTGGTTTCCGCACAACGCCAAAAGCGTAATAAAAGCGTGGCCATCATCAAAATGCTAGGCAGTCAAACGTGGGGTGTAGTTCAAGTTTTTCTTTTCGAGGCAGGACTGCTACTATTGGCGGTATTGGGATTGAGCATTTTCTTTATTCCCTTGGCATTGGACTTTTTCAACGAATTGATGGATACACACTACACCGCATCACTGTTTTTTATACCACAAAACATCGTGCTGGCAACCGCTATTTTCGGTTTCACGTTGCTAATTACCGGATTATTACCCGGATTGATATTCAGTCGTTACCCATCGCTGCACCTTATTAAGCCGATGAAGGATAAACAAGGCTGTAGTTTATCCCGAGGCATACTGCCCGTACTGCAGTTTTCCGTAGCCATAGGGCTGATTGCCTGCCTATTCGTCATAAAAAAACAGAACGACATGATGCTCAATCAAAATCCGGGTTATCAGCGTGAACAGGTGGTTTACACCACACTTAATTCTGATTTTGCTCAACATGCGCAATCGTTGACCAATGAGTTCAAAAGCATTCCGGGCATAGTAGATATCACGTTTGCCGATGCCGACTTCGTTGCTGTAAAACAAAACTGGAGAGTGAATTTAAGTTACGATGCAGAGGAAAAGATGATTGAATTTGTAAAAATAGGGGTAAGTCCCAATTTTTTCGATTTCTTCGGTTTAAAATTCACGTCAGGAGAAAATTTCATTAAAACAGAAAGCAATTTCGACGAAGTGATTTTTAACCAAACCGCTATTCGCGAGTTCGGGATTGATGATTTTGAAAAAGCCCGAATGATGGGCGAAAGTCGTATCGTAGGTGTAATAGAAGACTTCAACCTCAAATCGGCACACTATCCAGTTTCGCCAGTAGGCTTTATGAATAGTGGAGAAGTGACCAGTTATATCTACTTAAAAACCAATACGCAAAACTATACGCAACTGAAAAACCTGATGTCCAGCATAGAACAAAAATGGAATGAGCTCTCTCCCTATATCCCGTTCGAATATAAATTTTTAGACGAAGAGTGGGATGCGTTATACAAAAAAGAGACGCAGTTTCAGAAGCTGCTCACGCATGCCGGATGGATTTCCATTTTCATTGCCTGTCTGGGACTGTTTGGGTTGAGCATGTTCGTTGCCGAACAGCGCACTAAAGAGATTGGCATCCGAAAAATTAACGGGGCGTCCATCAGCGAAATATTGACTTTACTAAACACCAGTTTCATCAAATGGATTGTTATCGCTTTCGTTATCGCTACACCGTTGGCCTATTATGCTATGGCAAAATGGCTCGAAAACTTCGCCTACAAAACCGCTCTCAGCTGGTGGATATTCCCTTTGGCGGGATTGGTTGCGTTGCTTGTGGCACTGGTTACCGTGAGCTGGCAAAGCTGGCGAGCAGCCACGAAAAATCCGGTGGAGGCACTTCGGTACGAGTAAATAACAATGAACAATGAAGAATGAAGAATGAAGAATGAAGAATTATCAATTAATAATAAACAAGTAAAATGAAAACAAAATTTCTTTCAACAGTTATCCTTGTCGTTTTGGCAATGGGATGCGTTTCGGCGCAAAATAACCGAACCGTGAAACGAAACATCGACGTGTCAGGCTTTACATCTATCAATGCATCAGGCGGTTGGGATGTATATATCAGTCAAGGAAGTCGCCAATCGGTTTCCATCGAAATAAGCGAGGAGATTGCCGATTACGCCGTTGTTGAGGTAAAAGGCAACACGTTACATATTTACAATAAAAGAGGCATCCGTGTTTTCTCTTGGAACAGGGTGCGCCATGTTACGCTAAAAGCTTATGTAACCGTGACCAATCTAACGGAGCTACAAACATCAGGTGGAGTGGACATCATTTTTGAAACTCCGCTTAATGCAGAAAACTTTAAAGTCACCATGAGCGGAGGTAGCGATATAAAAAACCTGTCGCTTAATTGTCACTCGTTCAAAGGAGTTTTCTCAGGCGGATCCGATGCCGAAGTCCGATTTTTGTCGGCCAATGTAATTAACGTGGATGCGAACGGAGGTAGCGATGTGGAGTTGTACGACATCGACGCTGGGGAATGCCGTGTGTCTGCCAGTGGCGGATGTGATGTGGAATTACACGGTAGAACCGAGTTTTTAAAAATAGACGCCTCCGGTGGATGTGATGTTTCAGCGGAAGAGCTGATGGTAAGAGTTTGCGAGGCCGGCTTTTCAGGAGCCGCCGATGGCAAGATACATGTGACCGATAACTTGGACATCTCCGTTTCGGGGGCAAGCGATGTGATCTGCTATGGTAACCCGCGGGATATACAAAAAAATATAGGTCGAACCGGATCACTCAAAATCAAAGGCAATTAACAATTAACAATTAACAATTAGTAATTAGTAATTGACAATGGACAATTGCACATTGTTTCAAAAATGAAGAAACAAACCTATAAAACAACAGCCATTCTTTAAAATAAACAGTTATGATACGCACAGAAAAATTGACGAAAATCTTTCGTACCGAAGAGGTGGAGACACTTGCGCTACGCGATGTAGATATTCACGTGGAAGATGGAGAGTTTGTAGCAGTAATGGGCCCGTCAGGATGTGGGAAATCAACGCTCCTCAATATCTTAGGATTGCTCGATAACCCGACGGGGGGGCAGTACTTCTTCGACGGCAAAGAGGTTGGACACCTGAAAGAGAGCCAGCGCACTCAATTGCGAAAAGGGAATATCGGGTTCGTGTTCCAGAGCTTTAACCTGATTGACGAGCTAAACGTGTTCGAAAACGTGGAGCTTCCCCTCACCTACCTCAAGATCCCATCGGCACAACGCAAGGAGATGGTGAAGGAGGTACTGAAACGAATGAATATAGGCCATCGCCAAAAGCATTTCCCGCAACAGCTTTCAGGAGGGCAACAGCAACGCGTGGCTATCGCCCGGGCAGTGGTGGCAAATCCCAAACTCATTCTGGCCGACGAACCCACGGGAAACCTCGACTCCAAAAACGGTCGCGAGGTGATGGACCTGCTTACTGAACTGAACATCGAGGGTACCACCATTATCATGGTGACCCACTCGCAACACGATGCCGGCTTCGCGCATCGTACCATCAACCTGTTCGACGGTATGGTAGTCAGCCAGTTAGAAACGCTTTAAATGGAAAGTTAAAAGTGGAATTTTCTTAGAAGTGAGAGCAGAAAAGGCGCGTCAGCGAATTTTCTTAAACTGAGAGCTAAGTTTGCTTAAGCTATGCCGAACGACGACAGAAAAGGCAGTGAAGCTGAAAGTTAAAACTGGAAAGCATTTTGAACTTGACAAACTTTCAACTTAAAGAATATGAAAAAGATTTTCAGAACCATAGTTAAATATCGCCTATCCTCTATTCTCACGTTGATTAGCCTGGTGGTGGCCTTCTTGGGCATTATCGTGCTCACGCTCTACGTGTCGCATGAGCGCAGTTTCGATGGGTTCCACAAGAACAGGAAAGATATTTACCTGATGTCATTCAATACCCAAGGAGGTTCATCCCTGCCTGTACCGATGAGCGAACTGATTCAAACCAATGTGCCGGAAATTGAAAAAAGCGCCATTATGCGCGAATGGTGGAATAACGAGTTTCGTCGTGTCGACCAGACTCGTAAAGATGCCGTGGTTTACAACTCGATGACCGCTTCAAGCGATTTTTTCACGATGTTCGATTTTCCACTTTTGGCGGGAAATCCGCGAACGGTGCTTGCTAAACCCAATAGCGTGGTGATTTCTGAAAAGATGGCGAATAATATCTTCGGCACTACCAACGTGATAGGAGAAACTCTGTTAGCAAGCGGAGTGGAATTAACCGTAACGGGTGTAATGAAAAACATGCCCCACAACACATCGTTCAGGTCAGAGGCTTTTGTTTCACTTATCCCCGAAGAGATGGACGATTGGGCCGAGTGGGGTTTCAGCATTTTCTTTCAACTCAAAAAAAGAAGCGATAAGGCGATAGTGGAGGCTAAAGCCACGGGATTAGGGAGAATGGCCGAAATTATCGCGATGATGAACGAACGTCCCAATATAGAGAACGTTGCGATCGACATGATTCCCCTGTCGCAATTGCACTACAATTCACGAGGACACATGTTTCCATCGGTAAACGAAAACGTGCTGAATATTCTATCGCTGCTCATCGTGATATTGCTGGTAATGGGAATTGTGAACTTTATCAACTTCTCCACATCACAAGCCCCGTTGCGGGCCAAATCGCTCTCGGTACAGCAAATCCTGGGTGAAGCCAAGTGGAAGGCTCGCGGACAAATCGTTGGCGAGGCGGTTATACTGTCGCTAATCGCTATGGCAGTGGCATTCCTGATTCATCAAATGGTGTTTCAGCATCTCGAAAACATGTTTCAAATTACCGGTCTATCGTTCAAGGGTAGGGAGCTGTTTTACGCCCTGTTCTTGCTGTTCGCCTTACTGTTCGGTTTCATCGCCGCCTTCTATCCCTCGCTTTACATCACCTCATCTCCCATATCACAGGCAGTAAAAGGGAAAATGTTTTTCTCGGGCAAAGGGAAGAGGGTTCGCGGCGCGCTTATTACTGTTCAGTTTGTTTTCGCCATAGCCCTTATCGCCGTTTCGCTGACTATAGAAAAACAGTTGAACTACTGGCACAATTTCGATATCGGTATTGACAAAGAGAACGTACTCTATATGAACACGGGCGCGTTGCAAGAAAGCAGCCAGGCTTTTGCCGATGAACTGATGAAGAACAGTGCTATAAAAAACTACTGCTACACGCAGTTTATTCCTGGAGAGGTAAGAATGGGCTGGGGAAGAAATGTTGACGGGCAAGAGGTTGTGCTCGCGGCTTGGCCCGTGGACGATAGATTTATCGACTTCTTTGGAGTGGAGATCGTGGAGGGTCGCTCCTTTCGACAAGGCGAAGCGGATATAAACAACTTTATCCTGAACGAGAAGGCGGTGCAGGAGTTCGGATGGGAAAAACCGCTGGAAAAGAAATTTGGGGGACTCGGTGCTATGGGCGAGGTTGTGGGTGTTGTGCATAACTTCAATTTTGCATCGTTGAAAGGCGATATCAGACCAATGGTTTTCTGGCGAACAGATAATCATAAATACAATATTCTGATAAAAATCGGCGGTGGAAATATTACTCAAACCCGCACCTTTATTGAAGATACTGCAAAGAAATTCGACCCCGAGGGCACGTTTGAAGTCCACTTTTTAGACGATTCGCTTGAAAACCTCTACAACCAGGAGGAACGCTTGGCACGTTTTATCGAGTTTGTTTCGCTTTGGACTATTTTGCTGGCGCTGACCGGATTGCTGGGACTGATTATCTTTATCTCACGCGATAGAATTAAGGAGATTGGTATAAGAAAGGTGAACGGGGCATCCATATCGGAAATCGTACGGATGCTCAACCGAAACGTGGTTGTCTGGCTGGCAATAGCCTTTATTATCGCCACACCCATAGCTTATTTGGCCATGGACCGTTGGCTCGAGAACTTTGCCTACAAAACCGCCCTTAGCTGGTGGATATTCGCCCTGGCCGGATTGGCTGCGCTTATCGTGGCACTGCTAACGGTGAGCTGGCAAAGCCTGAGGGCGGCCACCCGCAACCCGGTAGAGGCATTGAAATATGAATAACATCAATTAACAATGTACAATGAGTAATGTACAATGAGTAATGTACAATGAGTAATGAGTAATTAACAATTTTATGAATTATGAAAGAGAATGTGGTGAAAGACAAATCGTTTGATTTTGCAGTTCGCATCGTGAACTTGTACAAACATTTGTCGCAAGAGAAAAAGGAATTTGTCCTGAGCAAGCAACTTCTGCGAAGTGGAACTTCTATTGGTGCAAACGTTGAAGAAGCCATAGGGGGAATATCTAAAGCCGATTTCAGGGCAAAGTTGTCAATTGCTTATAAAGAAGCGAGAGAAACGGTCTATTGGTTGCGCCTGCTACATACAACCGAATATTTAAATGACAAAGAGTTTGAATCTGTCTTTTATGACGCGGATGAATTGTGCAGACTACTGTTCACAATCATCAAAAGTTCAACAGAATAATTGTAAACCACGCATTGTTAATTGTTAATTGTTAATTGCTAATTGATTAATAACATGTTACACTTGAAGCAAGCCTTTCGCGGTTTACAGAAGAATAAACTGTTTTCGACTTTCAACATCTTCGGGTTCGCTATTGGCTTTACCGTATGCATCATTATCGCGCTCTACGTCTATCGCGAGAGCAACGTGAATGCCTTTTTTCCTGATGCGAAAAGGTCTTTCAGGTTAAAAGAGGCTGATAATAACAACACTCATTTCGATGTGGCCATCCTGCCCATCCTCAAAGACCGTTTCCCCGAAATAGAGAAGATGGCGCCAATGGTTTATCTAGCTGATGAAGATTTCAACATCACCATTAAAGTGGGCGATAAATTTATGGTCGCTAGTGAGATGATGAGTACCAACAACGACTTTTTCGATCTTACCGGTATCGATATCCTTGTCTCTTCAAGCGGTAAACCGTTCGCGGAAAAAAACTCGGTTATCCTTACCAAATCGGCCGCCATGAAGGTTTTCGGGGACTATAACGTCATAGGTGAACCGGTCAGCTTTTTCGGAATTGATTTCACGGTAAGTGCCATTGCCGATGATATCCCCTCCACCGCCACGTTCGGTGCCGATATCTACTTGAATGACGAATACACCGAAGTGGGTTTCGCGCAAAATTGCCACAATAACGACTGTTACCTGATACGGGAAATCTACTTCTCGGTCAGGAAAGGGACAGATATAGAGGCCCTAACCCGGAAGATGAACGACCATTTCCCGGATAATCGCACGAAGATAGAGAGCGTAACGCTGCAACCCGTGAAGTCGATCTATTTCTCCGAACCTGGCGAATTCATTTCCCACAAGGCGGGCAACAGGAAAATGGTATGGATTTTCATAACTATTGCCGCTCTCACGCTATTCATGTCGCTATTCAACTACGTGAACTACACCATCTCCAAGCAATTGCAAACGCTCAAGCAGATGGGCATTCGTATGGCCGCCGGTGCCGACAGGGTGCAGATTTTCCGCTACTACCTGGTAGAGGTATGCCTGTCGGTTTTCATCGCCTTCGGGTTAGCCCTGCTTTTCACGGCCATCTCGCTTCCCCTAGCTGAGCAGCTGTTCCAGGTAGAACTCGATATAGCGTGGCTGTTACAACCGTCGATGTTGGCGATTGCCGCCCTCTTATTGCTGGTAGTCATACTGCTTTCGGCCTGGTTCCCTGTAAGCCTGATTTCTCGTTCAAACATCACCTCGCTATTGGGCAAAACCCACAAGCACATAAAAGCCAGTGCGTTATCGAAGGTAATGACGGTAGCGCAGTTAATTATCTCTATCGTTCTGCTGTCGAGCCTGTTGCTGATAAGCAAGCAGTTGGATTTCGTGAAGACCGCCAACTACGGCTTCAAAACCGAGCAGCTGATGCGCATCAACTTGCCCGACGAGTATACCAATTTCTCGGTGGTGAAAGAGACATTTTCTAAGTTACCGTTTATTACTGATTTATCACTCACCTCGCACTCGCCCGGCTCTGGCTGGTCGCGGAGCGGTGCGGAAAACGAAGAAGGTGAAGAAATCTATATCAACACCATGCGGGTGGATGCCGACTTCGTCAACACGTTTCAGATAGAGCTGTTGGAGGGTAGAGACGGAGAAGAAAGCGATATAAACAAAAGTGTGCTTATCACCGAAACCACGCTCAAGCAACTGGGGTGGGACGATTTCGAGGGACAAAAACTCTGGGATTATGATGTGATCGGGATAGTAAACGAGTTCCAGTATAACTCGATGCACAGCCTGATTGGACCAGTGGCTTTTATGTATTCCGACCGATATTATAGCGCGCTCAACGTGCGGTTGTTACCCGATAACTTTGGCGAACAGCTCTCTCAAATGGAGAAAGCGTGGAAGCAGACGGGGATTGAACAACCGTTTCAGTTTCAGTTTTACAACGACTATTACAACAAGCTGTACAAAAAAGAGGAGCTGGAGGCCAAGGCGCTCAGCCTGTTTTCCATCGTGGCCTTTATCATCACCTGTCTGGGACTGTTGGCGCAAATCATACAGGTAACTGAACGACGGGTTAAAGAGATAGGTATTCGCAAGATCAACGGGGCAACCGTTGTTGAAGTGATACAACTACTCAACAGGGAGTTCGTGATAGCGGTCGTTGTCTCTTTCGTTATTGCCGCCCCTGTATCTTACTACCTGATTCAGCAATGGCTGACGGGATTTGCCTACAAGACCGCCCTCAGTTGGTGGGTATTCGCCTTGGCCGGATTAGCCGCGCTGCTGATAACGCTTGTTACGGTGAGTTGGCAAAGCTGGCGGGCGGCAACGCGCAATCCCGTAGAGGCACTAAGGTATGAGTAGGAATTTGCATGGTCTCATTTAAAAGAAGTCTATAATACAACCCTCTATACATTATGCGTATTTTAAAAACAATTTTTCGAAATCTCAGATTATCCAAAATTTCCACGATTTTTAACTTCGTGGGACTTATAACGGCATTTACAGCATTCATCATCATTATGTTGTACGTGTGGACAGAATATAGTTTCGATACCTATCACCAAGATGCCGATAATATTTACCGCCTTGAAATAAAATCACCCGGAAAAGATAAAACGTCCGTCTATATGGCAGGGCAAACCAAGGATGTGATTAACGAACAACTCTCCGAAGTAGTGGCTACAACCACCTATATGCCGTGGGGCAAATGGGGCGAATTTCTTTTTGAATGGACCCAAGAGGGAGAAAAACAGCAAAGTTACGAGGATTACGCCATTGCCGACAAACATTTAACGGATGTGTTTACCTTCGATTTCCTACGTTCTACAAGCTCTTCGCCGCTTTCGGAACCCCATTCGGCAATTGTTTCCGACGCCTTCGCGCTAAAATTATGGGGAACGACCGATGCAATAACAAAAACATTTACTACCAATGGCGAGGAGTACACGGTAACGGGTGTTTTTCGAACCCCACCCAAAAACTCGCTTTTTGATGCGCCTGTTATCATGGCGTTTCCCACCGAAGGTTGGATTGCAGAGTCGTACAAAACATGGGGGATAGTCAATTTTCCCGAATTTATCAAAGTGAAGCCCGGCACAACGGCATCTGATCTGCAGACACGCATTAACGGAATAGACATCTTGAAAGAAAAGTACGATTTTTTTGACAAAAACAACGAAAGAGCCGAAATCATCGTTCGCCCGCTTTCTAAACTTCGTTTCGCGAAAGAGGTAGCCGAGAACCCGCTATTCAATACCAACAGTCAATCTTCAGTAAATACACTTTTCGTGGTAGGCCTGTTTATTTTGATTATCGCGATGCTCAATTACATCAACTTCGCTACCGCCACGCTGCCTAAACGAATAAAAAACATCGGAGTAACACGTATCTTGGGAAACAGCCGTCGACAAATTCTGATGACGAATATTATAGAAAGCGTGTTTGTTTCCGGTGTATCGTTTCTCATTGCTTTGTTACTTGCCATGATAGTAAACCATCATTTTGGCATAAAACTTTTCGAGTATTCCTTAAATTTTCAGGCATCGGCTTTCGTTTTGCTTTTGCTTTTTGGCGTTGCCTTGGCTGTCGGTATTATTGGTGCCTTGGCACCGGCTTTCGGCAGCATTACCATCGCACCAATGGACGCGGTGAAAAAACGTCACGCCATTACCCGCCAAACATCGCGCGGGTGGCTCACGGTGGTGCAGTTCACGGCAACCATTCTGCTTATTGCCATATCGATCCTCACGATTAAACAGGTGGATTATATGAAAACCACATCGCTGGGTTTCGACAAGGAGAACGTGATGATCATCTCGCCCACCGAAGATTTGTTGAACAACATCGATGCTTTTAAAACCGATTTGCAACAAAATCCGTTGGTGAAAACCGTTTCTTTGTCGAGTGGCATTCCGGGCATCCCGTCCAATCAGGAAGGATTTCAAGTTAACGATGAACTCATTCAAACTTGGCTCTGGTATGTAGATGGCGAATATATGAAGATGATGAATTTTCATTTGTTGGAAGGACGTGGTTTTCTGAAAGAGGGTGAAGCCGAGTTGGAGAGCATGATTATCAACGAAGCCGCCAAGAAGAAATACGGATTAGAAGTCGGCTCGCATCTTAAGAAATACGATAACGAAGGCAACCCGATGACATTTCAGGTGGTAGGGGTCATTGAAGATTTCAATTTCGTATCGTTGCGCGAGAATGTAGAACCGTTCACATTCAGGTATCATCCCGGCACATTCTGGTCTTGGATAAACGTGAAACTCACCGAAGGTGACACCCAATCTGCCGTCGATTACATTACGCGGGTATATAACAAACTAAGTCCCAATGAACCGATTCGATACTATTTTCTTGATGACAACCTGAATCTTTTGTACGCGAAAGAAGACCGTCAAGTGAATCTGATTTCGTTCTTCAGCCTCCTTTCGCTTGTGATATCCGTTTTGGGAATATTGGGATTGTCCATTTTCACGTCGCAATACCGCACCAAAGAGATCGGCATCCGAAAAATTAACGGTGCCACGATTACCGAAATAGTAACACTGCTCAATAAAGGTTTCATCAAATGGATTGTTATCGCCTTTGTAATAGCTACACCATTAGCATATTACACGATGACCAAATGGCTCGAAAACTTCGCTTACAAAACCGCCCTCAGTTGGTGGATATTTGTTTTGGCAGGATTCGTGGCACTTGTCGTGGCGTTACTAACCGTTAGTTGGCAAAGCTGGCGGGCGGCTACACGTAACCCGGTGGAAGCGCTGCGCTATGAATAAATTCAATTAACAATGTACAATGTGCAATTAACAATTTTCTTAGGAGCGAGAGCAGAGCCAAGCTTGTTTGAGCTTTTGCATTAAGTCGGTGAGCAGAAGACGAGCGTGCTCGGATTCGGCCACGACGAGCAAAAGTGTTGCGTAGTAAAACTTTGCCAAGCGACGACAGAAAAGGCGCGTTAGTGAATGTGCAATGAATAATTATAAAAAATTATGAAAGAGAATGTGGTGCAAGATAAATCGTTTGATTTTGCAGTTCGCATAGTGAACTTATACAAACATTTGTCTCAAGAAAAAAAGGAATTTGAATCTATCTTTTATGACGCAGATGAATTGTGCAGACTACTATTCACAATCATCAAAAGCTCAACAGAATAATTGCAAACTACACATTGCTAATCACTAATTGATAATTGATTAAAAATGAGATACTTAAAATTTGCTTTTAGAAAACTGTTTCGCAAGGGAGAACATTCTACCGCGCGAATCGTATCACTCGCCACCGGGTTGGCGTTCGGACTGATATTATTAGCCGAAGTGTTTTACTATTACAGCTTCGACAGCTTCTATCCCGATTCCAACAGGCTATACGTGGTAAACTCTGTGGCCAAGCTCGACCAGTCATCGGAAGAATTGACCGTCTACCCGCGAGTGAGCGGTGCCATCGGTCCCGGCCTGAAAGCTGAGGTACCGGGCATTGAGGCCGCCACGAGGATTACCCCCATGGGTGGGAGATTGGATTTTTTCTCCGAAACGGACCGGGTCTACAGCGCAAAGTTCGTACTGGCCGACGAATGTTTACACGAATTAATGCCTCGCCCCATGTTAGCGGGGAGCAGCGCCGCGGAGATACTGAAAAGTCCTATGACCTGCATGGTGTCGAGCGAGATAGCAAACAACATGGGCGGAGATGTAACGGGACAGATTATAGAGTTAAAAAACTACCCGGGTAAAAAGCTTACCATCGGTGGAATTTTCGAAAAGTTCCCCGAAAACAGCAACTACCCGTTCGATATCGCCGTCTCGATGGTCTCTATCGGCAATTTCACGTGGGACGGATCAAACAACTGGCTCGGCAACGACCGCTATATGACGGTGGTAAAACTAGAAAAAGGTGCAACGCCCGAAAGTATCGCACCCGCCGTACGTGCCATGCAGGAGAAACATCAGAATATAGAAGAGCTTGAACGAGAAAACGGAGTGAAGTTGAACTACAGCTTCGAGTCGCTGCAAAAGTTCTTTTCCAATCAGGCGAAAGATATGATAGTTATCATGAGTGCCATAGCGTTCATCGTGCTGTTTGTCTCTATCATGAACTATCTCCTGCTCACGGTGAGCACGCTGGTAAATCGCCCTAAAACGTCCGCCATTTACAAATGCTACGGTGCTGAAAAACGAGATTTACAAGCCATGATTTTTATCGAGAACGCCCTGCTGTTCATACTCTCGTTGCTATTCGCCTTTGCAATCATACTGATAGCCAAACCATTCGTGGAGTCTCAGGTCGTACACAGCCTCACCTCTATGCTTAACACTCACGTGATCATACCCGTTTTGCTTATCCTGTGCGTGATAGTTTTCCTGGTGGGCTACCTGCCCGGCAAGGTTTTCGCGCGGATTCCAGTGGCCGAAGTTTTCAGGAGCTACCGGGCAAAAAGCATGCGGTGGAAAAAGGGGCTGCTGGCAGTGCAGTTCGTGGGTGTAGCTATTATCACGGCCATGCTTTTGGTGGTGAGCCTGCAGTACAATAAGATGAAAAACTCAAATCACGGGTACGATGTCGAAGGTGTCTACTACAGCCCTGTAAGCGGAATAGCCCCTGGTAAATTGCAATCTGTTCTCAACGATTTGGAAGCATTGCCCGAAGTGGAGAGGGTAGGATTGGGATACAATGTGCCAATAAACAGCCCTTCGGGCAATAACGTTTTCTCCCCTGACGGGCAACAGTCGTTGTTCAACGTGGCGGACTACTACGAAGTGGATGATAACTACTTTGCCGTGCTGAATATCCCCGTTCTATCGGGGCAGGCTTTCCGGAGCGATGTTTCGGCACCCAACGACGTGATGATCAGTCAACGCGGTGCCGATCTGCTGGTCATGAACAACGGTTGGAACGATGGCGTGGTAGGGAAAAGCATCGAGGTGTCTGAACATAATCCACTGGGGGCATCCAACATTACAGGTGTTTTTGGTGACCTGGTCAATGGCACATTAAACGACAACGATACGCGTCCATCGGTCTTTTTCTTCCAACCGCGGGAACAGTTTATCGAAAAGTATCAAAAGTATCCCAGCTACACGTTCTATATCCTTATCAAAACCGGGCAAGGTCGACATGCTAATGTAATGCAGAAGTTCAACGAAATTTTCAGTAACGCTATTCCTCGCGGCGAACCCAAGGTGTACAGCCTCGCAACCGTGCAGGAAGGCAGTTACCAGGCCCAAAAAGGATTCAGGAACGCCCTTTATGCGGGAGGCTTCGTGATTTTGCTAATTACCGTTATCGGGCTGATAGGCTACTTGAACGATGAGATCGCCCGAAGCCGCAAGAGCCTTGCCATTCGCAAAATCAACGGCGCAACCGTGAACAATATCGTTCGCATATTCGTGACTGATATATGGAAGATAGCCATCCCATCGGTTATTTTAGGTCTGGCGGGGGCGTGGTACTTAGCCTCCGGGTGGTTAAACAATTTTGTAAAGCAGATATCACTTCATTGGTACGTCTTTCTTGTAACGGGCATCGGCATCCTCCTGCTGGTAAGTGCCATGGCCGTCCTCAACTCGTTGAAAGCCGCACTGCGCAACCCCGTAGAATCACTTAAATATGAATGATATCAATTAACAATTTTCTTAGGAGCGAGAGCAGAACCAAGCTTGCTTGAGCTTTGCCGAGCGACGCCAGAAAAAGCGCGTCAGCGAATTTCTTAGGAGCGTCAACTGCACGAGGAGGGCATGACCATTATCCAGGTAACGCATAACGAAAAGTTCGCCGCCTATGGCAAGCGAATCGTGCAACTGGAAGATGGAATGATTAAAAGATAAAGTCGATTTTCGTGTCCACTCTTTGGGGTTGGTGCACGAAAAGACAGAAAGATAAAACGCGAAAAAATGGAGGGTAAAAGCTCCATGAATGACCGAACAAAACATGCATTCACCTGACATGCAAACAGTTATTGTCATATCGGCGTAAATGCTTCTTTAAAACGGTTACAGATGAAGTATTAAAGCAGGTTTATATCTCGAAATTTGTATCTTTGTAAAAGGAATTCGTATCGATCAAAACTATTAACATAATAGTCGTATGAAACCAACGTGTTCGCGATTATCATTACACATCAAAAGTTTCACACACCGAACAATTAAATGAAGTAATCGTATGAAAAGTATCAAAGGAACCCAGACAGAAAAAAACCTGATGAAATCGTTTGCCGGGGAATCCCAGGCGAGAATGCGCTACACCTATTTCGCCAAAGAGGCCGATAAAGAAGGTTACAAGCAAATCGCGGCCATCTTCATGGAAACCGCAGAGCAGGAGAAAGAGCATGCGAAACGGATGTTTAAGTACCTGGAAGGTGGCATGCTGGAAATCACCTCTACCTTCCCGGCAGGGGTTATCGGAACAACAGCCGAAAACCTGGAAGCCGCGGCTGCCGGGGAAAACGAAGAGTGGACAGAACTCTATCCTCACTTCGCCGATGTTGCCGAAGAGGAGGGGTTTGAAGATATCGCCAAGATGTACCGGATGATCGCGAAAGCCGAGGCCATTCATGAAGAACGCTACTTGAAGCTGTTGCAAAGGGTGAAAGACGAAACGGTATTCTCGCGCGATGAGGAGATCGAGTGGCAATGTCGCAATTGCGGGTATGTTCACGTGGGTAAAGAAGCGGTGGAAGAATGTCCCGCTTGCTTACACTCGCAAGCCTATTTCGAGGTTAAATGCGACAAATATTATTAGCCGGAAATACGTGCAGTTTCAAGAATAACCTGCCAAAACGGATAAGGTAGCTCTGGTTGCCGTTCAATTACAGTCTTGAAGTTATCAATATCAAAGAAGATCCCCTGCCAGTAGTAAAATCCTGACAGGGGATCTTGTCTATGACAATCAAAGCCTGGTTTTGAATTTCTCAAACAAATTGCGTACATTGCAGAGACCTTTTGTACAAAAAAGGATAATAACAAACAAAATAATAACACCTATGTTCACAGATTTAATTAAAAAAAGGAGATCGGTTAGGTCATACAGCGATAAACCAATCGCGAAGGAAACGCTGCAGACTATCGTGGACGCCGTTTTTCACGCGCCCACGGCAAGCAACCTGAACGACGTGGAACTGTTTATCGTAGAGGGCAAAGAAAAGCTTGAGGAGCTGAGTACCTTCCGGAAAAATTACGCGGGCCATATAGCCAGGGGACAGGCAGCCATTGCTGTACTATCAGACACTGAGGCGGCACCCAAAACCAACCGGCAGGATGCCTGCATCGCCGCCACCTATATCCTGTTACAGGCGGCCGACTTAGGTCTTGGTGCCTGCTGGACTAATGTCAACAGCGCATTCGATGAGAACGACCAACCGGCCACCAAAAAGCTCCATAAGATACTGGGCGTACCCGATAAGTACAACATCGAAGCAGTTATTTCACTCGGCTACCCCCTTCAGGAACCACAACCTAAAGTTCCCCGCGATATGGAGGGCAAGGTTCATTGGGGCAAAATGGAGTAAGGTGAAGTTCTCCAATAGTTGACAATGAAAGTTCTTCAAATTAAAAGCTCAATCAATACCCAATCGAATTAAATCGGAAGTCTGATGAGCGTTTCAGAATTTATCAATCGTTACAGAGAGGCTTTTGGAGCATCGGTCTCGCTTCCCATTGCCCTCTGGTACGGTGACGAACCGGTGACCGAAATCAAAAGGATCCCGAGATGCTTTATTGGCGCTATCTCGAAGGTGCGTGATGACTATCTTTTAACTCTGTGCTCGGAAAACGTGAAGTGTGGCGGTGGTGGTACATACACTGCCTTCAGGGAGATGCCCGAGTACGTGCCACAGTTTGTATCCGGGGTGGAACATTACAAGAAAACAGCGAAGATGGTACAGGAGTACGCCAATGAATTGGGTATAACGCTGTCCGACAAACCATACCTCAATTTCGTGCGCGTTGACAAGCTGGAGGATTGGGAAAAGGTCGAGGCAGTGCTCTTTTTCGCCACGCCCGATGCCCTTTCGGGTCTATGTACTTGGGCCTTCTACGATAACAACTCCACTGATGCTGTCGTAACCCGGTTTGCATCGGGCTGCGCGAGCATCATCACCTTTGCCGTTAAGGAGAACCGCGAAAAGGGCAGAAGTTGCTTCTTGGGGATGCTTGATCCCTCGGCACGCCCCTTGATCCCGGAAAATGAACTCTCCTTCGCCATCCCGATGAGCAGGTTCAAGGAGATGTTGGGAACCATGAACGACTCCGCCCTGTTTCAAAAAGCCTTCTCAATCCTTAAAAAACGCATCAACAGGAGTACTCAGGATAATCTCTCTTGCTAATATCATCCTATCAACATGAACAAAAAACGATTTCTCTCTTTATTGTGTATCAGCAGCTTGTTGAGCATCAATATTCTCTACGGGCAACAATTTAAACTAGGAGACTCGGGGTATTTTCAAAACCATGGTGTAAATGTAATGGCTTATGACGATATTTATCCCGAGGGGCATCAGGGAGGAGTCTCTCTCATCATGCATGGTAACCGCGTGGCTACAAATGGAGATATCCGTCTGGAACCAACGCCCGGCCAATGGCAACCTGTTCCCAAGCAAAACAGTCGGGATGCGAATATCGATTCAAACACGATTGTCACCCATTTATCGTTTCCGGACTCGTCTCGTCATATGACAGGTTTTAATCCAATGATTTACCCTGATTTCGTATTGAACTATATTGTTCAGGTTCGCGGGGAAGGTGACGCGATAATCATCACGGTTGATCTTGATCGTCCTGTTCCCGAAAAACTGATTGGCAAAGTGGGGTTCAACCTTGAACTGTTCCCAGGTACACTTTTTGGTAAACCATGGATAATGGATGACCAAACAGGGATATTCCCACCACAACCCAATGGCCCTACACGTTACGAACCAACGAATCACAATCATCAAGGTAATTTCAATCCCGCGGGGAAAGCATCGATAGAACAGTTAGCAGGAAGCGGCTTTAGTCCCATTATAGCTGATGATATCGTATCTGAACCTTACGCGGTGGGTAAACGATTTACCGTTCGACCCGATGATCCATACAGCAAGTTTACCATTGAATCGAAAGATACTGATTTGAAACTTTACGATGGACGCATGAATCACAACAATGGGTGGTTCGTGGTTCGAAGTGAAGTGCCTGCCGGTAAAACCAAGGGTGCTATCGAGTGGGTTCTCACCCCCAATATCGTTGACGACTGGCTTTACAAACCGGTGATACAAACTTCACAGATAGGTTATCATCCCAATCAATCAAAAAAAGCGATTATCGAGTTGGATAACAGGGACACAAAACGTGAACAAGCTGTTTTATTTCAAATTACCGATGAAGGTGAAAAGGTGGTAACTGAAGGAAAGGGTGTAGAATGGGGCCAGTTTTTAAGATATAACTACTTGATATTTGATTTTTCTGAAGTGAAAGAAGATGGACTTTATCAGGTACGTTACGGTGACTCTGAGTCTTCAATTTTTCGAATCTCAAACAATGTGTATGATCGTGGTGTCTGGCAACCTGTTTTGGAATATTTCTTACCTGTACAAATGTGCCATATGCGAGTCAATGAGAAGTATCGTGTGTGGCACGATCTCTGTCACAATGATGATGCCCGCATGGCTCCTGTTAACTTTAACCATATCGATGGATACGCTCAAGGAGAATCGACACTTACAAAATTCAACCCGGGCGATGTTGTTCCGGGTTTGAATATTGGTGGTTGGCACGATGCGGGAGATTTTGACCTTCGTGTTGAATCACAAGCTGGCGAAACCTATATCCTCGCGTTAACCTATGAAGCCTTCGGTTTGGATTATGACGTTACAAGTATTGATCAACATGTACGGGTAACTGAAATTCATCAACCAGACGGTAAACCGGATCTATTGCAACAAATAGAAAACGGGGCATTAACGGTAATCGGTGGATACAGAGCCTTAGGAAGATTATACCGGGGAATTATTTGTAACGACCTTCGCCAATACGTGATGCTGGGAGATGCTTCTGCAATGACAGATAATGTTATGGGGAACAAGGATGATCGTTGGGTTTTCACTGAAAATAATCCCAACAGGGAGTTAACCACAGCGGCTCAAATGGCCGCTGCAGCACGAGTCCTGAAGGGCTTCAATGACACTTTGAGTGTACAGGCTTTAGAAGTGGCTCGTGAACTATATGAGATTACAGAAGTGACAAACCGTTCAAGAGCAGCAAAAATTCACGCAGCCGTTGAGTTATTCCTTTCAACCGATGAAAATCAATATAAGGATTATCTCCTTCAGGAAACCGATTACATCATCCAAAATATTGGTCAAGTAGGTTGGTTCTTAGGGCGTGCAGAGAAGAGAATAAATAATAGTGAATTTTCGAACAAGGTTCGTGATGCCCTGCTCGTTTTCCGTGATCGATTAGACCAACAAGCTGCTGAGACCCCTTACGGGGTACCGTATCGCCCAAATATTTGGGGTGCCGGCTGGGATATCCAACGATTTGGCTATAACCTCTATTTCTTACATACGGCTTATCCTGATATTTTCAGTCCAAAGTACCTGTTTAATGCCCTAAATTTCATCCTTGGATGTCATCCCGGGTCAAATACAGCTTCTTTTGCGTCTGGTGTAGGTGCCGTGTCAGCTACTGTAGGATACGGCTTAAATCGCGCTGATTGGTCATACATTCCCGGTGGTGTAATATCGGGTACCGCGTTGATTCGGCCCGACTTTCCCGAATTACTTGAATTCCCATTTCTATGGCAACAAGTTGAATACGTTATGGGTGGGGGATCTTCGCATTACATGTTTTTGGTATTAGCGGCTCAGCAATTATTGACAAACAAATGATGAATCACACCCTGTTTTTACGCGTAACCTGACAAATTAATAAATCGTCGGTTATAATTAACGATATTTTCTTTCAAGTGATCTAGAGCGTCCTAACGGAAGTGAAAAATCGTTGGTTAATTGATCCAAGCGGTATGTTCAAGCAATATTTTAACCCCGATGATGATCAGGATAACTCCTCCCACGATCTCAACTGGAAACTTGATACTCCTTTTCAACTTTTGTCCTAAAAACAGTCCCAGCGCGGAGAAAAGCAGGGTCGCGATAGCGATGATATAGGCCGCCTTCCAATCCTGACCGGTACAGGCGTAAGCGATTCCCACGGCCATGGCATCGATACTGGTTCCCACGGCCAACAACAGCACATTCCAGGACGTGAAGGGGTTGTAGCGTCTTTCGTCATTCGGGTTCCGTAGTTTAACCACACCCTCTCTGATCATATTTAACCCTATCATACTGAGTAGTCCGAAGGCTATCCAGTGGTCTAACGACTCAATGAGATACTGAAAGTGAAACGCCAAAATCCAGCCGAGACAAAAGAGACCGGCTTGAAAAACAGCAAGAACTACCGCGAAGAGGTAGTTCCTGCCGTTCCACTTTTCACTGCAACAGAGGCTTGAAGCGATGCTGACCGAGAAGCTATCAACGGACAAGCTTATCGCGATCAATAACGTAGAAAAAAAACCCATAAGATTAGCGGCTATTTCATTCACCAGTGTTTACCGCTGTTTTCTTAATGATAGAACGTTTACAAACGAGCGTTTAACATTTGGAGGCACCGCAGTTCCTACACTTGAGACATCCCTCCTCGTAAACCAGCGTCTCCTGGCTGCAGACGGGGCACTTCTGTCCTTTGGCCTCGGTCTCGTTGGGCAGGTAGCGCTTGAGCGCCCGCTCCACCCCGTTCTTCCAGGTGTTGATGGTCTCGCTGTCTAGTTCCAGTCCCGACACCAGCTTGACTACCTGATCAATGGGCATACCGTAGCGGAGCACACCCGAGATAAGCTTGGCGTAGTTCCAGAACTCGGGGTTGAACTTGCCGTCAAGACCCTCCATGGTGACCTTGTAGCCACGCCGGTTCTGAAACTGGAAGTCGTAATGTTTGCGTCCGTCGTTGTCATACGCCCTGATGATCTTCCCCTTGGTAACATTCTTGGGAACCATGATGCCATCGTCCTCATCGTTCAAACCGGTAAATATCTCGTACGGCCTGCCGTTGAGCAAACCAATAAAGGCAATCCACTTCTCTTTGTTGTTCTGGAACTTGATCACGTCGGCCTCCAGCTCCACGGGACGAGAGGTAACGATCTGCGGCAGTTCGTAGCAATCATCATCTTTCTTACCTTCCTCTTCATCTTCGTTGGCGATCAACACACCGTCGCGCGACCCGTCACGATACACCGTGCACCCTTTGCAGCCACACTTCCACGCCTCCACGTACAACTTGCCAACCAACTCCTCGCTCACATCGTTGGGGAGGTTAATGGTGACGCTGATGGAGTGATCCACCCACTTCTGCACCCTACCCTGCATCCGCACCTTCTGCAACCAGTCCACATCGTTGGAGGTGGCCTTATGGTAGGGAGACTGGGCAACCAGTTCATCAATCTCCCGCTGCGAGTACTTCTTGGTAGTAGAGTGACCATTTGCCTCCATCCAGGTCACGAACTTGTGGTGGAAAACCACGTACTCCTCCCACGAGTCCCCGTTCTCATCCACGAAATCGATCTTAACGTCCTTATCGCTGGGATTCACCTTGCGGCGACGGGTGTACACCGGCAAGAAAACCGGCTCGATACCCGAGGTGGTTTGCGACATCAGGCTGGTGGTGCCAGTTGGAGCAATAGTGAGGAGGGCAATATTGCGCCTGCCATACTTCACCATATCGTCATATAACTTGGGGTCAGCCTCTTTCAAACGATTGATAAAGGGGTTATCCTTCTCCCGCTCGGCGTCATAGATCTCGAAAGCGCCCCGCTCCTTGGCCATGTTCACGGAGGAGGCATACGCGTTCAGCGCGATAGTGCGATGCACTTTTTCCGAGAAATCGTTTCCCTCATCCGAACCGTAACGGATACCCAACGCGGCCAACATATCACCCTCGGCAGTAATACCCACGCCGGTACGGCGACCCTGCATCGTCTTGCGCTGAATCTTCTTCCAGAGATTGCGCTCGGCGAATTTGACCTCTTCCGACTCCGGGTCTTGTTCTATCTTCTCCAGGATCTTCTCGATCTTCTCCTCCTCCAAGTCAATGATATCGTCCATGATGCGCTGCGCCAATTGCACATGCTTCGCGAACAGATCGAAATCGAAGTAGGCATCCTCCTTAAAGGGGTTCACCACGTAGGAGTAGAGATTGATAGCCAGAAGCCGGCAACTATCGTAGGGGCATAACGGAATTTCACCACAAGGATTGGTCGACACGGTCCTGAAGCCAAGATCGGCGTAACAATCGGGTACCGACTCCCGAAGGATGGTGTCCCAGAACAGTACCCCGGGCTCGGCCGACCGCCACGCGTTGTGCACGATCTTGTCCCATAGTTGCTTAGCATCAATCGTTTTCGAGTAGCGCGGGTTTTTAGCGTTAATGGGGAACTGCTGCACGTAGGGCTTTCCCTCGGCAACCGCCTCCATGAAGTCGTCATCGATCTTAACCGAGATATTGGCACCGGTCACCTTCCCCTGCTCCAGCTTGGCATCGATAAAGTCCTCCGAATCGGGATGCTTAATGGCAACGCTCAGCATCAAGGCACCGCGACGACCATCTTGAGCCACCTCGCGGGTAGAGTTGGAGTAGCGCTCCATAAACGGGACCAACCCGGTGGAGGTGAGGGCCGAGTTCTTCACGGGAGACCCCTTGGGGCGGATGTGAGAAAGGTCATGCCCTACACCACCCCGTCGCTTCATCAATTGCACCTGTTCTTCGTCAATACGGATAATCGCACCGTACGAGTCGGCACTACCATCCATGCCAATCACGAAACAGTTCGACAGTGAGGCCACTTGGTAATCATTCCCTATACCAGTCATGGGGCTTCCCTGCGGGATAATGTAACGAAACCGATCGAACAGATCAAACAGCTCCTGCTCGCTGAGCGGGTTGGCATATTTTTTTTCGATCCGTGCCACCTCTTTCGCCAGCCTCCAATGCATGTCCTCGGGTGTCTTCTCGTAAATCTCACCGTGGCTGTCCTTCAACGCGTACTTGCTGACCCATACCTTGGCCGCCAGCTCGTCGCCCTGGAAGTAGTCTAGTGAAGCGGCAAACGCTTCATCAAAAGTGTACGTTTTCTTTTTCATCAGTAACGTTACAGTTAAAACAGTAAATAATGAAAACCGATCTAGATAATAATTGGACGAATTGGCTGCTCTCGACACCATTCACCTTAGAAAGGTTTTGGAATTGCAATTTTATTGAATCTTTTCCTAATTGCAAAATTATTTCCTAGAAACTTATTAACAATAATACAAAGTTTCCTGAAATATTTTTCAAAGCACTGATTACAAGGTTACTAATTTTTTGAGCAGTGGGGAAAGTTTCCCCATTTGGAAAACTTTACCGATAATCAACAGGATGAAATAGAAATAAAAAAATCACCCGCTAGATTCAAAAACCGACGGGTGATTACTATAAATGGAAATTTTCGTGGTCTATAAATTAAACGAATGATCAAATGAAACGTATCTACTACAACAAGCTAAACCAAAATATTAAACCAATAGAGGCTATGAGTCAACGAACACGTTAACCCAAATCACTCCCTATTTGAAATGCTTCACCACGCCCATGAACAAGATGGCACCGGTAGAGTTTTCCTGAATCAGGTAGAGAAAGGGGCGGTTGGCGTTAAAAATCACTTTGCGAGGCGATGGCAAGGCTGTCACCTCAATTCCAACGGTGGTAACGGCCGCGGCCTCGGTACCCTCCTCATCAGTACTGATATAGGTATCCTGCTTAACGAAAGATATCTTCGCATTGTAGTCAGACATACCCGAGAAGTCGGCCATATCTGAAAACGCAATCCCCATCCCCATCGTGGTGAGCACATCGTTCAGCTTCTTGCTGTACTCGGTCTTGAACTTGGGCAACGAGAGAACCACCTCCGCTCCGGAAAGCATCGACTGCAACCCGCTCCAGTAGCCGTCACCGCTAAGGACCGTAACCGCTTCACCCAGGCTAATCCCTTCAACCGGTAGCAGCACCATCATGCTAAACGCCTGATTCCCGTAAGGAAGTTGTATCAGTTGAAAGGTCCTATCCTCGGTGTAATTAAAGGTCGCGGTCTGGTGCATCATATCCACGTTAGCACGTTCCCCGTCCTCGTGGGTGAAAGGCTTCCGGGAAGTATCCTTCTTATCGAACTGGGTGGTCCATATCCCTTTAAAGTAGATGGCGTTAAGGAGGTACATCAAATCTAGCGACTGAGTTCTTTCGATTACCTTCTTTATTAGCCCGTTGGTGTGCTCCTCTGCCCAGCCATTGATTATACCCACGGTAGCGGGATCACCGAAATTGACCTTTTGGATGGTGGCATCAAAATAAGATTGATTAGTCTGGATGAACGCCTTGTGGATATTGACTAACTGGTTGGTGAAAATGGCGTTGGCGATGGAAAGCTTGGTCGACGGGTCGGTCTTCAAGAGCGCCTCTTTCAGCTTCTTGTAATAGGCATTGACCTCCTCGTCACCATACCCGTCCAGGTGCAACGTGGTTCGCATGGCCGACTTGGTCTCACCGGCCGCGCCATTGCTGGTCATCATCAGGGCCATGCTCAGGCTCAAAGGGGAGACCATGAAATTGGCATCCTCATCCTCGGCCTCTTCCCGGTAAACGTTCTCGAAGAAGTCGAACGCGAACGCCTGATCCGAGCCGATCATCTTCTTTTCTACAGAGCGCAATTCAATCCGGATGGGATCGGGAAGCTCTCCCATGGGAACCTCCTCATCATGCAGCGGGCTTTTATCACACGATACAGCCAATAACATGCCGACAATAAACAGTGGAAATAGGGTAAAATAAGCTGGTTTCATACGGTTTTTTCTTTGAAACGATCGATTATCTATTTTCGATAAAGGGTTCATTCAATACAGCGTTTCCTTCAGTAGGCGTTCCCTACTTGAAATGCTTCACCGCACCCATATACAGGATGGCACCGGTAGAGTTTTCCTGAATCAGGTAGAGGAAGGGGCGGTTGGCGTTAAAGACTACCTGCTGGGGGCCAAAGGCATTTTTCCTCATTGCAACGACAGTAACTGCCGCGGCCTCGGTACCCTCCTCATCGGTACTGATGTAGGTATCCTGCTTAACGAACTCAATAAAGGCAGGGCAGTCTGACATACCCGAAAAATCGGCCATAGTGGAAAAGGCAATCCCCATCCCCATCGCGGTGAGTACATCGTTCAGCTTTTTGCTGTACTCGGTCTTGAACTTGGGCAGCGAAAGAGTCACCTCCGCTTCCGAAAGCCTCGATTGCAGTCCACCCCAATAGCCCTCGCTACAAAGGAGAGCTACCGCTTCATGCAGGCTGAGCCCTTCGACCGGCAGAAGTACCATCATGCTGAACGCCTGGTTCCCGTAGGGAAGTTGCACCAGTTGAAAACTCTTATCCGCGGTGTAATTAAAAGTCGCAGTCTGATGCATCATATCCACGTCAGTACGCCCCCCGTCCTCTTGGGAAAAGGGCTCACGGGAAGTGTTCTTCTTATCAAACTGGGTTGTCCATATCCCTTTAAAGTATATGGCGTTGAGGAGGTACATCAGGTCCAGCGGGTTCGTCTCTTCGATCACCTCCTTGATCAGCCCGTCGGTATGCTCCGATGCCCAGCCGTTAATAATGTCCACCGTGGCAGGGTCGCCAAAATTGACCTGCCGGATAGTAGCATCGAAGTACGACTGATTGGTCTTGATGAAGGCTTTATGAATTTCAACGAACTGGTCGGTAAAAATGGCGTTGGCGATAGAGAGTTGGGTTGACGGGTCGGTCTTCAAGA
The DNA here is from genome assembly GCA_012839475.1 of Petrimonas sp. Classification (GTDB taxonomy): domain Bacteria; phylum Bacteroidota; class Bacteroidia; order Bacteroidales; family Dysgonomonadaceae; genus Proteiniphilum. Next base: position 115,984 of record DUNG01000007.1, on the reverse strand, counting down.
GGGCCTCTTTCAGTTTTTTATAATAGGCGTTGACCTCCTGGTCGCCGTACCCATCCAAGTGCAACGTGGTCCGCATGGCCGACTTGGTCTCACCGGCCGCGCCGTTGCTGGTCATCATCAAGGCCATGCTCAGGCTCAACGGGGAGACCATGAAGTTGGCATCCTCGTCCAGTGCCTCTTCCCGGAAAACGTTCTCGAAGAAGTCGAATGCAAACGCTTGGTCGGATTCTATCATCTTCTTTTCTTCCGAGCGCAATTCAATCCGGATGGGATCAGGTAACTCCCCCATGGGAACCTCATCATCGCTTCTGTCGCACGAAACGACCAGTAACGTGCCGGCAATGATCAATGAGAAGAAAGCAAAAAAAGCGGATCTCATACGATTCATGCTTTAAAACGGTTAATTAAAAATAATTGATTAAGTGTTCAGGTAAACAACGATTCCTTCAAAACGATTCATCTTATTAAGTCGACCTACACTGAATAGATGCTTTTAATCTGTGAATCGTTGCAAAAACAACGTTAAAAGAGACTAAAAGAGAACGATCAGTATGGCAACGACCATACAGGCTATCCAAATTACAAGTTGTTTTAATCCTCTCTGAACGAAAATCTAATCGAAATAATAAAATTTATAACTATTTTTGCAATTCGATTCATAGAACACCTACATAGGCATCGTATATCGGGTTTGTAACAAGGTTTATAACAGGGTTTACACAGGAGTTTGCACAAGGGGTCTACATCAGATTAACAGGGTTAACTCCCACGTTTTCACCACTTTTAACAGCGTTTGCAAGCATGAGGAAATGGCGTATTGAAGACTCGGAAGAGTTGTATAACATTAACGGCTGGGGGAACGGATATTTCTCCATCAACGAAAGGGGACATGTGCAGGTCACCCCTCGAAAACAGGAGGGGCAGAGCGTCGACTTAAGCGAACTGATGCGGGAACTCTACCTGCGCGACGTGACTGCCCCGGTGTTGCTGCGGTTCCCGGAGATTCTGGACAACCGGATTGAAAAGATATCCAACAGCTTCGCCATCGCTGCTAAAGAGTACCAGTACAAGGCCAAGAACTATATCGTCTACCCCATCAAGGTCAACCAGATGCGGCAGGTCGTGGAGGAGATCGTGGCCAGCGGGAAGCGGTTCAACATCGGCCTTGAGGCAGGGTCTAAGCCGGAGCTGCATGCCGTGCTCGCGATCAATACCGAGAGCAACTCGCTCATCATCTGCAACGGCTACAAGGACGAAAGCTACCTGGAGCTGGCGCTGCTGGCAAAAAAAATGGGCAAGCAGGTGTTTATCGTGGTGGAGAAGTTGAACGAGCTTTCGCTCACCATCGAGATAGCTAAACGACTCAACGTAAGGCCTAACCTGGGGATCCGGATAAAGCTGGCCAGCTCCGGCAGCGGTAAATGGGAAGAGTCAGGCGGCGATGCCAGCAAGTTCGGGCTCAACTCGAGCGAGCTGCTGGAGGCGATGGAGATCCTCCGGGAAAACGAGATGACCAATTGCTTCCGGCTGATTCATTTTCACATCGGCAGCCAGATCACCAAGATACGGCGTATAAAAACAGCGTTAAGGGAGGCTGCACAGTTCTACGTGCAACTTCATGCCATGGGGTTCAATATAGATATCGTGGATATCGGCGGGGGATTAGGCGTGGACTATGATGGCACACGCTCCTCGTTTACCGAGAACAGCGTCAACTACTCCATACAAGAGTACGTGAACGACTCGGTATTCACCTTCGTGGATGCGGCTGACAAGAACGACCTGCCACACCCCAACATTATCACCGAATCAGGCCGTGCCTTAACGGCACACCACTCAGTGCTGGTGTTCGAGGTACTGGAGACCACCACCCTCCCCGAATGGCCCGAGGAGCTGGATATCCAGGAGGATGACCACGAGCTGGTGAAGGAGCTCTACAAAATATGGGACTCCCTCACGCGACCGCGTATGCTGGAGGCGTGGCACGATGCGCAACAGATACGGGAAGAATCACTCGATCTATTCAGCCTGGGGATGCTCGACCTCAAGACGAGGGCACAAGTAGAGCAGCTCTACTTTTCCATCGCACGGGAGATTAGCGCATCGATTAGCCGCGCCAAACACGCTCCCCAAGAGCTTCGGAACCTGGCCAGCTTGCTGCCTGATAAGTATTTCTGCAATTTTTCGTTGTTCCAGTCGCTACCCGACTCGTGGGCCATCGACCAGGTATTCCCCATTATCCCGATCGACCGGCTGGACGAGCGCCCCGACCGAACGGCAACGCTACAAGACATCACCTGCGATTCAGACGGGAAAATCACCAACTTTGCTTCGCACGATGGGGTATCAAGCTATCTTTCGGTTCACTCGATCAAGAAAGACGAACCTTACTACATCGGCGTCTTCTTGGTGGGTGCTTACCAGGAGATATTGGGCGACCTGCACAACCTGTTTGGCGATACCAACGTGGTACACGTGTCAACCACCGATAGCGGCTACCAGATAGACCAAATCATCGATGGCGAAACGGTGGCCGAAGTGCTGGAGTACGCCCAGTACAACGCCAAGAAACTGGTACGCACCGTGGAGACATGGGTAATGAGTTCAGTGAAAAAAGGGAATATCTCCGTCGAAGAGGGGAAAGAGTTCTTATCGAACTACCGCTCGGGACTGTACGGCTATACTTACCTGGAGTAAAAGAAAATTATTTAACTATCGCATGCTGTAACATGCGATAGTTCAAAGATCATTTATGAAACGATACATACAACACTATTCACTCATCATAGCGGCACTGCTGTTGGCATCGTGCCACGTAAAAAAAGAAGAGGTGAGCATCACGAAGCAATCTGATTTTCCCGCACCACCAGTAGCGCGGGTGATTCCCGACACATTTTATAACTTCGGGCAAGAACGAATCGATCCCTATTATTGGATAAGAGACAAGGCCAACCTGGAGATAATCGACTACTTAGCGAAAGAGAACAGTTACACCGATATAGTGATGTCCTCCACCAAGGCACTGCAAGAGACGATCTACAATGAAATAGTGGGGCGACTGAAAGAGGATGACGAGAGCTATCCCACCTTTCAAAATGGTTACTATTACTACAGCCGCACCGAGCAAGGCAAACAGTACCGTACTTACTGTCGCCGCAAAGGCTCCATGGAGGCTCCAGAGGAGATAATCTTCAACCTAAACGAAATGGCCGAGGGGAAGTCGGCATTCATCTTCCGCGGGTACTCCATTAGTCCAGACAACAGCATGGCGGCATACTTTTACAACGAGACCGGTTCGTCTGCGGAGTTTACATTAAAAATAAAGGAGCTTGCTTCTGGAAAAGAGGTGGGATTTTCCGTTGACCGTGCCACTTCAGTGGCTTGGGCAAACGACAATAAGACCCTATTTTATGGCCTCTCCGATGAAACCCTGCGCCCTTATATAATTTATCGCCGCACGTTGGATGCTCCCACAGGAGAATTGGTGTATGAGGAGAAAGATGCCCGTTTCCGTGCTTACGTGTACAGCAGCAAAACCAAAGAGTATATATTTATTGCCAGCGCCAGCTCCACCACCTCGGAGGAACGCTATATCCCGGCCGATAAACCCATGGAATCATTTAAACTGTTTTTGCCACGGGTTCAGGATGTGGAGTACAGCGTCTACCCGCACAAGGAGAAGTTCTTCGTACGCTATAAAGACAAAGAGCATCTCAACGGCATGATCTACGAGGTTCCGCTAACGGGACATGAAGAGCGTTCCCACTGGAAACTGTTCCTTCCTCACGACAGCGAAACACGGATCGAAGATATTGATATACTGCACGATTGGGTGTTGTTGGAACTGCGACGCAACGGGTTGAGTGAAATCCAGGTAATGCAAACATCGGGCAATGGGCAACCTACCACCATCGCTTTTCCTGAACCGGTCTACTCGGCGTGGCTTAACGGCAACCCCGAGTACGATGCGACCACCTTCCGCTACTCCTACACCTCGCTGAACCGCCCCACCACGCTGTACGAGTACAACATTGCGACTGGAGAGACGAAGAAGCTCAAGGAACAAGAGATACCCTCCGGGTTCAACACCGACGACTACACTGTGGAACGTCTCTGGGCCACCGCCCCCGATGGGGTTGAGGTGCCAATGGCGGTAGTCTACCGGAAAGGGCTGAAAAAGGATGGCTGCAACCCCACCCTGCTCTACTCGTACGGCAGTTACGGGAGCAGTACCGATGCCTACTTTAGCGCAAGCATCTATAGCCTTGTCGACCGGGGATTCATCTACGCCATCGCCCAAATCAGGGGAGGTAGCGACTTAGGGGAACAGTGGTACGAGGATGGCAAGCTGCTGAACAAGAAAAACACCTTTACCGATTTCATCGCCTGTAGCGAACGGCTGATTGAAGCGGGGTACACCTCGCCGGACAAACTGACCGCCATGGGTGGCAGTGCCGGAGGACTGCTGATGGGCGTGGTGGTGAACGAACGACCCGACCTCTACCAGGCCGTCGTGTCGCAAGTGCCATTCGTGGACGTGATCAACACCATGCTCGATGACTCCCTACCGCTCACCACGGGCGAGTACGAGGAGTGGGGTAACCCCAACGAGGAGGAGTATTACAACTACATCCTCTCCTACTCGCCTTACGATAATATCAAGGCGCAAGCCTACCCTCACATGTTGGTGACGGGGGGTGTCAACGACTCGCAGGTGCTATTCCATGAGCCGACCAAGTACGTAGCCAAGCTGCGCTCGTTAAAAAGCGATGACAACATCCTGCTGCTCCATATGAATATGGATTCGGGACACGGTGGGGCCACCGGTCGTTACGACGGTATCAAGGACACCGCGTTCGAGTTCGCCTTTCTCCTGGACCGTGTTGGAATTAATAAATAATAATCAAGAATCTCATTGACGAGATAACTACCTGACAAATCAATGCGCCCTATTTTTAGACACCTGCTGGTTCCGTTCATTATCGCATTGCTCATTTTCGTGGGAACCTGCCTGATCAGGTCGGTCAATATGCCCGAAATGCCGCAAGGTATTCCATGGGACAAAGTGGCGCATTTCGGGATGTTTTTCCTGCTATCCGCGGTTTCTCTGTATGACTATTACCTCTACCACCAACGTGCCCCTGAGCTAATGCCCTGGATTTTCTGGGGATTCGTAATGCCGGTACTTTATGGTGGCGTGATTGAACTGTTGCAATCCAAGGTTTTTATTTATAGAAGCGGGGAGTTATTGGATTTCGTTGCCGATGCCTTGGGTAGCCTGTGCGCCCTCATATTGGCACTGATTATTTTAAAACGCAAACCGCGAACCCCTTGAAAAGAGTATCCTCCCATAACGGGTTAAAAAGCAAAACAACCGGCCAAAAACTTTGCAAATTTACGATTGGAAAGTAAATTTGCAAGAAAAAGGGCATGATAGATCGTACTATAACGGGGAAACTGCTCGCTATGGGGAGCAAATTTCCAATTGTAACGCTTACCGGTCCAAGACAATCCGGCAAGTCCACCTTGCTTAAATCGGCATTACCCGACTACAACTATGTTTCAATGGAGGATCCCGACAGTCGCTTACTGGCCATTAACGACCCGCGGGGTTTTCTTAAAACCTATCCCGATAAAACCATTATTGATGAAGTACAACGTGTACCCGATCTCTTTTCCTATTTGCAGACGCACGTTGACAACGAAAACCGGGAAGGGATGTATTACCTGGCCGGATCGCAAGACTTTTTGTTGATGCCACCCATCAGTCAATCGCTCGCGGGAAGAACGGCTATCCTAAAGTTATTGCCTTTTTCACACAACGAGTTAAAACTGGCAGACTTGGCTCCGGAAACGAGCAACGAGGAGATTTTTAATGGTGGATACCCCAGGATTTACGACAAAAGGATTCATCCCTCCGATTTCTACCCGAACTATATTCAAACCTATATTGAGAGGGATTTGAGGCTGTTGAAAAACATTGATAACCTGAGCAAGTTTATCCGTTTTATTAAGCTGTGTGCCGGACGCATCGGGCAGCTGCTTAATCTCTCATCGTTGGCCAACGAGATGGGAATAGCCGTATCTACCGTCCAATCATGGTTGTCGGTTTTAGAAGCTAGCTACATCGTTTACCTGTTGGTACCAGATCACAACAATTACGCGAAGAGGCTCGTGAAATCTCCCAAGCTCTATTTTTACGACACGGGGTTGGCCTGCTCGTTGTTAGAAATCGAAAACGCCTCGCAGCTATCTACCCACTATTTACGTGGAGGACTTTTTGAGAATTTGGTGATCAACGAATTTGTTAAAGCCGCTTTGCACGACGGGCAAATACCCCGCCTCACCTTTTGGCGAGACAGCACCGGCAATGAGGTTGACCTTCTGGTCTCTGTGAAAGGCAAACAGAAAGCTTACGAGATAAAGTCGGGTGCCACCTTTTCTTCCGACCATTTCAAGGGCATCAAGGTATGGGCTAAACTTTCAGAAACCAAACCGGAAGATTGTTGTATCATCTACAGCGGAGACCGCGCTTTATCCACTTCACATGGAGAGGTTATTCCCTGGAACGAACTCTCCTTGGCTCAATTCTCTTGAGGCAGGAGTCTCAAGCAAAACAGATGAACTACCCGACCGCGTCTAATCAGGATAAACCTACCTTGTCATTTTCGAAGCTAATGGTACACTTTTTCAGACGGAAAACGTTTCATAAAAATAGTTTCACTTTGTTTGATATTTTCATTTTCGTTTATTATAGTTTCTGCTAACGGGCTGCGGATTGGCGAAAGGCGGAATTATTAGCACTGAACTTTAATCGAAGAATAGAAGTTGGAATTTGAACTTCCGTTGATACGAAGCCGTTCAGCCCGCCAATTGCCAATACGATGTTACAGGCAGGCATTTTTAGTTGTCTGTTTGTATTTACTGATTTGTCCAGCACGTAATGTCAATAATACAAATGTAAAAAACAAGTTTACTAAAATTGATATGTGGTCTCCGTCTACCACAAAGCCAACGAAGCACAAAAGATTTATTAAAAGCCAAAAACCGAAAAACACTTCCCATAAAATTGCAGGTCTGTTGTAAGTGTCTGCTTTCACGAATAGTTTTGTCGGCAAGTTGGTTTTGAGCGTTGTCAAAAGAATAAAAATGTTCAATGGGATAAGTGAAAATAAAAAAAGGGGAATTGATGTGAATATAGGTATTCCAATGCTATCTGCAAATGGTGGATAGTCGCCTCGTCCGCCACGAAATGTGTAATACCAAAATGTCCCCGGTATAAGCAATAACCAAACAAGATTTGCACTTACAAAAGTTGTCAGTTTATTCAGCGTTTTCAAGTTTTGGAAGTCGGCAAAAGTTCTCGTATTTGTCAGCAAGAGAAAAAGCAAAATTGTTCCGGAAGCAATTGCAATTCCTGTACCTAAGTCCATAAATCTTGTCTTGCTTGTTCTAAGTTCCGCTTCTTGTTTATAGTATTCTTGCTTGTCTATGTCATACGAACGGTTTAGCAAGTCGTCTGCGGCTTTTTGGTCTTTGTAATACGGCAAGGTCAGCGAATAGGAAAAAAGTCCAAGTCCTATGACAAATGTTAATATTGTTATTAGTCGTGGAGTCATTGCGGGTCGTCTTTATGCTTGCCTGAACGTTTGGGCTATATGTAGTGCGACCGAAGGGAGCATTACATATAGGCTTTGTTACAGGGCGTAATTTATTTTAGTGAATAATATGTTCCAGGTCCATTTCCCTGTTTTTCTATAAGATTTCTTTCTATTAAATTTACACTTTAAAAGATGAGGTCATCTTCTTTCACCGGCATTGAACCTAAAAACATTGCATAATAAACCGGCATATAGGTAATGCTATTTAGGGTTTTGACTTCGCGTTTATTGGAGAGAACTATACCGGACTTGATGTGATAATCCGGGACATTTAGCAGATTGTTTAATGCGCTATGCCTTGTGTAATCTTTACCCGACTTCACCTCTATGGGAAGTATACTTGCGGTAGCTTGGTCATTTATCAGAAAATCGACCTCTCCTTTTGCCCTGTTATCATAATAGAATAGTTTATGATCGTGCGCAGAGAGTTCCTGTGCAACAACATTTTCGTATACCGAGCCAAGGTTAATGCTCTTTTCATTATTGAATACAGGGTGTATGTTATTTTGATATAAAGCCGCCGTGAGTAACCCCACATCGTTAAAATATAGCTTGATAAGATTTTTACTCTGACTTTCTGCAAGCGGATATTTAGGATTTGATACAGCGCGAGCCGCGTGAGTAATACCGGATGAAATCAAGTATTCAAATTCTTCTGTATAGTAACTAAATCTGTCCCCTTCCTTTCCTCTTATTTCCTTTGCCACTATTCTCTTTTTCTTGTTCTCCATCTGTGAAGGGATCATTTCATATATACGACCTATATGCAGCTTCTTTTGACTATTTGTTTCATATCTTGTGGCATCCGCCACGTAAAGTCTCCTTATCGAATTCTGAATTTCTCGCACTTTAGCTATGTTACGCGTAGAAATGTAAGTTTTAACAGCATCTGGCATCCCACCCACAAGAAGATACTTGCGAAATAAATCAATTAAATGATTATGTTGTTCCTGCAACAGGCTTTCTTTTCTTTCATACTTATTCTTCAATGCTCCAATAACATCTAAACTAAATCCATTAGCTATGAGAAATTCCTCAAAATCCAATTGATACATACTCCTGAAAATCACGCTTCCAACCGGAATAGATGTCGTGAATTTCAAGGTTATACCCAGCAAACTCCCTGATGCAATAAACCGATACTTCCTCTCTTGACGCAGGAACTTGAGCATGGTCAGAAATTGAGGATATTCTTGTATCTCATCTATAAACACAAGAGTATCCTCATAAGTATTAAGACTCTGACCCGCCACCATACCAAGAGCAAGGTAGAAGTCCTCTACCTTATGTATATTCTCAAATATCTTTGAGCCCTCTTTGTCTTCAGCAAAATTGATTTCTACGAAATTCTTATAAATTCTTTTACCCATCTCACGTATGATAAAAGACTTTCCAACTTGACGAGCACCCTCTATAAGCAGGATCTTATCGGAATTCGACCTCAAGTGCTCATCAATGTAACCACCTATTTTTCTATATAACATACACTTTTCAATATAAAATCCATTTGCAAATATACACTTTTCAAATTAATTTACAAGACAAAACTACATATTTCAATAGAGATTTAGTGACAAAAACTACACTTTTCAAATTTTAGCAAGGATTGAGTTGCGGAATACGGGGCACTTTCCTGTCAAGATACGATGAACTTGATGCGAGGTAGAACGCTTGAATACGCTACAACCCCCGCCATTACTTAAACACGATGTTAGCGGTTGTGCATTTATGTCAATCTCTTTTTCCCATTTCCACACTCGGTTCCCACATCGAAATTGCAATGTTTTTTTTGTTCTTATTCCAAGTTTTAAAGTCTTCAAAATTTGCAATTCCCTCGTCAATTACAGCCTGATAAATGTCTATTCCTGAATATTTCTCACTCCTCTGCTCGCTTTCCCATTTTATTTTCAAAATTATTTGTCTTTGCTTTTCGGTCAAAACTGATTTTATTTTTTCGGTTACACGCTCAATTACGCCAGCATAAGCCGATTCGTTCTTAATGTGTATAATGTCAATCGTCCAAATGCGTTCCTGCGTTTCCTCATACCACAAGCGCCACTCCAAACACATATCATCTGCGTCTAACAGATTTCTGTATGTGACTTTTTTTATTTTCGGATTTCGGCTGATTTGAGCAATTGCACTGAAACTTTTTTCAATCGAAAAATCATTCGAGTAGGTATGAAAATCAATGTCTAACTTGTTCATTAAAAGTCCTGTCTTTACAGAACCGACCAAATTGCAAGTTGAATTTAGATTTTCCCAAGTTTTTTGAATTTCCAACTCGGCAATAATTTCAAATGCCTTTTCTATATTTCTTTTCGAGATACTTTCTAAATTTTCCATATTATCTACTTATTTCTATCGGCTCAAACTGCACTACCTTGGCATTACCGCTAACGTGTTATTTACGTAATAGACCTTCATTAAAATTAGACTATTCCTCGCCATGGCCTTGTCCAAGCAAGCTTGTCCAATGCTCATTTGGCTTAACGGAATAGTTCATAAAACATACCCGAATCAATAGGCGTTTACGAATGTTTTACGTTCCACAAATATATCATTATTGCTGATTTTTCAGCAAAGGTAAACAATTCCCATAAACAACCATCGCGGGCTACGAAAGAGTTCGTAACCCGCGATACAATTTAATCCCGACATTTAACCTCAAGGTCCTCTTCACCCAAAAGCACGTAGATGAAGAGGAGCAAGACTCTGAGAAACTCCGAGAGCCAAATTACTCTTCATCCAAAAGGATGTGCATAATGTCACAAGCCGCTTTGGTGACCGAGCTACCCGGGCCAAAGATGGCCGCGACACCTGCTTTGTACAAGAAGTCGTAGTCTTGCGCGGGGATGACACCCCCGGCAATCACCACGATATCGGGACGACCGAGCCGCTTCAGCTCATCGATCACCTGCGGTATCAACGTCTTGTGGCCGGCAGCGAGCGAGGAGACACCCAGCACGTGCACGTCGTTCTCGACAGCCTGACGAGCAGATTCCGCCGGGGTTTGGAACAAAGGTCCCATATCCACGTCGAAGCCGCAATCGGCATACCCCGTGGCCACCACCTTGGCACCGCGGTCGTGGCCATCTTGCCCCATCTTGGCCACCATGATGCGGGGCCTGCGCCCCTCTTTTTGGGCAAACTTGTCGGTGAGTGCACGTGCTTCGTCGAGCATCGTGTCACCCTTTGATTCGGATGAATACACGCCTGAAATTGTTCTGATTACTGCATTATAACGTCCTACTACCTTCTCGCACGCGTCGGAGATCTCACCCAACGTGGCCCGGGCACGTGCCGCCTCCACGGAGAGCTCCAGCAAGTTACCTTCCTTGCTCCCCACACAACGGGTGATGGCGTCAAGCGCTTTCTGCACCGCCTCGTTATCGCGGTTGGCCTTCAGCTCCTCTAAGCGGGCCACCTGCTGCTTGCGCACCTCGGTGTTGTCCACCTCCAGGATGTCAATCGGATCCTCGTAGTCGAGGCGGTAGCGGTTCACGCCAATAATCGCCTGCACGCCGGAATCAATCCGCGCCTGGGTACGGGCAGCCGCCTCCTCAATCCGCATCTTGGGGATGCCGGTCTCGATTGCCTTAGCCATGCCACCCAGCTCCTCGATCTCCTGGATAAGCGCCCACGCCTTGTCGACCAGCTCCTGGGTAAGCGACTCCACGTAGTAGGAACCCGCCCACGGGTCCACCTGCCGGGTGATCTTGGTCTCCTCTTGCAGGTAAATCTGCGTGTTGCGCGCGATGCGGGCCGAGAAGTCGGTAGGCAACGCGATTGCCTCGTCGAGCGCGTTGGTATGCAGTGACTGGGTATGACCCAGCGCGGCGGCCAACGCCTCAATGGCGGTACGCCCCACGTTGTTGAACGGGTCTTGCTCGGTGAGCGACCATCCCGAAGTTTGCGAGTGGGTACGCAGTGCCATCGACTTCGGGTTCTCGGCGCCAAAGCTCTTCACGATCTTGGCCCACAGGAGCCGACCCGCACGCATCTTGGCAATCTCCATGAAGTGGTCCATGCCGATGGCCCAGAAGAAGGAGAGCCGCGGCGCAAACTTGTCCACCGGGATACCGGCGTCAATCCCCGCACGGAGATACTCGATACCGTCCGCCAGCGTGTAAGCCAGCTCGATATCGGCCGTGGCACCAGCCTCCTGCATGTGATAGCCGGAGATGGAGATGGAGTTGAACTTGGGCATATACTTCGAGGTGTACTCGAAGATATCGGCGATGATCTTCATCGAGAACTCGGGCGGGTAGATGTAGGTGTTGCGCACCATGAACTCCTTCAGGATATCGTTCTGAATGGTTCCCGCCATCTCCTCCAGCTTGACCCCCTGCTCCTGCGCGGCCACGATGTAGAAAGCGAGAATCGGCAGTACCGCCCCGTTCATGGTCATCGATACCGACATCTTACCGAGCGGAATGCCATCGAACAGTATCTTCATATCTTCCACCGAGCAGATGGAAACGCCCGCTTTCCCCACGTCGCCCACCACCCGCTCGTTATCGGCGTCGTAGCCGCGGTGCGTGGGGAGGTCGAACGCCACGGAGAGCCCTTTCTGCCCCGAGGCCAGGTTACGGCGATAGAACGCGTTGGACTCCTCCGCGGTGGAGAAGCCAGCGTACTGGCGAATGGTCCAGGGACGCATCACGTACATCGTTGAATAGGGCCCCCTTAGGTAGGGCGGTATTCCCGCTGCGTAACCGAGGTGTTCCATGCCCTCGAGATCCTCCTTGGTGTATACCGGCTTCACCGGGATCTGCTCTGGTGTCACCCAATCGGCCTTGATCTCATTTTTCTCCACCCACTCGTTCACATCGACCGGGCAGAAACCTTCGGATTGAATATCAATACCTTTAAAATCTAGTTGCATGTATAAATCTATTTTTCTTGTTAATCAATGTATGGTAAAGCAGTTGCCTGCGTTGAAATGATGCGAGAACGTTATATGATGATTCGCGTTGAAACAATGGGTTTCGCTAAAACCTAAAACTACGACTTATATTAAAGCGGCGATGACGTTGCCCGTTACTTGCAACAAGCCAAACAGCATCACCAGCAGCGAGGTGCGGGCGTCCAGCGTCTGGATAGCCCCCGGGTAGTCCATCGTGGCCCGGTTCATCTGCCGGATGTTCTTCATCGCCAGGGGAAAGCTCAGCAGCACCAGGAAGGTATAAGGGCTCATCAGCTTCAGCATTACCAGCAGGGCCACCAGCAGGTATGCCGTCAGCAGGAATGCCTGGTAGGTGACCTGCGCCCCCTCCAATCCCTGGTTCATTGCCAAGGTGCGGATACCTGCCGACCTGTCTTGCTCTATATCCCTGGTATTGTTGGCATGCAGTATGGCCACGATAAGCAGCCCCAGCGGGGCCGATACGGGCAACACCGCCCAAACGAGCTGCCCCGTCATCACGTACACCATACCCAGCGCAATGGCTAGGCCGTAGCAGATGAAGATCATCAGGTCGCCCAACGCCACGTACTTGAACTTGTAATAGAGGGTGGCGCTAAGGACGCCGACGAGGCCGATAAACAGCAGCGGGAGACCGGTACGCATCATCAGGTAAAGACCCAACAGGATACCGATGAGCAGCATCGAACAACCATAAAGCAGGGCCGATTTGGGTGTAAAGTACCCCTTGGCAATGGGACGAACCCGGTCGCTTTTCTCTTTCACATCAACGCCGTTCAGAAAATCGTGGTAATCGCCCAGGATATTCCCGGCCGCGTGAAAGAAAACGACACCAATCACCGCGAGGATGCCGTGCACCCAATTGAGGGTATCGACACCCCCGGTGCAGTAGAGGCAGTACGCGTACGAACCGGCCACTACCGCGGGCGATACCGATGCGGGGAAAGACCACGGGTGCGCTAAAAGCACCCATTTTCTCAGTCCCCCTACCCTCTCGGCCTTATGACTGCTTGCTCCTTCCATTGGCATACTCTACTCACGTTTCTCACGATAACAGCTTGTCGTTAAACGCTTGTAACGTCTCAAGCACGTTGCTGCGCACGTGGATGTAATGCTCGATTCCCTGCTCTTTCAGCTCCTCCATGCAGGCAGGTGCACCCGCCACCACGAAGAGTTCCTTGCCCCCTTTCAGCAGGTTGTACGCCTCCGGGGCGAACTGCACGTACTCATCGTCGCTGGAGCAGAGCACCACCACATCGGCCCCCTGCTCGCGGGCAGCGTCTACCCCTTCGGCCACGCTATCGAAGCCGAGGTTATCGATAATCTCGTACCCCGCGCAAGCGAAGAAGTTACTCGAGAATTGCGAGCGGGCAAGCCGCATGGCCAGGTTGCCGATGGTGAGCATGAACACCTTGGGTTGCTTTTCGCTCCGTTCCGTGGCGAGACGCAACTCGTTGAACGCATCTGCCAGTCGACGCCTGTTCAACCGCTTCAGCGGGGCAGGAATGCCGGCAGAGATGCCAGAGGAAACACCGGTAGTCGTATCGGTGTCACTGTCCCCACACGGGTTCATCTCCTCTATCTTATCCCCCATCTTCTCGGTGAAGTTGGGGTACTGGTTGGTTCCCAGCAGGATCTCCCTGCGGTTGGCCACTGCCCTGAAGCGAGCCTCGGCAGACGCGTTGATGGCATCCTGCACGGTTCCCGCTTTAAGCGCGTTATAGAAGCCGGTCTCTTCCGTTTCGAGGAAGAGGGCCCAGGCCTGCTTCGCCAGCGAGGAGGTAAGCGTTTCTATATAGTAAGAACCCGATGACGGGTCGGTAACCTTATCAAAGTGGGACTCCTCCTTCAGCAGCAGTTGCTGGTTAGCCGCGATCCGCTCCGCGAAGTCGGTAGGCGTCTCGAACGCCTCGTCGAACGGGCGGACGGTTAGCGAGTCGACCGACCCGATTACGGCAGACATCGCCTCGGTTTGGGTGCGCAGCAGGTTGACGTACGGGTCGTAAACCGACTGGTTAAAGGTAGTAGTAATCGCGTGGGCGTTCATCTTAGCAGCACAACGGCAGATCCCCTCCGCCGACTTGTTATCGCAGTCGTGTGGACAATGCGGCTTGTAAGCATCCACGATCAGTGCCCAGAGCCAACGGGCCGCCCGGAATTTCGCGATCTCCATGAAGTAGTTGGCCCCCACCCCGAACTTGAACTTAATTTTTTTGGCGGCTAACTGCGGGTCGACTCCCCGCTCGATAAGCGAACCCAGTACCTGGTTGCCGTACGAGAGGCTAAACCCGAGCTCCTGGTAGCTATAGGCCCCGGCGTTGCTCATCCGGTTGCCCGATACCACGATTGCCCGGTAGCGCGGCAGGGGTGCGGTAACCGTCGCCAGCTCCACGGCCAAATCCAGCCACTTCGGTTCATCGGTCCCCTCTTGCAAGATGCTCCCGAAAGGATCGAACTCAATAGAACCGAAACAGTCTATCACGTTGAGTCCCAGCGACTGAACATGCGCCACCACCAGTTTTGCCAACTCCACGATTCGGTCAGTACCGGTGCAGAAGTTCAGCTCCACCTTATCGGGGGCTATGCCGTCGAGGAGCCTCCCCACGTTTTCAGCCGACAACTCGTTACCCGGCAACTTGAAGCCAAGGGAGGTAATCCCCCGCTCGAGGAGGGTATGTGCCCTCTTGTTCGCTTCCTTAAAATCCTTCACCTCGATCTCTTGGCGGACGTACCACACGTTGTCTACCCGGGTGCTCCGCACGTAAGGAAACTGCCCCGGCAAATTACCCGTGGCGGGGAATCCCTCGATATCCTCCGCGCGGTAAAAAGGATTCACGTTAAACCCTTCATCAGTTCTCCACACCAGCCTCCGCTGGAAGTCGGCACCCTTTAGGTCGCGCGTTACAACCTCCATCCACTCTTGGGTGGTGGGGGGGGAGAAATCGGTGAAAAGTGGTTCTCTTTGATTGCTCATAAACTTACTACTGATAATTTATTTTGTTGATTGTTCTATTTCATTTTTGTCTCAAAAGGTCCCACCGCTTTGGTGCCAGATTCACAAAAGTTACGGAAACGGGTGAACCTTCAACCCGTGGGTGAAAGTATTATCACTTTTCCACCAGCTCCACAAGCAGCTGTGCGACTTTCTTGACGACCGCCTCAGCGTACCGCTTCCCCTTCTCAGCGGTCGCTTTCTTGGGGCATCCGATCCCGGTATCAGCCGACACCTCGTCCCAATGCCTGGGCATCCACCCCACCTTTTCCTCCAGCGAGGGTATCTTCCCCGGGGTAACACGGCCATCACCTGCCCTTTCCATCTCCACCAGTTCCGGGTGATAGTGCAGCATGACTGATGTCTCCTGCTCACCGGCATGTTCATCCACCACCTCCTCGAAGAAACCCCTCTTCGGAAGCACGTTATACCAATCGACCACCACGATGCGAAAATCGGGGTAGAGCATCGCCAAGTCGCGCACGGGCGACTTGAAACTGTTCCCGCCGTGGCCATTCACGATGACCATCGTCCGGAAGCCCTGCCCATACAGGGAGGTGACGATGTCCGACATGATGGCCTTTTGCGTCTCCCCACACGTATGCACGCAGAAGGGCTTGTTCCATTGACCCGCGTTCTGCGAACCCATGAAGACGGGTGGCAGCACCATGCAGGTCACTCCCTGCTCGTATGCCGCCTCCGCGGCATCGCTCGCGATCGCACTCGATAAGATACAGTCGGTCAGGTAGGGAAGGTGGTGGTTGTGTGGCTCCATGGCACCCCATGGGAGGATGGCCAGGTCGTACACGTGTTCGCTCACTTCGCCCCAATTGGCGAAAAGCATATGCAGGAACTTGTTCTTTTTCGGTTTCACACGATTATCTTATTTTTACATTATAGTGTATGGAATATTTTAATGCACCTTCTATGTTTCATTATTTCGTTCAATTGATGGCTCATATTGCATAATCAGTTTAACTGCATGGATACCAGCCCGTTTCGTAGACTATAAAAAGTAAGCCCTGACACGGTTCGGATACCCGTTTTCGCGATGATATTCTTGCGGTGCGTCAACACCGTGTTGAGGCTTATATTCAACTGCTCGGCAATCTCTTTATTAAGGTATCCCTGAACGATCAACTGTAAAACCTCGACCTCCCTGTCTGAGAGTTGATGGGTTGCCGGTTCGCCCTGTCGCAAACGCTCGCTCGAGATGGCTGACTGCAACCGCTCGATACCCCCGGGGCTCAACTCGCTCACCTTGGGCATAAGCACCCTGTACCTTAAGCGGTTATGCGCCTCAAGGTCTTTCTGGAACGAATGCAGGGAGAAAATGACCGCGTGGCAAAGGTTTTGATTGCATCCCGGCGAGAGATGTTGAATAAGGATCTGCTTCAAATCGTGTAGCAACTCATGAGGGAAATCCTCCTCGTAACTGCTCGAATCCTGGAGATGTTGGGTCATTCGCTCTTTAAACTCCCGGAAAATCTCCCGCAACAGCTTGAGCTCCTGTTTTTCGGGACCACTCATCGCGATGAATGCGCTCAAGTGCTTCTCGATGTTAGGTATCAGGTCGTGGATGTAACTCTCCACGGTTTGATGGAAGTAATCGGCGATAGATTCTGCATCGAAAAGCGGTAGAGAGTCATCGGGGATGAACGACTCATCCAGGTAGACGTTCAAGACGGTCAGGATAAGGTCAGTATTCAGTCCCCGCTCTTCACATAGCTCGTTCACGCTCTTATCCCCCACACCGAGCCGTATCCCAAATCGGTTCAATACCGGGATCAGTTCGTTATGCTCCGCGAGTAAGCCTGATATAACACTATGTGGGTGGAGTATCGACACCTAACTTTTTGATTTAGCCCGTAAAATTAGCCATTTTCTTTATCCTCACCAAATCGCACCCACGGTTGAGTGCCCCATCACCTTCGCGGAGAGGCGTGTCACCCATTTACGCGGTAAAAAGCGGATGGCAAAGGGAGCTACCTTGTTCATTGTACCATGGATGACTACCGGCTTACCCTTCATCATGGCTTTAAATCCCAGTTCAGCCACCGCTCTGGGGGTGGCCACCTTCACATTCTTCACCAACCAAGCTGCCTTCATCCCCGAATCTTCCAAAAAGTGGGTTCTCGTGGGGCCCGGGCAAAGCGTTGTAACGGTAATGCCCTCTTTTCTTAACTCCTGATTTAGTGCTTCGGAAAGGTGTAGGACATAGGCTTTGGTGGCGAAGTAGACCGCCATCATGGGGCCGGGCTGGAAGGCCGCCGTGGAGGAAATATTCACTATCTTCCCCTTTTTCCTCCCTATCCAATCGCGTGTATACAGGTGCGAGAGATGGGTCAGCACCTTCACGTTGAGCGCGATCATCTCCTCGTACCGCTCCCATTGGGTATCCACGAATGCGCCGTGATCGCCAAAGCCAGCGTTATTAACCAGGTAATCCACATCTAACCCCAGGGCTTTCACCTCCCGAAACAGCTCGTTCACCGCATTTGGAATAACAAGATCTTTCACGATTGTGTGAACACGCACACCATATTCCTCACACAGCGCTTTCTTTAGTTCTTCTAACTGGTCGGCACTACGGGCCACCAACACCAGGTTGCACTTTCGCTCAGCGAACAGGATTGCAAACTCTTTCCCTATTCCTTTAGAAGCGCCGGTTATCAAAGCCGTTTCCCTCATATTTGTTGCTTATAATTTTCACTCATAGTCATTTACCTCTGTTTATCGCCTCCAATCATTACGTCCCCCGTTACCTACTCGGGTACCATTATACTCGGTTTATCCATTTCATCACCTTCAATTAAACGCTCATTGAGCAAACGCATCCATACGCCCTCAAACATATCCGAATGGATTACCAACACACCTTTCACTTACCTTCGCCTGCTCGAGCTATCTATGCGCAGGAAAATAAAAAGCAGGATGGTGAATCCCCAGAGCGATGAGCCGCCATAGCTAAAAAACGGGAGAGGAATGCCGATGACTGGCATGATACCGATGACCATCCCGATATTAATCAGCAGGTGAAACATGAAGATGCTCGCCACCCCGTAGCCGTAGACACGTCCGAACACCGAGGGCTGACGTTCAGCCAAGTGAAGGATACGCAGCACGAAGAGGGTAAACAGGATCAGGATGAGGGTGGAACCAATAAAGCCGTGCTCCTCGCCGATGGTGCAAAAGATAAAGTCGGTATCCTGCTCAGGCACGTACTTCAATTTCGTTTGCGTTCCGTTAAGGAACCCTTTTCCCGTGAGGCCTCCCGACCCGATGGCTATCTTGGATTGCCCCACGTGGTATCCTGCGCCACTTAAGTCTTGTTCCATTCCCAACAGTACCTCGATACGCATCTGTTGATGTGGTTGTAGCATGTTGAGGAAGACGTACTCCGATGATTCAAGGAAAGCGAACGAACAGACCAAGAAGATGAGGGTAAAGAGGTAGGTCCGCTTACGGTGCTTAATGAAAAGAAAAAGGAGGGAGAGCGCAGTTACACCCAGCGCGATCAACGCGGTCAAGCCCCAGTCGATCGTCACCGAGAACAGGGAGGCCGCGAACGCGATCAAGAAAACCGCACCGGACAAAAGGAGTAGCCTGAAAAAAGCGTGGTGCCGCTTCAGGTAGTTCCACAGCAAGCCGGCTGAAAAGAGGATAATCAGGATCACCGCGATTAGCTCTCCGAGGGAGAGCATGCCGAGCTGGTCTTCCGAAAAGCGGATCCCCAGGATGAAGTAAAGAATCGCCGCGAAACCCATGAAGAGGATTCTACCGGGCAACCCTTCACGGTACATCACCAGGATAAAGCTCAGGTACACCAATGCTGTACCGGTCTCCTTCTGCAGGATGACCAAAACGGCCGGCAACAAGATAATGGCGCTGACGAGCAGGAAGTTTTTCGCCTCCATCAGTTTGAAGCCATACATGGTAAACACCCGCGCTAACGTGAGCGCGATAATGAACTTCATGAACTCGGCTGGTTGGAAATGCACGGGCCCCAGGATAAGCCAGGAACGGGAGCCGTTAATCTCTTCCGCCACGATAAGGGTGAGTACCAATAGCGCAATCCCCACCAGGTAAAAGAGAAAGGCGTAGGTTTCGTAAAAGCTGACATCGATCTTAAGCAGTGCGAAGGCGATCAACAGCGAGGTACCGATCCAGATGAGCTGTGAGCCAGCCCGGGTAGAGAGGTCGAACAGACCGGCAGCGTTCTCTAAATTGAAGCTGGCCGCGTAGATGTTGAGCCACCCAAGCACCACGAAGAGGAGGTAAAGGAGAACGATTAGCTTGTCCACCTTCCCTTGCTCTTCTGTCGCATTTCCTCCATTATACATCATGGTGCATTTTATTTAATTGGCCGGTAGGTTCCTCGTATAAAAGTAGGGCAATATCTGGCGCTCGATGATCATCGTTTCCATCCACTTATCGCTTTCCGGTACTTCACCACGGAAAAACTTCTGGAGCATCAATCGCCCAATTGGCACGGCGTTGGTAGCTCCCCAAAGCCCGTTCTCGACCAGCACGGCGATGGCCACCCGCGGGTTATCCCTGGGTGCGAAACCCAGGAAAAGCGAGTGGTCATCACCGTGCGGGTTCTGCGATGTCCCGGTCTTTCCACACACCTCCACGTCCGGTGCCAAATTCGCACCCCATGCGGTTCCCTGACTCACCGCATCGGCCATGCCCGCGATAATCAGTTCAAAATGCTCTTTATCGACCCCCGACTCATGCCTTTCGGTGTATATCGTCTCCAGCGCATCGCCCTTGCGCTCCTTGACCACGTGTGGCGTGTAGTAGTAGCCCCGATTGGCGATCATCGCCCCAAGGTTGGCGATCTGCAAAGGTGTAGTCAGCACCTCCCCCTGTCCTATGGCAATGGAGATGATGTAATGAGCGTTCCACCGATCGGTCTGATACACGTTGGTATAGAACTTGCTGTTCGGTATAAACCCCCTATTTTCTGAGGGCAAGTCCACCCCCAACCGGTATCCCAGTCCCATGTTCACCATGTAGTCCCTCCAAACATCCAACGCGCTACCCACGCTGGCATACTTATTTCGATTGCTCAACATGTGGTTCAACCCGTAACAAAAAAAGGAGTTGCAAGAGGTGGTGACAGCAAATTGAACGGCTACGGGCGAATAATGCGCGTGACAACCAGGACGCCCTCCCAAGGGAGGGTAGCCCCCGTAGCAGGCATACTTCGTATCTGGCGTGATAATTCCCTCTTGCAAAAAGACGAGTCCCTGCGTTAACTTGAACGTCGACCCCGGCGGGTAGGTTCCCGCTATCGCACGGTTAATCAGTGGCTTGTAAGGATTTCTCTCCAATGCGAGGTAGTTGGCACCAAACTGTTTTCCCGTCAACAAAGCCGGGTCGTAGGTAGGTGACGACACCATGCAGAGGATCTCCCCGGTAGCTGGCTCGATCATTACAATGCTCCCCACCTTGTTGCGCATCAACAACTCCCCGTACGCCTGAAGTTCAATATCAATGCCTAACGTGAGGTCTTTTCCCGACACCGGCACTTTATCGTACGCACCCTCTTCATACCTTCCTTGAATCCTCCCGTGAGCATCCCGAAGGAGAATTTCCACCCCCTTCTCCCCCCTTAGGTCGATTTCGTGCGAAAGCTCGATGCCCGATTTACCCACGTAGTCCTTCCTCACGTAGTAGGGATCTGCCGCGATCGTGTTTTGATCTACCTCCGCCACGTAACCCAAAATCAACCCCATGTTGGGATAGTTATACTGTCGCTCCGTACGGCTTCTAATATATATTCCCGGGAACTTATACAGTTTCTCTTGCAGCAGACCATACTCCTCCACGTCAAGTTGCGACATGAACAGTTGCGGGGTATAAGAGGAGTAGCCCGGGTTCCGTCGCTGATCTTTCATCTCGGCATCCAAAGCGAGGAATCGCTCCATGTCGATATTCAGCGTTTGGCAAAAGTCGAGTGTATCAAATTCGCTCATCTCCCTCACCACCATCATCACGTCGTACGTGGGGCGGTTATAGACCAGCAGCTCTCCGTTCCTATCGTATATGGCACCACGGGCGGGGTATAACGTTCTACGGAAAAAAGCGTTACTCTCGGCATATTCCCGATATTGGGGGTTCAATACCTGCAGGTTGAACAACTGGGCGATGTAGATGACCGTGATGACGATCACCACCAAGGAGATAATAAACTGCCGGCTGGATAATGGACTACGCTTGATCACCGCTCTTTTTCTTGTACGTTAAACTATCCATAGCCAAGATGAGGGCTACCGAAACGACGACCGAGGTAACCACCCGCAGCAACGTGTTCACGAGATTAAAGAGGGTAAACGACTCAATGAAGAAGAGCAGGGTAAGGTGCAGAGAAACGATAAAAACAGTGAAACGGATGAACGCCCCAGCCTCATTGTAAATGCTGGGTACGAACTCGTCGTGCTCCACGCGTTCAAAGAACAAGTTCATGATGGGCCCTCTAAAGGCAGCCACGATAGTGGTAGCCGCGGCATTCATCCCGGGCGTGTTAAAGAATATATCGATCACGATTCCCAACAGAAACCCAGATATGATCACGTAGAAAGGAGTTCTCCCGATGGGCAGTTTAATCAGGAAGTATATATACACTACCGGGGTCACGATGCCAAAGAGGGCTATCCTGCTCAGCAGCAACACCTGTAACAGGACCAGCAACACGAACAACAACCCTTCGTATAGATAACTGATTTTCATCGTCCCTCCTCTTCGAGCATTTTTTGTTCCTCATAAAACGAGTCCCGAATGATTAACACGTCCCGCAACGAGTAGAAATCGGTTGCCAAGCGAATATTGAACGTGTTGAAATTATCGTCTTTCGACTCCCCCATATCACTTACATACCCAATGATCAGTCGCTTGGGAAAGATACGCGAGAAACTGGTT
Organism: Petrimonas sp.; assembly: GCA_012839475.1. GTDB lineage: Bacteria > Bacteroidota > Bacteroidia > Bacteroidales > Dysgonomonadaceae > Proteiniphilum. The sequence continues at coordinate 93,477 of DUNG01000007.1, read as the reverse complement.
ATCACCGTATCGCCCGGCTGGAAAACCTCGTGCTTAGGCAATTCGCCCAGCTGGGCCTGTTGCACCTCCCTTCCATCCCACGAGATGGAACCATAATTGTCGGAATTCTTTAGCTTCGCGCTCAGCCTAAACTTCGGGTTAATCACCGGGATCACCATCGAGAAGTTGTTGGAAACCGTCGCGACCACCCCCGCTACGCCCTGCCTTGATATAACCCCCATATCCGGTTTCACGCCATGCAGTGCCCCTTTATTGAGCGTGATGAAGTTGCTGGGACCGGCAAAGCTCAGGTTGACCACCTCCGCGGGGATAAACTCGAAGCGCTTTTGCTCCATGGTATCCATCACAAACGCCTCTACTTTCGATGAGTCGGTAGCCGTCAGGTGATCGAGTTCCGCTTTCAACAGGTGAATCTCCTGTTCCAGTTGTGCGGCACGTTCCATCAGTCGCCGGTTATCTCCCTTCAGGTGAAAGAAAGAGGAGACATTACTTGTGGCCGTGTAGCACCATCCGACCACCCTGTTGGCAGAGGAGAGGAAGACACTTCGTTGGTATGAGTTGTACGAGAACACGAGGTAGAAGCTGAACGCGATCAGCAGGATCGCAACCAGCCAATGACTGTTTCGAATAATAAAATTCAAAAGATTACGCATACGTGGCCTCCCAAGTCACCTTTCTCACACCCTACAACATTGACTTGTACTAATTTTCTTTTGTCGCCTCAACCCACCTTACCTCATAAGGAAAGCGAAACGCTCAATGTTCCGTAGCGCGATGCTCGTACCTTTCGCCACCATATGCAGGGGGTCGTCCACCACCTTGAACGGGATACCGATCTTCTCGGTCAGCCTTTTGTCGAGCCCGCGCAGCAGTGCACCGCCCCCGGTGAGGTGGATGCCGTTACGCACGATATCGGCATACAGCTCAGGAGGCGTCTGCTCAAGGGCGCTCAGCACCGCCGAGTCTACCTTGGTGACCGACTTCTCAATACAGTGGGCGATCTCCTGGTAGGAGACCGGTACGTCCATGGGCAGCGAGGTCATGCGGTTGGGACCATGCACCACGAAATCCTCGGGTGGATCATCCAGTTCCGTCAGCACCGAGCCCACGTTGATCTTTATCTGCTCGGCAGTTCGGTCACCCACCTTGATATTATGCTGGCGACCCATGTAGTCCTGAATATCTTCCGTGAAGTCATCACCCGCGATCTTGATCGATTTATTGGAAACGATGCCCCCGAGCGAGATCACGGCAATCTCCGTGGTTCCTCCACCTATATCCACGATCATGTTCCCTTCCGGTGCCTCCACATCGAGCCCGATCCCCAGGGCGGCGGCCATGGGTTCAAAGATCATGAACACATCCCTACCCCCGGCGTGCTCCGCCGAGTCGCGCACCGCACGGATCTCCACCTCCGTGCTTCCCGAGGGGATACAGACAACCACCCTCAAGGTGGGTGCGAAGAAACCCCTTTTATTTTTATTGGCCATCTTGATCATGCCCCGGATCATCTGCTCCGCCGCGTCGAAGTCCGCGATGACCCCATCCCTCAACGGCCTTACCGTTCGGATGTTCTCATGCGTCTTGCCGTGCATCTGCCTCGCTTTCTCCCCCAGCGCGATCATCTTGTCGGTTTTGTGATCCAGCGCAACGATTGAAGGTTCATCGAGCAAGATCTTCCCCGCGTTGTTCACGATGACGGAGTTGGCTGTTCCAAGGTCCATGGCCAACTCTTGCGTAAATGAAAATAAGCCCATAGTATATATATCTGTTTGTTTATTATTAATGTTTAAAGTGACGGGTACCGGTGGTCACCATCGCCATGCCATTCCGGTTACAGAACTCCACCGATTCCGCGTCGCGAATGGAGCCACCGGGGTGTACCACGGCCGTGATACCTGCCTGGCTCGCGATCTCCACACAATCCGGAAAAGGGAAAAACGCGTCGCTCGCCATGACCGCCCCGTTCAGGTCGAGGCCAAAGCTGTTCGCCTTCTCGATAGCCTGCTTCAGCGCATCTACCCGTGAAGTTTGTCCCGTACCGCTCGCGATTAGCTGTCTGTCTTTTACCAGTACGATAGCGTTAGATTTGGTATGTTTCACCAGGATATTGGCGAACAGCAAATCCTCCACCTCCCGGTCAGAGGGCTTCCTGTCGGTTACCACTTTGAGGTCACTTAAAACCTGTACGCTGTCGTTCACATCCTGTACCAGCGCACCGTTCAGCGCGGAGCGAAACTGCTTGCTCGGGATGGCGTTATCCAGCTGCTTCTGTATCAAAATTATACGATTTTTCTTTTGCATCAAAATATCGAGCGCCTCTTTGTCGTACCCCGGGGCGATAATCACCTCGAAAAATATCTCGGTGATCGCCTCGGCGGCCAGTCTATCCACGAGGCGATTGGTAATCACGATCCCTCCAAAAGCCGATACCGGGTCGGCAGCTAAGGCCGCGTCCCATGCCTCCTTCACGGTGGATCGAGATGCCATACCACAAGCGTTGTTGTGCTTGAGTATCGCGAGCGCCGTCTCCTTCACGTCACCTATCAACGAAACGGCCGCATCAATATCCAACAGGTTGTTGTAAGATACCTCCTTACCATGAAGTTGCTCAAACAGGGCATCGAAGTCTCCATAGAACACTCCCTGTTGGTGCGGGTTCTCACCGTAACGAAGCAGCTTGCACTTGTCCAGGCCAACGCGCCATGCCGACCCCTCATCGGCGTCGAAGTATCGGAAAATCGCGGCATCGTAACCCGATGATACCTTGAAAGCTTCTTTCGCGAAGCGGCGGCGGTCATCCAAATTGGATTCACCCCCCTTTTCCTTCAGGAGGTTAAGCAGCGGTTCATATTGATTTTTCGAACCAACCACCAGCACGTCCGTATAATTTTTAGCGGCACCCCGGATAAGGGAGATCCCACCAATATCAATCTTCTCGATGATTTCAGCATCGCTACCCCCCGCGGCCACCGTCTCCTCGAACGGGTATAGGTCCACGATCACAAGATCGATGGAGGGGATATCGTACGACTTAACCTGTTTCCTGTCGGCCTCGTTCTCGCGTCGGTAGAGGATACCCCCGAACACCTTCGGGTGCAACGTTTTAACCCTTCCTCCCAGTATAGAGGGGTAACCGCTCACCTCTTCCACCGCCTTGCACTCGTACCCGAGCGACTGGATGAAGTCGCGGGTTCCTCCCGTGGATATAAACATTACACGTGCACGGTCAAGCTCATAAAGTATCTCCTCCAATCCCTCTTTATGGTACACAGAGACGAGGGCTGTCTGAATTTTTCGTGACATTTCCTGCCTTTTTGACATTAGTAGTGTATAAAATGAGTACAAAGGTATAAAATCTATCGCTCATTTTCGTGAATTACCCCATTTGTTTTTACAAATCATCCCACTTTCACGTTCAATCTAGGTTAGTTTCAGAATCTATATGAAGGGTAAAAAAATCACACGCAACGTTGAACCTACAACACGCTAAAAAAACAACAGCCTACAATCACTGCAGGCTGAGACACGTGGCATAGAAAGCATAAGAATGTTTGCCACTTAATTAATGAGAGAATGAAAAAATAGTATTATTAACTATCCGGTACAAAAGTACGTAAAGAAGGCCAGACAATTCAGTTTTTTCGGTTAAGATTAAATGAAGATTTCGTTACAAAATGGTTACGTTTTTTGGCCTACCTGCAACTTTTTTCCAGGAAATCATCCCCTGTTAAACAGCACGAATCGAAAAAAGGGGGTGTCGCACAATGCAACACCCCCCTTATCTATTTAAACGCCTTACCTAGGCTTGCTTGGTCTCCCAACCTAAAGCGCTCGCACCCAAGACAGCCGAGTCGCTCTCTTTCAAACTGGAAAACAACAGCTTAATCTTGCCCTTGAAAATGGTCAGCAGGTTCTTCTCCATGCTTTCGCGTATGGGATTCATGATAAGGTCACCAGCCTTGGATAAACCACCGAATAGGATAATCGCCTCGGGGCTGGAAAAAGCCACGAAGTCGGCAAAGGCTTCACCCAGCATCTCACCGGTAAACTTGAATATACTCTTAGCCATTTCATCACCGGTCATCGCGGCATCAAAGACATCCTTAGAGGTGATGTCCTCCGCGGGAATCTCGCGCAACTTGGTTTGCACGTTAGGTTGCAGTTCGAGGTATTCTCTTGCAGTGCGTGCCATGCCCGTCGCGGAAGCGTAGGCTTCAAGGCAGCCATTTCTTCCACATCCACACAGCCTACCGTTGTTCCGGCGCATGATCACGTGCCCCAGTTCACCGGCAAAGCCATCGTGCCCGTACACCAGCTTCCCATTAACCACTATACCACTTCCAACACCTGTTCCCAAGGTAATCACGATGAAGTCCTTCATCCCGCGTGCCGCACCATAGGCCATCTCACCTATTGCCGCCGCATTCGCGTCATTGGTAAGGGTCACCGGAATGCCTACCCGATCCTCAAGCATTTGAGCGAAGGGGACAACTCCTTTCCAAGGCAGGTTGGGGGCAAATTCGATACACCCGGTAAAATAGTTTCCGTTGGGTGTTCCTGCACCAATTCCCTTGATTTGATCTTTGGTGGTCGTTTTTTCAATGAGTTCATCAAGTAAAGCCGTGAGCTCGTCCAAGTAGTCTTCCACTTCCGAATGCGTGGCAGTCTTAATGCTTCCGCTTAAAATAATCTGCCCTCTCTTGTCCACGATGCCGGCCACCGTATTGGTTCCGCCCACATCAATTCCTATCACATAGGGTTTGTCCATAGATTTGTTTTATTAAAAGTTAGTCAATAGAGATTTGTTTTTACAAATATAGAACTTTTCCAGTGAAAACGGTCCATCTTCATCAATTTTTCTTTTCTACTCCAGCAACGTAAACGTAGATTCAAGTATTAAAAAAATATGCGGAAAAACATCAACTTTTGATAAACCACTTCGCTTTTTAGGATATTTATTATACCTTTGCATTTCCATTTCACGGTTGTTGACTGATAGTGGCGACAAATATCCGCTAAGAAAGGGAAACTATTAACAATAAGATACAAGCGTACGAAAATTCATGAGCGAAATTAAATTTTACAGCGGGGAACAAATCCCGTTAGAGCTACACAAAGTAAGGGTGGTACAGAAGCTCCACCTAGTTCCTATCGAGAGAAGGTTAGAGGCTTTACAAGAGGCAGGATTCAACACGTTCCGACTAACCACCAAGGACGTGTTCCTTGACATGCTTACCGATAGTGGAACAAACGCGATGAGCGATCAACAGTTAGCAGCCATGATGCAGGCCGATGACGCCTATGCAGGGTCGCAAAGTTTCTTCCGCCTGAAACAAGCGGTTGAAGATGTGCTGGGAAAGAAGTATTACCTACCCGTGCACCAGGGACGCGCCGCGGAGAATATCATTTCGCACGCGTACGTGAAGAAGGGAAGCCTGATCCCGATGAACTACCACTTCACCACCTCATTGGCACATATCACGCAATACGGTGGTAAGATCGTGGAACTGCTCTACGATGAGGCGTACGTGATTGACTCCACGCACCCGTTCAAGGGGAACATGAATATAGAAAAGCTGGAGGAGGTCATCCAGATCAACGGGGCGAAAAATATTCCCTACATCCGGATGGAGGCTTCCACCAACCTGATCGGAGGACAGCCGTTCTCCATCCAGAACCTGCGGGATGTACGGGCTATCGCCGACAAGTACAATATCCGCTTAGTGTTGGATGCAAGCCTCTTGGGCGAAAACGCCTACCTGGTAATTCAACGGGAAGAGGAGTTTAAAGAGAGCACGATGGGTGAAGTGATGCAAATCATGACGGGCTTGTCCGATATCGTATATTTCTCCGCCCGTAAGCTGAGTTCCTCCCGGGGAGGTGGAATCTGCACGAACTGCACCGATGTATATAAGGAGCTGAGTCCATTGATCCCGCTCTTTGAGGGGTTCCTCACCTACGGGGGTATATCCGTACGCGAAATTGAGTCGATGGCGGTAGGCCTATACGAAACGCTCGACGAGACGATGATTAGCCAAAGCCCCAGCTTTATCGCTTACCTGGTGAACGCTTTGGACGCGAACGGGGTACCCATGGTGAAACCGGCAGGAGTGCTGGGGGCACACGTGGATGCAATGGAGATTTGCAAGCATATCCCGCAAAAAGAGTACCCGGCCGCTGCCCTCGCCGCCGCGCTATTCCTGGTCTCAGGCATCCGGGGCATGGAAAGGGGCACCATGTCGAATCAACGGGACGAGTACGGTAACGAGACCTACGCCGATATGGAGTTGGTGCGACTGGCCGTCCCGCGTCGCGTCTTCACCTTGTCGCAGATTAAGTACGTGGTTGACCGCATGACCTGGTTGTACGAAAACAGAGAGCTGGTAGGCGGATTACGTTTTGTGGACGAACCACCGGTGCTTCGTTTCTTCATGGGTGGTATGGAGCCTGTGAGCGATTGGCCACAGAAACTGTTGAATAAGTTTAGAGAAGACTTCGGGGATAGCCTGTAAGGGTCTCAATCAACCGTAAATAAATCATTCGTATGCCATTACATAACCCCTTCCGCCTTCTAGGCGAAGGTCTTGTTACACCATCACGGGGACACATCCTACTTGGTCTCTGTCTGCTTTTGGTGAGTACCTCGGTACAGTCGCAAGAGATCATCGCACACCGCGGTTATTGGAAGATCAATGGATCAGCACAAAACTCCATCGACGCGTTGATGAAAGCCGACTCGATAAAAGCATATGGCTCGGAAGTGGACATCTGGCTATCGTCAGATGGTATACCGGTGGTGAACCACGATGCTGACGTGACACTCGACGGTGAGAAACTGGTCGTTCAGGACACCCCTTTCGCGACCTTACGTAAGGTTACGCTGGCTAATGGTGAACCCCTGCCCACCGTGGAAGAGTACCTCGATGCCTTTGCCCGGTGTATACACACGAAACTCATCATCGAATTCAAGCCCCATAGAACCAAGGAGCAAGAGGATGAGCTCGCGGTAAAGGTAATCGACATGGTCAATGCGAAAGGCTTATCCGACAAGGTGGAATACATCTCTTTTTCCCTTCACCTCGTTCAGCAAACGAGAGAGTTAGCGCCCAACGCACCGGTTTACTACCTAAACGGTGACCTGGCACCTGAAGCCCTTTCCAAGATGAAGGCAAGTGGCCCTGATTACAACTTCAGTGTCTTTCAAAAAAACCCCGAATGGGTGAAAGAAGCGCACGAGTTGGGGCAGAAGGTGAACGTGTGGACCGTGAACAATCCCGAAGAGATCCAAAAAATGATCGACTTGAAGGTGAATTATATCACCACTGATGAACCATTGCTCGTGAAGGAAATTTTGGATAAGCAATAAGCCACAAGTGGCGGGTCTCTACATCCATATCCCATTCTGCAAAAGCCGTTGCAGCTACTGCGACTTCTTCTCTACCACTGACGAGACAAGGGTAGATGCCTTCATTGATGTCCTCCGTTTGGAAGCGGAGTCAAGAAAGGGTGAGGTTGACGAGCCGGTAAAAACTGTTTACTTTGGTGGAGGTACCCCATCGCGTCTCCAGGTGAAACACCTTGATGCCATCTTCGAAACGCTATACCGTTACTATCCCATTGAACCCACGGCCGAGGTGACCCTTGAGGCCAATCCCGATGACCTGACGGAAGGGTACCTCATGCTTCTTGCCCAACAACCGGTAAACCGACTGAGCCTTGGCGTACAAAGCTTCAATGATCAGGAGCTACGATTCCTGAGCCGCCGTCACACTGCCCAAGAGGCCACTGATGCCGTGAAACGCGCCCAGGAACAGGGGTTTCATAATATCAGCATCGACCTGATTTACGGTTTGCCAGGGCAAACCGAGGAGGTGTGGCAAGAGAACCTAAACCGGGCGATCGGGCTACAGGTACCGCACCTGTCGGCTTATCACCTGATCTACGAAGAGAAGACCCCGATGCATACACTGTTACAAACGGGAAAAATAACACCGGTGGACGAGGAGAGCAGCACCACCATGTTCGCAATGCTGATTGACTGGATGACCCAAAATGACTTTATTCACTACGAGGTGTCGGCGTTCGGAAAAGAGGGCTTTTTCTCCCAGCACAACTCCGCCTACTGGAGGGGCGAAAAATACCTGGGACTGGGCCCTTCCGCGCACTCTTTCGATGGCGACAGCCGTTCGTGGAATGTTGCCTCCATCACCGAATACATCCACGGCGTGAGATCCGGTGAACCGTACTGTGACAGGGAACACCTAAGCCCGACTGATCACTACAACGAACTTATCCTCACGGGACTACGTACTACATGGGGAGTAAATCTACCGGAACTCAAGTACCGTTTTGGCGAGGAGCTACACCGCTACTGTCTCAAAAACGCCCAGAAGTATATCAATCAAAAACTGCTCGTGACCGAAAAGGAGGTGCTAAAACTGACCCGTGATGGACTTTTCATCTCCGACGGCATCATGAGCGATCTAATGTGGGTAGGAAAGAACAACTATTAATAAAAGATACAAGCGTACGAAACCGACATGATTATTTTAAACATCCAAGGTTCCATACACCAAAATATAGAGATAAAATAATTGTATGAAAATTCATGAACGAAATTAAATTTTACAGCGGGGAACAGATCCCGTTAGAGCTACATAAGGTAAGGGTAGTACAAAAGATCCAGATGGTTCCTATCGAGAGAAGGCTAGAGGCTTTGCAAGAGGGCATGTTCAACACGTACCGGCTAACCACGAAAGACGTGTTCATTGACATGCTCACCGACAGCGGAACGAATGCATTGAGTGACAAGCAATTGGCAGCCATGATGCAGGCTGATGACGCCTACGCCGGGTCGCAAAGTTTCTTCCGCCTGAAGCAAGCGGTGGAAGACGTGCTGGGAAAGAAGTATTACCTACCCGTGCATCAGGGACGCGCCGCCGAGAATATCATTTCGTACGCGTACGTGAAAAAGGGAAACCTAATCCCGATGAACTACCGCTTTTCCACTTTACTAGCGCATATTACGCAGCACGGAGGCAAGATCATAGAGTTGTTGTACGATGAGGCGTACGTGATCGATTCCACACACCCGTTCAAGGGTAACATAAATATCGAAAAGCTGGAGGAGGTCATTCAAATCCACGGGGCGGAAAACGTTCCCTACATCCGGATGGAGGCTTCCACCAACCTGATCGGAGGCCAACCATTCTCCATCCAAAACCTTCGGGATGTACGGGCTATCGCCGATAAGTACAATATCCGCCTGGTACTGGACGCCAGCCTCCTGGGCGAGAATGCCTACCTGGTGATTCAACGGGAAGAGGAATTCAAAGAGAGCACGCTGCCCGAAGTGATCCAGACCATGACGGGCTTGGCCGATATCGTCTACTTCTCCGCCCGCAAGCTTAGTTCCTCACGGGGAGGTGGCATCTGTACGAACAACACCGATATCTACAAAGAGCTGAGTCCATTAATCCCGCTATTCGAGGGGTTTCTCACCTACGGGGGAATATCCGTACGCGAAATGGAGTCAATGGCGGTGGGTCTCTACGAAACAATCGACGAGACGATGATTAGCCAAAGCCTCAGTTTTATCGCTTACCTGGTGAACGCCCTGGACGCGAACGGGGTACCCATGGTTAAACCGGCAGGAGTACTGGGCGCACACCTGAACGCGATGGAGATTTGCAAGCACATCCCGCAAAAAGAGTACCCGGCCGCTTCCCTCGCCGCCGCGCTATACCTGGTTTCAGGTATCCGGGGCATGGAGAGGGGTACCATGTCGAGCCAACGGGACGAGGATGGCAACGAGCCCTGCGCCGATATGGAGCTGGTGCGACTGGCCGTGCCACGCCGCGTGTTCACCTTGTCGCAGATCAAGTACGTAGTTGACCGCGTAACTTGGCTCTACGAGAACCGTGAACTGATCGACGGGTTGCGTTTCGTGGAAGAGCCTCCAATGTTTCGCTCCTTCATGGGTGGCCTGGAACCGGTAAGCGACTGGCCACAGAAGCTGTTAAATAAGTTCAGGGAAGATTTCGGGGATAGCCTGTAACGAGTGAGTATTAACTCAACCCTTCCACTTCACCGTTAACGATATCGATACGCTTCGCTTGCGGGTCTGCAGAAAGCCCTGGCATGCGCATCATCTGTCCAGCAATCGCCACGATAAACTCTGATCCCTGATTGATGACCAAATCGTTAATTACAAATTGGAAATCTTTCGCCACCCCATACCAATTCGGGTCAGCGGAGAAAGAGAACTGCGTTTTGGCAATGCAGACCGGCAGCTTGGCCAGTGGCGTTCCCTCGATACGCTTCAACTTCCTTTGCGCCTGACTGCTCAACACCACTTCCTTGGCGCCGTAGATTCCGGTAGCCACCTTGTTGATCTTGGTCTTGATATCCTCGTCATCATCGTAGGTGAACTGCAAATCGGGAGATGGCCTGTTCTCAATAGCATCAACCACGACTTGAGCTAGCTCTACAGCCCCCTCGCCCCCCTTCGCGAAGGCCTCGTTCACCGCGAAGGATACACCCCGCTGTTCGCAGAACTGGCGAACGACCTCGATCTCTGACGGGGTATCGAAAGCATACTTGTTGAATGCCACGACCACCGTCTGCCCAAAGCCGGCCAGATTGTCAAGATGCTTACCCAGGTTCTCCAATCCCTTTTTCAGCCCCTCCATATCGGGTGCCTTGATCTCTTTCTCGGGAGTACCACCATGCATCTTCAGCCCCTGAACGGTCGCAACAATCACCGTCAACTTGGGACGCAGCCCGCTCTTCCGACACTTGATGTTGAAGAACTTCTCCGCGCCCAGGTCCGCCCCGAAGCCGGCTTCGGTAATCACGTAGTCGCCGTACGACATCGCCATCTTGGTTGCCAGTACCGAGTTGCAGCCGTGAGCGATATTGGCGAAAGGTCCCCCATGTACGAACGCGGGTGTATTCTCGGTAGTTTGCACCAGGTTAGGGTTAAGGGCATCCTTCATCAAGACGGTGATGGCCCCTCCTACCCCCAAATCTTTCACGGTAAAAGGCTCACCGCTTACACGATAACCCAGCAGGATATTATCGATCCGACGACGAAGGTCATCCAAGTCAGATGCCAAGCAGAGGATGGCCATCAGCTCCGATGCAGCCGTGATATCGAATCCCGCCTCTTGGGGAACGCCGTTACCGGCCCCCAACCCCGTTACGATGTAGCGCAGGCTACGGTCGTTCACGTCCAGCACCCGCTTCCAAAGCACCTCCTTGATAGCATCTTCCGTACCCCGTACCCGGAATATATAGTTATCGAGCATCGCGGAGATGGTGTTGTGCGCCGTGGTCACCGCGTGAAAGTCACCGGTGAAATGGAGGTTAATGTTCTCCATCGGCAGCACCTGCGCGTACCCGCCCCCGGCGGCCCCACCCTTCATCCCGAAGACCGGTCCCAGCGACGGTTCACGCAATACGACGATCGCCTTTTTACCGATCTTGTTCAACCCCTGCGACAGGCCGATGGAGACGGTAGTCTTCCCGATTCCCGCCTTGGTTGCCGTAATCGCGGTTACCAAAATCAAGTTGCTTTTACCCATCTGCTCCTCCTTAAGCAGGTGAATGGGTATTTTCGCCATGTGTTTTCCATAGCTGATGACCTCTTCGCGGTTCATCCCGATACTCCCTGCCACCTCTGTGATAGGCTTCAATGGTGTTTCCCTAGCAATTTGAATGTCTGATTTCATATGACTAAAATTTAAAATTTGATATTGATTGTTGTTTTCTTAAGCATTTGACCGGCGTGACTCTTTCAACCTATCCTCAAGCAGGATCAAGTGGTCACGCAGCTGTGCGGCCTCCAGGAACTCCAATTTTTTCGCGGCCGCGTGCATCGCCTGACGGGTCTGCTCAATACGCTTCCGCAAGTCATCGGTAGAGGTGTACTCCACTACCGGCTCTGCGACCAGCGCGCTGTAATCCGGTTCCACGTACGCCCTTGCCTCCATTGTAGAGGTGTACTCCCTCGACAGGGCCGAGGAGCGACCCTTTTTAATTTGCATGGGCGTGATACCGTGTTGTTCGTTGTAGCGCATCTGTTTTTCGCGCCGACGGTTGGTCTCATCGATGGTCATCCTCATGCTATCGGTCACCTTGTCAGCATAAAAGATCACCTTCCCGTTCACGTTGCGTGCCGCTCTCCCCGCGGTCTGAGTGAGCGAGCGATGGGAGCGTAGGAACCCCTCTTTATCGGCATCCAGCACGGCTACCAGCGACACTTCGGGCAGATCCAGTCCCTCCCTCAGCAGGTTCACCCCTATCAGTACGTCGAATACCCCTTGGCGAAGGTCATCCATGATCTTCACCCGGTCCAGCGTCTCAACGTCCGAGTGGATGTAGTTGCACCGCACACCGTGATTCGCCAGGTAGTCGGTCAACTCTTCGGCCATCCGCTTGGTGAGGGTGGTGACCAACACCCGCTCGCTCCTCTCCACCCGCTGCTGGATCTCCTCCATCAGGTCGTCTATCTGGTTAAGGCTCGGGCGCACGTCGATGGGCGGGTCGAGCAGGCCCGTGGGACGCACCAACTGGTCCACCACGATCCCCTCCGACTTCTCCAGCTCGTAATCGGCCGGCGTCGCGCTCACGAAAATGATTTCCGGGGTAAGCGATTCGAACTCGTCGAAGGTGAGGGGCCGGTTATCAATCGCGGCCGGTAGCCGGAACCCGTACTCCACCAGGTTCAGCTTCCGGGAGTGGTCGCCCCCGTACATGGCCCGTATCTGGGGCACCGTCACGTGACTCTCGTCAATCACCGTCAGGTAGTCGTCCGGGAAAAAGTCGAGCAGGCAAAAGGGGCGGGTACCCGGTGCCCGCCCGTCAAAGTAGCGGGAGTAGTTCTCTATCCCCGAACAGTAACCAATCTCCTTGATCATCTCCACATCGTACGTCACCCGCTCGTAAAGCCGCTTTGCTTCCAGGGGTTTGTCGATAGAGCGAAAGAACTCCACCTGCTTCCCCAGGTCGACCAAAATCTCATCTACCGCCCGGTTGATACGCTCACGGGTCGTCACGAACAGGTTGGCCGGGAAAATCCGGTAGGAGGTCAGCCGCTCGATGGTAAGACCCGTCAGGGGGTCAACCGACTCGATTGACTCGATCTCGTCACCCCAGAAAATAACCCGAATGATATAGTCGTGATAGGCCAAGAAGAGCTCCACGGTATCCCCCTTGACCCTAAAGTTACCGCGGTTGAACTCTGCGGTTTCATCGCGTGAGTAAAGGCTGTCAACCAACAACCGCAGAAAGCGATCCCGCTCCATGGTCTGTCCCTCACTCACCTCGATGATGGTCTTGTTAAAGTCCTCCGGGTTGCCAATACCGTAGAGGCAGGAGACGGAGGAGACCACGATCACGTCGTTCCTTCCCGAGAGGAGAGACGAGGTGGTGGCGAGCCTGAGTTTCTCGATCTCGTCGTTAATCGCGAGATCCTTCTCGATGTAGGTGTCGGTAGTGGGTATATAGGCTTCCGGTTGGTAGTAATCGTAGTAAGAAACGAAATACTCCACCGCGTTGTTCGGAAAGAACCCCTTGAACTCGCTGTACAGCTGTGCGGCCAGCGTCTTGTTATGGCTCAACACCAGCGTCGGCTTGTTCACTTGAGCGATCACGTTAGCGATCGTGAACGTTTTCCCCGATCCCGTGACTCCCAGCAAGGTTTGGTAGGGCACCTTCTGTTGAAGCCCCTCCACGAGTGCCGCGATAGCTTCGGGCTGATCACCGGTCGGTTTAAAGTCAGACGTAAGTTGAAATCGCATAAACTACCTTCTAAACAAACAACAGCCCGTTTGGTTTACTCGGGACCTCTATCCCTGGGAACCATTTCCATGAAAGGATACTCCTGCAGACTTGTGGATTTACTCAAAAATACTACACGTGACAGTACTGCTACTATTTCCTTTTAATGGAAAATACCTATAGGTTACTCTGGAACAGTATCCGTAATAACCGATTCCACAAGGGCAGACAGCAGCGTCTCCCGTTTTTGACGCGCCTCGGCGACGTAATCTCCACGTAGTTGCCCCTGTTGGGAAAGGTGGATGTACTCGGAGTAGGCTTCGGCCGTGTTGGCCCTAACCGCCCCAACCCAGCTAAGCGAGTCCAAGCGCTTCTCCACCAACGGGGCAAACGGGATATCTGGGTGCTGAGTCAGGAAATCACGCAGCTCCGCCGTGTTATTCGATGCTTTCAGCCGCTCCCACTGCATCGCCTCTTCCAACTTCAGCTTGCGTAAAGCCTTATGCGCATCGTCAAAATGAGCCCCGCGGGGAAAAGTTGCCATGTAGTCGAGGTATCCCTTCACGCTATTCATGCTCAAGGCCGTATCCCAACCCCTCCGTTCGAGGTTCCCCTTCCGTACGGTATTATTGAACACCGCGTAGCCCCCAAACAAAAGAAGTGGGAGGAGTAAAACCAACACGGGGACATTCAGCCATTTTCCTTTTACCCGTTTCTCTACTCTTTCTGGTTCAAAATCGGGCTTAGGCCCCGGTTCAGGTTCAGGTTCAAATTCAGATTCAAGATCATATTCAAGATCAAACTCTGACTCTGATTCTGATTCAAGCTCTTGACTTTGACATAGTTTCCGCCCCTCTCCTATTTCCCCTTCACTTTCAGGGACAACTTCTAATGAAATATCGGAATGGGGTTGGAGGTCGCTTGATCGGTGATCAAGCTCTAGCGGGTCATCCGTACGATACGAGGATTCTGGAGTTGGCTCAGTTGGCTCACCCTGGATAAAAACCTTCGGCAAACTCACCTCGTAATCGACATGTATACGATGTGTACACTCCTCGCAGAACAGGGCTTCCACGGGCTTACTCTTTCCACAAAGGGGGCAAGTTCGCATCATACTTCTTCATCAACTGAACGACCATCCATTATCATCCACAAATTTACGCTATTTTTCGGTATCGGCATAATCCGTGAGTAGCTCAGTCTTTTTTGAAGAACAAACATACGATGGGCGCGTGGGACACGGGGGTATCGTAACCGATGTGAAGCCCAACGGGGAATTCGATTTCATTCACGCGTCTACCGTCAGCGGCGTGATTATCTCCAAATCGACCGAACCCTACTACACCGCTCGCTACTTGCGTGGCGGAAGGGTAATCGAAGAGAATGCCATCCTAAAAAGCACGATGGACGAAAAGAAAAAATCCTCACCAAGCGAATCTACAAACCGACAAACGGGCATTCGAAGCCAAAAATCGACGACAATCGCGGAGGCCATCGGCCAAGAAGAGAGGGAGGAAGAACGCATCATCATCGTGCAAACCGACTCCACCAAAACACCGCGATTGACGGAAAGGAAAATCGATGACAATCATGAGACTGAAACCGACACCGGTAAAGAAGCAAACGACCACATCCCAACACCGAAACCACATACGATTTGTCCACACCTAACTTTTCGGCAAGCTCTTTTTGTGTCATGTTTCCACTTTTGCGAGCATCCAAAATCACCTGTCCGGTGTAAAAAGCATAGGCTTCTTCATCAAATATAAAAAATAAACGATGTATCTTGCAACTCTTGCAATGAAAATCAGAAATTAATTTATACACCAAGAACTATATCGGCATCAAAAGTGAGCGGAGTCCAGGTATCGCAGTTTAAACCTGTAGGTGAATTTAGAGGTGCTGTACGCGCCTAAAATACCCGCCCCGTTCTTCACGTTACTCGTCACCCGAACCAGTTCGGAAAACAGATTTTCGCTCTGGTAATCGGCCATCAACGACGAAACGAGAAAGCGGTAATAGTCGCCCGACATGGCCGAAACGGATATCTCATACTCCTCTTCCTCGCCTGAATAGGGCGACATGATTTTTTCACCATCCTGGTACTTCACGGCCGCGATATAGCTCAAAAATTGGAACTCCATGCCGACATCTTTACCGTTCACGAACGTATCAGCAAAAACATTACGTAACGCCCTCAACGTACCATCCGGATCCTCTTCCAGCATCTCGTAAACAAAGCCTTCCCCCAGGTTCACGTTGGCTTTCATCACCTCTTTCAAATCCACGTTCACCATATATTGATACGTCCCGGTGGAAGGCAAGTAGCGGTTGATATTGGCACGTACAAAGTAATAATCCTCTGTGTCTGCCCTATCTTTCACGTTGACGGAAATGATGTTGTGCTGATGCAGCAACTTATAACCAAAATCGGTACCGGGTTCCCCACCTAACGACAGGGGATTCTCCTCCGTATAAACCAGGGACGAATCCGCGAGCTCCAGCAGGGGATAGTCGGGAACCTGGGTTTTCGCCTCGATCGATTCAAATCCGTTCGCCGAAGCTTTGATCTCGATTACATCTTTCACTCGCGGGCGATACGTCCCCCGGTACACACCATTGCCCGCGTAAACGAGCTTTTCACGTGCTGTGCCGTTCACGTACAGCTCCACTTGCGCACCTTCTGCCTCTTCAAAACCAGGCTTATCGCTCAAGATAAACTTGCTTTGACTCAAATGAACGCTTACTGCCGAGTCGGCCGCGATAAATCCGTTCAGCACCAAAAACGGTGCCTTTTGCTCCCCTTTAAATTCAATCTCTTTTTCGCACGCCGTGAAAAGAAACAGCGATGCCAACAAAAGTGCGATATATATAGGGTTATATTTTTTCATACGATTATTTTATTTTATTGTTTGTTAAGTGTATGGAACCTTTCATATCACTTGCTGATTAAAATTGAATGGAATAACTGACCGATGGAATGATAGGAAACAACGAAGCCTGCATGAGGCACGACTTAGAGACGTACGACCCGGACTTTTCATCGTAGTGTGTTTCAGACGAGGGATAGACGAAAAAGGGATTTAATTGATTATACACGTTATAGATGCTGATGTTCCACGTTCGCTTGTTGCCCCGTTTCGTGATTTTGTGAAAGTTCACACCCAAATCCAGGCGATGGTAGTTGTTGAAGCGGTAGTTGTTCCTGCTTTCCACGTGAACCACGCTACCGGGAGCGTAGTCATTCTGGTAATTGGGGGGTATTAAAACTTGATATTCCCGGTAACCGAAAGTCGCCGTGTTACCCGTGCTGAACACCCATGAACCGGAAATATCGAACCGTTCCGAAAACTTGTGTGACACCGTCAGGCTGATATCGTGCCGACGGTCGTACTTGGCAGGGAATGGCTCGCCATTATTGATGATATGTCCCGGCTTATCGAATATTCTATTCGCATGAGCCCACGTGTACCCCACCCATCCGGTAGTCTTTCCGAATGAACGCTGTGCCAAAAACTCCACCCCGTAAGCGATCCCCCGCCCCATACTCACCTTTCCTTCCCAATCGGTCGACGCACCCATGAACGAGGCCCCATCTTTATACTCCAACAGGTTATCCATTGTTTTGTAATATCCTTCGATGGAGAAATCGGCGATATCGTGCAGCGCGTAAAAGAGGCCGGCAGAATATTGATGCGAACTCATCGGGAGGATGTTCTTGGTAACGGGAACCCACAGGTCTGTGGGCAGGCTCACGGAGTTGTTCGACAACATGTGGATATACTGGTGCATATAGGCGTACCCCGCTTTCGCCGACAAGTTGTCGTGGATCAACACGCGCAAGCCCACCCGCGGTTGCAACGAGTAATAGTTCCTATTTTGCACGTGAAACGAGGAGAAGTGCAATCCCGCGTTCAGCTTAAACATTTTACCCAACGAGATATTGTCTTCGATATAACTCATGGTTTCATGCGCGTACACCTTAGGACTCCCGATTACCGTATCAATATCGAGCGAAGCGTCATCCGAAACATTTTGCTTGAAAGAAGAGACATCGGGCGAAAAAGTGTGGTAGGTGTAATTGGTCCCGAACTTTATATCGTGCGACGGGCTGGGCGTATAGTCGAAATCGGTACGAAGCGTCCAGTCATAAATGCCCGAATCATACAACATGGACACCTCTTGGGTATTCACGTGGACGGGCTCCACGCCCTTGTTCGACTCCTTTATTTCCGAACCCAGTTTCAAGTCGGAGCGGTAACGGGTAAACGAGGCCGTGCTGTTCATGAAAAGTTTCGGGTTGACAAGGTGATTCCATCGCAACGAGGTGATCAGGTTACCCCATCCCCAATTCATCTTTAACCAGTTATGCTCCTCGTACGTTTCGCTATACCTCTCTTTCGTCTTTATTTTGGCGTATATGGCATCATCGCCCATGTACGCGCTCAAGTAGAGTTTATCCCTGTCCGAAATAGTATGCGTGAACTTGGCATTCAGGTCGTAGAAATAATAACCCGCCGTCACTCTATTTGCCTTATTTTCCTGTTTTGAATAGGCCTTGATAAGCGGCTGCATCAACAGATCAATATAGGTTCGTCTTGCCGAAATATTAAACGTCGTTTTCTCTTTGATAATGGGTCCCTCCAGTTGAATTTTGGAAGAGATAACCCCTATGCTCGCCGTTCCCTTAATTTTTTTATCATCACCGTCTTTCATGCGCACATCCACCACGGAAGAGAGTCGTCCACCAAATCGAGCGGGGAAACTTCCTTTATACAACGTGACATTTTTAAGCGCATCGCTATTAAATACCGAGAAGAAGCCGAACATGTGATTCACGTTGTACAACGGCACGCCGTCCAGCAGTAACAAGTTTTCATCGAGCCCCCCACCCCGCACGTACAAGCCTGCCGAGCCTTCGGTACCCGATTGCACCCCGGGCAGTAACTGAATGGCTTTGATAATATCGTTCTCTCCAAAGAGGGTGGGAATATTCTTTATCTGACTGACGGGCACCTCTATCGCGCTCATTTGCGAACCTTTCACGCCCAGTTCGGAACGATACCCCACCACCGTCACTTCATCCAACACATTATGCATGGTTAACGCGATATGAATCACCGTATCCCCGTGTAAATGAAACTTTCGGTGTTCAGGCTGATAACCGATGTAAGAATAAGTCAACGAAACATCGCCCCCGGGAATCGTCAGGGAGTAGAAGCCGTAGTTGTTGGCGGCGGTTCCCTTTGAACTGTTCTCCTCGTACAACGTACTCGCGATAAGCGGCTCACCCGTCTCTTTATCCTTGATGAATCCGCTAACGGTGTAGTTTTGCGCGGTTACCTGCAAAACGATACTACACAGCGTAAAGCATAGCAGCAGCAACACCTTTTGTATTCTAACCATAAAACAATGTAGTTTTTGTCGAGTTTTACATGAACTGTATTTAAGACGCGAAAGTAACGGAAGTGCTGCACTAATAAAAGTTAATTAAATGGAATGTAGGGATGGTTAGCTCTCCTGAAAAAATCATGAGGTGCCTGATTTTCTCCCTTGCGCTTGTGAAAAGCCATTTTTTCCTGTACTTTTGAACATGCATTCACCGGGAGCTTTCATCGACATCATTCGGGTTCGCCTCGTCTCGAAAGACGAGACACACCGGCTCCTGCTCTGCGAACCGACCCAAATCCTGCCCAGCAAACCGACCCAAATCCTGCCCAGCGAACCGGACCAAATCCTGCCCCGCGAACCGACCGCCCCTCCCGTCGGGCTAATCACCGTGAAGTATGGCGTTCCATCGGTTAACGGCGTGTTCAACACCTCGGTGGAGCGATTCAAGGAGGGGGAGCGGATTAACCTCGTGGAGTGCCGGGTGGATGAAGGGGGGTATATCGTCCCGTCGTTCTTCATCCTGGAACCCGACTACCTGATCGACGCCTCAGCCATTGCGGAGTGCTTTCAAGACTACTTCGTATCACCCATCCACTACTTCCGCAACAAGTTCGAGGAGATGGAAAACCGCTCTTACCTATTGCTGGGTAACCTCTCGAACTACTTTTTAGACGAGTTGGTCTTTGCCGATAACCCGAACGAGGTCTCCTTTAACACGGTTTTCCAACAGTCGTTCAAGCAGTCCCCGTTTGAATATGCCAGCTGCGAAGATATACGGAGGGATAACGACTTCAGGGAGTTCATGCGGAAGGCGAAACAGCAGTTCGAGAATATCCGCCGGGTGATTCGGGACGATTTCCCGCGGCGGGGGATCGACGTGCACCGCTGTACCCTGGAGCCATCGTTCTTCAGTGAAAAATATGGTTTCCAGGGGCGTCTTGACCTGTTACAGCCCGGGGCAATCAGATATCGGGAGGCTACAAGGGAAAAGGATTTCACCGGGGACCCGGTATTCAAAGAGGAAAAGGAATCAGCAGAAGGCAAGGCAATCCCAAGCGAGAAAACTACCATCGTGGAGTTGAAATCGGGTCGGCTCCCCTTCCCATCATACGATAGAAGTAAACTCGCCCTCAACCATGAGGTGCAGACCGCCGTCTACCGGTTGATGATGAAAAGCGTCATCGGCAACGCGAATGAGGTGGACGCTTCTATCCTCTACTCGGCCGGGAACCGACCGGGCGAAAACCTACGGGTCGCCGCGGAGAGAGAGCAGCTTGAACAGTTGATCCTGAACCTTCGCAACCAAATCGTGACCAACGAGAAGGAAGTTATCAACGGCGACAACCGTGCGGTAGAGTCGCTGTTCAACGCGCTGTTCGCCTCTATTGATGGGGAAGATAAGTTGCCTACCTTCTTTATCAACAAGGTCAAAGCGATAAAAGGGAGATTAGACGACTGTAGCGAACTGGAGAAGGAGTACTTCTATAGGTACACCCGGTTCATATCGAGGGAACTCTACCACCAAAAAATAGGGGATATCGACCGGGAAACGCCGACGGGGGTCGCCTCCCTGTGGAATAGCCGATTCGAAGAACGGGTCGAGGCGCTGGATGTACTGTTCGACCTTGCTATCGTTGCGATTGATGATTCGGGGAACGATATGGTTATCCAATTTGCTCCAAGCCCGGCAGTCGATAAAACAATCAACACCATAACAGGTAAAGAAAAATTCGAAAGGAAAGGTAAAGGAACATCCGAAGAGGCGGCTGAAGAGGCGACCAATTCAAACCAAACCGCTCTTGTGAACTTCCGCGTGGGGGATATCTGTATCGTCTTTCCCCGTGAAGACGAGCGAGACACGGTATTGAACCGACAGGTGTTGAAGGGGAGCATCGCCCGTATCACACCAAACGAAGTGGTGGTGCGCTTCCGATACAAACAGAAGAACCGGCGCTACTTCAAGGAGAACCGCTTATGGGCCATCGAACATGATACCCTCGACTCGTCGACCACCGTCATGTACAAGGGTCTTTACTCGTTTTTGGGAGCACCCAAGCAGAAAAAGGAGTTGCTTTTGGGTTTGACAGCTCCAAGAACGGGTAATGCCACAAAGACTTCCCCACCCTTTTATGCAACCATTGGAAAGCCGCCCCACCCGGATTCCGTCAAGGAGGGGTTGCCCCCTACCCTACATGTATCGGACTACCCAGAGCCAATCATCCGGCAAGCCCTGAATAGCCCCGACTACTTCCTTATCGTCGGGCCACCCGGTACAGGGAAAACCTCGATCTTCGCACGGAGGCTGATTGAGTCCTACCATGTGCAACCCGGAACCAACATCATGGTGCTGGCCTACACGAACCGCGCCGTGGACGAGTTGTGCGAAGCGATTCACTCGGCGTTGGGGTGTGAAGATGGGGAATGCGACACCTACATCCGGGTCGGTAGTGAACTCGGTTGCGCCCCACCCTTCCGCGAACAGCTACTGCAGCGGATAGCGGAAAGGGCGACAAACCGGGAGGAACTACTGCATGAAATAGCCCGAACCCGTATTTTCGTCTCCACCATCGCCTCGATCAACGGGCGATTGGAGCTGTTTCAGCTCAAACATTTTAATGTAGCCATCATCGATGAGGCATCGCAGGTGCTTGAGCCGCAGATCATCGGGTTGCTGCCGCGGTTCGATCGGTTCGTGATGATTGGTGATCACCACCAGCTGGCCACCATCGTGCTGCAGGATCCTGTGGACTCCAAGATAGAGGAGTCACTGATAAGTGAAACGGGGATTCTGGATTGCCGCGACTCGATGTTCGAGCGGTTAATGCGTCAATGTATCGATAATGGATGGGAGCATGCCTACGTGCAACTCACACGGCAGGGAAGGATGCACGAGGAGATCGCGGCTTTCCCGGCCGAACATTTCTACCCGAAAGGCCTCTCCCCGGCCAACGAGTGGCAATCGGAAAAATGGGCACTAACGGCCCCGACAAATCATCCCCTGCAAGAACTCGTTGCCAAGGAACGCACCGCCTTTATCTCCACCGAGAAAATCCTTCGCCCCACTCATTTGACCAAGATCAACGAGACCGAAGCGCAACTGGTAGCCGACCTCCTGCACGCCCTCCGCGAGGTATACCTCGCCAATGGCGTTTCATTCAACGCCACCTCGGTCGGCATCATCGCCCCCTACCGCAACCAGGTGGCCCTTATCAAACAGAAATTGTTTCAAAGCGGGTTCTCAGAGGCCGAAAAGGTGATGGTCGAAACGGTGGAGCGCTTCCAGGGAAGCCAGCGCGATATTATCCTGGTATCTTTCTGCGTGAATAGAGCGGAGCAGATGCATTACCTCTGCGCCATGAACCGAGAAGGGACAGTCGACCGGAAGCTGAACGTGGCCATCACAAGGGCACGTCAACAGCTTTTCCTCGTGGGCAACGGGGCCATCCTCCGGGAACACCCCCTCTACGCCCGTCTACTCGATCACTACCGCGACAGAACCTTTATTCCAGACAAGGGAATTTTCTATGGTTAAACGCTGACAACCTGCCTTCATGGTACAATGAAAGTGCATTCAGGGGTGGTTTCGTGAACGAGTAAATTTTTAAAACGTGTGAACACCCTAAACGTGGTTAGCCCTTCCTAAGCGAATTAGTACCCTTTCTCGAACTCGAAATGGGAAAAACATGGCCTTAATATTTTTTTATTTGTCGACTTTTAGTAACTTTGTATTTTCAAACTGTCTTATGGTGTAATGGTAGCACAACAGATTCTGGTCCTGTTTGTCTAGGTTCGAATCCTAGTAAGACAACAAATTAACATTGATTACCAATCACTTGACTGGAAAAAAGCAAGTATTTAGGTAAGAATCGTTTCGTTTTCATGATTAAAAGGCTCATCTTGCCACGATCTCGAACAATTATTTATTTGCAGTATTCCAACAATGAGCGAACGCCATTGATTGGTTAAGCACTAAAAAAACGGTGGAGGGTTATCCTGCCGTTTTTTGTTTTTTATCCCGCCATATAGCCGTCGCGTTGATACCCACGTTGTTTGACATCCGTTTAATCCCTGCCAATCAAGGTCGGGGATTTTGGCATCATCATGTAGCAACATGATATTATCGTATCTTAAAAACACAAGAATGAAGGCATTTTCCTTACACGCGAGTTTGGGAACTCGCTCGCGCGACAAAATACTGAAAACTCAAAACTGATTTATTAATTTTTCAATGGCAGCAACAAAGTCTTCAGAACGGGGAAGGAGATAGTCCACCAATGTCGCATCGCAAAATGTGAAGTCTTCGTAATCGCTACTACGTCGTTTGTCAAACAAATTGCTAAAAGTAGTGCCATCCTCTAAGCTCAACAACCCCGTACGCACAAAGTGGAAAGACAACATTGTTTTTACTCCTGAATGCGTGTTTGCCTCTATGTTTCGTGCGAGAAGTAATGCCGTGGCAGCATAATAACAAGCGTAGTAAAGCCGATTCACGGCAGCATTGAAAAAATCTCCTTTACGCATGTACTTGGCTTCTTCCAATGTTTTTCTGGCACGTTCCAAACGGTATGTCACCAAAGCAATACGATGCTCATCCGATAACTGTTCTCGTCTCATAATATTACTCCCTCATTCATTATATTGATAGAAAAAGGTGTATGAAATGGGCGATTATTCCATTGTTGGTGCGACATAATTATTGGACTGATAATAACTCCCGATGCCACTTCCAATTCATACAAAGCTCGTATAATCGTGTGTTCATATTCAGGAGTAAGAACTTTATCATTTATCAATATAAGCAAATCGATATCACTCTCATTTTGGGCATCGCCACGAGCCTGGGAACCATAAAGAATAACTTCTGCTTCGGGAACAACCCGTTTAAGCAGTTGGCGAATTTGATTAATTACTTGTTGATGTCGCATAGTCTATAATGTATTATAGATGACAAAAATAACTAAAATATTTGGATTTAAAATGTTTATGGCTCAATTAGTTTACAAGAGTCAAGACGCGAGATCTGTTGCTCTCCCCGTAGGTTAAAGGGAGTACCGCCGATAGGCGAGGTGGGGTTATGAACGCCGTTTTCATCCCTTCAAGTTATTTCAACGTTAGCCCGGGCACGCGGGCAGGAAGGAAGTCGCGTTCTACCCCCATTAACGTTTCTTCACGATCCGGGCCTCTTACTGTTCCCGTTACTTATCCCGTTTTCACGCCCCTTTTCGTGGAGTATCACACCGCCCGACAAGGTCGCGCAGGGGCAAAGGCTTTTGTCATCCCGTTCACGAAAAGACGGCGGCACCATTGCCGCCATCTCTCCGGGGCAAAGGCTATTGTCGTCCCGTTCACGGGATTGTCCGGAGATATAGCATTGATTTTCGGGGAGATGATTTTTGGGAGACTAAAAGAATTATCATACATTTGTTGAACGTGAGACATGGTAAACGTCTATGGATTTAGATCTGTTTCACAAAGGTTCATCACGTGAATTACACGTTGACAGCAATTGACTGAAAAATACGTAACTAATCATGCAAAATAAATCAATGGAATTCTTTAACCCCTCCCGTTTTATATCGATTCTGAATCGAAAAAAGAGTGACCCCGGAGAATTTAACTTCACGGGAAACTTGAAGGTTGATGAATCAAATATTCAGCTATTCAAGTATAGCAAAGACGAGTGTGATGAAATAAAAAACATGTTACCTGAAAACATCAGCGCGTTTAAAAAAAATGGAAGCAATTACTGGTTAAACGTTTATGGACTAAGTGACATTGAAACCATAGTGTCCATTTGTGAAAAACAAGGTATTCATAGTTTGGCCATTCAGGATATTCTTGATGTGAATCAAAGACCTAAATTTCAAGAATATGAGGATTTTTCATTCCTGACTTTAAAATCCATCATTCCATCTGACAACGTGATGATAACAGAGCAAATCAGTTTTGTTTTTGGCTCGAACTACCTGATCTCCTTTCAAGAAAGAAAAGCGGACTTCTTTGAACATCTAAGGGTTAGATTAAGAGAAAATAAAGACATTTTAAGAGAGAGCACGGCAGATTACCTGCTTTATACCCTGCTTGAGTCCATTCTCGACAATTATTTTAAAACGCTCACCAAGTTAGATGAAGAGATTGAAAAATTAAATTTCACGGATACGAAAAATGAACCCTCTCCAAACGCGCTTGAAGTCATTGAAAATTATAAGAAGTTGGTTCATTTCATCAAGAAATCTATTCTACCGATAAAAGAGTTTACCCTGATAGTTGAATGCGGCGAATCTCAATTCATCGAAGCCAAACACTTGAAATATTTTTCCGAGATAAAAGATTTATGTTTAACCTTGATTGATAATTGCGACATGATTCTTTCATCCCTTGAAAGTGAAACCAACTTGTTTTTTTCGGTGCAAGGGAATCGAATGAGTCAAGTGATGAAAACCCTCACGGTTGTTGCCACTATCTTTATTCCTTTAACCTTCATCGCCGGTATTTACGGGATGAATTTCTCAAACATGCCCGAACTTGAATGGAAATACGGCTACCTGGGTGTATGGATTATTATTGTTTGTATATTCTTCGGTATGATCATTTATTTTCATAGAAAGAAATGGTTTTAGGTGTAATAGTCAAAAGTGATACTTTTTCACATAAGAAAATACCCTAATGAGCCGATTATTATTTTTACTTACACGTGCCTATGACATAACCTTATGGCATCCAGGGCCGATTCGGCGGTACATTTTTCAGGAATCTCGTTCCTTATTATCGAATCTACAAAATAGTTCAACTCATTCGCGAATCCTTGATTGCCGTCACCCACGGGAATGAGCCGGGTGTCAGTATCGGTGGTAACTATGATATTACCCGGGTCTTTCCATGAATAGAGTAGGCTGGCATCTGAAAAACGGGCACTGAAACCTGCCTGAAACGGGTAAGCCGAATGAAATGTATTACCACCTTCGATTTTCACGACAAGCGATCTGTTTTTATAACGCCAAAAGGCGCTTACATAGTCATAGTTACTGAGTTTCCCAGGTAAAGTGGTGGCATTCACCTCATCGGGAATACCACAAACCCACTGCGCGTAATCGATGTCGTGAATCACCAAGTCGAACAAGGCACCACCCGATGAACCAAAATCTTTCTGTTTCTCCTTCCATTGCCCCCACGTGGGAACACCTGAAAATCGCGACATAGTTAAAAACTCGACTTCTCCCAGCTCTTTCGAGTCAATCAGTTCTTTTAGCTTTTCGTAAGCAGGCATAAAACGAACCACCTGCCCTACCATCAAGGTTTTACTTTTGCTTTGTGCTAACGCTATTAACTCTTCGCCTTCCAAAACATCCAAACAAAAAGGTTTCTCGACAAAAGCATGCACACCATGCATTAGCGCGAGCTTTGCCATCTCGTAATGTAAAGCGGTATGCACCGAGATGATGCAAGCATCGGGGTTTTCAGCGGCAAGACATTCGGCTAAATCCGAATATACTTTCACGTTTGCAATATCACTCTGGCTCAAACTTCCGGTTGAAAAATTGCCTAGATTTTCCTGCAGTTTTTCAGGAACCTGCTCGGCATTCTTGTCCACGATCGCGACGAGTTGCAAGTTAGAATTTTGCAAAATATTAAAGGTATGGGTCACCCCCATAAAGCCAAATCCAACAACTACTATTTTCATATGATTATTTTATTTTTCAGATAATAAGAAAACTATATTGCTTTAAAAATGAGCATTAACAAGTTCATTGCCTATACGGTGAACATGTTCAAGAATTTCACGCTCACGCTCGGGCGATGGGGTTTTAAATCCGTTAATATAGTTACGCAGCAATGTGGCGTTTATACCTGCTAAGCGGGCAAATTCAGCTATGTTTATTTCTTTATGAGTAAGGAAAAAGCGTTGTAGTCCCGTTGGTTCAGGATAGCTGAAACTCTCGTAACTTACATCCTCGTCAATATCTCGCCAATGTATGCCAGCCGTGCTTAGGGTGTATTGTTGTCGTTGGCAATCAGATGCCTTTCGCAATGCAGGGTAAAACAACAGAGATTGACGGTATTCTTTGCCTTGATCATTCATTACATATAAATAATCATCATCAAACCATAGTTTTTTTATTTTCATAATCTATTCCTCCTTATCAAAATAATTTTCCCAATGTCTTATAATAATGTCTCTGTTTTCGTCTATCATTGACTTAATTTTTTTCAAGTCATTTGCTTTTATATTATGCTGATAGTCAAAAACAAACTCGGTTCCATTCCAGACGTATTTAGCATCACCGTCTTTACCTATAACGTGTACGTGTATAGGTTCGTGGTCTCGACTGAAAAACAAAAATGAAAATCCAAAAGCTCTAAATATTTCCGGCATCATGTTTCGTTTTGTATTTAATAGACAAAATTAGGAATTACTTTTAATACCCACAAGTTTTCGGTAAATATTTTCAACTAAAAATCAAGACCACCATTTTCCCTAAACTTCTGCACCTTGCTCGCTATGAATGAGATTTTTTGTACTTTTGTCTTACGTGTGCCAGAGGAGTGATACCATGTTGGTTCATGCCTTAAAAATAAATTCATTAAGCATTCACCCAAACAACTGACAATATGCTAAATTTCAGATTTTTAATCCTATCCCTCCTCTTTTCTGGAGTTTCTCTCTTCACGATGGGAAATGAGGACACGTTAAGGGTTTTATTTGTGGGAAACAGCTACACATACTATAATAATCTCCCGCAATTGGTTTCTATTCTCTCAGAACAGACAGGAACAAAATTAATAACCCAAAAAAGTGTTGTAGGTGGTGCGAAACTAAGCGAGCACTGGCATGGACTAAGAGATTTAAAAACCAAAGAGATGATCAGAACTGGCCATTACGATATCGTTGTCCTTCAGGAGTACAGTATGGGAGCCATTGAGCAGAGTGATAGCCTCAAATTATACGCTAAACTATTTTGCGAATTTATCAAGGAGAATGGTGCGGTCCCGTATCTATACCAAACCTGGGCAAGAGAAAAAGTGCCACAATATTTTGAAACCATTGAAAAGGTATACGCGGAAGTCGCGGAAGAAAATGATGCACGCTTAGTTCCCGTGGGCCGTGCATGGAGGCTTGCCAATCAATCGCGCCCGAACATACAACTATTTGATGCAGATGGAAGCCACCCTTCCAATTTAGGAACTTTCCTCGCGGCATGCCTGTTCACGGCAACAATAACAGGCGAAATACCAGAAAAAAACCGCACCAACTATACCTGCCTCGACATTGAGGGTGAATCAATTACGCTAATGATTCTTGATAAACTGGATGTCGTCTTCTGCCAAGAAATAGCCAAAGATATCATATTAAAACATTGATATTCAATTTTAATTGCATTTAAATCAAAACCACACAATGTTAAATAATACTAAATAAACAAAGTTTCTTTTCTTTTCATTTGGTTAATATTATAAACCGCTTTATATTTGCATTCGATTTACGATCATTAATTCATTAAAAAAAAGTTATGGAAGAAAAACAATTGAATGAGAAGGAGAGTTTAGAACTCATCACTCAAATGATTCGCAACACGCAACAGCGTATTGAAAAAGGGAACGGAATACCGTTTCTTATCTGGGGCTACACAACCGTACTCGTTTCGTTATTGGTTTGGTATCTGCTTTCAACCACGGGTAATCCTAATTGGAATTACTTATGGTTCCTGATCCCCGTCATCGGTTTTCCCGCGATGATGTGGGCTATTAGAAAACAAGAAAAGGGAGTAAAAACCTATATCGATAAAGTGATCGGTTACGTGTGGATTGTCGTTGGAATAGCTGGACTTGTCGTATCTGCATCCGCTATTTTTTTATGGAGCTTGCCCATTCTTTTTATCGTGATACTGATGATGGGGAGTGGAACCGCTATTACAGGATTGATTATAAAATTCAGGCCGATTATTTTCTCGGGATTTGCCGGGATTCTACTCTCCTTCTTATGTCTAATTGTAAAAGGATATGAATCCATCCTGCTTTTCGCACTCATCTTTTTGGTAATGATGGTTATCCCGGGACATATTCTTAATTGGAAAGGGAGAAGTCATGTTTAAGCCACTTGACCCCCTGCTTCACTCTGAACTTCGACTGGCCATCATGTCCATATTGCTATCGGTGGAAGAGGCGGACTTTGTCTACTTGAGAGAGCAGACCAAGTCCACATCGGGAAACTTGAGCGTGCAGATTGATAAGCTGAGAGAGGCCGGCTATATTGAAGTTGAAAGGGGATTTGCGGGGAAACGTACACGAACGGTTTGCAAAATAACAGCCCACGGGATATCGGCATTTGAAAAGTACGTGGAAACGCTAAAAGGGTATCTCAACTTGAATAAACCTGAAAAGTAAACTAGCTTTCATATTTCGGCTTTTAGGAACATCCTATTAGTGTAAACGTTAAAAAAACAGATCCCTTGATGAACTCCGCGTATTCTTTCCAGTAGGGTGCGGTTTTATCTGTATGTGCCAATAATATATCCTTAAATGAGCATTGAACAAGTTTACTTGGACAAGGCCATCGCAAGGAATAGTCTAATTTATGAACCTTTAACATTTAAAATGAACTCTACTTTTCGGGTTGAATATATATTCCGTCTCTTGGCAATATTGTTTTCAGATTGGCCAAATTATAAATCGTTACTGCCTGTGTAACAGAAGTATATTCCATATATTCAGGTATGCTCATATTGTATAAGTCACGATTTGTATGCCAAATTTCCCTATAACTAAAATTGAATCCTAATGGGTCGGTATTCAAAAACGAAATTACCGGAACCCCGTTCATCGCGAAATAAGCATGATCACTTCCGCTGGCATTTTCAGGAATTTCACGAGGCGGCTGGGTACTTTTTTGAACCGTGAAAGGAATTCGCGGATCATATTTATCCAATCCTTCGGTGCATTTAAGCATATCGTCATAGATGTTTTCAGGAACTACCAAGCCCGATGCGGCTAAAGGACCACCATCCCGATTAAAGTAATTTGAAATTTTAGGCAGTTTGTCTTTATTATTTTCCACCCAAAACTTTGAGCCCAGCAAACCAAACTCTTCTCCTGCCCAAAAACAAAATAGAATCGTTCTATCAGGCTTATCTCCTCCGGCAGCCATGATCATGCGCGCCATTTCCAAGTTGGGCGCCACGCCCGAACCGCAATCCACCGCTCCCGTGGCAATATCGTAAGCATCTAAATGACAGCCCGACATTACATACTCATCGGGAAATTTAGTACCGCGAATTTTACCTATAACATTGTGATATTTTACGGGACCGGGTCTAAAATGATTCCGAATATCGAACTCGAGCATCACGTATTCGCGCCTTTCAACCCTTTCACGTATTTGGGCGTATTGTTTTTCGTTCAGTTTGATATCGGGTATCGATGGTAAATTATCAAATGAAAGGTTATATAGATTTGCCCGGTCATAATTTGCTGTTAAAGGAACCGGTGCTGATTGAATAATTCCTAAAATACCGGCTTCTACCATTTCTTTGTAAAACATGGCGGGCTCATACTTTCGGAGTGAATCGTGTGCAATCTGTTCGTTATGTCGTATCAAACTAGCCCTGATCGAATCTCCTTCAGCCGATTGATTTATCGGGAATCCGGTGTTTTGGCCTTCAATAAGTACCCATGCCCCTTTTAACGTTCCCTTTATTCGGTCAAACTCTTTCCGATTCTTCGGTTCTATAACTACATGTCCACGTTGTACACCCTTAGTTCCCGATGTGTAACTGGGTGTAACAAAATCGAGCGAAGTAACTTCGTCAGCATACATTTTTCCAAACCACGGACCACGATTAAAGCCTACGGGCAGTTCGCCCACTTCCTCTATTTCTACTTCCACCCCCCAACTTTCAAGCAGTCCAGCAACCCAGTAAGTTGCATTTTCATAAGCATCGGAACCGATTACTCTACCACCAATTCGATTGGTTAACACATCTAAATGTTGCATGGTGCGGTTGTCGGTTTTACCGATTTCCATTATTTTCTGTGAAACACGATTTTGCCCGTTTACCGACACAAACATTAAAACAGACAATATCAACAGAATCTTTCTCATAAATATATTGCATTAATATGTTACTATTTAAAACGGGTAACCGATAGCGAAGTGAAGCGCGAAGTCCCTTCTCAGGTTTGGTGAGAATAGCGTCCAGCGCTCCCCTTCGGCGAGCGCTGGGTTGTGCGCCTTCATCCCCCCATCAAGCCGCAGGATCAAGAAGTTGAGGTCGAGTCTCAAGCCAACGCCGTACGCCACCGCCAGCTCCTTGTAGAAGCTGTTCCACCTGAATAGACCACCGGGTTGCTCGGCGTAATCCTTTATGGTCCAAATGTTGCCCGCGTCGATGAAGCCCGCTAGCTCGATCAACGACGTCATCTTACGCCGGAATTCAAGGCTAATGTCAAGCTTCACGTCCCCTATCCTATGGCCAAAATCGGAGCCGAGGGAATCGCGGCTGTAAGTACCCGGCCCCAGGCTGCGGGTACTCCACCCCCTCACGCTGTTGGCACCCCCTCCGAAATAGCGCTTCTCAAACGGCAACACGATGGAGTTGCCGTAGGGGTAAGCCACACCAACAGCAAACCGGGCGGCCAGCGTGTTCTTATCATCCCACACGTACATAGGGGCGAAATCAAAGTCGCCCTTAACGTATTCAGAGTAAGGAATCTTGAAAAAGGTCTTCCTGCCATTCTCCCGTTGGCCGGCTCCTAAACTAGTAGCCGCCCGGGGAAGCCACCCAGCCACCTCAATGCCCGCCCGCAGGCGAAACGGGATGGTAGGCATGCTCCGTCTCGCGATACGACTGTAATTGGTAAAAGTAGCGTGATAGGCCGTTCGAACGATAAGCTGCTCATCGTAACTGTACCGCAAAATGGGGTTGACCTCCTCGTTCATGTAGAGCGAATCGAACTGGGCGGAGGTCCTGGGCATGCGCACGTAGGTAATACCCACCGGCTCCAGCACATTCTGTAACTTCCAGTCGAACGAGGACCATTGAAAACGACTCGACAGGTTGAAAAACTGCCTAAGATACTCCGGACGGTACTGATAGTTGATGCCGGCGGTAAAGTCAGTGGAGGCGGAGGGCTGATCCCGCAATCGATCCAACCTCCAAGGTAACAGCAGTTGAGGAACGGAGAGGAATACCTCCGCACCATACTCGTAATAGCTATCGTCCAGCAGGTTCAGGCTGTCGGACGACCCGATAAACTCGTATGCACCATTCAAACGGATACGGAACGTCTCACCTCCCTTGAAAATATTACGATGCTCGTACGACACGTTGCTGGCAATTCCCAAATCACCCGCGGAGTTGGTACCATCCACCCCGAACTGCATATAGTGCATGTTGCCAGGGAAAAGGGTAACCCGTGCATCGAGGTAATTGCTGTCATTACGCACCACGGGGGTCAAACGGATGGCCGTCTGACTAATGGGTCCCATGCCGTTCAACGATGCGTAGCTCCTCTCTACAAGGCGATCAGAGTATAGCCTTCCCGGGCGAATGAAGGTGTTGTAATAGATGGTCTTAGGTAACAGGAATCGATCCCGTTGAGACACGATATGAACCCCTTTGTAGTCAATGGTGTCGAGTTGGTAAGAACGGGTTGAATCGCTTAAGACAGCTTCATCCACGCCATTGACAACAAGCACTTTGCCAATGTTATACTGGTTGTAGGTTAAACCATCAGCGGGACTATTCAGCGACAACGTGACATCCACCTGGTGATTACCAACAGTGGTATCGGCCAGGAAGTAAAAATTATCCTTCAAGAAATTGTAATACCCCCGGTTCTTTAGGAAGGTGGTCATGTTTTCCCGACCATCATCCAACACCGAAAGGTCAAACAGGTCCCCCTCCTTCACCAGTTGCAGTTGACCACCATCGCTTAGTAGAGCGTGGACGGTGGTATCCACGGAATGAATAGTTTCCTGAAAGGTGCGTATACGATACGCCTCATTCCCAGTGACACTATATGTTACATGGGCTCTCTTACCCTCTTTCACCACCATGGTGTCAACCTTCGCGTTCAGGTATCCCGCGTTGTTAAGGTGCAGTCGAATCTGCTCGGCCGAGATCACGGCAAGCTGCTCATTATATAAAACCGGTGGAGTCCCATGTTTGAGTAGCTGACGGTTTAACCAGGTAGAATCATTATCAGGGAGGTTGTACATGTGCAACTTCCATTTGCCGAAGATGGGAATGGAGACGTTGGGGCGTTGGCGAAGGTAGGGAGACAATTCCGACTCTCCCATGCCACGCACGTCTGAACGAATCTCCACCTTATTGAGGAGGTAGCTCTGTTCAGGCACCTTCTTGGTGGCATCACAACCTACAAACAGGAGCAGCCCCAGCAACAGGTATGTATAGTTCCTTCTACGCATCACTTTTCCTCTTTAGGCTTGCTGTACCTGAAATCGAAAAGGTTACTGAGCGATTGCCCCTCCTTGGTGACCATGAAGCCGACACCCTGCGTTACGGGAGCACGGCTGGAAAATCGCTCGTTGGCACGGTTAAATGCCCGGAGCATCAACCAGTTATTAATGTCGTACTCCAAATCAAACTCACCCATGAATGCCTGCTGGCTGGCCAGCATGCTCTTATCCCCGTAACTCAGGTTGGTCGAAATACGTAGCCGGTTATTCAACAGGCGGGTAGACACATCCAACCCCATCCTGGCGTTATCGAGGGTTCCATCCAACGTCTGCAAGTTGGTACTAACTGTCCAGTTATCCCTTAAAGCGCTGGCGAACAGGGCATCCAGTCCCCTGGAAAGGTAATTCGCCGCGAAGTTGGTAAACATCGACGAGCCAAGAGCAACATCCGGTGAGCCTTGGGAAGGGATAAAACTCCCGGTAGTAGCCAGGTAAGCGAACTGCAATATCTTGGTCTCCTCGGTGTTGATTAAACTATTAACCCGCTGCTGAATATCGCTGGAGCTCTCGGGGAGCTCAATGTCGTACTTGAGATCCATTGCGTCCAGGTTGCCGTTAATCCATAGTAGAGCGTTCACCGGGACCCGCGTGTTTTTCAGCTCCTGCGCGAAGGTGGGGCTAAGTGCCGTTAGATCTGTTCGCACTGGCAGGAAGGCTGTAATATCAAATCGGGTATTAAGGGGATGACCCGCCATTGTGAGCCGGCTGCCATCACGTATAGAGAAATCGATGGCCCGCAGATTCTGTAAATTGTAATGAAACTTACCCTCGTTGATCACGTAATCGCCGTAAAGGCGAACCTGGGGCGTTGACTTGGAGTTATAATTGACACTCAGCTCACCCTCACCATTTATCTCCAACGCGTTACCGGTGGTCGGATCAAGGACAACACCGGCGGTGAGTTGGGGGCTCAAATTGACCGTAGCCCGCATCACAATGGGTAAGCCCGATGCAATAGAAGCGTTAATCTGGCTTGTCAACTCACGACCCCGGTGCAGGAAGCTCAAGGAGTCCTCTGATGGGGTATTGATATAGACAATCCCAGTATATTCAATCGCCTTGGCGCTTTGCGGCAACACCACCGTAAAGTCAGACTGGCTCCTGGTATACAGCCTGCCATCGCCAAAGATGCCCGAGGAGGAACCCGCGATGCTTACGTTACCCGACAAACGCAGGTTACCGTACAACATCAAGTCGGTGCGGCTCTTGTTATTCAGCAGCATAAAGTCATCAAGGCGAACGTTAGCCGTGTATGCCATTCCCCCGAAGTTAGTGTGCGAGAGCTGCAGGTCCAACATGGCTGCCCGGTTGTTTTGATCGCGAATTACCAGATTAGTCAGTCCCACGTTATCCTTACCCACCCTAATGGTGTCCGATAGGTAGTAGGTAACGTTCGTGTAGGCGACCTTCAACTCACCATCCTCAATGCCAAGCCACCCCTGGGTGAGTGGCTCAGACAGCTTACCACCAATATGGAGACGTGAGTTCAATCGTCCCTTTAAGTCGCTAAAAATGGTGGTTGCCAATGGCTGGATGGTACGAAGCTCAAAGTTATCGATCGATAGGGCAACGTCCAAGGGCAAGGGACTGGCTTCACCCGTGGGGACATACCCCTTGATCTCCAGACTCTTCTCCCGACCATTTTCCAGGTAAGCATTCACGTTGAGCCCGGAACGAATCTGGTCCCAGTCCCCCTCGATCCGCAACGTGCCAATCGTATCGTTGTTCAGGGCGATATGCTCTACCCGGAGTGCTTCGGTATGGATCATGGGTGTCTCCAATGCCTGTTGAACAAAGATCTCCCCCTTGAGTGAGCCGGAAATATTCGTCACGTCAAAGGCAGCCAAGATGGTCGCCATCTCCGTGTTATTGAAGTAGAGCCTGATGTTGTCTTCTTCGCTTTTCGATGCCACCCCTTCAAGTCCAAACAACAACATCTCATCTTGACGGACACCGAAGTTCCGAACGGTTATCGAATCCTTCCGGTAATCAATAGCGGCTTTGTTGATTGTAACGTCCCGCCCGTTGAACTGCGCGGAGGTGGGATGCACCCGGACATCAATACCCAGCTGGTCGTTCCAATCTCTTAAGAAGTCCATGGCAATAAGGAGATTCCCGTTTGACTTCGTGTTCACCTGATTTAAATCATACTCAAAATGATTCACCAGCGAATCCCCCGTGGCAGCGCTACGAAGACGCGCATGAAGATACCCCTTATCCTGTACCAGGTAACTACTCATGGCGAGCCCGATGCCCTTCTGTTCACTCTCAAGTTCCAGCCAGGTCTCCCTCACATCGTTGTTGCCAAATATTGCCTGAGGAACGTAAGCATCAAGGCGTAACGGGCGGTTATTGCTCAGATCTATAACCCCCTCTATAACAGCATGTTCAACGTTGTAAAAAGGAAGGGAGAAGGCGTGAGAGACATCTTCAGTATTTTTCAAGAGGAAGTTGAAGGTGAAGTTGTTTTTGGCCGGTAAACTCTCGTCCATTGACAATGACTGATTCGCTGTACCTCCCTCTGCTATCAAGGACGGCAAGTGAAGCTGCAGATCCTTGGCAAGCTCTTTACCAATCGTGGAAAAGTAATAGTCACCCGTGATCTCCCCATCAAGGATAGACGATGCGATCTCTATCTTTTTGCCCTCCTTCGGATCCACTGATGCCTGTAGGTAAATGGGTCCCGGGTTGTAGTAAAAGCTGCTGTCCATAAGCGATGTTTGGTCCATCACGAAAGAGCCGGTTAAATCATCGAACGTCTTACCAACGAAGTGAGCGTTCAAGCGAGTAGCGAGGGTTGGCATTTTCCACCCCTCCACCATAAGGAAGGGCCTCATATCCAGCCTATCGATCACACCATCCAGCAGGATTTCCTTCTCCTCACCAAAAGAGAAGCCAGCCGCCAGTTTCAGTTTGTTCAACTCGCTATCGGTGGTCACGGTGGCAGCGACAGTCGTACCGGAGTAAACACAGTCGAAAAAAAGATCTCGGTAGGGGAGTCCCTTATAGGTGGTCGACTCGATATTCCCGCTGGCCTCGACCGTCACCCCTTCGCCTTGCACGATGGAGACGGTTGCATCGGTAGCAAGCGTGGTAATGCCCACACCGGCTTTCTCACCGATGATATGGGCCACGGAGATATCATTCAAGCGAACTGGTCCCCCGTAAACAAGGTGCTTAAAGCGGTTGGTCATCTTCCCGATCCCATTCAACAACACCTCCCCCCGCTCCGTGTCAATCGCGATATCATAACGAAACAAAGGTATCTTACCCGCCGCGGTCAAACGCAAATCCAAGTTACCTAACGCGGTCAGTTGAACCGGTGAGGTATAGGCAGGAGCCCAAATACGGATGAGCGCTTCCAGATGCTCTTGCGTTATGGCGAGACGGTCAAACTGCAGCTTTAGGTCGCTTGTCGCGAAGTTAAGACAATCGGCCATCTCCGCCGAAAGAATAAAGCGGGTAAAGGGACCATACCTGAAATCCAGGTGCTTTACCGTGGCTAAGGGCCATGCACCCTCCGCTTCTAACTCGAACGACATCGGTTGATCGAGATGATTCAGTTTGGCGGCGAACATTGCAGCGTCATCAGGCTCCAGCCGATCGCTCTCCACGGTGGCCGCAAACTCTTTCGCCTCCCTGTCAAAACGGGCATCCCTCACCTTCAGGTTAGAATCGTTAAAGGTTAAATCAAGCCACTCACACTCCAGTCGCGTACCGACCGACTTGAACAGCAGTGCGAGCTTATCCACCTGTAACCCCGAATGGTACTCCTGGAAGGACAACCGCTTGACCTCCCCCCGCATCTTATCCATGCCCTGGAAATCGATGTTCGCCCGCAGGTTTAACTCTCGCGCATCGATATGATTAGGTGAAAACACACCGGGGATAGTAGGTGCGGAAAGAACGTGGTAACTCATCGACCCATTTTTAAGACGAATGGCTCCTGAGGTGATGCGCCACGGGCTTTTCCTCTTTTTCACCTCCTTACTACCATCCTCGACCTCAAACATATCTTCCGCTACCTCCTTCCCTTCTCCTTTATCCTTTTCCTCATCCATCGCCCCTTTTTCACCCGCGAACGAGTCGATGATAAACTGAAAGTTAAACGGCTCATCGGGAGAGGGTCGATAAACGTTAATCACAAAATCCTCAAGGCTTAGCTGCTCTACCATTACCTTACGGCTCAGGAGGTCAATGGGCACGATCCGAACGGTGAGACGACCGGTATACAAAAGAGTGTCCTGCCGTTGGTCTTCCAGGTATAGGCCGTTAAGATCCACCTTGTTGAAGAATCGAACCCGAACACCATCCAAAGAGACACGGGTGTTTATCATGGGCTGTACCTTCTCCAACGCGAAACGGGCCGCCCGTCGTTGAACGGAAGGCACACTGAAAAGAAGGAACAATATCACGTTCAACGATATGATTCCAACGATCACGTAGGCAACTATACGGGCGACTTTTGAAGCCAAATCTATTCGGGCAAATTTTTAGTGAGTAAGTTGTCTCTCGTGCCAACCGGGCACGACAACCCCACATGAAAGCAGAATGACAAACACTCCCATTTTTAGTGATGCAATGATACTAAAAAAAGGCGGATATAGCCACGGAACAGGCTTTAATTTTAGCAAAAACGGGTTATTTAAGGTTTTTCCACAATAGGGAGCCATCGCCATAGCTCAAGAAACGAAAATCGTTTTCCAACGCGAACCGATACACCTCACGCCACCCCTCACCGATGAAAGCGGCGACCAACAGCAGTAAAGTACTTCGTGGCTGATGAAAGTTGGTGATTAGCCCATCTGGGTAGTGAAACGGGTAACCCGGTGCAATCATCAATTGGGTTACCGCGGTTATCGAGCCCTCACCGGTGCGGTCGAGGTGGCGAAGAATGGCTTCCAAGGCTACGTTCGGATCAATCGGATCGCTCTCCTCATACGGTTCCCACTGTCCCACCATAAAGCATGGCGTTTCAAGCGTACCCCCTGTTTCACATTCCCTTCCTGTGACCCGCCCATTTCCTACTACGCGCTCACCACCTGCTCCATACCTAATCCCGGCTTCATGTGCATTTTCCCTTTCACGCAGCTTTTTCCCGATATAGTACAAGCTCTCCACCGTGCGTGCCGAGGTGGTTCCCACCGCGATCAACGGTCCGGTACGGTGCAGCAACCTTTCAATCGTTTCTCTGGAAACGGAAATGAACTCCGTATGCATATCATGTTCACCCATGAGCGAAGATTTTACTGGCTTAAAAGTGCCTGCACCCACGTGGAGGGTTGCCTCGGCCGTCTGGAAGCCCCTTTCGTGTAACCGGTTCATCAACTCGGGGGTAAAATGAAGCCCCGCGGTGGGGGCAGCCACGGAGCCCTCTACCCGCGCGTAGACCGTCTGGTAGGTTACATCATCGCTCAACTCCGCCGCCCGGTTAAGGTAGGGCGGAATAGGGAGCTTACCTGCAGCCTCCAGCAGTTCAGAAAAGGTCGTCCCAGGATCTTCAGCACGGTTATTAGCACCGTTGCCATTCCCATTATCGCACCACGTATGATTACCAGCGCAATCGCCGCTATCCCAAAAAAACGACACGATGGCATCACCCCCATCCATCCCTGCCCTCTCTGCACGTAACTCTACCAGCCGCTCACCAATGGGGACCTGCAGGGTCAACACCTCCTCCTTCCAGCGCCGCGCATTCCCCACCATGCAGCGCCATGAGCAACGGTGACGCTGCTGGAAGCTAACCGCGTAATCGGATGGATCGTGAGGCGATAAGCAAAAGACCTCTATACGGGCACCCGTTGCCTTGTGAAATATCAGTCGGGCATGAATTACCCGTGTGTCATTAAAAAGCAACAGGCTTCCGGGGGGAAGCTGTTCGGGTAGTGAACGAAAGGGAGTTGAGGTAAGGCGACCAGCATCATAAACCAACAATTTCGACCCATCTCGGTCAGGAAGAGGGTACTTGGCTATTCGCTCATCGGGCAACGGGTAATCATACCAATCGATGCTCAACCGCTGTATATCGGCTTTTTTCATTAATTTTGACTACCGAAAATTTGATTTTCGTATTTATTAATTCATTTATTGCACAAAAATAGTCAACTTTGCATCGGATGACAAAAAAACAGTCGCATAGAAAATAGTTATGAGATCAATATCCGTTGGAGACACCGTCCGTTTTCTGAATAGCGTTGGGGGAGGAAGAGTAAAAGGCTTCCAAAGTAAGCAAATCGCGATCGTGGAAGATGAGCACGGGTTCGACGTGCCGGTACTCGTCTCGGAACTCGTGGTTATCAAATCGGTCGAAGAGGAACTTGAAAAAATAAAAGCAACGTCCGACGCCGCGGTAATGGACGAGAACACACGAAGCAAATTGGGTTCGAAACCAGGGTGGGAAAAAGGCTTTAAACCTGGATCAGAAACCGGGTTAGGAAGGGTAGACAAACCGGGAACGGGGCTAAAAATGTCGGGCAAATGGGAATCAGAAAAGAGCAATCCAATGTCTCAATCAGAAGCCGAACGTCCAGTGGCAATCGTGGAAACCCCCGAAGGGGAGCAGATCACCGCCTGCTTGGCATACCTCCCCATGGATAGCAAAAACATCTCCACCACCGCGTACGAGTGCTATTTCGTGAACGACAGCAACTACTTCCTCTACTTCAACTACATGAGCCGGGAGAACAACGCATGGAAAAGCAGGTGTACCGACCTGGTTGAACCCAACACCAAAGTTTTCGTCGAGGAGTTCGATAAAACGGAGCTGAACGAGATCGAGAAGGTCGCGGTTCAGTTCATCGCCTTTAAACGGAACAAACCGTACGCATTCAAGAACCCCGGGTCGGTGGAGCTACGGATTGATACGGTGAAGTTCTACAAGCTGCATAGCTTTCAGGAGAACGACTACTTCGAAGAGGATGCGCTCATCTACTACCTCATGCGGGAGGACCTGCCCGAGGAGGAGTTGCTGGTTTCAGCAGGAGACCTGGAACGGGCCATGAACGAGAAAAGAAGGGCCAATCAACCCGCAAGAACCAGGAGGAAGAGGATAGAACAACCGGAGAAGGCAAAGGTGGTGGAGGTGGATCTCCATATTAACCAGCTACTCGACACCACGGCTGGCATGAACAACGCGGATATCCTAGAGTACCAGCTCAAGAAGTTCAACGAGACGATGCAGGCTCACCTCAAGCAAAAGGGCAAGAGGCTGGTATTCATTCATGGGAAGGGCGACGGGGTGCTGCGACAGGCCATTGTCAATGAGCTGAAGAAAAAATACCCCTCCTGCTACAGCCAGGATGCCTCGTTTAAAGAGTACGGTTTCGGTGCCACCATGGTCACTATAAAATAATTAACGTTAACATTTCCTGTTTATGAAGAGAGTTTTTACCATCCTTATCGTGGCACTGCTCGTTACCAGCTGCGAAGTTATTCAACGCATCGGGGGGGCTTATCAACTATCCCAAAGCGAGTACCGATACAACTCACTCAGCAATATACAAATAGCTGAAATGAACCTCGGTGACGCATCCAACATTTCCGTTTCCAACCTGGCATCCATCGCTACCATCCTCGCGGGAGGATCAACGCGCCAAGCCATCCCGTTTAGCATGACACTCAACATGGACGTGACGAACCCCAACAACACGATTGCCTTCTTAGATGCGCTGGATTACAGCATCCTGATCAACGAGATGGAGTTCGTGGAGGGGAAGATGGATGTTCCCATCCGCATCGACCCAGGCCAGACCAGCCTGGTTTCGATTCCCATCAGCGTCGACCTGAAGAGCCTGATGAACCGCTACTCACAAGAACGGGTAACTAACGAGATGAGCGCCTTCCTGGGCATCACCCCAAAAGAGACGTCGGTAACGGTCAAACTGTGGCCCAAGCTTACGGTCGGCAACAAGCTGATCAAGGTGCCCGCACCCATACCCGTGGTTTTCAACTTCGGGGGGAAACAGTAAACTTTATTGACTATCTTCGCGTTTTAATTGTTGATGACGATGCAAAAACCATCCATACCCAAAGGGACACGAGATTTTTCGCCAGAAGAGATGGCGAAACGAAACTATATTTTCAACACGATCAGAGAGATATACCAGCTCCACGGCTTCCAGCCGATTGAAACGCCCGCGATGGAGAACCTAAGCACTCTACTGGGAAAGTACGGGGAGGAGGGCGACCGGCTGCTGTTCAAGGTGCTCAACTCGGGGGATTTCTTAGCTAGCTTGAGCCACGAGGACCTAACGGAAGGCAACGCGGCGAGAAGTGCGCACAAGATCTCGGAAAAAGGATTAAGGTACGACCTCACGGTTCCCTTCGCACGCTACGTGGTGATGCACCGCAATGAAATTACCTTCCCGTTTAAACGGTATCAAATACAACCGGTGTGGCGTGCTGACCGACCACAACGGGGGCGCTACCGGGAGTTCTTTCAATGTGACGCCGATATCGTGGGTTCCGACTCGCTGCTGAACGAGATCGAGCTGATACAGATCATCGACGAGGTATTCACCCGTCTCGGTATTCGGGTATCCATCCGGCTGAATAACCGCAAGATCCTGGCCGGGATAGCGGAGGTTATCGGCCAAACCGACCAACTCACAGACATCACGGTAGCCATTGATAAGCTCGATAAAATAGGGCTGGAAAAGGTGAACGAGGAACTTGCCGCGAAAGGTGTCGACGAAGAGGCCATTAAGAAGCTGCAACCCATCCTGCTGATGAGCGGTGACAATGCCGAAAAGATCGGGCTGCTACGAAAAGAGCTACACGTTTCCAAAACGGGACTCGCGGGAGTCGACGAGGTGGAGTTCATCTTTGAGAAAATCAAACCATTAACGCTGAGGAGCGAGCTGGTACTTGACCTCACCCTGGCGAGGGGACTCGATTACTACACCGGTGCCATCATCGAGGTGAAGGCACTGGATGCCGAGTTCGGGAGCATCACGGGTGGCGGCCGATATGATAACCTGACCGGCATCTTCGGGCTACCCGATATCTCCGGCGTTGGCATATCGTTTGGGGCGGAT
Organism: Petrimonas sp.; assembly: GCA_012839475.1. Taxonomy (GTDB): domain Bacteria; phylum Bacteroidota; class Bacteroidia; order Bacteroidales; family Dysgonomonadaceae; genus Proteiniphilum. The sequence continues at coordinate 50,790 of DUNG01000007.1, read as the reverse complement.
AGGATTTACGACGTGCTGACCCAGCTCAACCTCTTCCCGGAAGGCTTTTCCCATTCGACCGACCTGCTGTTCGTCAACTTCGGTGAGAAGGAGGCCGACTGGATCCTGCCAATCCTAAAAGAGGTGAGAAGCTCTGGAATCCGGTGCGAGCTCTACCCGGAAGAGGCCAAGATGAGGAAGCAGATGACCTACGCGAACAATAACCGGATCCCCTTCGTGGCGCTAGTAGGTGAGAAAGAGATGCGAGAAGGGATCATCGGCCTGAAAAACATGATAAGTGGGGAACAACGAAACTGCTCGCTGCGGGAGTTAACCGATGAGGTGAAAAAAACGTTCGGATGATATCGATTGACAACCTAACCGTGCGGTTCGGGGGCTTCACGCTGCTCGACCAGGTTTCGTTCGTCCTGAACCGAAATGAACGGGTCGCGCTAACAGGGAGGAACGGCTCCGGGAAGTCGACCCTCCTGAAAATCATGGCGGGCCTGCAACCCCCTACCGAAGGGTTGGTCTCTACCCCAAAAGAGGTATCTATCGGCTACCTACCCCAACACATGACGGTGAGCGATAGCCGAACCGTGCTGGAAGAGGCCTCGCTCGCCTTCGAGCAACTGCTGGCAATGGAGCAAAAGGTGAAAAGGCTCCACCAAGAGATGGCCGAGCGTACCGACTACGAATCGGATGACTACCATGCGCTCATCCAGAGGGCTACCGATATGCAGGAACAACTGCACTTTTCGGGCATCCACACGTTCGAGGCAGAAGCGGAGAAGACGCTCCTGGGCCTCGGGTTTGAACGGGGCGACTTTGACCGCCCCACCAGCGAGTTCAGCGGGGGGTGGCGCATGCGCATCGAGCTGGCGAAGATTCTGTTGCAAGCACCCGATGTGCTGCTGTTGGATGAGCCGACCAACCACCTCGACATCGATTCGATCCAGTGGCTGGAGCAGTTCCTTGCCGCGAGCGGGAGCGCGGTGATGCTGGTATCGCACGACCGTGCCTTCCTGGACCGGGTGACCAACCGCACCATCGAGATCGTGCTGGGCTCTATCCACGACTACCGGGTGAACTACTCCACCTACGTGGAGCTGCGCAAGGAGCGGCGGGAGCAGCAGCTACGGGCATACGAGAACCAGCAGAAGCAGATCAAAGATACCGAAGAATTCATCGAGCGCTTCCGGTACAAGGCAACCAAATCGAACCAGGTGCAGTCCCGGATCAAGCAGTTGGAGAAGATCGACCGCGTTGAGGTGGATGAGATAGATACCTCCCGGCTGAACCTGAAGTTCCCGCCCGCGCCTAGGTCCGGCTCCTACCCAATTATCATGGATGAGGTCTCGAAAAGCTACGGGAAGCACGAGGTGTTTAGCGACGTTACACTTACCATTGAACGGGGCGAAAAGGTCGCCTTCGTCGGCAAGAACGGCGCGGGGAAGACGACCCTCGTCAAGTGCATCATGGGCGAGATTGAGCACGGGGGCAAGCTCAAGCTGGGCCACAACGTCAAGATCGGCTACTTCGCCCAGAACCAGGCGCAGCTCTTGAACGAGGAGCTGACCGTGTTCGACACGATCGACCTCGCGGCAACGGGCGATATCCGCTCCAAAATCAGGGATATTCTCGGTGCTTTCATGTTCGGCGGCGAGGCATCAGACAAGCGGGTGAAGGTGCTGTCAGGTGGCGAGCGGAGCCGGCTGGCCATGATCCGGTTGCTTTTGGAGCCGGTGAACCTGCTCATCCTGGACGAGCCTACCAACCACCTCGATATGGCATCAAAGGATGTGCTGAAGAAGGCGATAGAGGCGTTCGAGGGTACCGCCATCATTGTTTCGCACGACCGCGACTTCCTGAATGGTCTGGTGGAGAAAGTGTACGAGTTCGGGGGAGGGAGAGTAAGGGAGCACCTGGGTGGCATCTACGAGTTCCTGGAAAAGAGAAAGTTAGAGAGCCTACAGGAGCTTGAACGAGCCACCGTGCCATCCGGCAGCGATAACGGGGGTAAAAGAGAAGAGCAGCAGGAACCGATAAGCGAAAGCAAACGCTCCTACCAGGAGCAGAAAGCGTGGAACCGTAAAGTACGAAAGCTTGAACGGGATGTCGAGAAGGCGGAGGAAAAAGTGGAGCGGCTGGAGGAGAAGATCACCAAATTAGAAAGTCGCCTCGCCACGCCGGAGGGTGCGGCTGATATGGAGTTGCTGCAGAAGTACCTGGAGACGAAAGCGAAACTGGACCGCGCAATGAACCTTTGGGAACGTTTTGCGTTGGAACTGGAAGAAACAAACAGATGAAAAAAATAAGTGCTTTTCTTTTCAACAAGATACTTGGATGGCGGGTGGCGAACGAGGTGCCCCGCCTGCCCAAGTGCGTGATCACGGTCGCTCCCCACACGAGCAACTGGGATTTTATAGTTGCCAAACTGGCCTATTCTTCCTTGGGTAGAACCGCCCACTTCCTTATCAAGTCGGAGTGGTTCGTCTTCCCGTTCAACCTGTTTTTCAAGCGAATCGGGGGTATCCCGGTCAAGCGAGACAGAAGTGAATCCCTCACCGATACCCTCGCCGAGGAGTTTCAAAAACGGGATCAAATGGAACTGGCTATTGCACCCGAAGGGACCCGTAAACCAGTAACGGAATGGAAAAAGGGCTTCTACTTCATCGCCCTGAAAGCAGGTGTACCCATTATGCTTATTGGACTGGATTACAGCAATAAGGAGGCGCGCTTCTTGGGCCTGTTTCAGGCAACAGGTGATTACGAAAGGGACATCCCAAAAATCAAGTCCTGCTACCGCAACCTCCAGGGAAAAAAACCCGAGAATTTCCTTTTGTAGCTCTCCCCGACCCTATCCACCATCCGGAACGTACAACATGTACCCTTCAACCCACAAACTTACGACCTTCAACCATTAAATCTTTCAACCTTTCGAGTGCACGACACGGAAGCTTACCCCATATCTGGAGTCATCAAGAACAATCACGTGAAAACAGAGACGAGGGTACCCTTACCTAATCCTCGAAATCGAGTCTAAGCTGTACCCCATCCACGGGCAATACAGCCTGTTCGGCATCCGGTTTCTTCAATGTCAGCCCCAACAGCCGGATCTTCTTCTCCTGCAGATCCTCCACTTGTAACAGGAGCTCTTTCCCCAGCTCAAACAGCCTTTCGTACGTGTTGATATAGTAATCAACCGTCCGGCTTCGTGTAACCTGTTCGAAATCAGCATACTTCACCTTCAACGTCAATGTCTTCGCCAAGAAGTTTCGCTTCTCCGCCCTGCGATGCACCTTCCGGGCAATCTGATGGAGTGCCCCCAGCATATCCACCAGCTCATCCAGGTCATCTAAGAAGGTCTCTTCCGCGCCCAGCGATTTACGTACCCTCTCCGGCTCCACCTCCCGATCGTCCACCCCATGGGCGAATTGATAATACATTCTTCCCACCTTGCCGAACTCCCTCACCAGGTCGAGCTCACTCCACTGTTTCAAGTCCCAACCAGTGCGAATACCCAACTTCTCCATCCGGGCAGCCGTCACCTTCCCCACCCCGAAGAACTTGGTGACCGGCAGCTTCTCGATAAACACTTCCGCCTGCTCGGGTTCAATCACGAATAGGCCGTCGGGTTTCCGGAAGTCCGAGGCAATCTTGGCCAAAAACTTGTTATAGGAAACCCCGGCAGAGGCAGTCAACCCTGTTCGGTTATAAATCTTCTGCTTTATCTCCCTGGCAATCAGCGTGGCAGAACGAATACCGGGATAATTAACCGTTACATCCAAAAACGCTTCATCTAAAGATAGGGGCTCCACCAGTCGGGTGTACTCCTGGAAAAGCTGCATGACCTGTTTAGATACAGCACGGTAGACATCAAACCGGGGCATCGCGAAGATAAGGTCGGGGCATTTGCGCAAAGCGGTGACCGATGGCATGGCGGAGCGAACGCCATACTTGCGCGCCTCGTAGCTAGCCGCGGCCACCACACCCCGCTTTTCGCCATAACCCACTGCAAGCGGCTTACCACGGTACTCAGGGTGATCACGCTGTTCAATGGAAGCGTAAAAAGCATCCATATCAATGTGAATAATTTTTCTCTGGGGAAGAGATTCAACGAGCTGTGTTTTCATCATACGCTTCGTAACTTTGTTATTTGTCGGGCGCTCTCTACAAAGATAAGATATCTAATTTAATTTTCAGCCAAATAATCATATCATCCATCATGGTTTTTTCTGTATGTAAATTCATCGGTTACAAATATATTGATTAAATTTGCGTGAAAAGGTTCGGGTAGAGAGAGAATGAACAACACGTAAAAAAACGTTATGAAGAAGAAAAAGAAGAATGAAAAAAGAGCGAAGCTGGAGAGGTCGCTCCGCCTTATCACCGCTGACCGAAAACGAACCAATATTTTACGCGAGGGAGAACAGAAAACCATCGCTCGCCTGGTACAGAAGGTACCCTCCTGGATTAGCTCTGACGGGATGACCGCCATTGGCTTTTTCGGCAACCTGATGGTCGCCACAAGCTTCGTTCTGGCCCTCTACTTTGGCCGGGGATGGTTACTCCTATCAATCCCTGGTTTCGTGATCAACTGGTTGGGCGACTCGCTTGATGGGCGGTTGGCCTACTACCGGCAAAAACCCCGCAAGTGGTACGGGTTCTCGTTAGACGTCACGGTCGATTGGATTGGTACCGTCCTCATCGGAACGGGGTACATGATATACGCCCAAGGCCCTTGGAGATTTGTCGGCTTTTACTTTGTTGTCCTGTACGGTTGGGAGATGATCACCTCCCAACTCAGGTACAAGATCGGGGGCAGTTACTCCATCGACTCCGGGATATTCGGCCCCACGGAGGTGCGCATCATCATAGCCACCATCCTAATCGCGGAAGTCATCTTCCCCGGTGCTATTCACTACCTCGCCACGTTTGCCTGTTTCATCCTCCTACTATCTAACTTAAAGGAGAGCCGAAACCTCCTGAAGTTAGCCGATGAACGAGACAAAGCCGATCGGGAAAAGAGAAAAGAGAAAAAGAAAAAGAAAAATAAGCAGAAAAAGAGTCAAGATGATACACTCGATGACGGGGTACGGTCGGGCCACGGTGGAGCTTCCCAACAAGCGAGTCACCGTGGAGATTCGCTCTCTGAATAGCAAGCAGTTCGATCTCTTCACCAGGCTCCCGATATTGTACAGAGAAAAAGAGATCTCGTTACGCAACGACCTCTCCAAAAGGTTGGTGCGCGGGAAAGTGGACCTATCGATAAACGTGGAGGTCATCGCTAAGGAGGTTTCGTCCCGCGTAGATCCACATGTAATCAAGCAGTACCAACGGGAGCTGAGCACTTTGACGGAGGAGATGGGCATAGCCCCACCTGACGACTGGTTAGCGGTACTGATGCGCCTGCCCGAAGTGATGAGGCAAGAAAGCGAAGAGCTGGACGACACCGAGTGGACACAGGTGAAGGTAGCTATCGACCAAGCGGTAGATGAGCTTATCACCTTCCGAGCAAAGGAAGGACAGATGACCCAGGAGCTACTCACGGAGAAGATAGAAAACATCCGCACGCTGCTTAACGAGATCGAGGAGTTTGAAGCGGAACGAATCAAGAAGGTGAGAACCCGGCTGCACGAAGAGCTAAGCAAGTTAGAGGGTATCGAGTACGACAAGAACCGGTTCGAGCAGGAGCTCATCTACTACCTGGAGAAGCTGGATGTGAACGAGGAGAAAACACGCTTGGCGCACCATCTTGAATATTTCCTGCAAACGTTATCGGAAAGCTATTCACAAGGGAAAAAGTTGGGCTTTATCTCACAAGAGATAGGAAGGGAGATCAACACCCTCGGTTCCAAGTCGAACCAGTCGGATATGCAGCGGATCGTCGTGCAGATGAAAGATGAGCTTGAACAGATTAAAGAGCAGATATTAAATGTCTTGTAAGGAAAAACATAAAAGTGGACGGTTAATTACCATTTCCGCGCCGTCGGGAGCGGGTAAGTCGACCATGATACGTTACTTGCTTGCCCAGGATTTGAACATCCAGTTTTCTATCTCTGCCACAAGCCGTCCCCCCCGCGGCGAAGAGAAAGATGGCGTAGAGTACTACTTCCTCACCCCGGAGGAGTTTCGAAAGCGCATCGCCGCGGATGAGTTCCTGGAGTACGAAGAGGTCTACGAGGGGAGGTTCTACGGCACGCTGAAGAGCGAGGTGGAACGCATCCTATGCCAGGGGAAGCACGTGATCTTCGATGTAGATTGCGTGGGCGCCCTCAATATCAAGAAGGTTTACGGCGACAGTGCGCTCACCGTTTTCGTGATGCCGCCCTCGGTGGAGATATTGCGCCAACGCCTGGAGAAACGGGGCACCGATGCCCCTGAAGTGATCGAGAACCGTCTAGCCAAGGCGGAGTACGAGATGAGCTTCGCCCCCCAGTTCGATGCCATCGTTTGTAACGATGACTACGAGAGGGCACGGGTAGAGATGTTGAAGTTAATAACTGACTTTATAGCATGATACGGAAACACCCCTTTTTCACCCTTATCCTCACGTTTACCCTTCTTCTGCTGCCCCACCCCTTTTTCGCACAGCTGCAGGAAGAGATACAGCACAGCGTTCTTATCGATTCTGGGCATGCTTCCCACTTTTCCGTCCAATTAGAGAAAGAGACACTTCAGTACGCGGTAACGGATGGGGAAGAGCTTTGGATGGATATCTATAGAAACGACTCCAGCGTGACAGAACCTCGCCCCTGTCTACTATTCGTTTTCGGGGGCGGGTTCAAAGAGGGTGAGAGAGACGCGAAAGGGTACCAGCCCTACTTTGATTACTTCGCCCGTCGCGGCTTCGCGGTGGTGTCTATCGATTATCGCCTGGGAATGAAGGGAGAGAAAGCCCCGGGCATGTTTAACTTCAAGCCGTTGCAGAAAGCTATCGAGATGGCAGTGGTCGACCTTTACACGGCTACCCGGTACCTCGTTGATCACGCTGAAGAGCTAGGCATTGATCCCGAGCGGATTATTATCAGCGGGTCGAGCGCCGGTGCCATCACGGTTCTACAAGCCGACTACTGGAAGAGGAACCTCCACCCCAATGCCGACTCGTTACCGGATGATTTCCGGTACGCCGGGGTGATCTCATTCGCCGGCGCGATTTTCAGCACCCACGGCACACCCTCTTACCTCCAACCACCCGCGCCCACCCTCTTCTTCCACGGGAGTGGTGACCAGTTGGTTCCGTACAACAAGATCCGCCTTTTTCATCTCGGTATGTTTGGCTCCAAAGCAATCGCTGAAAAGTTCAGGCTGGAGCGCTACCCCTACCAGTTTTATAGTATGGAGAAGATTGGACACGAGGTTGCGGATTATCCTATACGGGAGTTCCTCCCGGAGATCGAACGGTTTATCCGCGATTGGGTATTCGACCGTTCACGCCGCATGGTAGATATTCGGTACGAAGACATGTCAAGGAAGGCAGATCTTACCGCTACCCCGGCAAACTACTACAACTGATTCATTCCAAAACAGTTCAATATCACGGGTTAGAAATAACGCTTTTCCGGTAAGCACGTATTCCTAAAAGAAGGATTAGTCCGAAAGCAGCTGCAATGTACAGGAATACAGCTATCGACCCACTGGTATGCCCATAGGAGTGCATACCGCTTAGAAAGTAGTTCACCCCCAAGAATGTCATTAACACCGATGAGAAAGCGAGTACCGAGAGGAAATTAAACAACCAGGTTCGGTTCCCTTTTTTCACCAGGTGGATGTGCGTGACGATAGCGTAAACCACCACGGTAATCAATGCCCAGGTCTCCTTGGGATCCCATCCCCAGTAACGTCCCCATGATTCATTGGCCCAGACGGCACCGAGGAATGTTCCGGTAGTCATCAAGGCTAATCCCACAAGTAGCGAGAGGTTATTAATGATGCTAAGCTCTTTCACCCGGTAGGTCATGGCGGTATCATTCTTTGTAAACGCCATCAGGGAGAGGTTGGTGATGCCCAGTAGGAAGCTTATACCAAAGAAGCCATAGGCCGCCACGATGACCGCCACGTGAAACATCAGCCAGGGCGATTTCAAGACAGGTACCAACGTGTTAATTTGCGGATCCATCCAGTTGAGCCCCGACACGAATAAAATTACTCCTCCGAAGAGGGTAGCCAAGGCTAGCGTGAGGTTATTTCTCCGTCCAAAGAGCAACCCGGCCAGCACCGTGGCCCAAGCGATATACACCATCGTTTCATAAGAGTTACTCCAAGGCGCGTAACCGGAAATATACCACCGCAATCCCATGCCAAACATGTGGTATAGAAAGAGCAGTATGATGCCGATAGTGAACACGAGTGATGCGTAGTGGAACCAAGAACGATTTCTAAGTAGCTGTGCCATAGCCACCAGCAGCAATAACCCCCCAAGGATAAAGTAACCCACCTTGGTTCGGCCGAAAATGTTCATCTCGTTGTAACGCACTTCCGCCCTAAGTTTCTTGGGGTTAATAAGCTGTGCCTTATCATTCTTCAGCTGATATGCCTCAATCAGTGCCAGGACATCCTCCACTTTATCCCAATCACCGCTCTTCACCGAGTGCCCCACTTCCGATAGATACCAAGAGAAAGTTTGGGTAATAAAAAGCGAATCTTGTTGCGGAAAGTGGTCCAACTCCTCTCCCGGAGCATACCAGGTGTGGGTCGGGTCGCTCGGGTCAGGGTAAATACCAGGAAGCGAATAGTTAAAAAGCTGGTAGACGATATTCACCCTTTCATCTAAGTTGATCAGCTCTTTATCCAGCGTACTCCTCTCGTTAGGCGGTCGATAGAAAGCCTCTTGCAGGAGTGGCAACAAGCGATAATGGCCCCCCTCGTCAAAGAAGTCGGAATAGGATGCGTACCTGCCTGGCAAACCATACATGATAGGTATCAGCTCATCGCCTACCACAATGAACGGCACCATGGACCAGACATGCGGCAGGGCAAAGAAGCTCAGCAGAAACTGATCGGAGTTAAGCCCCTCAAAACGCCTCTCCTTGTGTAACTTACGGAGGATTTCGGAAGAAAAGGTGTTCATCGGCATCACCCGTCCCCGGAACTGCACCGGGAGGGCACCAAAACGGGCCGCGTGCTCAGCAGGCACAGCGTTCTGTAACGCGGTCTCCAACGCAACGTAAGATACATCCAACCCCGCGGTGACTGACGAAGCCTCCCCTAGGGCTTGGGTCACCTCTAAGCTATCGCTTAGTGAGGCATCTAACACGGTGTCGGTCACAATCTCCTGTCCACTAACCATCATCGATGAGAACAAGCACAGGCAAGCGAAAAGCAACACCTTTTCCGACTGCTTTCTAACCTCCCTCAATTTCCTAAGCAGCGTACGAAAACGTGAATTAGGAACAAAGAATATAAGGACAAAGCCGATGATAAGGAGAAGGTACCCGGTATAGGTAATAGTTCTACCGGCCACATCCCGGTTAACGGAGAGGATGGTTCCTTTCTCATCAGAATCATAAGATGCCTGAAAAAAACGGTACCCCTTAAGGTCCAACACATTATTCATAAAAACCCGTGCCTCACGTACCTCCCCGTCCAGGTGAACCAGCAGGTCACTTTCGTAGGAAGAGGGACTTTGGGAGCCGGGGTAACGGTTTAACGTGAACTTCACCAACTCCAACTCAAACGGCAATCGCTCGACATGAACCCCCTTGGAGGTATACATAACCATCTGATCGCTCCGCTCTCCCTCCCGGATATGTACTTGTCCCTCCTTGCCAAACAGATGGGTGGTTAATGCTCCCCCAAGGATCACGATCAGCGCGAAATGGATGACCAGGAGGGCCCATTTTTGGTGGTGAAACCACTTTTTACGGAAGAGGAGCAGCAGGAAGTTCAGCACCATCAGGAACTGGAAAAAAATAAACAATGGGGAGTAGTAGATCAGCATTTTGGCTGCTTCCGTCCCCATTGTTTTTTCTATGAAGGTAGCCGAGGCCAACCCCACCGCGTAAATCGTCAATAGAACGATGGTACCCCTATAGGATGAAAAGAATTTGAGTATCCTCTCCATTTACTACCTTTTCTGTATCGTGCCACACCCAACATATCAAGCCGTGCAGTGGATTTCATCACACTGCACGGCAAGTTGTGCAGCACCTAAAGTGTTGCTATGCGTCAAACTATGCCGTACTTTAGGCCTCCTCCCATTGCGCACGGAGCAGCTCCAAGGCAGCCGGTACAACCACCGCCCGATCGCCTTCGGCACCGCACTCGAAGCTCACGTACTTATCGTACCCTATCTTCTTGAGTGCCCTGAAGCCATCCACGTAGTTATCGGCCTCGCCATCTTCACCCGGGGTGATGCGACGCCTGCGGCTTGCGATATGCACGTGTTGCAAGTAGTCTCCAGCCGACATAAACGCACCGTAGTCGGAGGTCTCCTCCCAGGTCATATGCCAGAAGTCGCCCAGGCAGGTCACACCCGGGTTATTGATATCGCGGCAGATGGATGCTGCATCAGCGAGCTGCCTCAGGTAAAAGGCTTCCCTACGATTTAGCGGTTCCAGGATGACGGTAGTGCCATGCTGTTGTGCCAGCGTACCCATCTCATCGAACTGCTCGCACAAGAAGTCGCGTGTCTCCTGGGTATGGGGCATCACCGGTTGTTGGTGGTTGAACGCGGGTACGATAATCACCCCGGTCGATTCAACTTCACCCGCGGCGATGATTAACTGCTCCATCGTGTCGCGGCAAAGCTTACGCACCTCAGGATCTGTAGACAGGATAAACCCGTCAAACCCCGCGCAAACCGCGCTCATCTTTATGTTGCGCCCTTGTAAAGCGTCTTTGTACTCCTGTTTACGTGCCAACAACGCCTTACCATGTGGCTCAAAGCCCACTACCCCATTAGCTTCCATGAAGTCGAACTTCTCGTTCAAGTTAGCACCCGGGGCGTTTCCTTCTTGAAAAGATATTTTCAACTCCACATCGGGTGAAGCGCTCCCCTTCTTCCCATTCCCGCTAGAAAGCGAGGTACACCCGCCGACGGCCATCACGGCCGAACCGGCGAGTGTAGTTTTAATAAACTTTCTTCTATCCAGCGTCATAATGACTCCTTTCTATTTTGCACTTCCCGGTACGGGTACCGTGAATCCAGACATATCCATTTTCCCCATATTCAGATCGGCCGGCTCATAATCGAGCGTTGATGCCGTCATGGCATCCCACGTGGTCACTTGTCCCGTGTAGGCCGATTCACGCCCCATGATCGCGGCCATGTTAGCGATCGCCGTTTCGGAGGCCTGCTCGATGGGCATGTTACCGCGGATACAATTGATCAAGTTCACATGTTCCAACGTGTAGGGATTGGTTTGCTGGAAGTTAGCCTTCTCGGCATCGTAATCGAATTTCCATATCTCGTTGCCACTGTTGTCCACTATGCGGCATCCTCCGTCAGAGGTCCAGTATCCTTTTGTTCCTTGTACGAACTCGCTCACGTTATTGGCGCATCCGTCAATCTGGCGACACATACTATGCAGGTGAATCCCGTTCTCCATCGTGAAATCGATGCTGAAGTTATCGTACTGGTCACCCGTTACACGGCGCTGACGAGAACCGAAGCCCACAGCACTAACCGGTCTCAATCCAGAGAACCAGGTAAAGACATCGATATTGTGCACGTGCTGCTCAACAATATGGTCACCCGACAGCCATTTCCAGTTCACCCAGTCGCGTACCATGAACTCGAAGTCATTCCACTGAGGTTGACGCTCGCGGTACCACAGCATGCTCTGATTCCAGTAAACGATACCCCCGGTAATTTCACCGATAGCCCCGTTCATGATCTGCTGGTATGACTCCACGTAACAGCGCTGATGATGGCGTTGTGTTCCGGTAACAACCCGCAAGTTCTTAGCCTGTGCCTGGCGTGCTGCCGCCATGATGGTACGATACCCTACCGGACATACGCAAATCGGCTTCTCCAGGAAGCAGTGTTTGTTCTTTTCAACCGCGTACCTAAAGTGCTCAGGGCGGAAAAATGGCGGTGTACAGTCGATTAGCACGTCGATATCACTATCGATCACCTGCTTGTACGCATCCAGCCCAACGAACCGCTTCTCCGCGGGAATATCGATACCTTTCTCCTCTTTCAACCTGTTCGCCAAGCCATCCACCCGATCTTGAAACACGTCACCCAAAGCGGTAATGGTCACCCCGTTGCCCGCGTTCAAAAAGTCAAGAGCCGCACCAGAACCTCGTCCACCACATCCTACCACGCCCGCTTTCAGCTCTTGCCCATCAGTAGCCAAATCGACTAGTTCCGGAACGTAATAACTGCCCGGCTCTTTCAAAGGTACGTTAGCCCCGCTTCCTTTCTTCGCACCCCCGCTACAGGAGGTTAAGATACCGGCTGATCCTGTACCGATCACGCCAACAGCACCTGCCACGGCAGATGTCTTCAGGAAGGTTCTCCTGGTTACATTGTTTTCTTTCTTCATGTTGATTTGTTTATTTAAGTTACATACGATTAAATTATTGTTCTACACTTACGTGTGCGGAATTCGCTTTTATTACCCTACAGATCCCTACCACGTGATCATCGGACTATTAAAATTGCAAGACAGTACATGGTTCCTTTTTAGAGGATTCCCGAATCAGGTTCACAAACCACCCTAAAGCCAATACCCTTCACATCGGAATACCACCAGATGCTCTTGGGCTGTTGCGGGTCGGTTCTCATCCACGCATCGTGCTGAGTGTAGGCCCGGCTCGCACTACGCACGTCAGCCGCGTCGGAATCGTAGTGCCCACCTCGTACCACCCACTCCTCACCTTCCGTTACCAGCGGGTCACGGGTCACCCCCGACCTTTTGGAGTAGGCTTCGGGATCGTACTTATCGGCCGTGTACTCCATCACGTTCCCTAACATGTTCTTCAAACCAAACGGGTTGGGCAACACCTCGGAAGGCTGTTGCGTGCGTCCACCGCTATTATTTTCGTACACCACGTACGCGCTTATGCTATCTGTTTTCGCCTTGAAGATGCTCCTCATGAATCCTTGATTCGAAAAATGTTTGGGGCTACCCGGGAAGAAGTAGGCGCTTTCGCTACCGCCACGAGCCGCGTACTCCCACTCCGCTTCGGTGGGCAAGCGGTATTTCTTACCCGTTTTGGCGGAGAGCCACTGGCAGAACGTTTCAGCGGCATAGTGCGTCATCGTGATGGCCGGCCGGTCGCCTTGACCCCATCCCTGATCGGGATAGCCAAACGGGGGTGTAGGCCCAGAAATACCATCTACCCCGATGGCTTCCAGGTTGTTCTGATACACCGTCTCCGGGGGTGTCCGCCCTTCGCTCATCGTCTCCGCGTAAAATGCCCAGAAGAGATCCCATGTAGTCTCCAGCTCAGCCATGAAGAAGGGGCTCAGCTCCACCTCATGCTGGGGCGATTCGTCTGAATTCCTGAACGGCTCCTTCTCCGGACTTCCCATCATAAACGTCCCACCCTTAAGGGCAATCATGTTAAACGACAAAGGGGTACCGGGTATCTGCTCCGTGTAGTTCACGAAAGCGGTAACGGGCGTGGCCTCCTTGTAGAAGAGACTCGTATCAATCGTGGCCGAACTGGCCAAACCGGGAATCCCCACCATTTGACCGTGCGAGTAGTTCGGGTTATAGTGGCCTGCATCGAGGTGACAGCTGATACACTGAAGATCAAGCTCCTCAACGTTCTCGTCATAATGCAGATGTGCGATAATCCCTTCGTCCGTAATACCTTGAGGAAACAGGTCCTGATGGCACTTCACGCACGATTCGTTGGGGATGTACTTCACCGCGAACTCCAGTTCCGACTTCCTGTCCCAGTTGATGTCCGCGGTATCCTTGGTAAGGTATCCCCACACATCCTTTAGGCCTAGTGACAGTTTAGCAGTGTAGTGCGCCCACGTATCACTGGTGGGTGGCAGGTGGCAATCGATGCAATCGACCATAACCCCACTCCCGTTATTCACGTGAACCGATAACTTCCAACTTTCGTCCACGTGGGGGTGAACGTGACACATCATGCAAGACTCGTTGGTCGAGAAGTAGACCGAAGCCTGGTAGAGGGACGCCACGAGAACAATCCCTATTACAATACCAATGGAAAAGATGAAACCTTTACGCTGATGAAATTTTTTATCCCTAGCCCCTTTTTTCCTTTTCGAACGTTTAGCCATTATAACATCTAATAAAGTGAGCCAAATTATAGATTTTACCTATATACTTTCATGATTTCGCTATAAAAATAGGCAATATTATTCTATTTGAAAAAAAATTGGCACTAAAAATGTTATTTTGCTTACAAGGAATCTATTTGCAGCCTTTGCCCCCGCGCTATTTTCACCTTCTTCAAGGGGAATTTAGCTCTTCCAGCGGATCTATTTCTTCAATAAACACGAAGCATTTACCGAACATCTTATAAAACAAAACATCTTGCGAGTAATGGTGTGGCTATCGAGCTTGTTTTTCAAGGTAACATCCAGTCAGCACGCTCCTTAAACTCTGCTTGAAAGTCTTTACTCCATCTGGAAATGGTAGATGCCCCAACACCATCGATGTAATGATTTGTTGAATCGACACGTTTGTATTGACCTCCCCAACTTGGTTGTGTTGGGTCTTCAGGATCGTTTATACCTCGATTTGCACTTATCAGATAAAGGAATGAAGGGGAATCACCCTCTATAACACCTTCTCCGGCAATTGCTTTTGGAGGATAGATAGCTCCTAAAGCTCCATGATTATTGATAATGTTTGTTTCAACCCATGAGCGATCGTCTACTCCGAACATACCATGATATGTTTTTCTTGATTCAATAACGAACAGGTCAGGAAAGTTTCCGATAAGCCATTCATGAGTAGCATCTTGACAGGCAATCAAAAAGACACGAAGTTTACTGATAAAGTGGTTTAATTCAGTTTTGCTCCGGGTATTCTGAACCTTCCAGATTGCTTGTGCAACTTCTCTCGGCCCTCCCCAAACACAAATATAGATGGGTCTTGAATCGGGCTTATCTACCGCTGCTATGATTGCATTCGAAGCCTCACTGTCTTTTCCTTCACCTATTATTTCAGTCCACGCTTGCTTATCGCAACCCCATTTTATTTCTATGTTATGATTGTTGCCCAATCCCTCATAAGTAACTGAACGCAAATAGTCGGCAGTAGGATACTTGGCATCTCTTTTCCTTAAATTCTCATCAACTTCATCATATATGTCGAGTACTGCCAAAATATTTTTCTTCTCTGCCACCATTTCAAATGTGCCTGCTGAAGCAATCAAGCCTTCTACATCAAATTCATTGGTGTAAAGTAAGAAACGCACCATTGATTGAACATCATCCGGGTCACTGTTTGTAACCGGGAACGGAGGGAAATCAGACGATATGATTACCCTAAACCGAGCAAACAGAGATTGGTTAACCAACAATAATATACAAATAGTAAAAACAAGTTTTATTTTATTCATTTAAACTATCAATTTTTCGATGTAATAATGAATCGGCGATAACTTGTCAAAGCAGGCTCTCCATTGTCAGTTACTTCACAAATAACATGAATTGTTTTACCTGCCGAATCAATTGGTAGATCAATTTTTATTTTACTTAAATTATCATTTGAAATTGTAACCTCTCCCTTATAAGTACCCGCTTCTGGTATTACCCACCATTTGAAATTCAATGGGTCATTATCCGGATCAAAAGTTTGTGAGGCATCCAGCGTTATTGAACTTCCCTGTCTCTTTTCCATATGAATCTGGTTGATTCCCTCATCTCCATTAATCACGATTATCGGGTTGCGATTCCCTTTTCCTTCGGCCGCCCAATCCATTCTGGCAGCAAAATTATTGAAGGTTGCCTGATAAAAATAGTCTAGATATCTGTTGGAAATTTCATTCGCTTTACCTTTATGGTTATTATAAGCGTAAGTGACATCATCTGGTGAAATTCCCCATTCAAAATAACCACCCCAACCAACCTGATTGGGAATAAGTGGGTCATTTAAACCATTCGGCATTACATAAAGGAATGACGGAGTATCACCTTCAACACCAAATTTATACTTTGGATAGACCTTCCCAAGATTTCCGTGATTTTGTATATGCTTGGCATATTCATCCCAATTCGCTTTTCCTGTGCCATTTTGAAATTTCCATGCAGATTCATCCCAAAGGAACATCAGCTCTTTTTCGAATTCGCGTCTCATCCATTGATGCGAACTTATATCATACGGCGTACCTCCCACGTATGACCTGTCCTGATCGGTGATTGCATAAGTTGGGATTTTATATAAGAATTTATTTAATTCAGCTTTGTTCCTGTTTTGCTGAACTTGCCATATGGATTGTGCCAGGGTATTGCCACCGCCCCAAACTAAAATCCAAAGAGGGCGTTCATCGTCTTCATCGGCTAGTTTGATGATTAAATTGCTACCATCTGAAATATTGTCTTTGCCGATTTTGTCCATTCCTCTTTGTTTACTTCCAAAAACAGTACGTTTTCTTAAATATTCAGCACTTGGCCAATAACCAATAGTTTGGCAAGATTCATCTGTATTGAAGTCAACCTGATTAGAGCGCTTCATCAGATTTGGCAAATCTTTTTCATAGGCATCGATGGCATCATGGATCAGTTGAAAAAAATCGTCCCGAATTACATCCAGGCTCCATCCGGTGGTGTAGATTATCGCTTCGATCTCTAACATATCGGCATGTACCAGTAGCCTGACCAATGATTCGCTATCGTCGGTTTCCCATGTAGAAACATCTGTAAGAACAACAACACGAGGTTTTAAAGTTTCTTTTTTCGGGTTTTGTTCCGCGAATAGAGGCATAAGCATAAAGAGAAATCCAACCACTATTATTTTTTTAAAAATCATAAACCTTAACTTGATAAAATTGATACATACAAAAGGAGCACACTGGTGTACTCCTTTATTTGGCAAATTCTCGTTGTCTTCACTCTTTTCACGCTTTGTGACAACGTGGGGTTAACGGGATTCGTCAAGCGTGAAATTGTACCTGTTTTCGGGTTTATGTCGGCTAATCCGTTCGTTAGTCTCAGGGAAATAGGCCGAAATGATCTCATATAAACCGGGGTCATAAATTTTTAACTCTTCGCGCGTGTTCACACGATTATGCTTGCCATCTCCCTCGTTACTCTCCACCTCGGCGTTCACGTCAAACCAACTTTGCACGCCCTCCGCCCAGTACTCCCATATATTGGTCGCGGCATAAGTGTTCAGCCATCGTCCTTGCTCGATCGCGTTGTCGAGCGACCGTTGTAAGCGGTCGTTAAAGGTAGGGTCAACGGGCGTGATACCCACGTTGTGAATGGTATGCGCGAACTCGTGCACCAAGATATCTTCCGCGTGGTACTTGTCGATCTGATAGGCGAGGATATTCTCTTCGGCGCAGGTGGTCAGTGGCATTTCAAGGGTCCCCCCCAAACCACGTGCGCGCACGTCCCAGTTCAGCGAGGTATCGTTCACGAGGTATGCGTGTTCCGGTATATCGGTGGTCCCTTCATAACGTGCCATGATCCCGATTCGGGTATCGCGGCTGGTCATCGACTCCAACACCTCTTCGGGGAGCATACTAGTGAGCGCGTTCACGGTGATATAGGCCGCGTAAAAGCAACTATCGGGCACCCTCCACGAGCTAATCACATGGATCCCATTCACGTTCATGTACTTCTTATAGAACGGATCCAGCTTCAACCGGGCGGGTGGCATCGTGATCTCCGGGGTATCTACGAGTTGAGCGAGCGGGGGTATCGCGTTATCCGTAACGGGGATGCGGTCTTCCTTCACTTGGCAGGCCACCACAAGGAGCAGCAAACATACGATTCCTACAATTTTCTTCATTGAATTGATTTTTTATTTGGATTCAACTTCCATCTTTACCTTTTCGTTGCTTCCTCGCGATTCCACTCCGGGGGTTCACAACCCAGCAGGTGTTTCACGAAAAAGTCGCGCCGCTTTCTCTCCCCGTATTTACCGCCTAACGTGTGGCCGGCACCAGGAAGCATCACGAACTCGAACTCCTTGTCATGTTCAATCAACTTGTTGACTACCTGTAACGTGCTCGACGGGTCCACGTTGTTATCCAGCTCTCCGAGGATCAACATGAGCTTGCCTTCCAACCGGTGCGCGTTCTCCATGTTGGACGACTCCGCGTAATGTTTCCCGATGGGGTAACCCATCCACTGCTCGTTCCACCATATCTTGTCCATCCGGTTATCGTGGCAACCGCAGGAAGAGACCGCCACCTTATAGAAGTCAGGGTGAAAAAGAAGGGCGCCCATCGAACTTTGTCCCCCTGCCGAGGCTCCGTAGATCCCTACCCTTTCGATATCCATCTCGGGGTACCGGGCAGCGGCCGCTTTTATCCAGGCAATCCGGTCGGGGAATCCCGCGTCTTTCAAGTTTTTCCAACAGACGTCATGAAACGCCTTGGAGCGATTCGAGGTACCCATGCCATCAATCAAAACCGTGATGAAGCCCAGCTCGGCCAACGCGCTACCATGGTGTTCGATAGCGAACCCCTTTGGCACGTGGGAGTCGTGTGGTCCCGCGTAGATATACTCGATAACGGGATACCTCTTCGTTGGGTCAAAATGGGTGGGACGGATTATCATCCCCCATATATCGGTTTCTCCATCGCGTCCCTTAGCAGTGAACACCTCGGGTAAGCGCCATCCGGCGGCGATTGCCCCCGAGATATCGGGCTGTATATCGGGCCGGTACACCACATCACCTCCCGCTTCCACGGAACGGATCACCAGCACGGGTGGAAGGTCCACCCTCGAATATGAATCGAACATATAGGTGTAGTCGCTCGAGAAAGTTACGCTATGCTGGGCATTTTCCGGCGTGAGCGCGGTGATACGCCCCTTATCGATATCCAACGTGTAATATTTCTCCAGGTAGGGGTCTTCACCCTTATCCATCCCACACCCCACGAAGATGAGCCTCCGTTCTTTCTCGTTAACATGTACCACCCTTTTCACGATCCACTCTCCTTTGGTAAGCTGTTTTTTAACCTCTCCCGTCACACTGTTATAGAGGTAGAGGTGTCTCCACCCGTCTCTCTCCGAAATCCAAAGCAGTTCGTCGCTACCTTCAAACCAATAACGGTAGAGCTCGCTGTAATGGACAAACGTTGGGCTCACCTCGTTTACCAAGGTACGTAACGAGCGGGTAGCCACATCGACGGCGTAAATGATGAACTGTTGATGCCCCCTCTTGTTAAAATCGAAGGTAAAGGAGTCGCTCTTGTCGTTCCACCGGACGTTACCCAGGGAATACTGCATTTCCACGTCGGGCACGTCAAGTTGAACAGCCTCCCCTTCATCCAGTAGGAAGAGGACCGGTCGCCTCACGGGGAGGGCATCGCCCGGTTTCACGTAGTCGTATCTTTCCGTTTTAGGCTGGAGCTGGTCAGATGGCGAGGAAGCAATCAACAACAACTCGCGGTCGCTACCGGGTCGGTACTTGCTACAGACAATTTTCCTGGAATCGGGTGACCAGTAGATATTCGACGAGTAGTACTCGTAAGGCGAGCCGTCATCGCTCAGCCTACGGGCCTGTCCCGTCTCCTTATCCCTCACCCACAGGTTCCCTTCCGAAATGTAAGCCTCGCTCTTCCCATCTGGAGAGGTGACCCGTTCCCTGGAGTCTTCTTTAAACACCCTCCCCCAGTAGTAATCGGGGCGGCGAGCCCGTTCGCGTATTTTTTTTACCGTGTAGTCGCCCAATAAGGCTACGTAATCGGCCATTTCAATACTAAAAAAGAGGGAGTCTCGTTCACGATTCAACCTAACTTGCTGAAAGGGGAGATCATACGGTTGCACCTTTTGCCCTGTCCGAACCGCCAGGGAGTCGGCCAAACGGGTTGGATCAAATGCTGGCGTGGTCGTTTTCCGCTCGGCGTCAACGACGTAAAACTCCCTGCCCTGAGGTGTACGAGTAAAGTAAACAAAGCTACCCGAACGAGGAATTGGCTGTACGTTAGTAGGATTGTAGTAGTAGAGGGAAGCGAACCGCTTCTGGTACTCATCGGCTTGCTGATACAGATCCTTTATCGAGGCACCGTTCCGGGCAGAGTAATTGCCGTCGCACAGTCCTAAATCGGTTTCAGGAAAATAACGGGCCAACAAGGTGTAGAGACCGAGGTCATACTCCTTTAACTTAGCTCGCGTATTCACCGCATTGTGCACCCCATTTGGCTGTTGCGAGTAACGGTTGCAGTCGAAAAAAGATTGAACGCCCTCGGCGAAATATTCGTGGGCACTGCTGATGGCATACGTGTTTTCCCAGAGTCCCTGTTCGATCGCCTGATGATACAGCGCTTCCAGTTCGGCATTGAAACCGGGTTCTATCGCCGCGATCCCCTCATCGTGAATCAAATGGGCAAATTCATGCACCAAGATGCTCTCTCCCACGTACCGATCGCCCTCCAGGCACAGCACGTTCTCTTCGCCACAACTTGCGCTGTAGGATCCTTCAGGATCACCGCCAAAACCACGTGCACGCTGGTTCCAGTAGGCTGCCTTTTCCGGTGTATTGCAAAGGTGCTTATACTCGGGCAGGTCGCACACCTGTTCATGTTGACCGATGATCATGAGCTTACACCCTTTTTCGACCATGACCGTTCGCACGTCAGACCGCTTAGAGAGCATGGTTGTAACCATGCGACGTGCCATCACGAGTGCCTCATCCGCAACCTTCCCGGAGGAGACGATGGCGATGCCATCGGCGTCGAGGTACTTCTCATAAAACGGGTCGATTCCCAAACCCAATGGCACCGGACCTACCCCGTTAGCGGGGTTAACAAAGGAATCCAAGGCTACACCCGGTTGCGTGAGCAACAGGAGCAGGCCTAAAAGGCAAGTAAAAGCTTTTCCGTTCATGGTTCAAATATAGCGAAAATAATTAATTCAGCGCATTCCGAAGCCTATCGGTCGCATTTTGTATCATATCGTGGGTTCCACTCCCATCGTTCACGTACGCTACTACCATCTGCGCGTACTCGATTGCTTCTTGTAACGCCGGAACCTTCTCATGCGATGCTACCCGATCGGCTTGTCTTAGCAGGGTGTTCAACGGGTAAAGATCCTCGGGCTCAGGGAGATTGCCCGGTCTCATGGTGTTGAGTGCCGCGTTTAAGGCAGATGTGGCCAGGTCTACCTCGTTCTGGCTGTAATTCTTATCCCTGTTCTCATACACGTTTAGTGATGTGCGCAGTTGATACAACAAGCGCCTAAACGCGTGCGGCGCCCACGGTGAGTACTCGGGAACTTTCACGGCCAGCGCATTCCAGTCTTCCTGCATCTTCCTCCTCTCCTGCGACAACTTTATCACCTCACTTAACTTGCTTTTGTCGACACTGTTCGTCAACACCAGCTCTTTAATTGCCTTGGTTAACGCGAGTGTCTGCTTATCGATCGTAAGCTGTGATTCGCTCTCCGTCAGCGCCTCTTTGGCCGCGGTCAACGCCAGCTGAAGCGTTTGATAGGTATCCCAGGTATACTCCTCGGCTCGCGTAGATTCCGCCTCGTTGATCGCGGCGACCAGGCATGTTTTATCCAGTGTTTTTGATTTCAATTCGTTGATGGCATTATCAATCGCCGCGATTTGGTCGATTACCTGCCGTTGGGAGGCTTTTTGAGAACGGGTCATCTTTTCACCGACCTTCAACGCTCTCTTAAGCACCCTGTAGGATGACCTCGTGTAGTTCTTGGATGAGAACGTAGCCGCATCCTCCAACTTACTTTCCAGCATCTCCCTGAACTCGGATACCATATCATCAACAAAGCGGATACGGAAGTAGTGGGTCGAATTTTCGTCCCTGAAGTAATCGGGCTCAAACGTTTTACGACCCACGGTCAACGTGTAAAGGTTCCCGTTCGTTCCTGTTGAACCGCCGCTGGGTCCGTTAAGCAGGATGCTTTCCAAGTAGGAATCCACCGTGAGTGTTGCCTCGTCCCAACTGTTCACGCCCGTGGCCGTCATCGCCAAAGGCCCATACATAAGCGTACCTGCCCACTCGGGCGCGTACTGGATGTCGGGCTGCCCCTCTCCACCCGTGGCTGTTTCCATTTTATCGGGCCCAAAATCAATATGCTTGGTAAAGGGCATCACCACCTCTACCACGTCCGATTCACTCCATTCCCTAGCGGGGATGGTCACGTACGAACTCGGCTGGTAATTAGAAGCCAAAGAAACACCATTCAACTTAACATCGAACCCTTCCGTAGCCCAGTATGGAACACGCAGCTTCATCTCGAAGTGGGCCTCACCCCCCGTTACCCGTATGGTGGAACGTTCAGCCGGCCACAAGCACTCTTGCTGTAAAGTCACCCCTTTGGCATCCCAGTGAAAGGCGGTAGGCAGGTAGAGGGCCACCCAAAGCGTGTTCTCCGAAACGAAGTAGGCCGCTTCCTGGTACTTAACGTGGTTCTCGGAACCGGTACCCCCGCAGCAAGAGGATTGGGGGGTGTGGTTTCCCCAAGGCTTCGAAGCGTTGAGCCCAACCGCGTATTGATAGGTAGTCTTGTACTCGTGAGGGTGTAGCGAACCAACCAGTTGATTGTAGAGTAACCGTTCATAGTAATCCATGTACTTTGCATCGTCAGGATTAAAGCAGTTGAGGTCTTTGGTGAGTTTCGCCAAATTATAGGCGCAACAGGTCTCGTTAAGCGTGGGTGCGGGGTTGGTAGCCATGCTCAAGATTTGCGTGTATGGTTGCCTGAACATCTCACCATTGCCCACCCCACCCGCGGAGTAGCGGTAACGCCCTTGAATCATATCCCAAAAATTTTGAGCCAGGTGGTAGTAATAGGGCTCTTTGTTACCCCTGAAGCTACGAAGTGCACTCGTGATTTTCGGGATATGCTGGTTGGCATGCCGCGTACGTATATCGTCAATATTCTTCGCAAGTGGATCGTAAAAGGCGGGGCTGTCGAAGAAATTAGACGCTTCAAGCAGCCGTGCCTTCTCAACGGGATCGCTCACCATCTCAGAAAGGCGTGCCAATGACTCTCCCGCGCCTCCATCTTCACCCGCGATGTACATGTTCCACATCTCAAACCGGTTACCCGGATTTGCCCTCCGCTCCTCCTGGGTCCCTTCCGTCTGCACGAATGTCCTATAATGCAGCCGGTTCCATATCCAAAGCCCCATATCCTTAGCAATCAGCAGCGCTTTGTCGGCCACCTCAGGCAGGTCAATGTACGTCGCGATATCGATCAAGCCGGCCAACTGCTTATGGATAGAGTAGTAGGGTGCCCAGACCCAGCTCTCGTTGTTGTATGCACGGTACATCTCGATGAGCGCGGCGTGATGCGCCGGAATCGCGTTGAGGTAGCCGTACCCGTACTTCTCCCACTCGGTCTTGTGGAGATCGAAATCATCCCAGGTCCCCTTCATCTCGCGCAGCTCCTCCTCAGGTGCAAAGTCACGTGCTTCCCAGTAACGGCCAAGCTCTTCGTTCCAGACGAACGTCCTCTCTTGGCATTCCCGCAACTCGTTCACCATCCGGGTCATGTTGCCCCGCAATTTCTCTTTCTGTGCCGGCTCGGTCGCGCTGGCAAACGCGAAGGCCAAGGCCGACATGTAGTGACCCGACCCGTGTCCCTTGAGCTTGGTGGTGGGTGAATCCCATCCATCCGCCCGGGTATACCCCTCGGTACTCAACCCATAGGTATCCCTGTAATTATAGAGTTGTTGCGACACGTCCCAATGCATGATCTCGTTTATAGCCAAGTCTCTATTCGATGTCAACCGGTTATTGCCGGTTAGGGTCACCCGGTCTAAAGGAGGTGTCTCAGCGATCGGGACAAGGGATGGCACCCCCTGATTCCCAGCTACCACCTTTACGTTGGCGGTGATGGGATAACCGTTTGGAGTAGTGTTGTCGCCGGTTATAAACCCATTAATCGTGTACTCGTGTCCAACAGGATGGGTTACAGGGTTTGCTTGATCCTCTTCCGTGTCACGGGTCGCATTGGCCCATCTTGCCTGGCGGTATCCCGTGCTGCCATCCGAATAGGTTACCCAAAGCTGATACGGTAATTTCGGAACAGTCCCTACCGGACTCTCCACGTGAATTGGTTCAACGCGAGTGATGGTTCGGATTTCGGCCGAACTGTTTTTCCGTGTAGCAGCAGGTTGTGACGAGCTTAGTGGAACCGATGCCACCCAAAGCAGGCTGGTCAGCGCGATTATCAAAGTGTTTGAACTTTTCATCATTTTCTTTTTTTATTCTCTCCACGGGAGTTCATCCCGTTACTCAATAGTTAGACGCAACGTGTACTCTTTCCTCTTCACAGGCTTAATAACGCGGTATCCCCGTTCATCGGTTACGATTTCCGACGGGAACAGCACTTGCCTATCTTCCGAAACCTCGATATCCAACAAGGTGTTCCCCTCGAGGAGCAGTTCTACTTCACGGGTAGTTGGGTTGTAGCCCACTTGCTTTATTTTCCCGTCTACGCTCTTCAGCATCAGTGACTCCGGAGCGAGGAAGACCCGGTTCTTACCCGCGGTAGTCACCTCCGTGTAGACCCAATCTCCCTCTTTACGGATGTTGCCGCTAAAGGCCACCCAATCAAATTCCGGGTGGTGGTAGATGTAAGTGGAGGAGTTTACCGCGTAACCGTAAAAACCACTACCGTAATCACAGACGTACCCATCAATATCAAGCGTGGAAGGGTACGAGTGGAAGGCGGCCGGTGCGAACCCCTCTTGGGTTACGTTGGCCAATGGCCCCATCGAACCCGCGTGCCCCACGCGCAGCAAGTAGAAATCGTCTGGCGTTTCCCTATAGGCTGCCAGGACCGGGATAGCGTTTAGTCCCGAGCCGTAATGATGTAGCTGACGTTCGATACGAGCGAGCTTACCCCCGTACACGAAATCCCAGTAACGGCGTGCACTCCCGTTATACCCCCAGTGGGGTAGCGTGGGCATATAGGCCAGGATAGCGTTCAGCGTAACATCGGCTTTATCCTCATAACCAAAGTAAGAGGTCCACATGTAAACCTCTTCCTGCCCCGTGGAGTCCCAAGGCATTTCACTGCCAAACGGGTAATTGAGGGAACGCCAATGGTCGGCTCTCCTCTTCATCGCCCTCTCCAGCTGATCCGCCAAATCGGTGAATCCCTCGCGTTGCAGATCCAATAGGATATAGAGAAATATGGAGCCTTCCATTTGACCGAACTGCGCGTAATAGGGAGCGAACTTCACCATGGCAAGTGCAGTCTGGCATGCGTCCTCGAGACTCTGCTTCCAATCGATATTCGTGTACCCGCGGTTCCGGCCCAGGTGGTACATCACCCAATGCGCCGCTGCCACGTGCGGGTAGTTATAGGATCTGCCCAGGTCTTGTGCATTTTGCAACGTCCACGCTTCCCATCCCCTGAATTGAATCGAATCGCTATAGGTCCCTTCCGGCATCAAGTCTGGTTCATAATAGAAAAGGCTCTTTCTCACGCCGTACTTCGTGGAATCGGTGCTATGCTGAATTCCCCCCCATAGGGTCTCCTTCATGAATCGCTGCAGTTTGTTCACCTCCTTTTTCTCGGGCAGGAGCAGCTGCTTCATAATCGCTGCCAACCAGCTACCAGCACCTGCCTCGTCACTCAAGCCAACGAACCAGGAGCGTCTCTCTTGTGTGAGTATCTGCTTTTTATCGTAATCATAGTTCATCACGGAAGGTGAGCGTCCAAAGGGATCATCTTTATTCTCGTACCACTGCTCGGTGGTAAGGAAGTGCCCCAAATCACTCACCACCTGTTCTTGCGGTTTAATCGCTTTATAGCTGATGGTTTGTAACGTTTGGTCGGCATACACCACGGAGACCCTTGCGCGCCCCCACTGGTTAGCCTTCACACCGTATTCAACCCATTTGCCGGGTGTCTCCCCTTGTCGTGTAAGGGTGAGTGCACCTTCCGGGTAGACCGTAATTTGACTCACCTTCTCCGGATACTTAATAAACAGTTTACCCATCTCGTTCATGGGCAACACGTAACCGGGCAATCCCACCGCCACGGGCCGTTCTCTTCTCATCAACTCCCCTTCGATCTCGCGAATAGAGGGGGCCAACACGAACTTAAGGGCATAATCCCTCTTTTCGTCAGGACGCAACATAGCGGAGGTCGGCACGTTCCAAGGCTCTACCCCTTCCCATTCCGTTTCAGCAAGTGCTTTGCTGTGAACAAGCCATTCGTGGAACCCCTCGAAGATCACCCCTTTCGGTGTGGGGTCATCGTTCAGCGGATTGTACGCTTCAAAACCGGCGTTTTTATGAGGCAATACCAGCAAGCTCGCCCCTCGCCCATGGAGACGGTTCACCTGTAGGTAGCCGGCATCTTGCCCAATATAGGGGTCGAAAAACACGTTATCATGATGCGCTTCATCCAGCGTTTTCCCTTCCAATATGTTATTAAATATCAGGGGGATTCCCAATGAACCAATCTCCACCGGGACGGATGAGGTGTTCGTGATCTCAAACCGCAGCACCAGGTCACCCTGATCTGTCTCCCAGTACCGATTCACGGTGACGGGAATGGTAGCCGGCAAGGTGTTCGCCAGGTTAGCCGCTGCCAGGACGAAACCGCTCACTGCCAGCTTCTCAACCGGTTGACGACGCGTGGCGGTAGAGTAGCGTGTCCACTCCGTTTCACCCTCTTTACGAAGCATCAGGTTGATATCACCCAGGTGGTATAACCTGTCCCTATCCCTTTGCGACAAGCGATCGCCAGGCGTATAATCGAATGACGTGTCGGACAGGGGACTCAGTTTCTTAACCGTTTGAGAGGCATCCACCAGGGTTATTACAAAAGAGTTCAAGGTGTACCTGCTCTCACCATGTTCCACCCCCAGCGTAGGTGGTCTGGAGCCAATCCGATCCCAGGGCGATTGCCCAAACGCGGTGAAAAGGGTAAAAAGAAAAACCATACAGGTTGTGGTTGCTAATCGTTTCATTTGATTTTTAAGCATTGTTTCGTTATTTCATTTTTTCATTCAAAAATCGCATCATAATGGTTCAAAGTGCTCCTGCTACTCATTGAACGGGTTTGTCTCCTCCATTATCTCGTTTACCTGCCGCTCAGTAGAAAAACCATCGTAAATCCTTACCCCGGTGATAGAGCCGGTATAGTTCTCCAGCGGCATCCCCGATGCACCAATCTTCACCTCGTCTGCCTCGACGAACAGCGTTAGGGGCACCTGCCTGTCCAGCTTTCCGTTCACGTAGACATACTCGCACATACCGTCGAACGTAATAGCCAGGTGGTGCCATTTACCCGCTTCCGGCAATTCGCGAAAGGCAACATCCACGTAGCCATCCCCGTGAGCTACCGCACCGTAGGGGGCGGTTCCATACATCATGGCGGCATACGATGCTTGCAGCATGTTCCGCCTCGTATTCCAAGAGACTACGCACTCGCCCTCTCCTATCTCAGGGTTATACACCCAAGCCGACACGGTGAAGGGAGCGTTCCAGTGAAGCGTCTCGGGAACAGGCTCCCTCAGGATCAAGAAACTCTTCCCGTCAAGCGATAACGACAAAACACCCTCCGTTACCGCTAACCGCGGGTTCCCCACGGGGGTGAATTCACCCCCCATCGTCCCGCTGTTTGGAATTGTCCCTTTAATATTGCCGGGGGATCCCTCTTTCGGGTCAAACTCCACGAGCAGCTCCCTCTCGCCCACCCTCCCGGGACCTTCCGCCACCTCGTTGTTGACATAGGGGGGGAGGTCAAAAAGTCGTTCGTACATCTTCACGTTCCAAATGGCGGCATACATTCCCGCCTTTTCGGTACCGGTCACGGTTATTCGAGCGTAGCGTGCCTTGGCCTCACCGTCGTCCACCATAGGTGAACCACTCCGTCTATTGGAGCTGTTATCCGCGAAGAGGGTCCAATTCTCTTTATCGTTCGACACCTCCCACTTGTATTGATAATAGAAGGTGGGGTATTCAAATTGGGTTGCAATCCTTCTGATTGTTCTGGTTTTCCCCAGGTCGATGGTCAAGGATTGCGGCAAGCTGTTATTCCCTGCCTTCCACATGGTACCGTTGTTATCATCGGTGGCATACCCTGGCAGGTACTCGTGGTCCACGCCATCAGGGACAAACCGGTTGGGCGGCGCCTGCAAGTGATAATGGGATGAGGCCTCCGCTTGGGCGCCAAAAGCGATATTCTTACCGGGAATGGCACTCTTAGCCAGATAGCCAATACCGCTATGCGAGGGCACCACTTTATCCAGGGTATATGTATCGGAAAAGTGTAGCGGGTCGACGCACACCTGCCTAAACTCACCTCCCGAGCTATGGGGGTTATCGTGCCGGTGGTAGGCGATATAATAGGTCCCGTTTTTCTCTATCACCGAATGGTGCCCCGGGCTATCCACGGTGCCATCTTCCGATGAAGAGAGGATGGGGTTGTTCTCGCCATACTGGTAGGGACCGTGAAGCGAATCGGCCCAAGCATAATGCACGGCATAATCACCCAATCGGCAATCCCCTGATGAGTACATCATCAGCCACCTTCCATCTTTCTTCAGCACGAAAGGGGCCTCAAACAGCCCAGGAAGCTGCTCGATGGGAATATACCCCTCTTTCGTGATACGGGTGTTTTCAGCGTCCAGGGTCAGGTGCGCCCATCCCAGGCCACCAAAGGAGGTACACCAGGTCCCAAAGAAAGCGACCACCTCCCCTTCTTCTGTTTGCACAAACTGTGCATCCAAAGCGGGCAGATTCTCTTTCCCCGTGCCCACGGGAATCACCGGTGCCCCGTTGTTCAATGGCTTCCACGGGCCCACGGGCGACTCCGACACGTACCCGTATATATGGCAACCGAACTGACAGTTGCCCATGAAGTAATAGTAATTACCATCATCCCCTTTCAGCACGTCGGGCGCCCAGCAGTTGGTTAACCCCCTCGGCAGCTCTATCTCCATCTCGTAGTTGTACCAGTGGACAAAATCTTTGCTCATCCACACCTGCGGCTCACCGGAGGCCAACTTGATACCATCGGTGGTCGCGTATAGGTAGTAGGTATCCCCAAACTTCTTAACGGTAGGATCCGCGAAGTAACCGGGTAATAACGGGTTACCGGCACCGGGTGAATTAAATTGCACCTCCTGCTTAGCAGTACAGGCAAACAGGAAGAGACACAATAATATCGACAGCGATTGCTTCATTGTATTGGGTTTATAGGCGTTTATAGGGTTTACACGTTACAGGATTACTCATTGATTTTTACACCGAGCCGACACAGTAACCACATTCAGTTTGGTACGGCTTCTGTACAGGGTTGTCCAAGTGCTTACTTTACCTCGAACTCGTAAAAAGCGACCGACTCCTTTTCGGGCATATCAAAGTACAACCTAACCCCGTGTGTGGATACCGGTTGAAATTTCACCTGGTTGAGTGCATCCTTCACCGACTCCGGCTTCTCCTCGTACACCACCTCTCTCCAACGGCCCGACTGGTCTCTATACTGGACACCCCACGAGAGCGGGATGCGGCATCCACCCCAAGGACCATCATCATACCAGTAGACCAGCGCGGTTGAGATCGTTTCAGGCTGATCAAACGTGTATTCCACCCATTCGGTGGAGTTGGTTTCCGGCCAAAGTGAATAGAAGGGGATACTCCTGTCGTTTGAATGTTCGGGCCAGAAGCCATCGTTAACCGCCCCGAGGGAGCGATTGGCTAAAGAGGCGCTCACCGTTGCCCTGGTACTAATGGTGACGGGCGGCTGGGGACGTGTTGAGCTCACGGTTCTGGGGATCCAGACGGCCATCTCGCCACTACCCCGGTTTGCCCAAGCGTAATAGGGTATAGCAGTTAATCGTTTCTTATCCACGATGATCTCGTCGTTTTCACTCCTACGCGCACTCTCACCATCTATGTACAACACTGTTATGCCGTTCAACTTCTCCTCGAACTGGTAGGCGATTTCCGCATCATCCGACAAAACGGAGTTCAAGACGCGTTCGTCATTATCCACCCATTCCAGGCAATAGACGATGGGACCCCGTTCGATAGCGGTTTTATCGCGGTTACCTTCCACGTTTTCGTGGGCGATGGTACGATGAATCTCCATCGGCATATCAATTTCAATGAGATCCTCCTTTTCCCACTTCCTGGAGATAACGGCATACCCTTTACTATTGGTTTTATATTTCACGGGCTTCCCGTTCACCTTGATGGTTACCTTCTCTTCAACCGGGTTCAGGTAAGCGTACAGGTCGCTGGGTACCGGCTGGTTCCTTGTCCATCCGGGAATGCGAATCAACAGGTTCATTTTCACCGGCTGCTCCGGATTCATGGTAATCGAGACGTTCCCATCCCAGGGGTAACCCGTTTTTTGGGAAAGGTGAACAGGTATATCACCTTTTTCGATATACGCGTCGCTCTGGACGAAAAGGTTCACGTAGAGGTCGTCCTCCTTTTGCGCGTACACGTAACCCGGGATGGAGGGCATAAAGCGGCAAATGTTACTTGGGCAGCAGGCGCATCCAAACCACTCGCTACGCACATGTTGTCCCGTGGATTCCAACGGGTTCGGGTAAAAGAAACGGTCGCCCTCGAGGTTAATTCCGGAAAGCACGCCGTTATACAACGTCCTTTCCAGCACGTCGTAGTACTTGGCATCACCATGCAATAGGAACAAGCGGTGGTTCCAGAACACGTTGGCGATGGCGGCGCATGTTTCACAGTAAGCCGACATGTTGGGTAAATCGTAGTTGGCCCCGAAAGCCTCACCACTCCCGGTTGCCCCGATACCGCCCGTTACGTACAACTTTTTAGTTACCACGTTATCCCAGATCGCGTCTATCGCGTTCAGGTAGGCTTGGTTGCCCGTTAACGCGGCCACGTCGGCCATTCCCGAATACATGTAGGCGGCACGTACCGCGTGTCCCACGGCTTCGTCTTGTTCAATCACGGGCTTATGGGTCTGGCTGTACTCACCGCTTTGTCCCTCCCCTCGAATATCCAGGAAGAACTTGGCCAGGTCCAGGTACTCTCTCTTCCCCGTTGCACGGTACAGTTTAACCAGCCCGATCTCCACCTCTTGATGTCCCGGCTCGTACGCGAGTTTCCCCGGCCCAAAATCATTCACCAGCAGGTCGGCATTTTTAATGGCGATCTCGAGAAGGTCGCGTTTTCCCGTCGCGTAATAATGCGCCACGGCTGCCTCATACAGGTGACCCATATTGTAGAGCTCGTGACTCAGTTCCGGTGTTTTCTCCCAGCGGTTTTCGCTTACCCACTCGTGAAGGTCGCCGGGGGAGGCCACGTTACGGGCAGTAAAGAGGTAACCGTCGGGTTCTTGCGCCTTGGCTATGTAATAGATCAAGGTGTCCATTTGCTCTTCGAGCTCTTTATTGGGGAGCATATTGATAGAATAGGCCATACCCTCCATGATCTTGAAAACATCGCTGTCATCGAACGGGAAATCGGTTCCAAAATAACCGGGCATCAGCCCCCCCGCTTTTTTAAAGTTGTCTACCCTTCCGGTAGTGTAGCAATGTTTCAGCGCGATGGGAATGGTTGTTTCCTGGTTCGTTTTAATTCTCGGTTCCCAAAAGGCATCCTTGAACTTGACCGCGGAGAACTCCACTGGTTGAATCGGGTAATCGTTTATCTCTCCGGGATGTCCCGTTTCCTTACAGGCCGACAAACCGGCCAGTAGGATTAAAAATAGAACTAACTTTCTCATTGAAATGTATTAGAATAAATTAGAGTCATTTAAAATTGAAGATTAAAGGTAAAGGTGGCGTAGTACTGTTTCCCGTTCTTGGTGTAGACCAAGGTGGGCTTGATCGTGTATTTTCGCCCTGCCACGCTGCTTCCCGGCTTATGCCCATACTTGAAGACGAACGCATCCTTATCGTACTCGATCCACACGGGATCGTTGTTAGCCCATGAGCCCACGTTCCCCTCAGCGGTACAGTAGAATCCCACGTTAGCCGAGTAGGTGAAGCTATAGGTACCATTGGCTTGTTTGAGCCCAAAAGCAATTTTCCCTTCCGCGGGTTTGGCGGTCTGCCCGTTGGCGATGGTCAACGTGTTCCCGCTCAATACGGCAGGTTGCATAACAAAGGCTTGCGCTAACTTACGTATATCATCGTTTGCACGCAAATCGATGGTTCCCAGTTCATACCCTCCATTGGCCGCGTTGCAGGTAACGTGGTATTCAAAGGCAACATCTTTTGGCTCGGCATCGGGATCGATAGTGAAACTCCCCAACAGGTCCGTACCGCTAAACGTCACCTTGTAGGGCCATTGCTCATCGTTTAACTCTTTCTCGTCCCAGGGGTGCGACCTATACGAGGTGGGAGCGCCCACCACCACGAACCATAACTTGTCACATCCTTCAGGTACCACAAATTTAACCTCTCCGGCAGGTTCGGCGTTCATTGCACCATACTCGCGGGTTCCATCGCTTAAAAATGCAACGTACCCATACCGCCATCCCGCCCTGGAGACATCCGAGTTATTGTAGGTACTCACCGCCACCGTTTGACCCTCTTCAGATGCTATACCGGGATCGTCCGGTGCCAACCGGTAACCTGGTGTTAACCCTTGGAAAGCGATAGAAACCATGGTGCCGGCCTCGGGCACGTTCAAGGGAATCACGTTATAGCCTGTGGTGCCGGGGCAGTGGCTATACGCAACCTGGTAGGTCCCATCTTCCAAGGGAAAGAGTTGACACTTTTGCTTGCCGATGTAGCTTACTCCCCTCGTTCGCAGCTCGTCGATATCCCACGTGACAAAGCGGGTAGCCGCTTCGTACATTTCGTCATTAAGCTGTTCCGTGTCAATACCCGTGAGTCGCATATAAGCATCTACCGGGTCTTCCGGTGCCTTCGCCTCACGCCACAGCCTACTGATAATATCTACGCCATGTTTTCCCGTCCAATAATAGTGGATAAAGTAACTGGCGTAACGCTGCCACTCATGACAAACGTGGCGGTGGCAATTTTCGGTATAGACGGTAAAGTTATGGGTCCCGAAAATCTCTGATGGATACGATTGAAACGACTGCCATTGTGCCGTCTGTTCCCAAAACACATTACCCCCGTTGCCACCAAAACCATACCGGAAGCCTCGGGAAAAGTCGTTCGGCGTTTTACCCGCGGCCAATAGGTCGGCGTAAACCTGGTACTGGAAGCTGTGTCCTATCTCGTGAGCGATGGTGGAGCCCACGGGCTTACAGGTGCCCGGGTTAACCCATATGGCACCAATCACGTCATCATACCCCGCCCCGTACGCCATCCAGTCCTCTTGGTAGAAGAGGTACACCTGCATCTTGTACTTATCGAGGTTGGAAACGTTCTTACCTACCTCGGCAAATTTCAACTCCTCGATATTGACGGTATAGAACGATTCCAACTTCCTTAACAGGTCGTCGATGTCAACACGCATAGACTCTCGAACGGAATAGGCATTCGGATCATTTCCAAATCCCTTTTCCCAAAAAACGATGAAGTGCTCGGATTGTCTGGAACGGGTAAACGACCACTGACTATCCTTGCTGAGCCAATCCATACCGGCAAACTCCTGAGGCTTGTAGATCTTCTCGTAGTCCTCAATATCAGATGGTTTCAACCCCTCATCAGGAGGCGTAACAGGCAGCTCTTCATCATCTTTGTCATTGTCCTTCCCCTGCTCCTTCCCCTGCTCTTGAGGAATTTCAATGGGTTCATCCGGAGTACAACCACCCAACCATACCACCAACGCTCCCGAAAGGCACAGCGCGACCCAGCAGGTGATGAATCTATATAACGTGTTACCTATACGCATTCTCGTTTATCGTTGCCACTCGTTTACCCCATCTCTAATGCGGTTACGCCATTTCAAGGTCACCGACACATCGGTATGGTAATCGTTAAGCAGGTAATCCACCCTGTAGTTCAATGTAAACGTTTCTGTCGCTTTATCGAAGGAGCTGCCGTCTAGGAGCGTAACTTTATCGATGGGTACCTCTTCAAGCCCAACGGGTGCGGGAACACCCCATACCTGCCACTGGATGATACCGCATGACTCCGTGTCATTAATCATGTTCAGCCGTATTTTGTTGGTGACCACGGGATCGAAAGTGGTTATGTTCCACTGGTTTTCAAGCCCCTCGTTACCCACCGAATTGGGTACCCTCACCCACTCCTCGTTGTTAAAATCCCAGTATTGAAGGTAGTTTTCGGTCGGCATAAGCAGTCCCCCGTTATCGGTAAACCAATAGACGCATGATTTATCAATCATAAAGTACCCATCGAAATCGTACTGCACGTACCTCCACTGGTTGCTGCTCCACCAGTTCCCATATATTCCACCGGGGCCACTCCGGTCAGTCGAGCCGGAGGGGTTTGAATAGCCGCTATTGATCGCGTACAGGTTCTCCCACGATGACACGTAGTCGGTGGACGGCTTGGCCGCCAACGCGATATTCGTTGGCTCCACGGGATCCGGGTTCGGGTAGTAGTCGATGAACAGCCCACCGTTTTTCGCCAACAGGGTCATCATAAACTCGGCACCTTTTGAAGCCATCATCCCGTTAGTACGAACGGTATCCCCTGCCACGGTCCGCAAGTAGAGGTCGTTCACGATAGCGCCCGAGTTAAGTTCCTCGCCATCCGGTGCAATGGTTTTAAAGCTGCCCGACTGCTCGTAAAAACCTTCGAACGCGTTGATGTATTTAATCACCAGGATCTGAAAGCTTTGCGTTGACAGGATAGAATCCTCGGAGGTGCTCGTTATGCGCAAGGGGATGGCGTAATGATTTTTAGACGACATCGGATCTTGAGTAAACCGCGCAGAATCGAGAACGATGGTGGTTTTCCCGACAAAACTACCTTTAGGAATAACTAACCGGCTCTTCTCGGTCATTGAGTAGTAGCTTTCGGGCATTAACGCGTAGTTGCTATACTTCTCGTCGTCGAGAAGGGTGGGATCGATTACAAAGTCGACCCACCGATCCTTGGTATTATCACGAACTCCGGCCAAGTAGACACCGGCATCGAGCCTTAACCCTTCACCGATAACCACGGTACGAAACAGGGTGTTGGGCGTTGTTGCTCCTCCCGTCGCGTTTGAAAACGCCACGGTAGTGTAAGGATAATCCTTTACGTAATCCTCGTAGCAACTGGTCAGCAGGAAAACGATAATAATAATGGGTAGAACTATCTTTTTCATACGATTATTTTATCTTTATATTTCAGTGTATGGAACCTTTGATATTAAAACAATCATTCACAAAGGAAATTAATTATTATTTTAAACATGTCGGTTTCATACGTAAAATGTTTATATCTATATTATTGGGAAAAAGTAACCGGTTACTTCCATCCCTCGTTCTGTTTTAAATTACTCATTATCAGGGTCTCCCTATAGGGAAGGGGTACGTACCTCATGTAATCTTTGTAGGTGTGGTTTTCAATATCCACGTAATCGTATTGATACTTGGCCACCTTTGACGGATGCCCCCAGACTCTCCACTCGATGATACCGCATGATGCGACAATGGATTTGAAGTTGATCTTGATAGCGGTAGCTGTTACAGGGTCAAAGGTTGCGACATTCCACTGGTCCACTTTTTCCCCGTCCCAATTATTCCACACCCTTTTCCACTCGTTTTGCTCTTTTACCTCGATATACACGCTATCGGGAATTTGTATTCCACCTCCATCCAGCCACCAGTAGATATCGCTTTTACTGATCACGTGGTCACGGCTCACCGTTCCCACCAAGTATGGGGGAAAGTCATATTGAACGTAACGCCACATCCCTTGACTGTTCCAGTTACCATACTTTGGAACGTTATCTCTTGAGCTCGTGATGTTGTAATTCCCATCGTTCACCGCGCTCAACGTTTCCCAGCTGGAAACGTAGTCGGTAGAGGCTTTAGATTGCAGGGCGATGTTCACGTCTTCCCCCGTATCGTTCTCTAGTACAGACAAAAGAATCTTCACGCCTTTAATCGTGTGATTAAGGTTTTGGTTGGTTCTCCTGATATCCCAGAACCTGAAGCCTTCAAACGAAAGCTCAAGACGCCTCTCGTTGTGAATTAACTCCCTGAAAGCATCGGTCGATGCCGACTGTTCTACCAGGTAGGGATCGGAACCGGCAAGCTGCGGGTTGCCCCTTTCCCGTATCTTTTTCATTACGTCTAACGCTGAAAAGCCCAACGAGCTGTCAGTCGGACCATACGCTTCATTGGCAGCTTCCGCGAAATTCAAGTAGAGTTCCGTTTTATGAAGGTAGATAAAAAACTTGATATCCGATGTCACGTAGTTGGGTTCAAGGGTAACGTTCCCGCTGGTTAGCTTTTTCATGAAGTAACCGGTGCGGGTTCCCTCCTGTTTTAAGCCTCCCGGGGCATCGGCACCCCCTTCGTAGGTTGAAACGTACGTACCGTTGTAGTAGTCGCCATTAAAGAAAATGAACCTCTTGAACCGGGGATCACGGTTATCGTACGGATTATTCGAATCGTAAACTTCGCTGCTAGCAATGGGGTACCCATTGATATCGGGAAACGCGTCCACCAGGTTTTGTGAGGGATTGGTTATTCCGCTACCATACAACGAGGGGGGGTAGTTATCGTACTCCGTGTAATTGCCAACGTGCGTGGGTTGAATCCAGATGTAATCGTAATTTTCCGGATCGTTAAAATTCCCGTATGGCTTCAGGTCCACCAGGCCATCTGTCTCCTCGATGGCTTCCGCCGCCGCTTTCGCTGCCCTCACCCATTTATCCTTTGAAGAGTCACCATAAGCAGGGCTGGCCGCGAACAGGTAGACCCGAGCTTTCAGCGCCATGGCAGCTAATCCGGATGCCCTACCCCTGTTTTGATTCCCGGTGTAGAGGTCTTCCCCGTCGTACCGTTTCGGCAATAACGATATGGCGGAATCCAAATCGTTGACGATCTGCGCAACGCAGGCTTCATACGAATCCCTTTTCAAGTTCAGGTCATCGCTACTTTTCAGCACGGTAGTAACGATCGGAAAGC
This sequence comes from Petrimonas sp., assembly GCA_012839475.1. Lineage (GTDB taxonomy): Bacteria > Bacteroidota > Bacteroidia > Bacteroidales > Dysgonomonadaceae > Proteiniphilum. The sequence continues at coordinate 13,760 of DUNG01000007.1, read as the reverse complement.
CCAAATACTCACCGCCTGCCATTCCCCCGTAATCACGCAACAGTTCCCATTGGTACCATGCCCGCAGGTAGTAGGCCTCACCTCTACGGTGCACGCTCGTTATCGAGTCCCTTACCACATCTTCGATTCGATAAGGCATATTTGACTCGTTTTCAAGAAAAATATTCAGGTACTTGATCACGTTGTAGCATCTATTCCAACTACCTATGGGATTCCCTTCCAGCATCCATCCCCCGAGAGCCAATATATTCTCGTTCACGTTTTGTGAAATGGCGTTATCGGTAAGGTATTCCATCCACAGGGGGTATCCAGGCTGCAGTTGGGCATACCCTTGCGTTAGTATACCTTCGCCATAGGTGGCATGGCTCCATAGTTCATCGGTTGTTTGGTGTATCAACGGCCTCGGCTCGATGAAGTCACAGGCAAACAAAACTAAAGGCAAAAGAAATATTATAACTCGTTTCATATCCATTGTTTCATTAAAATTTAAGAGATACTCCTAACGTGATCGTTCGCATCTGCGGGTAACTTTGAATACCGAGGTTATGATTTTCGGGATTCAAGCCATAAGAGTTTACACTGGAAAGATAGAACAGGTTGGTGCCTCTTACAAAAAAGCTGGTATCTTTCATCAACATACCCAAAGATGTCTCCCTAGGTAAAGTGTAACTCAACTCCAGGTTACTCAAACAGAAGTAGGAGGCGTTACGTAACCAAAACGAAGAACCCTGGTAGTTATGAGGCGATGAGGTGGTTAACCTGGGGTAGTTATTGGTTACCGGCCAACGATCGAGCATGGGCTCACTGAAGTTTTGCGTTTCCGAGCTTATCCAAAAATAACTCGGGTTGGATAGCATGGTCTTGCCATCCGCAACACCTCTTCCCACCATGAAAAGTTTGAACCTTTTGTACGAGAGAGAGAGGTTTACCCCGTAATTAATCCTGGGGTAGTGGGCGTCAAGGGTATGCACATCTTTCGCGTCGATCACCCCATCGCGGTTGTAGTCCACATATTTTATATCTCCCGGTTTAATGCTACCCCAGGAGGTAGTCACGGTATACGCGTTCACGTCGGCATCCGATTGGAACAGGCCATCGGTTTCATACCCCCATATCATATCGATATCTTTCCCCGCCAGTTTTCTATGTTCATCCAAGGCAAGCGGTTCATCCACATCAATGTTCTTGCCCCTCATGTATTGCGCATTAGCACCGAGGCTAAGGTAAAAGTCTCCCATTTTTTTCGAGTATTGGAGCGCACCCTCCACTCCCCACCTGGTCTGTTTGCCGTAATTGGTGGCTGGAAGGAATCCCCCGGTACCGAACAAGGCGGGCACCCTGCTCTCCATCAGGGAGATCATATCGTAATCCTTGATATGAAAGTAGTTAAGCGTAGCACTTAGGGCCTCATCGATAAACAGCCCTTCCAGGCCGATGTTCAAGTGATTGCGCTTCGGTATCTTGTAATCATCACTTCCCTGTTGCAATATCTCGTATACATTCACGTAATCGGCGTAGTTCCCTTGGATACCGGGACGCCAGCTGCCGGCATTTCTCCACAAGGTTTGGTGCAGGTAGAACTGGTCATAACCGGTTATGTTAAAATTGTCGATCCCCATGATGCCTATCGTCGTGAAGAGCTTCAAGTAGTCTATTACCTGATTGTCCTTGAGGAACGCTTCGTTGCTCATCACCCAGCCAGCACCCACCGTTGGAAACAGGTTAAAACGTTTCCCCGGAGGCAACTTCATGATCCCCGAATAGTTTAACTCTCCTTGAAGAACGTACTTTTTATCGTGCGCGTAATTGGCACGAAGGGATATGTCTTGCGTTTTCCGCGGTTGATAGGAGGAGGTTTGTACTTTCACATCCTCGAGCATTTGAACATAGATGGCATTTAACGTGAGCTCATTGTTGTTGAACTGACGGTTATAATCGATCACACCATTTAACGTTGTCCTGCGTAGGAAGTAGTCGGCACCGGAAGAGAGTGTTGTGACGACCTCTTTCTCTCTCATTCTCTGGAAGTTATCCTCGCCATCAACAATTGTGTGCCGGTAGAGCGCTTCCGTACCTCCCTTGTTATTCGTGATGGAGTTATTCATATCAAAAGCGACCCTTCCATAAAAGCTCAACCCCTTTACCATGTTATCGAGGTCGAACTTCAACGTGGTCGAGTTTTGCGTGTTGAGGTCCACAATTTTCGCGAATCCACTGTACATCAAGTCATTCTTCAAGTTAATCGGATAGTTATCGCTCATCAGGAGCATCCCATCGTGTTCCATCGCATGAGCGTTAGAGGGGTATCTTGACAGCACGTTACCGAACATGTTGTACCGTGTAGCCCCGCTACCCTCGTTTGGATAACTCGCCTCGCCATACGTTCCGGACAGGTTCACGTTCATTGAGATGATATCCGTGAACTGGAGGTCGATATTCGCCCGCAACTTAAAACGGTCTAAGCCCGATTCCTGGCCGACAGCCTCCAGTCCACCTGTCCCAACGTAATTAAGTAACGAGAAGTAACGTACCCTGCCACTTCCTCCTGATGCGTTTACACCAACGCTTCTAAAGGGGGTGGTTTTTTTAACGAACCGGTCGTAATAATCTATATTCGGGTACCTAAGCGGGTTGGTACCGTCCCTATACCCGTTAATCCGCTCCTCGGTGTAATGGGGATTTCTCCCGTCGTTCTTCCTCGCCTCGTTAAACAGCGTGGCGTAATTGTAGGCATCAAGGTAACTGGGTAGAACGGTCGCGTTCCTCAATCCCAGATCAGCGTTGACTGATACCGCGGTCTTATGGGACTGACCTTCCTTCGTGGTAATGTTGATAATGGGGTTTCCCGCCACGATACCCAGGACGGCACGGCCTGAAAAATCTTTAATTACCTCGATCTTCTCCACCTCGTCAACAACAAGGTCAGATACGTCGCGTAATATACCGTCAACGTAGGTCAACGCCCCTCGACCCCGAATGGAAACACCCACCGCTTCAAAACCGGGTTGGTTCTCATTTTTACTGACGACGAGCCCGGGAACCCTACCGGCTAACGCTTCCAAAACGGTGGTTGTTGGGTGAGAGGCAAGCTCATACCCGTAAATCACGTTTGACGCGGCAACCGACCTATAGGATTGAAAATCCTGGAATGGCAGTGCAACCACCCTATCCTGGTCGATAGGCTTATGCTTTTTCATCACGAATTCATCGTCAGGAGCAAAACCATCGTAGACATCAATCACCTTAAGCTGGTATCCCTCTTCATAGATAACGATCTGGTCATCCCGCGTATCGGACACTTTTATAGTAAACTCGCCGCCCCTATTCGTGACGACCGCTTCTAACGAGCTGGATAACACCGTACCGCTAAGTGGCAGCCCGGAATCATCCACCAAAATCCCCGAGATCACGCTTGCTTTTTCAGCCGCTTCCTGAGCATGGGATGGAAGCGCAAAGGAAAACGCTATTAAAAAAGAGAGCGCGAACAAGTTATTGAAAATAATTTTTTTCATATTTCTGAATTTTACGGAAGTAGCACACTTTACATTATTAATCATTACCAACCGGGATTTTGCTTAAATTCATCGAACATGAACCCATCACTCATAGGAACGGGCCAGTTGTACTGCTTTGGCTCAAACACGTTCGTATGGAACGGCAAATCTGAACGCGAAATCGCGAAACCGGTGGGCTTGCTGTCATCTTTAACGAGATCAACGGCGTACAAGTTTTTATACTCCGGTTGATGGGCAAGCCCCCACCTCATCAAGTCGAATAGCCGCTTACCTTCTAAGAAGAACTCGACGGCCCTCTCATTCTGAATGCGCAGCCTAAACGCGTCTTTTGTCAGGTAAATGGAGTTAACCGGAGGCATTTTCACCCTGGCTCTCACGACGTTAACAGCATCAACCGCACTCATATCGGCCCCACTTGCCTTGTGGTCAGGCCCCCCTAACTCATTCGCAGCTTCAGCGTAGATCAGGTACATTTCAGCCAATCTGAAATATATAGCGTGGTTATTCTCGTTCACCCTCCCGGAAAACTGGTCTCTATTGGGTGCCCAAAACTTCCTGGCCAGGTAACCCGACCGGTTGTAAAAGTTCTCCGCTAACCTCTCGCTTCCCCCATTCCATAGTTCCAAGTACCTTCCGCTTTCGCTGGTCCACCTTTGTTGGTTAAAAAGAATGGAGTGGTAGAAACGAGGATCTCTGTTCACGTAGGGGTTTTGGGGATCGTAGCTGATATCATCCTGAATGGCGAGGCCATTTAAGGTTTCAAACCTATCCACGATGTTGGCCGAAACACTATATCCCTTTACTATACCCGCGGAAACGATGGATGGTACGCCGTAAATATTGTACATGTTTTCATTGATCGCACTGTAGTGTTCCCACATGATCTCGTCGTTATACGGCATATACATGAAAATACTGTCAAATCCACTCGCGTAACTGATGGTTTTCACGCCACCGGGCGTTTTATAGGTTACTTCGCTCGTTGAGTTGGAGGTTAGTAAACTGTAACGGCGGGTTGTCTTCGCGAAATCTATAGCGTTCCATGCAGCTTCCGCCACAGCCTCCCACCGGCTGCTCTCATTGCCTGTATTGTACTGCTTACTTGCAGGTATCAACAATGCCGCGGCCTTAAGCGCTAACGCGGAACCTTTTTCCGGCCTACCGATGTGATCTTCCGGCCATCTTTCCGGCAACAGTTGGAACGCGGTATCACAATCGGCCGCTATCTTTTCTGCTGTTTCCTGCCTCGATAGCCTGGGCAAAGCGAAGTTATCATCCGCGTCAAAAGCGTACTCTATATAAGGCATTCCCCCTTGACGCCTCAAGTACTCGTAATAGTACCACGCACGCATGAAGTGCGCCTGCCCTTTCAACTGGTCTATCTGCTGCTTGGTAACCGTGGGGTCATTGTCAAGCATATGTAAGTTAGCAAGCGTCATATTAGCGATTCGAATGCTCCGCCACGAACGCCAAACCCCTCCAAGCAGGCCAGAGTTGGGATAATCGCTCGCCATCAAACCAATCCAGTTACCGTTTTGCGCTTCGGCAAGAGATGGCCACCCCGACACGGCCGTACCTTCGTCTGCCATACATGCGATGGGAGTATAATCACCTTGCGACAGGTAGTTATGCCTATCCTGGTACATTTTATCGGCGAACTTCCGGTAGTTTTGGTAATTGCCAAACACCTCTTCTTTGCTCATCCCGTCGGCCTCTTCAATCTTGTCGAGATACTCCTCGCAGCTTGAAAAAACTAAAATAATCGATAGAAAAACAAATAAATATTTCATAACACGTTTGATTTTACGAATTAAAATACTACACGAACTTCAAGTGCATATCTCCTCAGGTGAGGGTACGAGCCGAAATCCTCGCCAAAGTTAAACCCTTCGGGGTCACCGCCCCATTTGCTTCTCTTCCAGGTAAACAGGTTTACTCCTGAAAGCGCCAGTTCAACTTGATTCACACCAAAACTTGAGAAGAGCGTATCGAAGTTGTATCCCAACCTCACGTTTCTCAAGCGAATATATTGCCCATCTATCATGGAGAACTGGGTGTTAAAGTAGTTATAGTGATCGTTCGCCTCGTAGTGTGGCGTAGGGAATTGCGGGTTCCTATTATCTGGTCTCCAGTAATCCGCGTGCGCCCTATACGCGTTGTTTCTATGCTGCGTGAACGGGAACAGGAAGAACTCGCCACCGCCCCTTACCATCCGTTGGGTATTGCTAATGCCGTAGAGGCTAAATTCAAGCGACCAATTCTTGAAACTTCCACCGAACGTTCCATTGTAAATACGCGTTGGCTCCCACGGTTCATCGCCAACCACGCCATCTTGCGCATCAATATAGCCGTTACCGTCAAAGTCGATATACTTTAGGTCACCGACCATTGGTTTCTTATCCACCCGCTGGGGATACAGGAAAAGTTCATCGAAGTTTTCATAAAATCCATCGTCCATAACCCCCCTACTCCAGAGCCTCCTGGCTAGTGCCACCGGTTTACCTTCAGCCTTCAGGTGGTCAGGGACGAACTCAGACTCATCCCAGTAGAGCACGCGGCTTTCCGTGGCCGAGAAGTTCCCGTCAAAGAAAAGGTATAAGCCGTTGGCAAACTGATGCTGCAGGCCTAAAGCGACTTCAATCCCGTGGCTCTTGGCTTCCCCCACGTTGCTCTGAATGGAAGAGACACCCACCCACGAAGGAACGCGGTTTCTACTTTGCAGCATATCCGTACGGTGCTCGTTAAACAGCTCGATCTCCAACGAGACTAAATTATTGAAAAGGCCCATCTCTATCCCCAGGTTTTGGAGGGTAGCCTTTTCCCACGTCGCGTTCGTTACCGGGATAGGTCCTTCAGAGATGTATGGATAGGTCAGTGCCGGGTAGCCGAAGCTCACCCCACCCCCGCTTTCGGTGTATTCTGTCCGGTACAGCCAACGAGGGATGCCCCCGTCGTTCCCAACCTGTCCCCACGAATACCTTAACTTCAAATTGCTAATAACGCGCTCAGCAGGTTTAAAAAATTCTTCGTTAGACACGTTCCATCCTCCCGCGAAAGAGGGGAAGGTTCCAAATCGCAGTCCAGGGGCGAATTTTTCTGACCCCGTATGAGATACGCTTGCTTCCAGCAGGTACCTGCCATCGTAATCATACGTGGCCCGTGCCACCCAATTCTCCTCATAATGGGGGAAGTCAGACAGCCCTTGCGACTTGCGACGGCTAAAAATACCCAACCCCGTCACGGAGTGAACATCGTTGAAAACACGTTGATAATTCAACCTAGCTTGGTAATAGGTGCTTCGCGACGACATGAACACGTTATCGTTCAACACCCGTATAGGTGGCGGTGGGGTATTATAATCCAGCTCACCTTCGCTATGGTGACGTGTCCACTTCAGGGTTTCAGGATTCAAGTAGTACGCGTAAAAATAGGGTACCGAGTACTCCTGCCGGTATATTATCGAATTATTGTAAGAGAACAGCCCTGACACGGAAAGTCCAGGGGTAATAAAATCGAGTTTTTGCTGCAAGTTTAAATCCACGTTCGATTGGTTGGCTTTATGTCTCCAGAAGCCAAGTCCCCCCTCCCAGTATAACCGACCGGTAGCCGGAACCGTGTTGGGGTCAACGAACGGGCGCCTCACCCCCTGGTCCCAGGGTATCTGATCATCCGGGTATTGCTCCAATGCTTCGACAGGGTAGAAGGGGAAGTCCGTCACCGACTGAAACCAGCGCTCTTGCGTGAACGTATCGATCGGTTTCCCATATTCCCGCACGTTTCCACCTAAATTAACAGCTAACGTGGTGGTTGGCGTTAACGAGAAGTCGAGGTTATTCCTAAAGGTGTAACGATTATGAAAGTAGGATGCGTTGTGTTTATCGTACGAGTAGGGCACCTTATCCCCGGTCGTGAAAATATCGCCTTCGCTCATGTAGCCCAGTGACACGAAATACCTTACGAAATTGTTTCCACCCCTGGCGTTAATGTTGTAGGTTTGGTCAAAACCCGGCTTGAAGTAAAAGTCCATCCAATCGAAATTCCTGTACAAGTAGGGTTCGGATTGATCTTTATACTTTTGTAGAATATCATCGGGTACGATAAAGTCCCACTTTTGGTCGTTCTTGCACGCGACATTCCTAAGTGACAGTGTCTCGTACGCGTCCAGGTAGGTTGGCAGGATCGTGGGTGTTTTGACCGACAGTTGAGAGGAGAACTCAAGCTGAATAGCCCCTGAGCGTCCCCGCTTCGTGGTGACGATAATAACCCCGTTAGCCCCCTTCACCCCGTAAACGGCGGTTGCCGACGCATCTTTCAAGACGGATATATCGGCAATCTCATTGGGATCGAGGTTAGAAAAGGAGCGTTCAACCCCGTCGACTATCAACAACGGCGAGTTGTTTCCCATAGCCGTCATACCACGGATATTCATGGAGAGCCCCTCTGAACCGTAATAACTTATAGCCTCCTCTCCGGGCGTGGCGTCTCTACCGATGATGTTAAGCCCCGGGATTCTACCCTGCAGTGTGTTTTCAACGCTACCACCGGTATTGATTTTACGTATGACGTCCCCGGAAACTTGAGATATGGCACCCACTACCGATGCTTTCTTCTGCACCCCGTAAGCCACGACTACCACTTCATCTAACTCTTCCACATCATCTACAAGGATAACGTCAATAACCCTTTTCCCCTCTACGGGTATCTCTTGCGCCACCATGCCCACGTATGAAAAAAGTACCACATCATCGGCGGCAACGGAAATGGTATACCTACCTGATATATCGGTTACCGTACCCTTCGTGGTGCCTTTTACCTGTACCGTGGCTCCTATTATCTCCTCACCATCCGCGTACTTTACGGTTCCGGTTAAATTGTATTGTTGCGCGAAACAGACGCTGGAAAGGAGAAAAGAGAAAATCATTACTAACAATCCTTTCACGACGACCGTGAAACTCTTGGTCGATATTCGAGAAAAGGTGAAATCTTGATTATTCATAAAAAATATATTAAATGGGTATGAAAACTATCCGGTTACCCTTGACGCATTTCATGTTGTATTGAAAACAGATTATGCACAAGAACAACCGGATTTCAGGATATTTAAAATGTTTTTACAAAAAAAACAAATAAATGAATCGGCGAATGAAAAAAAAGTCCAAATAAATAGTAAAATCCTATAGAATGAGTCTGATTTAATACCCCGGGTTTTGCCTTAAGTTACTATTTGCTTGTAATGCGTTATACGGAATAGGGAAAATGGAGGTATGTCCATCTCTAATGGCAACGTGATTAAACCAGTTTTTGGTTGAAAAAGTTCCAAAACGAATCATGTGTATACGACGTTGTGCTTCACAAGCAAACTCCCAGCCCCACTCATCATATAAACCGCCGAATTTAACAGGTGTTTGATCACCTAAGTCATCTAAGTTATTGTCCCAATCAAGTGTGCCGTATTTTATTTTTGTATCAGCCTTTAAATCAGCGGGAGTTACTTTTGCTTTCTCTTTATCATCAAAGACTCTATTTCTAATTTGTGTTACCAAGTTTGCAGCAACATCTTCATCTTGTCCTAATCGCAATAAACACTCAGCTTTGATTAGTAGAGTTTCTGCATAGCGAAAATAAGGAAAATCATGCCCCCAGTTAAATGTAGCTGTATTATCAAATTCCCATTTAGCAACTCTATAACCATAGTCAATGCTTGTGTGGTTTTCTGTTCCTTTGAAACAAGTAAGTGAAGGAAGATAGTTTAAGCATGTCCATACTAGTTTAGTCGGGTCTTTATAGTCGTATTGAGGTCCCATCAACCAGGTTTTTTCTAAACGTTTATCTCCTGGTTGATAGGCGTTTATAAATTGAGGATTGGCGCATGAACCTCCCCAAGTTTGAAAAGTTGAACCAAAATGGAAGCGTGCAATAGGGGGATACCATTTTGCGTGTTGGGCACATCCTGCATAAATTTTATCGTATGGAACAGCAAAAATAAATTCCTTATTAGTATAATCTACGTCCATCAGGAAGTTGTCAGAATAGTCAGCCGAAAGTTCAAATAGCCCCGAATCGATGATTTTATTAGCACACTCAAGTGCTTTAGTATATTGAGCGGTACCTGTATATACTTCAGCGTTTAAATATACTCTAGCTAAAACCATATATGCAGCCCACTTATTCATTCTGCCATAAGTATTAATATCATTTTTATCACTCAAGTTTGGCATTGCTTCTGTGAGTTCGGTAATAACAAAGTCGTATATTTGCTGACGAGTTGCCTGTTCCGGGATCTCATCTGAAAAGTTAGTAACTAAAGGAACGTTTCCGTGTGTATCCAACAATATTGAATACCATAATGCACGAATTGCACGTAGTTCTGCAATTGTAGCATCACCCAAATCACCCACGGGCAAAGAACCGCTTTTTACTTGGTCAAGTACTCTGTTTGCGTTATTTATACCTGTATATGCAGTTTGGTATGTATTGGTGGGCTGCCATTGCTGCGAATTCCATTCATGTTGATGCATTCTCCGATAAGTTCCCCCGTCATCCCAACCATTGGGACGTGTTGGTGTAATAATGCAATCTGCAGGCTCTTCTTGTAAATCAAAATATCCTTGCCAATTCATTATATAAGTAAGAGGAGAATATGCACTTGCCAACAATGCAGCCATATCTTTTTCTGTTGGAATAAAAGAAGCCTCGGTTACTTCAGAAAACACCTCTTCGTCTAAATTGAAACAGCTACTTAATATAAGTCCCAACACTACAATCGATACAAAATATTTAAATTTAAATTTATTCATGATGATTTATATTAAAATGTTATATTGATGCCAAAAGTATAAGATCTGTTTGTAGGATATTTATCCCGACTATCTGTACCTGCGTCCAATCCTGTCATTCGAACCTCAGGGTCAATTCCGGTGTATCCGGTTATTGTTGCTAAATTAAGACAAGATGCATAGAGACGTAAATTTTTCACAAACTTGATATTTTTTAAATTAAAAGTATATCCAAGAGTTACATTATCAATTTTCCAATAATTTCCATTCTCTACAAATTCACTTAAATAACGCTGAGAGTCATTTATTAGAACCTTATTTCCTGTTGATTTTCCCGTCGTTAAATCTACAACATCGTGTTTGTCAAATGCAGAATTTAAAACATTGTATTGAATTGTGGGATTTCCATAATACATCTTCTGATAATTCAGGATTTCAAAACCAAATGAACCCCTCATGTTAACAGACAGGTCAAACCTTTTATATCTCAGTTGGTTATTCCAATTTAAATAATGCTTCGGGACTCCGTTTCCTAATACTTGTCTATCTTCATCGGTTGCATTTTTAGCTAAGTCATAGTATTTTTCGATAACTTCTCCTGCTTCATTCCTTCTTAATCTTTCAACAACCCATAACCCTTCTTCATTTAAGCCTACTGACTTGAGACCAAAAAAGTTGCCTATTGGGTCACCAACTTTCACACGATGTGTAGTGGTTTGTATGGGTTCACCTGTATGGCCTGTTGTAAACCAATCTTGTGACATGGAGAACTCCTCGTTTGTAATTGATATAAGTTTATTTTTATTTGTTGAGTAACTCACATTTGTTCTCCATTCAAAATTATTTGTTTTTATGGGAGTTGCATTTATCAACACTTCAACACCTTTATTTTCAATTTGACCGACATTTGCAGTAATGTAGCCGTATTGATAAGGAGGAACAGGAACAGAATAATCCCAAAGCGCATCCTTTGTTTGTCTCAAATACCAATCGAGGGATCCACCTAAACGACCACCAAAAACATCGAAGTCTAGTCCTACATTATATTCATATTTCTTCTCCCATCGTAATGAGGGATTTGGATTTCGTACAGGAACCAATGTGTTAATCCATTCACCTCCATACATAAAATATCCGGAATAATTTAGTGAAGCAAGTGATACATAAGGACTACTTATGTTAATACCCGTTATTCCATAGCCTGCTCTTAGTTTTAAATTATCCAGCCATGTGTAATTATTCATAAAAGATTCCTGATCTAAACGCCAACCAGCTGAAATACCCGGGAAATTACCCCATTTATAATCTGCACCAAATTTAGAAGAACCTTCACGTCTTAACGATGCCATCAAAAGATAGCGATCTGCAAAATTATAGGTAACACGAGCAAATAATCCAATTAGTTTTTCGGAGCTCTTCCCGGAATTCATTGTTGCTTCTCCTTTCGAAAGCGCCATTCCTGCTTGTAGTCGATTATATGTGTAGCTGTCGGTGGGGAAATTTCTATTCGAAACACTAAAGTTCTCATTTGTCATATCCTCATAGTTATACCCAACAATTGCATTTATTCTTTGCTTATTGATCGTATAGTTCCAATCAGCAGTCAACTCTGCAAGATTATTTATATAATCGGAAGTACTTCTCGAAGCATACCCGTTATAGCCACCTTCTGTAGTTGTTGGATGTTTCATTGTGTAGTAATATCCGTTAAGATAGCTTTGACCTTTTCTTGTTATCATTGCTTTTATGGCGAAATTATCTACCGGTCTCAATTCCATACTTCCGGTAAATCTAACATTCCGTGAGCGTGTCATGCCGATTGTTTCATTCAATAATGAAACCGGATTATCATAAAAATAAACAGGACGTTCAACATAGGTGCCATCTTCATTATAAATACCCTGGGTTGGATTTTGAATAGTTGCATATCGGTAAACATTGGTGTTGAATCCTTGCCCTGTATTTCTTTCATCAGCAATGATCGTTATATTTGAAGTTAGCTTGTCTTCAAACATCCGATGTGTAAGCTCAATGCGTCCTCTGATATAAGCAACATCTGACTTTTTAAAAGTCCCTTGTCTGTTATCGTATGTGAGATTAGCTATAATCCCTGTTTGTTGTCCTCCGCCCCTAAATGTTAAGTTATGAACATTTGAAACACCTGTTCTGCTTACTTCTTTAAGCCAGTCTGTAGTGTAACCATAATCTTGATCGTTTGCTCCTGAAAATTCAAATCCTTCCTTGAAACGTTGTCTTAAATCATCAGCTGTCATAAAGTCTGCAATACGAGCTTGTTGTGTTACAGAAGCATAGCCGTTATACTCTATTGATGTAGGAACGTCTCGTCTTCCTCCTTTTGTAGTGATAATTATAACTCCATTGGTGCCACGTGTACCATATATGGCTGTTGCAGACCCGTCTTTTAAAACATCAATTGACTCAATATCTTCCGGAGCAACCGTCCTGAAAGATCCTGGTACACCATCTACTAAAATTAGAGGGGCACTGGTTCCCATCAATGTAGAATTACCTCGCAACATTACCGATGTAGTTGAAGAAGGGTCCCCGGTTGGTAGCGAAATTTGTAGACCTGCTACTTTACCTTGTACCAGTTGACCGGCATCAAGAATGGCTCCTTTATTAAAGGCCTCCGCCTTAACGCTCGCTACAGAGCTGGTTACATCTACCTTCTTTTGTGTTCCATAGCCAATTACAACAACTTCATCCATCAATTTAGTGTCTTCTTGTAACACGATTCTCATTAGTTGATTTTGTACCACTTGAAGTTCAACTGTTCTGTATCCAATGTAGGAAACAACTAACGTTGAGTTTGAGCTCCTTACAGTAAGATTGAAATTTCCATCGAGATCGCTAACTGTTCCGTTATTTGTCCCTTTTTCAATGATATTTGCACCTATAATGGGAAAATTAGCCTCATCTAATATTAATCCTCTCACTGTTATTCCGACTTGCTGTTGATTACTCCCGTTTGCCCAAAGTGATTCAACAGGGAAACAGCAGAATGCTAATAAAAATGAAATGAAATAGTAACAACAATTCATTTTTTGTTTTTGATACTTTGTTTTTGCTTTCATAGTTTAAAAATGATTTATTAATATGCGTTATTTTTTTGTAATACAGAGTCCCCTTTGAAAACCCCGTTTTCATGAAAGTGCCCAAAAAGCGGTTTCTTCCCGGAATTTCAAGAATTTGACGTTGTTGAAAAATATTTTCACTAAAAATGATATTTTCGCCGGTACACCGGTGAAAAAACAGGACGAAAGCTGTCCTGAAAGCGTTCTTTCACTTGTTGTTGTGACATGTTTGAGGATCCTTCTGAAATTTATCCACGCGGAGCGCGAGTAAGCCCATAACTTGTGCTTACCGAGTGTCCTGTACCGGGTTTTACCGTGAGGGCAGTGGTAACCGAGTTGAAATATGGTAGCCTCCACGTTGTTTCTCGTGTTGG
>DUNG01000006.1 GCA_012839475.1 Petrimonas sp. | reverse complement strand
TTTCATCGCTTTCAGGCTTGACTGGCGCAAATTGCACAACGTAGATATTTGCTCGCCTCAGCATAGTTCAAGTAAACTTGACTCTGCCTTCGGCTTATCGCAAATATTCGTGACCCATCCACTGCTTGATTGCTAAAAGAAAAATAACTCGGCTTCGCCTCAAACAGCTTTTCTTTTTAACGCAATCCTCGCAGGATGTGTTCCCACGAAAGTTTACGAGGTCTTCGCTCTGAAAGCTGAAACAGTAAATAACATGCGAAAGTCAAGTTAAGTAACTTACTCGCTAAGGTCTTCGCCTTGAAAGGGGATAACGATGACATAACAAGACTATAGAATCATTGTAAAATAAACGACATATGAATGAGATCAACAAGTACGTGAAAACGCATGAGCAGCGTTTCCTGGACGAACTCTTCGAGTTAATCCGTATCCCATCTATCTCGTCACTCCCTGAACACAAGGACGACATGTATCGTGCCGCTGAAAAGTGGAAGGAGCTCCTGTTAGCCGCTGGGGTTGACAGGGCAGAAGTGATGGAGACCGATGGCAACCCGGTGACCTATGGCGAGAAGATCATCGACAAGAAGGCACCCACCGTCCTGGTGTACGGCCATATGGACGTGATGCCGGTTGACCCCTTAGAGCTGTGGAACAGCGATCCCTTTGAACCGGTCATCAAGGATGGAAAGATTTGGGCGCGGGGGGCTGACGATGACAAGGGACAAGCGTTCATGCACGCCAAGGCGTTCGAGTACCTCGTGCAGTCGGGCAAGCTGACCTGCAACGTGAAGTTCCTGATAGAGGGTGAAGAGGAGGTGGGTTCACCCAGCCTCCCCAAGTTCTGTAAAAAGCACAAGAAGATGCTTCAAGCCGACGTTATCCTGGTGTCTGACACCTCCATGATCGCACCCGATATACCCTCCATCACGACCGGTTTAAGGGGGTTAGCCTACTGGCAAGTGGAGGTGACGGGGCCCAACGCCGACCTGCACTCCGGTATCTTCGGCGGTGCGGTGGCCAACCCCATCAACGTGCTCTCCAATATGATCGCCCAAACGATGGATGACGATGGGCGCATCCTTATCCCAGGTTTTTACGACGACGTCATAGAAGTTTCCAAGAAGGAACGTGCCCTAATGGCCAAAGCCCCCTTCTGCTTGCGTGAGTACAAAAAATCGCTCGGCATAAGGGCGGTGTTCGGCGAAAAGGGGTACACCACCAACGAGCGCACTGGGATTCGTCCCACGTTCGACGTGTGCGGCATCTGGGGCGGGTATACCGGTGAGGGGGCCAAAACGGTACTCCCCTCCAAGGCGTATGCCAAGATCAGCACCCGCCTGGTACCCGGGCAAGACCACCAGAAGATCGCCAAGCTATTCATCGACTACTTCACCTCCATCGCCCCCAAATCGGTGAGGGTGAAGGTCAACTACCTCCACGGGGGGCCCTCGTACGTTTGCCCGATTGACCTACCGGCATACAAAGCCGCGGAACGAGCGTTCAAGGAGGTGTATGGGAAAAATCCGGTGCCAGTGCGTTCCGGTGGGAGTATCCCCATTATCGCCACTTTCGAGGAGACACTGAGTATCAAATCGGTACTCATGGGATTCGGCCTTGCCTCAGACGCCATCCACTCGCCTAACGAGAACTTCCCGCTGGAGCAGTTCTTCAACGGCATCCGAACCATTCCGCTATTTTACAAGTACCTGCCAGAAGAAATGGGTAAATAGGGGGCCGGTTTTACACTCCCGGCGAGTTAAAATAGCCGGGGGGTGGTTTAATATTAGCCAATCACGGCGTAAGCCATGTAGCGGGTCTCTTCCGTGACGGGTGTTAGCGGCAGGTAACCGGAAACAATCTTGTTGTCTTTTACCGTTAGCGGGTGTTCCCGCTCCATCTTTCGGTGAAACGACAAAGCGACTCCCGGCCGTTTAAAGTAGTCCACCGTGAACATTCCCTCTGCATCTGGTTGGACATGTCGTTCATAAAAAGTGTGTGATACAACCCCCATGTTCATGCGCATGTTGATCTCCACGCAAGGATGAGCCTTGTACTCCTCCGAGGTGGCACATACCATCATATCCACGCCCACGTACCCCCGGTAACGGGGAAAACGGTTTGACAACAGCTGCAATAGGCTCTCCCTAAGCTGATGGAAGAGGGAAATGGGCAAGTAGGAACCCAGCAACTCCTCAATTCGTGCATCGGTGAGTAGCTCATTGCCCATGTAGGCACCTGATGCGGCCGTTTGGAACAGTGAGTAACCGGCAAATTTTGCCGTGCCGTTGTCCAGCCAAAACTCCATCGCGAAATCCCTTATCCTATCCCAGATCGGCTCGACCACCACGCCCCCCTGTCCCCGGATGACCCGCCGGCACCAATCGACCTGCTTGTCGGTGATGCCTCCCAATATCCATATCAGCCCCTTCCCACTACCGGAAAGGGGCATCTTCAACACCTTATCACCCGGCACCAACTCCAGGTAGGCCAACAGCTCCTCTACGGACGTCACGTAACGAGGCTCCCCGGTGAGCCGTTCATCGAGCGACCTAAGAGCAGCCAGCGTTTCCACCGCGTGCCTCCGGTGGGTGTACCCCCACAACTGCTCCAGCTCCTCCATCGAGGGGAGCTGGCACTCAGAAACACCAGATGCCTGTAATGTTCGCACCAGCGAGGGGTTCCAACCCCAAGGCACGATAACCGCATCCGGATAAGAGGCAAGAGATGACATCGGGATAAGGGAGACCTTAAGGTCAAAAAGCTCTTTCATCCTCTCCAAGAAGGCGACATTCTCCTTCCCCTCGGCAAGCACCATTACCCCTTCTTCATTTTCACGTGAATTTACTGTGACACCCGGTGAGCCTCCGTCCATATCCAGCGACTTTCCATCAAGACCTTGTGGATCTCCAATAGCATCCCGTATAGTTCCGGTAAACCTGTTTTCGCTACCAGCGTACCAAATAGGTATAAGGGCCATCTCCCGCGCCATCCTCACCGCGGATGCAGGAGGCATATAGTTGGCCGAAAAGTTGGCGAGGGCGAGATCGTTCTCGGGATTGAAAAGATAGATGGACATAAGCTGATTCACAATACCATACTATATTCTGAGAATTACCTGTTCTGCTGCCTTTCTCGTGAAACATCCGAACCTATAATACCCCCCGGCTTTGCACTATGAATACGCACACCCGAATCGTAATAGTTATTGGTAAGCTCTATTAAAGTTCCCGTCGCGTGTAAACACCCGTACACATCATTCTCATTAATAGCTCCAGTCATAGGTTGTGCAAAATAGGAAGAATATACCGATGCCTTCCCACTCCTAACATCAATACATGGCGTTCCCGTACGTTGAAAGTTTGCCTGTTGGAACCGCACCGTGCCACTGTTGATAATGGCGCCAACCGTGGGAGATCCCCAAAACGCGCTGTTGTATAAAATAAGCTTAGCATCCGGATGAACTTTACCACTGTTCACTTCACCGCCCATGAGAACGTACGATCTTACCGGTTGTCCTTGAATACGCGTGTTAACCAGTTCAGAATTGATAGCCGTTATACGGCTGTCCTCATCCGCGTCCTCCACGAACAAGGCATAAGTACATCCGTCGGAGCCATGCCCCACCATCGTTATCTCTCCCGGGAAGTTGCCCGTGATACCATCTTTCAGGAAATGAATGCCATATATGGAGCCATACACGAAATTGTTGAAGATCGTCTGATTTTTGACATCGGCAAACTTCAAGGCACTGCAATTCGCTTGTACGAATCGTCCTAAAGGAACTCTCGGGTACCCTTGCCCTCCACGCGGAAGCCTTGTACCATAATGAGGGTTAAATTGCATGTTCCGGATGAAACCGCCCTCGGCACCGCCGCCGACCCAGATGCCCGCCCTTGCAAGTACACCGGCAAAATAATTGACGTAATGTCCACTGGTATCGTAAGACGCAAAGTCTATACCCCTATCACCGGCAGACACGGTAATATTGACAACGTACACACCATAACCTTGCCCTTGAATTAGAAACGGGGCTTCCCTTGGGTTTTCGGCAGTAAACCCATCCTTGATGATATTCAATTGGACAAGTTTAAATCCCCGGATACCCGAGTTAGCCTCAAGTTGAATGAGCGAGGCACCCATTTCTCCGGCATCATCACCCGTGTAGTTTGTGAATATCGCTGTACCCCCACTTTGGGTATGATGTTGCACATCCCAGCTCCCCCTTAATTCAACCCCTGATGGGACTACAATGGGACGATCAACCAGGTACCTACCTGCCGGTAGGTAAACCGTTCCTCCACCAGCCGAGCTCATCGCGTTCAGCGCTTCTTGCAACGCGGCGGACACGTCCACAATCGGTTCTTTCGCGTTAAAACCTTGCACTTTGGGCAGTTCAACCCTCATCACCTTGTTCGATTTCGGCCTTGGCTGCACACCTATATCTGCCTTAATGTCTTTAGGAATCGGGGCAAACAGGTAGGTATCTTCCACTAGATGCTCAACCAACGCGTTTTCGCTGTTATCATCCACCTTTAACACGCGATTACAACCTGAATTCAACGATTTCAGCGAGTTCGCATTCCTACCGAGGTACACGTGTGCTTCAGGCTGTTTAAACTCGCTCTGGGTAAGCAGCACATTCCCATCATTCACCCGGATAGCATGTCCCATGTAATTGTCAAACGTACAGCTTTCAAACGAAATTACTCCATCGCTCCCATCACTAACAATCAGCCCGTTGAAGTCAACGCCGTTAAACTGTACCGATGAACTGAAGTAGTCATAAAAGTAGGCGGCAATCCCTTTGGCATTACTGCCTAGCGTAGAATTAGAAAAAAGTAGCCCGTAAGGGTTTACATCCTGAACATACAGGCTTATATCGCAATTATCGACGTGAATTTCATAAAATTGCGCATTTGGTGCATCGGTAAACCCTGGTTCCCTTCCTATCCACATACCGGTCTTGTAGCCTGAAACATAGAGATAAGAAACGTACTCCCAGTCAGACCGATGCATCTGAAAACCGGTACCGTTTGCTCCCGTATACGCTGAAACCTCCTCCAGCAAAGGAGAGCCGGGCAGACCTGAATTTGCCCAAAATTTCGGGTCAATCTTCACGTTCTCGATACGTCCTATATCGGTACACACGTGTACTTCAAGTCCCGTATTGAGTGCGGTCACGTAGCTATTAACCACGTAATGCAACTCGCTCGGTGCCGAGTAGAACCCATTGTAGGCATTCACCAGCGTCACGTTTTCAACGGTCGCGCTGTTTCCGGTTGCTTGGTAAAGCGTCCATGGATAAGGCTTTACATCATGAATATCTTGTTCGGGATACCAAATAGAGAGGTTGGTCACGCCTGTTCCTTCTCGCATATCGATAAACCTGTCGGCAATACTCGTGTAGGTCGTTCGTAGCACGTTATCCGCCTGTGGGTCGTTCCACCAACTTTTAACCACACCATCGTGATTGGGTGAATCCTTCCCAACACACGGCATAAGGAGGGTTCCAAGTACTTTACCCCCGTGTAGTTCAGGATTTGCCCAATCGCCTCTAAGCTGTACGCCCGGGGGAAGTTTCAATACGTATTCGTATTTAAAGTCCTGATTCGTTTCGCTGCTTCCCTCGCGCACCCTTACGTTTATCGTCCCGGTACTTGTGGTATGAAACTCGTAATTCCCCGCGGGTACATACACTACTCCCCCACCACTCTCGTAGGCGGCATCAATCGCCGCTTGAAAAGCAACCCTGTTATCAAATCCCGGTTCGGCTTTCGCTCCAAACGCGGGATCCGTTACTACGAAGTCCGATATAACCCAATCTTTCGTGGGATAAACGGTCCGAATAGCTTCTTGTACTCCTTGTTGGGCCCACAAGCAACCTGTGAAAGAGAAAAGAAACAAAAAGGTTAGTAATTCCGGTTTTTTATTCATACTTGTTTTTTATAATCCAAACGCTCTTGATTCGCTTTGACAGATAATGATTCTCATTACACTACTTTACGCGACTGATTAAAACCCACACCTGCAACGAGCCCAAATAAAAACACAATAAACGATGATAAAGATACCCAGGTTTGTTTAATTAAGCCGATTGACTCTCTTAAAAAAACAAGGCAAGAAGCGGATGATGCAAGTCAATCAATCTCCCGCTGAAACAGGTTTTTACTTCTTGATTCCTTCCGAAGGTGGTGCATCCTCTGGGCGAGCTCCCCATGTACGGTTAGCTTTCTCACCCATTATCAGCTCAAGTACTCCTCCATCTTTAATATCGTCGTGAGAAAACCAAGGCTTCCCCCATTCTTTCCCGTTCAGTTGAGCCGATTGAATGTATTTATTGTCCTTGCTGTTGTTCTTGGCCACTATCCGAAACGTGTTGCCATTACTAAGTTGCATTGTCACCTCATCAAAAAACGGGCTTCCAATATTGTAGGTGGGGCTGCCAGGTGTAACCGGATAGAATCCCATTTGCGAAAAAACCACAAAAGCAGACATTCCTCCTCCATCCTCATCACCCGGTATTCCCATTAGATCATTCCTAAACCATCCGGATACCAGTTCCCGGACTCGCTTTTGTGTTTTCCACGGCGCTCCCGCGTAATTATACAAGTAGGGAATATGGAGCGAGGGTTCGTTTGCCATAGAAAACTGCCCCACGTTCCCTGTATGGTCCGGCAGCTGCGCGTAAAACTCGTATTTGCTTTTCCCGAGTGGTTCATTAAACGTCTGATCAAGATTTCGTATAAACGCTTGATTTCCCCCCATTAACTCAATCAAGTCAGCTACGTTATGTGGCACATCCCACCGATAGACCCAGGCATTGTTCTCTCCATAATATTCCCTTGCTCCCATCCCCCCTGAAAACTTGTAGTCGAAAGGTTCAATAAACTCTCCTTCTTTATCTTTAGGATGAAAAAAACCGGTCTCCTCGTTAAAAATATTCCGGTAATTGTAGGATTTCTCTAAGAAGAACTGATAATCATCTGTTTTTCCCAACTCTTTGGCAATTTGTGCCATGCACCATTCATCGTAAGCGGTACCAAGCGTTACCGCAACTGGTTGCCTTTTTTCAAACCGGTGTACTTCAGGGAGGGTCTCCTCCTCACCCTCGCGGAGAGCGGGAATGTAGCCCTGCTCGTGATAAAATCTATTCAACTCACCGGCAGGCAATGCTGACCAAGGCGCCAATGTCTTTTCGATTAACGCGTTTCGCATCGCCGGGTATTTCCTCTCCAAGTCAAGTGTCGTTAAGCCTTTCACGTAACCGTCAAGTACCGTCACAATGCCATGATTAGAGTTCATGCGCCTGCTATCACCCGTGATTTCCGGGAAAGTAGGCCACCAAAGCTCCTGCATCTGCTCAGACATCCGTAAAAAAGAACGAAGGATGTCTCTTTCTATCTCCGTTTCAATCAACACCCGTAACGGGTGCGTAGCCCGATAAGTATCCCAAATCCAATCGTCTGTATAAAAAGGAGTTCCATCATCCGAATGAATCTCGCCGTCAAAAGCACTGAAGTAACGTCCATCTTCCGAAATACAAACAGGACGTTCATATGTCCGATATAGTGAAGTATAAAACACTACCTGATCGTCTTTCGATCCCCCCTTCACCTTTATTTTGCCCAACGCATCGTTCCACGTTTTCCGTCCCTTTGAAGCAACCAATTGTGCATCAAAGCCCGTTATTTCCCTGTAGAGATTCTCTCTCGCTTGTTGCTCATTAATAAACGATATCCCGTATCTCAGCTTCAACCGCGATGTGTTGGTAGGATACCCCACCACCACATGAGCGTTCCTTCCCGAAGCTGACTCGTGAATCGCTCTTTCTGGTAACAAGTCGGGTTCAAGGTAAACAAATATTCTCGTGTTGTTCTGCAGTTGCTGATAACCCGAGAACGATTTTCCATCCCATTTCAGTTCACCATTCCTTGAATTCAGGATTAAAAACGGGGGATCGGTACGATCAAACGTTAACTCGTAAATGCCCGACTGGTTCGAAACGGCATAATAGACCGAAACCTCTTCCTCATCTAGGTAAACGAAGTAATCGTACGGAGTACTCCTTTCCCTGTCGTAGCTATAAGAGACCACAGGGGGTACAGCCGATTCATCCCCTTGAAAAACGCTCAGGTTAAACGCCGAACTGCCCCGGTGACTAGTAACCACGATCGGCAACCCATACAATAAATCGCCCGTGAAATCGGCGCGTTCAGGGTAAACACGCAACATGCTATTGGGTAGATGAATTGTTGGGTAGGTGGGCACCAAAAGGTGACTGATATTCCCCATGTAAGGGTTCACGAGATCTACCAAATCTGTGGATTTACTACTACCAAATTGGTTGCCACAACCCATCGTGCATAAAGCAAGCACACACAAAAAAAACAACTTAAATGCTCGAACCATATCATTTCAATGTTTAATGACGGGGTAAGTTCCCTTTTGATTATTATTCGTTCCCGGGTTAGTGCCTTACAGGTAATGTCCGCTTCAAGGGAATTTCTCCCCTCAACATTTTCCTCGCTTGTCCAGTGAGCCATAAGTAATGATCGGTAGGCAGGTTATCTTCTATCCCTAGAAATTCCACATTCAGCTCGTCGGGAACACGTTTACACCAATCATTCTTTCCCGGTAGGTTAGTGGTTGGTTTAGAGCTAATACTGTAACTCCCCCCACGGTATATCACGTAGTAGGGTTCATCTGGCACATTTCCGGGTACATCTTTCTGGTTCAGCGTCTTATACAGGGCTGTTCCTTCGTCAATCTCGTCAAACATGGCCATGTACAACATTTGCGCTCCCGAGTTGATGGCATGGTATACCTGGTTCCATAAAAACTGTCCCCCGTACCGTTCGTTCCGAGTCAGATGGTGGGGATGCATGTTTAGATCTGACGAGCCAGGGTAACAGAGCGGTGCATATTCCACCCCGTTTCTCTGGCACCACTCTATATCGGCTTCGATTAGCTCATGAAAGTCGGGAAAATTGGCCATGTTGTAACGACCCACGAACCAAGGCATAATCACGTCTGCAGAACGGATAATATCATGAAGCTTTGGGTCAGAAAGCGCATCATTCCGCCTCTCTCGCCAATAGGTGGGTACACCCAGCATAATGCTAAACCCAATCTCTTTCAATCCATTCACAAGTGTCTCCACGTCAGTCAACCCAAAAGGGCGACCGTCGTTGAATCCCACTCCCCATACGGTAATAAGGGGGTTCCCATCTTGATAGAGATAAAATTTCTGCTTCGCGCGATCTTTCAGTTGATACTTATTCATGATCGCTTGGGCATCCTCAAGCGTTTTGCCGATTCGTTCGGGCAAGAATCCCCCCAAGTCATACATCACACAAATTGCACGCTGGTAACGGTTCGAAGCCTCCATCGCATGATCCAACACCGTGTCAAAGTGGTCTTTCCCATCTGGATTATCTATCACTTCGCCCACGAAGCGCTGCATGAACGCCCCATCAATCCCATATTCCTGCATCCATTTAAAGTGAAGCATCACGGTCGACTTATCGTAATTGCTATACACTTGAGCGTTTGCCCCATTTGGAAGGAAGAAATTGGGTGTTGTATATATCACCTCGTACTCCTTCGTGTCGGGCCACATATCGATACTATTCCTCCTCACTCCTGGTGCAAACATATTGCTCTCGCGATAATGGTACCATTGGGTGTTCGCATGTTTTTCATGTGAGCAACCACTACCCGGTGCACAAAACCACCCTTGATAACCTGTCATTACCAACCCCCGATAGGAGTCAAAGGGGTCCCCTTCCTTGCGCGGCACAAAATCAGGCTTGTTATACACCTCCTCTGGTGGAGAGGGTGGTTCGTCGGGTGTTACTGGTCCTGGTATCTCCTCCTCGCCGTTACATGCGAAAGCAAGTAAAAAGATACCCAACAATAAAAAACAATTCTTAAACTTCATGCAATTACTTTTCTTATCCTATATACCTGACTAATTACCAGGAACCTTTATTCGCTTTACCTCAGAATAATTAAATTTCTGATCGGTATAGTTCACGTTGGCTCCCATTCGCACGTTATAAGTGTATCCCTCTTTCACCGGAACAGTAATCGTGTAGGTTTTATCGCTCAGCCCATCACCATCCGCATCGATTCTTTCCCATGGGACACGCAAATTTACACGGTATTCATTGGTCCAATACTCGCCAATATAGTTTGCCGCGCCGCAATACATGGTGAGGCTTAAAAAAGGGCGCACCTCTAACACGTTAGGCAGAGGTACAAGCTCCTCATTGATAATCATCTCCGTGAAAGGAGCAGAAAGGCGACAGGACAACGTGAGCGTAGTACTTTCTAAAACAGCCTCGAAATCAATTATATGCAGGTAAGGAATCACTTCGAAGTCTTGCGGTGCGGTTTTTTTCCCGATCCTCACACCCCGGATGGTATCGGCAGGCCAATAGGGGCCGTTAAATGGGAGCATATCGTACGTTCCCGCGAAAAGTTTCTCGTTGTTATAGGTTCCATCAAATCTCACGGGGATACCCTGTGGAGCAGGATTGCTGCTATAACTCATTTCCCATAGGCGAATGTGCGTATCCCCATGATCCGTGATAAAGTTCTCTCCGGTAGTCTTATCAATCAAGCGTCCAGATATACGCGCATCCGGCGCATCAAAGTTGTCGATTTCCATACATGACACCATGCACAGTACGGAAACGGCACCCACCAAGCTATATACAAATTTTTTCATGTGATTTTTTATCTTTTATATTTCATGAATCAATGTCCATCATTCCGAATAAGGTTAGGGTTCCTATTGATTTGACCTCCTGGGATTTGTTGGTGATAATTAGCCCGGTTGTAATTCAGGCCCCTGTTCTCTTTTTCCCTATCGTTTAGAAAGATATATTTACCCTCGTCCACCACGTAGTAACCCATCAACCCCCGAGCGTAGAAGTTCTCCATCTTCGTATGCAGTACACGCCATCGACGTAGGTCAAAGAAACGATGATTCTCAAATGCGAGTTCTCTTGCCCGCTCGTCACGAATAAACTGCAGGTTCTCATCGATCGGGTATATCGCGTTAATCTCCTTCCCCACGTCGACCGGAGCGGACACCATCGTGTAAGGGCGAGCTCCTGCCCTTTCACGTACCTGGTTGATGTAGACAAATGCTTCTGCTTTCAACGACTCGTCACCTTTCAATAATCCCAACTCATAAAGGGCTTCCGCGCGATTCAACAACACCTCGGCATATCGAAATACCTTGAACGGCGTACTGCTCCTGTAGAGTCCCCGCTCACCAGCGATAGCCTTAGGATTCACGTATTTGCGGATAAAGGCACCCGTGAGAGAACGCCCCTCGTCTCCCCCGGACAAAGACATCCCGTACAAGCCATTGATTTTTACTCCAGGTATACCACCCACGGTCTGAATATCAATCGCCCCCTTACCAATATGTGTCCGAATACGGTACCTCTCCATGTAGTCATTCGTCTGGGCATCCGCCGTAGCATCGGCAAGCGTACCCGGGAAGCTTCGATAGACTCCCGCCTGTAAGTCCATCACCTCCCCGGAAGCAGGTTCCGTCATCCCCGAGAAAAAGAAAGTCCCTCTTGCTCGAGGCTCCATCTCTTCCGATTGCCACAGGTCGTTCATGCTATCAAATCGGACGGGTACCAATTCCCCCTGTTCATTCTCTTCTGCCAATGCCGGCATTTGATATAATTTGATTAAATCCCATGCCGGGTGAAGTGCCGATCCCACGTCGCTTGCCAAGCCTGTACCCAGTGGCAATACCATAGAATCCCATGAATGATGCAACCTCGAATTGTAAATCGATGAGCTTCCATAAGGACCGAACAGTTTTACAAAAAGGTCTTCTATCCCATTCAAGTCCTCGGTAAACACCTCCGTGAATGCGACTTCTTTATTAACCCCGTCATGAAGACGGTAGCCACCTCTTTCGATTAGTTCCGCCGCTTCAATCACGTACTCGTAAAACTCGGCAGCCTGCGAACGTTTCATACCCATCAACCCACCATTGATGGCTGGTCCGGGGGTAATATTCAACGTCTCGAAATAGTTTGCCGTTGAACCCGCGTAAAGCATCGCGCGTGTCATAAGCGCCGCTGCCGAGTAACGATTTGCCCGTCCAGTAACGCTCTCTTCAGCCATATTCGCCATCGCGAACTTCAAGTCTTCATAAATAAACTTCCAGGAATCGTACTCAGTTGAACGCGGTGTCCATAGTTCTTCAAGTGGAGCAGCCGGGTCTTGTACCTCCTTGATAATCGGTACGCCACCATAACGCTTCACCATGCCAAAATAATAGAACGCACGCAAGAAGTGCGCTTCCCCCAAGTACTGATTGGTCAACTCCTCCCCGTGAATCTCCACGTATTGGGGAATCGCCTCAATAAAATTGTTGATACGCCGTATACGTTCATATGGCCAATATTCGGGAGTACCATCTCCATCACGTCGTCCCGTTGCTTCTCCACCTAGTACCGCCGGACTATTCTTTTGCCCTTCCCAATAATTCGATATATTGTTGCCTGACGCGTATCCTCTATTGTGATAATAGTTGAAATCCTCTATGGGAAGCTCATTGTAAATGGCCCCTAGGTAGGTTCGTATCCCATAATCGGAATTAAATAGCGTACCCTCGTCGAATATACCTTTGGGTTCTAAGTCCAATTCATGGCATGATAGAGCCATAAATCCGAGAATAACTACCACAAGCAACCTGCATATATTATTTTTTCTCATTGTCATTATAATTATTCTTCCTTGTTAACCATTTTCATTATCCTTTTGAAAACGTTCTTTATTAAAATTTTAATACTACCCCAAAGTTTATCACGCGGTTCACGGGATAATTATAGAACAACACGCTAGCCCCGGTACCAATATTAGCGCCCCCTCGTGTACCCGGACGTTCAGGATCCATGTACTTTAACCCAGAAAATGTCAACAGGTTATAACCATTCACATAGACACGAACCACGTTCACGTTCACTTTCTCGCTCCATGCTTTTGGCAAAGTATACCCTACCTCTAATGTTTTCAAACGGATATAAGAGGTGTTTTTAATACCTGTTGTCCCCGTGTTAAAAGGTCTCCCTGTTGCAGGGTAATGGCCTTCTACCCACTCAGTATCAGGATGCCACGGGTCGTCCCACACGTTCAGGGTATGCCAACGGTCGGTATACATGCTCAGTGCCGCACCACCGTCAAATGGTCCCACCTCTGTAAACACCTCATCATATTGGTTATAAACTCCGGCCGAGCCTTGCCAGTTCATCGAGAAATCTACGCTCTTCCATGTAGCACCCCCATTAATCCCATAGTTGAACGTTGGCAAGTTATACGTGGCCACGGGAATGCGATCCTGACCGTCCACAACACCGTCGCCATTCCAATCAAGGTAATAATAGTCACCCGGGAGCGATCCCTGATGAAAATTACCTCCCGTGGTATTGTGCTGATTGCGTATTTGATCCAGACTGACAAAACGACCCGCTTCCTTTAACGCGAACCAAATATCCCGATTACGCCCCGACACATCCTGGCGATACCAATTTTCCATCGAGTTCCCGGCTGGGCTATCGAGGCGATAGACCCACCGATTCTTGGTAGCCGAAATCTGTCCATTTATCCAGTAGGTGATTCCCTGCCAACGGTTCCTGTGTCCCAAAGTCACTTCCCAGCCGAACGTACGATCGCTCTCGATGTTTTGTTGTGGCATAGTAGCCCCCACTGATCCTGGTAGCTGTACTTCCGGTGTTCTTAGCAAGCCATCACGAGTGCGCCTGAATGCCTCCAGCGTACCAGTCAACTTCTGGTTCCACAGGTTAAAGTCAAGTCCCAGATTGCCCGTGGTAGCCGTATACCATGTCAGGTTGGGATTAGGAATAGCCGTTGGGTTCACGGAAGTCATGAACACATTATTGTAATACCATCCACGATTGGCCGTCAGGTTATAACCAACAATCGTTGAGGGATAGTTCCCCGCGGAACTATCATCACCCAGTTTACCGATAGAAACGCGTAACATCATATTAGTAAGGAAAGATAAGCGATCTTTGATAAAATCCTCTTCGCTTAGTCGCCATCCGGCAGAAACCGATTGGAACAGCCCCCAACGAGAGCCTTTCGGGAAACGTGAAGAGCCATCATAACGAAACGAGTAGTCGATGATATACTTCGACCGGTAGTCGTAACTCGCTTTCCCAACTATTCCTTGCCGGGCGTTGTCTCCCACTCCCCCCATACCACCAACCTGGTTCTCTTCATCTCCGGCAAACAGGTAGTCGCTATCGAAGTACATATTTCTCCGGGCATAGAAACCATCCCAAAAATTGTACTGCTCTTCAAACAGCAGCATACCCTCCACCTTATGGTCACCAAACTTGTTATCATAGTTGAGTGACAGCTGCATCACCGTACTATAACCAAAGTCAGCCCTTCGCTCCAAGCTACCCGGGCTATTACGGGTAAACACCTGCAATATGCCATCGTCCTGCCGGTTATAGAGGTTATAGCTTCTTTGATTATAGGTGTTGTTTTGCGTGTTGTAGTCATAGCTGTAAAAAGCCTTCGCATTAAGCCCATCAAGGCCGGGTATATTGTAAGATAGTGCCAACGCCCCGCTGAAATTAGTGTGTTTCACTTGCCGATACCCCGCTAAATCGCTATTTGTCGAGGCCACGGGGTTTTCGTTCTCCAGCATCTCCGTATCATACGCCGGCAAGTTAGTATCCCCATCCACCCACGCTTGAGAGGTAGGTCTATAGGTCCAAGCTTTTTTATAAACCGCCCATATATCGGTAAAGGGCTGGTTTCTTTCATCCATGTAACCACTCAACTGTATCGATGCTTTCAATCGGTCAGTAATGCGAGCATCCGCGTTGGCTCGAAAATTCCAACGATCGTAGTTAAGCGACTTACTCTTATAGGCACCCATCTGATCCATGTAGCCAAAATTAAAAAAGTAATCGATCTTGTTGGAGCTTCCGTTCACCGACAGATTATGTTGTTGTTGAGGTGACACCTTGTCAAACAACTCATTAGTCCAGTTAGTGCTCACTTTATCTCCCGTACTATACTCAAACATCTGTTCATACGTGTAACGAGGAGGTGCAAAATGAAAATAATTGCGGCCAAAGTTATTATTCAGCATCTTTTCATTCATCAGCAACATGTGGGTTACCGCGTCTGCCGTTTCAGGTATATAAAGGAACGACTGGATACCATAATTGGTAGAGAAGGTGATATCGAACTTACCAGTAGTAGCTGAAGTCCCCCGTTTTGTCGTTACCAAGATCACACCGTTTGCCGCACGGACACCGTAAATGGCTGCCGATGCATCCTTTAATACTGAAATACTTTCTATCTCACTCGCGTCCATTCGTGAAAAATAACCTTGATCACGAGGCACCCCATCTACCACGATCAGGGGTGAACCCATGCCGCGAATATCAATTGCGCTATCAAACTCACCGGGCTGCGAGCTTCTCTGCGAAATGCGTACTCCCGGGAGTTTTCCTGAAAGCATATTAATCACGTTTTCGTTTTTCGTGACCACGATCTCCGATGCGGTAACTGCCGAAACCGCACCGGTGAGTGTCTCTTTGCGGCGGGTACCATACCCGACTACTACCACCTCCTCTAGCGTTTTAGTATCTTCTTGTAGCACGACGCGTAAGGTAATGGATGAAGCCTCAACCACCACCTCATCGTAGCCAACGTAAGATACCCTTACCATTTCATCGGGAGCAACGCTAAGCGTGAAATTGCCGTCAACATCCGTTACCGTTCCCCGCGTAGTGCCTTCAACCCAAACGCTAGCCCCGATGATTGGATCGCCTTGAGTGTCAATAACCGTTCCTGTCACGGTCCGTTGCTGGGCGAACAAGGGAAATATCGTCACGAGGCAAAGAATCATGACCATTGACTTGAGCAAAGGGAGGATGTATCTGTTTTTCGTCATATTGTTAAATAAATATTGTTTTGATTCCTTCCGTTTCTACCGAGGGGCAGGATCGATCACCCCCTCTGGGCTCACACGACGGTTAAACCATAAAAAGACTAAGGATCCGCTTACACCAATATTCCTCTCACCATATGCATACTCGTACCTCAGACCGATGCCTACCCGCAGCGCGTTACCGGCGTATTTTTCCGACATTTCGATGGCCGTATCGGATACCCGAAACCCAAAGGTTTCCCACATTTCCGTGGTCGATATGCCGTCATAACCAGCGATGATCTCCCCGTTCCCCTTCTCTTCCGCGGGGATATCCAGGTTACGACGCTGTGAAGCGGCAATAGATGATTGCCTATTGCTCCAGTAGAGACCCCTCGAGTGCTTGGCTAGCTTTTCACCAAGTTCACCCAGTAGAAGAGTTTCACCATCGTTATAAATCAGGTAATCGCTACCGAGTAATACCTCATAATTCTGGAAATTTTCAATAAACTTTCCTCCATCGTGCATCGGGTTAAAATCACCGGTCGTGAACTCCTTACTCAGTTCATACACGTGCGCACCTTTCTCCCACACCACGTTTTCGGGGTATTCTATATGCGGGTTCTCGCTAAATGCCCCTTTAAAAACCTCTTGGGGAATCGCGGCGACCGGATCTACTATTTTCCAGTAAATCTTATGTTTAATTACATCATCGACCACTACGTTAATCAAGATGCCACTGGTTTGCTCATTGTTGGGTGCATCTCCATTCGTTCCCGGGCGTGCTTTCAACTCCCATGTTCCATCGGCCGATAAAGCATTACGAAACACCTCATAACGATCATCGCGTGAAACGTTATTGTTTTGAAGTTCTTTGGGCCCCAACTCAAAGCGAACTGTCCCTTCGGGAAGTTCAGTGAAAAGATTTTTAAAGTTAAAAGTTCCCAACACATCTACCGTGGGTTCCGGTAGCGTGGCGGTAGAGAAACCATTTTCCAACTCGGTATAGTCGCCAACCGCCTCAATGAGTTTTGCCGGAACAATATCCTCCGGTGTACCTGTGAAATCGCGTGAAACAACCAAATTGAAGGCATTTGACAAATACACGGTGCCATCGAGATTCATTTGAAGTATCACGGCGTACGTTTTTCCAGCCGCGTTCGCATCCAACACCCTTATCGGCACATTAATATATTCACCATCGAACATTACCACACCATCCACGCTAAAGTAATTCCTTGCCACACGCGTTTGCAACTCTTGGGCCGCCCCTATGGAAAAGCCCGCATCAACTAACAAAGTCTCCGTCAAAGCAGGTTTAACAAGAAATTTAACGTTAACTCGTCCATTCGAACCGGCGTGAACCTCTCCATCAACAAATTCGGGAACGTAAATTAGTGAACGGAAGCCCGTGCCAAGCGGTAGTTCATACTCCTTATCGTTTATCGTGATGACGATGCTGTGCTCTTTTTCTACCACTTCTAATGAGGTGCCGCCACCCGCGGCTGAAGGGTTAATCGTAAGCGTCTGTCCACTGCTAAGTACCAACGTCCAGATACCGTTACTTTGTGTAGCACTCGTGATGGTTGAGCCTGCCGGAATATTTTCTAATTGTTCTGTTATCTCTCGAATCATTCCCTCGACAACCGTCAATCTCAAGTCCAGCTTCTCATTATCATCATCGCTACATGAAACGAACGTCCCCATTGAAAGGGCAAGAACCCCGATGAGGATCATACAGAAAAAATGTTTATTCATGATTTTCTTAAAATTAATAAATTGGATAAAATATAAAACAATCACTCATTAACCAAAAAACTGCCGATAAGCTATTTTTCACCGTATTAGGTTATACTTTTAATATCGGCTTCGATTTATTATTACGCATTCATATATACAAATATGCCAACACCTACTTAAAATAGACATTAAAATCAAATTAATTAACCAAAACGGGGCGATAAATTCTGTTTTTTAACATATTGAAGATTCTAGCAGATAACGTACAACAGGTTACCTAAAAAGATTCAGCTTTCCTCTCAAAAAAACAGAGCTTTTCAGAAAAATCTTTTATTTTTGTAGGAACCGGTTGATCCGCCAAAGACATCTTCTTATGAGAAATATCCTGTTTATCATACTCACACTTTTATATCCCCTTTATCCCCTGTTTTCACAAGTGGATACATCCGAGTATGGTCTCTATATACAATCTTACCCTTTATCCACCTCCAACTTCACGAGTATGACACTTGATGATGGCAAGCCCATCAGAACAAGAGGCAAGTTGTTGGATATAGAGTTCAGCTTATGGGTAAGGCAAGACAATGTCTTCGGCTCGTTGTTTCGTATGATAACCAATAAAGGCGACAACATCGATTTAATGTACTACTGGGCGAGCAACACCGGTTCTCGTCATCCACTCCTGCTGATTGGTGAAGAGGTCTACCTCCTTGAGAAAGAGGTAAGGGTAGAAACTTGGTTGCCTGTATCGTTATCGTTGGATCCGGTAACGGGAAAAATCACGTTACGCTACGATGAAGAGGAGGTAGTGGTATCAAGCGACATAATAAAAGGGGTGAAAAGCGTTCGCATCGCTTTCGGACATTGTCCTTTTGAAGGCTTTACTTCAGACGATATTGCCTCCGTGAACGTTAAAGACATCCTTCTTAAACGGGACAACCGTGAAATACGTTTCTGGAAGATGGCACAACATGTCAACGACACTTGTTACGACGAAATATCGGGTTCACCAGCCGTTGGAATAAACACCAAATGGCTTATGGATGACCATATCACCTGGCTAAAAATTCACGAGCAGACATTTGATGTTTCACCCTCCATTGCTTACGACCCTGTAAACCACCGCTTTTTCGCGGTTACTGATCAGGAGATGCACATAATAATGCCTCCACTGGAAAAAGAGGGAGAAGAGTACCCTGAATCATCAATCGAGGTGTTCTCGATAGTAGGGGGTAATTATGCCGCAAACGCTCCCAACCAGCTGATTTACATACCATCAATGCAAACACTTTTATCTTATAACCAGACAGAGGATATCTATTCCGTTTTCGACTTTTCTCTAAACAGCTGGAAGAACCAACAAAGGCCTAGCAAAGAACATAACTACTGGAATAGTACCGTGGTATTCAATCCAAAGGATTCGGTACTCATTAGTTTTGGTGGGTATGGACATTACCACTACAATAACGAACTGCTCTTCTGCTATCCTTTCCACGAAAATCGCCTAATGAAACGTCTGAATCTGTGGGCCATTGACCCTCGCTACTCACCAGCCTCAAACCTTTTAAACGGACAGCTATATGTTTTTGGCGGCCGTGGGTCTCCTTCTGGTCGGCAAGAGCTTGCACCTCGCAACTACTACGATTTCTACTCGGTTGACCTAACAAATCAGTCGGTGAAGCTGTTCTGGTCTCTTCAGGATGTTCCCAGAAACGAAGAAGGTATCCCTAGCAAAAACATGATTTACGACAACAATGATGACTGTTTCTATGTTTTCATGTCGGAATCGGGCGGTATCCTAATGAGAATCGACACGCTACACGCGGTACTTGAACCTATGTCGCTACCAATCTGGATAGAATTCGACACCTATCACTACATCTATACCAACCTGTTTTTATCTCACGAGAGGCAAAAATTGTATGTTTCTGTTCTTCTATCACAAGTGAGCGGAGAGTCGTTACTAGAAATTTACGAGATGAATTACCCAACAATATCGCCCGCATCGGTTCAACAGGGGTATGTGAAAGCGGAGCAAAGCATCAATTGGAAAGGGTATCTGCTAGTTACAACAGTAATGATTACCATCGTCTCCTTACTCCTGATCTCTCGTCATGGGAGAAGGAAGGCGTCAATGAGAAAACAGCGCGTCGCGAAGGTAGTTCCCAAAGCCCCTCCCACGGACAGTATTCCCTCTACCCTCGAAGAAGAAACCAGGCAAGGACATTACAATTTTACCCGGCAATGCATTTGTCTTTTAGGGAGATTTCAGGTTTTTAACAAAAAGGGAGAAGACATCACCCCCTCCTTTTCGCGGACACTCAAATCGTTACTGGTTGCCCTTATCTGCTACTCCGCGAGCGACACCCGCGGAATCAGTGGCAATGAACTGATACAGCTCTTGTGGCATGACAAATCAAGAGAAGCGGCTAAAAACAACCGAAACGTGTACGTAAGCAAGTTGCGGGTAATCCTTGAAGAGATAGGTGGTATAAAGGTGATCAATCAAAAAGGTTATTGGAGGATTCAACTAGAGGAAAATGTCCTGTGCGACTACCTAGAGGTGGTTAAACTGTTCGAGGCAAAAGAGAACGAACAGGTCGAAAAGATATTGGAACTGCTCACCCGGGGGGCAATGCTGCCTAACATGGAGACCGACTGGATAGATATTTTCAAAAACGATTTAGCAAATAATGCCATCGATTTTTTATCTGGGATCTTGAAAGACTTCACCTTGTCTGATTCCCAAAAATTAATAATCGCGGACACCCTGTTCCAGTATGACTTCCTGAACGAGGAAGCCCTTCAAGTGAAATGCACCACCCTTTACGGGCAAAGCAAAATAGGTTTGGCGAAAACCGTGTACGATACTTTTTGCAACCAGTTTGAAGCTTCGATTGGAGTGGAGTATCCCTTCACCTTTGGGCAAGTTGTTGAGCAAACGAAATAAACATCATCTTTGCGTCGAGTCTTTACCGCACTCTTTTGCTTTATCCCTATATACCCGATAAGGACGACGCGATTCAACCCACGTCGTCCTTATCGGTACACTTTTAACTTAACTTCCCTGTTGACTATCTCGCATCATTCTCCGCGTGTACCCATCTTGTCTTGACCGGGTAAACAACGAACAGGAATTGTTTACTTATAGATGGGGGAGAGCCATTCCTCCGCACCTTTCTCTAAACTTTCTGCTGCCCATTTAATCCCTCGCTTCATGATCTCGAGTGCTTCGGGCACATTAAAATCGCTCGAAACGTGACCCAAAGAAGAGTAGAAGACCCGTCCTTTCCCGTACTGCTTCTTCCACGCTACCGGCATCACGGCTCCATCAATCCAGAAATCGTGATCGCCCGCGAAAGTCGTCGTCGCCAACACCTTCACGTTCGGATCCACATGCATAAAGTATTGCTCCGATTTCATGTCGAAATCCTCCAACCCACGGGTCACCGGATCCTCCCGGTCAGTAATATTCACCCTGTAAGGGATAACGCCACCGGGGTGAGCCACCCACTGTCCTCCAACCATGTATTGATACTCGGTGTTGTTTCGGAACGAATCACCCAATCCCCCGTGCCATCCGGCTAATCCCACGCCTCGTTTAACGGCATTAAGCAACGCCCTTTCCCTCGGCCCGGAAATCTGGCTCATCGTGACATGCTGGATAATTAAATCTACCTCAGCCATCAGCGCCGAATCTTCGTAACACGCCAGGTCGTCGTGCAAGAAAACCTCCGCGCCTTCCGACTTGAGCCAGGGGACGAAAATATCCCGGCATTGTTCAGGTTCATGCCCATCCCATCCACCATACACGTACAGCACCTTTTTGCCTTGTAACGCATTCTCGTTGATCATCTCATCTGCCATAATTCCAAACGTGAAAAGCAGGACTCCCATCAGGGTCACCGCGATTTTTTTGTAATGTTTCATACGATTATTTTATTTTTATGTTTCGGTGTATGGAACCTTTGATATTTAAAATAATCATTTTCAAGGGTGTTTAATGATTATTTTAATCATG
>DUNG01000005.1 GCA_012839475.1 Petrimonas sp. | reverse complement strand
GGTCACGGCAGCACGTTCAAGGATAAAAACGGTCAATTCTGGACGATATGCATGATCCCCGGGTGGTACGGGGGCAGGGGAAGTGGAGAAATCGTGTTGTACCCTACAGATGTTGACGAAGACGGTGTAATGCATTCAAATACCGCGTTCGGGGATTACCCGATGTATTTACCCGGGGTAAAGCCAGATGCTGTCAACAATGGCTTTACCGGATGGATGCTGCTATCCCACAAGAAACACGTTGAAGTCTCATCTACCCTGGAAGGTTTTGATGCTGCCAACGCGGTTGACGAGGACTTCATGACCAAGTGGGTCGCGAGCACCGGCAATGAAGGTGAATACATGACGGTCGACCTGGGGGTAGAATGTCAAATCACGGCTATCCAGGTGAACTTTGACAGGCATGATGCCACGGTGGAGGTGGGAAGAGGCTTCGGGCTGGCGGCTCCCCTTGACCGATACCAGTCCTTTATCGTCGAAGTGTCAAACGACAACAAGACATGGTCCAAAATCATTGACAAGAGCAATAACACGGCGGATAACAGGCATGACTACACGGAGCTTGCAGAACCAACGATGGCAAGGTTCGTCAAGGTCACGAACGTTTTCACGCACGATTCCGGGAAGTTCTCGATACAGGATTTTCGTGTCTTCGGCAACCCGAAAAAAGCCACGTTCACCAAGGTCACGGACGTATACGTTGTACGCGACCCGGAAGATCGCCGTGACGCGACAATCATCTGGGAGCCCGTTGAAGGTGCCGACGGTTACGTGGTTCGTTACGGTATTGAACCCGGTAAGCTATACAACAACTACATGGTTTACGATGATTACAAAATCACCATTCATAGCCTGAATGTCGAACCTGAGTATTATTTCGAGGTAGAGGCTTTCGATAGCGGCACGGGGTACTTTAGAGAAATCACGGAACAGACAATGGGGATAGGAGCGGAGATTGAGCTCGCGATAGAAAGAAGGATGATCGAAAGGAAGATGCTCAAGGAGGGTGTTAATGAATATCTGTTTGAGGGCATTACCCCTGGCAAATATACATTAAGACACTCTTTCGGGCCGGTACTGTGGAGGGGCGAGCTTACACGATCTGAACTTATAGGATCGGGAGATAATCCAACGGTAACCGACACCCTTTCATACCTTGGGAAGGGCAATGATATTCTCGGCCAGATGGAACTGAAAGTGATCCCCGGGAAAGAGTCCGGCAATATTGTGATTGTTCTGAATTATGACAAAAAATAACATGACTTGACTATCTGAAAACTTAAAAACCCTTGGCCTGCAAAGCCAAGGGTTTTTTAATGGAGCGCTACCCTGTAAGTCTCCTATACTGTTTTCTTTACTGTAAAACGTCTTTTATTTCTCTTACCTCAGGTATTTTACAAATTATTTGAGAAGAATTAAGTGGGGAATTATCTGATTAACAATGATGACTGGCAACATTAATTTTCACTCCCGCTCTATGTGAAAACCTAAGTTCAACTTAAAAGTGCAACGCCCGGGTGTTTTGTTTTGGAATATTTATCACTACTGCCCACTAAAAAAAGTGGACGATTAAAAATTAAATAAACTTGGTTCACTATAACCGAATCGTTCATTGACATTATTGATATTTCAAAGAACAATTGCGTTTTTTTAGTGGACACTTATGAAACAGTTTTTATAATATTGCACTTGCTACTTGACTCTACAGCCTTGATTTTTATTACAGCCGCTTGGAAATAGGGAGATTTTCATGTAATTTTGTTTCGTAACATATTATTTGCTTTCAGCACCTTTTAAAAGCAAATATGCTCTTTTTCTTGTCAATCAACAAGATGTTTAAATTAATAAGATTAAGTAAATAATTATGAATGCTAAATCAATCGTATGGCTCTCTCTTTTCCTGAGTATTTCGGTCTCTCTTTCCGCTCAGTCGCAAATCGCAATTACTCATGGTCCCTACCTGCAAGGCTTGACCGAAAATGAAGTGACCATCGTCTGGACAACCAATAAAAAGGCCATTTCCTGGGTAGAGCTGGCCCCGAACGATGGTACCCATTTCTACCACGAAGAGAGACCCCAATTTTTCGCAGAATCCTACGGGTTCAAAGTGGTCGATTCGGTCCACATGGTGAGGTTGAAGGAGCTAAAGCCCAACACTACCTACCGGTACCGCATCTATTCGCAAGAGGTGTTAGATCATCAAGTTTATAACGTGATTTACGGCCAAACCGTGGCAAGCAATGTGTACAGACAAATACCGCTCACGTTTACCACCAACAATCCTCACAAAAAGGAGATTTCATTCTTAGTGTTAAACGATATTCACGGTGATAATGCATTAATGGACTCCCTCTTGATGGGAACCCAATGGGATGAAACCGATCTGGTTTTTTTCAACGGCGATATGACTACCGACCTTCTCTCGCAAGAGAAGCTATTCGATGACTTCATGGATACTGCAGTGACATTGTTCGCAAAAGAGACCCCCTTCTACTACGCACGGGGCAATCATGAAACCCGAGGCCATTTCGCGACCACCTTCCCTCGATACTTCCCCACCCCAACTGGTCAGCTCTATTACATGTTCCGCCAAGGCCCCATCTGCTTTCTCGTGCTCGACTGCGGTGAGGACAAGCCAGACAGCGATATCGAGTACAGTGGCATCGTGGCTTTCGACAATTACCGCACCGAACAGGCAAAATGGCTGGAAAAGATAATTCAAAGCGATGAGTTTAAGCAAGCGCCTTTTAAGGTGGTGATTACCCATATCCCCCCCTTCGGGAACTGGCACGGCGAAAAAGAAATCCTGGAGAAGTTCGTACCCACGTTGAATAAAGCCGGTATAGACCTGATGATGTGTGGCCACCTCCACAGATACATCTATCAAGAAAAGAGCGATGCGATCAACTTCCCGATACTGGTGAATCATAATCGGGAGATGATTGGCGTTATGGCCAACGACAAAGAGATAGAGGTTCGCATCACCAACACCAAGGGGAAACAGGTGAAAACCTTTAATTATAAGGTGCAAAACTGATTTGGGACACTCCGTAAACGAACGAAGCCAGCTTAAATTATTTTGATTTAACTGGCTTCGCTCGTTTTAATTTCTCTTTCTTTACCATACTCATGGTAAATTTCACTACCTTCCGAAAGTTATGATAAAACGACCTTTTCTTTTTGTAATTATCTGTATATTAACGTATTAAAACTCAATTTCCGTCTGAAGCCAAAATTCATCTCGGTCAAACAATGTCTTATCAGACGGTTTTTGTATCTTTTTCACTTTACCGCTTATGCCGCACAAATAGCTGAAAGATAGATAATGCAACAGACAAATCCTCACTTTTTCACAATAATTGCTGAATGCTATCGTTCCTTTGCAGTAAACTCTATGGATAAGCTCTAATAGCAGAAAAACAATCATTGTTCCAAAAACTTGAGACTTCACAGCGTTTTCACTTGTACCCAAATAGGTTTTAATCTGTAAATTCTGTTTTAAAGGCTCAAACATAGACGAACAGTAGTTCTGTCAACTAATTTAATGGTTTCATTTTTTACTTTTCCAATTACCAAACGGTCCCTTTTGTCGGTTAAAGTACGACGATAATAGCTAATTATTTCAAAATATCGGATAGTAGTGGGTTAATTTAATTTTTTTTGTATTTTTGTCACACCTGTATTAGGTTAGTGTCGATTTTTGGTTGCGATTATTTAAACATTACTTCATTCATATGAAACAGCGCGAACTTTTTTTCATGTTGAGCGCGATCATCCTTTTATCGTGCCAGAAAGGCAACACAACTGCAACGGAATATACCATAAGCAGGGGAGAACTGCTGGATAAAATCAAAGGGGGATGGGCAGGCCAGGTGATTGGATGCACCTACGGTGGCCCAACGGAATTCGTATGGAACGGAACGATGATCGGCGACGAGGTTCCTATCCCGTGGAACGACACGCGGATGCTCTGGTATTATGAAAACTCGCCTGGGTTGTACGACGATGTCTACATGGACTTGCTGGACGCACCCGACTCGCTACACGCGAAACACTTTGCCAACGCGGGCGGAATACTGGGCACGATGATCGGGTACGACAAGATACCGGCCTATTGGAAACAGGGTTTGGACAAGGTAGAGCACCTGAACTTCGCGCATACCGACATGTCGCTCAACAAGGTATACGAACCCCCCACGGATAGCCGTATCAGACGACTTGAACTTTCCTGGAATTACGACCTAAAAGAGGGGGAGAACAGCGTTACGTTGAAAGCGAAAACTATCCCCAACGGGTACCGGGTAGAAGCGCACGACGTGATCGTCTACACTTGGAACAGACCAGACAAAGTGGTCTATTATTAATTAAACCAGTTTATTTGACTTTATCAACAAAAGCAAATGCCAATGCGAATAGCAAATGAGGTTAAAAAAACAGTGGGAAAAAGGGGAGAAAGGCAACTTTTTCTTAATTTAAATGTAACACCGTTGTAACAATCTTGCGTTAATTTTGGTAGCGATAACAACAACGTTAAAATTCATGCCTATGATTTTAAATAATTACATCCATCAACAAAACTAATCATTTATGTATTAACTAAAAACATCACAACTGTATGAGGAACAACAACACTAGGGGTAATACTTTAAATAAAAAACTACCCATTAAACATTTTTTATTGATTATGCGGACAGTGTTTATCCTACTATTCACCTGCGTATTTTGCTCTATGGCCGAAATAGGTTACAGCCATGAATCAAAGGTGCAGAATCAGCAACAGCTAAAAAAGCAAATTACCGGAACGATTGTGGATGGTAAAGGTGAACCGATAATCGGGGCAAATATTATTGAAGAGGGTACGACCAACGGAACGATTACAGACATTGATGGTCAATTTTCGTTAAACGTAACCGACAACGCCACCATTAAGGTCTCCTACATCGGGTACTTAGAACAGATTATCAACACTGCTGGAAGAACAACTTTCGATCTAACCCTACAAGAGGACACCAAGTCACTTGAAGAATTGGTGGTTATTGGTTATGGTACACAAAAGCAAGCCACCATCACAGGTGCCATTAGCACGCTAGAAGGTAAAGAACTCACTGCAGTACCCACTGCCAACCTTACCAACTCGTTAGCTGGAAAGATTCCGGGGTTAGTAGTTATGACTCGATCGGGCGAGCCCGGAAGTGATGGATCCACGTTACGTATAAGGGGAGCCAACACCTTGGGCGACAACTCACCACTAGTCGTGGTGGATGGCATTTCCAACAGGGATCTTCAGCGTCTTGATCCAAACGACATAGAGAGCATCACCGTGTTAAAAGATGCTTCCGCGGCAATTTACGGGTCAAAAGCAGCCAATGGTGTAATCCTGGTCACTACGAAAAGGGGCCAACAAGGTAAACCGCAAGTGCAGTTTTCATATAACGAAGGTAGAAGCATGCCTACTGTCATTCCTAAATCCATTGACTCGGCAACTTATCTTGAGGTTTTAAACGAAATTAGCGTATACCAAGGGCAAGCACCAAAATACAGTAATGAAGAGATCGAAAATTACCGAAAAGGTGGTGATCCTTGGCTGTACCCGAACACCGATTGGTTTGCGGAGACCTTTAAGTCATCTGCACCACAAAGAAATGCAAACCTCTCTATCTCAGGGGGCCAAAATTACCTAACCTATTTTGTGTCGGTGGGAACAACGTTTCAAGATGCTATCTATAAAAACAGTGCAACCAATTACAAACAGCAAAACATACGCGTAAACCTCGATGGGAAACTTAATGATTACGTAAGTTATGGCGTGGATATGTCGGCACTTTTCCAAAACAGGAACTACCCTACCCGATCGGCTGGCGATATCTTTAATATGCTTAGGAGAGGTAAACCCAACATGCATGCATATTGGCCAAACGGCATGAATGGTCCTGACATCGAGTATGGAAATAACCCGGTAGTTATTACGACCAACCAGACTGGCTACGACAGGAATAAAAGAACAGACTTGTTGCTGGGTGCTAACGTGGAGGTGAAACTGCCATGGGTGAAAGGATTATCGTTTCGCGGAAACGCGGCTGTCGATAATCGATACATAAACGACAAGTTGTGGCAAATACCCTGGTACCTTTACTCGTGGGATGGTACCTCCTATGATAGTGGGGGCGAACCAATTTTGGTAGAAGGGAAAAAGGGATTCGTAGATCCTCAACTCACACAAGAGATGGGGCAAAATAAAAACATCACCTTGAACGGGTTGATAAACTACGAACAAACCTTTAATGAAGATCACAATTTTAAAGCGTTGTTGGGTATGGAAAGGTATTCGGGAGACTACATGAACTTTTCCGCTTTCCGTAAAAATTACGTCTCACCCGCTTTAGATGAACTTTTTGCCGGTGGAGATGCCGAGAAAGATAACAACGGTTCTTCTAGTGTAGAGGAACGAATGAATTATTTCGGGCGCGTGAACTACGATTACCAGAACAAGTACCTACTGGAATTCGTGTGGCGATACGATGGGTCCTTTATCTTCCCCGAAGAGGGGCGATTCGGGTTTTTCCCCGGTGTTTCACTGGGATGGAGAATTTCGGAAGAGCCATTCTGGGGAGGATTGAAAAACACCGTGGATTACATGAAGATAAGGGGATCCTGGGGACAGACTGGAAACGACCGGATCGATGCTTATCAATACTTATCAAGCTTTGGATACGTCACGGGTTCAACAAATATTTACGTGTTCAACGGCAACGTGGAATCGAAGATGCTACAAGAACTTAGAATACCTAACCGAAACGTGACATGGGAAGTGGCCAATCAATCCAACATCGGATTCGATGCGCAAATGTTCGATGGTAAACTGGGATTGAACGCGGATTACTTTTATAACCTACGAAGCAATATTCTCTGGACCCGTAATGCATCAGTCCCAGGAAGTACTGGTCTCACGTTACCACGAGAGAATATAGGTGAAGTGGAAAACCAAGGATTCGAATTTGTGATTTCTTACAGAAATCAACTTTCAGATTTAGGATACAACATTTCACTTAACCTGAATTTCAACAAAAACAAGATACTTTTCTGGGATGAGACCCCTGGCATTCCTGAATATCAACAATCAACAGGTAGACCAATGAATGCCAGCCTATATTACAACGCGATCGGCATCTT
Organism: Petrimonas sp.; assembly: GCA_012839475.1. Taxonomy (GTDB): domain Bacteria; phylum Bacteroidota; class Bacteroidia; order Bacteroidales; family Dysgonomonadaceae; genus Proteiniphilum. The sequence continues at coordinate 276,594 of DUNG01000005.1, read as the reverse complement.
TAGGGATGCGGATCATCTTGCCAGCTACCCACACTGGGGAGGTGCCCGACCTGGAGATGTGATTTTTGAAGACGTGAACAAAGACGGCGTGATTGACGGGCTAGATCGGGTACGTTCAGAAAAAACTGACCTACCCACCCATGTAGGAGGGCTTAATCTTGGACTAGATTACAAAAACTTCTATATGAACCTATTCTTTCAATGGGCAACCGGTGCTGTTAGATACGATTACTACGAAATGCAAGGCGAGGCGGGCAATTACTTGAAAAGAGATGTAGAAGGGAGATGGACCACTGATAATATCGATGCCGTTAAACCCAGAATATGGAATCGTTATTTCGAATATTGGAGAAGCAACGCGAACACGTACTGGCTACATAATGCCAACTACCTGAGATTAAAAAACCTGGAGATTGGCTACAACGTGCCACAAAGTTTAACGCGGAAAGTATACCTGCAGGGGGCCACAATCTACTTTACCGGTACGAATTTCCTCACGTTTACCGGAATTAAAGACTTCGACCCTGAAACAACATCTCCCACTGCTTATCCATTGAATAAGGTGTATAACATTGGTGTTTTACTCACGTTTTAATTGAATTGTAAAAAAATAGAATTATGAAATATACGAAAATAATAAAAGCCTTCCTCTTCATTATCGGTTTGCATGTACTGGTAGCCTGTAATCACGATTTCTTGAATACAGACCCGGCTACCGAGTTTTCCGAGCAAGCTTTATGGAGCGATCAGGCGTTAGTAGAGACATTCATAAATAACCTCTACGATAGACTTGATGAGCCGTTAACTGACGGCCGGATGAAATGCATGCTTGTCGATGAGGCTCATTACAGGGGAAATCAAGCCTCTACCGATTTCAACAACGGACTTATAACACAGGATAGACTCCCAGCCTGGGGAAGTGTGTCGTATTTGTATACCTGGAACGATATGTATAAAAGTATACGTTATTGTAACATGTTTTTTGAAAACGTGGATAACATACCTTTCTCAGAAAATATCGTGGATGGAAAAAACTTGAGAGATAGAATGACAGGTGAGGTGCACTTCCTGAGGGCGTTCTTTTACTTCAACCTATCAAAAATATATGGTGGAGTTCCGATCATCAAGGGAGTGTTTTCACTGGATGACGAATTTAAAACCGCACGCAATAGTTACGAGGAGACGGTTAACTTCATCCTTGAAGAGTTAAATCAAGCTATTGAACTACTCCCGAGCCAGCACTCAGGGGTAAACCGTGGAAGGATCACGAAAGGAGCCGCCATGGCCCTCAAGTCACGCGTTACGTTATATGCCGCCAGTGACCTTTACAATAGTACCATTTTCCCGGAATACAGTAACCAAGAGCTGATTCGCTACACGAATGATAATCGCCAACAACGGTGGAGGGCAGCGAAAGATGCAGCAAAAGCGGTAATCGACCTCGAACAATACTCACTGTATAAGCCTCAACCTTCATCAGCCACTGAAGCGGCAGAAAATTATTTCAACCTTTTCGTTGCAAAAGACACGGAAGAGGACATTTTCGTGAAATACTTCACGGTAACCGTACGACAACGCTGGGGACTCTACACATCACCTAACGGGTACCACGGATGGGGGGCAAATGCACCTGTAGGTAACCTCGTAGACGACTACGAGATGGCAGATGGTAGCCTTTTCGATTGGAACAACCCGGAACATGCAGCAAATCCTTACAGTAACCGAGACCCTCGCTTCCATGGGACCATCCTTCATAACGGTGCGAAGTGGCGAGTACGACCGGACGATGCAAAGGGCCTTGATCCAGAGAATAGAATACAAACCGGACGGAAAGAGGTATGGAATCCAGCTACCAACGAAATTGAACTCCATTACGGGGTAGACACTCGGAACAGCACCATTGAGGATTGGAATGGATCACAGACTGGCTACTACACCAAAAAATACCTTGACCCCAATATAGATGCCCAATATGTTCGACAAGCCGTCACATGGAGATTCATACGATATACCGAAATATTGTTGAATTACGCGGAGGCCTGCATTGAACTGGAAGAGGAAGATGAAGCGTTAAAATACATCAACTTGGTAAGGACACGTGCCGGTATGCCCGCGATAAACGAGAGCGGTATGGCCCTGAAAGAACGTTACCGCAACGAAAGAAGGGTTGAACTGGCATTCGAAGATCACCGGTTTTTTGACGTGAGAAGATGGGCAATCGGGGAAGAAGCTTACCAACCCGTGCTTTCAGCGAACATAGTGTATAAGCTTAACGATGACAAAACAACCTCTTCTGTCCCTACCATTTCGCATGTGGTATTCGAACAAAGAAAATGGGATAATAAAATGTATTTCTTTCCCATCATGAGGGATGAAATGAACAAAAACGATTTGCTAATACAGAACCCAGGGTATTAATCTTGGATATTTATTTACTTAACTTTCGCAAGCTCCTTTACCCCGCTTGCCGTGGGGGTTTTAAATTTAGTTGTATAGGTCAAAAAATAGGCTGTTTTTTACACTACACTTTACTAAGTTTAAGAAATTAATTTTATTTTTGTTTTTGTAAACCGAAACGGGGTAAAGCTCTGCTGGGGAGCAACTTTACAAGGGATAAGTTTACGAGCGCCTAATGCGTGTTAAAAAGAGTGTCTTTCTTAAGGCACTCTTTTTTAATAATACGCGGTGGTGTCTCTCTATGCCTTAAAAAACCCATCAATAAACCGCTTACGGTTCTCTTTATTCAAGCAACGCGGGTTGCCGGAGGGTTCATCATCCTTGTTCACGGTTTTTTTATCAATTGTTTCGTTATTGAATAGCCGAACCAACGCCAATCGATGTTGCTGTCCGACAACAGGTAAACATGTCTTTCCCATACGAAAGGATCTTGTAAAGCCCTGAAGAGGTGTATGACCATAGGTCTTTTAGTTGAAAAAACAGGAAAACCAAAAGTAAAATCAGTTTTACTCGACTTCTAAACTGTAAGTTGCAAGCGGTTGAAAAGCCGAAGTTCTTGTCTGAAAATTTCGAAGAACTCAAAATGTTTAAAATGACAGAAACAACTTTTTCTGATGAGGTGAAAAAGCCTTTTATTTCTGAAACTATTATCGTATCTTTCCTCTGTAAATCCTTCGTAGAGAATTGGTGGTAAATACCATTTTTTTTTCTACTTTTGCCACGCTTATAACGGGTAAAAACTATTTCTACACCGATATAAGCTTTTTTGGGGAGTTAAAGAGTGAACGCAAGTTGTATAAATAAAAACATGTATTAACTAAAACAATGACGAATGGTATGAAAAAAGAGAAGGCAACAGGTATAACTTTCACCAAGAAAGCACCTGTTAAACATTTTTTATTGATTACTCGAACAACCTTTGTTTTATTGTTTACCTGTCTCTTTTGCGGTATAGCCGAAGCCAGAGACGTGGAAACCAATGAAACGATAGCGTTGAAAACGGAACAGCAAAAAAAACGAATCACCGGAACGGTTGTCGATGAAATGGGCACCCCGATTATAGGGGCAAACGTCATCGAGGTAGGCACGACCAATGGAACTGTTACTGATATTGACGGTGCGTTTGAACTACAAGTTGAAGATAACGCAACCGTCCGAATCACCTATATTGGCTACCTGGAACAGGAGGTAAGTACCACCAATAGGGTAGCCTTGAGCATCACGCTGCTGGAAGATGCCCAAGCTCTGGAAGAGATCGTGGTCGTGGGATATGGCAGCATGGCCCGAAAAGATATTACCAGCTCCATTACCACCGTGCAGGCCGATAAGCTAAATGTTGGGGTCTTCTCAGACCCAGCCCAGCTGCTCCAGGGGAAGGTGCCCGGGCTCATCATCACACAAAGTAGCAACCCTAACGGTGCCCCATCAATCACGCTGCGAGGAGCTTCCACTTTTAGAGAGGGTGCCGCTCAAGAACCCTACTACGTGATAGATGGTATTCCCGGCATGTCGCTCTCATTGATCTCCCCCGATGATATCGAGAGCATCGACGTGTTACGGGATGCCACCGCAACCGCGATATATGGCTCTAAAGCGGCCAACGGGGTGATTATCATTAACACCAAAAAAGGAAAAGCAGGGCATACGACCATCAACTACAGCACGTACGCCGCGACCGATAACATCATCAAGAACTGGGACGTAATGGATGGAGACCAGTTGCGGAAGTACGCCCGAGAGAACAACATCACCCTCGTCAACGACCTGGGAGCAAACACCTTCTGGCAAAAAGAGGTGCAACGTACGGGGTTCAGCCATAACCATAACGTTTCCATCAGCGGGGGAGCAGGACAAACCTCCTATAACTCAAGCATCAATTACTTGGAAAAAGAAGGGGTTATAAAAGGAACGGAGATGAGTAGACTGATAGGTCGGGCTTTCTTGCAAACAAAGGCAATGAACGACCGGCTAACGTTATCGTTCAACATCAACACGAGTGTTACAAACAGGGGTAGCGTCCCGTTCGACAAACAAGGACAGAGCGTGCTGGATGCCATGAGCTACTACTCCCCCCTGGTTCCCATAAGGAACGAGGATGGAACATGGTTCGAAAACAGCGGCATATCGCAAAACTTTAACCCTGTAGCGTTGATACACGAAAACATCTACGACACGGAAAGCAAACAGATACAAGGAAATGCGAAAGCCTCGTTCGAAATCACGGAGGGCCTCCTGTATAACCTAAGCCTGGCGTACCAGAACGAACAACACCTTTTTAGCAATTACAACACCACGAAATCGTTGGTCGCCCTAGATATGAGCGGACGTGCAGATCGCTCTACCATCAACAACACGAAGAAAATTCTAGAGACCTACTTCAACTACGACCGCACGTTTAACGACTCCCATAAGTTGGGTTTAATGGCAGGATACTCATGGGAAGAAGGTAACGATAACGATGGATTCAAGCTGACGACATACGACTTTTACAACGATGCCCTGACCTATTACAACCTCGGGATGGGGAATAAGATCGACATCAACGGACTTGGACTGGGAGACGGCCGCTACATGCTTTCCACGCTACGCATGATCTCTTTTTACGGGCGTGCCAACTACTCCTTTAACAGCAAGTACCTGTTTCAAGCAACCATCCGCCGCGACGGCTCATCCGCCTTCGGGAAAAATAACCGTTGGGCAACATTCCCATCCGCCTCTATGGCATGGAGAATATCGGAAGAGAATTTCATGAAAGCGAATGGCTTTTTCGATGACCTGAAGCTACGGGTTGGGTATGGATTAAGCGGGAACTCGCTGGGATTCGACGTGTTCACAGCAACCCAAGTGTATGGGGCGACAGGCTGGTTTGAACATGTAACCCCGTCTGGGGAAACGGAATCGGTACACACGCTAGGGCCCACCAGAAACGCGAATCCCGACCTGAAATGGGAGCGCACGGGAATGTTTAACGTGGGCTTGGATTTCTCTATCCTTAACAATCGACTGAACGGGACCATCGAGCTCTACAACAAGAAAACTCAAGACCTGATTGCCGACTACCAGGTGTCTACCACCCGGTACCCTCACAATTGGCTCACCGCGAACGTGGGTGAGATTAGCAACAAGGGCGTAGAACTAACCCTGAACGCCATACCGGTTAAGAACTCCACGTTTCATTGGGAAACATCCCTAAACCTCTCCCATAATAAGAACCGGGTAGAGAAGCTCTCGAATGAAACCTATTCGGTAGAGTATTTCGACCGGGCCAACCTGGATGCAGCGGGTTTTTCAACCGCTCAACAACAACGGGTTATGGAAGGGTATCCCATTGGTCAATTCTACACGTGGAAGTGGGCAGGCTACAACGAAGGGGTATCGCATTACTACGTATACGGCGAGACCAACCTGAAGAAAATTTACGGGGACGACTTCGCTACCAAGGTCAACCTGCAATCGGATGGCCGATACAAAGATAACCAAACCGGTGAATGGGTAACCACCGACAAGCCCCTATACGACGATCGCACCGCGACCGGATCAGCGCAACCCGTGCTGACATTTGGATGGAACAACACGCTAAGCTACAAGAACTGGAGCTTGACCGCCTTCTTCCAGGGCGTAGTAGGCAACAAGGTAATGAATGGCACACGCGCTTTCTTAAGCAACTACGCGAGCGTTGGCAATGGGAAAAACGTGCTAAGCTCCATGTTCACGGACAACCTCGCCACCGACTATAACTCGCACGCGCCTTCCGACCGCTACCTGGAAAGAGGGGACTACCTGCGCCTCTCCGCACTTACCCTAGGGTATAACTTCGGTAACGTTGGCGATTACATTAAGAACCTCCGACTCTTCGTTACGGGCAATAACCTCGTAACCCTCACCAAGTATAAAGGGATTGACCCTGAAATCAACCTTGGTGGGATGGAACCGGGTATTGATAACCGACAAACATACCCCCGAACCCGAACCCTTATGTTGGGCCTAAACGTTAATTTTTAAACAAGTAACAAAATGAAACCGACATGATTATTTAAAACATCAAAGGTTCCATACACAGAATAATAAAAATATAATAATCGTATGAAAAAATATATTCTCAATTTTTTACCCGCGGTTCTTTTCTCGTTGATCATCGGTTGTACCGACTTGGACGTGGAGATCAAGTCACAATACACCTCCTTCCCCGATTCGGAAATCGCGGCGGAAGCGAAAACGGCCGACGTGTACTATGCGATGCGAGGCCCCTTATCCCGTAGTTACCACCATGCGCAAACCCTCTCATCGGATGAGGCAATGGGTGTCTCCCTAAGCGGTGACTATTATGACAACGGGGTGTACGCCCATATGTCACTTCACTCCTGGACACCGGATGATGGAATCATCGGGTACTTCGAAGCATTAACATCGGGTATCACCCGGTGTAACAGGGCCATCCTCGAGCTAGGGGGTGAAGAAGCCGATATAACGGCCTCAATACGAGCCGTGAGGGCCTACTACTTCTGGGTATTAATGGACAGCTACGGTGATGTACCCTTGTTGAACCGCCTTCTTGAAGAGGATGAAGCGATGGACCGATCCCCACGTCCCGTTATTGCCGAGTACATTGAATCGGAACTGCTCGCCGTCTTAGACCTGCTACCCACCAACGTGGACGCTTCCACATATGGCAAACCAACCCGCTACATGGCCGAAGCATTACTGGCAAAGCTCTACTTAAACTGGGCAGTATACACCTCGCCCGACGTGGCAGCCTATACCCCAAACATGAGCAACCCGAAGTTAAACAATGTGGTAGCGATGTGCGATGACATCATCGAGTCCGGCAAATTCGACCTCAGCGACCCCTACCTCTCGAAGTTTTACCCCGAAAATGGCCCTCATATCAAGGATTTTATTTACGTGATGCCGTTCGACCGGGAGACACAACAGGGGATGACATATGCCCGCTTTTGGACTCACCGGAGTGGCAACAAGGAGTTCTACGGTGTGAATTTACCGAAAAGCGTGGGGGGCAACTTCGTGTACAACCCGGAGTTCGTGGATAAATTTTCATTGGAAGGGGATGAACGCAACGAACAAATCATCGGAGGTCCCCTCTACGTGCGAGACCCGGCCACCTACAAGGCAACGTCTACCCCCTGGATGGTGAACGACGTACACGTGACGCTGACTAAATCGATTGACATCCTTGACTTCCCCACGCTTGATGTTGGCAATGACCTTAAAGGCCGTTCACAAGGGTATCGCTCCATTAAGTTCTACATGGATTTAAAGACAACCAGCGCGCAGAACCGAAGCCAGAGCAACGACGTACCCATCTTCCGCTATGCCGACGTACTACTCATGAAGGCCGAAGCTATCTTACGGGGAGCTTCTGCCACACGCGGTGATACCCCCGCTTCGCTCATGAACCAAATTCGAGCATACGTGAAGGCACCACTGGTAACGGGAACACCCACGTTAGACGACCTGCTGGACGAACGCGCACGAGAATTTGCCGATGAGTCATGGCGACGCAATGACCTGATCAGGTTTGGCAAATTCGAAGATGATTGGGGCTTCAAACACGTGGTTAACCCGGCTGCTAAGAGTCAGAAGTTTCGGCGCATCTTCCCGATTCCAACCTATGTGCTGAACACCAACACCAACTGGAAGCAGAATCCCGGGTATTAGAGAAAGTAAAGGTATTCTTGGACTTAAAAAAGTAACCGGGAGCGGCGTATGCAACTCGCCGCTCCCGGTTTTTTTTCAATGAGGGATACGATTAATTGCCGTACCCGGGATTTTGAATCAAATTAGTATTCCGATGTATCTCATCGCGATGAATGGGCAAGTAGTAGCATTTATCGACCCATTTCCTATCCTCTTGGGTTAAAGGAATCGGCTCGTAGGTATACGTCCACCTTGCCTCATCATGTTCGTGTCGAGCCTGCTTACCCACTCCCGGTTTCAACTTGGCCGTTACCCTTATCCCTTTCAGGCTGTTGATACCCGGGGCTGTAGGAGCGATCATCCACCTTCTTATATCCCAATAGCGATGCTCCTCGAAATAGAAGTCCAACCTTCGCTCGTTCTGGTAGATTTCTCGCAGCTCATCCTGGTCCGTCGTCGTAACGGGCGGGAGGTTTACGTTCTCACGCAACTCGTTCAGGTACTTTTTCGCCTCATCCAGTTCACCGAGTTCTATACACGCTTCAATGTAGGCGTAATAGACTTCGGTTAGGCGAATAAAGGGGAACACCGCGTTGATCCTGGTTCTATGGTCACCGGCAGCGGGATTGACGAACTTTTTCAGGTAATATCCCGTGTAGGTACCGTTCCACGCTTCCCCACCCCCGTCGCGGGTATCCATTCCCGCGTACAGATCGTTGCTCGACGGGTCGAGCTGGTAATAACCGGTATGGATGGTTCCCGTGGGCTCCTCAACGGCGTAATCCGAGGGGCGATCAATCCATTTCATCCCATCGTGCAGGATGGTCGCGTAAAAGCGCGCTTCACGGTTTTTATATGGGTTCGCGGCATGCTCCGGATTCGACCAGCTAAACTTGGTGCCGTCGGCCATCGAGAACGCGTCCACTAAATCCTGAACGGGGGTATTGCCACCCCATGCGTGATAACCAGATGGGCCATTGAATAGGGGCATATGCGTCCCGCTCTCGTTCTTCGTGTCTATAAAGTAACGTGAAAAGATATGGTCGGGGCTATCTTTATGAAAGAACCGCCATATTGCGTCTGCCTTCTCCTCATTTGTCAACCCAGCGCCCCCATAAGTGGGAATCTCATGGCCTAAAGGGTTATCCATTAAATCTTTGGCCGCATTCTTAACGGCTACCCACCTGTCCGTCCTCGAACCTTTCGTGTAAAACAGCAGCTCTTTATTCGAGTAGGAAGCAAAAATGGGGACTTTAGCCGTTGCCGTCGCCTCGTCGTGCAAGTCGCTCGCCGCGTCTGCAAGCACCCTCACCCTCAATGCTTTTACGGCAGCTAACGTGGCTCGCCCCTTCTGGGTGTTGGCAAACGTCTTATCGCTTAATGCATTGGCCGCATTGTCAAGGTCAGAAAGAATCTGATCAATGCAGTCGTTATAAGATGACCTGGGAATTAAAAATTCCTCCTGATCATCCGTTAATTGGGTCACCCTTAACTGCAAAGGTACCCCAGCGTGCGCCCGGGTTAAACGGTGATAAAAGTAGGCCCGTAAAAAGTAGGCCTCGCCCTTCAGTTGCTTCTTATTGGCATCATCGAAGGTCGCATCGTCGATGTTCTCAATAAAATCGTTGCAGGAGCGGATGTTTCTATATAACCTGGCCCACTGATGCCCGCTCTGGGTTTTTGAGAACCAACCCAAGTTCACGTCCGTTACCGCCCCGGAATTGGTCTCCCTGAATTCCCTACCATGAGTGAATAGGGCTTCATCCGTTGCAGACGCTTGCAGCTCCTCGGTAAACCCGGCATCTTGAAAGGTGAAGTAGATATCGTACATGTACGCTTTGGCCAAACTGGCTTCCTTCCATATATCATCCGCGGTAATCTCCGTTCTCGGTTTCGTGTTCAAGAAATCGTGATCGCAAGAGATTACACTCAACGGAATCAATAACAGGAGAATATAATATATTGTACTGTATTTTTTCATTGTTGTAACGTTTAAAAAGTTAAGGAAAATCCCACGTTGATAACTTTAGATAGGGGGTAATAGACCGCGTTTGACGCCGTGCTTTCCGGGTCAATATCGTACGCTTTGGTGATGGTGAACAGGTTCACCCCATTAAGGTAGACCCTGGCGTACGAGAAAAACCGCGAGCGTTGTATGATATGTTTAGGCACGGTATAGCCGAGTTCTAAGTTCTTTAAACGTAGGTAGTCCGTGTTAAGCATCCAATAGGTATTGCTTCCGCCCACGCCACTATCCCAGTAGTACTTGGCACGAGCGTGAACCCGCGGATGCTCACTGCTGGGCTGTTCCACGGACCAGTGATTATCGTAAACGTACTTGGAGTAGTTCCCTATTTCACCGGAATCATAGTACAGCTTTGTCCACGCATCTGCCGCACCCTGGAACAAAATCGACAGGTCGAAATTCTTATATTGGAAGTAGGAATTCAAGCCAAACGTCCATTTAGGCTCATTGGTTCTATCAAATCGCCTTCTATCATCCGGGGTTATCTTTCCGTCGCCATCGATATCCTTGAACTTCATATCTCCCGGCTGCAACCCCTCATCGCTCGTTATACCATCGTAATTGGGGCGATTGGCCTTATCGTTAATCTCATCCCAATCTTTAAACACCCCGTCGTATTCAAAGTAGAGGTTAGTATTCATCGGGTGCCCGGTTGATTTCTGCCACTCAGGTGCTCCAGGAGACTCGTCCCAGAAGATGATTTTATTCTTCGCGTATCCTCCCGAAAAGCTCACGTTGTACCTGAAGTCGTTGTTAACCTTGTCGCTCCACTCCAACTTCCAGTCGAAACCGGTATTATCCACCTTCCCGATATTTTCAGCAGGCAAGGTCAACCCTGAAATTTGGGGTATGGAGGCATTCCTTCTCCACAAGATATTGGAACGCTTGTTGTTAAAATAGTCGAACTCGAAATACAGACGATCCTTGAGCGTTCTACCTTCAAGGCCTATATTCAAGTTATTGGCCCGTTCCCAAGTAATGTTGGGGTTCGGGAAACGACTGATCCTCAAACCCTTTTCATCCTGATTATTAACAATGTAGCCCCATTCGTAATAGTAGGTGGGTAGGAATTGGTATTCGCGCAGTTGCCCGTCGAACCAAACTTGGTCGTTACCCATTTGTCCCCAGGAAAAACGAAGTTTGAAGTAGTCGATGAATGAGATGTTTTCCCTCCAGAAGTTCTCTTCCGAAATTCTATAACCGATTAGGAAACCAGGGAAAAAACCAAACCGTGTGTCCTCGGGGAACATGTAGGAACCATCGTACCGCCAAACGAATTCGGCCAGGTACTTCTCCATGTAATTGTACCCGAAACGACCAAAGTAATTCATACGGGCGCGTTCCCAGTTATCGTTCCAACCACCGCTCCCGGAGCTTTTTTCCTTGTCTCCACCCGCGTTAAAGTGCTGCAGCGCAGTCGACAGGAAGTATCTCCTGTACCCACTGAAGAACTCTTTGTCTGAAGTATCCTTCTCCATACCAGCAAGTGCAACCACCTCATGATCACCGAAGGTTTTCTCGTAGTTCAGAAAAGTACCAAGCACCATGTTGGTTTGATCAAAGGAGTTCATATCCAGCGATGGGTCGGGGTGGCTGGGATAACTTAACGCCTTCAGCAGCAATGGGGTTACCCCATCAGCCTCGTATGACTTATAATCCCAGGTATACAAGTACCAGGGTTGAAACCACGATTTGGTCTGACCAAATGACTTGTCGTAAGAGATATTGGCAACTAACTTTAACCCATCAATCCAGGGTTGGGTAATCTCCACTTTTCCCGTGCTTTGAATGTAGTACCTTCTATCGCGTGTGTAACCGGTTTCTTCCGTAACGGCCACAACCGGGTTTCGACCATACTCCTGCGCCGGCCCGGGCAAACCGTTGGGCCAGTAAGCGGGATCCGTGGGTCTTCCCCTCGCCGTGAACCACAGCAGGGCACCGGCACTCTGGCTCGGGAAACTTCTGTTTTCCTGACGCCCCATCAGCCCAATACTGGCACTAACCCAGTCGCTAAGCTTCGCATCCAAGTTTATCCTCAAGTTATACTGGCTGTAGTTGGTGGCCGAGTTATGATACAAACCATCCTGGAACTTATACCCGAAGTTCGCGAAGTAGAGCAACGATTCGCTACCACCGTTTAGCTCAAGGTTATGTACATTCTGAGGCGACCAAGGTTTAAAGGTCTCCTTGTACCAGTCGGTATTTGGGTAACGCCAGGGGTCCCCACCTTCACGGTATTTCTGGATCTCCTCCTGGGTTTTCCACGGTTCGGAAACCACGTTGGGTCCCTTTAATGGATTCACAAGCCCGTCGTTCACGATTAACTCGTTCCGCAACTCGGCATATTCGGCGGCGTCGCTCATTTTAGGCAGTACCGTGGGCGTTGCCCAGCCTTGATTAAAGGAGTAGGTCAGTTCGGCCCTTTGCCCTTGAGTCCCTTTTTTGGTCGTTATCAGGATAACCCCGTTAGCGGCCCGCGCACCGTAAATGGCCGCGGAGGCATCCTTCAAAACAGAAATGGTTTCGACCTCATTCGGGTCCAAACGTTCCAAGCCCCCTGCCCTTGCCGCGATACCATCGATAACTATAAGCGGGTCGTTGCTCCCTAACGTGTTTGAGCCCCTGATCCTGATGGTAGCGCCGTCATAACCGGGCTCTCCAGACCTTTGCAAGGTGATTACCCCTGGCATTCTACCTGCTATCGCGTTCGACAAGTTGGTTACCGGGGATTTTATAAGATCGTCCCCCTTGACGGATGTTACCGAGCCGGTAGCGGTCTCTTTCCTTTGAACACCGTACCCTACCACGACCACCTCGTCAATTAATTGAACGTCCTCCGTTAACGTCTGATTAATAACCGTTTGATTACCAACAAGTACTTCCACGGAGGTATAGCCTATGTAGGAAAACTCCAACACGGCATCGTTACCGGGAACCTGCAACTCGTAATCACCGTCAATGTCGGTTACCGTTCCGGTCGTTGTTCCTTTAACCACAACGTTAACACCGATTAAAGGCTCACCGTTCATGTCTGAAACCGTACCTGTTACCCTTTTTTGCGAGAAAGCAAAAATCGGAATCAGCAAAAACAGCAACACCATTACGAAAAGCTGCGAATAGAAACTGTATTCGCCTTTAGTCTTAAATTTGCTCATCTTTTTTCATGTTTTTCTGTTAGTAAATTACGTTTCATATTATTTCAAGGGAATTCTATCTATCACTAAATCGTCGCCATTGTTAATTGCTAAAAGTGCGTTTATTTTAAAAACAAAGGTTCCACCCACTAAAAATAATGAATTCACTGGACTACATGCAATTACCAATTACACAACTGCATCATAACCAAAAAATGGGGGAACTCACCGCGCAAATATAGAGACAATAATGTGAATAAAAAAATATTTATCGTAAAATAAAGAAATATTTATCGCAAATTACCGTAAATTTAACACACCAAGTTAAAGATTATGATGAACCAAACCCGTGATCTCTCCACGAGAATAGGCTGATAATTGAACCGAGAATCTGACCACTAAAAAACCGACTGTATTTCAGCCGGTTTATCTGCAAGTTACTTGGATTTCAGGCGCCCGCTTTTCTTAAGCGCCTGATCCAGTATCCACTGTATCTGACCATTCACGCTCCGAAATTCGTCGGCAGCCCACTTCTCGATAGCCTCCAGGGTGTCCAAATCCAGCCGCAACGCGAAGTTCCGAATCATTCTCTCTTTTTTACCCATCGTCACCTCACGCTATAACTACTGGTACAGCGTCCCGGTGTTGAGTACCGGTTGCGCCGACTCGTCGGCACACAACACCACCAGCAGGTTGCTAACCATTGCCGCCTTTTTATCTACATCCAGCTCCACGATCTGCTCGTCGTCTATCCGCTCCAATGCCAGCTTGACCATCGATACCGCACCCTCCACGATCTTCTCGCGGGCAGAAATAATCGCCTCCGCCTGCTGCCTGCGCAACATCACCGCGGCAATCTCGGGCGCGTAAGCGAGGTAGTTGATGCGCGCCTCCACCACCTCGATACCGGCCATCTCCAAGCGGGTATTCAGTTCAGACAGCAGGTTCTCGTTGATCTCTTCCCCGCCCGAACGGAGCGTGAGCTCGTCATCCGTAACCACGTTATTGTCGTACGCGTACTGACCGGCTACCTCCCGAAGAGCGGCATCGCTCTGCACCGCCACGAAGTTTTCAAACGCGTCCATCTGCTTACTCACCGAGTAAACCGCTCCAACATTGGCCCCCTTTCCAACCGCCATCGTCTGCGCATCGATCTCAAACATCGCCTTGTAGGTATCCTTCAACTTCCACACCAGCACCAAACCAATGAGCACCGGGTTACCCACCTTATCGTTCACCTTGATCGGGTCCACATTCAGATTACGGGCTCGCATCGATAATCTTTTCTTGGTCATAAAGGGGTTGACCCAGAAAAAACCATTCTCCTTAATCACCCCCCGGTACTTACCGAAGAAAAGCATCACCATCGCCTCGTTGGGTTCCAGCTTGGTGAAACCCACCAGCAAGATTGGCCACCCGATTAACAAGGCAGTAGCTGTCACGATACCCCACACCTCTCCGGTAACGTAAAGCAACGCTATACCCGCCAACAACAACAGCACCAAGAACAGCATCAAAAAGCCGTTCATCCTGACTCCGCTAAATGTAAATTCTTTTGTTTGCATACTATCAACACGTTAAATGAACACTAATTAAAATGATATTATTTTGATATCGCAAATATATCACATATTTTTCAAACGACCAAGCGAATCGACTCCATTATTTATTACATTATGTTAAATGATAGCCATCCCGCTTTCCCTATCTGAAGAAATTACGCTATCTTTGCGAAAATCAGCTTGGCGGCTTATTAAGCTGACAGGAAAAAATCAAGCCAAGCAGACTAATTACCAGCCTATTAAGCCCAAAGGAACACCGGTTACAAGCACTCCGGGCATGGTTGCTTCGACCATATCCACCCAGCAGTTGCTTATAGGCTTACAGCGTGAGCGTTTGGAATTTGAAACATTGCATATGGACACACAGGTTTTACTTGTTTTCGCGATTATCGCCATTGCGATCGTCTTCTTCGCGTGGGGCAAGATACGATCCGACATTGTCGCCTTGTCGGTACTCATCTCGTTAGTGCTGACCGGGATTCTCACCCCCGCCGAAGGGCTCTCCGGCTTCTCCAACTCGGTAGTGATCATGATGGTTAGCCTCTTCATCGTGGGAGGTGCAGTCTTCCAGACGGGGCTTGCCAAGATGATCAGCACCAAAATCCTCTCCCTAGCGGGGCAAAACGAATTGAAGCTATTCATCTTAGTAATGCTCGCTACTGGAGGTATCGGGGCCATCTTGAGCAATACCGGAACGGTCGCCTTGATGCTCCCTATCGTGATTAGCCTCGCCGCCGACGCGAAAACCAACGCACGTCGGTTCCTGATGCCGATGGCCTTCGCGAGTAGCCTGGGCCTCCTCACCCTGATCAGTACTCCCCCCAACTTGATCATCAACGACACGCTCATTAGTGGCGGATTCAAGGAGCTCTCGTTTTTCTCATTCCTACCCATCGGTCTCATCACCCTATCGGTAGGTATCCTGCTGCTTTGGCCCCTGAGCAAAATACTGGTGTCGGGGCAAAACAAAGACAAGTCGAATGAAAAAAAGGACAAGACCCTCACCCAGCTCGCCTCCGAATACAAACTCGCCGATAACCTCTACCGGGTGCAAATCGGGGAGAACTCGCCCTTCATCAACCAATCGCTCCAAGAGCTGAACATCACGAGCAAGTATAACCTGAGTATCGTTGAAATACGCCGGATCGAGTCGAAACACCGCTTTCACAAGACGGTCAACATGGCGATGGCCGGCCCCTCCAGCACGTTCATGAAAGGTGATATCCTCTATGTGCTGGGAGAGTTCAAGGATATCATGACCCTGGTGGAAGAGAACGGACTCAACTTCATTGATGCGCACGAGCTGGAGGGTAATGACAACGCGCTCTCGGTCTCTCAAGCCGGTGGCATGCAGTTTAGCGAGATAGGCATTGCAGAGGTGGTCCTGCTATCGACCTCCAAACTCATCAACAAACGGGTAAGGGAGTCCAACTTCCGCCAGCTCTACAACGTGAATATCCTCGGGATACGCCGAAAGGACGGCTACATCTTGCAAGAGGTGAAAGATGAACGAATGTACTCGGGTGACGTGCTACTGGTGCAAGGAAAATGGAGCGATATCGAGAAACTGGACCTGGAGACTTCGGAGTGGGTGGTGGCAGGACGACCCATGGAGCACGCGCTAAGGGTACCCCGTGACCACAAGGCCCCCGTCGCCGCGACGATCCTCATCTTGATGATCCTGGCCATGATATTCAACCTGGTGTCCACCGTGATCGCCACGATGGTGGCCGCCTTGCTGATGATCCTAACAGGGTGCTTCCGCAACGCGGAGTCGGCTTACAAATCGATCAACTGGGAAAGCACCTTCCTCTTTGCCGGTATGTTCCCCTTAGCCATCGCCATGGAGAAGACCGGGGCATCGCTCATCATTGCCGAGGGCATCGTGAACGGGCTAAGCAGTTACGGTCCCATCGCGGTCTTGGCGGGAATCTACGTGGCCACCTCCATTCTCACCATGTTTATTAGCAACACGGCCACGGCGGTGCTCTTTGCCCCTATCGGTTTCCAAACGGCCATCTCCATCGGGGTGAGCCCCTACCCCTTCATGTTCGCGGTGACGGTCGCGGCCAGCATGTGCTTCGCCAGCCCGTTCGCAACCCCACCCAACGCGTTGGTGATGTCGGCAGGCCGTTACAAATTCATGGATTACGTGAAAGTGGGCCTCCCACTGCAACTTGTAATAGGAATTATTATGATTTTCGTACTGCCCATGCTCTTCCCTTTTTAACGGCCCAGCCCTTAAACGGCCCAGAGATGGCATAAGAATATTACTCGAAAACAACAATAAAAAAAATAATCATATGAAGAAAAATTTTATCTACTTATTAATCGCATTTATGACACTACTGGCATGCAACGACCAGCGGTCTGGTCGCTCATCGGGCGAACCCGGAAGCATCTTCATGACTGAATATGACACCCCGTTCGGGATGCCCCCGTTCGACCAAATTGAATTCGAGGACTTCAAGCCGGCCTTTTTAGAAGGTATCGCACAGGAGGACAAGGAGATCGAAGCAATCGCCAACAACCCGGAAGCGCCCACGTTCGAGAACACGATCGTGGCGATGGACAATACCGGCGAAGTACTGCGGCGCGTTTCCCGCGTATTTTACGGCTTACGCAGCGCGGAGACGAACGACAATATCCAGGAGCTGGCTAAAGAGCTATCCCCTATCCTGTCGGAGCATAGTGACAACATCAACCTGAACGAGCAACTGTTCAACCGGGTAAAAACGCTACACGATGATACTACCGGCATGAACCTCACTACCGAGCAATATCGCCTACTCGACACCTACTATAAAGGGTTTGTCCGCTCGGGAAGCTTGCTGAACGAGGAACAAAAGGAGCGGCTACGTGAACTCAACAAGGAGCTATCGGCCCTAACCCTCCAGTTCGGGAACAACCTGCTCGATGAGACCAATGACTTTAAACTGGTAATCGACAACGAAGAGGATTTAGCGGGCCTCCCTGAGGGGGTGATCGCCGCTGCCGCTGAAACAGCCCAAAGCCAAGGCGAAGAGGGCAAATGGGTGTTCGGCCTACAAAAGCCAAGCTGGCTCCCCTTTCTCCAGTACTCAGAAAAAAGGGAGCTGCGTGAAAAGCTATACAAGGCCATGTACAACCGTGGTGATAACGACAACGAGAAAGACAACAAGCAGATTATCAACAGCATCGTGAACCTCCGCGTAGAGAAGGCACAACTGTTAGGATACGACTCGCACGCCCACTTCATCCTGGAAGAGAATATGGCCAAAACCCCTGAAAATGTTTACCAACTGCTCAACGAGGTATGGGATTACGCCCTGCCACAAGCGAAGAAAGAGGCTACCGAGCTGCAAGCACTTATCGATGCAGAGGGGGGCGACTTTCAGCTGGCCTCATGGGACTGGTGGTATTACACCGAGAAGCTGCGCCAACAGAAATACGCGCTCAACGAAGAGGAGGTGAAGCCCTACTTTAAAATGGAGAACGTGCGCGAAGGGGTCTTTGAAGTGGCCAACCGATTGTATGGCTTGAGCTTCAAGAAATTGAAGAACGTACCGATTTACCACCCCGAGGTGGAAGCGTACGAGGTGCTGGACGCCGATGGCTCTCACCTGGCCGTTTTTTACACCGACTATTTCCCCCGCCCGGGTAAGAACGCGGGCGCATGGATGAGCAGCTTCCGGTCGCAACAGGTGAAAGAGGGGGTGAACATCCGCCCGCTTATATTCAACGTGGGCAACTTTACCCGTCCCACCAGTACCACGCCAGCACTGCTCACGCTCGACGAGGTGGAGACCCTGTTCCACGAGTTCGGGCACGCGCTGCATGGCATGCTATCCAACGTGAACTACGTGGGACTTTCCGGTACCAGCGTATCGCGTGATTTCGTGGAGCTGCCCTCGCAAATCATGGAGCACTGGGCTTTCCATCCTGATGTGCTTAAACTCTACGCCAAGCACTACGAAACCGGGGAGGTAATACCCGATGAGCTTATAAAGAAGATCAACGCGGCCTCCACGTTCAACATGGGCTTCGTGACCACCGAGTTCGTGGCTGCCGCCCTGCTCGATATGGAATACCATACCCTAAGCGAAATGGGTACGATTGATGTGAACGCGTTCGAAAACCAAGCGATGAAGAAGATCGGGCTGATCGACGAGATCATCCCCAGGTACCGCAGCACCTACTTCTCCCATATCTTTAGCGGGGGTTACTCCGCCGGGTACTACGCCTACCTCTGGGCAGAGGTGCTGGATGCCGACGCGTTCCAAGCGTTCGTGGAAAACGGGATTTTCGACCAAGAGACCGCACGCCTCTTCCGTGAGAACGTGCTCTCGAGAGGAAACTCAGACGATCCGATGGAGCTCTACAAGCGGTTCCGCGGTGCTGAGCCCAACCCGATTTACCTCCTAAAAAATAGGGGATTCGTACAATAACGGTCGAAACGACACCCTATTAACAATATCACCGGATCGTTTCACACGGTTAAAACGGTTTTTTCAAGGAGATTTGATGGTCGTTTTTAACCTGTCGATTCCAGGTCGATGAAAATTATCCGGTGGTATTTGTTCTTAAAAAGGTAAAAATAACGTATCTTTGCACGCTCAAAATAGCGGGCAACCCTATTTCATTGTTTGTGAAGCCCGTAAAAGCGGAAGTTGTAAATAAAAAGAAATATTGATATGCAAAACAAAGGATTTATTAAAGTTTTCACCATTATCCTTACAGCGATCTCTCTGTTTTACCTGTCGTTCACCGTCGTGGGACGGCAATACAACAAGAAAGCAGAGCAATTCGCGAATGGGGACTTGGCCCTGCAAAACCAATACCTCGACTCACTCTCTACTGAAAAGGTGTACCTGAACTACACGCTGAAACAGGTGCGTGAGAAAGAGATCGGATTGGGACTTGACCTGAAGGGGGGGATGAACGTTGTTCTCGAGATCGATGCGTCTGAAGTGTTGACCTCCTTGGCGAACACCGATGACCCCCAGTTCAACCAGGCTATGAGGGAAACGGTGATCCAAAATAGAAGAGGTAGCGCCTCAGACTTTATCTCGCTGTTTCAACAGAACTACGAGGCGATCGATCCCAACGCGAGGCTGGCAAACATCTACAGTATAACGATGCGTGACCGTGTCAGCCCAACCGCAACCAACAACCAAGTGATCAGTGTTTTGCGTAACGAGTTGACTAGCGTTGCCAACAACTCCTTTAACGTGTTGGCTACCCGTATCGACCGATTCGGGGTGGTCGCTCCCAATATTCAAAGGCTGGATCGGGCAGAGCGAATCCTTGTGGAGTTACCGGGCATCACGGAACCTGAACGGGTTCGCAACCTGCTGCAGGGTAGCGCGAACCTGGAGTTCTGGAAAACGTACAACGTCAACGAGCTAAGCCTCTACTTCAACGAGCTGATTTCCCGATCGAACGAGTACGCCATGGTGCAACGTGAAGCCCTGGCCGCCGCGGAAGGAATCACTACTGATGGTGCGGGCTTGGAAGAAGCCACTTCAGAGGCAGCAACCCCTGAATCTGACGAGGTAGACGAAACCACCCCGGCAGATTCAATTACCCGTGAGGTTGGTGAAATAATCATCACCGAAGATGGTGAAGAGAAACGAATCGTGATCACCAAAAACTTCATGGAGTACTTCTACGAGCCTTACTTTGCCATGGGTGGATCCACCGGCCCAGTGGTGGGTACCGTCTCCAAGCTCGACACGGCCGACGTCAATTTCTTGCTGAACCGGTATAAGGACCTGTTCCCGGCTGACGTTCGCTTCAAGTGGGGCTTCAAGCCGGTGGATCAACGGGAAACCTACTTCCAACTGTTCGCCCTCAAGGGGGATGGCAGCAAGCGGGGACCCGCGCTTGAAGGAGACGTGGTGACCAATGCCAAGGCCGACCAGGGGCAACGTGGTTCCGCTTGGGAGGTGAGCATGACGATGAACTCCGCGGGGGCCAGCCGCTGGGCTACCATCACAGGGGCAGAGATAGGTAAATCGATCGCCATCCTGCTGGACGGTTACGTCTACTCCGCACCCACGGTCAATGACCGCATTGAAGGAGGGCGCTCCTCCATCACCGGGAACTTCACGCCGCAAGAGGCGCAGGACTTGGAGAACGTGCTTAAGTCGGGTAAAATGCAAGCCGGCATTCGCATTGTTCAGGAAGACGTGGTCGGGCCCTCGCTAGGACAAGAGGCCATTCGAGACGGTTTCGTCTCCTTTGTCATCGCGCTAATCGCGTTGTTCCTCTTCGTGATCATGCTCTACGGGTTCATCCCGGGCAACGTGATTAACGGGGCGCTGCTCATCAACCTTTTCTTCACGCTGGGAACCCTCGCGGCATTCCAGGCCGTGCTCACGCTTCCCGGTATTGCTGGTATGATCCTGGCTCTGGCAATGGCGGTGGATGCGAACGTACTTATTAACGAGCGGATCAAGGAGGAGATCGCAGCGGGCAAAACCCTGCGCCGGGCAGTTGAAGATGGTTACAAAAACGCATTCTCTGCCATCCTCGACGCCAACGCCACCAGTATTATTAGTGGTGTGGTCCTTGCCATCTTCGGTTCGGGTCCCATCCGCGGATTCGCTATTACCCTCGTGATCGGTATCACCGCTTCGTTCTTGACAGCGGTCTTCCTCACCCGGTTGCTCTACGAGAACCGGATGGCTAAAGGCAAGTGGCTGCACTTGACATTCGATACCCGCTTCTCAAGGTTCATGTTCAGGGACTACCACTTCAAGTTCATCGAGAACAGCAAGTCGGTACTCATGGGCATCGGCGTTTTTATCCTCATCTGTATCATCTCGCTTTTCACGTTGGGACTGAACTCCGGGATTGACTTCACCGGGGGACGCAACTACATTGTCCGGTTCGATCAACCCGTTAAGGTTGGTGAAATAGAAGAGGCAGTGTCGCCCCACCTTGGTGAGTCGGCCAAAGTAATCACCATTGGCTCCAGCAACCAGGTACGTATCACCACCAACTACATGATCGAAGAGGAGGGACAAGGCGTGGAAGAGGAACTGCGCGGTTACCTGGCAGAAGGGCTCAAGGAGTTCATGACGCCCGGCAAAACCATCGACGACCATATTCAAAGCTCCACGAAGGTGGGACCCAGCATCGCGGAAGATATGATTCGAGGCGCTTTCCTGGCACTCTTCTTCGCGCTCATTGGCATGGGGCTCTATATCCTGCTCCGATTCAGTGGATGGGGATTCACGCTGGGTACAGTGGCCGCGTTGGCTGTGGACGCCTTTGCCGTTATCGGCCTCTACTCGTTACTGTGGAAGGTAATGCCCTTCTCGATGGAGATGGACCAAACGTTCGCCGCTGCAATTCTCACCGTGGTGGGGTACTCGATTAACGATAAGGTGGTGGTGTTCGACCGCGTGCGCGAGTACATGAAACTCTACCCTAAACGAGAACTAAAGCAGCTCTTTAACGACTCGATGAATGCAACGCTGGCTCGTACCATCAACACCGGTCTTAGTACCATCGTGGTAATCATCTGTATCTTGTTCTTCGGGAGTGATGCGGTACGCAGCTTCGTCTTCGCGCTCATGATCGGGGTGATCGTGGGTACCGTGACCAGCTTGTTCGTCGCTTCACCCATCGCTTACAGCTTAATGACCCGTAAGCAAAAAAAGGAGGAGGAGAAAAAGCTGCAACGGAGGTAGAAGGGAAATAGAGTCGTACAAGGGAAGTTTAACGGAAGACCAAAAACAACAATCACAAAATCTGACGGGAAACGAACCTCAAAAAGAGAATCCAAAAGAATAGTAACGGGTGATCGGTAATGCTGATCGCCCGTTACTTTTTTCTCACATTCACCTATTTTCGCGTTTTTCAAAGTTAAAAAACATAAAGAATTGACAAGTATCGGGTTTTTTTATAAATTTGCCACCTATATCTATCAAGCCACAATAGCTCAGTCGGTAGAGTAACGCATTCGTAACGCGTGGGTCGCGAGTTCGAATCTCGCTTGTGGCTCTCTCTTTCTAAAGAAACACCTAGAAGCTACATGATATGGCAGAATTAAAAGGACATGTATCACAAATCATCGGACCGGTCGTGGACGTTCGGTTCGAACGTACAGACCCACTTCACCAGAGGCTCCCCGCCATCAACGACGCCCTTTTCGTAACCCATTCCAACGGGAATGACATTTACTTAGAGGTACAGCAGCACCTCGGCGAGAACGTAGTGCGGACGGTCGCTATGGACAGTACTGACGGTCTCAGCCGCGGGATGCCCGTGAAACTGCTGGGGGGTCCCCTCAGCGTACCCATCGGTGATCAAATTAAAGGGCGATTGCTCAACGTGGTGGGAGAACCCATCGATGGGCTCGGCGAGCTGAACCGAGAAGAGCAATACCCCATCCACCGCGAAGCGCCAAAATTCGAGGACCTCACCACATCCCAAGAGATCCTGGTGACGGGAATCAAAGTAATCGACCTGCTTCAGCCCTACCTCAAGGGAGGTAAGATCGGGCTGTTCGGTGGGGCCGGTGTAGGCAAGACGGTGATCATCATGGAGTTGATCAACAACATCGCGAAGGGACACGATGGCTACTCCGTCTTTGCCGGTGTGGGCGAACGAACCCGTGAAGGGAACGACCTGCTGCGCGAGATGATCGAATCGGGGGTAATCAAATATGGTGACGAGTTTAAGAAAGGGATGGACGAGGGGAAATGGGACCTGTCAACGGTCGATTATGACGAGTTGCAGAAATCCCAAACCACGCTGGTTTTCGGACAGATGAACGAGCCACCAGGTGCCCGTGCTTCCGTGGGGCTTACTGGCCTCGCCGTGGCTGAATCATTCCGGGACAGGGGCGGGAAAGGAGGTGACACGCTCCTCTTTATCGACAATATCTTCCGGTTCGTGCAAGCCGGTTCCGAGGTGTCGGCACTATTGGGACGCATGCCCTCCGCGGTGGGTTACCAACCCACCCTCGCATCAGAAATGGGTACGCTACAGGAGCGGATTACCTCTACCACCTACGGCTCCATCACCTCAGTTCAGGCGATTTACGTACCGGCGGACGACTTGACCGACCCGGCACCCGCTACCACCTTCAGCCACCTGGATGCGACTACCGTGCTGAGCCGTAAGATCGCCTCCCTCGGTATCTACCCGGCGGTGGACCCGCTGGAGTCGACCTCCCGAATCCTCGATCCGCTCGTCGTAGGCGAAGACCACTACCAGACGGCAACCCGCGTGAAACAGATTTTGCAACGCTACAAAGAGCTGCAAGATATCATATCCATCCTGGGGATGGAAGAGCTATCGGACGAAGACCGGCTCACGGTAAACCGCGCCAGAAAGATACAACGATTCCTCTCCCAACCCTTCCATATGGCCGAGCAGTTCACCGGGCAACCGGGAGTGATGGTTGCGCTTGAGGACACCATCAAAGGGTTCAAAATGATCCTGGATGGAGAGCTCGACCACTACCCCGAAGCCTCCTTTTTAAACGTGGGGGTTATCGAAGACGCGATAGCGAAGGGCGACCGGCTAATCGAACAGAGCAAACGGGCAGGCCAAATTGCCAGTTAATGGTTAATTGAATGACATGAAGCTAGAAATCCTAACCCCTGAAAAGAGGCTCTACCGCGACCAAGTGGAAATCATCACCCTGCCGGGCGTAATGGGTTCGTTTCAGGTACTGAACAACCATGCCCCCATGGTGGCTGCTCTTGTGAAGGGGACACTGTCGTTCACGGCAAAGGGCAAAACCGAGGAGATCAAGATCGAGGACGGGGTACTTGAAGTACACGACAACAAGGTGGTGATCTGCCTCGATAACGCGGTGGAACAAGTGGTGAATTAAGCGATATCGATGAAGGGACAGATGATCTATTTTGTGATCCTACACACCTCCATGATCCTGATTGCGGGAGGAGGTATGGGCTGGGTCATCATCCGTTTCTTCCCGAGTTTGATGATTAACGAATTCTGGGTCATCCCCCTCTTTTTCTTCATCCTCGGCCTCATCTTTATCGGACAATTCCCCAAAGCGATCCTTAAAAAACCGGGTAAGCTGGTAAACCTCTATATGCTAATGCGCATGATTAAGATTTTTGCCTCGTTCCTGTTCATTTTGGTTTACTGGTTTATCGATAAGCAGAATATCCGGAACTTCGCTATTCTATTTATTATATTTTACTTGATGAACTTAACTTGGGAAACGTATATCTACACACGAATGGAGAGGTATATTAAACAGAGGGACAATCAGGAAAAGATGGCTAAAGAACATAAGGAAAAAAACGACCAATGAGAAGCGATATAATGAAGATACGCGCAGTACTACTGCTACTTGCCTTTGTGCTGCTGCCGGCCAAAGCCGCCGCACTACCGGAAAGCGGAACTGATGAAGCTCAAGAAGAGCTCAACGTGAAAGAATTTATCTTGGATCACCTGGCTGACGCCTACGAGTGGCAGATTTACAGCGACGGCAATCGACACCTCACCGTCTCGCTGCCCATCATCCTGCGCAGCAAAGAGACGGGATGGCATATCTTCTCGTCATCGCGCTTGAGACACCAAGCCTCCCACCTCGGATTCCAGATAGCCCCTGAGGGGAAGTACAAGGGAAAGATCGTGGAAAGAGACGCCACGGGTCAAGAGGTAAGACCCCTAGACCTGTCACTCACCAAAAATGCAGCATCGCTCCTCTTCGCTTCCGCGTTAATCATCCTTATCGTGACGGGGGTCGCCCGCTCACTGAAACGGAACCCCATGGAGGGGAAAAAGGGGTTCGTGGGACTGATAGAGATGTTCCTCATGTCCATCAACGATGAAATTATCAAACCCTCCATCGGTCCCGACCACCGGAAGTACGCCCCCTACCTGCTGACGGTCTTCCTCTTCATCTTCACGAACAATTTACTGGGGTTAATCCCCATCTTCCCGGGGGGTGCCAACGTGACGGGCAACATTGCCGTGACCATGGTTCTTGCCTTGGGCACCTTCTTCGTGATTAACCTCACCGGCACCAAGGAGTACTACAAAGAGATCTTTTGGCCCGATGTGCCCACATGGCTCAAAGCTCCCATTCCCTTGATGCCGATAATTGAACTGGTGGGTACCATCACGAAGCCTTTTGCCCTGATGATTCGTCTCTTTGCGAACATCATGGCCGGACACTCCATCATACTTGGGTTAAGCGCCCTCATCTTCATCACCGTCTCGATGGGAACAGCCATTAACGCCTCCATGACCACCGTCTCTGTTCTGTTCACTATTTTCATGGATTTCCTGGAGCTCTTGATCGCCTATATCCAGGCCTACGTGTTTACACTTCTCTCAGCCGTGTTCATAGGCCAGGCACGGGTGCGACACGCGAGTCCAAAAGAGGTCAGCGCACTACAAACAGCGCCCAAAGAAATTATGAATGAAGAGATATAATCGTTACCTTTGCCAGCGGTTTTTTATAAAGCGGGTTTAAAGGGAAAGGTGATAATAAGCTTAATTACTGACATCCCATTGTTAAATCCTTTTGGAAATTCAAAAAATAGGTTGTATTAAAAGGTGAAGCCATCATTTTTTCTTGCAAGTAATGTCGTCAACCCCCCGGTTGAGGAACTACTTGCCATTGGATATAACCCGTTGGCCATAATTAATCGGGCACAATGCATTGGACTTAAAACGACTATCAATATAAAATCATTGTTTCATGGATAATTTTTCACTCTTCGTGGTGGCATTGCTCGCCGGGGTCGTCCTGGTCGTAGGTGGCATGTTGATCGCACTGCTTATCTCACCCCGCTCCCTTAACTTCCAGAAGGGAGAACCCTACGAGTGTGGGTTGCCTACCCACGGTACATCCTGGATGCAATTCCGGGTAGGTTACTACCTCTACGCCATCCTCTTCTTGATGTTCGACGTGGTGACCATCTTCCTGTTCCCATGGTCTACCGTGGTACGGGGACTGGGGATGACAGGATTCGTGAGCGTGCTGTTTTTTATCGGGATCATGAGCTTGGGCCTAGCCTACGCTTGGAAAAAAGGAGTATTGAAATGGACGTGAAAAAGATTAAGATAAAGGCCTTCCCGGCAGAAGAGTTTAAAGATAACGACTCGCTGCAAGCCTACATCGACGAGCTGAACGCGGAAGGCACCAACGTCATCATCGGGAAGCTCGATGAGATGATTAACTGGGGACGCGCCAACTCGCTCTGGCCGCTCGCGTTCGCGACCAGCTGCTGTGGCATCGAGTTCATGGCCGCGGCCGCCGCACACTACGACCTGGCCCGGTTTGGCATGGAAGTCACGCGCAACAGTCCCCGCCAGGCCGACGTGATGATCGTGGCCGGCACCATCGTGAACAAGATGGCCCCGCTCCTCCGCCGCGTGTACGACCAGATGGCCGAGCCCAAGCACGTGGTGGCCATGGGTGCCTGCTCCATCTCGGGAGGGCCCTTTACCAACTCCTACTGCGTGATCAACGGGGTGGACAAACTCATCCCGGTAGACGTCTACGTGCCCGGCTGCCCACCTCGTCCAGAATCGCTTTTCTACGGGCTGCTGCAACTGCAACGCAAGGTAAAGGCCGATAAGTTCATTCAAAAAAAGCGGATCGTGCGTCCCTACCGGCCCGAAACGTTGATCAACCCGAAAACAGGGGAACCGATCGACATGGAGGTATGCCTCGAGCCAACCCCCGATACAAGCATAGAGTAACTGCATATGGAGACAATCAAGAAAATTATAGCGCAAGCGGCCAGCGACGCGGTGATCGAAGAAGCACAAAGGCTCACCGTCACCGTACCGCCCAAGCAGCTGCACCCCCTGATGAAGGCACTCCATGATAACGAGGAGCTCCCGTTCGACTACCTCATCAGCCTCATCGGTATGGACTGGGGAGATAAGCTGGGCGTTATCTACCTGCTCTCCCCCTCCAAGGACCTTACCCGAGAGCTGGTCGTGATCACGGCTACCGAAGATCGGGGAAACCCGCTGCTCTACAGCGTGACCGACCTGTACGAAACGGCCCACCTCAACGAACGGGAAGTGTACGCCATGTTCGGCATCCGCTTCATCAACAACCCCGATATGCGCCCCTTCCTGTTGGACGACACCTGGAACGGCTTCCCCCTGCGGAAAGATTACGATACCGACCCGGCACGCAACCCGGTCACCGTGATCAGCAGCGAAGTGAGGGACGATGTGCCGCGTATCATGGAGGATGAGAACGGGAACCTGGTAGAGAGCACCACGAGGGTCTTCGAAAAAGACGACTACATTATCAATATCGGTCCGCAACACCCCTCCACCCATGGGGTGATGCACTTCAGAACCGCCCTTAACGGTGAGTTGATCAAGAAGATCGACGTGCGGAGCGGCTATATCCACCGGGGTATCGAGAAACTTTGCGAAAGCCTCACCTACCCTCAGATACTGCACTTGACCGACCGGCTGGACTACCTCTCAGCCAACATCAACCGCCATGCGGTCTGCATGTGCGTGGAGAAAGCGGTCGGCATCGAGGTACCACCACGGGCGCAATATATCCGCACCATCATGGATGAGTTGAACCGGATCAGCTCGCACCTGCTGGCGTTTGCCTCACATTGCAACGACCTGGGCGCGACCACCGCGTTTATCTATGGTATGAGGGAGCGGGAGCACGTGCTGGACATATTCGACAAGACCTGCGGGGGACGCCTGATCATCAACCAAGACGTTATAGGTGGAGTGATGTTCGATATCTACCCCGACTTCCAGAAAGATGTGAAAGCCTTCATACCCTACATGCGGAAAAGGCTGAAGGAATACGAGGTGTTCTTCTCCAAGAACCCCATCGCCCTCCGGCGGATGGTCGACGTGGGCTACATGAGCCGCGAAGATGCCATCACCTACGGTGTGACCGGCCCTGCCGGCAGAGGCTCCGGCTGGTCATGCGACGTGCGCCTCCACAAACCCTATGCCCTCTACGAGCAGGTGGAATTCACCGAGGTGATCCGAACGGAGGGTGACTCCTACGCCCGCTACTTGAACCGGCTGGACGAGATCGAGCAGGCGCTCCAGATTATCGAGCAGCTGATCGACAACATCCCCGAGGGAGAGATACAAGGCAAGGTAAGGCCCATCATCCGAATACCCGAGGGACGCTATTTCCAGAGCGTGGAAACCGGTAAGGGCGAGTTCACCGTCTTCATCGAAAGCAAGGGCAACAAGCACCCCTACCGGCTAAAGTTCCGCTCTCCCTCCATGGCGGCCGTATCAGTTATGCCACTTATCAGCGAAGGTGAATTCCTCGCCGACTTTATCGGTATCGGCGGCTCCATGGACTACGTGATTCCCGATATCGACAGGTAACGAATAGATTCCTTTACGTGACAAATCCCATTACAATCGTATGAACTATAAACAACCATTGGAATTAACAGGCCTGATCGCCAACCTCGATGCCTTCTTCAGGGAGCACCTCTCCCCCTTCTGGGCATCGGTGGTGGAGGGACTGTTGATACTTATAGCCATCGTGGCACTATATGCCGTGATCGCGCTGGCCCTGATCTACGTGGAGCGAAAGATCACGGGGTTCTTCCAGTCGAGGCTGGGCCCCAACCGCTTGGGAAAATACGGCTCCATCCAGAGCATCGCCGACATGATCAAGATCCTGATCAAAGAGATCATCCATATCAACCGGGCTGACCGCTTCCTCTTCTACGTGGCACCCTTCTTCGTGATTGGCTCCTCGTTGATGGCTTTCGGTGCCATCCCCTTCGGGAAGGGGTTACAGGCGGTCGACTTCAAGATGGGGGTGCTTTACCTCATCGCCGTCTCCTCCATTGGGGTGCTGGGCGTGCTGCTGGCCGGCTGGTCGAGCAACAACAAGTACTCCATGCTTGGCGCCATGCGGAGCGGGGCGCAAACCATCAGCTACGAGCTCTCCGCGGCCTTTTCGTTGATGACGGTCGTTGTATTGGCCGGCACCATGCAGCTCTCTGAAATCGTGGAAAGCCAACGCTACGTGTGGAATATCTTTAACGGCCATATCCCGGCGCTGGTCGCGTTCGTGATCTTCCTGATATCGGGCCACGCTGAGACCAACCGGGGCCCGTTTGACCTGCCTGAGGCAGAGGGGGAGCTCACCGCGGGGTACCATACCGAGTACTCGGGGATCCAGTTCGGCTACTACTACCTGGCCGAGTACCTCAACATGTTCATCGTCGCCGCCATCGCGACAACCGTCTTCTTGGGTGGCTGGATGCCCATCCAGGTGCATGGGTGGGACGGGTTCAACCAGGTGATGTGGTACATCCCCTCCTACGTCTGGTTCTTTGGCAAAACGGCCCTGCTCATATTCTTGAGCCTCTGGGTACGCTGGACGTTCCCGCGCCTGCGCATCGACATCCTGCTTAACCTGGAGTGGAAGGTGCTGCTCCCCATCAACCTGTTCAACATCGTGATGATGGTCATCACGGTACTAGCGGGATGGACGCTCACCGATCTGTTCCCCAACCTATTTGGGCTGGCTTAACAACGTAATGAAATAGATCATATGAAGGCATTGATAAAATATATCACCGACATCTTCGTCGCCATCAAAAACCTCTTGAAGGGGATGGGCGTTACGTGGAAGCAGTTTTGGGCCAAAAAAGTGACAATGGAGTACCCCGAGAACAGGGATACCCTGGTCATTTCGGATCGATGGAGATCGGAACTGACCATGCCGCACGACGAGAACAACGAACACGCGTGCACTGCCTGCGGCATCTGCATGATGAACTGCCCCAATGGCACCATCAGCGTCACCTCCAGTACCGTTGAAACCGAAGATGGGAAGAAAAAGCGGGTTTTGGACGCGTATACCTGGAATCAGGGGAGTTGCACCTTTTGCAACCTCTGCGTGCTCACCTGCCCCTCGAAGGCCATCGCCTTTACCAACGATTTCGAGGGGGCCGTGTTCAACAAGGAGAAGCTTATCTACCGGCTGAACCAACCGGGATCGAAGTTAAGAGAAAAGAAAAAAACGCAATAAAGTTATGGTACAACAAATAGTGTTTATCATTTTGGCGCTCGTGATCGCCGTCTGCTCGGTATTAGCCGTGACAAGCAAACGGGTGATACGTGCGGCCACCTACCTGCTGTTCGTGCTGCTGGCGACCTCCGGGCTGTTCCTGATGCTCAATTACCACTTCCTGTTCGCCGTGCAGGTCATGGTCTACGCGGGGGGGATCATGGTGCTCTTTATCATGGCCATCTTCCTCACGCACCAGCCGGGGAAAAGTGTGCCGACCAAGGCGAGCTGGAAGGTGACCTCATCGGCCTTGCTAGCGGTTGCCGGGCTCCTCCTCTGTGGCGTTATCATTGTCCGGAACGTAGTGTGTGCCTTCCGCGTGGTGACGGATCACGAGATAAGCATGCACTCGATTGGGCAGGCGTTGCTGGGAACCGAGAAGTACCAGTTCCTGCTTCCCTTTGAGGCTATCAGCCTATTGCTGCTGGCCTGCATCATCGGGGCTATCATGATCGCCCGTAAGGACAAGGGGGTCAAAGAGATAGAAAAGGTAGAAAATAAGGAAACAGAAAACAGAGAGTCATGGGAGAAATCATTGTAAACACGGCTGGGGCCATCCCCTTGACGGCCTACCTCATCGTGGGCCTGGTGATGTTCTTCGCGGGAATCTACGGTTTCTTCGCCCGCAAGAACCTGATCATGATCCTTATCTCCGTGGAGCTGGTCCTTAACGCGGTGGATATCAACTTCGCGGCGTTCAACCGCTACCTGTTCCCTGACCAGATGGAGGGGATGTTTTACGCGTTGTTCGTCATCGCCATCGCTGCGTGCGAAACCGCCGTAGCCATCGCCATCATCATCAATGTCTACCGGAATTTCGGCAACGTGGAGGTAGATAACATTCAACAAATGAAGGAATAATGAATATGGAATATACACTACTCATACTGCTGCTGCCCATGCTCTCGTTCGTGGGTATCGGGTTGTTGGGGAGGAAACTGTCGCACCGGGCCGCCGGGATTTCCGGCACCCTCGTGCTCACGGCGGTGACCCTGCTCTCCTACCTCACCGCGTTCGACTACTTCACGACCCAGAAGGTCAACGGCGTGTGGCAGGCCATCCAACCCTACAACACCACGTGGCTCAACGTGGGTGAAAGGCTACACATCGATCTGGGCATCCTGCTGGACCCGATCTCCGTGATGATGCTGGTGGTCATCTCCACCGTATCGCTCATGGTGCATATCTACAGCCTGGGTTACATGAAAGGCGAGAAAGGATTCCAGCGCTACTACTCGTTCTTGTCGCTCTTCACCTTCTCGATGATGGGCCTCGTGCTGGCCACCAACATCTTCCAGATGTACATCTTCTGGGAGCTGGTGGGGGTGTCGTCGTACCTGCTGATCGGCTTCTACTACACCAAGCCCGAAGCGGTGGCTGCCTCCAAAAAAGCGTTTATCGTCACCCGTTTTGCCGACCTCTTCTTCTTGATCGGTATACTGGTATTGTCCTATTTCACGCAGACGTTCGACTTTGAGGCGATCATGGGAGGTGACGGTTCCATCCTCAGCTCCGCGCTGGGCACTACTTTCTTAGGGGCCTCCGCCCTCACCTGGGCCATGGCACTCGTCTTTATCGGCGCAGCCGGTAAGTCGGCCATGTTCCCGCTGCACGTCTGGTTACCCGACGCCATGGAGGGTCCCACCCCCGTGTCGGCCTTGATACACGCCGCCACCATGGTGGTCGCCGGTGTATTCCTCGTGGCCCGGCTATTCCCCATCTACATCGGCTTCACGCCTGAAGTGCTTCAAGGGATTGCCTACGTGGGTGCCTTCACGGCCCTCTTCGCAGCCATCATTGCCGTGGTGCAGACCGATATCAAGCGGGTGTTAGCCTTCTCCACCATCTCCCAGATCGGCTTTATGATGGTGGCACTGGGGGTTAGCACCAGCATGAAGCTAACGCCCGAGGATCACGGCGGCCTGGGCTACATGGCCTCCATGTTCCACCTCTTCACGCACGCCATGTTCAAGTCGCTGCTCTTCCTGGGTGCCGGCTCAGTTATCCTCGCGGTAAACAGCAACGATATGAAGGATATGGGGGGACTACGGAAGCATTTGCCCATCACCCACGTGACCTTCCTGGTTGCGTGCCTCGCGATCGCGGGCATCCCGCCCCTCTCCGGCTTCGTGAGCAAGGACGAGATCGTTACCGCGGCGTATCAATTCAGTACCGGCATGGGCATCTGGATGACCGTGACGGCGGGATTCACCGCGTTCTACATGTTCCGCCTCTACTTCCGTATTTTCTGGGGCAAGGAGTACCGGGGCGAGGTGAAACCCAAGGAGAGTCCCCGCTCCATGACCTACCCGCTCATCTTCCTGGCGCTGATTACCCTGGTGGGTGGCTTTATCCCCTTTGGCCAGTTCGTCACGGCCGATGGTGCCCCCTACACCATCCGGTTGAACAGTACCGTTGCCATCATCAGCGTAGTGGTGGCCCTGGTGGGCATCGGGTTGGCAACCCTGCTCTACAGGAAGGAAGAGAAGCGGGCAAGCTGGCTGCCAAGTCGTTCGAGTGGCCTTTACAAGGCGGCTTACAACCGCTTCTATATCGACGATGCCTACCTCTTCGTCACCAAGAAGATCATCTTTAACAACATATCCCGGCCGCTGGCCTGGTTTGACCGCCACGTGATAGACGGGGCGATGAATGGGTTGGCGTGGATCACGAACCGCGCTTCCGATGCTATCAAGGGATTCCAATCGGGCAGCCTGCAATGGTACGCCTGGGTGTTCCTATTGGGCACCCTGCTCATCACGCTGTTTGCCATCCTATTATAATGTATTGAATATAACTTTCAGCATATGAACTTTCTAATAGTCTTTATACTGATCCCGCTCCTGATGCTGTTCGCCCTGTTCGCGACACGTAACCGCAAACAGGTGCTGGCGGTCATGGTGACCGGTAGCTCGGCCCTGGTCCTCGCATCCATCTACCTGACGGTTCGCTACATATTGCTGCGTAACAGCGGTGTAGCCGAAACCATGCTGTTCACCAGCAGCTACACCTGGTTTGAACCGCTCAACATCGGCTTCTCGCTGGGCGTGGACG
Organism: Petrimonas sp.; assembly: GCA_012839475.1. Classification (GTDB taxonomy): domain Bacteria; phylum Bacteroidota; class Bacteroidia; order Bacteroidales; family Dysgonomonadaceae; genus Proteiniphilum. The sequence goes on along the minus strand of DUNG01000005.1, from coordinate 242,673 downwards.
CGGTGTCGGTGACGATGCTCGCCCTCTCGGCCATCATCGTCTTCACCGGGACCTTCGTCTCGTGGAAGATCAAACCGCTCACCAAGGAGTTTTTCATTTGGTTCTGTCTCCTCTCGCTGGGGGTGTTCGGTTTTTTCATCACCACCGACCTTTTCACGCTCTTCATGTTCTATGAGATCGCGCTGATCCCCATGTACCTGCTTATCGGCATCTGGGGAAGCGGTAGGCGGGAGTACTCGGCGATGAAGCTCACGCTGATGCTGATGGGGGCTGCCTCGCTGCTTATCGTGGGCATCCTGGGCATCTACTTCAGCACGGGAGCGGTCAGCATGAACCTGCTCGACCTGAAGGAGATCGATATCCCGCTGAACCTGCAGCTCCTCTTCTTCACGCTCACCTTCGTGGGGTTCGGCGTGCTGGGGGCGCTCTTTCCATTTCATACCTGGTCGCCCGACGGTCACGCCGCGGCTCCTACTGCCGTATCGATGCTCCACGCCGGGGTCTTGATGAAGCTGGGGGGCTACGGCTGCTTCCGCGTCTCCATTGGCCTGATGCCGGAGGCGACGGAGATACTGGCACCCGTCTTTATCGTGCTGACCGCTATTGGTGTGATATACGGGGCATTGTCCGCGATCCACCAGACCGACTTGAAGTACATCAACGCCTACTCGTCGGTGAGCCATTGTAACCTGGTACTCTTCGCCATATTGATGCTCACCCGTACCGCCATGACCGGTGCCGTGCTACAGATGATATCACACGGGTTGATGACCGCCCTCTTCTTCGCGCTCATCGGCATGATCTACGAGCGGACGCACACCCGCATGATCACCGAGATGGGGGGCTTGATGAAGGTGATTCCCTTCTTGGGTGTCTCCTTCGTGATCGCCGGGTTGGCATCGTTGGGACTACCGGGGTTGAGCGGCTTCGCGGCCGAGATGACCATCTTCGTGGGCGCGTTTGAGAACGCCGACCTGTTTAGAAGGGTGCTCACCATCGTGGCCGTCTCCTCTATCGTGGTCACCGCGGTCTATATCCTCCGGATGGTCGGTAAATTCCTGTTTGGCCCCATGCAGAACAGGAAGCACCTCGCGAGCATCGATGCCGTCTGGTACGAGAAGCTGGCGGTGGTGATCCTGATCGCGGGTATCGCGTACATCGGTATGTTCCCGCTTGGGCTGTCCAACCTGATAAGCGACAGCCTCGCGGTAATTATAAAGTAATTCAACTTTCGCATGTAACTGTCTCATCGCTTTCAGGTTTGACTAGCGCAAAGTCAAGTAAAGTAATTAAAACAAGATAAAACGTAGCAATGGAGAATTTCAGCAACTTTTTATATATGCGGGAGGAGCTATCGCTCGTGGTCCTGATCGTTTTCTTGCTCCTGTACGACCTGATCGCGGGCAAGAGGGGGATGCGGTACTTCCAGCCGGCAGCCATCGGCCTGATGGCCCTGCATACCCTTATAAACATCATCCCGCGTGCGGAGGTATCCGCGTTCGGCGGGATGTATACCTACCTCCCCATGGCCGGCGTGGTCAAGAGCATCCTTAACCTGGCCACGCTCACCGTCTTCCTGCAGGCGAAGGAGCTGTTCAGCTCCTCCAAACAGCGCCAGCGGCGGGGCGAATACTACTTCCTCACGCTGGTGACCCTATTGGGGATGTACTTCATGGTGTCGAGTGGCCATTTCCTGCTGTTTTTCATCGGGATAGAGATGGCCTCCATACCCTTGTCTACACTGGTAGCGATGGACAAGAAGTGTAAAAAATCGGCGGAGGCGGGGGCAAAGTACATCCTCCTGGCCGCCTTTTCATCGGGCATCCTGCTCTTTGGAATCTCCTACCTCTACGGGACCACCGGCACCCTTTACTTTGCCGACATGCCCCCGCTCATCAGTGCCAACGCACTTCAGATCATGGGATTCGTTTTCTTCGCCGCTGGTCTCTTCTTCAAGCTCTCCTTCGTCCCGTTTCACTTGTGGGCGGGCGACGTGTACGAGGGCGCACCCACCAACGTCACCTCCTACCTCTCCGTGGTATCCAAGGGGGCGGCTGCATTCGCCCTGGTGGTTTTGCTATTCAAGGTATTTGGCAACCTTGTCGTGCAGTGGCAGGGTATCCTGTACGCGATCATCATACTGACCATCACCGTGGGTAACCTGTTCGCTATCCGACAGGAGAACATGAAGCGATTCCTGGCCTTCTCCTCCATCTCGCAGGCAGGGTACATCGCGCTGGGTATGATGGGGGGCACCGCGTTGGGCATGAACATGCTGGTATACTACCTGTTCGTCTACCTGTTCTCTAACCTGGCCGCGTTTGGCGTGGTGATATCGATAGAGAACAAAACCGGTAAACTGAATATCTCCGACTACAACGGGCTCTACAGCACCAACCCCAAGCTGAGCGTCGTGATGATGCTGGCGATGTTCTCGCTGGGAGGCATCCCTCCGTTCGCCGGCTTCTTCAGCAAATTCTTCATCTTCTCGGCAGCGGTAGAACAGGGGTTCTACGTGCTGGTGCTTATCGCGGCCCTCAACACCGTGATCTCGCTCTACTACTACCTGAAGGTGGTGAAGGCGATGTTTATCAACCATTCAGACAACCCCATCCCCACGTTGCGTACTGATGGATACAATAGGGTGAGCTTGATACTCTGCACGATAGGAATTTTGGTAACGGGCGTTGTTAGCCTCTTCGTGGAGAGCATATCACACTTTGGTTTCGGGGTACAATAGGCCCAAAGAATGTTATCAGGAGCAAGGATATGTTAAATTTCCAAAAACAGACTACCTGTTATCATTTCAAAAACAAATGTTTCATTAACTTTGTGCGGGTAAAGCATGAGCGAATGCTTTTATATACGCCCAATCGGTGATAATCTGTCCATTTTTATCCTGATTTTCTCACTGTTGGGGATAAATTCAGAAAATCAACCCAAGCTTTTGTTGCTTGGTATTTTGATTTCTATTATCTTGCGCATTGTTTTCATCCTGGTGGGGGTAAAATGGACAGATTTCGATGTGCATGAACCGAAGTTCTTTACTAAGATGGATGGCAAGCGTCATATAACGAACATGTTTCTAGCTGGCAGTCATCGACTTTATACTGATAACCTCTATCCTGTTTCCCATTTGGCCAACAAGGGGGAGGTGAAGCTCGAAGCAGAACGGGAGGAGTAGATAAAAGAGAACGGGGAACATTAAAAAGTGAAATAGATGAAACAATGAACAAACAAAACATATCAATTAATAATCAAACAGTTCAACACACTCATTTAATTTAAAAAAAACATTATGGAGACAAAAAAACAAAAACGTAGAAGCAAAGGCGCAAGCGCCGGCTTAATTATTCTCGCTTGTCTTATTATCGCGGAAGTTTTCTTCTGGGGCTACTGCGGACATCCCAGTCACTTCGACGAATCAGGGATGCCACTTCCCGGTGACACCTTCGGTCTTCTCTACCAAGGGGGGTTCGTTATCCCGTTAGTTATCACGCTGCTGCTCACGGTACTCACACTTTCCGTCGAGCGCCTGTTCGCTATGAACCGGGCCAGTGGAAAACAGAAAAACGAGAAGTTCGTGATCGCGGTGAAAGAAAAAATCGCCGAAGGTGACATTGCAGGGGCTACCGAGTTATGCGACAATCAGAAAGGCTCCATAGCCAATATAATCAGGGAAGCACTGGTACGCTACGAAGATGTGGAGCACATCCCCAACATCACCAACTCCGACAAGGCTGCCCTCATCCAAAAAGAGGTCGACGAGGCCACCACGCTGGAGCTCCCCTACCTCGAAAAGAATTTGAATATCATTGCTGCTATCTCCAGCTTGGGTACGCTGTTCGGGCTGCTCGGTACGGTTCTCGGGATGATCCGCGCGTTCGGCGCCATGGGACAAGAAGGGGCACCCGACTCCACCGCGTTAGCCGTGGGTATCTCTGAGGCCCTCTTGAACACGGCACTCGGTATCGCCACGGGAGCAACGGCTATTATCTGTTATACCTATTTTTCGGGCAGAATACAAAAAATGCTCAACTCGGTGGACGAAATTGGTTTTGCAGTTGGACAATCTTTTATTAAATTACACGGTGGTTTGGCTAAATAATAAAAGCCGAGGCATAAATAACCATTAATTCAAACATAAAAAATGGCAAAAGCAAAGAAACATGATGTCTGGATAGACATGACCGCTATGAGCGACGTAACGGTTCTTCTGCTTACCTTCTTTATTCTTACTGCCACTTTCTTGCCACCAGAACCCTTTAGGGTAGTAGCACCTGCCTCCGTGATGGAGATCAAGATACCGGAATACAACGTGATGACAGTCTTGATAGACCTCGATGGAAAGGTTTTTTTGAATATTGACCGACCTGACGTTAAGCTGCAAGTGCTGGAACAGATGGCAAGTGAATATGGAGTAACGATTACGGATCAGCAGAAGAGGGTGTTCGTGGAGCAACCTTTTATAGGGGTGCCCATGAACCGAATGCCTGCTTTCTTGGATCTACCAATGAGTGAACATGATGCTGCCATGAGAAATTACGGGATTCCCAATGACAGCACCAACAACCAGTTTACAGATTGGATACTGAAAGCGAGAGCACTCGATGAAAATATGAAGATAACGCTAAAGGCCGATGAGACCACACCCTACCCCGTAATAGAAAAGGTGATGAAAGACTTGGTACACATCAAGGCTAATCGGTATAGTTTTATAACCGTGCTAAGAGGAGCACCGGATGGGTTTTAACGATATTTATTAAAAAGTATGGCACAAATTCAACAAAAAGGTGGAAAAGGTGGAAGAAGTGAACCTAAGAAATATGACACGCGGGTTGACTTTACACCCATGGTCGACATGATGCTGTTGCTTCTGACGTTCTTCATGTTCGTTACCACCTTATCGAAGCCCCAGATAATGGATATCGCGATGCCTTCCGACGCGGAGGTATCAGAAGACATGGCACCCAAGGTAAGGGAGTCAAGAGCGATTACCCTCCTGCTCGGTGAAGAAGACAAGGTATACTATTACCTGGGAAAAATTGATGAGAGTTCGTATAGCGACTACACGACCATTAAGGAGACCACCTACTCTACCCGAACCTCGAACGAGGGCTTGCGGGCCATCCTGCTGGAACGGAACATGGAGGCGGTCAACAAAATGCGCGACTTGAAACTGGAACGCCTGGAGAGGGGTGACCAGATGCCAGTAGAGGAATTCAACGAACGCTCCAATGAGATCAAGGGAGATATCGATGCGCTCACGGTGGTTATCAAACCACTGCAGGCATCGAATTACAGGAACTTAGTGGACGCTTTGGATGAGATGCAGATTTGCAGCGTGGGTAAGTACGCCATCGTGGACCCCACGGAGGGCGACCTCTTCCTGGTGGAAAACTACAGGACAAGGGGTGCTTTCGGCGAGGCAAATTTAGCGCCCCAAACCCCATAAACGTTTAGATAGCATGAGTAAATTTATTGACATAGACTCCAGAGAATGGTGTGACCTGGTATTTGAAGGAAAGAACAAGCGGTACGGGGCCTATAGGTTGCGTCAATCCTCCTCGAAAAGGCATTTGTACGCGCTAGCCGTTGTGCTGATCCTTATGATCCTCATTATGCTTACACCTCAAGTGATAGGAGTAGTAGAAGAGCTAACCAGAAAGCCCGACCTCGGTCCCATCGAAGAGGTGGTGGAATTGTCGAACCTACCTATTGAAGAGCAGGTTCCACAAGAGAACATTATTAGGCAAGAATCGGCACCGCCACCCCCTCCCTTGAAGTCGAGTATCCAGTTCGTACCCCCGGTCATCGCGGCCGATGATGAGGTAACGGATGAAGACGTGATGAGGACACAAGACGAGGTACAAGCTTCCGACCTCATGATCTCCGTGGCCGACGTGAAGGGTACGGATGAGGAGCACGGGATCGACATCGCCGAGCTTCAACAACACAAAGTCATCGTGGAGGCTGAACCGGAAGAGGAGAAGCCGTTTGAGGTGGTCGAACAAAATCCCGAGTTCCCGGGTGGTATTGCCGAATTGAACAAGTTTTTGTCTGATAACATCCGGTATCCGGTAATCGCACAAGAAAACGGTATCCAAGGAAGGGTCATCATCCGATTCGTGGTATCCCGTACTGGCGATATATCCAACGTTGAAGTACTACGCGGGGTGGATCCCTCCCTCGATAGAGAGGCGGTAAGGGTAGTTGAATCGATGCCGAGATGGATTCCCGGGCGACAGAGGGGAAGGGCGGTTCCCGTCTACTTCACCTTACCGGTCCATTTCAGGTTGCAGAACTAACTGGTTCACCGTGTGTGAAGAAAGAAGAAACGAGGAGTAGAGCGAATGATGTGACCATCATTCGCCTACTCACTCGTCTCTTTTCATTCATTACCACGGAATTTAAGCTATGAAAGAATTCAAACGGGGGATTGACCCAAAGAAGCAATTCAAGCTGATATGGGGTGTTACAATGGGTATCTTATACATCGCATTCGCATATTTACTGGTCTTCACCCCCATTTTTGAATCAAGACTACTCCCCAAGGGAATACGGGTAATGCTTGGTGTAATTTTTACCCTGTATGGGGTAATGAGGGGTTATAGGTCCTGGAAAGAAAGGTAATGGATATGAAACAGACACGTTTACTAATCATGGCTTTAGGGATGCTCCTTTTTGCATCCTGTTATGAACGGCCAACTCGCACGGATACGGCGACCTCCGGTATCACGCAGGTCGCGGTAGACGAGAGTTTTGCGCCGGTCGTGGAGGCCTCCATTAACGTGTTTGAATCGCTCTACCCCAAGGCAGCGATCATACCGGTCTACACCACGGATTTAAACAGCTACCAACTGTTGATGGACGACAGCATTCGTCTAATTATCGGGACCCGGTTGCTCACTGAAAACGAATTGGCTATTATCAAAGAGAGAAAGCAGCGAATACGAAGCCACAAGATCGCTATTGATGGCATTGCCGTAATCATTCACAAAGACAATAACGACACGCTTTTAACGACTCAGCAACTGCAAAAGGTATTGACGGGTGAAATCGATAGCTGGAAGCAGCTCAACCCGAACTCCCCACTGGACGAGATTACCGTGATGTTCGACACGCCCAACTCCAGCATGGTTCGTTACATGCAAGACTCCATTACCCTCAACCGCCCCTTCGGGACAAACGTGAAGGCACTATCCGCCGACAGCGCGTTGGCCGATATAACCCAACTGGTCTCACATGATAAGGTAATAGAGTACGTGGCAACACACGCCAACGCCATCGGTTTCGTCGGGCTCAATTGGATTTCCAGTCCAACGGACAGTATATCTCACGGGTTTATCGAAGGGATCAACATAGTCTCGATGAGCAGCTCCTTAGAGGCGACCCCGCTGAATAGTTACAAGCCCTACCCCTACCAGCTTGCGCTGGAGATGGCTCATCGGGAAGACCCAAGGGAGTTCCCGGCAAGGGGCTACCCACTCACCCGTGACATCTTCATGATCATTACCGATTCGCCAGGTGGTCTCTCCTCCGGATTCTTTAATTTCGTCTCGGGAGATCGGGGACAACGTATTATTTTGAAATCGGGTATGCTCCCATCCAACCGACCCGTTCGATTGGTACAAATCTCGGAGGAGTAAACTATTTTTGAAACGGATAGTCCAAAATAATGAAAACAATTAAACAATGTAAACATAAAACCTACACTGACATGAAGAAAAATTTCGTATTAATCGCCCTGTTTTTAATCGCGCTCATCCCGGCTGCATGGGGCCAGGTGGATAAAGGCTTGGAGCTGTTCCTCCTGGAAGATTTCGACGAGGCAAAGAAGGTGTTTGAACAAACCGCTACCTCTGAGCCAGATATCGCGTATTACTATCTCGGTGAGATCGAGCTTCAAAAAAATAATCCCGAAGAGGCAATGGCCTATTACCAAAAGGGTATCTCTTCGGATCCTGACGCGATTTTCAGCGAAATCGGGGCGACTAAATTAACGTTAAAATCAAATCCGAACGAGTTCAAAAAAAGCATGCAGTCCATCGCTAAGAAAAACCGGAAGAAAGCACCTGTACTCTTGGCCGTGGCGCAAGCTTACCGATACAACGACATGCACAAGGAGGCTTCTAGCGCTTTGTCGTCAGCACGAAGCGCGGATAAATCCTACCCCTACATCTATCTCTTCGAGGGCTACTGGATGGAGAAGCAAGGGAATACCGGGGGAGCGGCCACGCAATACGAGCAGGCCATCAACTTTGACCCGCACTGCGCCGTGGCCTACGTGAAAAACTCCATCGCTTACAGCTCCGTACTACCCAGCGCAGCGATTAACACTTTAAGGACGGGTTTGGAGGCCAATCCTGGTAACGAGCTTATCGGTAAGTACCTGGCTAGAAGCTACTACCGGAACGGATTCTATGATCAGGCCATCACCGAGTACAACAACCTGCTGCAGTACGGCAACTTAAGTCCAGAGGACGAGCGCAACCACGCCGCTTGCCTCTACTTCTCTGATAAGTTTGATGAAGCCCTAAGCGCATTAAGCACAATTTTAGCCAAAGACCCGGATCACCCGATAATGAACCGCCTCATGATGTACACGCAAAGCGAGTTACAAAACTACGAGGAGGCGATCAAGGCAGGCGAACACTTCTTTGAGTTAAGGAGTGACGAGGAGGAGTTCAAGCCACTGCTGACAGACTTCACCATCTTAGCCGAAGCCTACATGAGCGTAGAAAAAATTGATCAGGCGATTGAGACCTACTGGAAAGCAGTAAAGGTAAACCCGGAAGAGGTGAACCTGTATAAAGAGGTGGCAAGCACCTTGGGACGAGCCGGTCGAACGATTGACGCCGCAGAGTTTTATCAAGGGTATATCGATGCCACGCAAAGTACGGAGTCGGCCGATTTCCTACAACTGGGTATCTACCACTACCAGGTGGCCGGTCAACTGGCCAGGAAAGTTAGCGCTGCCGAGAAGGCAATAGAAGCGGAAGAAACAGTTGAAGTTAGTCCCGCGGTGCTCAAAGATAGCCTGAATCAATTCGTGGGTAACGCGGTGGAAGCCTTCGGCAAGGTTGTCGAACTGATTCCCGAGAGCTACCAGGGGTACTACTGGCGTGCAAACGCCAACACGCTCATTGACCAAGACCTATCGAAAGGGTTGGCCAACAATGACTACCAAAAAATGATCGAGATTTTGTCCGCCAGCGAGGACAGCGACAATCAAAGCAGGTTGACCGAAGCATACCGCTACTTCGCGATCTATTACCTCTACCAGTATGACTCGAGTAACTCAAACGCCGACAAGAACCAATCGATCGAGTATGCCAAGAAGGTGCTGGAGCTAAGTCCCGTAGATGCGACAGCGACCCAAATCGTAGAGGGACTGCAATAAATAGAGATATAGTAAATAATATATAACCATTTAAAAAAGAGATTATGACATTACTTACCGTGTTATTGCAAGCTGCAGGCCAGGCTGGATTAGGGATGTTTGGAGCAGCATTAGGTACTGCGCTCGCCGTGATAGGAGCCGCCTTAGGAATTGGAGCCATTGGCAAAACGGCCGTTGAAGGTATCGCCCGTCAACCCGAAGCCAGCTCAGACATTCGTACATCGATGATTATCGCGGCCGCGTTGATCGAGGGGGTTGCCCTGTTTGCCATCGTAGTGTGCGGTTTTATCCTTTAATTGAAACTTTATTCCTTAACAAAGAAAAGGTATGTCGTTGCTTACACCCGAACCAGGACTCGTTTTCTGGATGCTCATCGCGTTCGGCGTGGTGCTGTTCGTGCTGATCAAGTTCGCCATGCCGACTATCCTGAATTCGGTTGAGAAACGTGCGGACTGGATTGACGAGTCGCTCCAAGCCGCACGGGAGGCACGCGATGAACTGGCCAACGTGAAGAAAGCAGGCGAGGAGATGATGGCAGCCACGCGAGAACAGCAAGCCGCCATGATAAGGGAGACCGAAAAGTTACGGGAAAAGCTGGTAAGGCAAGCCCGGGAAGACGCTCGCCAAGAGTCGGAGAAGATCATAACCGCCGCACGCGAACAGATAAGCGTGGAAAAAGAGGAGGCACTCCGACAAATTCGGGACGAAGTCGCCGAGTTATCGCTTGAACTCTCAGGGAAGATTTTACGCGAGAAGCTAAGTACCGGTCAAGAACAAACGCGCTTGATCGATCGCCTATTGGATGAAATCGACCTGTCAAAATCTTAAGGTAGAGGTATGAACAGCGGACTGGTATCCACACGTTACGCGAATGCACTCCTGGACTTTGCCATAGAATTGGGAGAGCAGGAGCAGGTATACGCGAGAATGAAGCTGCTGGCACACCTGTTCTTTGAAGTGCCGGAGTTGAAGGAGATCGTGCAGAACCCTTCCATCCCGGCTAAGGAGAAGAAAAAGATTATCGTTACCGCCTGCGGTGGGGCATTGCCCACCTCACTTGAAAAGATGATCGGGCTCATCCTTGAGAACGAGAGGGAGAACCAACTGCAATTCATTACCCAACGCTATATCGACCTCTATCGAAGACGATTCCGTATTCAAGCGGGTAAGCTAATCACGGCAGTACCCTTAGAAGAGGGGACCAAGAAGAGGCTCATGGAGAAAATTCACCACCTGATCGGGAACACCCTGGAGATAGAGACCGTGGTAGACCCCAATATCATTGGTGGATTCATCTTCAATTTAGATGATTACCGTTGGGATGCAAGCGTTAGCGGCGAACTCGAACGGGTCAGACAGTCGCTGAAACAATAAAGAACAAGCAATGAAGAAAGGAAGTTATGGCAGACAAGGCAATTAAGATAAGCGAAGTATCCGAGATGTTGCGAATGCAACTGAAGGGGATTGATAACCGTGTGAAGTTCGAGGAGACGGGCGTGGTGGTCAGCGTCAGTGACGGCGTTATTCGGGTCTTCGGCCTACACAACGCCGAGGCAAGCGAATTGCTGGAGTTTGACAACGGCATGCACGCCATCGTGATGAACCTCGAGGAAGATAACGTTGGTGCCATTCTGCTGGGGCCATCCAGCGAAATCAAGGAGGGGTACACCGTGAAACGCACGGGACGAGTGGCCTCTCTGTTCGTGGGTGAAGGCATGCTGGGTCGCGTCATCACCCCTACCGGGGAACCCCTGGATGGGAAAGGACCGGTAAAGGGCGAAAAAATTGAGATGCCTTTGGAACGCAAAGCGCCCGGCGTGGTCTTTCGCCAACCTGTGAACACCCCCCTACAGACGGGGCTTAAGGCAATCGATGCCATGATTCCCATCGGCCGGGGGCAGCGGGAGCTGATTATCGGTGACCGACAGACCGGTAAGACCAGTATTGCCATCGACACCATCATCAATCAGCGGGAGAACTTCGAAAAGGGCAACCCGGTTTACTGCATCTACGTGGCCATCGGCCAAAAAGGCTCGTCGGTTGCCTCTATCGTGAAGACCCTCACCGAGAAAGGTGCCATGGACTATACCGTGATCGTCTCCGCCAGCGGGTCCGACTCAGCTGCCATGCGCTACATCGCACCATTTGCCGGTGCGGCCATCGGTGAATACTTCCGCGACACGGGCCGCGATGCGCTGGTGGTATATGACGACCTCTCGAAGCAGGCCGTGGCCTACCGTGAGGTATCGCTTGTCCTTCGTCGCCCCTCCGGTCGCGAGGCCTATCCCGGTGACATCTTCTACCTCCACTCTCGCTTGTTGGAGAGGTCGGCACGCATTATTTCCCAAGAGGAGGTAGCCATTAACATGAACGACCTTCCCCCGAGCCTCAAAGGAAGGGTCAAGGGAGGCGGGTCGCTGACCGCCCTGCCCATTATCGAGACGCAAGCCGGTGACGTTTCCGCGTACATCCCCACCAACGTGATCTCCATCACTGACGGACAAATTTTCCTCGAGAATGACCTCTTTAACCGGGGTATCCGTCCCGCGATTAACGTGGGTATCTCCGTTTCCCGCGTGGGGGGTAACGCACAGGTAAAGGCTATGAAGAAGGTGGCCGGAACGTTAAAAATTGACCAGGCTCAGTATGAAGAGTTGGCCGCATTTGCCAAGTTTGGCGGGGATATGGATCCCGTTACGGCGATGGCGATCGATAAGGGAGCTAAAAACGAACGCCTGCTGGTTCAACCCGTGAACAGCCCCATGCGCCTGGAGCATCAGGTGGCCGTACTCTATTGTGGTACCCATGGACTGTTGACTGAGTTGCCACTTGAACAGGTAACCCGCTTTGAGAAAGAGTTTCTATCCGCTTTGGAGGCTAGTCACCGTGAGGATGTGCTCGACCCGTTACAGAAAGGGGAGATGAACGACCAAATCGGGGAGATTATCGAACAGGTAGCGCGTGACACTATATCCACCATGAAACAATAACAAGAGATGGCGAGGCTAAAAGAGATAAAAAGTAGGCTCCAGTCGGTTCAATCTACCCGAAAGATCACATCGGCCATGATGATGGTCTCTTCGGCTAAACAGAAGCGAGCCGAACGGGTAATTGTGAATCTGCGTCCCTATACCCAGGCCTTGCAACGTATCTTGCAGCCCTTGCTGATTAAGGAGGAGGGACAGCAAGCTGTCTCCTCTCCCTACATGGTGGAACGCCCTGTGAAACGGGTAGCTATTTTGGCCTTCTCCTCCAATAGTGGACTAGTAGGACGTTTTAACGAGAATGTAACAGAAAAGGCATTGGAGACCATTACCCAGTATCAATCCTTGGGTAACGAGAACATCCTCTTCTACGCCATAGGGGAGAAGGTTGCAAAAGGGGTACAAAAGAAGGGAATAGTAGTTCGAAACGACTTCCTTGAACATGCTGAAAAGCCCACCTACGACAACGCGTACGACATCGCTCAACCCCTTATGAACCTTTTCACACGCGGGGAGATCGACCAGGTGGAACTTATCTATCACCACTACCTAAGTACTCGTTCGCAACTGCTGAGGCGGGAAACACTTCTTCCCATCGACTTTAGCGAACTAGAGCAGACCGCTACCGAAAAAGGCATCCATAATCTAGACTACATCCTGGAGCCCGATAAGATCGGCCTGCTAGAGCAATTGGTTCCCAAAATACTCCAGCTCAAGCTGTACACGGCTCACGTTGATTCTGTGACCTCGGAACACGCTGCCCGGGTTATCGCCATGCAGATTGCCACCGATAACGCCGATGAGTTGATCGAAGAGCTCAGGCTCGAGTACAACAAGATGCGGCAGCAGGCCATTACCAACGAACTGCTCGATATCATGGGCGGGACGATTGGTCAACGGTAACACGTACAACACCTTTTTCAAACCAGCGCACGCTACACCTCCTGTTGCACCTCGTTCAAACCCTTATTGATCGCATGATTTCGTCTCTACAACGACGCGTTGATCTCCTTGATATATTGCAGCAGTTCTTCCCTACCCTCTCTCCTCGTTGAGGAGGTAACGAAAACGGGGGGCAGCTCTTCCCATCTTTCCAGCAGTCTCTCCTTATACGCATCCACATTGGCTTGCAGGCGGTTAACACCCAGCTTGTCGGCCTTGGTGAAGACGATGGCGAACGGAACACCATTCTCGCCCAGCCACGCCATAAACTCCAGGTCTATCGCCATCGCCTCGTGGCGGGAGTCCAACAGCACGAACAGGCAGGTCATTGCCGGACGATGCAAGATATAGGCCCTGATCATCCGCTCGATCTTCTCCCTCTCCCCCTTGCCCCGGCGTGCGTAGCCATACCCCGGTAGGTCCACCAGGTACCACTCATCATTGATTAAAAAATGGTTGATTAACCATGTTTTCCCCGGTTTTGATGAGGTCATGGCCAACCCCTTGCGGTTGGTCAGCATATTGATGAGCGATGATTTACCCACGTTGGAACGTCCAATAAACGCGTATTCGGGCCGCCCATCGGCGGGGCATTTTCGATAGTCCGTATTGCTAATCACGAACTCGGCTTTCCCTATATTCATTTTTCACCTTTCCAGCTTTCGTTTTTCAACTTCAAAGTTTAACACCAAAAAACACCACATTTAGAAACCAACCAGTATCTAAGATAAAGAATACGCGTTTATCGCTTATGGCTCATTTCAACCGCTGGCCGTTTCGAAACCATCCAAAGCCCCAATCCGATGAATAGCCCATTCATCAGCAGTAGTTCGTACCCCACCCGGTAGCCAAAGAAGTGCATCATAGCCAACTCGATCACGAAGCAGAGCACCGGCGACGCGATGGCCACGTACGGCACATATCTGTCAATCGGCTTTACCTTCGAGTAGAGTCCAAAGAGGTAGAGGCCCAGCAGGGGTCCATACGTATAGGAGGCCAATTTATAGATGGCGGTAATAATGCTATCCGAGCCGATCGCCTCGATCAGCAGGATAATGAGCACGAACAAGGCACTGATACCCACGTGTACCCAACGGCGCGTTGCCACGTCCCTCTTCTCCTGCTCCTTATCCTGGTAGACGGCTTTCATGTTGAGGATATCCACGCAAAAGGAGGTAGTCAAGGCGGTCAACGCCGAGTCGGCGCTCGAGAACGCGGCCGCGACGATCCCGATGCTGAAGACACCCAACACGATCGGTCCCAGGTACTCGCTTGCCAGGTAGGGAAGAATGTTATCCGACACCTCGGGTAGCACGATATTGTTATACGACGCGTAGATAAGCAATAGCACCCCCAGCGAGAGGAAGAGCAGGTTGACCGGCACGAACGCGAAGCCGTAGGAGAGCACGTTCTTCTGCGCGTCCTTTAGCGAGCGAATGGTCAGGTTCTTCTGCATCATATCCTGGTCCAGCCCTGTCATCACGATAGTGATAAACATCCCGCTAAAAAACTGTTTGAAGAAGTTCTGGGTGCTCGCCCAGTCATCGAACAGGAAGATGCGGGAGTGCGGGCTCTGGGCGATGACCGTCACCATCTCGCCGAAACTGAAGTCGAGTTGCCTGGCAATCTGCCAGATAATCAACGCCAGCGCCGTGAGGAACAGGATAGATTGAAGCAGGTCAGTCCATATAATGGTCTTGATACCGCCCTGATGGCTATAGAGCCAGATAACAAGGATAATCCCGATAACGGTAATCGCGAAGGGAACACCCCACGCGTCGAAAACCAGCTTCTGTAGGATAAATGCTACCAGGTAAAGCCTGGCCGCGGCCCCCACGATCTTAGATATCAAAAAGAACCATGCACCCGTCTTGTAGGATTTGGGACCAAACCGCTCATCCAAATAGCCATATATCGTGGTCAGGTTCAGCCGGTAGTAGAGCGGCAGCAGCACGTAAGCAATCACCAGGTACCCGAAAAAGAAGCCGAACACCATCTGTAGGTAGGTCATGTCCAGCGCACGCACCATCCCCGGTACCGAGACAAAGGTAACCCCGGAGATAGAGGTCCCGATCATCGCGATCGCAACGATATACCATTTGGACGACTTGTTGGCACGAAAGAACGCATCGTTACCCGACCCTTTCCGACTGGTGAAGTACGAAACGAGCATCAACGCACCAAAGTAGATGGCGATCGTGACAAGTATAAACGTGGAGTGCATGGCTCACGCTATACGGAATCTGTTAAACAATCTCAACGAGGGGAGCCCCATCCTTAACGATTTCTCCCTCCGTTACGAAAATTCGATGTACTTTTCCAGACTCCTCCGTAGTAATCTCGTTCTCCATCTTCATCGCCTCCAAGATCACGACGTTGTCCCCCTTCTTCACTCTGTCGCCCACTTTCACTAGCACCTCTAAAATCGTCCCGTACATGGGACTCATCACCAGATGACCCACCACCTCGTCTTCTGACTGGATATCACTCGCCACCTCGGTCGATTCCAGCCGCATCTCTTCCGCTGCCTTCTTCGCCTGTTGCGTTTCCCACTCCTCTTGCCGAAGTTTTCTCAGGAAACCGGTCGCCACCGCGGGGAAGAGCTCCATCAGGAGTTCCTCTTTCTCATCTTTGGCCAACCGTGTACCGCCGTACTCCTCAAGTATCGGGTTATCTTGGCGCTTGTAGGTAGACGTATCGTACTCTACCTCCTCCCGGGTACCGGCGATTTGGAGCCGGAACTCGGGGTCCACGGGCACGGGTGTCTTCCCGTATTCACCCTTAACCAACGCCACGAACTGGTTTGAGGGATTCGCGTACTTGGGGCGAGCATTTTTTTGGTTCATAGCCGAGTTCACCGCTTGCGCCCCCACGATCTGGCTGGTGGGCGTCACCAGGGGTGGCAATCCGGCGTCACGCCGTACGCTGGGGATCAATTTCATCGCCTCGGGCAGGATCTCCAGGGCGTTAAACTGTTTGAGCTGCGCCACCATGTTGGTGTACATGCCACCGGGAATCTCCGCGTTCTTCACCTGCTCATCCGGGGCCGGGAAACCAAAGTAGGCCTCGATCGCGTGGCACGCCTGTAGGAGCGCCTCTTCGTCTTTGTTTTTCACGGCGGCAATCGCCCGGTCAAACTGTTGATCCACCTCCGCGGGCAGTGCGTCGGTCAACGGGTTAAACGATTTCGGGAACTGTTTCACCGCGTCGTACTTGTCCAGTTCTCGACGGATGGACAGCAACTCCTCGTTGATCTTGGCTACTGCATCCATGTTCACGTCCACCTCGACACCCAACTTTTGGCAGAAGATGTAGATAAGCTCCAGCGCCGGTGCAGCTGGTCCCCCCGCGAAGT
Organism: Petrimonas sp.; assembly: GCA_012839475.1. GTDB lineage: Bacteria > Bacteroidota > Bacteroidia > Bacteroidales > Dysgonomonadaceae > Proteiniphilum. The sequence continues at coordinate 225,989 of DUNG01000005.1, read as the reverse complement.
TCCAGATCACGGTATCCACCACGTCAACGCCGTGCATAATAGCCGTGAGGACCGCACCCAACCCGAAACCGGGTGTACAGTGGGTATGAAAATCGATAGGTACGTCCAACTCCCTCTTGAACAGTGGAATTAACTGTGCTACCCTAGATGGCGGGATCAACCCGCTCATATCCTTAATCGTAATCATGTCAGCACCCAAGGCACACATCTCCTTGGCCTTGTTCAGAAAGTAGTCGTTGGTAAAGACCGGCTCATAGGTAACACCGCTCTCCACTACCTTCTTTCTGCCAAACAATCCGAACAATCCTTTTCTCTTCGGCTCAGGCTGACCAACCGGCTCCTCCGGTTTTGGATCCACGGTATAACATACCGCGCAATCGGCCATGCCCCCGTACTTCTTAATATATTTTACACTCGACTTCACATTATTGACATCGTTAAGCGCGTCGAAGATACGCATGATGTTCAGTCCCGATGCTACGGCATTCTTGAAGAAACCGTCAATAATCTCATCCGGGTAGGGTGCATAGCCGTACAAGTTGCGCCCGCGCGAGAGTGCTGTCAACTTAGAAGCTCCTCCCACGGCATGATGAATTTTCTCCAGCCGATCCCACGGGTTTTCATTCAAAAAGCGCATCACGGAGTCGGGCACGGCCCCACCCCACACCTCCATGGCGTAAAAATTGGCCTCCTTATAGAGAGGCAATACCCGGTCCACTTGCGACTGGTTCATCCTCGTAGCGAAAGCAGACTGCTGGCCATCCCTCAACGTGAGGTCTCTAATCAAAAGTTTTCGGTTCATACGATGGATTTATATATTAATAATGTTTCTTTCCGTTTTCTTACCTTACCTTCCTTTTCACGTCCAATCTTAAAGCTCTACAAGCAGAAAGAGAATGGAATAGCGAGCATTAACGCATTTACCTTCGACTACCGCTCATCGCGATCATGATGTAGTAAAAAAGCGTTGCCAACGAGCTCAGGGCCGCTATCACGTAAGTATACCCTGCCCACCGGAGAGCGTCTACCGCTTGGTTGTGGTTGCTCACGTCGGTTATCCCCGCGCTGCTCAGCCATTGGATGGCCCGGTTTGTCGCATTCTTCTCCACGGGGAGCGTGATAAAACTAAAGAGCGTGATGAGGCCATACATCGCGATGCCAACCCATATCAACATCGGGAATGCCTGAATCAAGAGGATACCGGCCAAGATGACCCACATCACCCATTTAGAGGTCGAGGAGATTACCGGCACCAGGGCAGACCGCATCTTTAACGGCGCGTACCCCACCGCATGCTGGATGGCGTGTCCCGTTTCGTGTGCCGCCACAGCTGCCGCGGCTACGCTGTAGGACCCATACACCGGCTCGCTCAAGTTAATGGTCTTGTTCAACGGGTTATAGTGGTCCGTGAGCTTCCCCCTTACGGAGATCACCTGCACATCGTAAATGCCATTCTCGTGTAACATCTTCTCGGCAACCTCTTTACCTGTCATGCCATTGCGAAGGGGAATTTTCGAGTATTTTTTAAACCTACTCTGAAGCATGCCTTGCACAGCCCATCCCGCGATCGCGATCAAGAAAAATAAAATCCAAATTATTGCCATATTGCATTATCTATTTGTCACCTGTTTAACCAGCATATATTAACAAAAACTGTGCCGATTATGAGCAAATGTACATCAGAAAAATCGCTATCGGTACCAACCGCTAAATTGAAACCTACGCTTTACCCTACATCCCGACTACGAGCGGACGATCGTCTGCGATCGGTCCGGGCCTACCGAAACGATAGCGATGGGAACGCCCAGCTCCTTCTCCAAGAAGAGCAAGAAATGGTTAAACTGATCGGGGAACTCATCCACCGAGCGCATCGTTGTCAGGTCCGTTTTCCAACCAGGTAACTCCACGTAGACCGGTTCGAGGTTCGTTTCAAGGTCGAAAGGCAACTCATTGGTCACTTTTCCGTCCACCCGGTAGGAAACGCACGCCTTTACCCGTTCGAAGGTATCGAGCACGTCGCTCTTCATCATCACCAGCTTGGTCACCCCGTTCAGCCGGATGGCGTAGCGCAATGCCACCAGATCGATCCAGCCGCAGCGGCGCGGGCGTCCCGTCACTGAGCCGTACTCGTTCCCCTGATCCCTCATCCTCTGCCCATCTTCATCTAGCAACTCCGTCGGGAAAGGGCCACTCCCCACCCGTGTGCAATACGCTTTGAAAATACCAAACACCTCCCCGATCTGATTGGGTGCTACACCCATCCCGGTGCATGCCCCCGCGCAGGTGGTCGTTGAAGAGGTCACGAAGGGATACGAACCGAAGTCAACATCCAGCATGGTGCCCTGGGCCCCTTCCGCCAGCACCTTTCTCTCCTCGCGCAGGTAGCGCTGCACCAGGTGCTCGCTATCCACGATCCGAAACTCCGTCAATTTCTCTATTCCTTTAAACCACTGCTTTTCGAGTGCAGCGAGATCGTACTCCAGGTCACTCCGGTCCAGTACCTCTGTATGCCTTAGTACCGCATTCCGGTACTTCGCTTCAAAGTCGTGAAAGAGATCCCCCACCCTCAAACCAAGGCGGCTAATCTTATCGGTGTAGGTCGGTCCAATTCCCCGTCCCGTGGTACCGATCTTGGCATTGCCCTTCGATTTTTCTGAAGCGGCATCCAACAGCCGGTGGGTTGGCAAGATCAAGTGTGCTTTCTTAGATATGTAGAGTCTCTCCTGAAGCGGGTGGCCAGCCCCTTCAAGCCCCTCCACCTCCTCCTTAAAGAGCGCGGGATCAATAACCACGCCATTGCCGATGAGATTCAGCTTGTCCTCTTGAAAAATGCCTGAGGGGATCGATCTCAGCACGAACTTTTTCCCCTCGAATTCAAGCGTATGTCCCGCATTGGGTCCTCCTTGAAAGCGTGCCACCATCTCGTAGCCCGGTGTTAGCACGTCTACCACCTTCCCTTTTCCTTCATCGCCCCATTGGAGCCCTAAAATCACATCCACATTCATATTCTCTTGTTCGTTTTTTGTTTCCTAAATGTAGTTCTATTTAATTGGTTTACCGCCTTTTTTTAGGTTCAGCGGCAACTTTTTCCACACGACTTTCTCGTTCCAACCTTCTCAACTCCATTCTCTTAGCATGAGCGCACTTGCTACATATCCCGTAAATGTACATGCTATAGTAGTTCACCGTGAAGCGCCGTATCTTCTTCAATCGTGCGGGAGTTAACAAATCATCGTTCTTTATCTCCCACACCTCCCCGCAGGTGGTACATATTAAATGGCTGTGGTTCTCGTTCCCGTAGGAGCGCTCGTACGTCGACACGTTGCCTCCAAACTGGTGCTTTATCACCAAGCCGCAATCAAGCAACAGGTCGATGGTGTTGTACAAGGTAGCCCGACTCACCCTAAAGTTCATCTCCACCATTGACTTGTAGAGCGAGTCGATGTCAAAATGTCCTTTCGTGGAGTATATGTAGTCTAGTATTGCGAATCGTTCGGGTGTTTTCCGATGCTTATGCAGCGTGAGGTACTCAGTGAACTCCTCATTTACCCGATTTTTTAGCTTCAGATTGGCATCCATGATTACAAAAATATGCTTTTTTTTCGACTTCCCCGTGATTTTGAGGTTCAAACCTGCCCTATCATAAAAAAACAAACGGGAGGGGGAACTATTTCACCGTATCTGAATGGTAGAAGAAGGCCGGTATGCAGGGCTCGCTTTCGTTGTGATACGCGTTGGAAGCAGTAACATAGTAATAAAACGCACGGTCATCGTTCGGTACCAATAACCTGATATTACTCTCACGCACCCCGGTAGCCAATAGCTTGGAACCATCGTTCCTGTCAAAGCTATCCATTTCACACCTGTACACGTTGTAGGTAATCCTTTCTCCCTCACCCTCTTCCCATGCCAGCTCGAACTCCCCATCAGAGGTGCGTTCCGCCCTCAGGTCCCTTGGAGCACCCGGCACGGTATCGCTCAACCACTCCATCGGCGGCAGCTTGGCAGGGTAACGGTAGTACCATTGCAATGCCGTCATTAACCCTTTCGTGTTAGAAAGCACGTGCTCGGTTCGGAAGTAAGCCTGTCCCTGTACCTCCTGTTCACGGGTATGCTCCACCTGATCAAGGATATCTTTAAGCGACCATTCCAACTCGATCATCTGGTAGGCACCCAATCCCGGCACCACAATGCGCCGGTTCGCTTGATGCACCCAATCGTCCACGAAGGGGTAGAAGTGCTGATCCTTATAATACATCATCGGGTAGATCGCATCATGCTTGCCTTCACTCATCCATCGGGCCACGTCCTGGTAGACCGTCTCGTACGCCGTCCACCCATGCCCAACACCTTCCAGTACCCTATACCGTCCCAACAGGGCGCTGCTTACCTGCACCCATTGCTTCCTCTTCTTCACCTCATCATAGGCTTTGGTCACGAATCGGGTGATATTATCCCGCCTCCAATCCTCCCTCGATTTTCCTTTCCCATACAGGCGATACATACCATCGTCCGGGAAACGTCCCCGGTTATCCGGGTATCGAATGTAATCGAAATGAATGCCATCCACGTCGTAGTTCTCCACCACTTCCAGGATCAAGGCAAGCAGGTAGTCATCGGTACGGGGGTTCCCCGGATCAAGAAACCACTCCCTATTAAAGCGCTTAACGAGGGAGGGATCCTTCCGGGTGATCGACCGCTCTCCCAAACTCTTCACGTGCTCCTCGTTCCCCAGCGGGTAGGTTACGATCCACGCGTGCAACTCCATCCCCCGCTTGTGACACTCCTCCACGGCGAACCGCAACGGGTCGAAAGGAGGCTCACCCTTCCCGGCTGTTGCGATTAAACCCGACATAGGCTCTAAACGGGATAGGTAGAATACCTCTCCCCTGGCACGAACCTGAAAAAAGACCGTGTTAAACCGGAGTTCTTGCAACCCGTCCAGAATCTCCCTTAGCTCGCGTTTTTGAACCTCTACGCTCGTCCTATTCCGTGGCCAATCCAGCCCGTAGTTCGTGGTCAGCCAAACCGCCCTCACCTCTGTAGCGGGAGGGGGTGTGATAAGGAACTCCGTAGCGTGAAGGTTTATCGTGCAGGAAAAAAAGAAAATAATGAAAAAAATATAGTCAACTTTCGCATTTGCGCTTATTCTTGCTTTCAAGCTTGACTGACGCTCGTTTTGTGACCCATCAACACGAACGAAAGTCCTTGCTTTGAAAGCAAACGGCAACAAGAAAACATACCAAAGTTGAGAAATAAAGTGCATGCAGATCGATCACATTAAATAGCATGCAAAAATAGAATAATTACTGCGCCACTTGATCCATTTTTGCATAATTAACATTTCCCGACCGCTTATGGACAGGAGCACCACATCGTGAAGAATGGCATTATTCTATGATTTTTCCGTTTAAAATTTTGTCATCACGAAACAAAAAGGTATCTTTGCAGTCGCACGTTACAAAAGTAACGTTTCGTTGCGGAAGTAGCTCAGTTGGTAGAGCACGACCTTGCCCCAAAAAGGAAATGAAAGTGACCTTGGCAAGGTGTTCTTTTAAATAATCGCGGAAGTAGCTCAGTTGGTAGAGCACGACCTTGCCAAGGTCGGGGTCGCGGGTTCGAGTCCCGTCTTCCGCTCTAAGGGTACTACCCTTTCGTTTACCTTTACCTTTTACCCGTTCCCCGTTCCCTTAAGAAAAGATAGTAGTAGATGCAGCCGACAAGTAGCATCCCACCCACGATATTACCCAAAGTAGCAGGGATGAGGTTAATCACCACAAAATCACCCCATCCAATGGCAGCACCCGAGTAGATGGCCGCGGGGATAAAGAACATATTTGCAATGGAGTGCTCGTATCCCATCGTCACGAAAATCATCACCGGTATCCATATCCCGATACATCTACCAATCGTATCCTTGGCCGTTAGACCCATGAACACGCCGAGGCAGACCAGCCAGTTCGCCCCAATCCCTTTCACGAAAATGGTCCAGAAGTCCTGATCCAGCTTCGCCTCGGCCAGCCCATGCAGGTACACGCGCCACGGGTCGGTATCAAAAAGGCCCACGTTAGCCGAGAGGAGGTACGCGACAAATTGCGTGCCCACGAAATTGAACAGGTAGGAGAAGAGCAACACTTTGAGGATGATGATAACGGGCAGTTCCTTTGTCAGTAGGGGAAACGTGTAGCCCGCGCAGTTGCTCGTGAAGAGGTCGGCTCCCGTGACCACCACCATGATGAGGCCGACCGGGAAAAGGGCCCCCGCCACGAACTTCACGATCCCGGGGTTCGTTGCCGCCGTTTGTGGCATCCCCCCGGCCACCACCACCGTCAACAATCCCCCCATGGCGATGAAGGCGCCCCCCAATATGGCTATCAACGCGAATTCCGGAAGTGTTCGTTTCGATTTGCTAATCGCCGAGGCGCTAAACGCTTTGGTAGCCTCAGCCGGAGTCAAGTAGTTCATGTTCTTATATCTTAATCTTTATCGTGATGTAATTCCAAATGGTTGTTCAAAAGGCTTTTCGCAGGCAGGTACAGGGTTTTCACCTTTTATGGTTACGCTAAACGGTTGCTTACCAGGTAATCGCCGCTCGTGACGTTCTCCAACCATTCGGTGTTATCCAGGTACCACCGGATGGTCTTCTCGATGCCCTCTTCAAACTGCAACGAGGGTTCCCATCCCAGTTCGCGCTGGATCTTCGTCGCGTCGATGGCGTAACGCAAGTCATGCCCCGGACGGTCGGTCACGTAGGTGATAAGTTCCAAGGATGTACCTTCGGGGTTGCACAACATCCTATCGGCCACCTTGATCATCGTTTTGATCAGGTCGATGTTCTTCCACTCGTTGAACCCACCGATATTGTAGGTTTCACCAATTTTTCCCCGGTGAAAGACCAGGTCGATGGCCCGGGCGTGGTCCTCCACGTAGAGCCAGTCACGCACGTTTTCACCCTTGCCGTACACCGGCAGGGGTTTCCGTTGCCGGATGTTATGGATAAAGAGCGGGATCAGCTTCTCCGGGAACTGGTAAGGGCCGTAATTATTAGAGCAGTTCGAAATGACCACGGGCAGTCGGTACGTGTCGTGATAAGCCCGCACGAAATGGTCAGCCGCCGCCTTGGAGGCGGAATAGGGGCTATGAGGGTCGTACCGCGTCTCTTCGGTGAAGAGGGTATCATCAAACCCCAGCGAGCCATACACCTCATCTGTCGAGACGTGGTAAAAGAGAGGTTTAGGGCTCCCCTCCCTGCGTGGGGCAGATAGCCACCGCTGCCGGGCAATCTCCAGTAAGACAAGGGTACCCATCACGTTGGTTTCCGCGAAGGTGAAGGGATCATTTATGCTCCGGTCCACGTGGCTTTCGGCTGCCAGGTGGATTACGCCATCCACGTCGTACTTCTCAAACAGCTTGGTCACCAGCTCCGCGTCGCACACATCGCCCTTCACGAAGGTGTAGTTAGGGCGATTCTCTATATCGGTCAGGTTTTGCAGGTTGCCCGCGTAGGTGAGCTTATCGAGGTTGATGATCCGGTACTCGGGGTACGAGGTGACAAACAGCCGCACCACGTGCGAGCCGATAAAGCCGGCACCTCCGGTTATCACTATATTTCGCTTAAACGTCTCTCTCTTCATCCGGTGGGTCATACTTACAGGTTAATTAACTTCAACAGGTACTGCCCGTAGTCGTTGTTCTTCATCGGCTCCGCAACCTCCGCCAGCTTGTCGCTGGAGATCCAGCAATTGTGCCATGCGATCTCCTCGAGACAGGCGATCTTGAGCCCTTGCCGCTTCTCTATTACCTCCACGAAGGTGGATGCCTCGGCCAGCGAACCGTGGGTGCCGGTGTCGAGCCAGGCGAAACCGCGTCCCAGAAGGCTCACCTTAAGTTGCCGTCGACTCAGAAAGGTTTGGTTTACCGTGGTGATCTCCAGCTCGCCCCGGGCCGAGGGTTTGACCCCTTTGGCCACCTCCACCACGCTATTCGGGTAAAAATAGAGACCCACTATGGCGTAGTTTGATTTCGGCTCCTTGGGCTTCTCCTCGATACCCAGCACGTTCCCCTTATCGTCAAACTCGGCCACGCCGTACCGCTGGGGGTTGTTCACGTAGTAGCCGAACACGGTGGCTTGATTTTGCTGTTCGGCCTGTTGCACGGCCTGCTTTAGCATAGTAGAGAAGCCTTGTCCGTAGAATATGTTGTCACCCAATACCAGGCAGACGGTATCTTCCCCGATAAACTCCTCGCCGATGATAAAGGCCTGTGCTAATCCATCGGGACTGGGTTGCACCGCGTACTCGAAACACACGCCGTAATCACTGCCATCACCCAAAAGCCGCTGGAAAGCATGACGATCTTCAGGGGTGGTGATGATGAGTATCTCGCGGATCCCGGCCAACATGAGCGTCGAGATGGGGTAATAGACCATGGGCTTGTCGTAAACGGGCAACAGCTGCTTGCTTACCCCCTTGGTAATGGGATACAAACGGGTACCGGACCCCCCGGCTAAAACAATTCCTTTCATAGTAAATGCACCTGTTAAATAGATAGTATGCGCTTTATTTACCGTAAATGTAAAAGTACATAAAAAAACGCTATTTTCATACGATTGACCGTTTTTTCTGGCCTGTTGTTTTTCGATTTTAAATTGACTACTTTCGCGCCTGTTTTTGCAATACATCTTTTTTATGAAAGCATTACTAACTATCGGGCTGCTCATCTGCTCCAATATTTTCATGACGTTCGCTTGGTACGGTCACTTAAAGCTCACTGAGTATTCATGGTTTAACAAGTTGTCATTGTTCGGAATCATTGTTTTTAGTTGGGGGGTTGCTTTCTTTGAGTACTGCTTTCAGGTTCCGGCAAACCGGATAGGGTTCATCAGTAACGGCGGACCATTTTCACTGGTACAGCTCAAAGTGTTGCAGGAGGTCATCACGCTCGTAGTTTTTATGGCCTTCTCTTACGTGGCTTTTCACACACAAATAAAACCCAACCATATCGTCGGGTTCGTGCTGTTGGCATTGGCGGTATATTTTATTTTTAAGGGGTAGCCCCATTCGCAGGGTTTATCACCCGTTCAACAAACCACATATCTTCACCAGGTGGTGCGCGTCGATCTCATCGAAAGTATCGAGTTGATCGCTGTCGATATCCAGCACGGCTATGAGCCGATTATCGCTCCAAACCGGCACCACGATCTCGGAACGAGAAAGTGAGCTACACGCGATATGTCCCGGGAACCTATCAACATCGGGGACTACCACCACCTGCCCTTCCTTCCAGGCAGTTCCACACACGCCTTTGCCATAGGCGATGCGGGTGCAGGCCACCGGTCCTTGAAACGGACCTAAAACCAGTTGATCGCCCAATACACGGTAAAAGCCGACCCAAAAAAAACCGAATCCCTCTTTTAAGGCTGCCGACACGTTAGCCATGTTGGCTATGAGGTCATCTTCGCCCGACAACAAAGCCTGCAGTTGGGGGTACAACGACTCGTACCGTTCCCGTTTGTTGCTCCCCGTAATTAGTAGTTCGTCTGCCATACTCACATCAATTGTGGTTTACATGTATACCCGCGCTATGAATAAATCACCTGAAAAACAAATGATAAAACCCGCGCGGTAATAGGTAATAAAAGAATCGCGCAACCCATTAGATAAGCCGCGCGATACGTTATGATTCCATTTAATAAAAATTACTGGGCTTGCTCTTGTGCTTCTTTAATCATCTTCGCGTTGGGGAAGATAAACACCTCAACACGTCGATTCTCGGCACGGCCTTGAGCGGTGCTATTGTCGGCAACTGGCTGCGTGGAACCAAAACCCTGCGACTCCATACGTGAACCAGACACCCCCCTGTCAACAAGGTAGTTGTAAACCGACTCAGCGCGACGTTGCGACAACGGGTTGTTAATAGCGTCACTACCGGTGCTGTCGGTATGACCGTACACCTTCACATCGGTATCCGGGTTATTCAACAGCGAGGCGGCAAACTTATCGAGGGATGCACGCGAAGCCGTGTTAAGCGTGCTTGAATTGGTTGCGAAGAGAATACCCGATTCAAAGGTTACCTTGATGGCCTCTCCCTCGTTCACCTTCTCTACCTGAGCCCCTTCAATCTGCTCAAGCTCAGCAGCTTGCTTGTCCATCTTGTTCCCGATGATAGCACCCGCGCTACCCCCTAAAACGGCCCCAATAGCTGCACCGATAACCGCTCCGCGACCCCCACCGGCGATGGCACCCACGCCGGCACCCACCGCGGCACCACTACCGGCACCAATGGCGCCACCTTGTACCGTTCTACTGGTACCACAACTAGATAACACCATCGCGACACTCAACAGGGCGATGGCCAACACTTTAGAAAATTGCTTCATAGTCAGTTTGGTTTTTTTAAACTTTTGGTTCTTCTAAAATTCTGTCTACATCTACTTACTCGAACAGGTTCAAGGTATCGCAGTAAGCCAGTTCCCCAGCCACGATGGCCTCGATCTGCTCGTCGGTATAATCCCTAATACCATCTTCACGAGCGTTATCGAAGATGTACTCCAACAACTCGTCCTCATCAATTTCCACCTCGGCATCGTCGTCCTCATCTAAAAAACCCTTTACCTCGTAAAACTCGTAAATCAGGTCGACAATGTAATTGATCTCGTCATCCGAAAACTCACCTTGCATTTCTGGAGGCAAGCATTCCTGAATAAACTGCAGGGATTCATCCTCATCGTACTCAAGTACTTTCTTTTCTTCGCTCATAGTTCACAACAATTTTGCGTTTATACTACTAAAACAATTAATGTACAAATAAGTTCACCTTTTACCTATCACCTCCGGTAGATGCGCTTAGCCGACTCTTTAGCACGTTCCCTGGCCTGCTTCTCCTGCATTTTTTGCGCCTCTTCAAGCCGGGCCATAAAACCGGACTTTTTCTTGGGCTTCTTCTTGTTGGCCTCAAGCTGCGCAAGGAGTTTATCCTCATCTACGAGTTTCCTCATTGCAAACGTGATGGCCACGGTAAACAGCGTGGAGAGGAAGTAGTAATAAGTGAGCCCCGAAGGATAGGAGTTGAGAATGAAAAACATGAAGAGACTCATGAAAATGGGCATCTGCTTCATCCCGGGCATCGTCTGCTGCCCCGTGTCTGTCATCGCCATGTTATACCTCGTGTAAACGATATTCACCGTGGTCATCAGGAGGCAGAAAATGCTGATGTGGTTACCCAGGAAACGGGTGATAATAGGGATGTTACCTCCCCACGATATCAGCGCATCGTAAGTAGAGAGGTCATCGGCCCAGAGGAACGATTGTTGCCTCAGCTCGATGGCCGAGGGGAAGAAGAAGAAAAGGGCCAGCAGCACGGGCATCTGGATAAGCATGGGAATACAGCCGCTCATGGGACTGACGCCCACCTTGCTGTAAAGGTCCATGGTAGCCTGCTGCCGCTTCATCATCATATCTTGATCATTGCCTGGGTACTTCTCCTCCAACTCCTTTATCTGGGGTCGAAGCACCCGCATCTTAGCGGACGACATAAACGACTTGTAGGTAACGGGCAGGGTGACCAGCTTCACACAAAGGGTCAGGATTAAGATGATAAGTCCCATGCCCCACCCCAGCGAGCGAAAGAAATCGAAGATGGGAATCACGAACCACTTGTTAACCCAACTAAGCCACCGGTAACCGAGGTAAACAATCTCCTGTAGTTGCAACCTATCGCCCTTGGGCACATCCGCGTCATACGCCTTTAGCGTGTTATAATGTACGGGTCCAAAATAGTAGTTAAAGTGGACAGAGACAAGGTCAGCCTCATTGCTGAGGGTCACCGGCGCCCATATCTCGGCCTTGTACTCCTTTAGGTAAGCCGTGTCGCTCAACACCTTGGTGTCAAGAATCGTGTTGCTGAAGGGCTGAGCACCTATAATCACCGATGAGAAGTACTGGTCTTTAAACGCGAACCATTTAACCGGTTCGGTAAGCTCCACGCGGGCATTCTTATTCTCACTCATCCGCTCCACGTCTTGTCGGTCGTACTTATAATGGATGCGCGAGAAGCGGTTCTCAAACATACGGCCACGCTCCTGCTGTCGTATCTTCTGCTCCCAGTTCAGCCGAAAATTGGTCAAACTCTCAGGATGAAGCCCATCTTGCATACCCGCCACGTGGATATCAAACGCCATCATGTACTCATCCTCTGGAAGGGTGTAAATAAAGTCGATATATTGCTGGGGCGTGTATTCAAGACGCATTGTCAAGCTTTGTCCATCAGCACTTTCAATCGGTGTGAAACGCTCGTTCTCGGTAGAGAGATGTACGCTGTGTCGATTAAAAAGATCGAGGTTAAACCGGGATTCTTCGGGCTTCTCGAAGAGGTAGAGGCTATCACGGGTGTGATGCAGGAACTCCTTAAGCTGCACGGAAGCAATGCTCCCCCCCCGGGTATCGATCAGGAGGCGCACCTTCTCATTTTCGAGCACCACCTTCCGGTCCACCTGTACCACGGGTTTTATCACGGAATCGGGCAAAGCCATTAAAGAATCGGTGTCAACCTCAACGTTTTCAGCTGTATCGGCAACGGCCACGGATGTTACCACGCCAAAGAAATCGGCAACGGCCTGCCCATCATCCAGAGGCGATGCCATTGCCCCCTCCTTCATAATTAGGCTTTCGGACTCCTGCTCAACATGAAGTGCCTCCGCCATTGCGATCGAGTCGCGTAAACGACGTTGTTCCTCGATCTGTTCCTGACTTGGGCGATTATAAATGGAGAATATCATCAAAACCGCGAAAATCAGAATCAGGCCTATAACTGTATTTCTATCCATATCAAGTGGGTTGACGGGAATAATCCCGGCAGTAATTAACGTTTAATGTAAAAGCGATTAGCTATTCCCCGCATCGTCACCCCCTCCTTCTCCGATGCGTGACGCAGCTCGTATAAAGCTCATAAACAGGGGGTTTGGTGATATAACAGTGCTATTAAACTCGGGGTGAAATTGGGTACCTAAGTACCAGCGTAGGGCGGGGACCTCAACTACCTCCACGAGGCTGGATTCGGGATTGACCCCACTGCACTTCATACCCGCGGCCTCCAGCTGATCCAGATAGCGGTTATTCAACTCGTAACGGTGTCTGTGCCGCTCCTTGATCCGGCTTTTCCCGTATGCCTTGAACGCGAGTGACCCCTCACGCAACACACAATCATACTCACCCAGGCGCATGGAGGCCCCCATGCTGGTAATGGCCTTTTGATGCTCCATGAAATCAATGATAGGGTCCTTTGCCTTCGGATCCATCTCCGTGGAACTTGCACCTGGCAGGTTCATAACCGACCGGGCGTATTCGATGACCATGCACTGCATGCCTAAACAGATACCAAAGGTGGGAAGGTCCTGCTCGCGTGCATAACGAATGGCGACATACTTGCCCTCGATACCTCGCTGCCCGAAACCGGGAGCAATGACCACCCCATCGGCGTCCCCCAGGATATCGGCCACGTTGTCATCATTGATCTGCTCGGAGTGACAAATATCAAGCACCAATTTCCTATCGTGGTAAATGGCCGCCTGAGAGAGGGATTCGTGAATGGACTTGTACGCATCGGGAAGCTCGGCATACTTGCCTACCAGCTTGACACGTACCTCCCGGGTAGCCTCCTTACGCTTCTGCAAAAAGGCCCTCCAACTCTCCATCGCTGGCTCATCGCCAAGTGGCATATTTAATTTACGAAGCACCACCTCATCCATACCCTGGCGCTGAATCATCAAGGGTACCTCGTAGATGGTGGAAACGTCAATAGACTGCATCACGGCGCCCTGATCAACGTTACAGAAGAGGGCTACCTTATCCAGGATATCGTCGCTAAGCCTCTGCTCGGTACGAAGCACCAACATGTCAGGCTGAATACCGAGCGACTGAAGCTCTTTAACCGAGTGTTGCGTGGGTTTCGTCTTCACCTCGCCAGCGGCAGAAAGATAAGGCACGTAGGTGAGGTGCAGGCAAAAACAGTTGCGCCCAAGCTCTCTTCTAAGTTGACGCACCGCCTCAAGGAAGGGGGTCGACTCAATGTCCCCCACGGTACCCCCTATCTCGGTGATCACGAAATCAAACTTGTGCTTTATACCAAGCGACTTAATGTTTCGCTTGATCTCGTCTGTAATATGCGGGATCACTTGCACCGTCTTGCCAAGGTAATCGCCGCGACGCTCTTTGAAAATAACGTTCTGGTATATACGGCCCGCGGTGATATTGTTATCCCTGGTTGTCTGTATATTAAGGAAACGCTCGTAATGGCCCAGGTCAAGGTCACCCTCGTGGCCGTCTACGGTCACGTAGCACTCACCGTGCTCATATGGGTTGAGCGTACCGGAGTCGACGTTGATATAGGGATCGAACTTCTGGATAGTTACCCTATACCCCCTTGCCTGTAGCAACTTACCAAGCGATGACGCGATGATTCCCTTGCCCAGGGATGAAACCACACCACCCGTCACAAAAATGTATTTCGTTTCAGCCACAATCTGTGTCGTTACTATTTTTCAAAGGTGCAAAGGTAACCATTTTTTTTGGATCACATGGGTACAAGCGACATATTCTCGCACTGGATGATCTTCCCGGGAAAGGCTTGCACGATGGAGTAGTTATGGGTAGACATGATAACGGCGGTACCCCGGTTAGAGATCTCCTGCAAGAGGGAAACGATTTGACTCCCCGTCTCTGGGTCGAGATTTCCCGTTGGCTCATCGGCCAACACGAGGGCAGGCGAATTCAACAGGGCACGGGCAATTACCACTCGCTGCTGCTCCCCACCAGACAGCTCGTGCGGCATCTTGTAGGTCTTGTTCTGCATACCTACCTGCACCAGCACCTCGTTGATCCGGTCCTTGATCTCGCGGCGGTTCTTCCATCCGGTGGCGCGCAACACGAACTCCAGATTCTTCTCCACCGATCGATCGATAAGCAGCTGAAAATCCTGGAACACTATACCGATCTTCCGGCGCAGGAACGGGACAAGCCGCCGCTTGATACCGGCCAGCTCGTAATCGAATACCCGGGCGCTCCCCGACTCGATAGGTAACTCGGCGTACATGCTCTTCATCAACGTGCTCTTCCCGGAACCCACCTTGCCAATCACGTAGAGGAAATCACCCCGGTCAACGGTGAGGTTCACGTTACGCAATATGATATTCTCCTCCCGGTTGAGCTGCACGTTAGAATAATTAATGATCTGTTCCTGAATCATCACTTAATGAATTGAATGGTGAAGGGGTGCCTCTTCTCACGCTGGTACTCCTCCTCCGAAATACTCCCCTTCTCCCTTAGCTCGTCAAGAATCTTTAAGTCTTGGTACTTCATAATTCGTTTATGTACTACGAAACAAAGATAGGGAATAGTTTCGAAAATCAAAGAATTTTTCTTCCCGTTCAACCTTCGCTATTCAACTGTCTTGATTCAAAACCCTACAACGTTTCTTTATCGATGACGACACCTCTGCATGTTCTGGCCCCGATGAACAGCAACAAAACATAAACTTAACGCGTTGTTTAAATGATTTTAATCCAACATTTTTTTATTTTTCATTTTCTTAACAAGGGATGGCTACACATTCAACTTTTTATTGTGTACCTTGCAAAAAATTAACAGTGTAGTCCGCTTTTAACAATTTTAATATTTTTGCCATTAAACAAATGATATAGACCAATTTTCAAGCAATTATTAAACACCATAGGTGCCAAACACTTAACTATCACTAAAATACAATAATCGTACGAACTTGACATGTTTTAAAACAATCATAAAACACCCTTGGGAACTATTTCGATAAGCCAAACGAGCAGAGAACAAGTTCACTTGGACTATGCCGTGGCGAGAAATAGTCTAACTTCAGTGAACTATTTCGATAAGCCAAACGAGCAGAGAACAAGTTCACTTGGACTATGCCGTGGCGAGCAATAGTCTAACTTCAGTGAACTATTTCGTTAAGCCAAACGAGCAGAGGACAAATCTTTTTGTACTATGCCGTGGCGAGAAATAGTCTAACTTTAGTGAACTATTTCGTTAAGCCAAACGAGCAGAGGACAAATCTTTTTGTACTATGCCGTGGCGAGAAATAGTCTAACTTTAGTGAACTATTTCGATAAGCCAAACGAGCAGAGAACAAGTTCACTTGGAATATGCCGTGGCGAGAAATAGTCTAACTTCAGTGAATGATTATTTTAAACACCAAAGGTTCCATATACTGCAATATAAAGATAAAATAATCGCATGAAAAAATTAGTTTCCTTCTTAACCTTTCTTCTTCTATTTTGTTGTTGTACAAAAGGGATGGACAATAAAGTGGGGGTTAATGAAAGAGATGCTGAAAAAACAGTTGTGGATAAGCATGGCCAGCTTTCAGTTTCCGGGGTCTATCTTGTAAATGAAAAAGGAGAAAAAGTAGTCTTGAGAGGTGTCAGCTTCGGGTGGCACAACTGGTGGCCCCGCTTCTATAATGCTGGTGCGGTTGAAACATTTGCAACCGACTGGCAGTGTGATGTTGTACGGGCATCAATAGGTGTAGATCCTGAAAGAGGATTTATCAGCGAACCGGCATTTTCAACCGAATGTGCGACAAGTGTGATTGATGCAGCCATAGAAAATGGCATCTACGTGATAATAGACTGGCACAGTCACACGATTAGGACCAAAGAAGCTGTTCAGTTTTTCAGCGCGATGGCGCGAAAATATAAAGATTATCCCAACATAATCTACGAGATATTTAACGAACCGGTAGATGACTCTTGGGAAACCGTGAAAGCATACTCGGAAGAGGTCATTAAGACAATTAGAGCGTTCGACAAATCGAATGTTATACTTGTCGGCTCACCCCACTGGAGCCAGGATGTACATATAGTTGCAGACAACCCATTGGTGGGATTTGAAAACATTATGTATACACTTCATTTTTACGCTGCCACACATCACCAGTTTCTGCGCGACAGGGCCAATTACGCCATCTCAAAGGGGATACCGATATTTGTGTCAGAATGTGCAGGTATGGAGGCGACAGGTGATGGAGCCATAAATTACAACGAGTGGCAAACATGGTTGAATTGGATGGCAGAAAATCACATTAGTTGGATTGCATGGTCTATAGCAGACAAGGATGAAACCTGCTCGATGCTATTACCTTCTGCATCTTCGACCGGTAAATGGGAAGATGAAGAGTTGAAGGAGTGGGGACAAATTGTCAAAAAAGAGATAAGTGACAACCATTAACTGACTCCGTTTCCGTGTAACAAGTTTTTTAGAGAGACAAGGATCATCACCGAGATGGATGGTTTATTACGCGTCAATCACGCTGATGTATGAATGGCAGTATATAAAAAGATTAAATTTGTTTTATATGAATAAGGCTTTAGTGTTGTGTATGGCTCTATTAATGAGCTTTCAACTGGTGGCGCAGCGACATGGTATTTCCGGAACTGTTAGTGATGGCAGTGATGGATCTACCATGATTGGTGTGAACATCGTAGAAAAGGGAACCAGCAACGGTACTATAACGGACGTTGATGGCGATTTCGAAATGACTGTAAGTTCCCGTAATTCAGTATTGGTCTTTTCTATGATTGGCTACAAGACCCTGGAGGTAAATGTAGAAGGTCGAACAATGATACAGGTTGTTATGGAACAAGACGATGAGTTGCTGGATGAGGTTGTTGTTGTAGCCTATGGAAGTCAGAAGAAAGTTACGGTTACAGGATCTTTGGCAAATGTAAGCGGTAATGAAATTCTAAAATCCCCTACAGCCTCATTAGGCAATGCCCTTACGGGTAAACTCCCGGGAGTTTCAACCGTGCAATACTCGGGATTGCCCGGTGCAGACGACCCGATGATCCTCGTACGCGGAGTAGCTTCTCTATCCACAGGTGGCTCTACCCCATTGGTAATGGTGGATGGTGTGGAACGAAGCTTTACCCAAATCGATCCAAGTGAAATTGCTGATATTACCATTTTGAAAGATGCGTCAGCAACGGCTGTTTTTGGAGTACAAGGAGCAAACGGCGTGATACTTATTACCACCAGACGTGGAGAAGCCGGGAAAACACAAATTTCCGCAACCACCTCTTTTGGGATACAGCGCCCCACCATGTTTTTAGACTACGTGAATAGCTATGACTACGCCATGGCGTATAATCAAACCCAACGTGGCGATGGTTTACTAGAGGGAGAGCTAAGATTTTCTCCCGAGGCAGTTCAACATTTCAAAGATGGGGACCAACCAATACTTTACCCCGATATGGACTGGGTAAGTTATATTATGAGACCCGTGGCTCCACAAACACAGCAAAATGTAAACATATCAGGCGGTAACGAGAAAGCAAAGTACTTCATCTCCCTGGGTGCATTGCAACAAGGAGGTTTATTCAGGACATTTGCCACAGACCCGAATGAAAAATTTGCTTACGACAGATACAACTATAGAGCTAACCTGGATTTTAACATCGACAAAATAAGCTCCCTTTCAGTAAACATTGGTGGACGCCTGGAAGATAAATCATCATTACCCAGGGGTGAGCAGAGTATTTTTGAAGATATCCTTTTTGCATCGCCCATGTCGGGAGCCGGTATTATAGATGGGAAAAGAATTAAATCCAATACAGCATACGTTGGTACCGATATGGATAATGATCCCATGCGTTTTTACGGCTCAGGTCACCAAAGTACCGCGAACAATGTACTGAACCTGGATTTAATCTATTCCGCGGATTTGAATATGATCACTTCAGGGTTAAAGTTCCAAGTCAAGGGATCATATAACAGCACTTACGCCCACACTAAGAAATGGGAACAGTATGAGGCATATCCAACTTATAAGCCATACATGCTTGATGATGGTTCGGTTGTTCTTGAAACCTCCGGTGACAAATGGAAGCCAGCGTTTTCGGAAGAGACCAATGTGTGGAGAGATTGGTATGCCGAGACAAGTTTAAATTACGCCCGAAAATTTGGCGCACATGATGTAACTGCACTTTTGCTCTACAATCAATCCAAATACTACTATCCCTGGCCTTACCCGGAAATTCCTCGCGGATATGTAGGAGTAGTAGGAAGGGCAACCTATAACTACCTGTCACGCTACCTGGTTGACTTCAACGTTGGTTATAACGGTTCCGAAAACTTCGCACCCGACAAGCGGTATGGATTGTTCCCCGCTATCTCTGTGGGATGGATAATGACGGAAGAGGAATGGATGAAGAACCAGCAAGCTTTTTCTTACCTTAAATTCAGGTATTCATACGGAATAGTAGGTAACGATTACATGGGTGGAAGGAGATTCTTATACCTTCCTCCTGAATACACCATTCATAACGGATTCTATGCAGGCTATGGAGGCGGTTTTCATGGTTATAACTTTGGAACGAACAATCCGGTATTTGTAAAAGGAGCAACGGAAGATACATCCGGAAACCCGGAAGTAACATGGGAAACTTCTGTAAAGCAAAACCTTGGCGTAGATCTGAGAACCTTTGGCGATCGTTTAAATATTAATATCGATATATTTAAAGAGAATAGAAGCAATATCCTTATCAATAATGATGCCTTCATAACCGCACCCTCGGCACTGGTCCCCTCACCAATCAATTATGGAAAAGTAACCAACAAGGGGTTTGAAGTGGTACTCAACTGGACAGACAGAGTCGGTAACTTCACCTACAGTATTGCTCCAAACTTCTCGTTCAATAGAAACAAGATCGTAGAGATGGCCGAAATCCGCCAGGAATACGACTATCTGTATAGAACGGGGCACAGGGTAAACCAACCTTTCGGGTATGAGTTTTTCGCGTTTTATGAGAAAGACAAAACCGAACAGGCTTATAAAGACAAGTATGGTGTGGATATGCCCACCCAACTGGGACAGGCAAATCTAAGCAATGGTGACGCGATCTATGTTGATTTAAATAATGACGGAATAATAACCGCGGAAGATCAACATGCCATAGGCTTTCCCGATTATCCGGAAATAACTTTTTCGCTGAACACGAGTTTTACTTATAAAAAGTTTGATTTCTCGATGTTGTGGAATGGTGCAACAAATGTAGGAAGGGCCTTGAGCTGGCCTTACAACCCTCAATTTGGTCAGTTCCACGATCAAGGGCTGGTCCGCTGGGTTTACGAAAACTCATGGACACCCGAGACAGCTGCCACAGCAACTCTTCCGCGTTTGACAATTGCCAATGAAGTCAATAACACCCCATTATCTAGCGTTTGGCTGATGGATGCATCATATATACGCTTGCGCAACCTTGAGATTGGGTATACATTTGACAAACTTAAACTACTTACAGCAAATAGCAGTATAAGGGTGTTTTTAAACGGCACCAACCTATTAACCTTTTCCGCTTTTGCAGGTAACGACCCTGAAAACGTGGGGGGTGGATGGCAAAATACAATTCGACACCCTATTATGAAAATATATAACTTGGGAGTCAGAATAAACTTTTAATCACCATTAATGATCGGAAAGCATGAAAATGAAAATAAAAAACAACATAGTAAAAATTATCATCTTCGCATTGTTTGGAGCTCCCTTTATCGCGTCGTGCGTGGATCACTTTAACATAGGAGATGCTTTCTTAGAAAAGGCCCCGGGTGTTACAGTTAACGCGGACACCATCTTTTCTAAAGCGGAGTACGCGCGTGCATATCTTTGGGAGGCATATGGTAAACTTTATACCCCCCACAATTCAAACTTGGAGTATTATATAATGGGCGACTGTCCCGTAGATGCATTGTCAGATTGCATCCACTCAAGATTAGGATGGGGCGACATGAAAGAGTTATGGTATCCGGGAAATTACAACGCGTCCTGGTCATCCGGTTGGGACAGAAGCCGTATGGAGTTTACCAAAATTTGGGGTCCTATACGTAATTGCTGGAATTTTATAGAGAATGTGGATAGGGTCGGAGATATGTCCGAAGATGAAAAGGAGCGTTTGAAAGCAGAGGCGAAAATCATAATATCCATCCTTTATTATACCCTGTTTAGGCATGTTGGGGGACTTCCCATCATTGATCACGCTTATCTGCCCACCGAAGAGTATAACGCACCAAGGGCAACCATTGAGGAGACGGTTGATTTCATGGTTCATCTATTGGATGAGGCCGCGGCAACCCCCTCTCTGCCATTTTCGATTCCTGAATCAGAGAAAAGCCAATGGGCGGGAAGGATGACAAAAGGGGCCGCCCTGGGGTTTAAAGCTAAAGTGTTACTTTTCGCTGCCAGTCCTCTGTTCAACGATGCCAGCCCCTATTCACGTGAGGAGCCTCAAGATGCCGTGGATAGTTTACACGTGTGGTATGGAGGATATAAACCCGAGCTGTGGAATAGATGCCTTGACGCTTGCAATGACTTTTTCAGCCAGAATGCCTCAAATGGAAATCCTTATCAATTACTGCAACCAAAAAGCAACACGGAAGAGGGATATATGGCGGTGTACCGTCAGGCCTATTGGACACGCGGCAACAGTGAAAAAATTATCGAAGTACATACACGTCCATATGTTGATGAGTGGGGTGACCAACAACCCATCAATGTTATGCACCAAGGTGCCTACTGCCCAACGGTTGAATTCATGGAGATGTTTCCAATGGCCGATGGCCGTAACTTTAAAGACATGTCCGTATATAACACCGATAATCCGACAAACATTGACATCTTTGAAAATAGAGATCCTCGGATGTATGAAACCCTGTTAACACCGAAAAAAGGACGCCGGTGGCAGAACTACAATCAAATCGAGGTATGGGAAGAAGGCAATCTAAAAGATGCCATGGGGTGGTACTACAGTAGCATGATGGCCAACGGCATTGGACCCTACAAATGGTGTCTGGATTTCTATAATTTAGGTGTTGATCCCGTACAGTATTCAATATTAAGAATGGGTGAAATGCACCTGATTTACGCGGAAGCGTTGGCTGAAACGGGAAATCTCCAAAAGGCATGTGAGGAGGTTAATAAGGTCAGGGCTCGCGTGGGACTCGGTAAAATCGAAGAGATGAATCCCGAACTGAACCTCACCAGTAACAAAGAGAACCTTATCCATGAGATCTTGCGTGAAAGAGCCGTTGAACTTGGGTTTGAAGAGCATCGCTTTTTAGACATATGCCGCAGGAAAATGGCAGACAAGTTCACAACACCCCTGCACGGGATAAAAATATACCGCAAGGATGGAAAAGGCAAGCTAGAAGAAGGGGAACCCTATCCTACTGAGTTCAGATATGAAACATACGTGTTTACCGATGGTGCGAGAGCGTGGTGGAAACCGGGCTTTTTCACGACGAAATGGTACCTGCAAGCCTTACCGATTCCAGAAATTAATAAAGGGTATGGATTGACTCAAAATCCAGGTTGGTAATTATAAACATTTACTTTTTAGAAAATAGACCTATGGAGAAATATATAGTGAATAAAAACGTATTGATCTGGCTATGTTTGAGTTGTTTTTTAATCACACCCTCTTTACTTGTTGCTCAAACTACAGATTCAGTGGTCGATTTGGGATTAGGAATAGCCCAAAAAAAAGAGATATCGACAGCTTCCACATATACCATAACGGCTGAAGAGTTGCAAAAAACATCGGCAATCACCTTGTTAGACGCCCTTTATGGCAGATTGCTCGGACTAAACACGTTAAGGGGTGCAAACTTCTCCGGTGACCAATGGTACGGTGGCTATTTTAATATTAGAGGTACCCAAACATCTACGGAAAATGACATTTTAATATTGGTGGATGGATTGGAGCGCCCGATAGATCGCCTTCCTATTGATGAAGTGGAATCTGTGACAGTCTTTAAAGATGCTGCTGCAACGGCCCTATACGGGTATAAAGGCGTTAATGGAGTTATCTCGGTAAAAACCAAGCGTTCGAAAAGCGATGACCTTGCAGTAAAGGTTAGATTCGATCGCAAGTTTCAATCGGCCCCAAAAACAACCGAATTTATTGATGCCCACACCTACGCGATGGCCTTAAACGAAGCCAGGACGCTAGATGGCCTTACACCTGCTTACAACAAACAGGAGTTAGACGCTTTTAAAAACGGTACTTATCCCAATATCTATCCCAATGTAGACTGGAAAAGTGAGGCACTTCGCGATGCTGCTTTTGAAACTCAAGCCAACCTGAGTATATCAGGGGGGAACGACAACTTGAAATACCTCACGTCATGCAATCTGGTAAATGCAAGTGGCTTACTAAGTGGAACAGAGGTAAACGAGGGTTATTCCACTCAATTGAAGTATTCAAAGGGAAACGTAAGGGTTAACATAGATTTTAAGCTAACCCCCACAACCAATGTTCACGCCGGCATCATGGGTTATTTCGTGGAAACAAATCGCCCACATGGTATTGATGCAAACGGAATTTTTCAGTTTTTCAACAACACACCCGCATCGGCTTACCCGGTAATGATGTCTGACGGCACTACTTGGGGTGGAACCACGGCCTACGGTGCTGACAATATCATCGCACGTATCAGGGCTACCGGTCACAACAAAACCCACGAAAAAGGACTTCTGGCAGATGCTAAATTCGTACAAAACTTAGACATGTTGTTAAAAGGTCTAAGTGCATCAGCACGCTTTGGTTATGACAACCGTTCGGAAATTGTGGAGGAGAGGAAAAGATCTTTCGAGTATGGCAACACGCGATATATCTTCGGCCAAAACGATAAAGTAACAGATTCGATTCAGTTTATAGGAGGAAATAAGGCAAGCCACCTTCAGTTTGGAAAATGGCTAAACAGCCAATGGAGAAGTTTCAATTTTCAGGCGAATATTGATTACGTAAATCAATTTGATATACATAATGTGGCCGCATCCCTTATCTACACTGCTAACTCTACCGTTTTCAGTGGTCGTCACAATGAATTTAACCGCGTTAATTTAGCCCTTTACGGCCATTATGATTATGACAATAGATATGTGGCTGATTTAAATTTGGTTGGAAGTGGTTCAAATCGCTCATGGCCTCAAAAGTATGCCCTTTCGCCTACCCTTGCTTTAGGATGGGTGGTATCAAACGAGGGTTTTCTAGAAGATGTAGAAGCTGTAAATTTGTTAAAACTGAGAGCTTCCGCGGGTGTTTTATATAGTGATTACGTGCCACGCGTGGGATTAAGCCTGGAAGATTACGGAACAAGCAGGGGGTGGTTCGTGCTCGGCAAAGATTACCGAGAGACCTGGGGGAACTTTTTAAGTTATTTCCCCACAGGTGATTTTGCCCTCGAACAAGCGAACAAGTTCAATATTGGCCTGGAGTTAAAGCTGTGGGAGAGCTTTGAACTGTTACTGGAAAGCTACTATCAAAGACGAAATAACATTTTGCAATCTGCAGATGAAATCAACTCTACGATTGTAGGGATTCCTTCATCCTATATCAATAAAGGTGTCGTGGACAGCAAAGGCTTTGAGGCGGGCTTAAGCTATAACAAGTCGTTTAATGACCTTAAAGTCAACCTAACGGCACTGTTTAGTTACGGGGCAAACAAAATTGTAGACATGGTGGAAGCCCCCCTGGCCTACGCGTACTTGTCCCGCATTGGTCACCCCGTGGGGCAGCCATTTGGACTTGAAGCCATAGGTTTCTTTGAAAGCGAAGCAGATATCAAGTCAAGCCCCTTGCAGGAATTTGACCGGGTACGACCGGGTGATATCAAGTATAAAGACCAAAACAACGATGGGCTAATCAACGAGAATGACGTAGTTGCAATAGGATACACGGGGACTCCCGAAATTAATTATTCGTTCAACGTGGGGCTTGAATATAAGGGCCTTGGTTTCAACATATTGTTCCAAGGTGTTGAAAACTACACCCACTACCTGAATACACAGGGGGTTTTCAATCCCATGGTCAATAATTCAAACCTCTCTACCCATTACTTCGAGCATTGCTGGCGTCCCGGGCAAGACAATAGCGAAGCACTTTATCCCCGGTTGACAACCCTGGCAAGTCCCAACAATTATCGCTCCAGCTCTGCATGGTATGCCAACGCTTCGTTTTTAAAATTGCGCAACTGTGAAATCTATTACAAATTTCAAACAGGCCTATTTGGTTTGGATAAGATGAAAGGGTTAAAAATTTACGCGAAGGGTGAAAATCTTCTATCGCTACACGATTTACCGGCAAACATCGATCCGGAAAACACTTGGGGGGGCTATCCCGCGTTGATAGGTATCAGCGTGGGCGCATCGGTTATTTTTTAAAGTAAAAAGATCACACGCTATGAAAATAAAACATATCATATCACTATCCACCATTACATTATTGTTAATGACAGGATGCGTAGACCTCAATTACTCTGAGGTGCAGACCAACGACAAAGAGTGGGTTTACAGTATGCCTTCCGCGGTTTCAGGATTGGTTACAAATATATACGCGCACGTGAGATACGACCTCGGCGAGTTCAATGGCGCAATGAAAGCATCCGCAACTGACGAATCGGACTATGCCATTTCCATTTCTGATATTCACAAGTTCTATAACGGCGGATGGAGTCCGATGAATCCTTTTGATTTTATTTGGGTCAACAACTACGCCGGTATTGCTCAAGCAAATAATTTTCTGGAAGAGTTGGATAACATCTATCTCTCTTTGGAGCAATACCGGTACAATGTTTCTGTAAGACCTTATGAGAATCTGAAAAAACAGTTTGAGTTGTTTGAATATGAAGTGAGGTTTTTAAGGGCGTATTTATATTTTGAACTTGTCAGGACCTATGGCAATGTACCCCTGGTGACTAAAGTTCTCACGAATGAAGAGGCGAATACACTGACGAGAACTGCCGCGGCCGAGGTATTCAAGTTTGTTATAGATGAGTGTGACGCGATCGCGGACAAACTGCCAATAACCTACGAAAAAGAACCAAATCAAGATATAAACAGGGTAAACAGGATTACCGTTTTGGCCCTTAAGGCTAGGGCTATGCTTTACCGAGCCAGCCCTCTTTTCAACACTGAAAATAACCCCTCTTTGTGGTTAGCCGCGGCAAAAGCAAACAAAGATGTAATTGACTTTGCTCCCACCTCAGGCGTCGAAATGGGTAAATATGCCGAGTTGTCAGGCGAAAAAAACTATGCCAACAAAGAGGTTATCTGGGTACGAGGCACCGGTATGCCTGAAGGATGGAGAATGAATTCGGTAGAGAACTTCAATTTTCCAATAGGTGTAGAAAATGGAGAATCGGGTAACTGCCCAACCCAAAGCTTAGTAGACTCCTATGAGTATAAGACAGGGGAAAATCAAGGCAAAACTTTTGGAGAAGTGTGGCCGGGAAAGAGCATTAACTTGTCAGCATCTAACCCATATAAGGATTTGGATCCTCGTTTCGCGATGACGGTTGTTAAAAATGGTGACGTTTGGCCATCCTACACGGAGAAAGAGATTGAAACATTTGAAGGTGGTGCAAATGCTTCCCCTATTTATGGAGCTACCACCACAGGTTATTACCTGAGAAAAATATGTGACCCAAGTGCGAATATCTCCACCAACAACCCTTCTCCAAAACGACACAACTACATCATCTATCGGCTGGGAGAGTTTTACCTCAATTACGCTGAAGCCATCTACCATGTTACCGGCAGTGCAGACTCGAAGGGAGATTTCGATATGTCAGCAAATGAAGCCATTAACGTGGTGCGATCGCGTTCTGACGTGAAAATGCCAAGCTTTCAAGGAGATGACCCCAACTTCCTGGAAAGATACATGCGCGAACGAATGATCGAGTTAGCGTTTGAGGATCATCGCTTCTGGGATGTAAGGCGCTGGAAAAAAGGAGACCGGTTTTTTGCTTCAGTAGCAACGGCAAACTTGACAAAATCGTCAAACGAAGTTATCCTCAACAGGGGAGAGTTAGTAAGGGGCTGGAACAATAAATATTACCTGTTCCCTATACCATTCACAGAGATTCAAAAAAATAAAAAACTCGAACAAAATCCGGGTTGGTAAAATTATAACGGTATGAAGAATATTAAATTACTATCTGTTTTTTTGATTTTCCTTGGCACTTTTGTTCAATGTCAATCCACTTCAGACCATAATGAAGATGCTTTGGAAACCTCAATCACCATGGTATATCCAACGAAAGTTGTCACAGGGCAAACAATCTTTATCATAGGAAAAAACTTCAATGAAGTTACCGAGATCGTGCTACCCGAGAACATTTCCGTCAAAGATTTTGAAAGGGTCGGCTTCAACCAGCTCTCCCTGGTTACGCCTGCAGGGATGAGGTCTGGTGTTGTGACCATCAAAGCCAATGGAAGCGAATACAGCTCTCCCAATGAAATCACAGCCGTGACCCCAAAATTCTCCACGATATTTCCTAAGGAGGTGAAAACGGGAGAAGAGCTCACGATTAAAGGTGAAAATTTAATTGAGATTCAACAGGTAATTTTTCCTGACAACGTATTTATAGATGCCATGCATTTTAAGCGTAAATCAGACACCGAAATCATAGTTGTTGTTCCATCAGGGACAATAGATGGTGAGGGTACCCTTCAAATAGTTGCGCTATCGGGTGATATAATTACCACCTCCCCTTTTTCAATTGAAGTAACAGACGAACCAATCGAAGAGGGGAAAGTGGATCCCATCACACCAAACACCATAATCTTACTTGATTATGAAGAGCATGGTGGACATAACGGCTATTGGGATAATGGCTGGGGAGGCAATACCGAGATTGCTACAGACCCTGAAACCGGGAACATATTCCTCAGGGTTACCGGAGATCTTAACAATAACTGGATTATCAATTGCAACCATCAAGCCAATATCGATGCGACATGGCCATGGAGTGTAGATGATGTAGAAAACTACATGGTGAAATTTGACGTGCTAATTCCACCAGGTGTTGATGGCACGGCCGCCAAAGGGATGCAGTTTATATTTGGCGACCAGTGGAACTACTGGTACGGTGATAACTTGTTGCCAAAAACCACTGATGGAGAATGGATGACCATAAGGGTGCCTTTCACTCATTGGAATCTTTCGGGATTCTTAAGTTTTGAATCTGGCACTAATGGACTGTTCGGGACCGTGCCTGCAGGTGTTTGTTTCGACAACCTGCGTGTCGACCCCATGTAGATGAGAAAACATGAAATCGATTTTTTTGATGTAACAAGAGATGAAAAAAGTATTGCTTATGTTTTGTAGCTTTCTTTTGCTGGCCTGCCATACGCAGGAACCACAAAAAGAGGGTCAAACGAAACATAATGGAGTAGAACATGAGGATATAACCCCACAATCAGACATTGCCCTAGTTACGCCAAACCCTTCAAAAGAGGCGCAAAACTTGATCAATTTCCTAGGCGAAATCTATGGCAAAAAGACCCTGTCGGGGACAATGGCAAAGGTTGATTGGAACCGCGATGAAGCCGATTGGGTATACGTTCAAACGGGAAAATACCCAGCCCTCAACTGCTTCGACTTCATACACCATATCCACTCCCCTGCTGGCTGGATTAATTATGAAGATACAAAAGTCGTGGAGGAGTGGTGGGATAACAACGGGATAGTTTCAATCATGTGGCATTGGTGTGTTCCCAATGATATGCGTTCAAACAACCCCACTAAATTTGCATTTTACACGGAAGAGACAAATTTCGATGTGAGCAAAATAAGTGATGAAAACTCACCCGAATATCAACT
The DNA here is from genome assembly GCA_012839475.1 of Petrimonas sp. Classification (GTDB taxonomy): domain Bacteria; phylum Bacteroidota; class Bacteroidia; order Bacteroidales; family Dysgonomonadaceae; genus Proteiniphilum. Next base: position 197,305 of record DUNG01000005.1, on the reverse strand, counting down.
AATGATAAAGGATATAGATATCATATCGGGCTATTTGAAACTTTTGCAGGATAAAAACATACCTGTTCTATGGCGACCGTTACACGAAGCTGCCGGGAACACGAACAGTTATGACGGGGGTACCGGCTGGTTTTGGTGGGGGGCAAAAGGAGCGGAGCCATGCAAGGCACTGTGGAAAATCATGTTTGACAGAATGGTAAACTACCACAAACTGAACAACCTTATTTGGGTTTGGACTTCGCAAGGGAATGATAAAGATTGGTATCCCGGTGACGAATATGTGGATTTGCTTGGAAGAGACCTATACCCGGAAACTGATATACACGGTTCCCAATTGGCAGAGTTCAACAAGGTTAAAGCTATCGTTGAAGAGAAGAAAATGATCGCCCTTTCTGAATGCGGAGGAATACCAAACCCAAATTCAATGTTTGAAAAGGGTGATACCTGGTTGTGGTTCATGCCCTGGTATGGCGGGTTTACACGCGATGATAAAATAAATGGCGCGACATACTGGAAAATTGTTATGAACCATCCTAACGTAATTACATTAGAGCAAATGCCAAGTTTGAAGTAGCTACTTCAAACTTGGCTCATTGACAATATACCAGGCCTCCTATACTGCTTGGGCAACATTTTTGTTGGCCAGCAGATCGTCATAAAATTTGGCGTAACTCACGTACAAATATGGAGTTATCCATAGTGACGCGATACCAAACGTTATCACGCACAGTAAAAACCAACCTATAAACCGCAAGCTAAGGCAGAAAAACTTCCACTTGAATCCATACATCAGCTCCCTGCTCTTCTTCATCGCTTCTACAGCGGTTAAGTCAGGGTTATCGAGCAGTATAAAAAAGGTCATCGAGTAGGCAATGCCCAATATAATGCCTGGAACGATTAAGAGTAAGCAAGCCAGCGAGACGAAAAGCGTGATCAACAACATAGCGACGAATGCCACTACAAAACGCTCGAATCCCTTAAAAAGCTGTGCTATATCAGCCTCCTGCCCTCGAGAAATAGATAGAATAAACAGGGCAAGTCCCAAAGCCAAAGGGCCTCCAACAAGCAAAGGCCCTACAACCGGAACGATGCTTGAGGCCATCGAAAGTAAGATATACACTAGAAATGTTACCGCGGCTAGTCCCCACTTTCCTTTAAGAGACTCTTTAGCCATCCTCATCAACTCCACGTTTTTTGTCATCATTACTGTTTTTATTTTGGGTGAAATATTCAGGTAAATTATCACAAATATAACTACAATTTCTGAATTTAGACGGGTAGACGAAACGATTTATAAACATATAACTAAATCCATCCTCCCTATTCTTGAAAAAATTCGTTCCTTTGTGGGAAATAGAGAATGAGTGGTACACTAAAATAGCATTCAATGAGAAAAAACATCCTTTTACTGCTCGCAAGCATAGTTGCCCTACAAACGGCAGTAGCCCAAGCGCCGACTCCCGAACAGAACCGGCGCTATTTCGACATCAACAAGAACATCGACATATTCAACTCGGTCATCCGGGAACTCGACCTTTTCTACGTGGACAGTATAGAGGTGAACCAACTGGTACAGGGAACGATAAACAGCATGCTCACCCGACTGGATCCTTACACCGAGTACTACTCGGAAGAGAACGTGAGCGAGCTTCAGTTCATGACCACGGGTGAATACGCGGGCATCGGTGCCATCATCTCGTATAACGAAGGTCGCGTGGTAATCAACGAGCCGTACGAGGGGTTACCAGCGGACAAGGCAGGATTGAAGGCTGGTGACGTCATCTTGGATGTTGATGGAGAGGATATGCGTAAGTCTACCGTGAAAGAGGTGAGTGACCGATTGAAAGGGACGCCTGGCACCACGCTACAGGTGACCATTGCCCGTCCGGGTGAAAAAAAGGATCGGACGATCCCCATCACAAGGGAAAAAATCGAGATTGACCCTATCAGCTACGCGAGCGTGGTTCATGACAGTATCGGCTACCTCCACTTCTCCGGGTTCACCTCCGGGAGTGGGAAGCGGGTAAAGGAGACAGTGAAAGAGCTCAAAAGAGACGGGGCCACCTCGCTAATCATGGACCTCCGTGGAAACGGTGGTGGTATCCTCGAAGAGGCAGTAGAGGTGGTGAACCTGTTCGTGCCGAAAGGGGAAGAGATCGTCTCCACCAAAGGGAAGGTGAAGGAGTGGGATCGGAGCTACCGCACCCGCGAACAGCCCATCGATGAGGTTATGCCGATCGTCGTGTTGATCGATACCGGTTCGGCATCTGCCGCCGAGATCGTCGCGGGGGGATTGCAAGACCTCGACCGGGCGGTTATCGTTGGAAACCGCTCGTTCGGGAAAGGGCTGGTGCAGACGCCTCGTGACCTGCCCTACGGGGGGAATATCAAAATCACGACATCCAAGTACTACATCCCGAGCGGCCGCTGCATCCAAGCGCTGGACTACTCGCACCGCAACCCCGACGGGAGTGTGGCACGGGTACCCGACTCGCTAACCAACCTGTTTCAAACGCGCAACGGGCGGGAAGTACGTGACGGGGGAGGTATCACCCCTGATATCACGATTCCCCAGGAGCCAGGGGGTACCATCGCCTACTATCTGATGGCTGATAATGTTATCTTTAATTTCGTAACCGAGTGGATGTGGCAAGGCCAAGAGGTTCCCACCCCCGGCACATTTCAACTACCTGACTCGGATTATGAAGCGTTCAAGGCGTTCGTGAAATCAAAGGATTTCGAATACGACAAGATGAGCGAACACTCGTTGCAACAGTTGAAAAGCATCATGGAGTTTGAAGGGTATATGGGCGTGGCATCAGAGGAGTTTAAGGCGCTGGAAGCCAAATTGCATCCTGACCTGGACAGAGACTTGGAGCTGTTCAAAGAGTTGATTAAGGGAATGATCGAAACGGAAATCATGCAACGCTTCCATTACAAGAAGGGGGTACTTCTTCACCAGCTCGCGAATGACAAGGTCTACCACAAAGCGATAGAGGTGCTACAAGATCAAATAGGGTACCACCACGTGTTACAACCCTCATCGAGGAAGATGTCACCTACAAATCAGGTTGCCAGTTAACCCGTTTACAACATCCGGGCAACGATAATACCGGTACAAGAAGGCTGAGCCGCACAGTAGTCGCCAAGTGAATTCTGATCCACTACAACCTCTCCACGGGAGGAGGAGGCATGAATAAAGGTAAGGGTATCATCCCGCCAAAAGGCAAAGCCGGTGTGGGTGGTATCAAGCCCTTCGATACGGGTAGTAAAAGCCAGAATCGCCATGTGTGGAATGTCAAAAGCGACAGCTTGAATCTTATCTTTTGGCAAATAACAAAAACCACCCCTCTCACGCATTGACTCTTCTACAGCACGCATCTCCTCAAGCAGAGTATCGTTGTTCTTCAATTGTCTGTATGCATCCCTGTGGAATGTCATAAAGTGAATTTTTTTACCTTCACTGGCACCGCCAAGATCACAGGAAATATTTCGCAACAAGCCGTTTTGCTCATGATTGTATAGCCAGTCGGATGTGTAATGCAAACGGGTAGAGTAGCCATCCCTGTTCCCATTACGGTAGCGAATACGCTCCAGCTGGCGGGTGAACACATCGAAGTCATGCTTCCCTGAACGAATCATGTTTGTCAAGGCGATAACCGTTTCGACGAACGTTACGCAATCGAGCTCCCGAAGGTTGACTACCAGCTTTTCTTCATCGGTCACCTCGAGCGTATGAGCCACGTATGGAGTTCCCTGAAAAAACAGGGCTGTTTTTTCCAGCAACAATTTCAACCTTTCCCCTTCGTTTGTTCCGAAACCAGACCCCAACTGAGGTTCAATATAGGAGAGATAACTATTGAAAACCTGCTTATCTTCCAATGTATAGATTACATCTTGCGAGATTCCAGGGGATTCCAAAGGTGTACGTGTAAAAGGCAACATTGAATGACACGGCAAGAACACCATCAAAAGCACCACAAGAGAGATACGGATCGATTTCGCCATATTGTATCGATTGCTTTTTATTTCGGTTTAGCCAGGGACAACAGGTAAAAATCCAGAAGGGTGATGGCCGCCATGGCCTCAACGATGGGGACCGCCCGGGGGAGGACGCAGGGATCGTGCCGCCCACGCCCCTTTACCCGTGTCTCCTCACCATGGATATCCACGGTATCTTGCTCCTTTACAATGGTAGATACCGGCTTGAACGCCACACGGAAGTATATATCCTCGCCGTTGGAGATACCCGCCTGTATACCACCTGAGTAATTGGTGCGGGTACGCACGGTTCCCCCATCGTCGTAAAACGGGTCGTTCACTTCCGACCCACACCCTGATACGTTGAATCCCGTCCCGTACTCGAATCCCTTCACGGCGTTGATGCTCAGCATCGCAAATCCAAGGGCAGCGTGAAGCTTACCGAAGACCGGTTCACCCAATCCCACGGGAACACCCTTGATCACGCAGGTAATCACCCCCCCGATGGTATCACCTCTGGAGCGCAATTCATCGATAAGTTGAATCATCCGCTCAGCCACATCGGGGTCAGGACATCGAACCATGTTCTCCTCCACCCGGTTGAGATCGTAAATCCGGTAATCGTTCTCAAGGGCGATATCCCCCACTCGCGAGGTATATGCCTGTATTTTCACTCCCAGCCTATTCAGGTACTGCTTGGCCACTGCACCCGCCACGATACGGGCAACCGTCTCTCGGGCAGAAGAGCGTCCCCCACCCCGGTAATCGCGCAGTCCATACTTTTGTTGATAGGTATAATCGGCATGTGAAGGGCGAAAAAGATCCTTCAGGTGGTCATAATCAGATGACTGCTGATTACGGTTCCTCACCAGAAAGGCGATGGGCGCACCGGTAGACCTCCCTTCAAACAGGCCCGAAAGAAATTCCACCTGGTCTGGTTCATCCCGGGAGGTGGTAACACGTGATTGCCCCGGGCGGCGACGGTTCAACTCCAACTGTATGAAGTTCCTATCGAGTTCCAAACCAGGGGGACACCCATCGATGACCCCTCCCACGCCCAGACCGTGCGATTCACCAAACGAGGTAAGCCTAAATATATAACCATACGTGTTCATCATGCCTCCTGTTTTTCATTGTTTTTTCCTTTTCATTCCTTCCAATCGTCGAATGGTTGAAAATCGCTTCCACGATAGAAGCCTTGACAAATCCTTCATTAGTTGAGTAACTGTCGCCCTTACACATCTTCCCCCTCAGCCTCTTTATCCACTTTCCCCTCTCGCTCCTCTTTTTCACGAACAACGGCAGCCAACACGTCGCTCACACCACCCAACACCTGATTGGATGAGAGCAACGGGATCGATATCTGACTATGGTAACCCTCTGCTGTTGTCGATTGCAACGGGTAGAGCAGCATGAAGTTCTTCTCCCTGAAATAATGGTTGATGTAGTCCGGGATTCGCTGCATAACCGGGTGATACGAGGCCTTTCGATCTCGGCTCATCACGATAAACAACGCCTCGTCCTTACCCACCTCTTTCGCGAGTGAAGGGAACTCGTTCCAATCTTCAAACAGGTGAAAGTCGCCATCCACGGGGTGAATCCTTTGTATTTGTCGCAAGATATCCAACATCGCCTCATCGGCGTAAAAGCTGAGCTTGGCACCAGTATTGCGCCCAAGGTTCCATAGTTTGGAGATCCACAAAGCAAACCCAATTTCCTTATCAGCGTCTCGCGGCACGACCACGAGCCTGCGCTTGACGGTAGAGAGCGGCTGCATGGCCTTGTACACGTAGAGGGTGGTACGCGATTTATCGAGAACACCCTCCACCAGGTTCCCGAGGAACGATTCAGATATCTCCTGCTTTATATGGAGCCCCATCACGATATCGGTAATGACGTACTTCTTGACCACCCCCAGTATACCGTTGAGGATATTCATATCGTAGCGCTTCAGCGGCTGTATGATGGTCTCTGCTCCGGCACCCAGCATAGCCGCCTCTTCCAGTAGCTTCTCGGAGTTTTTCTCCGCCTCGGGGGTCGCTTCGCTACTCCTGATAATGTTCAGCGCGTACAGATCCCGGGTATTCTCCTTCGATTTAATCACCAGGCTAAACTCGATCAGGTCTTTAAGGGTATCCTTGTTGGCCACGGGAATAAGGATTCGTTCGTCGAGTACACTTTCGCCTTCGGCCTCACCCGTCGTTCCCTCCAAAAGGGAGGTCGCGATCGCCCCCTTCTGCGCGCGAAGGGAGGAGACGGTACAGGTGATCAAGATCATCACTACAGCCCCGTTTAGGATAGCATCGTCCAGTAACCCTACCCGGTGACCGACCATCACGGTAGCCAGCGTAGCCGCCGCCTGCGAATTACTGAGACCGAAAATAAGCATCCGCTCCGCGTTGGTGTACCGGAAAATTTTTTGCGTGAACAGCGCAGCCAGGAACTTTGACAGGATAGCCACGACCGTCATTACCACCGAGACCTTCAAGGTTTCCAGATCGCCAAAAAAGACGCGGTAATCGATTAGCATTCCCACGCTGATCAAAAAGATAGGGATGAAGATAGCGTTCCCCACGAAATCAACGCGGTTCATGAGCGGAGATACGCGGGGAAGTAACCTGTTCATGGACAGACCGGCCAAAAATGCGCCAATAATTCCCTCGATGCCAGCCAGTTCAGCCAACAACCCACCTAAGAAAATCATTGTCAGCACGAAGATGAACTGAGTAGTACTGTCGGGAAAATGCTTGAAAAACCAACGGGTAAAAAGCGGGAAACCGACAATCACGATCAGGGCAAACAGCAGTATCGAGATGGTAAGCTTAGTCCAAAAGGCGAAACCGATCCCTCCCTCGTTCATACTGACGATGACCGCCAGGACAAGCAGCGCAAGCGTGTCGGTAATTACCGTACCCCCTACTGCAACCGTGACTGCCCGGTTCTTACCCACCCCCATCTTGCTAATCAGGGGGTATGTCAACAACGTGTGGGAAGATATCATACTGGCGAACAGTACCGATGACATCACGGTCATTCCAAGGAGGTAGTGCCCCGCGAGGTAGGAGAAGAGCATGGGGGTCAAGAAGGAGATTAACCCGAAAACCAAGCTTTTCGCACTACTCTTCTTGAATTCTGCCAGGTCGATCTCAACTCCGGCTAGGAACATGATGTAGAGCAAGCCCGCGTTGCCCAACATGATCATGTTGCTGTCGCGGGTCATCAATCCCAAGCCATAAGACCCTATTACCGCTCCCGCTATGATTAACCCGATCAGGGATGGAACCTTTATCTTATTAAAAAGGATCGGGGCCGTCAAGATAATGACGAACAGGATCAGGAACTGCAGCGTCGGGTTCGTGAGGGGTAGCGTGAAATCGACCGTTAGTAACATGGCGCCTATTTGTTATCCGGTTCTGACCTTCCTAACCACAACCCTCCGGCCCACAACCGGGGCAGTCGCTACAACCGCCCGATGAGATCATGGCCATCTCTTGAGCCGTGGCTTCCCGAACGGACAACACCTTCCCGTCGAAATGCATGGTCTCCCCAGCGAGCGGATGGTTAAAGTCCATAGTAACGGTATCGTCTTTAATCGCGACTACCGAGCCCATCAAGCGGTTGCCCGCCGAATCCATCATCGGCAACGTGTTGCCCTCGAAAAGCACCTTCTTATCGATTTTACCATCAACCTCGAATATCTTTTTGGGTAGCTCGATGACACGCTCCTCCTCGTATTCACCGTACGCCTCTTCGGGGGTAAGGGAAAACGAGAAGGTATCGCCCTCACCCAGTCCCTTGAGCTCTCGCTCGAACGCGTCGAGCATCATGTTGGCGCCAAAGATAAACTGCAGGGGGCGCTCAGCCGTAGCCTGCTCCATCAGTTCGCGCTCATCACCTTCGCCCACGTTTAAATCGTACGTAAGCGCAACCATTCTATTGCTTTCAATTTTCATGTTAAACCATTCTATGTTTTACATTCTACATTACTGTCTCTCTATCGCATCCCTCAGCTGATCAAGGGCTTTCTCTAATACAACCCGCGACGTGCCCACGTTGAGCCGCATAAACCCTTCGCCCTCATCACCAAAGATGGTCCCATCATTTAGGGCCAGTCCCGCCTTATCCACGAAAAAACGTACCAGATCAGGCTGCGATAGGCCCAAACGGCGGCAATCGAGCCAGACGAGGAACGAGGCCTCGGGAATCATCGCCTTGATCGCGGGAACGTGTTCCTTGAGATACCCATCCACGAACCGGACGTTCCCCTGTACGTAGTCCAGCATCTGCCGGAGCCAGTCATCACACTCCTCGTAGGCCGCCCTCGTGGCGGTGAAAGCGAATAGCGTTCCTTGCTGCAGCTCACGCGGCTGCAGGTAAGCCAGAAACCGTTCGCGCACCTCCTTGCCAGGGATCACCGCGAACGAGCTGACGATGCCGGCGATATTGAACGTCTTGCTAGGAGCCATGAACGTAAGGCTGTTCGCCTCGGCCTCGGCCGATACCGTGGCAAAAGGGGTGTGCACGTAACCCGGAAGCGCCATATCACCATGAATCTCGTCAGACACCACCAGTATTCCATTCTCAGCACAGATAGCACCCAACTCCCGTAGCTCCTCCGGGCTCCAAACCGTACCACCGGGATTGTGCGGGTTGCAGAGGATAAGCATTTGACACTGTCGGCTCAATACAATTTTACGCAGCCCATCAAAGTCCATCCGATATCGGTCACACTCCAGGACAAGGGGATTGGTCACCACCTCACGCCCCATGGATTGGGAAACGATACGGAAGGGATGATACACCGGGGGCTGTATAATCACCCGATCGCCCCTCTTGGTGAACGCATCAAGCGCGAACGCGATACCCTTCACCACACCCGGTATGAAGTTGATATGGTCAGGGTTCACCTCCCAGCGATGGCGTCGTTTCAACCAGTTGACGATGGAGCGAGTGTAACCTTCCGAGGGAACGGTATAACCAAAAACCCCGTGCGATACCCGCTCTTGCAGTGCGCGAATAATCGCGGGGGGCGACCTAAAGTCCATATCGGCCACCCAGAGCGGGATTAGGTCGTCCCTCCCGAAGAGCTCCTTCATCCTCTCCAGCTTCACGCAATCGCTGTTTTCCCGATCGATCAACTCGTCAAAGTTATACGATTCGTTCATATTTCCTGTCAATAATAAACGCTCTTTAACCAGTGGTTATCGCGTACCCTTTTCCCTCCGAAATAGAGCGACTCGAACGCGAGTCCTAACACGAACTGGTGAGAAACAACGCGGGTGACCAGTTGATTTTGGTCGGTTCTATAGTAGTCGCCCAGGTAGCCCGCCCGCAACGTGACGTTTCTAATCGGCAGGTCAACCGTGAAGTAATTGCGGAGCGCCTGCTGGTTATGAAACGACGCGAAGTGGAGGGTACGCTGGCTATTTCCAAGGGTAAAAATCTCATAGTAAGAGTGCCCGTACTCCGGCGAAAAAAAGAGACCGATGAAAGGTGTGGCTAGCTGCCACCGGAATGTTACCCCACACCAACCGTAAAAGGCCATAAGCGAGAGGTTCAAGTTGGTCGACACCTTTAACGAGCCCGGGTTGTTGCTGTTTCGCATGTTGTAAATACCACCAAGGGATGCCTCCCATCCCCCACCGGCCAACAAGCGGAACTGGGATTGTTGTAGCAACGGGTAGAAACCACTAATCCGGTAATCAAGTTCCCCGTAGTACTCAGCGGCTGAAGATGTTGGGTTATTGGTACTGGCTGCCTGTATTTTGTACTGCTGTTGTAGCAGGAGACGGGCGTTGGCGTAACGGGAACCATTCAATCGATCATGCAAGAGCGTGAAGGCAATCCCATCATACCGAAGGGGCGACAGATAGGTATCGTTTAAAAAGAGCGCACCCACGCCAGCCAACGTCGATTGATTCACCGGTCTAACCGAGACGGGTAACGTTTCCGCTTGCGACCACAGAAGAGAGGCCACTGAGAACCAAATGGTGAGTATAATCGCTCCCTTTTTCATCCGATTATGTATCTCTATCTTTCAATCGAACAACTTCATCTGTCCCGTGATCTCATCCAGCAGGTCGGCATCCGAAACCGATGCATCATCTCCCTCATCCTCTTCGATCTCCACCTTAATAGATGCCTGTTCCTCCGGTTCCGGTTCCGGCTCCGGGAAACGGGTGGGTTCAAGCTCTTCCACACCCTCCACCTCATAATTGGAGATCCGCTTTCCGCGTGCGCGGTAACTCTTCACGCCGATAAACTCTTCAACGTCGATCTCGATGGGATCCCTGAATTCGTCTCCCCCCCCAAAGGTAACCTTTACCCGCGGGTAAACAACGTCGGTCAGTAAAAAGAGTCGTGAGTCGGGGTTATCCCCGATAAAGCTCACCGGCTTGTCGGACTCCTCAAACGTGAAGCGCTTGAGGTAGGCGTATTTCTGATTGGCATCATAAAGGGCCGCCGACCACACCTTGCCCTCGTCGAACTTCTCTACCCGTAAGACATCGGTGGGGAAGTGGTTACTTAGGTCGAAATTGCAAACCCAGAAGTCACCGCCCTTGGTGGTAACCAGTATCTTATCATCACCTTGGAACTCGCCCAGGTAGTGTCCCCCACCCTCGTAATTCAACCGGAACACGTCGGGATCGAACCACACCTTGCGACCACCCAGCGTGGAGAGCCCTTTCTGCTTTAGCTGGATACGATGAACCTCCGCCTTGGTCAGAATATTGCCCATCGCCTGCCGCCCCTTGATCGCGATCTCACTGAAATCTTTCTCGAACTGCAACACGCGCATCCGCGGCTTAGGCTTCAAGATGACCCGGATGGTCTCGGCCTCCCCGTTGGGATTGGCACTAAAGTAGACCACGCGGGAGCCTGGCTTACCCCGGGTCAGGTCGTACTCCCTGTCCCTGGAGACCCCCGTGACGGCAAATCGCTTGATGTAATGGGGCGAAGTTCTGCCATGGCGGTACACCACGTTGTAGATGGTGCGCTTATCATTACGCTTGAAGACATTCAAATAGAGGATCCCCTTGCCTACAAACATCTTTTCGCTCACCTTCACCACCTTGTAGGTGCCATCCTTGAAGAAGACGATGATATCGTCGATATTCGAGCAGTTGCAGACGAACTCGTCCTTCTTCATATCAGTTCCGATAAAACCCTCTTCGCGGTTCACGTATAGCTTCTCATTGGCCATCGCCACCCTGGAGGCATCAATTGTCCCGAAGCTTCTTATCTCGGTGCGGCGCGGGAACAACTTCCCATATTTCTCCTTCAGCATGAGGTACCAGGAGATGGTGTAATCAATCAGGTGGTTCAATTGATGCTCAATCTCCTCTATCTGCTGCAACAGCCTTGCGATTAATTCATTGGCCTTATCAACATTAAACCGGAGGATCCGCGCCATCTTGATCTCCATTAGTTTAAGGATATCATCACGCGTGATCTCGCGGATAAAGTCTTTCTTAAAGGGCTCCAGCCGCTTATCCACATGCGCAACAGCGACATCCATGCTTTTGGCCTCCTCAAACTGCTTATCCTTGTAAATCCGCTCTTCGATGAATATCTTCTCGAGCGAGGCGAACAACAGCGCCTCCTCCTTCTCATGCTTCTCAATCTCCAGTTCCCATTTGAGTAACTCTTTCGTGCGGTCGACCGATGTGCGCAGCACATGACTCACCGTGAGGAAGTGTGGTTTGTTGTCCTCGATCACGCAGCAGTTGGGCCATATATTGATCTCGCAGTCGGTAAAAGCGTAGAGCGCATCGATGGTTTTATCGGAGGAGACGCCCGTGGCCAGGTGTACCTGTATCTCCACCTCCTGCGCCGTAATATCATCCACCTTCCGGATCTTGATCTTACCACGTTCGTTGGCCTTGAGGATGGTATCGACCACGCTCGTCGTGGTTCGCCCGTACGGGATATCCCGGATAACCAACGTACGGTTATCGAGCTTCTCGATAGTGGCTCGCACCTTCACCGATCCGCCCCGCTCCCCGTCGTTGTACCTTTCTACGTCGACCTGACCTCCCGTCTGAAAATCGGGATAGAGCACGAACTCCTTCTCTTGGAGGTAGGCCACCGCCGCATCACAGATCTCATTGAAGTTGTGGGGAAGAATACGGGAGGAGAGTCCTACCGCGATGCCTTCAGCGCCTTGTGCCAACAGCAGCGGAAACTTAACCGGCAAGGTTACCGGCTCCTTGTTGCGGCCATCGTACGAAGGCTTCCACTCGGTCGTTTTGGGATTAAACGCCACCTCGAGGGCAAAAGGGGTGAGCCGTGCCTCGATGTAACGAGGGGCTGCTGCACCATCGCCAGTGAGGATATTCCCCCAGTTACCCTGGCAGTCGATTAACAGCTCTTTTTGCCCAAGCTGCACCAGCGCATCACCGATGGAGGCATCCCCGTGCGGGTGAAACTGCATGGTATTCCCGATAACGTTGGCCACCTTGTTGTAACGACCATCGTCCATCCGCCTCATAGCGTGCAGGATACGGCGCTGAACTGGCTTCAGCCCATCTAAGATATGGGGAACGGCACGCTCCAATATCACGTAAGAGGCATAGTCCAAGAACCAGTTCTGGTACATCTTGGAAAGGTTGAGCGAACTGTCATCCCCCAACTTCACCGGCACCTTGGAGCCGGAAAACGAGGTGGTAGGAAACTCCTCATTTGAATCATTAATGGGATCGTTGATAGAATCGTTATCTTTTATTGAAGACATAAGTTGTTGATATGCGACAGCAGATCTCCCTCCTATACATTTTTTAGAGCAGCCTGCCTCGCCTTGCTATCGAGTTATTATTGCGTTTAAAAAATCGCTCAAAGATAGAAAAAAGGAGGATATTTTCAAAACCTTGCGAATTTATCGCTATGTTTGCGATTTGAAGTTGCTTTTCGCTTTCAGGGAGAAGCGAACCTGACAACAGTAATAAACGTTAATGAGAATATTGAGTCATAACAATATATAGTTGGAATGACGAATAGTTCATTGAAAAATATAGATAAAATAATCGTATGAAAACGTTACAGACAACCAAACTCATCTTCACGCTGCTACTAGCGTGGCTGCTCACCGCATGTGGAAGTGTACCCTTCACGGGAAGAAGGCAGCTGCAACTAGTATCGCACAGCGAAGTGGTTGCCTTAAGCTTGCAGCAATACGAGGAGTTCATGAAAACGGCTCCGGTAGAAGAAGGCACTGCCGATGCACGAATGGTAAAACGCGTGGGAACGCGTATCGCGAATGCGGTAGAGACCTTTTACAGGAGCAAAGGGTATGAATCGGAACTGGTCTATTTCGATTGGGAGTTCAACTTGATCGTCGACAAAAGCGTAAACGCCTTTGCCATGCCGGGAGGAAAAATCGTGATCTACACCGGGCTGTTGCCAATGACCCAAACGGAAGAAGCCCTGGCAGTGGTGGTTGGTCACGAGGTTGCGCACGTGATCGCCCAGCACAGCAGTGAGCGGCTTAGCCAACAAATCGCCCTACAGTACGGGGGGGCCATCGCTGGCGGGTTGCTGGGTAACTCACAAGCCATGAGAGATTTGAGCAACACCGTCTTCGGCCTCGGGGCAGAAGTCGGGGTGATGCTTCCCTATGCCCGAAAACAGGAGTACGAGGCAGACGAGATAGGGTTAATTGTCATGGCTATAGCGGGATACGACCCAAGGGTAGCCGTACCATTCTGGAGGAGGATGGTACAAAGTGGAGGCACGAACGTCCCGGAATTTCTTAGCACGCACCCATCGGACAGCAAACGTGTCGCCAATATAGAGAGGATTATGCCCCGGGTGATGCAATACTACAAGGGGCCAGGGGTATACAACAACACTACCAAACCCATACAAACAAAAACGCCCGTGCCAGCAGGCATTAGGGAAGCAAAGACATCACCTGAGTGGACTTTCTAAGCAACTTACCTCAGCCGATCAAGGGAACGAACCAACGCCTCATCGGCAGAAATTCTCCGAATGGCCAGTACAACGAAGAGGATGGCGATGGCAGGCATTACCATACCGGCTCCCATCCTAACAAACTGTAGGTTGCCCGTAGTGGTAAGCTTATAAAGGAGATAGCAGAAATATAGGTAAAAGGCGACCATGAAGCCGATACTGAACATCGATAACCTGATTTGCAGCTTCCTTTTTCGGAAAAAAAAGATACTGACGAACGAGAGGATAGCGCTAATGACCCCTAGCCCCATCAGTCCCCACGTGAAGTGGTGCAACTCCCCGTTGAGGTAAACCCCAACGGCCTCCACCACCATCCGGTCGCCATCATAGGTGAACGAGCCCAACGTTGTAGCGCAGGCAATGAGCATGGCCGAGCAAGCCAATAGTAAAAAGATGGTTTGAATACGTTGCAACATGATGGGTAAGGCTAAAACAGCTCCTTTTCTTTCTCAGGGTTACGGTAATAAATGCCCTCCTCCTTCCACTCCTCAATGGCAATTAGGGATGGCTTAGGCAGTTTCTCATAAAATCGCGATATCTCTATCTGCTCATGGTTCTCAAATACCTCTTCCAGGTTATCGCTATAGGAAGCGAACTCTTGAAGCTTACTGTCCAGGTCGCGTTTCATCTCTAACGAAAGCTGATTAGCCCGTTTAGCGATAATCATCGTCATCTCGTATACATTCTGCACCGGCTGAGCCAACTGCATCACGTCGCGTGTCTCCGTATTGGTGCTTGCAGCAATTCTCCTGTAATCCATATATAATATTTATAGTTTCTTAATAATCACGTGGTAGGTAGCACGTCAATCTTACCCTGTGCCTCCTTGTAGTATCCCTCCGCCTCACCAAGGTATTTCCCCTCGGGGAACGAGTTGGTATAGTTGAAGTACTCGTCAACCACCATCCTGTAGCGCTCGGGCTGCGTTTGCAGGGTGCTACGCTGCGCGTACTCGTAACGGGCTCGGAGAATAATGATCTGGTAATCTTCCATGTACTTGGAGTAGGGGTAGCTTTTCATCGCTTCCCGGGCAGTAATCACGGCCGCCTCGTAATTGTTACCCATGTAGTTCCCCAGGTTGAGGTAGAGTTCCGCGGCTTGAAGCTCCTTCAAAGCAAGCTTCTCCTGCAGTTCAAACAGGTAATCCCTAGCCTGCTCCGCACGTTCTGTCTGAGGGTACCGCTCAATATACTTTTGAAACTCGATGATCGCGGTATACGTCTTGGATTGATCGAGACGCGAGTCAGGCGAATCGAGATACATACCATAGGCGGAATAAAAGAGCGCCGACTCGGCATATTCCCCCTTGGGGTAGGTGTTGTAGTAGGTAGTAAACGTCTGTGTCGAGGAAAAGTAATCCCTGGAGTTGTAATGACTTTGGGCCAAAAGGTAAAGCGACTCCTCCGCGTAAGCTGTTCCCTTCATAAAGGGCACAAGCTCCTCAAGCAGCGCAATGGAGCGGCTATACTTCCCTTCGTCGAAATACTTTTTCGCGTAGCTGTACTTCAAATCCCGGTCGGTACTCTTCAATATTTTATTGTACTCGTTGCAGGAACCCAAAGCCAACGTGAGCAACAAAAAACAGATCAGATTTACTCTCCTCATCGTACAAGTCATGTTTTGAACAGGCAAAGTTACGGAATCTTTCTCATTTGCAGGCATGGAAATCCCTTTTTATTCAATTTTAGGACTCTTTCGCCACGAATGAGAGGAGACTTTCCACATACTTCCTATCGTTTGAGAGCTTGGGCACCTTGTTCTGGCCGCCCACTCTCTCGCGCTGCTTTAGCCAGCTGTAAAACGTTCCCCTCTTCATAGCACGAACAACGGGCGGTTCAAGTGAGAGGTTGTACGACCGTTTCGCCTCGTAATCGGAGTTAAGTCGCTTGAGAGTCTCATCGAGACGGTACGTGAACGATTCCATACTTGGCGGCGCTACTTCAAACTCGATCAACCACTCGTGCGCCCCGTTGCGGTGCTCGTCGAAGTAGATAGGTGCAGCCGTGTATTCGATAACTTTCGCACCCGTTAATCGACATGCCTCCTCGATGGCACGCTCGGCGTTATCCACGATTAACTCCTCACCAAACGCGTTGATAAACTGTTTGGTGCGACCAGTTACCTTAAACAGGTAGGGATCGGTAGAGGTGAACTCCACGGTGTCACCCAACTTGTATCGCCACAGTCCTCCACTGGTGCTGATTACCACGGCATACTGCTTCCCAATCTGTACTCCCTCAAGCGGAACCGTTTCCGGTGAATCGTTATCGACCTGCTCCATCGGTATAAACTCGTAGTAAACCTCGTTATCGAGCAGCAACAACAGGTCGCTGCTCCCCGGCGAGAACTGCACCCCAAAGAACCCTTCCGACGCGTTGTAGGTCTCCCAATAACTCATCCGATCGACCGGTATGATCTTCTTGTACTGCTCTTGAAACGGGAGGAAACTCACACCACCATGAAAGAAGACCTCTATGCGTGGCCACAACTCAGGAATAGTCTTCCCGGTATCTTGCACGATTTTTTTCAGCAGCACCAGCGTCCACGAGGGAACCCCCACCATGGCCCGTATATCGGCCTGCACCGCGTACTCGGTAAGCCGCTCCAGCTTCTCTTCCCAATCAGGCAGAAGCGCGATACTTTCGGGTGTTCGCCTCCGCTTGACCGCTTTCGGCAAGTTCTTCATCAGGATGGCGGAGATGTCGCCCGTGAAAACACCACCCCCAATCCGGTTCACCTGCTGGCTCCCACCCATTACCAACGTTTTGCCCAAGATGAATGAAGTTTCGGGATGGTGTATCGCGTAAAGTCCCAACATATGGTAACCTGCACGGTAACTACCGTTAAAAAGTGATTCGCGAGTTACCGGGATATACTTGCTTTTATCTTCAGTGGTTCCCGACGACATGGCGAACCACTTGACGGGCGTATCCCAGAGCACGTTCTCCTCTTTCTCAACGATAACCTTATCCAGGTAAGGACGCAAATCTTCGTAAGCGATGACCGGCACCTTCGCGCGGAAGTCGGCTTCGCCGCTCACCTCCCGGAAGTTGTGCTCCCTCCCGTAAAGCGTATCGCGGCCATGCTTCAGCAGGTAGCTCAACGTATCGCGCTGCGTGCCAAGGGGATCTCGAATGAACCCCTCCACCGGCTTATAGTAGGAACGAAGTATGGAACGTGCTATTCTCTGTATCATCCTTGTTCAAACATCGTTACAGTTACCCATCATACGATCGTAAATAACCCACCATGCACGGAAGATTATTCGTTACAGTATGTAGGATATTTTTGGGTATTACAGGGTGCAGTGACCCTATAAAAACGCGAAGGTAGGCAGCAGTTTCCACAAACAGAAAAATAAAATCACAATTTTAGGTAAAAAGCTTAATTAGCCAATGCGGCTCACTTTGATGAGGCGCTCTTCATCGATAATCTTAATTTTTCGCCCGTCGATGGCGATAATGCGCTCGTTCACGAAATTGGAGAGGGTACGGATGGCGTTTGAGGTGGTCATGTTGGAGAAATTGGCCAAATCCTCTCGAGCCAGGTAGATGTTAATGGTGGCCCCATCCTCTTCCAGGCCGTAACTGTCCTTTAACAGGAGGAGCGTTTCGGCAAGGCGACCCCGCACATGCTTTTGGGTCAAGCTAACCACCCGGTGATCGGCCACACCCAAGTCTACCGACAACATTTGGATAAAGAAGAGAGCCAGGTTCCCGTTCTTCCGAAGGAACTGTTCAATTAACTCCATGGGGAGAAAACATACCGTGCAGGGTTCGAATGCTGAGGCCGACGAAACATATGGCTCTCGGGCGAAATAAGCCCTGTAACCAAAGTAGTGAACCGGACAAATAATGCGGATAATGTGGTTTCGGCTACCTACTCCCCGCTTGTATATCTTCACCTTACCCTTGAAAAGGCACATCAAATCCCTAGGGGTTTCACCTTCCGTGTAAATTAGGTCGTTCTTCTTGAAATGAAGTACACGCGCGTTGCTACGCAACTTCTCCCTCTCAACATCCGATAAAACCCTCCATATATCTGTTAGCGAAGAGGACAAATCAATAACCCCTCTGTTCTTTCCGGCCATTCGTGTTATATAACTATGTTTAAGAACACAAATATAACTGTTTTTTCACACTATAATTGTAAAATAAAGGAAAGTTTTTGTTAAATCTTGGTGCTCCGGGTAAAAGGGGTGAAAAATCACCTATTTTTGTAATGAAAAGGTTTCTGTAACGATAACTTGCATCAATGGGAAAACGGATTGCAAATAGTCTTTTTTCACTCCTTTTTATGTCCGCTGTTTTTGCCACGGGTACCGAATTTTTCACAATACCTGCTTCTCCGCTGGCAACCATTACCGTGGAAGCTGCCTTCACGGTTAGTGACACCTGTGTCGCGGAACTTGCTTCTCCGGTAGCAGACCTTACCACAAAGCCTTCCCCCGCCACGGATCCCGTTTTCACCGTTGATTCGATTCTTTTTCGGGCGATGAACGCTGCAGAGAAATACAACGACCTGGTAGAGAAGTACACCGCGGAAGTGTACACACGGACCTACGTGGAGACGATCAACAAAAACTTCCTTTACAAGTACACCCACCTGATTCCGCACTTCGTCTTGCACGATCCGAAAAACGACGAGGCATTGATTGAAACCATCAGTGAGCTAAGGTACGACTACCCAAACAACTACGTGCAGGATATCCGCCACGTGATGGGTACGTTGACCAAGCAAAAAGAGATTGACCTGATTCCTTTCAACCTGTTAAACATCAATATTTACGGGGAGACCACCAATGACGAGAGCTTCTTTATGCCCATCCGCTTCAGCACGGCCAAGTACTACCGCTACTCCCTGTACGAGACATTTCACGATGATGGTAAGAGCTATTACCACGTCCATTTCACACCGATTTATGAAAACACGAAACTGCTCAAAGGATCATTTATCGTGGAGCAAGGCACGTGGCGGGTGATTTTTTTCAGGGGCGAAGGGGTAGATATCTTCTCCGACTTCTCGTTTGAAATCACAATGGGTAACGAGTGGATTACCAACTATCTACCGGTGGAGTTCACCATTTACCAAACCGCATCATACCTGGGTAACGTCCTCGCTAGCAGACACCTGGCTAAGATAGAGTACCAGGATATCCACCTACGCCAACCCACGAGACCGGTGCGATCGCTCAATATTAGCGACTTTTACAAGGTGAGGCTCGATTCGGTACCCGTCCATAACAGTTTGGATTTCTGGGAGGAGAAAAGGCCAATCCCCCTGCAAGCGAAAGAGAGGGACATCATCAGCGAATACCAAAAGCGATGGCAAGACAGAGAAGAAAAAAAGCTGAACGAAGACTCCCTCGCAAACTCTAGGATTGCACAGCAGGTAGCACAACGGGTGGTCATGAACTCCAAATACAAGTACCGATCCACCCGCATTGGCTACTCCGGGTTGCTGAACCCCCTGATGCTTGCCTACAATACAAGGGACGGTATCAGCTATAGGCAAAAGCTCTCGTTCAACATCGACATGAGCCATCAACGAACTGTAAAAATCAACGCGTTTGCCGGATACATGTTCCATCGAAAAGAATTTTTCACTGACCTGACGACCACCTTCAACTACGATCCGTTTCATCTGGGAAGTGCCACCCTCTCTCTTGGGAAAGGAAACCCAACCTACAGTTCGCTCTTCGTGGAACAGGTTCAGGACAGCCTTAAAAAGCAGGGAATCAAGTTCGAAGACATCTCACTGAACTATTACCAGGACTATTACCTGAAACTCTATAACACGCTAGAGGTAACCAACGGGTTCCTCCTGCAGGCGGGTATCAACTACCATATCCGCAAGAGCAAAGATAACACGATGAACCTGCGAAGTACCACGGTAAACAACGAACCGATAGAGGAACTATTCGGAACCCGCCGATCGTTTGCCCCGTTCTTGCGCGTCAGTTGGACCCCCAGACAATATTACCGGTACGAGGGACGACAAAAAATTTACGTAAGATCTAACTTCCCCACGTTCAAGCTGGAACTATCAAGGAGTTTTCAAAATATCTTGGGTAGCACCTCTGAGTTCAACCGCGTGGAACTCGATATCAGCCAAAACATCCCGATCGGACTGATGAACTCCCTGCAATACCACGTGGGAGCCGGCATGTTTGTCAACCAAAAGACCGAGTACTTCGCGGACTTCGTCTACTTTTCAAAAAACAACTTCCCCGAAAATTGGGACGATGGCCTGGGTGGAAACTTCAATATACTGAGCAGGGATCTCTACAACGCATCCGACTCATATATTCAAGCCCACATGATGTTCGAAGCCCCATTCTTGATACTCAAGAGTATCCGGTTCATCTCTGATTTCGCCGATAAGGAGCGAATCTACCTGAGCACCCTCTATACCCCCCAAATTATCTCCTATACGGAGCTTGGGTATGGTATAGGGAACCGCTTCTTCAACGCGGGCCTTTTCGCATCATTTCACAAGACCAAGTTCCGACAGATAGGTGTACGGGCCGCGTTCGAGTTTTAATCGTTCGATAAAGCTTTCATCTTAATGGCAAAAAATATGGACGCGAAAAAATGTGTATCTTCGCGGTAAAGTAAGCACGAAATGATCTGTTTCCCAAATGCGAAAATCAACGTGGGCCTTAACGTCCTCTCCAAGCGGGAGGATGGATACCACAACCTGGAGACCCTCCTCTACCCCATCGGGTTAAGAGATGCGCTGGAGATTATCCCCACGTGTAACGAAAACACCGAGCAGGTAAGTTCGATGGAAGCGAATCAGGAGAAAACCGTGAATCCCGTGATATCCGCAGGGTACCGATTCTACCAAACCGGCCTGCCGTTAACGGGGACAACAGAAGGGAACCTGGTGATCAAAGCGCTGCAACAGGCAAAAGAGAGAAGGAACATCCCCCCTATCGATATTCACCTGCTCAAGAAAATCCCCGCCGGTGCCGGGTTAGGTGGGGGATCGTCAGACGGTGCATTCATGCTTCGGTTGCTTAACAATTCGTTTCAATTGCAATTCACCGAAGAGGAGCTTACACGAATGGCAGCAACACTGGGTGCAGACGCCCCGTTTTTCATTGGCAACCGGCCCGCGCTGGCAACTGGCGTTGGCGACCAACTGGAGCCGATTGACCTGGACCTGTCGGGATACTTCCTGTTACTCGTGAAACCAGATATCGAAGTTTCCACTACAGTGGCCTATTCAATGGTCACCCCTGCTACACCCGAGGTTTCCATCCGTGAGATCGTTCGTCAACCGGTAAGCGAATGGAAACGGGTGCTGAAAAATGATTTTGAGCCCCCTATCTTTAAGAGGCACCCGATTATCGCCCGGATCAAGCAGCGGCTTTACGATATGGGTGCGCTCTACGCCTCTATGAGCGGCTCCGGCTCATCGGTATACGCCATTTTCGGGGAGAAGACAGAGGGAACCACATGGCGGGAATCCTTTCCAGGCTGTTTCACCTGGTGCAGCTGAACACTATAGCCATCATGGCAAAAGAATAGGAATATACAACAATGCGTAAAGATGAAAAGTCGTATGAAAAGACAAGTTATTTGGATTATCGCGTGGGCGATCCTACTGCCCTACCTTAGCGCGCAACAGGTCGTGATGCCTGAAAAAATCGCAGCGTTCGGCCCCATCGAGGTGCAAAAGCCGGTGTTGCTGGATAGCGTGAACTTGAAGAACAGCACTTTTTCTGACGAAACACTTCTCTCCTACTCCATTACCTTCCCGGAGCAGAATCGGTTCACCACCGAGTTACTAGCCGATACGGCAGAGTTCTTTCACGTGAACAAACCGGAACGGGGGATGGCCTTTTACCTCTTCTCGATCTACTTAACGGGCGACCGGTACGGAAAAGGTCAACTTACGGTTACCTCACCCAACCCCCTGGAAGTTTGGATCGACGGGGCAAAGAAAGAAAGCAAGACACAACGGGAGGATAGCCTACACCTGGCTGGCAAAATCACCACTAACTTGGAGGGATTTACCAACAGCGAGCGGCTGGTGATTAAGCTGCTGGCATCGGCCGAAGATAAAGCTGATCCTGCCTTTAAAATCGAGGTGAAACCGGAAAAAGCCGACTCACTGCTTACCTACAGCTTCAACAGCGTGGGAACCAGGCGCATCGACATCAAAGACATCCTGGAGGGGAAGCGGGTATCCAGCTCTACGATATCACCCAGTGGTCGCTTTGTGCTGCTATCCCTGCGTGAAACCCTACCTGGAGGAAGCGGCCGGAGTTACACCGAGATATACGACGCCAATCAGAAACGCACCATTCTGTCCGAATCGTCCAACCGCTCCCAGTTAGGCTGGATGCCCAAGCAAGATCTTCTCTACTTCACGGAAGACGATAAGGATAGCTACCGGTTTTGCACGTTGGACCCGCTGACGATGGAGGTGAAAGTGATGGCTGAAGGGTTACCAAAAGAGCGGTTCCAGGTAGCACCCGACGAACGGTCGCTTTTCTTCTCCTCCAAGGAGAGCCTGAGCGCGAAGAGCCCCGGGGGACTGAAAAGGCTTATCGGGATAGATGACCGGCAGGCGAGTTACCGCGATCGCTACTTCATCTACCGCTACTTTTTCGATACCGGGCTGACCCAACAACTCACGTATGGTAAGCAAACGGCCTCGCTGAATGACATCTCGGACGACATGCGCTACCTCCTTTTCACCACCTCAAAGGAAGAGCTCTCCGAGCGCCCCTTCCGAAAAAGCTCCCTCTATAGGCTGGACCTCGAGTCGATGCAAATCGACACCGTATGGGAAGAGCAGGCTTACGCCTACTCCGCCCAATTCTCACCAGACGGCAAGCAACTACTGGTACACGGGGCTCCAGAAGCGTTCGGCGGCATCGGACTAAACATCCAACCGGGGCAGATAGCGAACAGCTACGACACCCAATCGTTCATCTTCAACCTCGATACCAAGGAGGTGGAAGCGGTAACGCGGGACTTTGGACCAACCATCAGCACGCAAGAGTGGAACCCGAGGGACAACCGCATCTACTACCAGGTGGAAGAGGGAGATCGCGCTAACGTGTACCGCTACTCACCCAAGAACAAGAAGTTCGAGAAGCTGCCGTTGAAAGAAGATGTAATCCGCTCGTTTACCATTGCTAACGATGCCGGGTGGGCCACCTATACCGGCGTGAGCGTCTCCAACTCCAACCGGAGCTACCTGCTTAACCTGCGCACACTGGAATCGACCCTGATCTCCGACCCGTACGCGGAGCGGCTCGCGCAGCTACGGTTGGGCGAGG
Source organism: Petrimonas sp. (assembly GCA_012839475.1). Taxonomy (GTDB): domain Bacteria; phylum Bacteroidota; class Bacteroidia; order Bacteroidales; family Dysgonomonadaceae; genus Proteiniphilum. Next base: position 174,057 of record DUNG01000005.1, on the reverse strand, counting down.
TAAAAGACTGGAACTTCAACAGCTCATTCGGTGACCAGATAGAGGGACGCTACTACCTGCCACCCGACTTCGACCCGAACAAGAAGTACCCGCTTATTGTCTACTACTACGCTGGGACGAGCCCCACCACCCGCATTTTTGAGAGTACCTACCCCCTACACGTGTATGCCGCGCAGGATTACGTGGTCTACACGATGCAACCCAGTGGCACCACGGGGTACGGGCAGGAGTTCTCGGCCCGTCACGTGAACGCCTGGGGAAAGCAGACCGCGGAAGAGATCATCGAGGGTGTAAACGCGTTCGTCGCCGCGCATCCCTTCGTCGATGGCAACAAGATAGGAAATATCGGGGCATCATACGGGGGTTTTATGACACAGTACCTGATCACCCAAACCGACCTCTTTTCAGCGTCGGTATCGCATGCCGGTATCAGCAACATCACCAGCTACTGGGGAGAAGGCTACTGGGGATACTCCTATAGCGCGGGGGCCAGTGCGGGCAGCTTCCCATGGAACAACCCGGAACTGTACGTGAAACAGAGTCCCCTTTTCTTAGCAGACCAGATCAACACCCCGCTGCTGCTGCTCCATGGCACGGTCGACACCAATGTGCCCATTGGCGAAAGCATCCAAATGTACAACGCGCTGAAGTTGCTGGGGAAAGAGGTGGAGTTTATTCAGGTAGAGGGGGAAAATCACGCCATCTACGATTACGAGAAACGGATCGCCTGGAACCACGCCATCTACGCTTGGTTCAACAAGTGGCTTAAAGAAGATGCCCGTTGGTGGGATTCAATGTACACGAACAAGTAATTGGATGTAAAGAAAACGGGAGGAATAGTGAGAATAGTAAGAACGGAAAGAGCGACGTGGAGATAAGATTCAAGACGCCTGGGCAAATAACCCTCGGGAAACGCTTCCCGTGAAACAAAAAAAACGTATCTTCGCGTTACTGACTCATCGTATTACTCGATTTTCGCGCGCTCATTGTTTGTTGCGATTTTCACTTTAAAGGCGAAGAGAAAGTTCAATTATTTTTACCTAACTCGGAGGAGAGAGATGACAACTGACTTGAAACAAATTGGAGAACGGATTAAAGGGTTGCGCGACGCGGTCGACCTAACCCCCGCTGAGATGGCCCAAAGGCTGGAGGTGGATGTAGAGGATTACCTGAAATTCGAAAGCGGGGAAGAGGATATATCGGTCTCGTTTCTACAAAGAATTGAACGGGAGTTTCACGTAGACATCTCCACGCTGATGTTTGGCACGGAACCACGGATGAACGCCTACTTCATCACCCGAAAAGACAAGGGGGTAAGCGTGGAGCGGGTATCTGCCTACAAGTACCAATCGCTTACCTCCGGCTTTACCAACAACGTGGCCGAGGTATTCGTGGTAACGGTAGAGCCTAAACCAGAAGAGGAGGACTTCTACAAGAACATTCACGCTGGACAAGAGTTCAACATGATCCTGGAAGGGAGTATGATGCTGAACATCAACGGGAAGAACCTGGTCCTGAGACAAGGTGACAGCATCTATTTCGACTCATCGCTTCCCCACGGGATGAAAGCGATGAACAACAAGCCAGTAAAATTCCTGGCCGTGATCCTCTACCCATGATCCTAGCCGACGACCATTTACTGGCGTCCTTTGCCACTTCTTGAAATAATTAGGTTATCATGATAAAAAGATTTGTAAAGAGAACAACGTTCGTTGACCATACAGACTTCGTGCGGAATTATCGCATTGAGGTTCCTGAGAACTTTAACTTCGCGTACGACGTGGTGGACGAGTGGGCCAAAACTGAACCAGACAAACGTGCGCTCTGCTGGACCAACGACAAGGGGGCACACCGGGATCTCACGTTTGGCGAGCTTAAAGAGCTTTCAGACCGAACGGCCGCATTCTTCCTATCCATCGGGATTGGGAAAGGAGATCGGGTGATGTTGATTCTAAAGCGAAACATCGAGTTCTGGTCGACTATCCTGGCACTTCACAAAATAGGTGCCGTGACTATCCCGGCCACGAATTTACTGACCGACAAGGATATCGTCTACCGCAACAACGCGGCAGGGGTGAAGGCGATCATGACCGCTAACGATCAGCTACTCATCCAACATGTGAACAGTGCCATGAAAGATTCCCCCACCGTGGAACTACGTATTGTGACCGGTGACACGGTTCCCGATGGGTGGATCGGCTTACAGCAAGGGATGCAAGATATCCCCCCGTTCACTCGACCGGAGCAGGTAAACGACAATGGGGACACCATGCTCATCTACTTCACCTCTGGCACCACGGCGCAACCCAAGATGGTGATGCACGATTTCACCTACCCGCTGGGGCATATCACCACCGCGAAGTACTGGCACAACCTTCACGAAAAGAGCGTCCACCTGACATTGGCCGAAACGGGATGGGCCAAGGCAGTGTGGGGCAAACTCTACGGGCAGTGGATCGTGGGTGCCTGTGTCTTCGTGTATGACTTCGAGGGGCGATTTATCCCAAGTGATGTGTTGACCATGATGGCGAAATACCGGGTGACCTCATTCTGTGCACCACCCACCATTTTCCGATTTCTAATAAGAGAAGACCTGAGCTTGTACGATTTATCGGCACTGGAGTATTGTACCACGGCAGGAGAGGCCCTTAATCCCTCGGTTTTCGAGGCGTTTTTTAAAAAAACGGGTATCAAGATGATGGAAGCGTTCGGTCAAACCGAGACGGCTCCCACCATCATCACCTTTCCATGGATCGAGCCCAAGCCGGGAGCCATGGGGGTACCAAACCCTCTTTACAAGATGGACCTGTTGACCCACGATGGACGTTCGGCCGAGGATGGGGAACAAGGCGAGATCATCTTCCACACCGACGAGGAGTTACCCTTGAGCCTATTCAAGGGCTACTACCGGGACGAAGCGCTCACCCGTGCGGTGTACGACAACCATATTTACCGCACCGGCGACATAGCGTGGCGCGATGAGGATGGATACTACTGGTTCGTAGGACGAACAGACGACGTGATCAAAAGTTCTGGTTACCGTATTGGACCGTTCGAGGTAGAGAGCGCCGTGATGACACACCCGGCCGTGGTGGAATGCGCTATCACCGGGGTTCCCGATGAAATCAGGGGGCAGGTGATCAAGGCGACCATCGTACTAGGAGCAGAATACAAATCGAAGGCAGGAGACAAACTGGCCAAAGAGATTCAAGACCACGTGAAAAAGGTGACGGCACCTTACAAGTACCCCCGCGTGATCGAGTTCGTGGATGAACTTCCCAAAACGATTAGCGGAAAGATTCGTCGCGTGGAGATTCGAGAGAAAAGTGCATCAAGTAAACAAAGATAAATATAACAATCGTATGAAAAAAGCATATCTGTTCCCAGGTCAAGGTGCCCAGTACGTGGGCATGGGGCAAGAGTTGTATGAAACCTCCTCGCTCGCGAAAGAGTTGTTCGAGAAGGCGAACGATCTATTGGGATTCCGGATAACCGACGAGATGTTCGCCGGTACCGATGAGTCACTCAAACAAACCAAGGTGACCCAACCGGCCATTTTCCTACACTCGGTGATACTGGCCAAGACGTTAGGTGAAACATTTAAACCCGATATGGTGGCCGGCCACTCGCTGGGAGAGCTCTCCGCGATAACGGCCGCCGGCGTCCTGTCATTTGAAGATGGACTACACCTGGTGCGAATCCGCGCCCTGGCCATGCAAAAGGCGTGCGAGGCTCGTCCATCGACCATGGCCGCGATCCTCGGCATGGATGACGAAAAGGTAGAAGAGGTCTGCGCATCAATCCAAGACGTGGTCGTACCTGCTAACTACAACTGCCCGGGGCAAATCGTTATCTCAGGAACCTACACCGGGGTAGACAGCGCATGTGAACAGCTGATAGACGCTGGCGCAAGGCGAGCTATCCCGCTGAACGTGAGCGGTGCCTTTCACTCGCCTCTGATGAAACCTGCCCAGGAGGAGTTAAGGAGGGCCATTGAAGAATTGGAGTTCCTTACCCCCATCTGTCCCGTTTACCAAAACGTGTCGGCCCAAGGTGAAACTGATCCGGAAACGATCAAGAACAACCTGGTGGCACAACTCACCTCACCGGTAAAATGGACCCAATCGGTACAACGGATGATCACCGATGGTGCCACGGAGTTCATCGAGTTGGGACCCGGCAGAGTGCTTCGGGGGCTGGTCTCTAAAATCGATAGAAATGTAACTACATCGGGGTTAAGCTAAAACAGATGAAACGAGCGATCTTTCTAGTCCTGTTCGTGGTAGCCTTTACTGCCACGAAAGCGCAGGATGACTTCTTCGAGGCACCCAATTTCAAGGCGATTAAGCACAATGTGATGGAGTCCTCATCTCCCTACTTCTACCCGCGACTGTTGCAGAAATTCCTCGCGGCAGAAACGGAACTTAACTTGGAGGAGAGTCGCCACGTCTACTTCGGGTACATCTATCAACCGGAGTACATACCCGTGGACACCTCCGCGTACAACGGCCTACTGGCGGAAACCATTTCGAAGCCATCGTTCAGCGAGGCCGATCATGACCGGGTACTGCAGTACGCCGAGGCACTGCTCCGAGAGGATCCCTTTAACCTACGGGCGTTGAATGCCAAGTTGTTGGTCTACGCACAACAGGATAACGACAAAGCGTACAAAAGGGTGGTTCGCCAGCGGAAAGCTGTACAAGACGCGATTATCAGCACGGGGGATGGAATATCTGATAAAACACCTTTCTACGTGATCAAAGTAGCGCACGAGTACGACCTGTTGCCATTCTTGGGATATACTTTTGGCGGGGAGGACCGGATGATGAGAAACAGGAAGGTTAATTATCTCACCTTAAGCACCAACCGATTCGGTATCGAACGGCTCTACTTTAATATCTCACCGGTTGTTGATCGCGTGAGTTCACTCGGTGGGAGCAAGTTTTAATTCTCTTATCTTATACAACAAAAGCATGGGTAGCGATGTAAAAAACAACGTGCTGTTCACCCTCGCGGCGTTACTGGAGACGAACCGGGAAAAAATCATAGAGGCCAACGAAGCAGACGTACAGGCGTTTCCCAACATGGATGCCTCCATGAAAGATAGACTAAAAGTGGATGACCGAAAGATCGACGGGATGATCCGCTCCCTTGAAGAGGTGGCCACGATGGCCGACCCAGAGGGAAGAATCCTTTACGAGTTCGAGCGACCGGATGAACTGCGTATCTTGAATCGCACCGTACCTTTCGGTACCATCCTGATTATTTACGAGTCTAGGCCCGACGTGACCATCGAAGCAGGAGCCACCGCTTTCAAGGCGGGAAACAAGATCTTGTTGAAGGGGGGTAAGGAGGCTTTTCATACCAACAGCCTGCTGACCGCGCTATGGCAAGAAGCACTCCAGCAAAACGGGGTGGATAAGCACTGGGTGGAGTACCTGAATCTCACCCGCTCCGAAACGCAACAACTCATCAAAGAGAACACACGGAATGTTCACCTGATCATTCCCCGGGGAGGGGAAGGGTTGATCCAGTTCGTTCGAGAGAACGCCACGGTACCCGTGATCGTAAGCGGGCGGGGCAACAACTTCCTTTACGTTGATGAAGCGTCCGATTTCGAGATGGCTGTTCAGCTGGTGCTGAACGGGAAAAGCAGGATCAGCGTCTGCAACGCGATCGATAAGGTGCTGTTGCACAGGAACATTCCCGACCTGAAGATAAAGGTGAAGGAGCTGATCGACCAACTTGCCCAAAAAGGGATCGAGGTGTGGGGCCATCAGGAGGTCGCCCAACTAGACAAGCGTATCCAGGTGAATGAGGACGAGGCCACGCTCTATGAGGAGTACCTCGCTCCTAAGCTGTACTTTAGCCTAGTGGATGAGGTAGCAGAAGCCATCGGGATGATCAACCGCTATTCCGGGGGTCACACGGCGGTCATCGTCACGACCAATGCAGTGAAAGCCGACCGGTTCATGCAGGAGGTGGATTGCGCGGCGGTGTACCACAACGCCTCTTCACGGTTTACAGACGGAGGACAGTTTGGCGTGGGGGCAGAAATAGCCATTAGTACGCAAAAGCTCCACTTCCGCGGCCCACTGGGGGCGAACGAGTTGGTTACCAACAAGTGGTTCGTCTACGGGAACGGGCAAATCAGGGAGTGATAAAACGAACAGGTTTTGGAAATGAAAATAACAGAAGGCCACAATAATGGTCGTGAAATAAAGAAAAAACTAATTCTAAAAGTTGGGTCATCCACGCTCACTGCCGGTACCAACCGCATATCGTTCGCCGTGATTGAGGCGTTGGCGCGGCAAGTCGTGGAGCTGAAGAGGGAGCACGATATCGTGATTGTCTCTTCGGGTGCCATCGCCACTGCCCGTCAGTTCGTGGAGATCAACGGGTTCAACAAGCAGGTCGACTCCAAGCAGGCGTTGGCGGCAATTGGCCAGACCAAGCTGATGGAGATTTACGACACCATCTTTAGCTCGTTCGGGTTAAACATCGCGCAGGTGTTGCTGACCTATCGCGACTTCGAGAACCTGGAAGCCAACGAGAATACTCGGAATACCATCCGCCGCTTGTGGCAGGTGGATTACATCCCCATCGTGAACGAGAACGACACCGTCGCCATCGAGGAGATCATGCTGGGGGACAACGATAAGCTTTCGGCACTGGTTGCCGTCATCACCGAAGCCGATCTGCTGGTACTAATCTCCGATATTGATGGCATCTTCGATTGTAACCCTCACCTGCACGCCAATGCTCATCTTATTGACGAGGTAAACGACCTGGAACAGGTGCGTTCCTATATCGAAGAAAAAAAGTCCACCCTTGGTACCGGGGGCATGTCGTCCAAGATACATGCCGCCGATATTTGTATGAGGCATGGGATTGAGATGTGGATTGTAAACGGGCAACGCCCCAGCTGCATCATCAACGCGATGCAGAACCAAATCCCGTTTACCCGATTCAAGAAGAATAGGTAATTTAATTTTAGTGAACTATTTCGTTAAGCCAGACGAGCAGAGGACAAGTTCACTTGTACTATGCCGTGACGAGAAATAGTCTAATTTTAATGAACACTTTTATACAACGTTGTAGCGTGAAGCATGGATTTATAGGTTTCGGTAACCTCGCGAAAGCGGTATACCGGGGATTGGAAGAGGAGAAGGGAATGCAGTTCGGGTACTTCGCCCGAAGCCGAAAAGAGATTCCTATCCCTTTTCACGAGCGGATGGAGGAGCTAGTCGAGTTTGCCGACGTTATCTGGTTGATGGTGAAACCACAAGATCTGGAAGGCATCTTAACACAACTCCGTCAACATGACACGAGGGGCAAGACCATCGTTTCGCCGGTAGCGGGCAAACCCATCGCCTACATTGAGCGTTTCCTGGGTAAAGAGCAACGGGTAGTACGCATCATGCCCAATCTGGCTATCGCGTACCGCGAATCGGTCACCGCCGTGGCTACCAACCGGCCGGGCTGCTCGGAGGCGATGGATCTATTTGACCTGTTGGGGAAGATGGGTAAGGCGGTTTGGCTGGAAGAGAGTGGGTTCGACCTTTTCACCTCCGTCTTCGGTAGCGGGCCCGCCTTTATACTGGCATTTATTCAGACCTTTAAAGAGAAGATGCAAGAGTTTAACCTCCCCAGTCCACTACTGGACGAACTGCTACTAGAGCTAACCCAGGGCACGACCACCTACTTCACACGTAACCAACAACGGTACAGCATAGAAGAGCTTATTCAGAACATCACCAGCAAGGGGGGAACCACCCAAGCGGGACTCGACTACTTCCGGGAGCAGCAACTGGGGAAACATTTCGAGGGGGTACTTGACGCCGCACGGAAGCGCTCGGAAGAGATGAGCCGTAACGGCGATAATTAGTTGGGGATAGCCAAGAGACGAAAACGAGACAGGAGCAATTCAATTAATTGCCTCCCTCCTTAGCCTTGTAGGCGATGGCGTAATAACGTACCTGCTGGATTACCGAGAGTAGCCCGTTGGAGCGGGTGGGTGAAAGGTGCTCGGTAAGCCCTATCTCCTTCATAAAACGCAAGTCAGTCCCGATGATCTCGTCCGGCGTTCGCCCGCTGAATACCCTCAATACCAGCGCCAGCAAACCTTTCACGATCAAGGCATCGCTCTCGGCACCAAAGAAGAGCCTCCCGTCACGGTAATCGGTATGCAACCAAACCCGGCTCTGGCACCCTTTGATCAGGTTCTCCGGTGTCTTATACTGTTCATCGAGCGACTCCAGGGCATTCCCCTGCTCGATGATGTACGCGTACTTATCCATCCAGTCGCTAAAAAGAGAAAACTCATCGATAATCTCCTGCTGTACTTCATCTACCGTTCGCATTGACTCGTCGTTTTATTCACTATATATCACCTCCATAACGGTTTGCCCGGCCGCTTTCAGAGTAGCCCGATCAATGTTGCGCATATCATCGCTTTGCGTGTGCCAGTGCACGCCAAACCCGGTACGGGTATCACTCTTTAGATTGATCACGTTGATGCTGGGTGCCCTGTGGTGTTGATTCACTGGCAGGTGGTCATCCGTGATGTATCCCCCCTGATTCGGAATAAAGTAGTTTCTATAACCCAGTTTGGCAGCAGTGCCCCACACCTTTTCCACCACGTTAGAAGCGTATCGGGTAGAATAACCCTCTTTCGGAAAGGTGGCCCCGGCCGCTCCTACCATATCCAGCAAGATACCGTAGGCTGCCTGGTACCCCTCCACGTGCGGTTGCTCCGACCAGTAACGCGAACCCACGCACCACCAATCGCCCTGCACCCATTCATCGCTATAGGAGGGGGGCCCCCAATCTTCCAGGTCGAAGAACACGATATCTACCCCCACCTCGGTAGGTTGCGCCTGAAGGTGCCTCGCTATCTCCAACAATACCCCTACCCCGCTCGCCCCATCATCGGCCCCGGCTATGGGCTGCTGTCGTTTCTGGGGGTCGCTCTCCTCATCGGCAAAGGGACGCGAATCCCAATGTGCGAAAAGCAGCACCCGCTTCTCCTTTTCCGGGGAAAAGGCGCCGATAATATTCCGAATGGGTAGGTTCTGCCCGTCGTAATGGGTCACCTCCGCCAGCTGCTCCTGTACCTGCGCCCCGTACCCTGTCAACTTGGCCACCAACCAATCACCACAAGCGGCATGTGCGGCCGTTCCAGGCACCCTTGGTCCGAAAGCGACCTGTGTTTCCACGTAACGGTAGGCACTATCGGCATCAAAGAGAGGGGATAGTTGGGTGTAGGGCTCAAGGGTTGCCGTACTTTGAGAGGACTGGCATGAGTTACACGACACGGTAAGAAGCACCGCGCTCAATAGCAGGAGGGTACCTAAAAATGTACTCCACGTTGTACTGGTCGTCATTGCCTATAGCTTTTCGGTTATTGTTGTAAAAAAACGCTATCGTTATTGACCCTCAACTCGGTCATCACCCCCATGATCAGTGGAAAGTTCAACTTGACATGTCCAACCGGGAAGTTAAAGCAGACGGGGAAGTCATACTCTTCCACCGCGTGTAAAATGGATTCGTAGAGCGGGCGGTACATCTTGTCATCCTCCTCGTAGTCGGTGAAGCGGCCGACAATCATCCCGCTAATCCGGTTGAAAACGCCCGCGAGCTTCAACTGGTAAATCATTCGATCAACGCGATACGGTGCCTCCCCTGTATCCTCGATAAAGAGAATACCTTTATCAGGAATCCGTGCATAACGCGACCCCATGATCCCGCAAAAAACGGAGAGGTTGCCTCCAAAGAGTCTCCCCTTCGCGGCACCGATACGGTTGAGGAACGCGCCCGGATTCATCAAGTCCGAGGGAATAGAATAGCAAACGGACTGGCCTGCCAGGATACTTTTCACCATCCGGACCGACACGTCATCCGCTCCCCCTCGTGAAAAATGCGCTGCCATAGGACCATGGATCGAGGCCACACCATGATGCTGCAGAGCTGCATGCAGAGCAGTAATATCACTGAAACCCACCACCCACTTCGGGAATCGCCGTATCCCGGTAAAGTCAATCTTAGGAAGGAGATGAACTGTCCCATACCCCCCTCTGGTGCATAGAATTAACCGTGCACGACGATCATCAAACGCTTTCTGCAAGTCGAAAAGCCGATTCACTTCCGCCCCACTAAAGCGACCCAATTCGTCAAGCGCATGTTCGCTAATCTCTACCACCAAGCCCCATTTCTCCAGCACGGCCGCCGCATCTTCAACGAGGTGCCGTTCGATACTCCCGGCGGGAGATATGATGATCGCTTTATCGTTACTCTTTAGCGAGAGGGGTCGTTTCACGTTATTCCTGTTTTACGAAGCCGATAGGCACTGCCCTCATCGAGCAACCACCAGGGCTTCTGTTTAAATCTTTACGCGTCTATATTCGCGTAGGTGGCGTTCTCCTCGATAAACTCCCGGCGGGGGGCGACCTCCTCGCCCATTAGCATGGTGAAGATCATATCGGCATCGGCCATATTCTCGATGGTCACCTGCTTCAGCGTCCTGTTCTCGGGATTCATCGTCGTTTCCCAAAGCTGCTCGGCGTTCATCTCGCCCAACCCTTTGTATCGTTGCGTGTGTACCAAGTTCTCGTTTCCATCAGCATGGGTATCGATAAAAAGACGTCGTTGCCGTTCGTCATAGCAATACTCCTCTACCTTCCCCCTTTTGCAGAGGTAAAGTGGAGGCGTGGCAATATAGACGTACCCTTTCTCGATTAAAGGACGCATGTAACGGAAGAAGAAAGTGAGGATCAGTGTATCGATATGACTACCGTCCACGTCAGCGTCTGTCATCAAGATAATCTTGTGGTACCGTAGCTTCTCGATATTGAGTTCCTTACTATCCTCTTCGGTGCCAATGGTAACACCTAAGGCCGTGTAGATATTTTTTATCTCTTCACTCTCCAATACCTTATACGGCATCGCTTTTTCCACGTTAAGTATTTTTCCACGCAGTGGCAAAATAGCCTGGAACATACGGTCACGTCCTTGTTTCGCGGTTCCACCCGCGGAGTCCCCCTCCACGAGGAATATTTCGCTCAGCGCGGGATCTTTGCTCGAACAGTCGGCCAGCTTACCTGGTAGGCCGGCTCCCGACAGGGGTGACTTCCGCTGTATCATTTCCCGTGCTTTACGGGCCGCGTGGCGAGCGGTGGCGGCAAGGATAACTTTTTCGACAATCACTTTCGCCTCCTTGGGATTCTCTTCAAGGTAGTACCTCAACGCTTCGCCAATGGCTTGATCTACGGCACCCATCACCTCGGTGTTCCCCAGCTTGGTCTTGGTTTGTCCTTCAAACTGCGGCTCCGCCACTTTTACCGACAACACGGCAGTGATTCCCTCGCGGAAGTCATCGCCACTAATCTCTACCTTCACCTTCTCCAACATTTTGGAGTCTTCGGCATACTTCTTCAGCGTTCGCGATAACCCCCGGCGGAAACCGGTCAGGTGGGTACCCCCCTCGATGGTGTTGATATTGTTCACGTAGGTGAAGATGTTCTCGTTGTAGGTGTCGTTGTAGGTCATCGCGATCTCGATGGGTATCCCGTTCTTCTCGGTCACGATATGGATGGGATCTTGAATCAGTAACTCCTTGTTTTTATCGATGTAACGCACGAACTCCTCAAGACCCGTTTCGGAGTAAAAACGTTCCGACTTGAAGCTCCCGTCCTCCTTGGGCATACGCTTATCGGTGAGCGAGAGCGTGATGCCCGCGTTAAGGAACGCCAGTTCGCGCAGACGGGTGGAGAGTATATCGTAGCGGAACTCTAGAACCGTGAAGATGGTATCATCTGGCTTAAAGGTGATGATGGTCCCCGTTTTATCGGTATTGCCTACAATCTCCACGTCGGCAAACGCTTTTCCCCGTGAGTACTCTTGCACGTAGGTCTTCCCTCCACGGTGAATCTCTGCTCTCAAATGGGCCGACAAGGCGTTAACACAAGATACCCCCACACCGTGAAGACCACCCGACACCTTATAGGTTCCCTTATCGAACTTGCCCCCCGCGTGCAGTACCGTAAGTACCACTTCCAGGGCCGATTTTTGCTCTTTCTCGTGCCAATCTACCGGGATACCCCGACCGTTATCTATAACCGTGACTGAATTATCTTCGTTGATGACCACGTGAATCTCGTCGCAATAGCCAGCCAGCGCCTCATCAATGGAGTTGTCCAACACTTCGTAAACCAAATGGTGAAGCCCTTTCTCGCTTACATCACCAATATACATAGCGGGGCGTTTGCGAACTGCCTCCAAACCCTCGAGCACCTGAATGTTCTCAGCGGAGTAATGACCGCTAGCCATTTTCTTCTCTTCTTCTGACATTGTCTTCCTTATTATTTAATTACCCTGTAAATGAGACACTTATATAGCGCACAAGGGCCTTCCAAAAAACGAACAAATATACGAAAAAAAAACGTTTCCAGCAACATTTTTTGCACCGGACACGAATAAAAAAGGCCGAACATCTACTGCTCGGCCATCCCTATATTTTAATCGTTTGAGAGGTGTCGAAAATTAACTCAAGCTGTTCACGTGTAACGCTAATTTCGACTTCAGGTTGTTGGCTTTGTTCTTGTGAATCACCTTTTTCTTAGCCAACTTATCCAACATGGAACAGACTCTCGGGTACATCTCCTTCGCCTCCTCCTTGGAGGTAGTGGCACGCAGTTTACGAACCGCATTTCGGGCGGTACGGGATACGTACCGGTTTTGGAGACGGCGAACCCTGTTCTGCCTGATTCTCTTTTCTGCTGATTTGTTATTTGCCATTCTGTTGACGTATCTGTGTTATTAGTTAAGTAGCCCATAGGGGAATCGAACCCCTCTTTCAAGAATGAAAATCTTGCGTCCTAGCCGATAGACGAATGGGCCTTTTTGGGCGTGAACCCGATGTCAATAGGGAGTTACCTCCTAAATGCGGGTGCAAATATAGAACGTTTTTTTTTAATGGCAAAATATTTTAGGCACTTTTTCCTGTTCGTAGATTTAAGTCGCTAATGCAACTTTATTAAAACTGAACCACTATGTACCAGCTTGAAAAAGTGGACATTAATTTTTTCAAGATGTTAATGTGTCTGTAAATGATGTTTTCGATGTTGAAATAGAAGGCAATCACGCTGTGCGTTGGGATACTTTAGATGTAGATTTGAGAATAGAAAGCATTGTATATCCCGAGCGTTATCCTGTTATGGGGAAGATTTAACTAAACAACCTCCCTAATGCTTTGCAGTATTTGTATCTTTGAGCACCTATAAACAATTAAATATCAAATATCTAGCGCATGGCAAATATAAATATTAAAGAATGCTCGTAAAGTTTTTTTTATTGCGTAATTATTCTTATTTTTAGGAGATTTTTGCGATGTGTCTCAAGTTGCGTAGAAGTTTGGTATTGGTTTAAAACAAATAATAATATGCGGAAAAAAAGAAACAAAGATTTGGGTTCTACCCTTAATGAAACTACCAGACTCGAAGATCATTCCATCAATACGATTTTAGGTAAGGGTGTCGTTTTTATCGGCGATATACAGGGAGATGGCGTAGTGCGTATCGATGGAGAGGTCAACGGCAATATACATCTGAAAAAAGGAATTGTTTTAGGAGAATCCGGAAAAGTAAATGGCAACATTCATAGTGACAACCTGATAATTTACGGCAAGATAAACGGTAATGTTCTCGCGAAAGAGGTTCTTATTAAGCAGGGTGGTCAGATAGCGGGGGATATTGAAACCGAAATTATTGAGATTGAGAAAGGCGGTGCTTACAACGGTCAACTTAAAATGACTTCAGCTAACCCCGGCAACGCGCAAAATCCAACTTCGTCACTCTCAAAGTCTGTCGAGTCCACAAGTCCCGCATCCCCATCAACTGCATCTTCGTCATCCAAGACGGGAGAGACGCAACTCAAAAAGTAAAAAATATAAATTCATCGCGATCATGCTTTTTAAAGAGATAGACAAAACTACAATTATACTTGCTAATTGTGGTAAAAGCAGACCTCGTGTTCGTCGTGTTCCTACTTTTCTTTTACGTACATGGCAACGATGGGTAGGGCTGTTCTTCTTTGTACTCGTAGCCCTAATAGCTACTCTCTGTTTAATAGTGTATCAAAATACCAGTCGCGATTATCAGGCACGTTTAGACAGAGCAAACTATATTCGCAGTAAAATAGATGTTGAGCAGATACAATCCTCTTTCATGGCTATCGATTCAGGTCTGTATCAGCTTAACAGTTTTTTAAATGAACGGGGTTTATCCCATTTTCAGATTGATGAAAATATGGGAAATTTGGGAGGTATACCTGAGGATATCGATGTAACCGAAGTGGCATCGGTAGGAGTATTTTTTGAAAAAGAACTGACCTCATTACTGTCGGATCTTAAATCTCTTCCACTGGGCAAGCCTTATGACGGCGATATTACATCAAAATTCGGATGGCGTCGCAATCCATTTAATAGGCGTATAGGCGAAAATCACGCGGGTATCGATTTTAAAGGTGCAATAGGAGATACCATTTGTACAACCGCGTCGGGTCTTGTAACAGAGTCGAACTATAATAGCGGTTACGGAAATTTTGTAGTGGTGCAACATTCCGATACCTTACAAACTCTATATGCCCATCTCTCACGCCGTTTGGTTAAGGTGGGAGATAAAGTGGACACAGGTCAACCTATTGGACTTTTAGGTAATACGGGCAGAAGTAAAGGAGCCCATCTTCATTATGAGGTGATTCATAATTGCCGCAAAATAAATCCTGAACCATTTCTTCTGCAATAACTCAAATGTAACAAATAATAGTAAAAGCACCTGTTTTTAGGGCGCTTTTTTTGTTGCAACTATTTCATCAAAAACCATTTTTAAGCGCATTTTCATTGGTTCTTTCATTTATTTTGTCTAATTTTGCAGGCCGAAAAAGGAACTGAGACTGAAGTTAAGAACGAAAACATTACGCATATAATAAAGCAACGATCAATATGAAGAGAACATTTCAACCCTCCAACAGAAAGAGAAAAAACAAGCACGGGTTCCGCAGCCGTATGGCGACTAAAAACGGGAGGAAAGTATTGGCCGCGCGCCGTGCAAAAGGCAGAGCAAAATTATCCGTTTCGGACGAATTCTAGTGCACTGCAACGTAATGAATTGATAAAGACAGGGGCCCGAGGTGTCGAGTTCCTGTTTTTTTTGTATTTTTGTACGCAGCTATACATCCTCTCTTTTACAAGGCATGGAATATGAGCAAAAAGAAGTTTGATAAGAAGCCGATTCTCGGTAACAGCCTCCTCAAGAACCTGATAGCGATTACCATCTGCGGTATCGCCTTGATCCTACTTGTCATGCTCTTCCTGCACGTCTACACCCGACATGGGCAAAACGTGGTGGTACCAGACCTCGAGGGACTACAAGTGGAGGAGGCAAACGTTATTCTTACCGCGAAAGGGATACACGCGGAAATCGTGGATTCCATTTACCGTGATGATGCGATACCCGGTGCCATCCTCTCGCAAGTTCCCAAACCCAATAACCGGGTCAAGGAAGGCCGCTCCATCTACGTAACAGTCTACTCAAAGAGCCCCAAGGAGGTGGCCGTACCAGGATTGGTCGATTATTCCGTTCGCCAAGCCACCGCCCTGCTTAATTCACTCGGATTCAACAACATCACGATAAAAGAGGTGCCATCACAATACGCCGGGTTGGTCTTGAGGGTGGAATATCGCGGTAAACAGTTGGCACCGGAGGAGAAAATACCTGCCGGTTCGCCCTTGCAGTTGGTGGTGAGTAGCAGTAGCAGTACCACTACCGACTCGTTAAACGTGGGAGTGGCGGACGAAATGAACGATGTTCCCGTGGAAGGGGGGATTGACGACTCATTCTTTTAATCACCCGTTTCGTGTTGAAGGAGAATTCCGAGCATATCAACCCGTGGCTCTTGGAAGAGGATGAGGAGGAGTTCCCGATCACAATAGACGATGGGGAGGAGCAGCGATTCGAGCACTACCGCTTCGTAGCCGACAAGGGACAAAGTCCGTTACGAATCGATAAGTTTTTGTCGGTCCGGATTGAAGGGATATCACGTAACCGAATACAACAAGCCGCGGAAGCAGAATGCATCTTGGTAAATGGTTCGCCCGTGAAATCGAACTACAAGGTGAAACCGCTGGACGTGATTACTGTTGTGCTGGATTGGCCGCGACATGAGTTGGTAATCATCCCCGAAGAGATTCCCATTGATATCGTGTACGAAGACAATGCCCTGCTGGTCGTTAACAAGCCGGCAGGCATGGTGGTTCACCCGGGGCACGGCAACTACACCGGCACGCTGGTCAACGCGCTGGCACACCACCTGAACGTGGACAAAGCGATGGAGATGGATGATCCCCGGATGGGGTTGGTGCACCGGATTGACAAAGAGACATCGGGACTGCTCCTGGTAGCCAAAACACCTGAGGCGAAGACCTTCCTTTCCGGTCAATTCTTCCGCAAGGAGACCCAACGGTTATACGTGGCCCTCGTTTGGGGCAACGTGGTGGAAGATGAGGGAACCATCGAGGGAAACATCGGGCGAGATCCCAAGGACCGCATGTTGATGCGCGTGTTTCCTGACGGGGAGCAGGGTAAGCCAGCCGTAACCCACTACAAGGTACTGGAACGATTCGGGTACGTCACGCTGGTACAGTGCCGACTTGAGACCGGGCGTACCCACCAGATTCGGGTACATATGAAGCATATCGGGCACACACTTTTTAATGATGAGCGATACGGGGGTAATAACGTTTTACGGGGAACCCACTACGCGAAGTACAAACAGTTCGTGAATAACTGCTTCGCCCTCTGCCCCCGCCAATGCTTGCACGCGTGCCTGTTGGGCTTCACCCACCCCGAAACGAAAAAGACGCTCATCTTTGAAAGCGATATCCCGGACGATATGCAAGCGGTCATCGACAAATGGAGGGTCTACCGAAGAAGTCAGGAGTAAAAACAACATCAACCTATGAAAAAAAATGTAGCCATCGTATGGGGAGGGTACTCTTCCGAAATCGTAATTTCGGAGAAGAGCGCGGCCGGCATTTACACCTTCCTGGATATAGGCAAGTACAACCTGTTCAAGGTGAAAATAGACCGTCAAGCATGGGAAGTAGAGTACCAGGGGAATCGCTTCCCGGTGAATAAAAACGACTTTAGTTTCGTGGCCGATGGGGCAACCACGCGGTTCGATTTCGCGTACATCACCATCCACGGCACGCCGGGTGAAGATGGCGTACTACAAGGCTATTTCGATATGCTGGGTATCCCCTACTCCAACTGTGGGGTACTGGCATCAGCACTCACGTTCAACAAGTTCACCTGCAACAACTTCCTAAAAAGCTTCGGCGTAAAGGTAGCCCCTTCCATAGTGCTGAGAGAGAGGGACTCCTACACGCCTGAACAGATTACGGCCGAGCTTGGGTTACCCGTTTTCGTGAAGCCCAACTCGGGCGGCTCCAGCTTTGCCACCACCAAGGTGACCGCGACTACCAAAATGAAGGAGGCAATCGAGGAGGCATTCCGCGAGGCACCGGAAGTCATCATTGAACAGTTCATAGCGGGTACGGAGGTGACATGCGGCTGTTACGAAGCCGGTAAGGGAATAGTTGCGCTCCCCCTCACGGAGGTGGTTCCCGCAAATGAGTTTTTCGACTTCGATGCGAAGTACAACGGACAGGTGGAAGAGATAACCCCCGCCCGTATACCGCCATCCATAGCACTGACCATCCAGGAGGAGACAAAAAAAATATACCGACTTCTTGGCGCCAAGGGGATTATCCGGGCTGATTACATCCTGCAAGATGGTGAGTCGATTTTGCTCGAGGTGAATACCACCCCGGGGATGACAGGAACCAGCTTTATCCCTCAACAAGTGGAGGCAGCTGGCCTCTCGATGGGCGACGTGCTGTCGGACATCATCGAAACTGAATACGCTAAAATCCATGTAAACCGATAACCACCATGACCGATACCACCGATCGCTTTCAAGACATCCGGCCGCTGCTCGACAGCGAAGTACCTGAAACCGTTGCCCGGCTATTAGCCGACAAAGGGTTCAAACGGGCAGTTGAGCCCATCGTGAAGCCACTCCTCTCCTGGGAGCAGTTCTCGGAAATCGTCACCCGGTGCGAAAGCAAAGATGACTTCCAGGCGCAGATCATCCACCCGCTTCTGAAGCGGTTAATCAAGCAAACCACCACGAAGATGGTCGGCAGCGGGTGGGAGAATATTGAGAAGGTGAACAGCTATCTCTTTATCTCGAACCACCGGGATATCGTGCTGGATGCAGCCTTCTTTAACATCCTCCTCTTCGACAAACAGTTTCAAACCACCGAGATCGCTATTGGCGACAATCTGCTTATTCACCCGTGGATTACCGACCTGGTGCGCATTAACAAGAGTTTTATCGTCAAGCGAAGCGTATCGGTCAGGGAGATGTTAAAGGTGTCGCGACATCTCTCTGATTACATCCACCACACGATCAACCAACGCATACAATCCATCTGGATCGCGCAACGAGAGGGAAGGGCCAAGGACTCGGACGACAAAACGCAAGCGAGCCTCCTGAAGATGTTCACGCTGCATGACAGCGCTAACCCCCTGGAGATGCTGTGCCAGCTGCGTATCGTCCCCCTCTCCATTTCGTACGAGTACGACCCCTGCGACTTTCTGAAAGCCAAAGAGTTTCAACTCAAGCGAGACGCATCAGACCACAAAAAGAGCGAGGCCGATGATATCGAGAACATGGCTACCGGTATCATGGGATTCAAAGGGCGGGTCGTCTTCCGATTAGGGGAGTGCATTAACCGCGGCCTGGAAGCTATCCCCGCGGGAACGAGCCGCAACGAGGTACTCGACCAGGCAGCCACGTTGATCGACAAAGAGATCTACCGGAACTACGCCTTCTTCCCGATTAACTACATCGCATACGACCGGATGAGCGGCTCAGACCGGTTCAGAAACGAGTATAACGGTGAAGAGGTGGCCCATTTCGATGCCTACCTGCAACGGCAGGTCGATAAGATCGATATCCCGAACAAAGACAGTGATTTCTTGCGGGACAAAATCATCGAGATGTACGGCAACACCGTTAAAAATCACCTGGAGCATAGAGGTAAAAAAGAGTAGTAAGTGATCAGATGAAAGACTATAAAAACCCCGCAATGGCGTAACAACGGGGGCAATAACCTTACTTGGCAAACAGTAGGATAAACATAAAACAGAGACGGTTATCGCATGCAAGTCAGGGGAAAAATAGCGTTCGCTTTCATGGCGTTTCTTCTTTTCGTTTCGGGTTGCGACAAGAAACCCGAACGGATGGACGACTACCTCGTGGAGTTTGCCACCCTGCTAAAGGAGGGTAGCTCCATCCGGTTCCAGCTCGATAACGGACAACTGTTAATACCTGAAAGCAACGACAAGATTAAAGGAGAGGATCGACAACGCGTTATCCTCAACTACACCCCACTTGAGGATAACCGGATAAAGGTAAACCAAGTGTCGCCCATTTATACCGGGGCTATCGAGAAGGGATACCCCGAAAGGTATTCCAACGACCCGGTAAAGGTTCAAAGTGTATGGGTTGGTGGTGGTTACCTCAACCTGATCATCGAGGTAGAATACTTCGAAAGGCCGCACACCTTAACCCTGCTTCGCGACCGTGAAACAACGGGTATCGACTTGTACCTTAGCCACTCACGCGGCAGCAATCTGCCCGGGTACCCACAAGTAATGTATGCCTCATTCCTGCTAAACACACTCCGTTCCGGGTACCCCAAAGAATCCATGGAACCTGTTCCTTTCCGTTTGTTCATCAACACCCACACGGGCATGAGGGTGTTTCAACTGGAACTCATCTAAGCGGGGGAATAGGTTCTTCATCGATCTTGAAATCGATAGGCAATAAGCACTTCACATTTACTTTAATCCCCTTGTTCTCGCCCGGAATCCACCTCGGCATCAGTCCCAGCACCCGAATAGCCTCGTTATCGAGCTCGGGATCCAGCCCCTCCACCACCTCGATGTTCGAGATAGCCCCATCCTCACCCACGACAAACGAGCATAATATTCTCCCTTGAATGCCCTCCTGCTTGGCCTTTACGGGGTACCGCATGTTGTGCGAGATAAACTTGGACAACTCCTTTTCTCCATACGTGTAACTGGGCATCTTATCCACGATGGTATAAATCTCGCTGTTCTCAAGGATATCCCGATCGGTCTTCGCGTATACATTGGTTCCCGGCTCGGCTGTTCGTTGCCCTTGATAGGGCACCGCATCCTTATTTAGTTTGAAATACATGGGCACGTACGTTTCGGCACGCACGATCTCCCCCTTATGTCGGGCTGGACGCCAGGGAGGCATTGCTTGTAAAATACGCAGTGCCTCCTCATTCAAGAGCGGATCGGCACGATGGATAATATTGAAATTGGAAAGTGTACCATCTTTCTCTACCACGAACGTGTATACCACCAAGCCCTGGGCTTCACGCTCTCGTGCCTCTTCCGGATAGCTCAGCATGCTGGAAATAAAGTTGTTCATAGCGGCCGTCCCTCCCGTGAACATGGGGAGGACATCCGGATCTTCATGCACGTGGTTGCTCTTTGAAACGGGTGCTTCCTGAGCAAAGGCCATCGATTGTTTCGCTATCACTTGAAAAATCAAGCAAGCCGTTACAATGAGAAAGATGCATTTTCGGGTATTCATCTGGATATATTTTCTTTCACACACGAGTAAGTATCGTATCCACCGGACAGGTTGTATATCGCTTCAAATCCATGCTGCATAAGGATACGCGTGGCAACGTACCCCCGAAGACCTATCTTACAATAGATGTAGAGAGTTTTACCCTTCGGCACCTCGCTCAGCCGTTCCCGCAACTCATCAACAGGGATATGCAATGACTGTTCAATATGTCCGGCTTGGTACTCCTCATTTGTCCTCACGTCAATTACCACCGTTTCGGGATCCCTTGTATCGATATCGTGCCAATGGATAATCTTCACGCGGCCTTGCACGATATTTTCCGCGATGAAACCGGCCATGTTCACCGGGTCTTTCGCTGACGAGAACGGCGGCGCGTACGCTTGCTCGATCTCTTGTAAATCCTGCACGGTGCCCCCGTTTCGGATTACCTGTGCCAGCAGGTCAATTCGCTTGTCCACCCCACCAAACCCCACGGCTTGCGCACCCAGCAGTTTCCCGTCAGGGGCAAAGTTGATTTTGAGGGAGATCGGCAAGGCACCAGGGTAATACCCCGAATGCGTTGAGCCGTGACAGATGGAGGTAATGTATTCGATACCCTCATTTTGGAGCTGTCGCTCGGTAGCCCCGGCAGCGGCCACCGACATATCGAATAGTTTCGCGATACAGGTCCCAACGGTTCCTTTATAGGTACGGCTATTGCCCATTATGATATTATCGGCAGCGATCCTCGCCTGTTTATTTGCCGGTCCGGCCAGTGGAATCAACGCTGGCTTACCAGTCACAAGGTTCGTCACCTCCACCGCGTCACCCACCGCGTAAATATCAGGATGGGAAGTTTGCATGTACTCATTCACCTTGATCCCACCCAAGCAACCTATCATTAACCCGGCCTCCCTGACCAATCCCGTCTCAGGTCGTACTCCGATGCTCAAAATCACCATATCTGTATCAATGGCCTTTTGGCTCTCGGTACGTACCCGTAAACGGTCGCCCTCTGGTTCAACTGCGGTGACCGTTTCACCCAACAACAGGTTCACCCCTAGCGAGCGAAGGTAGCGATGTACCATGGATGCCATGGGATAATCGACCGTGTTCATGACCTGGTTGAGCTGCTCGATAACCGTTACCGATAGACCTGCCTTCTTTAGGTTCTCGGCCATCTCCAGGCCAATGAAACCGGCTCCGACGACAACGGCAGAGCCAACCCCTTCGCAAGCAACTGCCGCCTTTATTCGGTCCATGTCCGACATGTTACGCAAAGTGAAGACCCGCTCGTTATCAACCCCTTTTATGTTGGGCTTAAGCGGACTCGCACCAGTGGAGACAATCAGCTTATCGTACCCTTCAACATAACTTCTTCCCGTGTTCACCTCTCTCACCGTCACGCTTTTAGAGTCGGGGTGAATCGCGATCACCTCCGATAAAACCCGTACATCTATATTATATCGACATTTGAACCCCTCGGGGGTTTGTAACAGTAGCTTCTCGCGATGCTCGATAACCCCTCCAATATGGTAGGGGAGCCCACAATTGGCAAACGAAACATACGCGTCCCTCTCGAAAAGAATGATCTCCGCCTTTTCATCCAGTCGCCTGAGCCGTGCAGCGGCGGTAGCGCCACCTGCCACTCCACCAATAATTACAATTTTCATACGATTAATTTATTCTTTTACATTTCGGTGTATGGAACCCATCGGCTTCATACGGTTAAAGTTATTATGTTTATGTTTATGTTTATATTTCGGTGTATGGGACCCGCTTTTAAGCATGTCGGTTTCATGTTGTATTGAATTTAAATCCTTGAATGGTCGTGTAACACCAGGATTTGCAACAATCACCAACCGTCACGTGAAGCAATGCAAATAAAAAAAAAATCCGCTTAATTCGCAAATATTATCTCCGCAAAGATAGCTTAGTATCTCCCTCTTTCTTTTTTCACCTAAGTATTGCATTTACTATTTAAACTTACAGCCATTAATTTATCTTGATTTTCAGCTTACACGCTTGGATAAAGTTGTTTTTTCATGTACTTTCGCACCCTTAAAAAGATTGTTTTACATGCAGCAAGATATTCGAAACATTGCCATTATCGCCCACGTGGACCATGGGAAAACCACACTGGTAGACAAAATGCTGATGGCAGGGAACCTTTTCAGGGAGAATCAACTCACGAGCGACTTAATCCTCGATAACAATGACCTAGAACGGGAGCGTGGCATCACCATCCTTTCCAAGAACGTGTCAATCCTATACGGGAAGACCAAAATAAATATTATCGATACACCGGGACACGCCGACTTCGGCGGCGAGGTTGAGCGGGTACTGAACATGGCCGACGGGTGCCTGCTGGTGGTGGACGCATTCGAAGGCCCCATGCCGCAAACCCGGTTCGTGCTACAAAAAGCACTGGAGATTGGACTAAAGCCTATCCTGGTGATCAACAAGGTCGACAAGCCTAACTGCCGGCCCGAAGAGGTGCAGGAACAGGTGTTCGACTTGATGTGTAACCTCGATGCCACCGAAGAGCAACTCAACTTCCCCACCCTGTACGGTTCGGCCAAGCGGGGATGGATGTCAGACGACTGGCAAAAACCCTCCGACAATATCGTCCCATTGTTGAACGCGATCGTCAAGTACATCCCGGGCCCCAGCATCCTGGAAGGTGTCCCGCAAATGTTGATCACCTCACTCGACTACTCCAACTACGTGGGGCGAATTGCCGTGGGACGGGTACACCGAGGCACCCTCCAGCCCAACAAGGATTACGCGCTGTGTAAACGCGATGGCAGCATCAAGAGAATCCGCGTGAAAGAGGTGAATCTATTCGAAGGGCTGGGCCGCACCAAGGTGAATGAAGCTTCATCGGGCGATATCTGCGCGTTGGTGGGCATTGATGGATTCGATATCGGGGACACCATCAGCGACCTGGAGAAACCGGAGCCACTGGACCCAATCGCCATCGATGAACCTACCCTATCGATGCTCTTCACCATCAATAACTCCCCCCTCTTCGGGCAGGACGGCAAGTACGTTACCTCCCGCCATATCCACGACAGACTAATGCGCGAACTTGATAAGAACCTGGCGTTGCGGGTGGAGAACAGCGATAGCGCCGATGCATGGACCGTGTACGGCCGGGGGGTGTTGCACCTCTCAGTGTTAATCGAGACCATGCGCCGAGAAGGGTACGAGTTACAGGTAGGTCAACCTCAAGTAATCATCAAGGAGATTGGGGGAGAGAAACATGAACCGGTAGAGCAACTCACAGTCAACCTGCCTGAGGAATCGGCCAGCAAGGTAGTCGATATCGTTACGCGCCGCAAAGGCGAACTGCTCGTGATGGAGAGTAAAGGCGACCGCGTACACATGGAGTTCGTGGTGCCATCGAGGGGCATCATCGGCCTAAACAACACCCTGCTTACCCTTACTGCCGGCGAAGCCATCATGGCGCACCGGTTCCTCGAGTACCAACCGTGGAAGGGAGTGATCGAGAAGCGACAAAATGGCTCCCTCATCGCCGGGGAGTCGGGCAACGCTTTCGCGTACGCCTTGGACAAGCTGCAAGACCGGGGGCGGTTCTTTATTGAGCCGCAAACCCACGTGTACGAAGGGCAGGTAATCGGCGAGCACAACAAAGAGGGCGACCTCGTGGTCAACGTGACCAAATCGAAAAAGTTAACCAACGTGCGTGCGGCCGGGAGTGACGACAAGGTTCAGCTGGCACCGCCCGTCCTCTTCAGTTTAGAGGAGGCGCTGGAATACATCAAGGAGGACGAATACGTTGAAGTGACGCCCCTGCACATGCGTCTCCGCAAGATATTATTAAACGAAACCGACCGCAGGCGGGCAGCGAAAAAGCAGGGATAATCAATCACCTGATCAGCGCGATGAACTCTTCCCTTGTTTTTTGTTCTCGAAACACGCCGGTGAAATCGGAGGTGGTGGTGATGGAGTTTTGTTTCTCCACACCCCGCATCTGCATGCACATGTGTTGCGCCTCGATGACCACCATCACGCCCATGGGGTTCAAGGTCTTCTGAATGCACTCCTTGATCAGGGTGGTGAGCCGTTCCTGCACCTGCAACCGCCGCGCGAACACGTCCACTACGCGGGCAATCTTACTCAGCCCCGTGATATAACCGTCGGGGATATAGGCCACGTGGGCTTTGCCAAAAAAAGGCAGTAGGTGATGCTCACACAACGAGAAGAGATCGATATCTTTCACGATTACCATCTGCCGGTAGTTCTCTTTGAACAGGGCGGAGCGAATGATCTCCTCCGGATCTTGCCAGTAGCCCGTGGTGAGGTACTGCATCGCCTTGGCTACCCGATCCGGGGTCTTCAGCAACCCCTCCCTGGCGGGGTCTTCACCCAAGAGCGCAAGGATATCCCGTGTATGATCCGAGATAACCGACCTACTTTTTTCTATCTCTTCTGATGACATCTACTCGTTCTTATCTACCTGGTTAATCGGTATCTTCACCTCATCCACCACGATATACATCTCCCTACCAAACGAGGGGAACCGCTTCCTGAACTCCTGCATAGCCTCTTCCGCCTCTTCGCGGGTGGCGAAGTTACCCACGCGCAAGCGCCAGAACGGGGAGTCAAACAGAACCACCGTCTCGTGCTCAGGGAAGGCCGCGTTAATCTGCGCTTGCTTCCGGTGTGCCTCGTCTTTAGAGGTGCGCTGGTTATTTCCAGAGAACGCCTGAACCTTAAAACCCCGTAGGCGATGGAACTGAACGGTCCCGTCGGCCGAGGTATACACTGTACGGGCGGGCGACACGGGGCGCCCTAGCACGTGCCGGATACCCTCATCCTCATGTACCGTAACCTTCCCCTTACCAGGGGAAGTACCATTCAACTCCTTAAGTATCTCGTTCCGCTGTTTTTGTGGCGACTGCGCGTGCAAGACGTTCACAAATAAGGCACAAGACAACAAAACACAGGCCATCAAGGGAAAGCAAGATGGAAAGTGATTCTTCATTGAAAAAGAGGTTTTATGTAACAACCTGTCAGGCCATTAAAACGCCTCGACGATGGGCAGGAACTTATCCACCCCGAGAGAGGCACCGCCAATCAGCCCGCCATCCACGTCAACGTTCGAGAAGAGCTCCTTCGCGTTTCCGGCGTTCACACTCCCCCCGTACAGGATAGAGGTACCATCGGCAACTTCTTTCCCATATTTCTCGGTCAGGGTCTCCCGGATAAACGCGTGCATCTCCTGAGCCTGGGCGGGCGTTGCCGTCTTCCCGGTCCCGATGGCCCAAACCGGCTCGTAAGCCAACACTATCTTCGCGAAATCCTCTGCCGAGAGTTCAAACAGCGATGCTTTCAATTGCGTTTTCACCACGTCGAAGTGCTTGTTTGCCTCCCTCTCCTCCAACACCTCACCGATGCAAAAGATGGGGGTAAGCCCGTTAGCCAACGCCAGCTTTACCTTCTCCTTGAGAATCTCGGGGGTTTCCCCGTAATAGGCACGGCGCTCGCTGTGTCCCAGGATCACGTACTTGGCGCCGGTGGAAGCCACCATCGAAGCCGATACCTCCCCAGTGTAAGCACCCGATTCCTTATCAGCACAATTCTGGGCTGCCACGCCAACCTTACCCGTGTCAATGGCTGCCACCACGCTAGCAAGGTGGATAAACGGGGTACCGATCACCACATCGCAATGCACGGTTTTACCTTTCAACGCTTTGTCTAGCCCTTTCGCTAACTCCAATCCCTCTTGCAGGCTCATATTCATCTTCCAGTTGCCTGCTACAATCTTCTTTCTCATATATATTTTAATTTTATCGATTAATTTTTTAATAAACGACGCTCCTGTCCTTTCAACAAGAGCAACGGCACCACGAACAGCAACGCGGTTATACCTAAACGACCAGCTTCGGCCCGCTTCCGATCTGGCGGAGAGACCAACTGGGAATCATCTAAAGGGGTATT
The DNA here is from genome assembly GCA_012839475.1 of Petrimonas sp. Taxonomy (GTDB): domain Bacteria; phylum Bacteroidota; class Bacteroidia; order Bacteroidales; family Dysgonomonadaceae; genus Proteiniphilum. The sequence goes on along the minus strand of DUNG01000005.1, from coordinate 147,360 downwards.
CATCTCCTTGAAACGGGGAACCCCAAGATATCCCCACTTATTGATAACTACTCCCCCTTTCAACAACATCAACCCGGGCTGCGAGCGAATCATCGTCTTCAACTCCCGCTCATCGGCCTGTAAAAACTGAAAACCGGTCTGATGCCGCCCTTCCCAACCAGCCACTACCTGAGGAATGGAAGCTGTTAATAGGTAAAAAGGGTAGCCATGAGCTTCCGCGTAGCGCCATGCCGCGATAAAACGATCCAAACGCCCCTCATGCACCCCCTCCAATGAGTAAGCGATCATCAAGAGTTGGTACGAGGGCTCCGATAAGATCAGATCGGTAACATCCTCGCCAGCATGCCACTCACCGTCTGAATCGCCACGGTAAATGGCAGCGAGGGTGAAATCCTCGATCGCGGGTTTCTCCCCCTTTCGTACTACCCGCGTTTGCGCGTCTACATAAGTCCACGTGCTATCTTCCCACGGGAGGTTTTCCTCGGTGAACTCCTGTTCTACCCCCTCCTTGCTGTAAATAAAAATGGTTTCCAGCAGGTCGCCTTTCTCCGGGTCCACCTGCATCTGCTCCGGGATATTGGCGCCTACATGGTAGGGCCTGAAATCCATGATCGGATAGTAAAACAGGTTATAGAGCGAGAAAAGAAAGCCGAAAACGACGGTGAAAATCGCCACCAGCGGGGCTGCTTTACACGAGAACAACGGCTTCATCCTCCTCCAGTTCAACAACAAAAAGAGCGTACCCAGCAGAAGTACCAGATTTTTGTAAAAAGTCTGCCAGTTGCTGATGATGAATGCGTCGCCAAAGCAACCACAATCCTCTACCGGGTTGGTGAGCGCGATCCATAGCGTAAGGGGGGTATAGAAGAGCATAAATAACCCAATAAGCCAAAGCGTCCACTTCCTGTAAATTCCCAGTAGAAGCGTAACGCCCAAGGCAAACTCGGCAACCACCATGAGAATGGCCGCCGGCATAGCCAACGGGAACAACTCCACGAACTGGAACTCGATCAGGTAATCCTCTATCTTGTAAGCGAAACCATGCGGATCTATCGCTTTCACGAAACCAGAGAAAAGAAACGTGGCGCCGACCAGCAGGCGGGTACTCTCCACTAGAAAACTGACTATCTTTACCCTCGACTCACTCATTGCCCGTTACTCATTACTCATTGCTAATTGCTCATTGCTAATTGCTCATTTAGCTTCGCTAACCTCACCAAACCTTAATTTGATCAACGCGAAAATCGCGTAATTAATCATATCCTTGTAGTTGGCATCCACGCCTTCCGATGCAAGCGTTTGTCCACCCAACTCCTCGATCTCCTTCGTACGGTAAATCTTCATCAAGATGATATCGGTGTACGAGCTAACCCGCATGCTTCGCCACGCCTCATCATAATCGTGGTTCTTATCGAGCATCAACCCCTTGGTTTCGGACACATGCTGATCGTACAACCTCATTGCCTCCTCCGAAGAGATATCAACCCCATCCGCGTAGCCAAGCGTCAGTTGAATCAACCCGATAATACCGTAATTGACGATAGCCATGAACTCTGGAACAATCCCCTCGTCCACCCGGCTCTCCTTTTTCATCTCAAGGGAACGTATCCGGTTAGCCTTGATAAATATCTGGTCGGTAACCGATTCGGGACGGAGAATACGCCACGAGGCACCATAGTCATGCAGCTTCTTCTCGTAAACCTCTCGACATAAGCGAATCACCTCGTCGAACTGGGTGTTTGTACTGTCCATAGTTGGCTTTGTCTCTTCTTGAATTGGATGCCCACGTTGTTCCGGGTACACAAGCACGTTCCGGGGCACTCACGTTGAGCCAGGCAAAGATACTAAAAAAAAGGTACAAGTTTACATTCTTGTACCTTTTCTATTACGTGAATCACTATCACTTTTGTTCTACTTCTACATCTATAGTGAACTCGGGGTCTTATCTATAAGTTCAGGAAACGCGAATGGTTCTGCCTATCCTCAGCACGGTCCGAGAGGTGATGCTGTTCAAGCGACACAATTCGCTGACCGTTGTCCCGTAGCGCTTCGCGATGGCACTCAGAGTATCTCCGCTCTGTATACGGTGATAACTCACCTCACCCGATACAAACTTATTGGTACTCCCGGAAGACGTTGCTGCACCCGAAGCCACACTACTACCGTTACCGCTGGCCGAACTGCTGGAAACTACTACGCGACTACTGCTGTTCGTCTTCTGGTAACTGGAGTTAGTCACCAGGTACTCATCGCGATGGGTCACCTTATTCTCGAAATCGATGATGAAATTTGGGTTAATGGGCTTGCCGAGAAAACGGGTTTCAAAATGCAGGTGCGACCCAAACGAGCGGCCAGTATTGCCTGCCAAACCGATGGGCTGTCCCGAAAGGACGAAATCGTTCTCATCAACCAAAAATTTCGAAAGGTGCCCGTAAACAGTTTCTAACCCGTTCACATGACGAATCACCAAGTAGTACCCGTATCCCCTCCTTTCGTACTGCTTGACCCGGATTTTGCCATCGAACGCCGCGTAGACAGTATCGCCCGTCTGCGCCTTAAGGTCGATACCATAATGATAACGGCGGCTACCCCTTCGCCCGAAGTTGGAAGTCATGTATCCATCCACTGGCATGGTAAAGTTTTCCAGGTCAACCATAAAGGTGTCAGGCGCATTTTCAAGGCTACCGTAAATGTTGACGTGACGGTTCCCCCACATACCACCGTAAATATCATCGGCAGGAATCTCGGTGGGATCAAACTCCTTTCGCTGCTCTTCCACCTCTTCGAGTACAGATAGATTCATCTTGAGCTTCAAGCCATCCGCGAACAAACCCCTCTCGCTGCTGAAGCTCGAGCTATGCAGTTGCTTATAAATCACTTCCGAGCGAGACTTCTCCGGTGTTTCGGATGATCCAGCCATTTCAGAATTCTCTGGAAGCAATTGTGAAAATGAATTGAACGTGAAAAATAGTAAGGTCGCGGACAAAAGAACACTTACTCTTGCGAATAACTTATTTTTCTCCATTGCTACTTTCCAGTTTTGTTCGTAATCTACTTGAATTTTCACCACGTTTTCGCTTGTTAATTACCGCTTCGTCTGTTTTATACACCTAATCAGCATTTACACAACGCACCACCGAAACAGTTAAACCTCTGGATGAATCCCTTCAACAGGCACGAAAACGACCTTCTAATTATCCATTTTTAAACTACCAAGTATCAAAGTAAACTTTTTATTATTTCATGCGCAAATCTTCTTAACTCTTTTTTAGACAACAAGACGACAGGAAACACCAACAAGGCGATACAACCTGCTTAAAGCATGGCAGTTAACAAAAACATGTTATACAGCATATTTTTGCGCTTTTACCCTTATTAGGATTATTTTGATTTCGTTCAGCTCATTTTCACGATATCCATAACTGATAAACCCAAACGATTTAACAGACTCCATTTCACGTTTTTTAATAACGTTCTCCGCAAATGGACTCTTTTTCTCCTTCAGTGTAAGGAGATTTCCGTATCTTTGCTCCGATTTTCCGATAAAACCAACTGCTTAAGGGGGATTACCCCAGAGAATACAAACGTAGATGAAATAATGACCAGATACAAGTTAATCAACAACATCACGGGGTGGGCCGTGTTTGCCGTGGCAGCCGCCGTCTACCTACTCACCATTGAACCGACCGCCAGTTTTTGGGATTGTGGCGAATTCATCACCCAAGCTTACAAACTGGAGGTGGGTCATCCACCCGGGGCTCCCATCTTCATGTTGGTGGGAAACTTCTTTTCGCAACTGGCAAAGGATCCATCACAAGTAGCGAAAATGGTCAATAGCATGTCGGCATTAATGAGTGCCTTCACTATCCTGTTCCTCTTTTGGACCATCACCCACCTTACGCGTAAGCTGGTATTGCGAAAAGGAGAATCCGAGCTGACCGTTGGTCAAACCATCGCGGTCATTGGCAGTGGAGTCGTGGGAGCGTTGGCCTACACCTTCTCCGACACGTTCTGGTTCTCTGCCGTGGAGGGCGAAGTCTACGCGTTCTCCTCCATGCTTACTGCCCTGGTCTTCTGGCTGATCCTCAAGTGGGAGGATAACGTGCACAAGCCTCAATCGAGCAAGTGGCTGGTGCTGATCGCCTACGTCATTGGGTTATCGATAGGTGTGCACCTCCTGAATTTGCTCTGTATTCCAGCCATCGTTTTGGTCTACTACTTCAAGAAAAATGACACACCCACGTTAAAAGGAGTTTTGCTGGCACTGATAGCCTCCTTCGGAATCATTGTCGTAGTGCTATGGGGCATTATTCCGGGCTTCACCAAGGTGGGCGGCTGGTTCGAGCTCTTTTTCGTGAACACGCTAGGGCTCTCGTACAACAGCGGCGTCCTGGTGTACCTCATCCTGTTAGTAGCAAGCCTCTCGTGGGGACTCTTTGAAACGCTCTCCAGGAAGGGAGAGGAGTCGAGGGCACGGACCGCTTTCTTCTTCAGCCTTGGGCTGACGGGTATCCTCTTCATCGGCAACAGCGCCTTGCTGTGGGCCATCCTTGTAGCCGCTGGTGCGTACTTCGCGTTCAAGTATAAAAAATTGAACAACCAATTCATCCACCTTACAATGGCGATGTTGATGGTCATCCTGGTGGGCTTCTCGGCCTACGCGATCATTCCTATCCGTTCCAGTGCCAACCCCCCACTCGACCTAAACTCGCCGGAAGATATCTTCTCGCTGGGAAGATTCTTAAACCGTGAACAGTACGGACAAACACCGCTCGTCCACGGCACTACCTACGCATCGCGTATCGAACGGGATGGCAACGGGGTGGCTATTATGAAAGGGGAACGAACCTCCTACCAACAGGTGATAAAGAACGACCCGGATGAGAAAGACCGGTACGAGAAGGTAACCTCACCCATCTACAAGTATACCCACACGATGCTGTTCCCCAGGATGCACTCGACCAGCAACAACCCGTCGTTCGTGAACCATATCCGGGGATACGAGCGATGGGGAGGGGTGACCGATCAAAATAAAAAGCCCACCTTCTGGCAAAACCTGAAGTTCATGGCCAACTACCAGGTCAACTTCATGTACTGGCGCTACTTCATGTGGAACTTCTCTGGTAGGCAAAACGATATTCAAGCCGATGGAGGTATCACCTCGGGCAACTGGATTACCGGTATCCCCGTGGTGGATGAGCATGTGCTGGGACTAGGGCCGCAAGACGATATCGCCCCCGATATCGCCCATAACAAAGGGCGCAATAAGTATTACATGCTGCCGCTGCTCCTCGGGATCATCGGGATCCTTTACCAGCTAAAGCTGAAAGAGCGGGGAGTGCAGAGCTTCCTTATCGTCTTCATGCTCTTCTTCATGACGGGCCTGGCCATCATCCTCTACCTTAACCAAACCCCCTTTGAGCCACGTGAAAGGGACTACGCGTACGCCGGCTCGTTTTACGCCTTCGCCATCTGGATTGGGATGGGGGTTGCCGGCATCAGCCTCTTCCTGAGAGAGCGAATCAAAAACACTACCGTCGCCACGACCCTGGCCACGGCGGCCTGCCTGTTCGTCCCCCTGCAAATGGTTTCCCAGACCTGGGATGACCACGACCGGTCAGGCCGTACACTGGCACGAGACACCGGTATGAACTACCTGGTTGGGGTTGGTGAAGACGGTATTATCTTCACCAACGGCGATAACGACACCTACCCGCTCTGGTACGTGCAGGAGACCGAGGGTTTCCGTACCGACGCACGGGTGACCAACCTCAGCTTCCTGCAAACGGAATGGTACGTGGATCAGTTACTGCGACAAGCCTACGAATCGACTCCACTACCCATAAAATGGGAGCGTCCCAAATATTCCGGCGAGGCGGGCAGCGCGGCGTTCGTCATCACCCGTAAGGAGATAGAAGATGTACTGCGGCAAAACAATATTCCACCCATCAGCTACGGAAGCTACTTTGACCCGAGTGCTTACCGGGATACCGTCTCGCTAAAGCGGATCATGGAGCAGTTACGTACCGGGGAGTACAGGCCCAAAAACCCCTTTACCACCGGAGAAACACAGGTAATCCCATCCGACCTGGTAAGGCTGGAGGTCGACTCTGCAAATGTCGACTGGGAACGATTGGCCGCTTCACCGTCAGACCGGATGCACATCAGCCTAGCGGGTAAACAGGCTATCTACCGTCAAGAGCTGATGATCATGGAGATACTGAACAACATCAACGAGGGAAATTGGGAGCGCGACATACATTTCGCGACTACCATCACGCCATCGCTCTACATGAACCTGCAGAACACCAACTTCTCACTAAACGGGCTCTCCTACCAGGTGGTCCCGGGAGCCCCGCTACACGGTGGAGTGAACATCTACGCCGCCTACGACAACATGGTGAACAAGTTCCGGTGGGGCGGCCTGGAAGAGAACCCAGACATCTACCTCGACGAGACCTGCAGGAGGATGCTCTCCACCTACCGGCTCTACTTCTCGCAACTGGTGAACGCGCTCGTGGAGGCAGGTGAAAACGAAAAGGCGTTGACCGCCCTCGATAAAGTAACGGGAATCGTTCCCGACTCGGCCGTACGGTACGGGAGTGATGGGGTAATGTTCGCGCAAGCCTACTACCGACTGGGTGAAGAGGGGAAAGCAGAGGCCCTTATCGAAACCATCAAGGCGCGAATAGATACCAACCTGAACTGGTTCACGCGGTTAAGGCCCGCTCAACTATCCAACACGATGAGCGACGTGATCTACAACAACATCAACCCCATGTTGCTCATCACGCGGGTATACCAGCAACACGATAAAGAGAACTACATCGCGATAACTGATGAGCTGTTGCAGCACGCCTATAGGTTTTACACCGCGGGAGTTCCCTACTTGGGTGATCTGGTTTTAAAGGAGATCACCGATGGTTCGCTGCAAGGATACTACACAACCGAACCCGGTGACACGGTAGGTAGAGCCACCGAAGAGAGCGTCATGCAAAAATCACTGGGGATGATGCAACAGTTCAGCCCCCGCCTGCTGGAACAGTATAGTGGTTCGGCTGAATAAGAAATCAAGACACGTATGATGATCGAACAACCCCCGTTGCTATATAGGGTGCTCTATCCTAACGCCCTCTGGCGCGTGAAAAAGCCACACCAAAAGACGGTATACCTAACCTTCGATGATGGTCCCATCCCAGAGATCACCCCTTGGGTGTTGAACCAACTGGATAGGTACAACGTGAAAGCCACCTTTTTCTGCGTGGGCGATAACGTGCGTAAATACCCCTACCTCTACGAGGAGATCCTGGAATGTGGTCACCAAGTGGGAAACCACACCTTCCATCACCTACAAGGATGGCTAACCACGTCCAACCGATTCGTGGATGACACGTTGGAAGCAGGACGTTTAATCACCTCCAACCTGTTCCGCCCACCCCACGGCCACATGATCTTCCCGCAACCGCACCTACTCAAGAAAAAAGGATACAAAATAGTGATGTGGGATGTGGTCACACGCGATTATAATGTGAAGTTATTGCCGGAACAGGTTTTGGATAACGTGAAAAGGTACACGCGCGATGGCTCCATCATCGTATTCCACGATTCACTGAAAGCAGAAAAAAACATGAAGTTCGCGCTCCCCCGATCCATCGAGTGGTTGCAAAGAGAAGGATACACCTTCGAGCTGATCCCGGGTATGCCCAAACTTTCAAGAAACCGCTACTACTCCAGTACCCCCATATCCCTTAACCAAGCGAGAACCCGGTAGGGCCACTCGTTCACGGTATGTCCCGTGTTGCGAAGCCCGTACCCATGCCCGCCCGATGGGTAGATATGCATCCCGGCCGGCAACTTGGCCTACTTCAGCGCGTGGAAGTAAAACAGGCTGCTGTTGATATGGTTGCTATCGTCTTGCGTCTGGATGAGGAGCGTGGGAAGTGTATCGCCATCGACCTGCAGCTCGGGTGATATGGAAAAATCGTCACCCGATAGGTTAGCCGGGGAAACGAGGATACAGAAATCGGGGCGAAGGCTCACCTCATCAAACCTGTCGACCGCCGGATAGGGGGGTATCCGATAGGCCGTGCTGGCCATGGCCGAGAGGTGCGCACCGTCGGGAAACAGCAAGATGGGGTTCTCTTGCTACGATAAGGTCATTGTCATGAAGCATGCGAATAAGGTTAAAATAATTGTTTGTTTCATCGTTTTTTATACAAACCTACATAAAAAACCCGATTTGCATATGAACAACACCATTTTAAAAAAACATTTGAATCTATCCAGTCGATAAGATGAGGAAAAACTGAAGCGCCTATGCTGTGGATACGGTCGATTGATGTTATCTTTGCATCCTGACGGTTGACGTTACGACCTGAATAGATAAGAAAAAGGGATGACGTGAATCAAGAATCAATCGAGAGGAAAACGGAAAATAGATGGAACAGGAACAAAAGCGCTTTTTACTGGGAATGACCCTGCCAGAGATCACCGAAGCGATGATAGAAATGGGACTTCCCAAGTTTACCGGCAAGCAGGTGGCCGACTGGGTATACGTGAAGCGGGTGAAGGGTATCGACGAGATGACCAATATTTCCCTCAAAAACAGGGAACTTCTCTCGGGGAAATTCGAGGTGGGACGGTCGGATCCGCTGGAAGTACAAACCTCGGCAGACGACACGCGGAAAATGCTGTTCAAAACGAACAACGGCCAGTTCGTCGAAACGGTAACCATTCCAGACAGGGAGCGACTCACCCTCTGCGTCTCATCGCAGGTGGGCTGCCGCATGGGGTGCGACTTCTGCTTGACCGGAAAGCAGGGTTTTCAAGGCAACCTAACCGTGACGGAGATACTAAACCAACTCTACTCTGCACCCGACTCCGAGGCGATAACCAACCTGGTGGTCATGGGGATGGGCGAGCCGCTGGACAACTACGACAACGTGCAGAAAGCACTTGAACTACTACAAGCGGAATATGGTCTTGCCTGGAGCCCCAGGCGAATCACCCTATCGACCATTGGGGTTAAGGCAAACCTGAAGCGTTTCCTCCAGGAGAGTAGGTGTCACCTGGCCATCAGCCTCCACAACCCCTTCCCGGAGGAGCGGTTAGCCTTGATGCCCATCGAGAAATCAACACCAGCGGCATCGCTAATCGAGTTGTTGCAGGAGTATGACTGGAGCAAGCAGCGTCGCCTCTCGTTCGAGTATATCATGTTCGATGGGGTGAACGACTCGCCCCTGCACGCCCGGGAACTACTGAAACTGCTCGGGGGACTAAGCTGCAGGGTTAACCTGATCAGATTTCACGTTATCCCCAACAGTAACTTGCGCCCCTCACCTGAGGCGAACATGATTAAATTTCGCGATTTCCTGACCGCCAAGGGGATTACTTGCACCATACGGGCATCAAAGGGAGAGGACATATTGGCCGCTTGCGGGATGCTTTCGACCGTGAACAAACGTTAAGCTATTTTTAGATAAAATCGCCCCAATGGGTTCCATTTCCACCTGAATAATCGTATATTTGCCGGGAAAGGAAAAAAAACAAAGCATGTCACATTTAACGAGAGTAGGAATCACTCACGGCGATGTCAACAGTATCGCGTACGAGTTATTGATAAAAACATTTTCGGATGCCCGGGAGCTGGAACTGTTCGTTCCCGTGATATACGGCTCCTCGAAGTCGGCATCCTATCACCGTAAAGTACTGGAAAACAAGTCGGTCAACTTTTACATCATCAACCGGGCCGAAGATGCGCAAGCCGGAAAGGTGAACCTGGTGAATTGCGTGAGAGAAGAGACAAAAATCGAACTTGGAACCGCGAGCAGCGAAGCGGGTGAATCGGCATTCATCGCGCTAGATACCGCGGCGAACGACCTGAACAATGGGAAAATAGACCTGTTGGTCACCCTTCCCATCAATAAGGATAGCATACAGAGCGAACGGTTTACTTTCCCGGGACACACCGAGTTCCTGGAGGACCGTTTCGCCAAAGGTAATGATAAGGCATTGATGATCCTGGCGAGCGAATCGCTGCGGGTAGCAGTGACGACTGGCCACCTACCCATCTCCGAGGTACCGTCCGCTATTAGCAAAGAGCTTATCCTGAAAAGGTTAAGAACACTGGACCATTCCCTGAAAAGGGATTTCCTTATCGAGAACCCGCGCATTGCCGTGCTGGGACTGAATCCACACGCTGGCGAGAACGGGCTCCTGGGGAAGGAAGAAACGGAGACAATTGAACCAGCAATAAAAGAGGCACAAAACGAACGAATCCTCTGCGCCGGACCATTCGCCGCAGATGGGTTCTTCGGCACGGGACGCCACACGGCATTCGATGCGGTGCTGGCTATGTATCATGACCAAGGATTAATCCCTTTCAAAACGCTGGCCATGAATTCGGGGGTCAACTACACGGCTGGATTGCCTATTGTACGTACCTCACCCGACCATGGTACCGCGTACGATATTGCCGGGAAAAACGAAGCCTCTGACGAATCATTCCGCCAAGCCATATACTTGGGAATTGACATCGTACGCAACCGAAAGAGCTACGATGAGGCACGCGACAACCCGCTGAAGAAGATGTTCTTCGACCGGGGCAGGGACGATGAGAAACTCGATCTCACGAAAGAAGACGATGACATGTAAAACGCTTACCACTATCTCTCTATACATTCTGGAGCTGTCTCATTTCGAGACGGCTCTTTTTTTTTGAGAAAAAAGCAACCTTTTTTTGGCATCATTGCCATTTTTTTTATCTTTAGCGCTGATAACAACAAGAAGCAAAAAATCAGTTTTTAAATTTTATTTACTATGAGAACATCAACTATTTTAAGCTTAATTTTAGCGATTGTCTTAGGGTCGTGCAGCGAAAAGAAGCAAGACTCAACTGTCGCTGTTCCTCAGGATGACGTTTCTTCCTATCTGGGTCAATGGACATTCGATTTTGGACAAAGTTCCGTTGGATGGCTTCAGGTAAGACAGGAAGAGGGGTATTTGGATGCCGATCTTATGTGGGGCGGCGGAAGTGTTGCTTATGGGTTGCCTTATGTTTATGTTGCCGGAGACAAACTATACATCGGAAGAGATCCTAAAAATGTAGTGTTAACTAGAGACGCGGAGGGTAAACCTCAATTATCGCGAAGATATCCGACATGGATTGAGTTAAAAAGGGATGGAGACAGTATTTCGGGTTACTATCTAAGCCCGAAAGTGGATGGCATTGGACTCGACTCCGTTTATATAAGAGGTGCTAAACTGCCCGAAATGGGACCTGCACCAGATGTAAGTAAACTAAGTTTTGGCGAACCCATACAGTTAATTAAAAATAACAACGACCTTACCGGATGGAAATTAATAGAAGATAACTTGAAAAACGGATGGTCAATGAAGGATGGCGTGCTCACGAATGATCCGGCTCAAGTGGAGGGACAAGATCACATTCGATATGGAAATTTGCGTACCGAAGAGGAGTTTGAAGATTTTAACCTGAAATTAGAAGTAAACACTCCTCCCGGAAGTAACAGCGGTGTTTATCTCCGTGGAATGTATGAAGTACAGGTCGCCGATTCTTATGAACGTCCTCTTGATTGGGGTGGTAGCTTAGGAGCAATTTACACGAGAATAACCCCAACAGTAAAAGCAGAAAAACCTTCGGGTGAATGGCAGGAATTGGATATTACACTTTACAAACGTCATGTTACCGTGAAGCTGAATGGTGTAACAATTATCGACAATCAGCCTGTGGAGGGAGCGACCGGAGGTGCCATACAATCGGATATTCATGCTCCGGGCCCGATTTATCTTCAAGGAGATCACACGGCTATTTCATACAGAAACATAGTTTTGACCCCAATAACCAATGAATAAAACATCTTTACTCATGAAGTCTATGAATTCAACAAAAATCAGTCGGCGAGAGTTTATTGGAACCTCGGCGCTGGCCATTAGCGGGCTGACCATTGTCCCCGCCCATGCTGTTTCGGGTCTGGGATATATCGCTCCCAGCGATAAACTGAACGTTGCCGGAGTCGGAATCGGAGGAATGGGGCGTGGCGATTTGGAAGACGTTGCCAAAACAGAGAATATTGTAGCGCTTTGCGATGTTGACTGGAATAATTCGGTAGAAAATGTATTTAACATTTATCCGAAAGCGCAGCGATATAAAGATTATCGCGTCATGCTGGATAAACAAAAGGATATTGATGCTGTCATCGTTGCCACACCCGATCACACACACGCCATTATCAGCATGGAAGCCATCAGAAGAGGAAAGCACGTTTACACGGAAAAACCGCTTACTCACACGGTGTACGAGGCAAGAATGCTGGCTGAAGCAGCCCGTGAATATAAAGTAGCTACCCAAATGGGTAATCAGGGACAAGCCGGAGATGGGCCTCGCAGATTGCAGGAGATGATTCACGATGGAGCAATTGGAACTATTGAAGAAGTTCACGTCTGGACAGATCGTCCAAACAGAGGCCTATCCGACACCTACTGGCCACAAGGTGTAAAACGCCCGGAAGGTACTCCTCCGGTACCCGAAACCCTTGATTGGGATTTATTCACAGGGCCGGCACCATTGCGTCCCTATCATCCCTCCTATCACCCTTTCAATTGGCGTGGATGGCTCGATTACGGCACAGGTGCGCTTGGTGATATTGGTTGCCACTCCTTCGATTCGATTTTCAGGATACTGAAGCTAAAATATCCGACTACTATTCAAGGAACATCCACGTTGGTTAACGGCGATTCTTTCCCGCTTGGCTCCATGGTTACTTACGATTTCCCGGCAAGGGAAAATATGCCTCCATTACGGTTGACGTGGTACGATGGTGGATTACGCCCACCACGCTTAGCCGAGATAGCTCCCGGAGTTCAGATGGGTGCGGGCGGCGTGTTGTACTTGGGAAGTAAAGGAGTCATTTTAGGCGACCAACTCTTACCAAAATCATTGAATGATACTTATCAAAGACCTGAACCGTATCTCAAGTCCTCTCCCGGACACCGTCAGGAATGGATCCTCGCTTGTAAAGGAGGTGAACCGGCCGGATCAAATTTCGATTGGGCAGGGCCGCTAACCGAAACAGTGTTGCTGGGAAATATCGCGTTAAGGCCCGAGTTAAGGGAAAAGATGAGTTACCAAAGTCTGGATTTCGATCCTGTAAAATTCTCGTTCCCCAATATGCCGGAAGCCGACCAATTCCTGCATTACGAATACAGGGAAGGATGGAAATTATAAATGAAAAAACATAAAAGAAGAGGCTGACTCGGAATTCGAGTTAGCCTCTTCTTTTTGAAACTTACACACCTATTAGGATAGTCTCTCTTGAAGTGGTGCTAATCAACCATCAGTTATTCTCCGGGCGTAGCTTCCGCACCACCGCGCCCGTTTGCCACATCTCGCTCTCACGAAGGGCTTTCAACTCCTCTTCCAACTTCTCCCGGTAATCTGGTTGCGAATTGCTATCAATAGCGCGCTGCGCCTCGTTACCGCTGGCCACCTCCTTGTACAATTTCTCGAAGAGCGGCTTGTTCAAGTCATGGAACGGTCCCATCCAGTCAAGCGCACCCCGCTGGGCGGTAGTAGAGCAGTTGGCGTACATCCAATCCATCCCATTCTCGGCGAAGAGGGGCATGAGCGACTGCGTGAGCTCCTCTACCGTCTCGTTGAACGCCTCCGAAGGGGTATGGCCGTTCTCGCGCAGCACCTCGTATTGTGCCAGCAGTAAGCCTTGAATCGCACCCATCAACGTGCCGCGCTCCCCGGTCAGGTCGGAATAAACCTCCCGTTTGAAATCGGTCTCGAACAGGTAGCCTGATCCCACGCCAATACCCAGGGCTATCACGCGGTCAAACGCGTTCCCCGTCGCATCTTGATAAATGGCGTAGCTGGAATTAAGCCCCCTACCCTCCAAAAACATCCGGCGCAAGCTGGTACCCGACCCCTTGGGGGCCACCATGATCACGTCCACATCCGCTGGAGGAACGATACCGGTACGGTCGTTATACGTGATGCCAAAGCCATGCGAGAAGTAGAGCGCCTTGCCCGGGGTAAGGTGTCGTTTCACGGTCTCCCAAAGGGCGATTTGCGCCGCGTCAGATAACAGGTACTGAATGATGGTACCCCGCTTACACGCCTCCTCGATCTCGAAGAGTGTTTCGCCCGGCACCCACCCATCGGCTACCGCCTTATCCCAGGTCTTACTCTCCTTGCGCTGACCCACGATCACGTTAAAACCATTGTCGCGCAGGTTGAGCGACTGCCCCGGTCCCTGCACGCCATACCCGATCACGGCGATCGTTTCGCCTTTCAATACCTCCCTTGCTTTCTCTAAAGGGAACTCCTCGCGGGTAACCACGTTCTCTTCCACCCCGCCAAAAATCATTTTTGCCATTGTATCCAGTTTTTACGTTTAACTTAACTTTTATGTGATTATTTTATCTATATATCTCCGTGTTACGCGACTATTTCGATAAGCCAAACGAGCAGAAGACAAGTTTACTTGGATTATGCCGTGGCGAGAAATAGTTTATTTATATCAGGTCGGTTCTTACTCCATTACCTTTTCCTGTTCCAGTGCCCGCTTCTGCTCTTCCCGCTTGGCCAACATATCGCTCAACCGTTCTACTTTCGACTTGGTAATAGCGATACGTCCCGAGCGCACGAACTGCAACACCCCGATGGTGTTGGCCAACTCCTCGAAAAGCGCTTGCGTCTCCGCGAAGTGACCCGCCTTTAGAAAGACTACGCAATCCTTTGAAATCTCCAGGATGCGCACGTTATATTTCCGCACCAGATACTCGATGGAGCCATGTTCCAGGACTTTCTCCGTGGAGAGCTTGTACAAAGCCAGCTCCTGATGTACCAGGTCCTCGTCTGTGTTGTAATAGGCCTTGAGGATATCGACCCGTTTATCGATCAGGCGTACCAGTTTCTTCATTACCACCTCATCGTCGGCAAACGTGGTGATGGTAAACTTGTGGATACCCTCGATGGTCGAGGGAGATACCGATAACGTTTCGATGTTCAGTTGCCGTCGCGTGAAGATGGTGGTAATCTGGTTTAGCACCCCCACCCTGTTCTCCGAGAAAACGGTAATCGTGTACAGTGTCTTGCTCATTGTGAATTGCCCAATAAAATGTTCGTTATACTCTCCCCCGCGGGAACCATGGGATAGACCATCCCCTTGGTTTCCACCACAACCTCCAAGAGGTAGGCACCATCGTGCCCCAGCATCTCGCGGATGGCGCCATCCAACTCCTCGCGTCGGGTCACCTTGCGCCCTTTAATGCCATACGCGTCAGCCACCTTAACAAAGTCGGGGTTCTTCATCCGCGTGGATGAATAGCGCTCCTCGAAAAAGAGCTCTTGCCACTGGCGCACCATCCCCAGGTAACTATTGTTCAACAGAATGATCTTCACATCAACAGCGTGTTCCATGATGGTACCGAACTCATGCATAGTCATCTGCAATCCCCCATCGCCCACGAAGATACATACAGTACGATCCGGTGCACCATACTTAGCACCAATACCCGCCGGAAGACCGAATCCCATCGTCCCCAAACCGCCGGAGGTAACCAAACTCCTGTGCCGCGTGAACTTGAAATAACGGGCACTCATCATTTGGTGCTGCCCCACGTCGGTCACGCAGATCGCTTTACCCCGGGTGGCCTCACTCACCTTGTTTACCACCTCCCCCATCTTGATGGCTCCTCCCTCGGGGTAAAGTTCACTCCTGATAACGCGGTCGTACTCCTTCTCATGGAGCGGTTCAAATTCAGCCAGCCACTCGGGGTGCGTACGTTCTTCCAGATAGTCCGTCACCAGCGGCAGTGTCTGCTTGGCATCGCCCACCACCTTCACAGTCGTCATCACATTCTTATCCATCTCAGACAGGTCGATATCGAAGTGAATCACCTTGGCTTGCTTGGCGTAGGTGTCAAGGTTACCGGTCACCCGGTCATCAAACCGCATACCAATAGCGATCAGCACGTCGCACTCGTTGCTCTTGATATTGGGGGCAACGTTGCCATGCATCCCCAGCATGCCCCGGTTTAGCGGGTGACCCGACGGCATAGCCGACAGTCCCAGGGTGGTGGACGCGAACGGGATACCCCCCTTCTCCAGGAAAGCTTGCAGTTCATGCTCTGCATTTCCCAAGGTCACCCCCTGCCCCACCAGCGCCAACGGCTTCTTAGCACGGTTAATCAGCTCCGCAGCCTGCTTGATCCTATCCTCTTCCGGCTCAGGTACCGGCTGGTAACTGCGCAGGAAGGTGGTACGCTCGTACGAGTAGGTACAACTATTTACCTGTGCATCCTTGGCGATATCGATCACCACGGGGCCGGGGCGGCCGCTTGAAGCGATGTAAAACGCCTTGGAGATAGCCCAGGCGATCTCCTCCACCCGGCGAACCTGATGCGCCCACTTGGTGATGGGCTGGGTCACGCCAATCACATCGGCCTCCTGAAAAGCATCCGATCCAAGCAAATTAGAAGTCACCTGCCCGGAGATCACCACCAAAGGGGTACTGTCCATCATGGCATCGGCGATGCCAGTAATGGCGTTGGTAGCACCCGGACCGGAGGTGACCAGGGCGACCCCCACCTTTCCCGAAACGCGTGCATACCCCTGTGCCGCGTGCACGGCTCCCTGTTCATGGCGCACCAAAATATGCCTCATTCGCTCCTTGTGGTCATACAGCGCGTCAAATATCGGTATGACGGCGCCACCCGGGTAACCGAACAAGGTATCCACCCCCTCGGCCATCAGCGCTCGAACGATGATCTCGCTCCCCGAAAGGATCTCCTCCCGCGCTTCTATCTCCTTCCGGGCGTTCGCCTCTTCACCCATTCTATTCTCTCCCCGCACTGCCACCTCCATAGAGGCTGATAACGCGACAACTGATTGAACCTGATTCTCTTTCACTATCATTCAATTAATTTAAATTAATCGTACACCACCCAGGTCAGCCGAACTAACAAACGCCGCATAGGCTTTTAGTGCTTTCGACACCTCCCTGGAACGTGGCTTCGGCTTGAACGCTCCTTCGCCCTTGGCAAGCTCCTGCTCCCTTCGCCACTTTAACTCTTCATCGCTCACCCTCAGGTGAATGCTCCGGGCCGGTATATCGATATCGATGGTATCACCGTCACGCACCAGCCCGATATTGCCTCCCGCGGCCGCCTCGGGCGAGACATGGCCAATAGAGAGACCCGACGTGCCACCGGAAAAACGGCCATCAGTAATCAGGGCGCACGCCTTCCCCAAGTGACGGGCCTTGATGTAGGAGGTGGGGTAAAGCATCTCCTGCATCCCCGGACCTCCCTTGGGCCCTTCGTGGATGATCACCACCGCGTCACCTGCTTTCACCCTGTTGTCGAGGATCGCTTGGCACGCCTCCTCCTGCGAGTGGAACACCTTGGCACTGCCACTGAACCTCCATATCTCTTTATCCACGCCGGCCGTCTTCACCACGCAACCGTCCTTGGCGATATTTCCTTTCAAGACGGCCAACCCGCCATCGGTCGTGTAAGCATGTGCTACACTCCGGATGCACCCCTTCTCCCGATTGGCATCCAACTGTTCATGGCGGGCATCCTGAGAACCCATCGCAATGGTGCGGCGATTACCGGGAGCCGAAGAGTAGATACGCTTCGCCTCCAAATGAACCGTCTCTTTCGTGATATCGTATCGATCGAGGGCTTCCGCCAGGGTCATTCCATCGACACGCCGTACCGAGGTGTCAATCATCCCCGCTTTGGCCAGCTCATGGAGTATACCCAAAATACCTCCCGCCCGGTTCACATCCTGAACGTGGTACTCCTTCGTATTGGGAGCCACCTTGCAGATACAGGGCGTTTGACGTGAGAGCCTGTCGATATCGTCAAGCGTGAAGTCGACCGCTCCCTCATGCGCTATGGCCAACGTATGCAAGATGGTGTTGGTAGATCCCCCCATCGCGATATCAAGCGTCATCGCATTCAGGAAAGAGGCACGGTTGGCGATATGGCGCGGCAATACCGACTCGTCACCATCGAAGTAGTACTTGTGGGTGTTCTCCACGATCTGTTTGGCCGCATCGATGAAAAGCCGCAGCCGGTCTGCGTGTGTGGCCAGGATGGTTCCGTTTCCGGGGAGTGCCAGCCCGATAGCCTCGTTAAGGCAGTTCATGGAGTTGGCCGTGAACATGCCGGAACAGGAGCCGCAGGTGGGGCAAGCCAGCCGCTCCAGCTGGTCAACCCGCTCGTCGGGAACCGACTCGTCGGCCGACTCGATCATCGCATCGATCAGATCGACCGCTTCATCCCCTATCGCACCCGTCTCCATCGGGCCACCCGAAACGAATATCGTGGGGATATTTAGCCGCATCGCAGCGATCAACATCCCGGGGGTAATCTTGTCGCAGTTGCTGATGCAGACCAAAGCATCTGCCCGGTGCGCATTCACCATATACTCCACCGAGTCGGCGATCAAATCGCGTGACGGCAGGGAGTACAACATCCCGTCGTGTCCCATCGCGATACCATCATCCACCGCGATGGTGTTGAACTCGGCCGCGAAGCAGCCCAGCTTCTCCACCTCCCGTTTTACCAACTGCCCCGCGTCGTGCAGGTGCACGTGCCCGGGTACGAACTGGGTAAAGGAGTTCGCGATCGCGATGATTGGCTTACCCATCTGCTCGCGGGTCATGCCGTTCGCGTGCCAGAGTGCCCGTGCGCCCGCCATGCGACGTCCCTGGATAGTGGCCGCACTCCGCAACTCATATTTCCAATCCCTTGGCTTTTGCGTGGAAGAGGTTGATGCATGCTCCGGCGACCTGTACTCCTCCATTGCTTTATGGTTATTTATCTTTTCGCCCACTTGACTTTACCTTTTACCTTTATCCTGAATATAACGGGTTATCCACTCTCCCACCTCGCTGGTCGTGTACGCCCTCCCATCTCCGGCAATATCTTCCGTCACGATACCCGCCTCAAGGCTCGCGTTAACTGCCTCGCGTATCCACGCGCCCTCCTCCATCCGCTGGAAGCTGTACTCGAACATCAGGGCCACGCAGAGGATCATGGCCAAGGGGTTCGCGATATTCCTCCCCGCGGCTTGCGGGTATGAACCGTGTACCGGCTCATATACCGAAGTGTGAAGGCCAATGGAGGCCGAAGGCAAGAGTCCCAGCGATCCGGTAATCACTGATGCCTCATCGGTAAGAATATCACCGAACATGTTCTCGGTGACCAGCACGTCGAAGCTTTTGGGCCACTGGATAAGGCGCATGGCGGCATTATCCACGAAGAGGTAGTCGGTCTCGACATCGGGGTAACCTGGCGCCACCTCTTGCGCTACCTGGCGCCATAGGCGGGAGGTAGCCAGAATATTGGCCTTATCCACCACGGTCAGTTTCTTGCGCCGTTGCCCCGCGAAACGGTAGGCCAGGTGCAACACCCGCTCAACCTCCTCGCGGGTGTAGACGCAGGTGTCGTACGCCGTATTTCCATCCTCACTCCGCCCCTGCGGACGCCCAAAGTAGAGACCACCGGTCAGCTCCCTGACACAAAGGAAGTCGACACCCTCGATCAACTCCGACCGAAGGGGTGATTTATGAATGAGCGAGGGGAAGGTCATCACGGGCCGGATATTGCCGTAGAGTCCCAGTTGCTTTCTCATGCGTAACAACCCCTGCTCGGGGCGCACCTTAGCGATAGGGTCATTGTCATACTTGGGATCCCCGATCGCCCCGAACAATACCGCATCGCTCTGCATGCAGAGCGCGTGTGTTTCAGCCGGGTACGGATCACCCGTCTCGTCTATGGCACGTGCCCCCACGACACCCTCTTTGCAGGTGAGCTCGTGGCCGAACTTCTCGCAGATGGCTTGTGTGACACTCACCCCCTGCATCATAATCTCAGGCCCGATGCCATCGCCCGGCAACAAAGCTATAGTCAGTTTCATATCGACCTATATTTCTTAACAAACTTTTGCACCTTTATATGCTTCCGCTTTTTAACCCACTTCACAGATAGTTGAACATCATCCAAACATGTTTATCTCCTACCTGCCTTAATTAGAAAGTTACCGCGACCAGCGAACCTAAAGCGTCTTAAATCACCAAGGTCAAAGAAGCGGGGTGGGAACCTTCACATTGGGAATATTCCCGCTCTCGATCATGTTCAACATCTTCATCGTCGCCTTGATAGCCGCGACGGTCTGGTCAATATCAAGCGCCCGTGTTTTAAACACCCTGCCCTCGTACCTCCAGGTGATTACCGTCTGCACGTAGGCGTTGGTCTTCCCGCCCGGGGGAATCACCACCACGTAATCAATCAGCTCCGGCACCGGTTTTTCCAGCTTCCTGTATATCTTGTACATCGCTTTCGAGAATGCATGATACTGTCCCTCACCGGCGGCACTCTCTTGGAATACTTCACCCTTGATAGATATCTTCACCGTTGCGGTAGGACGTAGCCCGTCGGTCAGCGTCAGCGAATAGTTCAACATCTCTATATCATTGTTTTCTATCCCGTTCTTGAGGACATCTGAAACAATGTAGGGAAGCTCTTCGAGGCTCACGATCTCCTTTTTCTCACCCAGCTCGATGATGCGGGCGGTCACTTTCCGGGTCGCCTCATCGTCCAATTCGATGCCCAGCGCCTCCAGGTTTTTGATGATGTTGGAGCGCCCGGCATTCTTACCCAGCGCGTACTCACGAAACCTCCCGAAGCGTTCAGGTAACAGGTTGTTGAAGTAGAGGTTCTTCTTATTATCACCGTCTGCATGCACACCAGCCACCTGGGTAAAGACGTTATCGCCGATAATCGGCTTATTGCTGGGTACACGCACCCCTGAATAGGTCTCCACTACCTTGCTCACATCATACAGCCTCGCCTCGTTCACGTTGGTGCGCAGCTTCATATGGTCGTGAATCAACGCGATCACGCTGGTCATCGGCGCGTTGCCCGCCCTTTCGCCCAACCCGTTCACGGTAACGTGCACCCCCTTGGCACCCGCTTTGATCGCCTCGTAGACGTTCGCGACCGCCAGGTCGTAATCGTTGTGCGCGTGAAAATCAAAATGAAGCTCAGGATAGCGACCAACCATCTCCCGGACATAGGTCGCCGTTTCATCGGGATTCAAGATTCCCAGCGTGTCGGGCAGCATGAAACGGGCGACCGGTTCCTCCCTCAACCCATCGAGCATATGGAATACATACGCCTTAGAATCGCGCATACCGTTAGACCAATCCTCCAGGTAGAGATTCACCGTCATACCCATCTCCCTGGCTGCAGCGATGCTTCGCTTCACGTCGGCCAGGTGCTCCTCGGGGGATTTGCAGAGCTGATACTTGCAATGTTTCAGCGATCCTTTCGTCAACAGATTTATCACCCGGCAACCCGCACTCGCTATCCACTCCAGCGAGGCGGTACCGTCCACGAATCCCAACACCTCCAACTTATCGATATGGCCATGTTCCTTAGCCCACCGTGTCATCCTCTGGACGGAGCGAAACTCCCCTTCCGACACATGTGCCGAGGCGATCTCCACCCTATCCACCTTAAGTTCTTCAATCAGGAGGCGCACCACGCTCAGCTTCTCCTGGGCGACAAACGACACGCCGGAGGTTTGCTCCCCGTCGCGTAGCGTGGTATCCATGATCTCTATTTTCCTTACCTTTTCCAAAACAATCTATTAATATGAATAAACACGCTGCTTCTCGAACGCTTCAATCTTATCCCTGTTAGAGAGCAGGAAATCGATATCATCCAGCCCGTTCAACAGGCACTCCTTCTTGTAAGCGTTGATGTTAAACGACTCCGACTTCCCGGTCTCGTTGTTGGTGATGGTTTGCTCTTGAAGGTTCACGGTGACGGTAGCCTTGGAATTCCCCTTCACCGAAACGAATAGCTCACCCAGAAACTCTTCGCTCACCGCCACCGGCAGAATACCGTTATTGAGCGCGTTGTGGCGAAAGATGTCGGCGAAAAAGCTGGAAACCACCACCTTGAAGCCATACCCCCCGATAGCCCACGCCGCGTGCTCGCGGCTACTCCCGCTACCAAAGTTTTTCCCGGCGACCAGCACCTCCCCCTTGTAGGTGGGATTGTTCAGCACGAAGTCACCCTTGGGGTTCCCCGCCTTGTCGTACCGCCAGTCGGCGAACAGGTTATCACCAAACCCTTCACGGGTAGTTGCCTTCAGGAACCGGGCCGGTATGATCTGATCGGTGTCCACGTTCTCAATAGGCAGTGGCACACAGGTTGATGTTATGGTTGTAAACTTCTCCATCTCTATATGTTTTGCATCTATATTTCTATTCACGGCACCGTGATCTTCCCGCTCACCGCCGCCGCGGCCGCCACCAGCGGCCCCGCCAGGATGGTACGGGATCCCGGCCCCTGTCGCCCTTCGAAGTTGCGGTTCGATGTGGAGACCGCGTACTTGCCCGCCGGCACCTTATCCTCGTTCATCGCGAGGCATGCGGAGCAGCCCGGTTGACGCAACTCGAACCCGGCCTCTCTCAATATCTCGTCCAATCCCTCCTCCTCGATCTGCTCGCGTACCTGCCAACTGCCGGGCACCAGCCAGGCCGTTACATTATCGGCCTTCCTCTTGCCCTTCACGTAGTTGGCAAAAACCTGGAAGTCCTCTATCCGGCCGTTGGTGCAGCTACCCAGGAAGACGTAGTCGATGGGTTTTCCCACCAGCTTCTCACCCGGGGCAAAGCCCATGTAGTGGAGCGACCGCCTGAAGGAGCCCCTTCCTGCCTCCTCGATCTCGTCCAATGTAGGGATCGAGCCATCGACTGGTATTGCCATACCGGGGTTGGTCCCGTAGGTGATCATCGGTCGGATTTCGGCCGCGTTGAAGGTGATCTCTTTGTCGAACCGTGCGCCATCGTCGCTCTTGAGGGTCTTCCAATAGGCCAATGCCTCCTCCCACCGTTCCCCCTTGGGTGCAAACTCACGCCCCTTGAGGTAGGCAAAGGTGGTCTCGTCCGGCGCAACCATCCCACCCCGGGCACCCATCTCGATGCTCAGGTTACAGAGGGTCATCCGCTGCTCCATGGTGAGGTTACGCACCGCTTCGCCGGCATACTCCACGAAGTATCCGGTAGCCCCTCCGGTGGTCATTTTCGATATCATGTAGAGGGCCATATCCTTAGCACCCACGTTCTCCGCCAGTCGCCCCTCGAAGTGGATCCGCATCGTCTTGGGGCGTGACTGTAAAACACACTGCGAGGCCAGCACCATCTCCACCTCGCTGGTACCAATCCCGAAGGCGATGGCACCAAACGCGCCGTGCGTGGAGGTATGGCTGTCGCCACACACGATGGTCATTCCCGGTTGGGTATAGCCGTTCTCGGGGCCAATCACGTGCACGATCCCATTCTTGGGGTGGTTCAGCCCGTAATAGGTTAACCCGAAATCACGGGCGTTCTTCTCGAGCGTCTCCACCTGAAAACGGGAGGTATCGTCGCGAATAGGCTTGTCCTGCCCCATGGTGGGAATATTGTGGTCGGCCGTGAGCGTGGTACGTTCCGGTCGCAAAACCTTCAACCCCCTTGCCCGAAGGCCCGAGAAAGCCTGGGGGCTAGTCACCTCGTGACAGAAGTGACGGTCGATGTACAACTGCGTGGGACCATCCTTAACCGTGGTCACCACGTGCGCATCCCATATCTTATCGAAAAGCGTCTTCATACTGCTATTACTTAATTGAACTTTCGTCTATTTATTACTGTATGAGCTTTCAGAGCGAAGACCTCATGAATTTCGCGATCCATCAGCCACTTGTATCCATCAAAAATTATTCCACGAACTTGTTGACCGCATCGATAAACGCCTCCACCGAGGCCGCGATAATATCGGTATTGGCCGCGAAGCCGTAATAGTGCTTGTTATTATGTTCCACCTGCATATGCACCTTGCCAACGTCGTCGCTTCCATGGTCCATGGCTTGTATCAGGAACTCCTGTATCTTCATCTTCCGTTTAATGATGTTCTTCACCGCCCGGATGGCCGCATCAACCGGACCATTGCCGGTTGCCGTGGCTTCAAACTGCTCCCCGGCGATATTGAGCCCGATGCTGGCTACATCGCGCACCCCGATACCACATACCACTTGCAGGTACTCCACCTTGATACGGGCTTTACTGGACTCCCTGCCGACCAACATCAGCAAGTCCTCATCCCGGATATTTTTCTTTTTATCGGCCAGGTTCAAGAAGTTCTGGTACACCTTATCCAGCTCCTCGTCGCTCAGCTTCACACCCAGTATAGCGAGTCTGTTCTTGAGCGCCGCTCGACCGCTACGTGCGGTGAGGAGGATCGCGTTGTCGTCAATGCCCACCTCTTTCGGATCGATAATCTCGTAGGTCTCCACGTTCTTGAGAACCCCGTCCTGGTGAATCCCGGAGGAGTGCGCGAAGGCGTTCCTTCCCACGATGGCCTTGTTGGGTTGCACTGGCATGTTCATCAAGCTCGATACTTGTCGACTAATGCCGTATATGTACTGCGTGTTGATATTGGTATCGAATCCTCTCTCCTTATGGCTTTTGAAGGCCATCACCACCTCCTCTAACGAAGTGTTCCCGGCACGTTCGCCGATACCGTTCACGGTCACCTCTACCTGCCGCGCCCCATTCAACACACCTACGATGGTGTTGGCCGTGGCCATGCCCAGGTCTTGATGACAGTGGGTCGCCAGGATCGCCTGCTTCATATCCACGTTGTCGATCAGGTACTTTATCTTCGCACCGTACTCGTCGGGAAAGCAGTAGCCGGTAGTATCGGGAATATTCACGACCGTGGCGCCGGCATCAATTACCGCCTGCACCACCCGTGCCAGGTACTCGTTATCGGTACGGCCGGCATCTTCGGCGTAAAACTGCACGTCATCCACGAATCGCCTCGCGTACCTTACCGCCTTCACCGCCCGTTCCAGTATCTCCTCACGGTTGGAATTGAACTTGTGGCGAATATGGAAGTCGGAAGTTCCAATCCCCGTGTGAATGCGTTTACGCTTTGCGTATTGAAGCGACTCGGCCGCCACCTCGATATCCTTCTTCACCGCCCGGGTGAGCGCGCAGATGGTGGGCCAGGTGACCGCCTTAGAGATCTCCACGACAGACTGGAAGTCTCCCGGGCTCGAAACCGGGAAGCCGGCCTCGATCACGTCCACGCCGAGCGATTCAAGCGACTGCGCGATCTGTATCTTCTCGATAGTGTTCAACTGGCAGCCGGGCACCTGCTCCCCATCCCTCAACGTGGTATCAAAAACATATATGCGCTCCATACTGTTACTTTAAAAATTAAGCATCCCCGTTAAAATGAAAAAACCTTTCCCACCGGGTGAGAAAGGTTATCCTTATATTTTTTCGTTCATCCAACGATATTCCTGTCTCACCCCCCGATGACATGCAAAAGGAGAATAATGGAGACGACTAGAATAGCGATGTTGTTGTACATTGTATATACTTTACCTATATTGAGCGGATACAAAGTAAACATGAAAAAGGGAACTTACAAAATATTTTCCACGTTTTCTTCAAAAAAACTTCAATTTGCAAAAAAACAGTTACCCTTTACTCCTATTTGTTTCTATTCGAAACAACAACTCCATCCGCTTCTCTATCTTAAGCCAGGGAAACAGGCCAGTCAACACCTAAACAACGATGATCATTAGACGTTGAATGTTAAGTCGCCCTACTTCTCTTGAATCCCCGCCATTTCCGGGTCAATCATGATTCGCCCGCAATACTCACAAACGATCACCTTTTTACCCAGCTTGATATCCATCTGCTTTTGTGGTGGGATCTTGTTAAAGCAGCCACCGCAAGCACCACGTTGAATGGGTACAACACCCAGACCGTTGCGTGCATTCTTACGAATGCGTTTAAAAGCCGCCAGCAACCTCGGATCGATGCTCTTTTCGGTCTTCTTGGCCTTTTCCCGTATTGTCTCTTCTTGCGACTTCGTTTCGGAGATGATGTCGTCCAACTCCTTCTTCTTATGCTCCAGATCGGAAGTTTTATCTTTGAGTTGCTCGTTGGCAATATCAATCTGCTCATTGATATTCACTATCTCCTGTCCATATTCACGAATATGTTTTTCGGCCAACTCAATCTCCAGCGTTTCAAATTCGATCTCCTTCGATAGGTGGTCGTACTCCTTGCTATTGCGCACGTTATCGAGTTGCGTGTTGTATCTCTCAATCCTCGCCTTACTGGTTTCTATCTTTCCTTTCTGTAGTTTGGTATTCGTGTCCAGTTCTTTCAGCTCAAGCTCGAAGTTATTGATCCGCGTGCCCAACCCCGCGATCTCGTCATCCAGGTCGGCCACCTCTAGCGGCAGCTCTCCTCGTAGCGTTTTGATACGGTCGATCTCCGACAGGTAGGATTGCAATGTATACAGTGCTTTCAGCTTGCCTTCTACTGACATCTCTTGTTCGGTACTTTTCTTTCTTGTCGCCATAGTTTAAATATTTATTAGAGTCTTTATTGCTGTAACAGTACCCATTGGGTGAATTATTCTTGTCGCTTGTGTACTTTACGTGAACTGATTGACAGCGATGCTTTAACAAAAAATGCAGCAATGCAACGGCAATCTACCGTTTTCATTACCACACTTTTCCTGTAAACGCGGGAACAAGTCAAACCGCCATTTTCACAGGTACTTAACCGGGTTCGAGTCGAACGCCGACTTATGTAGGGCAAAGGTAGGAAATTTTCTGGAAATAAGCTCATAAAAGATCTCTTTCGTGCAAATCTCCGACTCGTGATGTCCTACTACCGCGAGCAGTAGCTTATCTTCCACGTCATGGAAGTCGTTGTACCTGGCCTCTCCCGTGATAAACGCATCGGCACCGTAGGTAATCGCTTTAGGTATCAGGAAGGCACCTGCACCTCCACAAAGGGCAACGTCCCTGATCTCTTTACCCCGCATCTTAGAGTGCTGGATTACGGGCAGGTTAAAAAGGTCTTTAAGCAGGTAAAGGAACTCCTGCTCCGGCATCGGTTCCGGGAGAACACCCGCGACCCCACTACCACTCCTTGGCCACTCGTTCACGATCGGGTATAGGTCATAGACGGGCTCTTCGTACGGGTGTACCGCCATGAGTGCCCGTAGCACCTCCTCTTTTTTCATCGCCGGGATTACAGTTTCAACGCGTATCTCCTCCTCGAAGTGGAGTCTATTTAGCTCTCCCACGTGGGGGTTAGCACCCTCTTTAGCCCGGAAAGTGCCCCTACCGGTTAGGTTGTAACTGCAGTTATCGTAGTTCCCGATATGACCGGCCCCCGCGTTAAAGAGGGCATTTCGGACACTATCGGCCTGTTGTACTGGCACGGTAGTCACGAATTTGAGCAGTGCCCCCCTTTTAGGCTCAAGTATCTTCACGTTCTGCAGCTCCAGTTTCTCCGCTAACTTAAAGTTCACCCCGTTCCAGGCATTATCGAGGTTGGTGTGTGCCGCGTAGACCACGATGTCATGCTTTATCGCCTTCATGATACAACGCTCCACGTAGTTCCTACCGGTTAACGATTTAAACGGACGAAACGCGAGGGGGTGGTGTGATACAATGAGATTGCACCCCAAAGAAATCGCCTCATCCATCACGTTCTCGGTTACATCTATCGCCAGCAGCGCACCGGTTACTTCACGATTTGGGTCGCCCACCTGTAAGCCGCTATTATCGTACTCTTCCTGTAACGGCAGGGGAGCCACCTGCTCAATAAGCTGTATGACCTCTTTTACACGCATATACACAAAGGGTTAGTGAATGAATGGGTTACCTACGCGAATATAGTTTTTTTTCGTACATTCGCGTTCATTATTTCCATTTTGTTTTACGTTTACGCTGCCTTTTATGAAACGAACGCTGCTTTTATCGATCACTTTTGCCGCGACCCTCTCGGTCGTTGCCCAACGCACCCAAGCGCCCGTAACAGTGGAGCTATTCCAAAATATTCCTGTGTTGTTCAACCCGTCAAACTACCCGAATGGTGTAGTTGAAAAAGATGGGGTTACCTACTTGGGGAACGGGCGCATCGCACTAAAAAAAATAGAGATTCCCGAATTTACCCTATACACCGAGGCAGAAATCGAGATTACGCTGGTTTCGAATGGTGACCCCTGGGACAAGTCGGGCTCCTGCTTCGTGATCCCCCGCGCATCGGCTATCAGTATGATCGACGTGGCGGCCGGCAGGGCCTCGTACCCGCCGCACGACACCACCCGTTACGAGCAACTCCCCGGGATCACCCCGGGAGAGGGATACCTTCCCACCGTGGAGCTCATGCGGTTCATGACCCCGTTTGGCGTGGGACACTTTAGCAGTAATGAGGACTCAGTTTCCGCGAAGCGCCGGCCGGTCTATATCGACGGGTGGGCCGAAGCGGTCACCTGGAAACAAGATATCACCGACCTCCTCCCCCTACTGGAAGGTGAAACGTACGTGGGCATCTACGTGGACACGTGGACTGCCGAGGGGTATAAGGTAGACGCCCGGTTCACCTTCACCGAAAGTGCCATAACCGGTGATGCGAAGCCACGGTTTCACGTTGAACCTTTGATCAACACCAACTACTACATCGGGCAGAAACACCCGGATATTTTCTCCAGGCGGGATGTGGTGATCGACTTCACGCTCCCCAAAAACGCGAAAAACACCCGTCTCAAGTACATCACCACCGGCCATGGGGGCCACTCCGGCGGTGATGAGTTTCGCCCACAGCACAACATCCTTTACGTAGACGGGGAAGAGGTATTAAATTTTCTCCCTTGGCGTACCGACTGCGCCTCCTTCCGACGCTTTAACCCCACCTCGGGTGTTTGGCTCCGTACGCGCCCCATAGCCTTTATCGCCCAAGGAGGAAAGCGGGAGGTAAAGGAGATAGAGGAACCCCTGGCATCGTCCGACCTCTCCCGCAGCAACTGGTGCCCGGGAAGCGACGTTCCGCCGGTAGAGGTGGACCTGAACGACCTCGCCCCCGGCAACCATACCCTCACCATCAGCATCCCGGAATCCACTCCAATCACAGAGGATAAGCTCAATCACTGGTTAGTATCTGCTTACCTCGTTTGGGAAGAGTAGATGCATGTTATCTATTTACTGGCCCCAATTTTGTCAGCTCCGCATGAATAGGGTAACGATATGAAGGGAACAAAGGGGTTCAATTCCGCATAGGATTCTCGCCTACTTACGGGAAATATGCCGAAACAGGATTAGAAGAATATAGTGGAAAGGGCGTTCTACCATGGGGATATATCTCGATTGGCTACGCTTTTTGACTACTCTATCGGGAAAATCTCACGCATGGTATCGGCAAAGATGGCCCCCATCCGGCGTTGGATATATTTATCTTGTCCATTCTCGGGATGCCAACCGAAGGTCTCTCCTTCAATCTCTTGCTTGTCTCTCGTGAACAAACGGCTAATCTGTTCACCCGTAACCGGATGAAGGGTGTTCTTAGAAAAACCGATCAGCTTGTCGAACTCTACCACCGGGAACCCCCATTTTTCGGCCAGTTGGCGCACCGATGAGTTATAGGTGACCCTCCCGTCGTGCCAGTCCGTGCAAAGTACCACTACCGCCGGCTTCCCTCCCAAGGTATTGTAATACTTAGAACTCTCATCGAACTTCAAGTTGTAACACTCCGTCAAGTAGCGTTTGATCACGTAGTCGAACGCGGCGGCATAGTCATCGCGGGTAAAAGGGGTCTCATAATCGCTATACTTCTCTTTCAGGCCGGACGAGTTAAACACATCTCTATCGTGCACATGCATGATCACTAAGGCATCCATCTCCTCCAACTCATCTTTGGAGTAGAGCGTTCCCTCTATCATCCGGTTAGCGGTGTTAGCGATCGCTTCACCACCGACAGCGCGGTTGAGCGGTTTTGCTCCTAACAGTTCACACCCCATCTCGAACCACCCGTTGTTAGGCGAGGCAAATGAGGCTCCCGTTAACAAGAAGGTATATGTCTTACCACTCTTTTCGGGAACGTCCATGGCACCTTCCTGTGCATATAATACCGCCGCGAAAAGCATCCAAGTCATCCATATTATGTGCAATCGCCTCATACCACAAAAATAAAGGAAAAAAAAGCTATTCACAAACGGCATAGTGGATAAATATATAGAAAAGATTTTTCTGAACACGCGAGATGAAAAGTAGCCAATCAAAAAGCGGTCTAGGCATAGAGAGAAATCAACAGGTAAAATGCAAAGTGTCAAGTATAAAAAACGCCGCGAGCGGGTCGCGGCGTTTATATTGAGAAATTATTCCTCTTTTTTAGGTTCCTCCTTGGCTGTTGCCTCAGAAGCTGGGGCATCTTCTGGCTGGGCAGGTTCCTCTACAGAGGGTTCAGTTGATGTCTCATCAGCAGGCTCTTCGGCCGGGACTTCTACAACTCCCGTAGCTTCCTTAGCCTCAACAACTTGTTCAGTTATCGAAGCATCCGTGGTTTCCTCGCTCACGATCACCGGCTCCTTAACGCTCTCCGTAGCCTCAGCCACCTCCTTAGCATTCACCTCTTCAGTTTTTGCCTTGGGGGTCTCCGCGCCCGCTGCTACCGGAGCAACCGCTGCAGCGGAAGATTTCCTGCGCGAACGGCGGGTTCTGGTTCTCTTTGCCTTGCCCTCGCTCAACATGTTCTCGTTGAAATCAACCAATTCAATAAAGCACATAGACGCGTTATCCCCTAAGCGGTAACCGGTCTTTAAGATACGGGTATACCCGCCAGGTCGATCACCCACCTTTGGCGAAACGTTCAGGAACAGCTCCTGCACGGCATGCTTATTCTGGAGCTTTCTAAAAACAAGGCGCCTTGAATGGGTGGTATCTTCCTTGCTCTTGGTGATAAGGGGTTCCACGAATTTCCTCAGTTCCTTTGCTTTAGGAACCGTGGTAAAGATGCGCTTGTGCATGATCAGCGAAGTGGCCATGTTGGATAACATCGCCTTGCGGTGCGCGGTCTTGCGGCCTAAATGGTTGTTTTTTCTTTTATGTCTCATTGCAGTAGTTACTCTTTGTCTAATTTGTATTTCGTTATATCCATGCCAAACGTCAAGTTCAGCCCACCCAGCAACTCTTCAAGCTCGGCAAGTGACTTCTTGCCAAAGTTGCGGAACTTAAGCAGGTCGTTCCGGTTGTAGACGACCAGTTGACCCAACGTCTCCACGTCGGCTGCCTTGAGGCAATTCAACGCGCGTACGGAGAGGTTCAGGTCAGACAACTTGCGTTTTAGTAGCTGACGCATGTGAAGCACCTCCTCATCGAACTCCTCGATGCTTTCAGAATCGGAGGTATCCAGCATGATCTTGTTGTCGTCCGAGAACAACACGAAATGTTGAATCAAGATTTTCGCGGCCTCCTTAAGTGCCTCCTTTGGCTGTATGGAACCATCAGTAGATATCTCGATAACCAGTTTTTCGTAGTCAGTTTTTTGCTCGATACGGTAATCTTCAACGGCGTACTTCACGTTTCGGATTGGAGTGTATATGGAGTCGATGAATAAAACTTGAACATCGTCCGTAGCGAGTTCCTCCCTGTTCTCATCGGCAGAAACGTAACCGCGTCCCTTATTGATGGTCAACTCAAGACGTAGTTCAGCTTTTTTATTCATCCGACAGATTTCAAGTTCAGGATTTAGCACTTCAAAGCCAGTAAGCAACTTGCCAATATCCCCGGCCTTAAACACTTCCGTTCCCGAAATAGCGACGCTCACCTTTTCTGTTTCGAACTCCTCCACGATCCTTTTGAAGCGAACTTTCTTCAGGTTCAAAATGATCCCCGTTACATCATCAATAACACCCGGTATGGAAGCAAACTCGTGCTCCACACCCTCTATTTTTACCGATGTAATCGCGAATCCTTCCAGTGAAGAGAGCAAGATACGGCGCAAGGCATTGCCTATCGTGATGCCATATCCAGGCTCAAGGGGACGGAACTCGAACTTGCCGTGGAACGCGTCCTCCTGCAACATGATTACTTTATCGGGTTTTTGGAATGCTAAAATTGCCATGAATCTATTATTTGGAATATAATTCTACGATGAGTTGTTCTTTAATGTTTTCCGGGATGTCAGCACGTTCCGGCACATGCAAATACTTTCCGCTCATGGTGCCTTTATCCCATTCCAACCAGGGGTACTTGCCATGATTAAACCCTGTGAGGGAGTCCACGATCACTTCCATCGATTTCGCTTTTTCGCGTACACCTACCACGTCTCCGGGCTTCACCGTGAAGGATGGTATGTTCACTACTCTCCCGTTCACCACGATATGGCGATGTGATACCAGCTGGCGAGCACCAGCACGAGTAGGTGAAATTCCCAAACGGTAAACAATGTTATCTAGTCGTGATTCGAGCAGTTGTAACAGCACCTCACCCGTGATACCACGACTCCGCTCGGCTCTCTCGAACGTTAGGCGGAACTGCTTCTCGAGCACACCGTAGGTGTACTTTGCACGCTGCTTCTCACGCAACTGGATACCGTACTCCGACGTTTTCCTCCGGCGTGAATTGCCATGTTGCCCTGGCGGGTAATTCTTTCTAGTGAGCACTTTGTCGGGACCGAATATAGGCTCCCCGAACTTACGAGCGATCTTTGATTTTGGACCAATATACCTTGCCATTTTCTACAATTTTCTACTGATTATACTTTCCTTGCTTTAGGTGGGCGGCAGCCGTTGTGCGGCAGCGGGGTAACATCTACGATCTCCATCACCTCGATTCCAGCGCCGTGGATGGTACGAATAGCCGATTCACGCCCGTTACCGGGTCCTTTCACGAACACCTTCACTTTACGCAATCCCATATCGTACGCTACCTTAGCACAATCCTGCGCGACCATTTGCGCGGCGTACGGGGTATTTTTCTTGGAGCTTCTAAAGCCCATTTTCCCGGCAGAGGACCAACTGATTACCTCACCGTTCTCGTTTGTCAACGACACGATGATGTTGTTAAACGACGAAGAGATATGGGCTTGCCCGATGGCACCCACCTTCACGTTTTTCTTCTTTGCTGCAACTTTTCTTTTTGCCATGTTACCTACCTATTATTTAGATGCTTTCTTCTTGTTAGCCACAGTTTTCCTTCTTCCCTTACGGGTACGGGCGTTGTTCTTGGTGCTTTGTCCGCGTACGGGCAAACCAATACGGTGACGAATACCGCGATAACAACCAATGTCCATCAATCGCTTGATGTTCAACTGTACTTCGGTGCGAAGATCTCCCTCTACCTTGTACTCGGTGGAGATAATCTCACGAATCCGGGCCGCTTGATCATCGGTCCAGTCTTTCACTTTAATGTCTCGGTCAACTTCCGCCTTCTTCAGGATAGCGTTGGCGGAGCTTCGGCCAATACCGTAGATATAGGTAAGGGCTACTTCGCCTCTTTTGTTCTGGGGAATGTCGACTCCTACAATTCTTATAGCCATATATTTCTATTAATTATTTGTTTTCAATGTGCGCGATACGCTATCCCTGCCGTTGCTTGAACTTGGGATTTTTCTTGTTAATGACGTATAGCCGCCCCTTCCTCCTGACAATCTTGCAATCGGGCGTCCGCTTTTTTAATGATGCTCTAACTTTCATACAATATCTGTCTTTATAGTAACGTGGCTAACCGAGCCTGCTAGTTTCACGCACACGTTACCGCTGTTTTATTTTCTATCCATGTACGGTCTCTTACCGATTACTTGTACCTAAACGATATGCGTCCCTTCGTGAGGTCATAAGGCGACATCTCCACCCTCACCCTATCACCCGGTAAAATACGGATGTAGTGCATCCTCATCTTCCCGGAGATGTGGGCGGTAATCTCGTGTCCGTTCTCAAGCTCCACGCGGAACATCGCATTCGATAGGGCCTCGATAATCGTACCGTCTTGTTCTATTGCTGGTTGTTTAGCCATAAATATATCTCTCCTTTTTTAGTTAATGATCTCTTGAATAAATTCAAAAGTAGATAAAATATCGGCCTTCCCATTACGGATGGCAACCGTGTGCTCAAAGTGCGCCGATGGCTTGCGGTCTTTCGTCCGCACCGTCCACCCATCGCTCTCGAAAACCACCTTTTTGCCCCCCATGTTGATCATCGGTTCGATGGCGAGGCACATACCGTTCTGAATCAGGGGACCCGTGCCACGCCGCCCGTAGTTGGGCACTTCAGGGGGTTCGTGCATATTCCGTCCGATGCCGTGTCCCACCAGTTCGCGTACTACCGAGTAGCCTCTCGACTCGCAGTAAGATTGCACCGCGAAGCCAATGTCTCCCACCCGGTTACCTTCCTTGGCCTGCTCTATACCCTTGTAAAGCGACTCCTTGGTGGTTTGAAGCAGTTGCTTCACCTTTTCATCCACCTCCCCCACTTGGAAGGTGTAAGCCGAGTCACCACAAAAGCCATGCAGGCTGGTGCCACAATCGATAGATACCACGTCCCCATTTTGCAGTGGCCTGTCATTAGGAATGCCGTGTACCACGTTCTCGTTCACGGAAGCACAAATGGAATTGGGAAAACCACCGTATCCTAAGAAGGTGGGGATGGCCCCGTGATCCCTGATAAACTCCTCGGCGATCTTATCCAGTTGCAGCGTGGTAACACCCGGCTTCACGTGATGAGACAGCTCACCGAGCGTTTTACCCACCAGGCGGTTTGCCATACGCATGAATTCAATCTCCTCGTCGGTTTTCAGTATGATCACATTCCGTTTCATCAACTCATTAACTCCTTCAACTTATTAACGCCTTAATAAGCTGCCATGGAACCCGTGCGCCCCTTTATCTTGGCTCCCGACTTCAGGAAGCCATCGTAGTGGCGCATGAGCAGGTGACTCTCTATCTGTTGCAACGTGTCGAGCACCACCCCTACAAGGATGAGCAACGAGGTACCTCCAAAAAACTGGGCGAACTGGGAGTTCATGCCCATCAGCCCTGCAAAGGCAGGCATGATAGCCACCAGTGCCAGGAAGAAGGAACCGGGAAGCGTGATCCTCGACATGATGGTGTCGATGTACTCAGCCGTTCTCTTACCCGGTCTCACACCCGGGATAAAACCGTTGTTGCGCTTCAAATCCTCCGCCATCTGTACCGGGTTCACCGTTACCGCCGTGTAGAAGTAGGTGAACGCGATGATAAGCAGAGCGAAGATGAGGTTATACCAGAAGCTGGTAAAATCCATGAGCGAGGCCCAAAATCCGCCACCCTCCTGCACGGAAAATCGTGCAACGGTAACGGGAATAAACATGATGGCCTGAGCAAAGATGATGGGCATCACGTTTGCCGCATTCACCTTCAGCGGAATATACTGCCGTACACCCCCGTACTGGCGGTTGCCCACAACACGTTTCGCGTACTGCACCGGCACCTTACGTACTCCTTGAACCAGCATGATCGCCCCGGAGATAACCAGCATCAGGAAGAGCAACTCGAGCAACAAGAGGATAAGTCCCCCCGGGGCATTTACCAGCCGATCCCACTCCGCCACCAACGCGTGCGGCAAACGAGCAATAATACCAATGAGGATGATAAACGATATCCCGTTCCCTATCCCCTTATCGGTAATGCGCTCACCAAGCCACAACACGAACATGCTACCACCCGCTAAAATGATGGTGGAAGGCAAAACCCAATCCCAAAAACCACCCGGGATGGCACTACCAACAGCACCATAGAGGTAAGCCGGCCCCTGAAGAAGCAGGATACCCACGGTGAGGTAACGGGTGTACTGGTTAATCTTGGTGCGGCCGCTTTCGCCCTCACGCTGCATCTTCTGGAACGCCGGCACGGCGATTCCCAAAAGCTGCATCACGATGGACGCCGAGATATAGGGCATGATCCCAAGGGCAAAAATGGAAGCGTTCGCGAACGCTCCCCCGGAGAACATGTCCAACAAACTTAACAGTCCTGTGCTGGCGCTAGTCTGCAAGGCCACCAAGAGCTCCGGGTTGACACCAGGCAATACCACGAACGATCCGAAGCGATAAATCGCCACGAAACCGATCGTGGTCAGGATCCTCGTGCGAAGGTCTTCAATCTTCCAAATGTTCTTTATTGTCTGTACAAATCCCATCACACTAGATTTTTACGGTTGTTCCACCCGCGGAGGTGATGGCTGCTTCAGCCGATTTCGAAAAAGCGTGCGCCTCCACGTTCAACTTCGCCGTTAGCGTGCCTCTGCCTAAAATCTTCACCCGATGCTTGCGTGCCACCAAGCCGGCGTCACACAAGACCTCTGGGGTAATCTTATCGATTTTTCGCGTAGTAGCCAGCTCTTGCAGCGTATCCAGGTTGATCGCTTTATACTCGATCCGGTTCAACGGCTTGAAACCAAATTTCGGCACACGACGTTGCAGGGGCATCTGCCCTCCTTCGAACCCGACTTTTCTTGCGTAGCCCGACCGCGATTTCTGTCCTTTGTGCCCTCTTGTTGAGGTTCCTCCCCTACCCGATCCTTCACCGCGTCCGATTCTCTTGCGGGAGTGGGTAGAGCCCTTGGCCGGCTTTAAGTTCGATAAACTTGTCATTATAGTAATATTTTATCGTTTTACATGAATTACTCGATCACCGTCACCAAGTGATGTACTTTACGGATAAGGCCTCGTATGGAAGGGGTGTCCTCGTGTTCAACCACGCGGTTCATCTTGGTAAGCCCCAAAGCATCCAGCGCCCTCTTCTGATCCTTAGGTGATCCAATTCTACTTTTCGTCTGTTTTATTTTTATCGTAGCCATTTCAGCATCTTTTACCCGTTAAACACTTTATCCATACTCACCCCCCGGGCGCGGGCCACCATCATGGGGTCCCTTAATTCGCTCAGCGCGGTGATGGTGGCTTTCACCAGGTTATGGGGATTAGACGATCCCTTGGACTTGGCCAGGATGTCGGTCACGCCCACGCTCTCCAGCACGGCGCGCATGGCACCCCCAGCCTTCACCCCGGTTCCCGTTACGGCCGGCTTGAGGAACACCTCGGCACCCCCAAAACGAGCAGTCTGCTCGTGCGGTATAGTGCCTTTATAAACGGGCACCTCGATCAGGTTCTTCTTTGCTGCCTCCACGCCTTTAGCGATGGCTGTAGTCACTTCACCGGCTTTACCTAAGCCCCAACCCACGATACCGTCCTCGTTTCCTACCACTACCATCGCCGAGAAGGTAAAGGTCCGACCTCCCTTCGTGACTTTCGTGGTACGGTTAATAGCCACCAAACGGTCTTTTAACTCGATGTCGTTCGTCGTTTTTACTTTGTTGCTTCTCACCATGATCGTTAAAATTTAAGCCCTCCCTTACGAGCGGCATCCGCCAATTCTTTCACTCTCCCGTGATAAAGGTAACCGTTACGATCAAATCGAACCGCCTCTATACCAGCCTCTTTAGCATTTTGAGCGATCAGCTCGCCCACCTTTGCGGCCATCGCCTTCTTGGGCAACTTCTCCTCCATTTTAAGTGAGGAGGCCGAAGCCAGGGTGGTGCCGGTCGTATCGTCGATTACCTGCGCGTATATCTGTTTATTGCTCCTGAACACGGACAAGCGGGGCCTGTCGGGCGTACCGTGAATTTTTCCGCGAACACGGGCTTTTATCCTTTGTCTTCTTTCTTTTTTCTTTATCATTGCGATATCAGTTTACGTAAGTTACTAACCTGCTGTTTTACCCGACTTGCGACGAACCTGTTCACCCACGAAGCGAACCCCTTTCCCTTTGTAGGGCTCTGGCTTGCGGAACGAACGAATCTTGGCGCAAACCTGCCCCAACAGCTGCTTGTCACACGACTCCAACATGATAAGCGGGTTCTTGTTCCTTTCCATCTTGGTCTCCACCTTGATCTCGGGAGGTAACTCCAAGAGAATGTTGTGTGTGAACCCGAGCGACAGTTCTAACACCTGGCCACTGTTGGAAACGCGGTAGCCCACGCCAACCAGCTCCAGCTCCTTACGAAACCCCTCGGTAACACCGACCACCATGTTGTTCAACAGGGATCGGTAGAGACCGTGCATCGCACGGTTTTCTTTCTCGTCATTGGGCCGTTCAACGGTCAATTCACCGTCCTTCAGCTCCACTTTCATGGCGTCAGCAACCTGTTGTTGAAGTTCGCCTTTGGGTCCCTTAACGGTTACCAGGTTGTCGTCCCCAATGGTAACAGTAACACCAGCGGGAACCGTGATGGGTGCTTTTCCTATTCTTGACATACTATTTCTCCCTTCAAATTAATACACGTAACACAATACTTCACCGCCCACTTTTTGTTGGCGGGCCTCCTTATCGGTCATTACTCCACTTGAAGTAGAGAGTATGGCAATGCCTAACCCATTGAGAACGCGAGGTAAATCTTTATGCCCCACGTACTTACGCAACCCGGGAGTGGAAACGCGCTGCAACTTCTTGATCGCGTTGACCTTGGTTACCGGGTTATACTTCAAGGCAATCATGATGGTGCCTTGGGGACCGTCGTCTACAAACTTGTAATTAAGTATGTAGCCCTTCTCAAAAAGAATCTTCGTGATGTCTTTTTTCAAATTCGACGCGGGAATCTCCACCACGCGGTGATTCGCCATGATGGCGTTCCGAATACGCGTCAAATAGTCTGCTATTGGATCTGTCATATTATAAAAGTTAAATTGATCCCGACTCCCGGGACAATATTTAAAACTGCTTCTTTCTTACCAGCTCGCTTTCTTCACCCCGGGGATTAACCCTTTTGAGGCCATCTCGCGAAACACGATACGGGAAACGCCAAATTGACGCATGTACCCTTTCGGTCGCCCGGTAAGCTTACAGCGGTTGTGCAAGCGCACCGGTGAGGCGTTCTTCGGAATGGTCTGAAGTGCTTCGTAGTTGCCTTCTGCCAGGTACTTCGCCCTTTTCTCGGCGTAACGGGCAACCATCTTGGCCCTTTTCACCTCGCGAGCTTTCATCGATTCTTTTGCCATGTTCTATTCGTTTTCTTGTTTCGTCCTAAACGGTATTCCAAATTCCCTCAAAAGAGCGTATCCCTCCTCATCGGTCTTGGCCGAGGTGACGAACGTGATGTTCATCCCCTGTATCCGGCTAACGTTATCAAGATTGATCTCGGGGAAAATAATCTGCTCCTCGATCCCCAGCGTGTAGTTCCCGCGGCCATCCAACTTGGCGCCAACGCCCCTAAAGTCCCGAATACGGGGCAACGCTACACGTATCAATCGCTCCAGGAACTCGTACATCTTATCGTGCCGCAAGGTGACGCGCACGCCAACCGGCATCTTCTTACGCAACTTAAAGTTCGAGATATCCTTTCGTGAAATGGTTTGAACCGCCTTCTGCCCGGTAATGGCAGTGAGTTCTTCAATGCCCGTTTCGATAATCTTCCTATCGGCCACGGCTGCTCCCAAACCCTGGTTTATCACGATCTTCTCGAGCTTGGGGGCCTGCATCACCGAGGTGTAGTTAAACTCCTTCATCAACGCGGGCACGATACGCTCTTTATACTCCTTCTTTAA
This sequence comes from Petrimonas sp., assembly GCA_012839475.1. Classification (GTDB taxonomy): domain Bacteria; phylum Bacteroidota; class Bacteroidia; order Bacteroidales; family Dysgonomonadaceae; genus Proteiniphilum. The sequence goes on along the minus strand of DUNG01000005.1, from coordinate 107,885 downwards.
ATTCACTTGGTATGTGGTACTCATACGATCTCCTCCCCAGATTTTTTAGCGTAACGAACTAATTTTCCTTTACTATTTAGTCTCCTTCCAATGCGGGTAGGCTTACCCGTTTTTGGATCCACCGGGTTCAATTTCGAGATGTGAATGGGTGCCTCCTTCTTCTCGATCCCGCCGTTAGGGAACTGCGCGTTGGGCTTGGTATGCCTGGAAACAATGTTCACACCCTCTACCACCGCCCGGTTCTCTTTAACCAGTACCCTAAGCACGCGGCCGGTCTTCCCCTTGTCTTCACCAGAGTTAACGTAAACCGTGTCGCCTTTCTTTATATGTAATTTACTCATTGCCTGTAATTGCTTAATAGATTATAATACTTCCGGGGCCAACGATACAATCTTCATGTTCGTCGCGCGAAGCTCGCGGGCAACGGGCCCGAAAATACGGCTTCCCCTCAATTCGCCGGCGTTATTGAGCAAAACGCACGCGTTATCGTCAAAACGTATGTATGATCCATCGGCACGCCGTATCTCCTTTTTGGTGCGAACAATGATGGCCCGCGTAATGGTGCCCTTCTTGATCTCGCTCGCCGGAATAGTACTCTTCACGGATACCACGATGATATCACCTACCGACGCGTAACGTCTCCTGGTTCCCCCCAACACGCGAATGCAAAGAACCTCTCTGGCACCGCTGTTGTCCGTTACTTTTAACCTTGATTCTTGCTGTATCATCTTACTTGGCCCTTTCCATTATTTCAACCACCCTCCATCTCTTCGTCTTGCTCAAAGGACGGGTCTCCATTATACGCACTGTATCGCCTATGTTACAGTCGTTCTTCTCATCATGGGCGTGAAATTTCCTCGTTTTGTTAACGAACTTCCCATAAATAGGGTGTTTCTCTTTCCATTTTACAGCAACAGTGACGGTTTTGTCCATTTTGTTGCTGAAAACGACCCCGATTCTTTCTTTCCTTAAATTTCTCGTTTCCATATCTAACGTTGTTGTGCAATATTCAACTCCCTCGCCCTTATTTCGGTGCGAATGCGAGCGATGTGCTTCCGCTTCTCTTTGATCGAACTCGAATTATCGAGGGGCGTGATGGCATGGTTGATACGCAACTGGTTCAATTCCATCACTTCGGCTTCCAATCTCTCTTGCAGGTCTCTATCGGTAAGCTCTCTTAACTCTTCTTGCTTCTTATTCATCACGATTCGTTCGCTAATAGTTTATTACTCGTTGGGGCATGCGGGTCACGAATTTTTCTTGAAATCGTAATCCCTTCTCACGACGAACTTGGTGGTCACGGGCAGCTTTTGTGCTGCCAGGCGCAACGCCTCCTTGGCCACATCGTACGAGACCCCCTCAATTTCAAATAGAACGCGCCCGGGAGTAACGGGTGCAACGAACCCTTCGGGGTTCCCCTTCCCTTTACCCATACGTACTTCCGCGGGCTTCTTGGTGATTGGCTTATCCGGGAAAATACGTACCCAAACCTGTCCTTGACGCTGCATGTAGCGGGTAACTGCCACACGTGCTGCCTCGATCTGGTTGCCGGTAATCCATTTGGATTGCAATGACTTGATACCGAACGAACCGAACGCCAGCTCGTTGCCGCGACCAGCTATACCTTTCATCCGGCCTTTCTGCTGTCTTCTAAACTTTGTTTTCTTTGGCTGTAACATATTCTCTTATCGATTAAGCGTTTTTACTCCTTCTGCGCCGGCCACCCCTTCCGCCTTCCGGACGACCACCGCGGCCACCGCGGCCACCGCCGTGTGGACGGCTGTCCTTGGCCGAAGCGAACGAGGGTGCCAGGTCTACCTTCCCGTAAACCTCACCGCGGCAAATCCACACCTTCACCCCAATCAGCCCCACCTTGGTGAGCGCTTCAGCGTGGGCGTAGTCAATGTCGGCCCGGAACGTGTGCAAGGGGGTCCTCCCCTCTTTATACATCTCGGAGCGTGCCATCTCGGCACCACCAAGACGACCCGAAACCTGGATCTTGATTCCCTCTGCTCCCATTCTCATAGTGGAAGCGATGGCCATCTTCACCGCCCGGCGGTAGGCGATTTTGCCTTCAATCTGCCGTGCCACGTTGTTGGCCACGATCACCGCCTCAAGCTCGGGCTTCTTTATTTCAAAAATGTTGATCTGTATATCTTTATCGGTGAGCTTCGTCAACTCCTCCTTCAGCTTATCTACCTCTTGACCACCCTTACCGATGATGATTCCCGGGCGGGCCGTACAGATAGTGATCGTCACCAGCTTCAACGTCCTTTCGATGATGATGCGGGAGACGCTTGCCTTGGAAAGACGGGCGTTGAGGTACTTGCGGATCTTGCTATCTTCCAGCAGCGTGTCGCCGTAATCACCCCCGCCATACCAGTTAGAATCCCATCCCCTGACGATCCCCAAACGATTGGCTATCGGATTTACTTTTTGTCCCATCTTATTTAATTTTGTTCTTGTTCTTCGTTAGTTAATCTGTCCAGCACGATGGTCACGTGATTGGAACGCTTGCGAATACGGTGTCCACGGCCTTGTGGGGCCGGACGAAGCCTCTTCAGCATACTTCCCTCGTCAACGGTAATCGTCTTGATGAACAACTCGCCAGCCTCGGCTTTGCGTTCGTTCTTCTGTTCCCAGTTCGAGATGGCTGAAAGCAACAACTTCTCTACCCTCGTCGCGGCCTCCTTATTGGAAAACTTCAAAACACCCAATGCCTTAAACACCTCCATACCGCGAACCATATCGGCCACGTAACGCATCTTCCTGGGGGAGGTGGGTACGTTCCTCAGCACGGCGAAAGCGATCTCCTTGCGCTCTGCCTTTCTTCTCTCTGCTGCTATTCTTTTTCTAGCACTCATATCTTTTCCCTATTTTTATTTATCTCTTACGGCTGCCAGCGTGCCCGCGGAATGTACGGGTAACGGCAAATTCGCCCAACTTGTGCCCCACCATGTTCTCGGTGATGTAAACCGGGATGAACTTGTTGCCATTATGAACGGCTATGGTATGCCCCACGAAATCGGGCGATATCATCGAGCCGCGCGCCCACGTCTTGATCACGGACTTCTTGCCGCTCTCGTTCATGGCGAGTATCTTTTTCTCTAACTTCAGGTTGATATACGGACCTTTCTTTAATGATCTGCTCATAGTCGTTACTTAATTAATCGGGTTACTTCTTCTTCCTCTTTTCCACGATGTACTTAGAAGAGTGCTTCTTGGGCGCTCTTGTCTTCATCCCCTTAGAATAAAGGCCTTTGGCTGACCTGGGGTGACCTCCCGACGCCTTGCCTTCACCACCACCCATCGGGTGATCCACCGGGTTTTTAGAAACACCACGGGTGCGAGGACGACGTCCGAGCCAACGAGAACGACCTGCTTTACCTGATTGTTCCAGAGCATGGTCCGAATTACCAACACTACCAATGGTAGCCTTACACGCGGAGAGTATCTTGCGGACTTCACCAGAGGGCATCTTGATGATCGCGTACTTCTCCTCGCGCGATACCAGCTGAGCGAACGTTCCTGCAGAACGTGCCATCTTGGCGCCTTGACCGGGGCGTAACTCGATGTTATGAATCACTGTCCCGATAGGAATTACCGCCAATGGCAGGGCATTTCCAATCTCGGGGGCTGCTTGAGCACCCGACATCACCGTGTCTCCCACCTTTAACCCGTTCGGGGCCAAGATATAAGCCTTGGCACCGTCAGCGTAATAGAGCAGCGCGATGCGCGCCGAACGATTGGGATCGTACTCGATGCTCTTTACAACGGCGGGAATTCCGTCTTTCGTTCTCTTGAAGTCGATGAAACGGTAGCGTCTCTTGTGTCCGCCTCCAACGTTCGGGACGGTCATCCGCCCCTGGTTGTTGCGGCCACCCCTCGCTGACTTACCGACCACGAGAGATTTCTCCGGTACGGTTGCGGTGATGTTATCAAACGTACCGATAATCTTGTGTCTTTGCCCCGGCGTAGTGGGCTTTAATTTACGTATTGCCATTATTTTACTTTAGATGTTGCTAAATAAGTCGATTGTCTCCCCTTTCCGCAAGGTCACGATCGCTTTCTTGAACGAGGGCGTGCGGCCTTCCACCACACCCGATTTGGTGTAGCGGCGGCGTTTCTTTCCGTTATACCGCATCGTGTTCACGCTCTCGACGTGCACGTTGTATAAGGCCTCCACAGCCTCCTTGATCTGTACCTTGTTCGCGGAAGGAGCCACGATGAAACCATACCGGTTCTCATACTTCTCCGATATATCGGTCTGCTTTTCGGTGATGATGGGTTTAACGATTACACTCATTTTGTACCTCCTTGCGCGTTAAATAAGTTGTCGATGACGGTCATGGACGACTCGGTAATCACCAGATTGTTACAATCCATGATCTTGTAAGTATTTATGTCTGAGGCCGTTATAATATTCACTCCCCTTAAATTTCGGGCCGACAAATATACGTTTTTATTTTGACTTGGCAAAACGAAAAGTAGCTTTTTATCAGCCAGTTGCAAATTCTCCGTTAGCTTCACCATGCTCTTCGTGCTGGGTACGTCGAACTCGAAATCCTCGACCACAACGATCGCGTTGTTCTTGGCCTTAAGGGATAGGGCTGACTTGCGTGCCAGCACCTTGGTCTTCTTGTTCACCTTGAAGCCGTAATCCCTGGGCCTGGGACCAAACGCACGGCCCCCCCCCACCAGCAAAGGCGACTTGATATTACCGCGGCGGGCACCCCCGCTCCCTTTCTGGCGAATGATCTTGCGAGAACTACCCGCGACTTCGCTTCTTTCTTTGGTCTTGTGCGTACCTTGACGCTGATTGGCGAGATACTGCTTCACGTCTAACCAGATGACGTGCTCGTTAGGTTCAATCCCGAAAATGGAATCATCGAGCGTCACCTTTTTACCCGTTGCCTCACCGTTGATATTGTAAATAGTTAATTCCATTTCATTTCTTGATTAATACGATTGAACCATTGGCCCCGGGAACCGACCCTTTCAAAAGGAGTAGGTTGTGTTCCGGGATCACCTTCATTACCTGTAGGTTCTGAACGGTTACCCGTTCATTCCCCATCTGTCCAGCCATCTTCTTACCCTTGAAAACCCTAGCGGGTGTAGACGACATACCAATGGACCCGGGCGAACGAGTGACCCCACCCTGCCCGTGCGATGTCTCGGCTGCTCCCGAATAGCCGTGGCGCTTGACCACCCCTTGGAATCCCTTCCCTTTCGAGGTACCCACCACGTCAACGTACACCGTATCGCTGAAAATGTCGACGCCGATCTCAGCCCCAGCCTCGTACTCTTCCGTGAATCCTTTGAACTCGGCCAAGTGTCTCTTTGGCGTTACCCCGGCTTTCTTAAAGTGCCCTTTTTCAGCGTTGGTGGTATGCTTATCTTTCTTATCGATAAACCCAAGCTGAATAGCTTCGTAACCATCTTTCTCGATGGTTTTGACCTGAGTAACCACGCAAGGACCAGCTTCGATGACAGTGCATGGAATATTTTTTCCCTCGGCACTGAAAACGGATGTCATTCCGATTTTTTTCCCCAATAATCCTGGCATTTCTCTGTTGTTTAATTAATTACACCTTAATCTCTACTTCTACCCCACTGGGCAACTCGAGCTTCATCAACGCGTCCACGGTCTTCGCGGTGGAGCTATAAATGTCGATGAGGCGCTTGAAAGAGGCCAGTTCGAACTGCTCGCGTGACTTCTTGTTCACGAAAGTCGAGCGGTTCACGGTAAAAATACGCTTATGCGTGGGCAGGGGAATTGGCCCGCTGACCACCGCACCCGTAGCTTTTACGGTTTTCACGATTTTCTCGGCTGATTTATCAACCAAGCTATAATCGTACGATTTCAGTTTGATTCTGATTTTTTGGCTCATAACTATCTCACGTAAAATTTGTTACTTTATCAATTCCACACGACCACCCACCTCTTCCAACACCTCCCTGGCGATGGATGAAGAGACCTCCTCGAAATGGGAAAACACCATGGTCGACGTGGCACGTCCCGAGGTAATGGTTCGCAACGCGGTGACATACCCGAACATCTCTGCTAACGGCGTTCTGGCTTTCACCACCCGGGCACCGGAGCGGTTCGACTCCATGCCCTCTACCTGTCCGCGACGCTTGTTGAGGTCGGAGATCACGTCACCCATGTTCTCCTCCGGCGTTACCACCTCTACCTTCATAATGGGCTCCAACAAAACAGGGTCGGCCTTCTCGGCAGCATTTCTAAACGCCTGCATGGCGCATATCTCGAACGACAACTGATCGGAATCCACCGGGTGATAAGAGCCATCGATCACGGTCACTTTCAGTTTATCCAATGGGTAACCGGCTAACACACCACTCTTCATAGCGCGTTCAAAGCCCTTTTGGATAGAGGGGATATACTCCTTGGGGATGTTGCCCCCCTTCACTTCATCCACGAATTGCAACGTACCTTCAAAATCCCTATCAGCCGGCTCTACACGCACGATCATATCGGCATACTTACCGCGACCACCGGTCTGCTTCTTATAGGTCTCACGCAACTCAACAGGCTTGGTAATAGCCTCTTTGTAAGACACTTGCGGTCGTCCCTGATTCGACTCCACCTTGAACTCCCGCTTCAAGCGGTCAATGATGATCTCCAGGTGCAGTTCGCCCATCCCGGAAATTACGGTCTGACCCGTATCCTCGTCACTCCTCACAGTAAAGGTGGGATCCTCTTCCGCCAATTTAGCCAATCCCGTGGAAAGCCTATCCAGGTCTTTCTGGGTCTTTGGTTCCACCGCGATCCCGATTACCGGATCGGGGAAATCAATCGCTTCCAAGAGGATGGGATGGTTCTCGTCGCACAGCGTATCACCCGTACGTATATCCCTAAACCCTACCCCTGCACCAATATCTCCCGTCCCGATAGACTCCTTGGGGTTCTGCTTATTGGAGTGCATCTGGAAGAGACGAGAGATACGCTCTTTCTTGCCCGAACGGGCGTTGTATATATAGGAACCGGCTTTTAACTCGCCGGAATAAACCCGGAAAAAACAGAGACGACCCACGTAAGGATCGGTCGCGATCTTAAACGCCAGCGCACACATCGGCTCCGATGGATCGGGACGCCGCGTCAACTCCTTAGAGGAATCCCTCGGGTCGGTACCCGTGATCGACTCCGTGTCGGCTGGACTGGGCAGGTAAGCGCATACCGCGTCGAGCAGCGTCTGCACCCCCTTGTTCTTGAACGAAGAACCACAGATGACGGGATTAAGCCTCATCGCCAACGTCCCTTTCCGTATAGCCCTATTGATCTCCTCCTCGGTGATTGAAGAGGGGGCATCGAAGAACTTCTCCATTAACGTGTCGTCGAACTCGGCGACTGCCTCAAGCATCTTCTCGCGCCACTCCTGGGCTTCCGCCAACAGTTCAGACGGCACCTCCGCCTCGTCGTAGTCAGCCCCCAATGTCTCGTCGTGCCAGAAGTAGGCTTTCATCTTCACGAGGTCGACCACCCCCTTGAACTCCTCTTCGGCACCAATGGGAATCTGGATGGGGCACGCGTTGGCACCCAACATCTCCCTCATCTGTCGGACAGCATCGAAGTAGTTAGCACCCGAACGGTCCATCTTGTTCACGTACGCTATCCTCGGCACGTTATATTTATCGGCTTGGCGCCACACCGTTTCCGATTGCGGCTCCACGCCTCCCACGGCACAAAACGCGGCCACGGCCCCATCCAGGACCCGTAGCGAACGCTCCACCTCCACGGTGAAGTCAACGTGCCCCGGGGTGTCGATTAAGTTTATCTTATAGGCATCACCATTATACTTCCAACTCGTGGTGGTAGCCGCGGAGGTGATGGTTATCCCTCGCTCCTGCTCCTGCGCCATCCAGTCCATGGTCGCCGCACCGTCATGTACCTCCCCCATCTTGTGCGTCAGTCCCGTGTAGTACAGGATACGCTCGGATGTGGTCGTCTTACCGGCATCGATATGCGCCATGATACCGATGTTACGAGTGAATTGCAATGCCTCTTGTAAACCCTTGGTCATCTTTACTTACCTTCTTGCTATACCTGGTTAAAACCTGAAGTGGGCGAAGGCGCGGTTTGCTTCTGCCATTCTATGCATATCCTCTTTGCGTTTGAATGCGCCTCCCTGGCTATTGTAAGCGTCCACTATCTCAGCGGCCAACTTGTCAGCCATCGTTTTACCTCCTCTTCTACGCGCGTAGAGGATAAGGTTTTTCATTGAAACGGATTCTTTTCTTTCGGGTCTTATTTCGGTTGGAACCTGGAAGGTAGCCCCACCCACGCGGCGAGACTTCACTTCCACTTGAGGGGTGATGTTGTCCAGGGCCGCTTTCCATATTTCGAGCGCCGACTTCTCGTCGTTCGGCAATTTAGCCTTTACTTTATCTAACGCGGTGTAGAAGATGTTGTATGAGAGACTCTTCTTACCGTCGTACATGAGGTGGTTAACAAACTTTGTTACCCTCACATCACCGTATACAGGATCTGGAAGAACCTGCCTTTTTTTAGGTTTTGTTTTTCTCATTGAAATAAAAATTTATATTGTTTGGTTGCCGTTTGCATGTCTTCAACGAAACTCCACTGAGCTCATTTACTCAACCCTTCATCATTACAATAACGTATCGTATACCATGCATGTTACTTCTTAGCGGGAGCTTTTGGACGTTTCGCTCCATATTTCGAACGTCTCTGCGTGCGGCCACTTACACCCGCGGTGTCCAAAGCGCCACGTACCACGTGGTAGCGCACACCGGGCAAGTCTTTAACACGCCCCCCGCGCACCAGCACGATCGAGTGCTCTTGCAGGTTGTGCCCTTCTCCCGGGATGTAAGCGTTCACCTCTTTCGAGTTGGTCAGGCGCACGCGAGCCACCTTCCTCATGGCCGAGTTAGGCTTTTTCGGGGTCGTGGTATAGACCCTCACGCAAACACCGCGGCGCTGCGGACAAGAGTCCAACGCGGGCGATTTGCTTTTCTCCTTTTGCGTGCAGCGTCCCTTTCTTACTAATTGTTGAATTGTAGGCATTGTCAGCTTTCTTTTACCTGTTATTACTGTATTATACTATCCGTTTTCTTTAAACATCCACTCTTCACCCGAGACACCCTTTACCTATTTGTTTGTTAGTAACAGTACAATTGGAATACGACAATTATAATACGCTGATTATCACGACATAACCAATTATTACGAGTGAAAAACGGCACAAAATTACAAATAATCAATAGGATATGCAAGTATTTTGGCATATTTTTGAAAAAAATGTGCCCCCCGATACCAAAATCTCCACGTTGAAAGCAAGTAATTACAATAAAACAATTAAACCGGGCTACCTGGCGGTGACAGGTTTGATGGTCTGCTTGCCTGAGCGGCTGTTGATTCGACCGCCAGTTCGGTTGCCTAACCGATTGCTGGCGCACTGCTTAAAATGAAGGGCCAAGAAGAGGGTGTTTTTAAGGTACTCGAACTCCTGTTCAAAACATTCCGAAAAGAGGCCGCTCTGCATGTTATCTTCAATTTGGGCAAGGGTCCAGAGCTTACCCCCGTTTAGCTGCAAGCTATTGAACGTCTCCTCCTCAACCACGTGTGCGGCGTACAGGAAAATAAGCCGCTTGGTCGCCTCGTTTTCGTAGGTGTATTTAAGGAGAAAGCGGAGCGGCAAATCTCTCTTGCCACACTCCTTTGCCAAGCTGTTACGTGCCGCCTCATCAATAGCGTGATTAAATTGCAGGTATTTTTCAAACGGATAATCCAACTTACCCGGATTCAGCAAGCACGATGGATCGCGCTCTTTAAGGTAAATCTTCCCATCGTGCAACAGCACCACCCGCACCACGGGGTGCATGAACCAGTTTTTCATCTCCCTCGTGATCGACTTGGCTACTCGCCCGGTTACGTTTCCTTTCTCGGTCACCACAGGCAGCCACTCTTCACGGTACAACTTTTTACCCAGGATATGCAAGCGGGTGGTTTCAAGGAGGATAACCAACAGCAAGACAACCTGACAAGCGATTACCACGAAAACGGTATAAGAGAGCAGTGATCCTTCAGCATTAAACAGGAAGAGGGCAAACAGCAAAAGCAAATGTAACAATAAACCGTAGCGGGTGATAAAAGCTACCCGGAACGCCCCTTTCAAGCCATTTTTCAGCGTTAAATCACGAAGTCGCGCTACACGAACTATAGCCCTCCCCCTCGATAAGCGGGCGACGACGAGCAACAGGACGAATATGACCTCCACGATAACGAAACGGTTCAACAATGGTAGCGAGGTAAAAAGGGTAAACGAAAGCGGCAGGGCAACCACGAAGGTAACCAGGGAGATGTCGAACATCAGGCGAATCGGCCGCTTCACCACGAACAGGGGTGGGATAGAGAGAAGCAGCGCGACGGATACCGCGACACGGGTGTCTACCAGCAGGAATAGAATTGAGAAGACGAACAACGGCATCACCCCCAATGCCGGGTTCATCATTATCTTTTGTTGGGTTGTCATCTCTAACATGGAGTCACCTTATTATATACGCCTTCACATAATAACAACAAATCCCTTTTTTTTGTTTAACCACGGGTAAAGGATACAAGCAGCGGCCGCCATATCGTGCGGCCGCTACAAAAAAATATTATATGGTGTGATTTTACCGGGAAGATTACAGGTTCTGCTTAAAGTAGCCAATTACCTTTTCATAAAGGTACTTGCGGGTGTTCCCCCCAGTTATAAAGTGATCTTTATCGGGGAAGAAAAACTGGTCAAAATGCTTATTCGCTTCAATCAGTGCACGACTATACTCGATGGAGTTCTGCACGTGCACGTTGTCGTCTGCCGTCCCGTGGATCAACAACAGGCTGCCCTGCAGCTGATTAGCGAACGTAATGGGTGACCCGTTCGTGTAACCCGACGCGTTCTGCTGCGGTGTACGCATAAATCGTTCCGTGTAGATGGTATCGTAAAAACGCCAACTGGTGACCGGTGCGATAGCCACCCCAGCGCTAAAGATCCCGTTACCGCGGCTCATGCTCATCAACACGTTATAGCCACCGTAGCTCCAACCCCAGATACCTATGGCCTTCTCATCGATATAGGGCAACGAGGCCAGGTAGTGTGCAGCGGCAATCTGATCATCCGACTCGATGATACCTAACTGGCGGTAGGTGCAGTGGCGAAACTCGGCCCCCCTCGCTCCCGTACCCCTGCCATCCACGCATGCCACCACGACTCCCTCGTTAAGCAAGGCGTAGTACCAATCCCTGCCATACCTATCCAGTACCTGTTGTGAGTTAGGGCCACTATACTGGATAAGGACAACCGGGTACTTCCGTCCCGGGTTAAAATCATGGGGCTTCAACAGCCAGCCATTTAACGAAGTCAGCCCATCCGCCGCTGGCACGGTAATATACTCCATAGCGGGGAAACCAGCCGAAGCCACCTGATCCTTAAGGAACTGGTTATCCTCCAGCGTCCGCAACTGCTTGCCGTTGCCGTCGTGCAGGGTAATTACCGGGGGGGTATTGGCATCCGACCAGTGGTTCACGTAATACTTCCCCTGCTCCGCGAACGAGGCACTGTTGTAGCCAGGTTGACTCGACAGTTTCTCAGGAACCCCTTTATCCATATGTACTCGATACAACTCGCGCCGCAAGGGCGATTCAGCGGCAGCTTGGTAGTAAACGAACGCCCGCTGCTCATCCACTGCCAAGAGAGAGGTCACGTCATAATCCCCGCTGGTCAACTGCCGTTGTATAGTACCCGACAGGCCATACAGGTAGATATGGCTGTAGCCATCCCGCTCCGACACGTAGGTAAATCGGTCCTTTGTAAAGTGAATCGACTTCAACCATTCTGAGTCGATATAGTGATCGCTCTCCTCCCGCAACACCAACTTGGCAACCGTAGAGCGGGGATTCACAAAGTACATCTCGAAACGGTTCTGATCGCGATTCAACGTCATCACTGCCAACTCATCTGGGTTGGATGTAAACTTGATCCGGGGGATGTAGCCATCGCCGTCCAACGGCACGTTCAGTGTTCGTGTAGTTCTTGCCGAAACATCGAACACCCGGCATTCGACCGCGGAGTTGGTCTCACCCGCCTTTGGGTATTTGAACCGGTAGTAATCGGGATATAGTTGCTGATGGAACGTTTGGAACGAAAACTCCTTCACTGCCGACTCATCGGTGCGCACGAACGCCAGTAACTGGTTATCGGGCGAAAACTCCATCAAGCGGGTCACCCCGAACTCCTCCTCGTACACCCAATCGGTAACCCCGTTCATCACCTTACCCACCTCACCGTCTGTTGTCACCCGGCTCTCGGTATCAAAGTCGAACTTGGTGAGCCAGATATCGTTATCAATCACGTACGCCACCATCTTCCCGTCAGGCGAAAAGGTAGGAATCATCTGCTTACCGGGCTGATCACTCAGCCTCCTTACCAGGTTGCGCCTCACGTCGTAATAAAAATAGTCCGCACGAAACGAACGTCGATAGAGCTGTTCCCTATCGCGGTAGAGCAGTACCCGGTTCTCATCAGCACTCACCAGGAACCCCTCGAACGTGTTAAATTGAGCCCCCCGGGCAGTAGCCAGGTTTAACAGGGTATCCACCACCTCACCGGTAGCGTAGGCGTACTTAATAACCGCCGTCCTCCGCGGGTCAGTTTGATAGTAATGCTGCCCATCGGCGGATGAGACCATCTCGCTTATCCCACGAGGGTTAAACCTGCCGCTAATCAAGTCATCCAAGGTGTACTGCTGTGCCGCGGCCGTTCCCAGTCCCACCATCAACGGAATAATAAAAAAGAGTCGTTTCATACGATTATTCTGTTTTTACCACAAAGTTACGAAAATAGGCGTACTCTTTCCCCTATTTTTTGTATTTTCGGCGAAAATTTGTGACACGAGTGCCGGTCAACCGTATCGGCACCTTGGATGGAGGGTGGCGCATGAAACCCATATGAACACATTTAACAACATACAAAAAATGGAATCGAACGAAAAGAAAATCACGGAGTTACCAAAAAACGCGTACCGTGAATTACAACCCGGGGAAGAGTACAAACCGGTGTTGCCAGCCGACCGGCCGGTAGCTGAAGCCACCCCCTGGGCGATTGGCATGGGGTTGCTCATGGCCGTCATCTTCTCTGCCGCGGCAGCCTACTCGGGCCTGAAAATCGGTCAGGTCTTCGAGGCGGCCATCCCCATCTCCATCATCGCGGTAGGGGCATCAGCCGCCTTTCGCAAGAAAAACGCGTTGGGTCAAAACGTGATCATCCAGTCCATTGGGGCCTCATCGGGCGTCATCGTCGCCGGAGCTGTCTTCACCATCCCCGGGCTCTACATCCTACAGGCCAAATACCCGGAGATACAGATTAACTTCTGGCAAATCTTCTTCTCATCACTGCTTGGCGGTTGCTTGGGTATCCTCTTCCTGATTCCTTTCCGCAAGTACTTCGTGAAGGACATGCACGGGAAACTCCCCTTCCCCGAAGCCACTGCCACCACCGAGATATTGATGACCGGAGAGAAAGGGGGGAACAAGGCGAAACTGCTCATCACGAGCGGGCTCATTGGCGGGTTATTCGACTTCTGTTTCTCCTCCTTCCGCTTGTGGAGTGAGGTGATCACTACCCGCGTCATACCTTTTGGTGCCACCCTTGCCGAAAAGTTTAAGATGGTGTTCAAGTTCAACGTGAGCGCGCTCATCTTCAGCTTCGGCTACCTCGTTGGGTTGCGTTTCGCCGTGATCATCACCGTCGGCTCACTCCTCTCGTGGCTGGTTTTTATCCCGCTGGTTAACGAGATTGGCGCGTTGGCGGCCGCATCCGGTGGGGTCAACCCGTTTGCTGCCATGTCGGCTGAGGCGATCTTTGCCGAGTACGTTCGCCCCATCGGTATCGGTGCCATCGCTATGGCGGGGATCATTGGTATCATCAAGTCGTCCGGCGTTATCGGAAGTGCCTTTAAGTTAGCCGTTGGCAAAAAGGGCGGTGGGAGTGATCAGACGGCGATCAAAAGAACCGACCGTGACCTGAAGATGTCATTCGTTACGCTGTTCCTGTTCCTTACGTTAATCGCCATCTTCATCTTCCTGATCATCGGTGTGAAGATCACGCTCCTGCAAGCCATCGTAGCCCTGATTACCATCACCGTGATCTCTTTCCTCTTCACCACCGTGGCGGCCAACGCGATCGCCATCGTGGGTTCCAACCCCGTCTCGGGCATGACGCTCATGACCCTGATCCTATCTTCCGTGGTCCTCGTCGCCGTGGGTCTCGATGGCTGGCAGGGAATGGTGAGCGGCCTGATCATCGGGGGGATCGTCTGTACTGCCCTGTCGATGGCCGGCGGTTTCATCACCGACCTTAAGATCGGGTACTGGATAGGGAGCACCCCTGCCACACAGCAGTCGTATAAGTTCCTGGGAACGCTGGTCTCGGCGGCTACCGTGGGGGCAGTCATCTTTATCCTCAACGAGGCATATGGCTTCGTTGCCACGCCCGAGCATCCAGATCCCATGGTTGCCCCTCAAGCCAACGCGATGGCAGCCATCATCGAACCCCTTATGTCTGGTGAAGGCGTCAGCTGGATGCTGCTCAGTATTGGTGCGGTCCTGGCTATCCTTATCAACTGGCTGGGCATCTCACCCCTGGCGTTCGCGCTCGGTATGTTTATCCCCATACAACTCAACACCCCCCTTATCGTAGGTGGACTACTCAATCACTGGATCAATAAGTCCAAACCCGGTAAAGACAAAAAGCTGGCCAATGCGAGGCATCAACGGGCTATCCTGATCTCGTCTGGGTTCATCGCTGGTGCAGCCCTCTTCGGGGTGCTGGGAGCACTTATCATCTTTACGACCGATAACGCGAATGCGCTCAACCTTAACGTGTGGAGCGATCCCAGCGGTACAGGTGCCCAAATCACCGCGCTCATCGCTTTCACCGCGCTCATCGCCTATTTTATCTGGGAGACCAAGCGCGCGAAACGGGATGATTAATGAGAATTTCGTAACCAATTTAACAAGCACGAAAAAGCTTAATAACAACAATAACATCATGCGAGAAAGTGTAACAACACAACGAACAACCGTGACTCCATTTTCGAGGGCCTTGGCGTTACTAGCCATTTTTGCTCTCTCCTTCACGGCCTGTACCAAGCAGGACGCGGGAAAGCCCGATTTCACGAAATACGTGAACCCGTTCATTGGTACCGCTTTCACTGGCCATACCTTCCCGGGGGCTACCTACCCGCTGGGAATGATGCAACCAGGACCCGAGACTGGCAATTTCTCATGGGAGTACTGCTCAGGTTACTTTTATGATGACGAGCGAATCAACGGCTTCTCACAAAACCGACTCAACGGCACAGGGTGCGTTGACCTGGGTGACCTGCTCATACAACCCTTCTCGGGGATAGTTAGGGACGACTTGAGCAGCGCGTTCGACAAGTCGACCGAGAAAGCTTCCCCCGGCTACTACGCCGTGCAACTCACCGACAACAACGTGGCCGTGGAGATCACCACCTCTCCTCACGTGGCCTTCCACCGCTACACTTTCGCGGATGCAGACAGTGAAGCATCCAACGTGCTGGCCGACTTTCAGAGCGGCCTGGTTTGGCAGGATCAGAGGCTCTACACACACGTACTCGATAACGAGGTGCATTTCGAGAGCGACCGGGTAATCACGGGGTATACCCAACGCACCGAGTGGGTGAAGCGCACTTATTACTTCGTGATCGAGTTCGATAAACCCATCCTCTCTTCGGAGAAACTCGATCAGCGAGATCCACGCGAGAAGGCACCGCGCTACATCCTCACGTTCGATATGCAAGGCGATGAAACCCTGCAGGTAAAGGTCGCCATGTCCACCACAAGTATCGAGGGGGCAAAAGGCAACCTTGCGGCGGAGGTGCCCGGGTGGGATTTCGAAGCGGTGTACGCCGAAGCGAAAAACGCGTGGAACCGCTGCCTCTCCCGGGTAACGGTTGAAGGTACGGACGACCAGAAAAGCAATTTCTACACCTCTCTATACCACCTTTACATCCAGCCCAACAATATCGCCGACGTGGACGGCCGCTACGTGGGCCCCAGCCGCGAAGTTGCCCGCTCGTCAACGGGCAAGTACTACTCCACCCTTTCGCAATGGGACACCTTTCGTGCTGCGTTCCCGATGTACACCATCCTAAGTCCAGAGATCGTTTCTGACCTGATCAACTCGATGGTCGACTTCAGCGAACAGCAGGGGCACCTCCCCATCTGGGCGTTGATGGGGCAAGAGACCTTCACCATGATCGGGAACCACTCCATCCCCATGATCGTGGACGCTTACCTGAAAGGGTTTGAGGGGTTTGACGTGGAGCAGGCATACGACGCGATCAAACGCACCATCACAGAAAGCAAACACTACAAGTCGAACTGGGATATCTACGACCACTACGGATATTACCCTTACGACCTCATCAAAGTAGAGTCGGTATCGCGTACGTTAGAATGCGGGTTCGATGATTACGCTACCGCACTGATGGCAGAAAAGCTGGGCAAAACCGAGGACCACGCGTTCTTCATGAAACGGGCTGGCTTCTACAAGAACCTGTTCGACCCGGAGACACGCTCCATGCGACCCAAGGACTCGAAAGGCGAGTGGCTCACGCCTTTTAACCCGTACGAGCTGGCGCACGCCGACTCCCAGATCGGGGGGCACTACACGGAAGGGAATGCCTTGCAGTACACCTGGCACGTGATGCACGATATCCCTGGCCTCGTGGAGCAGATGGGTGGCAAGGAGGAGGCGGGTAAAGTACTCGATTACCTCTTCAACACCACCAGTGAAACACCGGGGAAGCTTGCCGACGTGACCGGTTTAATCGGGCAATACGCCCATGGCAACGAGCCAAGCCATCACGTAGCCTACCTCTACAATTACCTGGATCGACCAGAAGAGACGCAACGACTGGTACGTCGCATCTGCACCGATTTCTACCAAAACAAGCCCGACGGGCTGATTGGTAATGATGACTGTGGTCAGATGTCGGCATGGTACCTCTTCTCGGCCATGGGATTCTACCCGGTCAACCCCGTGGGGGGCGAGATGGTGCTTGGTGCCCCTCAGGTGCCCAAGGTGACCATCGACGTGGGCAACGGGAAGCAGTTCACGATGGAGGCGAAAAACCTTTCTGAGACGAACCTACACGTGGAGAGAATCGAGCTGAACGGCCAGTTACACGACAAGATGTACATCACCTACGAGGAGATCATGGATGGGGGTATGCTGTTATTTTACATGACTGACAAACCGTAGTGTAATAGATTCAATATGAAACCAATAAAAAGGGAACCTCTACTTTATATGCTGGTCTTGATGGCAGCTATGGCGGCCTGCTCAGGGCCCAAGGGCGTGGTAGCCATCGAACCCAATGGTGGGGCGCCCCTACTAGAAGACTCCATCTCCTACGAGTTAATCGTGCTGGACCCCGGTTTTGAGTCGTGGTACCTACTGCATGGTACCCCGACCAAATACCGGTCGCAATCCTATTATGAGAACTGGAACCACCGATATGTCTCAGAATGGAACCACAAGGCCACGTCACCTGGCAAGCACTCATTCTTCCAACCCATTCACGGGTACGAGCAGGGGGTAGATTACGGTTTCGAGCTAAACCATAAGTTATTTTACTACTTCCAGTACGTGGAGAGGGAGTTGAAGATTCCCATACTGGTCAATCGACCGGCCACTCTTTAGGAACAGTCAACAAATTTCCATCTCGATACTTCAACGTCATGATAATGGCATATCAATCCATTCATGACGACTACTCCTATTATCGCCAACTTTCCGTCATATTTGCAGCTTAAAGGACACCGAATATGAACTTACCCCTAAAATCAATCCTCTTTTCCCCGTTTTTTTTGTATTTTTGTTTTTGAACTGCATGGTACCCGTTTTACACAAGCGTGTGCCAGGTGTGTTAACAGATTTCAAACATGCTTATCACCTCTTTTTTCGCGTTGATGCCTACCTTCGTCTGCCTCTTCTGGGGCATACTGTTGCTTGGGGATAAACAACGTAATTTGCCGAAAAGCTACCTGGCTTTTTTCATGTTCGTAACCCTTATTAATTACTTCACGCACGCCACCTTCTTTTTGCGTGAAGTAAAGCTGTTTGCTTTTATGGACAACGTGTGGGTATTCACGTCACTTGCCAGCTACCCGCTCTACTACTATTACATCCGGCTACTTACAAAGGACACCAAGATTAACTGGAAGTGGCTCGTAATTCTGCTACCGGCATTCCTTGTATCGCTTTTCTCTTTCACCCTTTATTTTTTAATGTCGCAAGGGGAGTTGGAGCTTTTCATTTACCAGTCGATGTATCATCAGCCGGCTCCCGCGGTAGATATGCCGCTACTGGTACGCTTGCAGGTGCTACGAACAATCATTTTCAAATGGATCTTCGGTATACAAGTGGTACTCGTGCTATTCTACGGAACCCGCCTCATATCGTCATACAATAAAAAACTGACTGATTTCTATTCAGATAAAACCGGGCGTGACCTCTCCATCTTCAAAATGCTCCTGTTAGCGCTCGTTTTCTCGTCGCTCATATCCGGGATATCTGCCTTCATAGGAAAAGAGTTCTTCATCGACAGGAAATCACCACTCGCGGTCATCTCCTTGTTACACTCTACCTTCCTGTTCTGGATCGGTTACGTGGGATTCTACCAGAACCTCACCATTAGCGACTTCAAGAAAGACGTGGCGAAATACAAGCAGCAGCTTCAGCAGAGCGGTCACATTCAACGTAAAGAAAAGAAAGAGACGGGCATGATGGACGAACTGAACGCGTTGGTCAGCAAAAACCAACTCTTCACGAATCCCGACCTGCAGGTATCCGACCTGGCCATACGGTTAAAGACGAACCGCTCTTACATCTCACGAACGATAAACCAAGATATGCAGACCAATTTTTGCGACTGGATCAACTCCTACCGCGTTGATTACGCGAAAGAGTTGATGCACAGACAGGAACCCGAACTTACCATAGAATCAATAGCCGAAAAATCGGGTTTTTCAAATATCACCACATTCTATCGTGTTTTTAAGAAGCACGAGAAGTGCACCCCTGGGAAATACATGACACGGGGATCCAAGTAATAGGGGAAGAACATGAACAAGGAACTACAACCACAAGTGGCACCATCATCACTGGCTATCACGAAAATCAAACCCACGATAAGCGAAACACTCACTTGGTAGTTTCTCAGGATAAATATACGCGATTCGTGAATAAATTTTACGATTTGTATGTAAATATTTACGATTTGTAAACGATTTCTCCGTTTGAATCGTTACATTTGCAAGGATAAGGTTGACAGGGATTCTTTCCGTGACATGATACCGAACCACCAGGTCAACTAAGGTCAAATACAGTCAATTTTGACAACATTAACATTAACCATGTAATAAGTAATAGTATGAAAAAAAGAACAGTAGGTAAATTGAGTGTTTTCGCATTGTGTGTAGCGCTGATATTACCCGGGTGCGGTGCTAGTTCCGCGGTTAAAGGGACAGGGATTGGCGCGGGAACGGGTGCCGCCTTGGGCGCAGGAGTAGGTGCGATTTTAGGCGGGAAACAAGGGGCCGCCTGGGGTGCCGGTATTGGTGCTACCGTGGGTGCTGCTTCGGGGGCACTCATTGGCAAAAAGATGGATCAGCAACGTGAGGAGCTAAAGCAGATCGAGGGGGCGCAAGTAGAGGCCATCAACGATGGGCAAGCATCGAAGGTGATCTTCTCATCGGGTATCTTCTTCGATACCGGGAAGAGCGATTTGAGACCCGAGTCTCGCCGTCAGTTAAACGAATTTGCTGAATCGTTGATGCGGCTTCCCGACACCGATGTCAAGATTCACGGCCACACGGACAACACCGGCAGCGATGCCATCAACGACCCGTTATCACGCCGTCGTGCCGAGTCAGTGTACCAGTACCTACGCTCCAGGGGGGTAGAAAGTTACCGGATGGAGACCCAAGGGTTTGGATCGTACCGCCCCATTGAAAGCAACGAAACCGCTTGGGGCAGGCAGCAAAACCGCCGGGTGGAAATCGAGATTCACCCCAATGCCAAGATGATTCGCGAAGCGGAAGAGGAAGCACGCCGCCTCAATGAACAACAGGGAAGATAGTGAAAATTAAAAGTCGTATCGAAATAAACAATAATAAGTAGTTGTAAACCATTAATTTGAAAAAAATGAAGAAAAAGGTGTTATTCATAGTCACGGCATTGCTCGTGGTATTCACGGCCAGTGCGCAGTTAAGCGTGAAAGGTGGGCTGAGTTTAGCCAACTTGATAGGCGAAGACACGGACGAACTTGACCCGAAAGTGGGCTTTATCGTCGGCTTGGGGTACGATTACGAATTCGCGCAAGGGGTGGCGTTCCAGACTGGCCTGTACGCTATTAGCAAGGGATGCAAAGCGGGCAAAGACATGAGTTCCAGCGCCATCTACCTTCAGGTACCCCTTCACGTCGCGGCTAAAATCGATTTCACCCCCGGGACGCGCATCGTGATTCATGGTGGTCCCTTCGCAGCATTCGGCGTAGCTGGTAAAACCAAGGCATTCGGGGAAAGCGTGAACACTTTCGACGAAGACTCAAAGCGTTTTGATGCCGGTATAGGCTTGGGCGTGGGCACCGAAATGGGTAGGTTCTTGATTGATTTTGGAGTCGATATGGGCTTACTGAACTTAAGCGACTACAGCAAGGCGAAGAACATGTCAGCCTACCTCGCCGTGGGATACCGATTCTGATTGCAATCACCGTTGCCGGGCTAACGGCAAGCGAGCAGTTTAACCTGTGCGAGTGGCCTACCGGTACAATCCCGTAGGCCACTTGTCAGGTAGCTTCAAGTGTGCACGGGCTCCACAAAAGTCATCGCCTTGAGGGTTATTTTATAAATACACGTGTAAAATTGAAAGTTTGGGTAGGTTAAGGTTAGTAAAGTAAGTAAGTAAGTAAGTAAATAAATGAGATAACAAGTAATTAAGTACAGACTATATAAACAAAAAAACAGAAGTAAGGAGAAATATTATTATGAAAAAGAGGATATCATTACCATGGATACTCATTACCATAATGCTGGCGTTGCTGATATGGCAAGGCTGCGATCCCGATGGAATAGAGAAAAATATAGGTAATTCCGACACGGGCTACGAGGGCTTTCAGTCGGACGTGGAACTCTTTTACGAGTTCGCGTACCTCAAGGAGGCCATGATGCTTGAGTTCTTGAATTACACCTCCGACGGGTTCACGAAAGGACCACTTGAGGGAACCTTGAGCATAGAGGAGTGCAGACGGTTGGTCAGCTACGTGGCCGACATAAGTGAGAAGGCGGAGCAGTACGAGGCGGCCGCACAACAACTGGAGCAGTCGGGAGTGCTGATGTCACCCACGAGGACCAGAGGGCTGTTCGGTTCCATAACCAACTTTTTCGGCAAAGTCTCCGGCATTCAGAAGAGGAACAGGCAACGGTACATGGTGGTCTACACCAACGTGGACAAAAAGACCCGCACCAAAATGTACGAGAGCGCCAAAGAGTGTTGGGACACCTACGGCTGGGGCAACAAGCCGTACAGCGAGAAGGAGTTTTACGATAGGATGCTTGACGGGTCGTACGATGAACACGGGAACCGGCTAATGGGAGACCTGCTGGCCTCGGACAATGAGGACGTGATCGTCACGCTCCAAGAAAAGGGATTGACACTGCAGGACCTGACAAAAGATTACGGGGAAATAGCGGCTAGTGGTGCCCAGATAGCGCTCGATGCCTTTTCAACGGTGGTACCCGGTGCAGAGATCGGCATGGAGATCGTCACGGTCACCGATAATGTGGACAGGCTCGCGAACGCCAAGGACTTCAATGAAAAGGCGAAGGCGAAGGAGGACATGAAAAACTACCTGAAGGGAAAATTCTTCGGTGAAACCACCGTGGAGGTTTCGGATTTCGTGTGTGAGCAGCTGGCCGAACATATAGAAAGGGTGTCGCAGGAAGCAACGCAGGAGTTTGACAAGAAGGAGCAGGGAAAAATCGTCGTGAAGGATAAGAACGAGGAGCAGCCGGCAAAAATCGTCATCTCCCAGAAGAAGGAAAGCGCACCATCCGATGACGGGCCATCGATCTACGTGACCGGGAAGAAATGGGTCAAGGAGGGCATCGACCAAGCGCTGGCCGTTGGGAAATGGTTGGTCACCGCCATCAACGAGCAGGGACGACGCGAAACGGTGGAGATCGATGTGAAGCCTGGGAAGGTGACCGTCACCGAGGTGAATACCGCGGAACCTGAAGAAGATGAAGATGATGATCAGGAAGGCGGAAAAACCTATTACCTGTTGGGAAATATCCATTTTTTCACAGTGCCGGATGCCGCTACCGCAAAGACAGTAGACTTGAATGTTTACCACGACTCCTGGCATATCAATTTTAGGGGCTCAAGAGGTCTTTGGTTAGATGAGTTCTCATCCTGCACGGAACCCACCGACTTTTTCGCGCTCAAGCAAAACCCGTCGGACAAGAAACAGTTCTCCGGGAAAGGCAATGTTACCTTTACCAAAACAGTTTCCGCGCTCGGCAAGACATACATTAGCGATATCAATGAAGTTACTGAAATGGAACTCACGGTAGATAAAGCAGAAAAACCTACCAAGATAACAAAACTCACCCTCAACCATACATCGCACCAAGAGGGGCATTATGCCAATGAGTCAGATGTCTACGTGTTTAATGAAAAATCAGCAGTTGCTTTTGAGAATGTTCCCATCTCCCTGCTAACGAAATACACCGAAAAGGTCAACACTCCGGCCAAATGGATGAAAAGTGCCACGTACGTGTATAACACAAAAGGAGGCGCCATTTACATAAAAGGCTCTGACTTAAGCCCTTACCTTGTATCGGCTACCGGCACTAAAAATAATATGTCATCCAAAAAACTTTTTGCAAAGAACACCATCATCATGTTCTACTACGTGGAGAAAAAGTGAATGTATTGACTGAAAATAGGTGCGGAGTTTAGCATGAAAATGACATGATTAAAATAATGATGTGAAAAGTACTTGAAAAAAAGATATTGAACTAAAAAATAATAAACAAGAACAAGTTATGAAACAGTTAAATAAATTTTTACAACTATTTATAGCACTCATGATGAGTATGGTGCTATTTGTTGCGTGTGACGAGCTGTTTCCGGATGATCCGAATGATCCCGATAACCCAGATAAACCGGGTAAATCAACGGTTATGACCTTTATAGGTACAATTGACAATGATTATCCTTGCTTTATTAGCTGGAAAAAAGGCGATGAGCCTGTTATTGAAAAGATCAATGGGATAACATTCGGGTACAACAACCATCCTACACTTTCCGGACAATTAGGTAGCCATTTCTTGGTAGTTTCAAAGAAAGAGTCTGTATGTAGAGACTATCATAAAGCAGGAAGTTTTACCGGTGGACCTGTTCCTTATGTTATCGACCTTGAGACACTTGAATGGACATACTTGCCACATATTAAAGGTAGTAAATCGGAAAAGCTTTTTGTTAATATGAAAGATTTCTATGTTTCGCCTGATGGCAAGAAGGTCTTTTATGAATTTAGTCGTTGTTTTGCCAATAGCGAGGGGGGGCCTGAAGATAATAATGCACAAGATGGGTTAATCATGTATGATGTAGCTTCAAAAAAGAGTGCGGAGATAAACTTGCAAGGGCTTTTGAATGCTGTAGGATACCAACCTACCTATAAAGATCCGTATGGTGTGGACAAGCCACATGGATGGTATTTATCGATTAACTGTATAACTCCGGATAGCAAAACAATTATCGGGTCTATCAGATACCATCTTGCTTTTTCTGGCTTTGGTGGTTGGCAAGGTGGAAGTACAAAACTATTCCGTTATGATATTCCAACAGACAAGTTCGATCTGATAGTAGGTGACAGCGAAGGAACGCCGTCATTTATATCTATATTGAATGATAATGAAACTCTTTACTTCTGTAATTTTGGCTATGGCTTCAGTTATAACTTTAAGTACAATCTCAAGACCAGGAAAGTAACAAGCCTGTCAAAGGAATATGGTGGAATGACCAGTTTAGCTATTAAAAACCATATGAGAATTGGTAATGACGGTAATTTACAGGGTGGCACAGGTAATAATAACTTTTATTACAAAGATAATGGTAATAAGGTGGAAGTTGTTGAATTTAAAAATCTTCCATATTGGCATCAAAACAGCTTGCAATTGAATAAATCGAGAACAAAAGTTTATGCTCTTATCACCACCAAAGAGAAGAATTATTATGTAGAGTTGCAAAGTATCGATGCCGAAGCTCCTGTAGATACTCTGTTTACACTTCCAAGCAATGTGGGCAACCTAATGCAGATATGGTAAGAGGTATGTTTTAAGGCTAATTTTAAATATATGGTAGAATTCACATAACTAAGAACATGAAAAAAATAATTAAAACAGTTGTTATTTGTGCTACGATAGCACTTGTTGGCTTCAACTTCACCTCTTGTGAAGAGTGGTTTGAGGGTGAGAAAGACGTGGAAAAGGTGGCAAAAGAGCATGGTAAAAATATACAGGAGGTATCGAGTACTCTTGCAGATTTTGTAATCAAACGGGATGCCTTTATCAATTGTAACTTTGAAACCATGACAATAGAAGAGGTTAGAAAAGTATTTGAGGACTATTTCGAGGCAGGTGAGAAATTTTGTAATACTTACCAGGAAATGTACAAATATGAGGAAGAAAACCGGCAAGTTTTCTCCATGTTTAATAATAATGAAAACAATGTTGCATCAAAAACAAGAAGTACGGTTGGGGACATAACATGTGAAATCATCGATGCTGTTTCAAACAATCCCACTTCGCTTGGACTCGGGCAGGTTATGCAAACGGCCAAAAGCATTGAGGAGTCGAATAAAATGTATAAAGAGACAGTAAAAAAGTACGATGAAAAGGTGAAAAAAGGAGGGGACCCTGTAAAAGCTGTTGAAGATGAATTTACAGAACATGGTGAAAATTTACGTAAACACGTTGCAAAAACAGTAACTTTAGGTACCGCTTCTGTTTATGGAGGAGGGGCAGCTACAATAGTTGGCGCGGGTATGGCTGCCGCTGGCGTAACAGGTCTGTCGATAGTTGCCGTTCCTCTTGCTGTAGGAGCAGGAGTCACTTGGATAAGTTATAAATTATTTACCAAAAAGAGCACCAAAAGTGGAGATTCCGAGCCCTCTCTCTGGATGGCTACCGGTAAAATAAAGCATGGAGAACCCCTACCGCTGAATCTTATTCCTGAGGGAGCAACAGTCTATTTTCATGTAGATGGATATTCACCTGTGGCAATTGACAACTTCTCAATACCCGAGGATGGCATGGAGAGGGAGTTGACGATAAACCCGGTGAAACCGAGTGAGCTCAAAAAAGGAGCAAAAGCAGAATATTGTTATCAGGATAAGGAGCTAGAAGTTAGAAGTTGTGATAACGTGTGGTACATCAACGCTACACACTATCCCCAAAACCCGGGTGTCAACGTGTCGGTAACTGTAACAGCCACATTAATGCCTCCAGCGGAAGGGTGTGATATTCATTTTAGCATTGTTGGAACAGATGGATACTCTAAGCAGGAGACTAAGAAAAGCGATAACAAAGGTAAAGCTATCTTTTATATCCCCGGTGCCAAAAAAGGCGTTTTTGATAAGGTTACCATTACAAGCAGCAACGGCAAGAAACAGATTGTTACCTATACATTTGGAGTGTAGTACTCAAATGGAATAATAAAGTTTAGATAAACTTATGAGCATAACAAATGGATATATAAAAAGCAAAATTTTACCCTTGTTGTTGGGTATGGTCATGCTGGGTTTCGCATCGTGCGATCCAAGCGAATATTTTGGTACCGAAGAGGAGAGTGCAGGTAAGGAGAACTATATTAAAATCACAACGGAAAGTCTTGTGAATGTCGAACTTGTAGCGGTTGGAGTGGAAGCGGGCAGCTGGATCGATTTAAACGGCAACGGTAAGAAAGATAAAGGCGAAGATTTCAACGGATTAGATACCTATGAGGTAGAGGGCACGGTGGCTGTTTATGGCAAAATAGACGATTTTAACTGCCCCGATAACCAGATTACCAAGTTGGAAATAAATAACCAGTCGCTGTCAAGGTTAGATTGCAGTGGTAACCAACTTACAGAGCTAAATGTGACCAAGATACCAAAGTTGAATGTTTTGGACTGTAAAAATAATCAGATAGAAAACTTGCAGTTGGCAAAACAGAAGTTTATTAGGATCGACTGTTCAAATAACAAGCTGAAATCGTTATCAATATTCGTGGAAACCAAATACACGGGTGGCGTGGCTATTCATTGCAACGATAACCAAATAGAGAAACTGTCGCTGAATGGCGGAATACCCCTCTATATCTATTGTCACCATAACCGTATCAATGGGGAGAACTTCAATAAATTTCTCGAGAGCCTCGGAAAATACAATTCATCAGGCGAAGATTTTAGGTATTGTGCATTTGTAGGCGATAGTGCTAAGGAGGAAAATTTTGCTACTGAAGGTCAGGTTACCGCGGCGAAGAATAAAGGGTGGCAACTGGTCTATAATTGCGTCGGGTACGCGGGCAATTGTCCCGTGTACAAAGGGCGTAAATAACACCTGGGACAAAGAAGCCAGTACCAACCCCGATAGGCCGACAAGCAAAGTGTCTACACGATAGGCAATTCCACGGGCCATTACCCCATCCCACTAGGGGATGACCCGGTAAAATCGAAAGAGCCCACTCCCATCATGCATCATGGGGCGGGCTCTTTTTACGCTTAGCTATTTCTCCGCAATGGATAAGTCCAATGAATGGGCTACGGCTACGCGTTTAAACTGGTTAACCAGGCCAGTTACTTGTACAACGCCTTGTCGACCTTCTCCTTTGAGAGCTTCTTGGTGCAGAGGTACCAGTCGTGGCAATGCATATCCTTGTCATCGCTCTTCATGCGCTTCTTAGCCACGCCACAAGTACCGGCTGGAGGCACGATCACGTCGTCACCCGGCTCCCAGTCGGCAGGTAGGGCAACACCAAACTCGTCGGACACCTGGAGTCCTTTCAGCACGCGCAACAGCTCATCGAAGTTACGGCCCATGGACCCGGGGTAGTAGATGATGGTACGGATAATATTCTCGGGATCAATGAAGAAGACCGCGCGCACGGCCTTGGTATCGCTCTCTCCCGGCTGGATCATACCGTACTTGTTGGCCACTTCCATCTTGATATCCTCGATAAGCGGAAAAGTCACCTCCACGTCTTTCATCCCCTTATACTCCAGGGTCTGAATGTTACGCAACCAGGCGATATGGCTGAATAGCCCGTCGACCGAAAGACCAATGAGCTGGCAGTTAAGCGCCTCGAACTCCTTCTGACGGGTGGCAAACGTCATGAACTCCGTGGTACAAACGGGGGTAAAGTCGGCCGGGTGGCTAAACAGAATTTTCCACTTACCGCTGTAATCCTCCGGGAAATTGATCTCGCCCTGCGTGGTCACGGCGCGGAAAGCCGGGGCTTTCTCTCCAATACGGGGCATGTTGAATACCTTCTCTGTGCAATCTACGTTGCCTTGCTTGTTGTCTAAATCCTTGTTCATTGCTGTTATTGTTTTAATGTTAAATGATTATTTTACTTTGTTTCTTTTACCATTGGCTCCTTTTAACGGCCCCCTTTCAATGATGAGCCTCTTTCTTGAAACGATTCTTTCTCGATGGACGACTTTCATGATGAAGTCCTTTCTTGAAACAATCCATGCTTAACGGCTCCTCGCTTGATGACATCCTTCCTCATCATTGACAATGCAAATATAACCCGATTACCCTATAGAAAAAAATGATATAACAATTTTCAATATAGGATAAATTTATGCTATAACCACAACACCCCATTTCATCCCCCGTTATTATCCCCGTTATCACCCCCGTTTTTTCTTGCCGCCACGCATCGATATAAAAGTAGAGAAAACAGCGCTTAACCCTTTCCTTTCGCTTAATAGCTCTTTCAACTCCTTGCCCCTTCGTCGCGATACCGGCAGCTCGCTGTTATCGGTAAGGGTGATTTTAAGTGTCTGGTGGTTGTATCGCTTCACATACTCCCTATTGAGCAAAGTGCGGTTACTAAGAGGGATAAAGTCGTGTTCAAGTATAAGGAGATCCTTGTAATACCCCAAGTTCCTATTCACCGTGATGGTTTCACCGCTTTTCAAGTGCACTTTCGATACCACGCCATCGGCCTCCATATATTTGAGTTCATCAACGGGTATCATTTGCAATATCCCGCTATGCAGGTGAAACGCTATTTTTCCGGGTTTCACTACAGGCCGTTCATCTATCCGTTGTAACAGCAGTTTAATCTGGCGATTAAGGTTCTGACTTTCACGATTATTCAACGCTCTGTTCACGGCCACCACGAGTTCGCCATCATCCAACGGCTTGTACAGGAAATCGATGGCTGAAAACTTGATGGCCCTCAACACGTGTTCCTTGTCACTTTCACCGGTTATGAAGATAATCTCAAAGTCAATGCCACCCTTATCCGACAACTGTTTTAACAGGTCGAAACTGGTGCCGGTCTGCATCTGGATATCAAGAAAAACGATGTCGTAACGGTTGCTTTCGATAAACTCTTCGGCTTCGCTTAAGGTTAGTGCCTGGTCGATTTTCGCGATGGCCGGGCAAAGCGTAGACACTCGCTGATAAATATAGTCAGCGGTCTCTTTTACATCCTCCACGATAAGCGCGCTATATTTCTCCATAACGGGTTAATTTTAAATGGCAATGATAACGATTGGTCCCGAAACAGCCCCCTGAGTTTCTCACATCCTTAGTTAATTTGGAATGGTAATGATAACAACCGTGCCTCCTGACTCGGGGTCTTCGAAATCTATGTTTATATTGTAATTGAGCTCATTGAGCAGCTTCACCCGCTGCTTGATCAACTGCAAGCCCCTCGATTTGTGTGCCTTAACAGATTTCTCCCTGTTTTGAGCCGATCGTTCCCGGCCAATACCATCGTCCATGATTTTACAAATAAGCGTGTCACCGTCCTGCTCGAATCGAACGGTGACGCTCCCCGCCCCCTCTTTGGGCAGGATACCATGCTTGATGGCATTTTCCACGAATGGTTGCAAGATCATCGGCGGAATGGAACGATCCAGTAGCGAATCAGACTCCATCTCAACCCCGAATATTATTTTTCCATCGGGATACTTCATTTTTTCCAACTCCACGTACGTCTTCAGTAAATCGATCTCCTCCCTGATGCTGTTTTCGTTATCCAAAATCGATCGACCAAGCAACATCGATGACTTGATGGATGATTCCATGTAGGAGCGAATCAACCGGGAGAACTTCACCAAATAGCTGTTGGCAACTTCAGGCTTTTTTTGACCGATAAGGCTTTGAATGGACGACAAAAAGTTAAAAATGAAGTGCGGACTTAATTGGGCTTGCAGCGTGCCCACCTCCAGGAGTTTTATGTGCCGTTCACGCGCCTGAACCGCCATTCGATTTTTATAACTACTCCATATTAGGAACGCAACGATGAGCGTCAGCAGAGCGAAAACGAAAAAAGCGTACTTGAAGAAATCAGGTTCTTTAAAAAATGGCATATCAATGATGATCTCCACCGAACTCTCTTTCTCTTCGTAGGGTGCGAGCTCGTCACCGTTTTTCGCGACAACGCGGAAAGTGTATTTCCCAGAACCTAAGCCCGAGTAATATGCAGTGCCAGCTTGCGTCCACTCACTCCAATCCTTCTCTTTTCCCTCCAGCTTATACTTGAAAACGGGATAGGTAGGCAACCCGAACCCCACGGTTTCATATTGAATCGTCAGCCTGTTATTGCCTCTACCAGCCTGAAACGGTTGCAGGCCAATCTGTTCCTCATCGCTCAGCCCCGTTTCGTTGATGGAAGTCACAAACAGGTTAAAGTAATCTGGCGTAAACGATATCTCATTGTAATATAGTTCACTAGTAGTGGTGGACGAGGGGATGAACACCCTATCGCCATCTAAAAGGAACCCATTTTGCGCCACCTCTTCGCTAAAAAACCCGTTGCGGTGATTGAACATTTTAAATTCAATCATCCCATCCTGATAATACTTGTCTAACCTCATCGCGAACACCTCACGCGATGTGCCGACCAGCAACAGCGTGGAATTGGGAGAGATAAGGCTAAGGATTTTCATATTGAAATAATCTTTCCCAACATGTGTGAACCTGTCTTCTCGCCCGTTGTATAGCCAAAGCTCGGAATTTCCACCCATCCACACGTTGCCCTCACTGTCTTTCGTCATCGAAATCACCTGTTGGCTTGGGTAAACGTCGTAATGCAACTTCGACACGTGCTTCAGTTGCTTGCTCGCCTTGTCGAAAAGCACCAAACCAGAACGGTTCCCTATCCAAACATTGCCGTTAGATGTAAACTCCAGGGCCGACGGGTAAAAGGTAAGGGTTTCACCCGTACTGTCCGTGAAAGCCTCAATTTTCTCGTTACTGTCGATAAACCCGATGCCAAGGCCATGTCCAAACAGAATCCTATCTTCGTACGGATCATATTTTGATATCATCGAGATGCCGGTGTCGAAAAATTTCGCTTTCGTGTAGTCATATTTCACCAAACCCGCGTGTGTGGGAAAATAAAGGTTCCCTTGCCTGTCCATCGACGAGCCGTAATAGAAATCCTTATTATACGTTCCATCCGCCTCTTTCACCCTAATCTCCTGCTTTTCTTGCTTTGCCAGGTCCAACCGAAACAATCCGACCTTGTATTGCCCGCCGTAATAGTAACCATCCTTACCCAATATCATCGTCCAAAAATTGTTCATAAACGTGCGCGGATAGGCGCGAAACGACTTGTTGTTGAGTTGGTATAATCCATTGTCGGTTCCCAGCCAACAGTTGTCGTCTTTGTCTATGATAAAGGGATAGACCTCTTCCTCGAACGGTAACTCAATGGGTTGTACATCGTTTGTCACACTATCGAGCAACAGGTATTGCCTTATATTAAACTTGTATAACAGGTGCTGTCGGACGGGAAGCTTGTGAATCTCAACGTCGTGAATACGCGTATCATCCTTGTACCGTAATAACACCTCACGGCTTTCGGGATCGATGTAGATATTCTCCGTTGCCGACGGCAGGAGATGATAATAGATAAAACCGTTTGAAAACGATGAAACGTTCACTTGCGATTCAAATGCAGACAATTCAACTATCTCTTTGTCTTTCAAACTGTAAACTCTGTTCGTTGTGGTAGAAAACAAGAGACGATCGTTTTCACGGTCATACGTGATGCCCGTGAATGTTCCTTCAAAGCCGATGCCGCTTTGTAGGGTCTGGTAAAGCGTGTCTGCCCTAAACTCTTTCATTTCGCTGTTCGTGTAGACCCAATAGCTATCCCTGCCCGCGATAAGATGCATCTGTTCGTTAAGCGAGACCACATGTCTCATTGTTCCTCTTTCTTGCTTATAGAC
The DNA here is from genome assembly GCA_012839475.1 of Petrimonas sp. Lineage (GTDB taxonomy): Bacteria > Bacteroidota > Bacteroidia > Bacteroidales > Dysgonomonadaceae > Proteiniphilum. Next base: position 76,310 of record DUNG01000005.1, on the reverse strand, counting down.
GTTATAGAGCGTTATGAAATAGAGCTCCCCGTTTAGGGTTTCGCCCATCCCGTATATATATTCGTTGTGAAGAAACTGTTGGAAAGTAGAACCGTTAAATTTTGCCAAACCCCCTTTCGTGCCTACCCAAATATACCCTTTACTATCCTGGTACAACCTCTGCACCTGTATCTGTGGCAAACCGTTGTGCGTGTTGTAGTTAATGAAAGGCAAATGCTGTGCACCCGCTTTAATGGGTATAAAAGCGAGGCAAATGAGGCAAGCCAGCCATGTAAGACGAACGAGCAATTGATATTTATCGAAACCAGGCATTTCAACCACTATTTGTTACCGTGAAGGCAAACTGGCTATAAAATTAATAATTAAACAGCAGTTATCATCAAAATATTTTCATTTAATTCTGACCAGTTATTTTCTTGTTCTACCAGTGATTACGTAAATCGTACCAGTTATTAAAAACAGTACGCGGGTCTCCTTAATTCTAATTAGCTTTGTTAGTAAATCAAACAGATCGGACATGAAAAAAATCAACACTTTTTTTCAAGAATATCCCAATCTCCCTGTTAACGAAATAGATGAACAAGGTTAAGGCTCCGGCCAAATAGATGAAAAACACATTCGAACGTACAATTAGTTTAAATATTTACTTAATAACACATCACTATGAAGAGAATAATTAAAACAGTTGTTATTTGTGCTACGATAGCACTTGTTGGCTTCAACTTCACCTCCTGTGAGGAGTGGTTTGAGGGTAAGAAAAGCGTGGAAGAGGTGGCAAAAGAGCATGGAAAGAATATAGAGAAGGTATCGGTTACCCTTACTGATTATGTAATAAAGCAAGATGCCTTTATCAATTCTAACTTTGAAACCATGTCAATAGAGGAGATTAGAAAAGTATTTGAAGACTATTTAGAAGCAGGTGAGATATTTTGTGAAACCTACCTGGAAATGTTCAAATACCAGGAAGAAAACCGGCAGGTTTTCTCCATGTTTAATTATAACGAAAACAATGTTACACCGGGAACGAGAAGTACGGCCGGGGACATAACTTGTGAAGTCCTCGATGCCGTTTTAGACAATCCCACATCGCTTGGAATCGGGACTGTTAAACAAACGGGCGAAAGCATAAAGGAGGCGAGAGAAACGTATAAAAAAACAACAAAAAAGTACGACGAGAAGGTGAAAAAAGGAGAACTCACCCGTGAAGAAGCTAATTTTCATGAAATAGAGGAACATAAGAAAAACAAACTTGATCTCCTTCAAAAAACGGTAACCATCGGTGCCGCTGCCATCGTTGGGGGGGGCGCTGCTTTGCTTGCTGGTAGTGCTATTTCAGCAGCGGGTGTTACCGGTGTCGCGCTATGGGCAGGTGCTTCCGTTGTAGGAGCTGGAGCTTCTTGGATTTGCACGAAACTATTTGGCAAGAAAAGCACCAAAAGTGGAGGTATCGAGCCCTCTGTCTGGATAGCTACCGGTAAAATCAAGCAAGGAGAGCCCCTGCCGCTGAATGTTATCCCTGACGGATCAACCCTTATATTTAACATGGAGGGTTACGCGCCTATGGTGATCAACGATTTCTCGGTACCCGGGGAGGGCGTGGAGAGGGAAATAACGATGAACCCGGTGAAACCGAATGAACTCAAAAAAGGGGCAAAAGCAGAATATTGCTATCTGGATAAGAAGCTACAGGTTAGAAGTTGCGATGAGGTGTGGTACATCAACGCAACGCACTTTCCCCAAAACCCGGGTGTCGGGGTACCGGTAACTGTAACAGCCACATTGATGCCTCCCGCTAAAGGGTGTAACATTCATTTCAGCATTGTTGGAACAGATGGGTACACAGATGAGCAGACTAAGAAGAGCGATAATAATGGTAAAGCTACCTTTAATATCCCCGGTGCTGAAAAAGGCGTTTTTGATAAGGTTACCATTACAAGCAGCAACGGCAAGAAACAGATTGTAACCTATACATTTGGCCTGTAAAGGCTCCTCGAACCTTTACACCACCCCATCAATGGGGGGTGACCCGGTGAAACGCGAACGAGCCCGCTCCTATCATGGAGACGGGCTCGTTTTACGCTTATCCACGCTATCTGCAATAAATACAATAGTCATTTGATTCGACCTGTAGCTAAACCTGGTATTCGAATATCTATTATCTGAATACCTATCTCAATGAAAAAGTGTATATTTGCATAACCTGTTAAAAAGGTTTGCCTATTATCAAGCAATTTATGTATAACTCACTAACTTATTAATCGCATGAGAAAAGTTCTTATTTTCACGGTATTCATGATTTTTTCCAGCGTTTATCTATTTTCTCAAAACGATGGAAAATCCCCTGCTGAAGGTAAAAACAGGTACAGCTACTACAGCTTGAACCTGGGGGTAGCAACTGATTTTGATCATGTGGGACTTGGATTAAACTTACTTGAGCTCAATCTGGCCACTCAAAGAGGATTGGGAGGAACGCTCAAGTGGGGAGCCAATTCGTACCTGGTAGATGAGATGACCTTGGGAATAGGCTATTTACTGGTTGGTCCTTCATACTCTCATCTAATAAATAAGCTGAACGTCAAAGCCACCTATAGAGCACTTGTAGGGTATGCAACGCCCTCTGTCATGTACGAAGGTGAAACTATAACAGGCGATGGAGTAGTTGCCTTCAACATAGGGGCCACTTTGCGGTTTGCAGCACATAAAAGGTTCAACTTTGTCCTGGCTCCCGATGTTCTGCTGATTGATGGCGAACCATCTCTTAACGTAAACGCGGGTATCGCGTTTAGCTGGTAAAAGAGCCTATCTTTGTAAAGCCTCGCCCCGGTCAATCAACATTTCTACAGGTAAATCATCCTATCTTTGTAGATATCTCATAGGTGCGTATTTAATTCTCAGAAAGTGACCTCTTGGACAGTCAATAATAAGATATAGGCGTGAAACCAACATGTTGAAAATCATCATTAAACATCAAAGGTTCCATACACTGCAACATAAAGGTTAAAGAATCGCATGAAAAAAGATAAAATATTAATTGCCCTGATCGCAATTATCAGCTGTAATTCTTACCATCTCTCTGGCACTACAACATTCATCACCACAGAGTCAGGGGGAACGCATATTGTCCTTTACGATGCAGTTAATAAAGCTGAGATACTCCTCTTTCCTGATACAGAGAAAGGGGTGGAACGCGCCGTTGCCAATTTAAGAACGGACTACCAAAAGGTAACCGGTCATCTGCCAACCTTGCGAAACAGTTTTGCACCCACAAAAATGCCCCTGTTCATCATTGGCACCCTAGGTACTCATTCTGCCATAGATGCCCTTGTGGAACAAAAAAAACTGAACGTTTCAACGTTAAAAGGAAGGCATGAGATGTTCCTCATTGAATCGATAAGCAATCCCTGTGAAGGAGTTGAAGAGGCTGTCGTGATTGCCGGCAGTGATAAGCGGGGTACTATTTATGGAATATATGAGTTTTCCAAGCAAATGGGGGTTTCGCCTTGGTATTATTGGGCCGATGTGCCCGTGGAGAGAAAAGAGACCCTCTACTTTCAAAAAGGAAGTTACAGTGATGGAGAGCCCGCTGTAACCTATCGCGGGATCTTCCTCAACGATGAAGCACCGGCACTTACCGGATGGGCGAATGTGACGTTTGGGGGTTTTAACAGTGCCTTCTACGAAAAGGTTTTTGAGCTTATTTTGAGGTTAAAAGGGAACTTTCTCTGGCCAGCCATGTGGGGCAGTGCCTTCTATGACGATGATCCGAATAACGGGATACTGGCGAATGAGATGGGAATCATCATGGGCACCTCGCACCACGAACCAATGGCAATGGCGCAAACCGACTGGCATCGCTACGTGGCACGTAATGAATTACCCGATACCTGGGATTACAACAAAAACAAGAAAGCACTCCAGCAGGCCTGGACATACGGTATTGAACGAAGTCGTAATTGGGAAAAAGTGGTAACCGTGGGTATGCGTGGCGACGGGGACGAAGCCATGGAGGAGAATGTAAACATAACCTTACTGGAAAAGATCGTTGAGGATCAGCGAAAGATTATCGAAAAAGTGACGGGTAAAAAGGCAGAGCAGACCCCCCAGGTTTGGGCACTCTACAAAGAGGTACAAGATTACTATGACCACGGGATGAGGGTGCCAGACGACGTGACACTGCTGTATAGCGACGACAACTGGGGTAATATCCGCAAGCTTCCCAACATGGATGCTAAGCCCAGAAAAGGGGGTTACGGCATCTATTATCATTTTGACTACGTGGGTGCACCACGCAATTCAAAATGGATTAATATCAATCCCATTCAGCGGGTCTGGGAACAGATGAATTTAGCTTACGAGCATGGTGTAAACAAACTTTGGATTGTAAACGTGGGAGACCTCAAGCCCATGGAATATCCCATCAGTTTCTTTCTTGATATGGCCTGGAATCCCGAACAGTTCACGCCACACAACCTGATGGAACATACAAAGCAATGGGCAACGCAACAGTTTGGAGAAACTTACGCGGAAGAGATAGCCCGTATCCTCACGCTTTACGCGAAATACAACCGGAGAGTAACACCCGAGCTGTTAAACGAACGTACCTACAGCATAGACAACTACGGTGAGTTTGAAAGGGTAATGAACGAATACCGCGCTCTGGCACTTGACGCTTTCAGGATTAACGCTTGGATTCCACGAGAATACAGCGATGCTTATTACCAACTGGTACTCTATCCCGTTAATGCCTGCTGTAACCTCTATGAAATGTATTACGCTGTAGCCATGAACAGGCAGCTGGCGGCAAGGAATGACCCCGGGGCCAATCAATTTGCCGATAAAGTAAAAGCGTGTTTCACGCGCGACTCGTTATTGCAAGAGGAGTACAACCGAGGTGTCGCCAACGGGAAATGGGCACATATGATGGATCAGACCCGAATCGGTTACTTTTCCTGGCAGCAACCACCCCGCAACATTATGCCCAGGACAACCTATATTTCACCGGAGGAGGCTGCCACGAATAAGATTTTCATGGAACAAGAGGGATATGTTTCCATTGAAGCAGAAAATTATGCCCGCCTGCAAAATGGCAAGGAGTTACGCTGGGAGGTGATCCCTCATTTTGGTAAAACCGTGTCGGGAATCACCACATTTCCACAAAATAGATACCCGTCTAGTGAAGAGGAGATATACTTGGAATATGACATTGCTTTCGAAACCACCGGCGTGATAGAGTTACAGCTATTACTGGCTCCCACGCTGAACTTTAATGACAACAAAGGGTTGAGATACGAGGTCTCTTTTGGAAAAGAGGCTCCACGGCAAGTCAATTTCAATGGACACTACCGTGGTGAGCTGGGAAGGTGGCAGGCGGAACATATCATCCGTTCTACAACCCAGCATACCATTAGTGAACCCGGCATTCATACCCTTCGTTTTCGCGTGCTGGATCCAGGTATCGTGCTACAGAAAATAGTGATAGATACCGGAGGTTTAAAACCCAGCTATCTAGGTCCAATGGAAAGCAGTCGTAAGGTTGAAAAAGTTCTCTTTGAATAAAGTTAATTTACCACCATAAAAAATAATTACAAGCATGAAAAAAACAGTATTTTTCTTTTGTCTTGCAGTCTTGCTATCAGCCTGCAGCAATAGTGTCTCGAATCAGGATTTGGTACTGAACGAGCTTGGTTATTTTGAAGCGCAAGGTGTCAATGTTCTTGTTTACAGCAATCTTTTCACCGGAGGCTTCAATGATGAGAAAAATGCCGGAATCGAGATCATTCACCACGGTGTGAGGACTTCACAGGGGGGGGCTGTAAGGCTTTCGAACACCCCGGAGCAATGGGATCTGGTGCCGACCATACCCGTCCGTACTGTAGATAGTGTTTCAAACAGTATCGAGGCAACGTTAACGTTTGAAGATTATGATTTCGAATCACGGGTTATTGTCACGGCAAAAGGTAAAGGTGTAGAGATATCGGTACACCTTGATGAACCCGTTCCTGAATCACTTAAAGGGAATGCCGGGTTTAACCTGGAGTTTTTACCTTCACAATATTGGGGAAAAACTTACTTGATGGACGGTCGTCTCAATCGTTTTCCACGTTATGTTGTAGGCAACACGACTATAAGACCCAACAGTGAGAAAATAAAACAGTTTAAAGGGTATGTAACTTCTGATGACCGTGGAACAGGAATGTTTATCGACCCCCTTCCTTTGGAAACGGGTCGCACCATTCTTCTTGCTCCCGAGGATCCTGAACGCCGGGTAAAAATCACCTCACATGAAGCTGATCTGATGCTATTCGATGGGCGTGTCCTGGCACAAAATGGCTGGTTTGTTGTTCGCAGCCTTTTACCCACGGAAAAAACAGGAAAGGTTCTAACCTGGACCATTGAACCAAACACCATCAAAGGATGGATAAGGGAGCCCAATATTGGCTTTTCTCAAGTTGGCTATCTTCCTTCACAACCCAAAGTTTCGGTTATTGAACTTGACAAGAAAGATACGCCTTTGAAAAAAGCATCGATATTTAAAATTGACGAAGATGGCAAAGCCAAGAAAGTATTCACCGGGAATGTCGTCCCGTGGGGTGATTATTTCAAGTACAACTACGTGAAATTTGATTTTTCAGCCGTCAACACGCCTGGTATCTATTTCATTAAATATGGCGACAACACGACCAATAACTTTATTATTGACAATAGCGTTTACGACAAAATCACCGATGCCACGAGTGATATCTGGATTCCCATTCATATGAACCACATGTTCGTCAGAGAAGGTTACCGGGTATGGCATGGTGAGCCTTTCAAGGAGGGTTACCTACAGGCTCCACCCAATACCGATCATTTTGACATGCACTGGCAAGGACCGACTACCGATACGAAGTATAAAGGACTGGAGTTAATTCCAGGTCTAAACGTAGGAGGCTTTTTCGATGCCGGGGATTTTGACATTGAAACCGGGGCTAATATTGGCGTTGTACAGAATCTTGTTCAAACCTGGGAGTCTTTCAAGCCCTTGCGCGATCAAACCTTTGTTGATCAGGAGCAGCGTTACGTAGAACTTCATCGGCCAGATGGAATACCAGACATCTTGCAGTTCATAGAGCACGGCACATTACAGCTTGTAGCCCAGGCTGAAAATATTGGCCATATGGCACAAACCCTCTCTAACTCGGTCCTCTACAACTACCACCACCTTGGTGATGCAGCCTCGATAACAGATGGACTCCCATACAATAAAAACCTGGGACCGTACGAGGTGGCTCGCGATGGCAGGTCAAGCGGTGTTAAGGATGACATGTGGGCATTTACAACCCGCAACCCTGGTCTCGACCTCAGGGCCGCGACCATGTTCGCTGCCGCGAGCCGGGCTTTGAAAGGCTATAATGATGAGCTTTCGGAAAGAGCGTTGTATCAGTCAAAGAGACTCTTGAAAGAGGCAACTGAATTACTGGGTCAACAGCAGCAAGCCCGTCCTGGCAGAGGAGGGGGATCTGCTGACATTGGCACAAACCTCCAACTCTACATTTCGACTGGTGAGCAACAATATGCCGATAGGTTTGAAGAACTGTTATGGCCGTCACTTGAAAGAAATGTCAACTTCTCGATCCTGACTGCACTTCATGGAATTCCACACATGGATGAAGCCTACAAGGAGAGGGTAAGGCCCTATGTAGAAAAATACGTGGAATATATAGATGAACTTGAAAATGACAACCCATATGGAGTGCCCATCGGCCTTGGTAACTGGGCTGGGGCTGGAAACATCGTTAGCTTTGGAACCAGTATCTGTTTTGCAAATCATTATTTCCCTGATATTGTTGACGCGGACCATGCTTTCAAAGTAACGAGCTGGCTATTTGGATGCCATCCCTATCATAACTACTCATTGGTAGCAACCGTAGGCGCTGCCCGCCCGAAAGAGGTCTTTTATGGCAATAACAGGGCCGATTTCTCATTTATCCCGGGTAATGTTGCCCCAGGTTTGCTCTTCAGACAACCCGATCATTTTGAGAATTATGATGACTGGCCATTCCTTTGGGGACAAAACGAAGGTACAATTGGTGGCAATACCAGTTATTTAATCTTTGGAAGTGCCTTTAAGGATGCAATGCAAGCGAACTACTAATCATGATAAAGGTTCCATTAACACCGCTGCCCAATATAACTCTTTAGGCAGCTAAACATTAGGGCTGATCCTGGAAAATGGGATCAGCCCTAAATAATTTGTGAAATCCGGTAATGAACAAAACAGACAAGTAACAGAAAAATAAAAATGAAATATTCGCGACTGATTTTCCTGTCCTAAATATTTATTAATTAGGCTTCTCCGACATAGTGATTACCAGTTTACCTCCTTTTTTAATCTCTTCGAAGGGTAAGAAGATTGATTCGAAAGATCTGTTGTTTAGACTTTCCGTTCGACTGTAAATATTCTCTTTCGAGTTGTTCTTTGTTTCAATCACGAAAGTTTTCCCCGGATAATAATCTTGATTAAGTTGAATTTCTATCCTGTCGAAAAGCGGACTACCTACTTGAAACGAAGGATTCTCGGCAGTCAAGCCTTTCACGTCAAACAGGCCTATTGAACTCATCACGTACCAGGCGCCCAACTGTCCCTGATCTTCATCTTGTCCGTAGCCATACCCGTGTACTCCGTCCGTTCCGTAGAACTCATCGCAAATAGCACGCACCCATTTTTGCGTTAAATCCGGACGACCTGAAAAATTAAAGAGCCACGAAGTGTGCAAGCAGGGTTGATTTCCATGATTGTACACGGCATGTATGCCCGAAAAGGCGTTCACTGTCTTTCCTCCCCCGAAAACATCATCTTGGGAAAGAATAAAAATGGAATCTAAGCGATTGTTAAAAGTGTCTTGCCCAACCTTTTCAACCAACCTTTCAGGCTCGTGTGGCACGTAAAATGTATATTGCACCGCGTTACCTTCCTGAAATCCCACCCAAGGTTCCATCGGGTCAAAATTATCAATATAGCTTCCATCTGTTAACCGTGGACGCATAAACTCTGTTTCAGGGTCAAAAATATTCTCCCAACTTTTTGAAAGGTTGATCAATTGTTCATACTCCTGTTGTTTACCCAGTTGCTTGGCAAACTGGGCAACAGCGTAACAACTGAAAGAATACTCCAGCGTATGAGATGTACCGAACATCCAGCCTTCGGGTACTGTTTCATCTTTCAACTCGGGAGAATAAGGCGCAAAACCATTTTTCACGAAGAAGTCCACATCTGTTTTGCCGGCGCCGAGCGGACGATTTTTGCCATCAATCTCGTTTTTCAGTGCAGCTTCGTAAGCCACATCCACATCAAAGTTACGTATGCCGCAGTTGTATGCCGCTGCAATGGCAAGCCCCACGAAATTGGTGCCCACGCCCGACACATATCGGCTATTTGCAATTCCATCGCCCAACCAGCCAGCATCTTTGTACACCAATAGTTGGCTACTTATCCAATCGGCGTAGTATTCGGGATAAGCCAACGTCCAAAGTTGTGTTAAGTTCCAAAAACCACCCCATATACCGTCTGTATTATAATGGTTGTGAATGGGTTCGCGTGCTTTATTCAAGGGGATTTGCCCTACTGACCCATCGTTTTTAGGGTACGCCCCGTTCACATCGCTGGCTAAGCCGCGTCCAAGGATGGCGTGATATAATCCGGTATAAAATTTTGTTTTATCATCTTCACTATCACCAGATACTTTTATCCTGCCCAATTGCTTGTTCCAGATGGTGTGTGCCCGCTCTTTCGCGGTGTCAAAGTCCATAGTTCGGGCTTCGGCGTTCAAGTTCAATTTGGCGTTTTCGATAGAGGTGTAGGAGAGTCCTATTTTTACTGTAACCTGCTCGTTATCTGAAACGCTGAATCTTACCGCCATACAGCTTTTTGCGCCCTGAATGGCACTGCCTTCCCGTAGTGCTTCTCCTCGGTAAAACAGCAACGAGTTTTCCACGGGTTTGCTCAGTTTCGCGTAAAAATACATCCGTACATCGGCATCTTCTCCCTGGTATTTTTTCACGTATTCAGGCATTGTAACCACGTATCCTTCCACTGTTTGATTATCTGCCAGCTTAATATAAGCGTCTTTTACTTTACCGCTTTCGCCCAACTGATTACCAATGTCAAAAATGATACCGGCAGCATCCGATTTTGAGAAAGTGTATCGTTGGAACCCCACTCTTTCGGTGGCGGTAAGTTCCACCTTAATACCATAATCTTTCAACAGCACTGAATAATATCCTGCCGTGGCAAATTCACTGCTCTTATCAAAGAGAGAACGATAGCCGTTTTGAGGTGCATCCAAAGTACCGGGCTGGGTTTTCACCTCACCGGTAACGGGCATCAGCATTACGCCGCCCACCTGAAACTCGTGAAAACAGGCAAACCCTTCGATAGAGGTGTGACCGTCTTCGTACCCTACAGCTTCCCAACCCCATTCGTTCCCGTAAGTTCCGTTGGTGGAAGGTGCCAGTTTGGCCATTCCGAACGGAAGTGCTGCTGGCGTGTAAAAAAACCACCGGCTGTGGGTTGTCCCGATATTCGGATTGACATATTTTGTCCACTCTTCCTGCTCATCCAGTATGCTGTTTTCAACATTCTTGCAAGCAGTTATCAGCAGCAGTGAAGTTATAGTAATAACTAAAATATTGATTGTAGTATAGTTAACTTTCATTCTACCCCCCATTTAACGTTTGGTTTATCTCCCATTTCAAGTTCCAATATTCCCCCTTTGAGTAAATCGCTCGCGGGGAACTTAAAACTGTTTAGTGGTTGGCCGTTAAGTTTGGCCGACTGCACATACTTGTTGTTTCTTGATGCTCCGTTTGCCTTGATGACAAAATGCTTACCACGTCCGTAACGATTTTCTAAATTGATCGTTACCTTTTCAAATAGAGGGCTGCCAATTTCATAAACAGGATTACTGTTACAACCACCGTCGGTTTGGAATAATCCCAATGCAGCCATTATAAACCAGGCGCTCATCTGCCCCTGGTCTTCATCACCCAAATAAGCATCTCCCGCGCCATAACCGTAATAACGCTCTAATATAGAGCGGCTCCATTTTTGTGTCTGCCAAGGTTCACCTGCCCAATTAAAAAGAAAAGCAAAGTGCATACTCTGCTGATTGCCATGCACAACGGGAAAATCGCCATAACGTTCGCCCGGCGCGTTGTAACGCCAAACTTCGCTAATCTCAAAACCTTCGGATAGCCGCTTCAGGAAGCGGTCGCGGCCGATGGTTTTTATTAACTCCGGAACATCCTGGGGGACAAAGAAGGTAAGTTGCCAAGCATTGCCTTCCACGTAATGATCATTCACGCCAGTTTTAAACGGGTCGAAATCTTTTTCAAACGAACCATCGCTGTAGCGTAATCTGGCAAAACCGGTTTCGGGGTCAATGGTGTTTTTCCACCATGTTCCGCGATCGGCAAAATAATCATAATCATCATGTTTCCCTAACGCCTTAGCTAATTGCGATACCGTCCAATCATCATAAGAATATTCCAACGAATTGGAGAAACGTCCCAAATCGGCCGGCACGAATTTATATTTAAGATAAGCCTCGATATCACGATTTCCGGCAAGCCCATCACCAATCTTCTGCGGTTTAACGGTTTGCATTTTCTTTATTGCTGAAAACATTTTTTCCACATCGTAATCGCGAATCCCCATTTGGTAAGCGCCTACGAGCAACGGGATTTCGTGTTCGGCCACCATAACCGGAATGTATTCCATGCCAGCGGGACCTTTTGCCAGCATCCCGTTGGCGTCGTACATTGCCAATTGCGATTTTACCCACCGGCTGCTCCACTCGGGAGCAATCAGGTTCCATACCTGATTGAGATTCCAGAAAGTATTCCAAAATGCATCGCACCCCAGTGCCACCTCATTCGCCGGATCCTTCAGTTGTTGAATTAATTCGGTAGCATCTGTCCACCTGCCATCCACATCGCTGAATGTATTGCGGCAAAAAGCACGATAGAGGTTGGTGTAAAAGCGTTTTTTTTCGCGTTGGTCGTTGCTTAGAACATCTACACGCGTTAAGATATTGTTCCAGGTTTGCTTGTTGTAATTTCTAACAGCGTCAAAACTCCAATTGAAAGGTGTTATTATCTCTTCCTGAAGGTTGTTACGAGCGCCTTCCATATCGACAAATGAAATTCCTGTTCGTACCTGCAACACCGGATTGCTTTTGGTGTCAAATTCAACAAAACAGCCCATTTGTGACGGTTTTTGTGCGCTTACTTCGTTTTTGTCGCAAATAATATCTTCGTTTATCCATGCGCCAAAGTTTTTGATAGGTTTATCGAATTCGATCGTAAAATAGATGGTGTAGTCCTGATTATCGTCTTCAGACCATACCCTGGTTGTTTGCTGTTGGCTGTATCCCTCGATGGTATGGTCGTTTACCTGTTTTAAACCTGCATCCAAAATATGATACCAGTATTCAGCAGGAATCTTGAGGTCAATCATCACACGTCCCTCTTTATCCTGTGGAAAAGTGTATCGCTGGAAGCTGCAGCGCGTGGTAGATGTGAGTTCGGCTTTGATGCCGTAATCGGTAAGGTTTACCTTGTAGTAACCGAGCGGCGTCTCTTCGGTCGATTTGTCTATGGCAGAGCGATAAGCGTCAGGATCCCGGTTTATTTCCGACGGATCGCCTATTTTGATTTTTAAGGGACCGTTTACGGGCAACATGCCCAGTCCGGCCATGGTCCATTCATGAATATGGCTGAAAACGCCTATGCTTTCGATGGATGGATCATAACCGCCCTGCCAGCCGGCTTTTTCGTTGTCGGGACTTAATTTCACCATGCTGAACGGCATCCATGGACCGGGGGCAATCATCCAACGCGAATGAGCGGTACCCATGTGGGTATCGACATAATCTGCCGGTGTGATGATATGCTGCGGAGAACGCAAAATGGAACCCTCTTCAATGAGCTTACCGTCTGCTATAATTTCATACCTGCTTGTCATCGCATTTTTTACAGCAGGCATGGGTGCCTCCAGTTTATAGCGTCCTTTCTCCAATTGTTGCTGAAGAATATTTTCTCCATCGAGCATAACGGTGATTTGCGGAAAACCCGCCAGCTGTTCAACATCTACCAACAGTGGTTGTATTTCCGGTGAAAGTTGGTATTGGGCTGCTTTCACATTTCTCAGGTAAACTGAAGGATTTACATTTTCCAGCATTGCCTCAGCCGGTCCTTCAAGGCGCACAGCATCAAAAATGAGCCACGAACCTTCAATTATTTTCAATTGAATGGTATTGGATCCCGCGGCAATATTTTTAATTGGAATTTCAATTGTATGGGGTGTTATGGAATCGTAATTTCCGATTAAGGAAGCGTCGCTTTTCCCTGGTGGCAATACAAACTTGTGAATTTCTCCGTTTACGGTTACTTTAAGTAACGGCGGATACTTACTTTGTACGTCCAGGATATCGAGCGTCAACTTGTAATCTCTGCCGAGGCCTGCTTTTTTCATGCGGAAAAGGATATTTATCTCCTGTGTGCGCAATCCTGCCATACTGAGCGAACCTGCCCAAACGTCTGAGGTTCCCGGGAGAATGTAGGGGAAGTCTTTTTCAGGCTTGGATAGCCCGATGATGTAATATCTATCTTCCCATCCGAAATCGTTTTTTAAGAAATCGGCATATTTATCAGGCGCCAAGGCAAATTCGGCAGCGCTGTTGTCTTTTTCACCAATACTCCAAACTGTTTGTGCCTGAACGAGGATTACAGTTGAGATCAAATAGAAAAGAAGAATTATTTTTTTCATAAGACTATTTTGTTTTTATACTTCAGTGTATGAAAAATACAATATTGTATTTAAAAAATTAACGTTTTAAATAAAATAGAACAGGTTAATTCAACATCCGCAACGCGTACGCGTAAGCACCTAAAGCAACGGCTCGACTGGTCCCGATGCTGCTTACAACCACGCCTGTCTTTTTTTCGATGTTATAACTCACCTCTTTATCAGAACCGGGGATGGGAACCAACACCGACTCATCCTGCAAAAACTCTTTTCTATCCGCATCACTCATAAGGTTATAAACTTTCATTTGCAGACGAGGGAAGATGTTGCCGCTTATCATGCCGCGTGTACCACTCATTTCATCTACCATTGCCGGTAAAATGTATTTGTATGCTTTGGAGATTCCCCCTCCAATCACCACAATGCCATCTACAATGTTGAGCGATTCGGCAACGGTAAAACCGGCTACCCTGCCAAGTTCTTCAAAAGCACCAATAGCCGCGTTCCTATCGCCCGACAGTTCGCCTTCCGCAATGTCATAAATCTCTTTGGGAGTCAGTTCTGTATCATCGCCCGACAATTCGTGATACACCCTTTTAACGGCACGAATACTGACCCCCTCTTCCGCGATCAAACCATTGTTATACTTATTCGCTGAACACCATACATCACCTCCACAACCGTTGTCACCCGTAAGTAGTATATTATTGATTACCACTCCGCCTCCAAAGCCTGTTCCCATGGTAATCCCAAGCAGGTTTTTATATTGCTTGGAACTTCCGGCCTTCTTCAACTTGCCGTTTATTTCAGGCAATGCTCCGGCAATGGCCTCTCCATAAGCGAAAAGGTTGCCGTCATTATTGATAAAAACAGGCAAGCCGAATTTTTCATTCAGGTAAGGGCCTAATGCCACACCGCCACGGAATGCGGGGAAGTTGGGTAAATCACCTATTATGCCGTTCTCGTAATCCGCGGGACCCGGAAATGCAAAGCTGATGGCAACAGGTCTATCATCCAACATTTTCTCTATCATGTTAAATCCTTCAACAATCGTTTCCAGACAAACATACAGGTTGCCGGAATGGGAAGGCAATACAACAGGATTTACTATTTCCTGATTGCCTTGTATTGCCGTAAAGACAAAATTAGTACCACCGGCATCCAAAGTCATTACTGTTCGTGAATCGTTACTGAACATTTTTTTTGAGGTTAAAGGTAAAAAACAGAATAAGTGAAAGAGAGATGAAAATTACCGAAAGCGCGGCAACAAAGCTGATGCTGTCATTTACCAGCCCCTGGATAAAGGGTATAACAGCGCCACCTACAACCCCCATGATAAAAAAGCCTAAAAAAGCAGCAATGGGAGCAAGGAGATTAGATTTTTTCAATGTGCTCATCATCTTCATGAATTAACATCGCACGGATGCTTTTATGGTAACACACTCTTTCCCTTCTGAACTACCATAGGGTCGAATGGTATATATTTTCACTTTAGCCGGCACTATAAAGGTTTCAGCATAATGGACAACAAAAGGTTCAAAATGACCGTTTAGGCTCTCCACAATCACCGAATCGCCTTCTACCAGATTTAGCACGTTAACCGAATCGTTGGTGTAGTGCGTTACCTTATCGGTAAATATATGCCTCCTTGTTTCGATAAACTCATTCCTATGCAACCCCGTTTTTTCTTCTCGAACCGTATCGGTTTCACTTAAAACCTCCATCCTGTTTACAAGTTCATTGTAAGTAAACTCGGTATCTCTTTCCCATGCAATCACTTTCTTGCCGCGTTCAACATTTATCGGACGCGGTTTCCCATCGAGTCCCAACCGCTGCCAGTCCCAGAGCTTAAAAGTAAAAAGATTGGGAGTCGAGCTAATTTCAAGTACCAAAGTATCTTTTCCCGAACAATGTATGGTTCCGCCGGGAATAAGGAAATGATCGTGCTTTTTCGCGGGAACTTTATTCACGTATCTATCCACATCAAACACAAAGCGGGGGTTTTTTTGGGCTTCTTCTAAATCGGCAATCATTTCATCAGGATTTATGCCGGTTTTAAGCCCCAAATAGACATAACTATCCTCTTTGGCATCCACAATGTAATAACTTTCATCTTGTGTGTAAGACAAACCAAAGTTATCCCGTGCATACTCGGTTGTTGGGTGTACCTGCAAACTGAGATTGCCTCCCCCCATTGTATCCAAAATGTCAAATCGGATAGGGAATTCTTTCCCGAAACGGGCTTCAACGGGTTCCCCAAGCAACTCTTTGCTTCGGGTATAAACCAGGTTAATCGATGGCATCTCGAATTCAATACCCTTAACTTTAAGCAGCAGGCTGTTCTCTTCGGGCACACAGTCAAAACACCAGCCAAAATTACTTACCGTACGATCCAAATCGCACACCTCTTTCATCCATTGCCCGCCCCAAGGCGCGGGATCGAAAAAAGGTACAACCCTGAAAGGGGAACTCGATGCTTTATCCATTCCCTTGAAGAAAGTATTTTTGTCAATCAGTTTGGGTCGTTCATCATTGACAGTGTCAAGCCAGAAATCAACAGTATCATAGATTGATTTTTTGTGCTTGTCCAGTACTTTCCAGTCGTTAAAAAGACCCCGTTTGTATTGAAGTGAAAAAGCTTCATCTTTGTTGTTTACTCCCAACCCGTTCACTTCCTTTCTTCGCATCCGCTGCTGGATTTCCCATCGGGGCATATCCGCGTAAATGGTTATATCGCCTTTTGTTACATACTCTGCTCCGTACCCGAAAACGATTACCGTGCCTGGGGTTTGCTCAATGCTTTCCCTCGCGGAACGGAGTTTTTCTTCATCGAAATAGTCGCTGACGGAAAGATTGGTGTAAAAACCAAACAGAATATCTTTGGTTAAAAAAGACCGGGTTAATGCATCAACTTCATCCTTCGATTTGAGTAATTCTAACGTGTCGATAAACAACGTGTTATCGATTTCTTGAAATTTCGATTTTAGAAAGTCGTAATAAATTCCGGTATAACAATCAATCGTTAATGTTTGGGTGTTTTTTGCTTTCTCCTTTATAAAAGATGAAACTTTTTGCCATCCCTCACGTATAAATCCTTCTGTTAATGTAATTGAAGGACTTTTATCGTAATTATTTTTTCTGCTTAGAACCATTTTGCACGTGCCTATAATCTATACAACACAATGTATGAACATACAAAATGCAAAAGTAAATAAACTATTAATTACGACATTTATTTTTAATATTTTTTACCTCTTTTACAAAGAAAAATGGCGACTACTGTAATTACATTCCATCAGAAGATACTTTAAATTCCCTGACACATTCAATTTTGTAGCTAAAAGAATCAGCCCTATACCAACCTACATTGTATTCGATTGGCACGTTATTTACATCACTTACAAATCTTTTTCTTATGAGAATGGGATCGCCAACTTCAATTTCTAATTTTGATGCGATGAATTTGTCCGCTCCCGCTGCCCGGATCTCTTCTCTTGAGGTTTTTACGATTATATTATAATCGTTTTCTAATATCTTGTAGAGTGGGCGAGTGAAGTTTTCTGTACCGTCTAATCCTATTATGGGATTAAATTCGGAATGGAAGTAAACAAATGGATAGTTTTCTTTACCTCTCAACCTTTCTAAACGAAGAATTTTTATATCATTGGGTATTCCAAAGAATTTCATCGCATCGCCTGTTGGCGTCTGTTTAGACAAGTGCAATTCAAAATTTTCTACTTTCACCCCTAACACCCTCATTTCCTGCGTAAAACTCAACCAATTAGTCGCTTCACTGTAGAGGTTTTTTTCGGCAACCCTTGTCCCCACCCCTTTTTTTCGTATCAACAAACCTTCCGTAACCAACGTGTTGATGGCTTGTCTCAATGTATTTCTCGATATTTTCAATTGTTTAGACAATTCCACTTCATTGGGCAACATTTTCCCTTCTTTGTATTCTTCCTCTGTTATTAATTCCCGAAGAAGTGTCTCAGCCTGCTTGTGCAAAGGAATAGGGCTATTACGATCTATTTTCATGCTTTTTTTCTTCAAAATTAAAAAGATAAGTGAAAAAAATAACAAAAAAAAATAACAAAAAAAAAACTTTGCTTTTGTTTTTTATATATCTTTGCATTTGAATGTCTAAACATATATGTAGAAGTTTGCTTGAAATCTCATGTTAATTCAAAACACAGCGAAAAAAACGCAAATATTTATCACTATTAATTGTTTCAAATGGAAAAACAGAATTTATCCAAACGATTGAGGTCTCTATTTCTCACATTCATGTGGGTTGGATCAATCGGCCTATTCGCACAAAACATTGTTGTGCAAGGTACCGTACAAGACGCTTACGGTGAGCCTATTATTGGTGCAACCGTTGTGCTTCAAAGTAATGCAAGTCATGGAACCGCAACTGACTTGGATGGAAATTTTGAATTGAGCAATGTGCCATCAGATGGCAGCTTGATTTTTAGCTATGTTGGAATGAAGAGTCAGACCGTTGCCGTTAATGGTAGAACAAGTATCAACGTGGTATTGGAAGAAGACTCCGAAATGCTCGAGGAGGTGGTTGTAACCGCGTTGGGTATCAAGAGAGAATCTAAGGCATTGGGATACTCTATATCAACGGTATCCGCGTCTGAGTTGGTAAAAACGGGAACTCCAAACTTTGCCACTTCATTATACGGTAAAGCTTCAGGAGTCCGTATTCAGGCAGCACCGGGAGGAAATGCTGCCGCTGTATCAATAAATGTTCGCGGACTGAGCTCTATTACCGGCACAAACCAACCGTTGATCATCGTGAATGGTGTCCCTATTAGAAATGGTGACGCCAATGAAAGGGATTATTGGAACGATCAACGAATCAATAGTAACGGGTTGGTTGATATTAACCCTGAAGATATCGAGAGTTTATCTATTTTGAAAGGGGCATCCGCATCGGCTTTATACGGTTCTGAAGCAGCAAACGGTGTCGTGATGATTACTACCAAGAGTGGTTCTGCTACATCGGGAATCGGAGTTGACTTCAATGCAAATATAAGCGCGGATTATGTTGCATATATGCCTGTTTATCAAACGACTTATGGTCCTGGAGTACGCGTGGGGTCACGCGGCGATTATGAAAAGGCTACCGGGGGATTTTGGGAAAGGACCTATAACGGGAAAACGTATAAATCCATCAGAACCGCGACAGCAACGTTCGGCCCAAAATATGACGGCAGTGATATTTTGTTTTACGATGGAACAGTTCGTAAGTACGAACCGGTTAGCGCTAATCCTTGGAATGAGATTTTCAGAACGGGATGGAACCAAACGTACAATTTGGCTGTAACGCAAGGCTCACAAAAAGGGAATATGCGTTTTTCGTACACCTATATCGACAATTTGCCCACGCAATATAACAGTACTTATAAAAAGCACAATTTTAGCCTGACAGGAGCATATTCTCTAAATGAAAAGTTAAAATTACAATATACTGCCAATTATATTCTTCAAGATATTAAAAATAGGCCATACCGCATAACCCGATTGACAAATAACTATTCAGGTATGGCAAATGCCTTTGATGATGTAGCCTATATCCGGGATCATACTATTACAAGTTTGGGCTATATGAACGTACATAGTGCCGAACAAAGCCCCACCCCTGAAGAGTCGTTCGCGTATCCTTTAGCTGCCAGTTCTCTTGTGTCTGAATATTTTTGGAACATATTTGGTAAAGAGCAATTAGAGAGTAATAATCGCCTCATTGCAAGTGTAACCCCAAGTTGGCAAATAATTGACGGATTAACGCTACAAGGCAGGTTATCAACAGACTACACCACCGAGGCAATAGAAAATAAAAACAAAACAGAAAGACCGCTTGCTTATGGGTCATATACCGGTAGTTATGGATTGTCCAACAGGAGTTATGAGATATACTATGGAGACATCCTATTGATGTTTAATCGCAATCTCACCGATAAAATTGGAATGGTAGCAAATGCCGGTTGGCAAGGAAGAACAGAAAAAGTATTTAATTCATCTGTCTCGACAAGAGATGGTCTATCCGTTGAAAACTGGTTCCACATAAATGCAAGTAAAAATACTCCCAATGCCTCTATGTACAAGAGTGAATACCTAAAAACGGCTTTCTTAGGTACATTAAGCTTGTCATGGGATAATTACTTTTTCATCGAAGGAACAGGAAGACAAGAGAAGACTTCAACATTGGCAAAAGGTAGTAATTCTTTCTTCTACCCGTCCGTCAACTCAAGTATTATTTACACGGATGCCTTCCGTAATTCCATCCCAAGATGGTATGATTATGGGAAACTCCGTGTTTCGTATGGAAAAGTGGGTAATGCTCCTGAAATCTATAAGGCAGTTCAGGCATACAATCAAGGAGCGTCTTCGGGATATATACACAACACGGTTTCAACCAGTGTTGGTAATGAAAAAATTCGTCCTGAACAGAAATATGAGTTTGAAGCCGGATGGGAAAGCAAATTTTTTGGCAATAGATTAGGATTTGAGGCATCTTTTTATAGTAACGTCGTTAAAGACCAGATATTAGAGACCACTATGCCGAGTAGTTCGGGAGGTAGATCTATTCTCTTAAATATCGGAGAACTTCAAAATCACGGATTCGAATTTGCAGTATACGGAACACCCATACAGACAGAAGATTGGCGTTGGGACGTCAGCAGTAACATCGCTTTCAACAAGAACAAAGTTACAAAACTAACGGAGGGTGTCGATGTATTGGTTCATTCATCAATTGATGGTGGGGCACTTCGTGTAGAATCTCATGTTGGAGAACCTATGGGTGACCTTTACTCTTTTGCTCCTCTGCAAGACAGTAATGGAAATTTCGTTGTAGGTAGTGACGGTTTTTATAAGCTAACGGAAGATCGGGTAAAAGTAGGAAATGCTATGCCTAAATCGGTTGGTGGCGTTAGTTCTACACTAAGTTTCAAAAATTTCTCTTTCGATGTATCTCTTGATTTTCGTATTGGAGGCGACATCCTGAACACGCCCTACCAATATATAATGGGACGAGGATCGTTAGTTGAATCAATGAAATACAGAGATGCCGAACATGGGGGATTAAGGTATTATTTTCCAGATAACATTGGAACAAACAAGCCTGTTGGTATAGGAACAGGTAATGCTCCTGCCGGGGCCATTGTATATGATAATGGAATTATCCTACCCGGTGTTAAAGAAGACGGCTCTGTCAACGACATTATCTTAGAAGCTGATAAATGGTACAACTGGACATACAATTGGGGGGTTGGCGTTCCTACCTATTATTCCCATTCTGTTTTTGAAAACAGTTATGTTAAAGTTAGAGAACTGGTTTTGCGATATAATCTTCCCAAACATGTCACGTCACGATTTGATTGTAGAAATCTATCGATAGCTGTTTTTGCAAGAAATCCATTCTACTTATATAAAAACCTACCCATTTTTGACGCGGAAGCTACTGATGGAACATCGTGGATTTCTCAAACACAGATTGGAGGGTCAACAGCGACAACCAGAACATTTGGGATTTCCCTTAGAGCTGCTTTTTAATTTATGAAATCGACATGTTTATAACAATCATTAACAATTATAACGATGAAACATATATTTACCAAATTACTTTTCATAGGCATCTTTGCATTGACAATGGTTGCTTGTAGTGAAGAAGATTATTCTTCTAAGTATGCTGATCCTTCTAAAACAAACGATGCCTCTTGTGAAAAACTAATGACAGGAGTGTTTTATGCCGGAAGAGAATATACTTTCAACTCCTATATGAGAATATTTGCATGGGACTACTCTGCTATTAGCCGTTTTGCTCAAACATTGGGATTTTTAAATTCTGAAGGACGATACCAAAACTCCGACAATTATTATGAAGAGCGTTGGAATAATTTTTACGACGCGTTAACTCAGTATCGGGTTTTAGAAGATGTTTACAGTAAGTTAAGCGATGCCAGTAAGCCCAATTACGAGGTTTTTGTACTGTTATCCCGTATTTTCGTGTATGACCATTTAATCCAGGTTTCCGATTGCTGGGGGGACGTTCCATTTACGAAAGCAGGTTATTTGGCCGTTACCAGCAATGTTGCTGAATCATATCCGGCTTACGACACGGCAGAATCTATTTACTCGTTGGTTCTAACGGATTTAAAGTCTATTAATGATCAATTGGCAAACATGACCTCTCTCTCTACCCTTACATCAAGTGCCTTAAAAGCGCAGGATTTTATTAACGGGGGCGATTTAATGTTGTGGCGGAAATACTGCAACTCATTGCGTTTGCGCGTTGCTACAAGAGTTGCGGATAACGGTTCTTTAAAAACGGAAGGACAAGCTGCTATCAGGGAGATGCTTGAAAACCCATCAAAATATCCTATGGTTGATAACAATGATGAGAATATCAAGGTAGTTCCGGATCGTGACGGATTTAACTATGGCGACGGGTATCAAGGTGGATGGGAAACTTGGAGTGGACAGCTAAACAGGGCCTCTCAGGCAATGATAGATGCATTGGAAGGAGACTCCAGGCTGGTTATTCTATTTGATGCAAATTCCGAAGGCAACTACGTTGGGGTGGATACACGTACTGATTATGCAACCCAAGTAGCTCTTTTCGAAAGACCGAACAATGAAAACTATTATTGTTCCTATGATACGGCTACATTCAGCCGTAACAGGGATATGCCGGGAATCATAATTTCGGCTGCCGAGGTTGCGTTATATAAAGCAAGCGCGATAAACAAGGGTTATGCAAGCGGTGATGCAAAAGAGGCATTCGTAAACGGCATGGTTTTTTCAACCGAATTTTATTACGATATCAATTCGACAGCTACATACCGTCCCCCTACGCCTCCTCCCGCGGCAGAAGATGTTATCGCCTTTGCAGAAAACAAATGGGAGACCGCTTCAAACAAAGAAGAAGTTATCGCGACACAAACTTGGTTGAACTTTGGTTTCCTTCAAACTACCCAAGCTTGGTCAGAAATTAGAAGAAGCGGATATCCGGAATTATACTTCCCAACGGACCACTCTTCTTCAACAAATCCGAATGTTCCCAATAGGTTGCGTTATCCGCCAAGTGAAAGGAACTCAAACCCGGAGAATTACAATCTCTTTAAAGATAAAGATAATTTTACTGACAAGATGTTTTGGGCTAAATAAGATATAATATATTCAAAAAAGGGACTGTATCAGGTAATCATGCTTTTGGTACAGTCTCTTTCTTCTTTACAAGACAATTAATCATGATCAACGAAAGAAAGCTATTTGCAGTAACATTGGTTTTTTTGCTCTCCTTGTCGCTATATAGCCAACAAAGTTTCGTGCACGGCGTATCCGATAAATACGTATGGCCGACAGACCAAAAAGTGCTGGATAAACTGCACGCGTGGCAGGATTTAAAGTTCGGACTTATCATTCACTGGGGCATTTACTCCGTTCCCGGGATGGTGGAATCGTGGGCAATTACATCCGAAGATTGGATTACACGCGATACTACCATGACCTATGAAGAGTACAAGCATTGGTACTGGGATTTATCAAAACAGTTTACTCCTACCGAATATGACCCCGAAAGATGGGCACATGCTGCCAAAGAGGCCGGGATGAAATACCTTGTCTTTACCACAAAGCATCATGATGGATTTAACATGTTCGACACAAAATATAGCGATTATTCCATCACGAAAGGTCCTTTCAAAGAGAACCCGAGAGCCGATGTGACAAAACACGTCTTCAACGCGTTCAGAAAAGAGGGGTTTATGATTGGCGCCTATTTCTCGAAACCCGACTGGCATTGCCCCGATTATTGGTGGCCCCATCGTGCAACACCTGACCGTGCACATAATTACAGCATCGAACAAAACCCCGAACGGTGGGAAAGGTACAAAACATTCACCTATAACCAAATAGAAGAGCTGATGAACAATTACGGTGACATTGACATCTTGTGGTTAGATGGCGGATGGGTAAACAGCGAACGCAGACAGGTCTTTATTGACATGCCTAAAATTGCTGACATGGCCCGCAAGGCTCAGCCCGGGCTTATCATTGTGGATAGGACCATTCATGGTGAATTTGAGAATTATCAAACACCCGAGCAGCAAATTCCGGAAGTACAGCTCCCCTACCCTTGGGAAAGTTGCATGACGCTGAGCGCCGATTGGGGATGGACACCACGTGCAAGATTCAAATCTTCAAATTTAGTAATAGGCAAGTTGATGGAGATAGTTGCCAAAGGTGGAAGCTTGTTGTTGGGTGCCGGTCCCGATGGGAAAGGCAATTTCCCGGATGAGGTTTACTCTCGTTTTGAAGAAATAGGCAAATGGCTCCAAAAAAACGGAGAAGCTATCTATGGAACCACCATCACCCCCTATTATAACGACGGCAACATCTGGTTTACAGCAGCCAAGGATGGTAAGAAGATGTATGCCCTTTACGCCTTACCTGAAAACGACACTCTACCCGCAACCATAGAGTGGCGAACCAATATCCCCGCGAAAGGGAGCAAGGTAACGCTTTTGCAAACCGGAAAATCTTTACGATACAAAGTCAATGACGATAAAGTTACGGTAACCCTGCCCAAGGGTTTAAAAAACGAGCCGCTGGCATTTGCCTTTAGCGTGAAATAAGCGAATAGTGCTTTTTATTGGCTTTTTCGTAACCTGTCAACTACTTTCAAAGTATAACAGGGCCCTGTAAAACATTTTACAGGGCCCTGTTATATTTATCAAGAAGCTGGCAATGGCATTGACAGAACGAACCTCTTTACTATTATAACAAAAAGCAAATTTAACTGTTAGCTTTTTTTGCCTAGAAAAACGGGCTTTATCAACAAGTACAACATATCAAAAACGGAGCAAGAGTTAAAGAGGTCTGCTTTTCGAGTATTTCGTTTCCAATCAAACTGGCAAGACCTGTATCAAAGAAGTAAAACAGTACCATGCGAACCTAAAAGAGATTTGAAAAGTAAAAATGAATATATTTGCCGTAGTAAACTTAATAATTAGACGTGAATATGAGATTATTTGCAACATTGTTATTGGTTGCGGGTATTTGGCTCCCTTCTTTCGCGCAGAAGGATGCCGCTTATTGGAACAAGATGGCTGACGGTATGTCGCAGGCACTTATCAAGAATTTTTGGGGAGCTAATTTTGAAGGATACCCGGAACGTTATTATTTTAATTACGGCAGCAATTTGTCTGATATGACAACCGACCATTATTGGCCACAAGCTCATGCTATGGATGTTTTGGTTGATGCCTATACACGAACTGGTGACAAGCAGTATAAGAAGCTTTTTCCCTTGTGGTGGGAAGGAATGCCTAAATACAATTTTGCCGGCAAAATGAATCCGAAAGATCCGTGGTGGAATGTTTACGTGGATGACATGGAGTGGTTTGTCCTGGCGCAAATCCGCATGT
This sequence comes from Petrimonas sp., assembly GCA_012839475.1. GTDB lineage: Bacteria > Bacteroidota > Bacteroidia > Bacteroidales > Dysgonomonadaceae > Proteiniphilum. The sequence goes on along the minus strand of DUNG01000005.1, from coordinate 51,089 downwards.
TTGAGTGTACAGGGAATAAAATGTACATTCAAAAAGCCCGTCAGATGTATGATGATTGGATTTGGCCGACATGGGGACCTGAAGATGAAGCCCCATGGTATGGCGGTATCACTTGGAAAACGGATGCCTCAAAGTCAAAGAATGCCTGTTCCAACGGACCAGCCGCTTTGATTGCTGCCCGGCTTTTTCGTCATTTTGATCAGGCTAAATTTAAGGATGGCAAGTTGAAGAACGCTTATTTGAATGAAGCCATCAAGATTTACGTTTGGGAAAAGAACTACCTGTTTGACCGTGAAACCGGCGCTGTTTACGATAACATCAATAGTCGGGGGGAAATTCAGAGAAATTGGATTTTCACCTATAATATTGGAACGTTCCTTGGAGCAGCCCATGAGCTTTTCCTTATTACAGGCGATCAGCAATACTTGGATGATGCCGCTTTGGCGGCAAGTTATGCAACCGATCATCTCTCAAGAAACGGTGTGCTTCCCGATGCCACCTCGGGCGATGGCGGTTTATTCCATGGGATATTTTTTCGCTATTTTGTCAAATTAGTTAATGAGGAAGCTTTGAATCGAACCACGCGGCAGAAATTTCATGACTATTTGACCAACCTGGCAACCATCATGGTTGAGCAGGGAGTAAACCCGAATACCATGTTGTATGCCGGTCGTTGGCGTAAAGCACCGGCGGATGATGAGCCGGTATGTCTAACGCCGCATCTTTCCGGATGCATGTTAATGGAAGCCATGTGTATATTAAAGCCCATAAAATAATAACCCAGATACTCTTTTCAAGAACGGAGTTTTCCTGCTAACATTGTAGCCACAATATACCTGCCTCTTTTATTTCGCTTTACTTACACCGTGGGCCGTAGCTACAGCAGCATGTATGTTTTCTACCGGAGCAGCGGAAACGGTACAATCGGCACCTAACATCATGCGTCCCTTCGGCCCTTTTTCGATGGCTTCGCTTACAGCAACCCTTACCTCGTCAGTAGTGCCTTTGATAATGATGCCCTCTCTCTGTAATCCACCAAGGACAGGACGACGGAAGAGCTGCTCACCGTCTTTCAGTGTAAAAGGCTTACCATTTAAATGCAACGGAGTGTTTACAATATCCCCAGGATAGTCTACATACTTGCTGAGATCATCGTATGTGCCTTCCCAATCACATATATGCAGAATGGTTAATTTGGCATCCTTTTGACACATATTCATGAGTTCCAAATCATACGGTTTGATGATGTCAGTAAAGAATCCAGGAATATCATTATACTTCATCTCTCCGCCCTGAGTTGTCATATAAAATCCCTGTATACCTATCTCCTTACATTCACTGACAAACCATTTCAAAGCCTCTTGATAATAGCCCAAAACGCGTTTCAAGTCCTCAGGACGCTCTATGCCTGCTTTGGCAATATTCTCATCGCGTAGAGACTGACGTGCTACCTGATAGGCAGAATATACCGTCGGAATAACGTATACATCTTGACCGACCTGATCGTAAATTTTCTTGATAATCTCTACCGTTGGACGATAAAAATCTGTGGGGATGGGGGTAATATTATCCCATGTCTCCTGTTTGTCGAGTCCGGATATACGCGCTACATACTGCTCAAATTGGACTTTCAATATATCCGCATCGGTATTCTGCAGGAAATGTAGATGGGCGTTTACGGCTGAATCTCCCGTCTTTTGATCTTGATTGAAGTGCACAAAAAATGCCGCCGGCACATAAGATTGAGGCAATGTGCCTGCCTTGAAGGCATCCATGATGCCTTTCTTTGTTGATGGTATCTGCTTATTGGTATTAACTCCACACGCTACGAACATGATTGAAAGGAATAATATTCCTAAAAGCTTTATTGATGATATTTTCATGTTTATTTTTTGAATTTTTCAGTTACTGTCCCTAAAAGTATGTAAAGCGTATTTTTTCTATCTTTGATTTTTGAACTGCAAACTAAAAAAATAAAAATCATGCACTTTACACAGCCGCAAGTTAATAAATTATTGGAAGATATTCCACAAAAAAAGACGGACTAAACACGATTTTGAACTCACATCACATCAACTTGAAGCCTTTATGGGATCGGAACAGGAGATATACTAGAGCAACGTTGAAAGCTACAACAACGGCTCCAACAGCTGCAAAGCTTTCGGGAACAAGCCTTAACCTTAACATAATCTCCTTTAAAGAAGGGCTTTAGCGATTGCGCATAAAAAAAAGCGACTTAAAAAGTCGCTTTTGCGGTATGGACGGGACTCGAACCCGCGACCCCCGGCGTGACAGGCCGGTATTCTAACCAACTGAACTACCACACCCTGTCAAAATAGCCACATCATTACTGTAGCGGCTGCAAATGTAGCTATTTTTTTATTACAAAAAAAATAAATCCGCTGTTTTCTGCAAAATATTTTCAGCTTTTGCCTTTATATCCATTTATGTAGGGGATGAAACCATTGACCAGGTCTTCCTCAAACATATATGCCCCTTACTTCAACCACTCGTTGAACCAGCGGAAGAACTCGCGTTGGAAAAGGATACCGTTCTGCGGCTTGAAGATCCAGTGGTTCTCATCGGGGAAGATGAGCATCCGCGACGGGATACCCCTCAACTGGGCGGCGTTAAATGCCATCATGCCCTGCGAGGCCAGGATGCGGTAGTCGTACTCACCGTGCGAAATCATAATGGGGGTATCCCACCTGTCGACGAACCGGTGCGGTGAATTCTGGTAGGTGCGTTGCGCCGTCGCATTCGACTTATCCCAGTAGGGACCACCCATATCCCAATTGGCGAAGAACATCTCCTCAGTCTCAAGGTACTGCGCCTCCAGGTTAAAGATACCCGCATGTGCGAAGAAGGCCTTGAAGCGCTTGTTGTGGTTCCCGGCTAACCAGAAAACAGAAAAACCACCGTAGCTGGCACCGGTACACCCCAGTCGCTCCTCATCCACGAAAGGCTCCTTGGCCAACGCGTCGATGGCCGATAGATAATCCTTCATGTTTTGTCCCCCGTAATCGCCGCTGATCTGCTCCAGCCACTCCTGACCGAAACCGGGCAACCCGCGGCGGTTGGGTGCCACCACGATATAGCCATTAGCCGCCATGATCTGCTGGTTCCAGCGGTACGACCAGAACTGGCTGACCATGCTTTGCGGCCCGCCCTGGCAGTAGAGAAGCGTGGGGTACTTCTTCGAAGGATCGAAATGGGGCGGGTAGATTACCCAGGTAAGCATTTGCTTCCCGTCGGTGGTAGTGATCCACCGCTCCTCCACCTCTCCCATGGTAAGCTGATCTAAAATATGCTTGTTCTCGAACGACAGCTCGGTAGCCTCACCCGAGGCCAGCTCTACCCGGTATATCTCGGCAGGCTGGGACATCGACTGACGCCTGGCGATTAATGCGCCATCAATCAGGTCCACCGAGAGGTAGTCATGCTTCCCGCTGGCGATCTCCTTGATCTCGCAAGTGACAGCATCGACCGAGAAGAGACGATTGGTCCCCTGGTAGGGCGACACCATGTAGAGGGTGCGGTTATCATCAGCCCAGGCGATGACCTCGGCATTGTAATCGAACGACTCGGTAACGTAGCTCTTCTGGCCCGTGGCCAACTCCATCACGAAAAGCCGATTCTTGTCCGCCTCGTAGCCATCGCGCTCCATGCTCAACCAGGCGAGTTTTGTACCATCGGGGGAGAAACTCGGGTTCACGTCATACCCCATCATCCCCTCGGTCATGTTGTGTGTCTCACCGCTCTCAACATCGTAGAAGTAAATATCGGAGTTGGTCGACTCCGCGTACTCCTTCCCCGTCTTCTTGCGGCAGGTGTAAGCGATGGTCTTGCTATCGGGGCTCCACGCCAACTGCTCGACTCCCCCGAAGGGAAGCATAGGCGATTCGTAGGGCTCACCTTCCATGATGTCACGGACGCTGATGAGCTTACCGTCAGAAAGGTCGGCCACGAAGGGATGGGGAGCGCTCTCCACCCAGTGGTCCCAATGCTTATACATCAGGTCATCTACAACCCGTCCCGATGCCTCCGGCAGGTCGGCGTACCTATCCGGGGCGGTCTGCACCGTCTTCACGCTATTCACGAACAGCAGCTTCGTCTCATCGGGCGAGAAGATAAAGCCACTCATCCCCCCTTCCACTTCCGATAACTGTTTCTTATCACTACCATCGGACTTCATCGTCCATAGTTGCGACGATCCACTCTCGTTGCTCAAGAAGGCGATTCGCTCGCCGTTCCCAATCCAACGGGGTTGGCTCTCCCGGAAGTTCGTCGCGGTGAGCTGCTTTTTGTCAGAGCCGTCGCTATTCATCACGAACAGCTCGGAGTTGGTGCGGTTATAGGGAATGCTGACGTAGGTAACCTGGTAAACGATGCGGGAGCGGTCAGGCGATACCGACAGGTCGCCCACGCGCCCGAAGCTGTACAACACTTCCGGGGTCATCACGCCGTTCTCTATCACGGGCGATGCCTTGCCGATTAGTTCATCCGGCTCGTTCGCCCCTTTTCTCTCATTGGAAGCCTCACCGCAAGCGAGTAAGCTTCCGCCTATTGCCATTGCCATAAGTAGAATTTTAAACTTCATAGGTATCTCGTTTGATTTTAATTGTTTACTTAGATAATCTCTCGCCTGGCGTAACAATCTCGCCGTCCAGCATGTGGATGGTTCGGTCGGTAATCGATGCCAGCTGCTCATCGTGCGTAACGATGATAAATGTTTGATCGAGCTTGTCGCGCAACTCGAAGAAAAGGCGGTGCAGCTCATCCTTGTTGTCGGAATCGAGGCTCCCCGAGGGCTCGTCGGCGAACACCACCAGCGGGTCGTTGATCAGGGCACGGGCCACCGCCACCCGTTGTTTTTCCCCACCGGACAACTCGGCCGGCTTGTGCTCCGCACGCTCCATAAGCCCCATGAGCCTAAGCAGCTCCTCTGCCCGCTTCTCAGCATCGGCATGCCTCGCCCGACCTATCAGCGCGGGGATCATCACGTTCTCCAGCGCGGTGAACTCGGGCAGCAACTGGTGAAACTGGAAGACGAAGCCGATATTTTGATTGCGGAAAGCGGCCAGCTTCTTCTCTCCAAGAGTATGCAACTCGTGGCCATCAATGATGACCTTGCCCGAGTCGGCCTTCTCCAACGTGCCCATGATCATGAGCAGGGTGGTCTTACCCGCGCCACTCGGTCCCACGATAGAGACGATCTCTCCTTTCTGCACCTGCAGGTCGATCCCCTTCAACACTTGAAGCGAACCAAAGCTCTTGTATATTTTTTCCGCTCGTATCATTTTGTGCTGCTCAAGCTTTATTGTGTATCAATTTATTTCTCGGCACGGTGGCCACAAACTCTTTTAGGTAAAAGGGTTCAAAATAGGCGGTATCCTCGAAACAGCCGGCACGAAACGCCTCCTCGGCCAGCGGCACCATCGCCGAGGCGAGGGGATGCACATCATCCACGAACCGGGCGTTGGTGTGCGTGATCTTGGAGCGGCACTTGGCAGCACCATCCCCAAAGAAGGTTATCGGTCGCTTATCCAACCAGTCGGCGTAGCTCCCCTCCTCCACGATATCGGCCGAAGTCTCCCGGAGCACGTTCAACGAGCGGTCGTACAAGGTGGCATATACCTCCATCCGGCGGGCATCTATCATCGGGCAGAGCCACTCCCCCTCGCCCACCCTGCCAGCCATCATCGAGGCCATAATCGTAGGGGTAGGTATGGCAATAAGCGGCAGATCCAGCCCGTAGCTGAGCCCCTTTGCGGTCGAAACGCCAATCCGCAGGCCCGTGTAGGAGCCGGGGCCGCTGCTCACGGCCACCGCGTCGAGTGGTAAACCCTCTCGCCGCGCATGCTCCATGATCTCATGAACGAAAACACCCAGGAGCGAGGCGTGCGATTGTCCTTCATAGTTCTCCCTGTTCACCATTACCTCGCCACCCCGTGAAAGGGCACAGGAACAAACGGAGGTGGATGTCTCAATGGTTAGGAGCGTGCAACACATAATTACTTTACCTTGAAATTATCGGACGGTTCATGAAACAACCCAAACCGTACGATTCGCCTATTAATACCGTTGATAAGATTCACCTTTAGAAGACCGTGTGCGGACCTCAACTCTTCTCCGCGAAGATACAAAAAAAGCCGCATCGAACGATGCAGCTTTCCTGGTGAACCTATAAAGATTAGTACCTGTTCCTATCGCGGTGGCCGAAGCCTTCACCTTCTCTACGGAAGTTACCCCTTGGACGATCCCCCTCGGGACGTGGTCGAGCGAGCGATACAGACAAAGTGCGCCCGTAATATTCAGCTTCGTTCAGTTCGTCAATGGCATGCTGTCCCTCTTCTTCATTGGGCATTTCTACGAATCCGTAGCCTTTGGAGCGGCGGGTTTCGCGGTCGGTAATGATTTTCGCGGAGGAAACTTCGCCATACTCCTCGAAAAGTTCTCTTAAATCGGCCTCAGTAATCTGATAACTTAGGCCGGCTACAAAAATGTTCATGTAAAGTAATTAAAATGAAAAATAAATGATTTACGCAGAAGTCCTTTATATAAGGGGGAGTTAATAAATAACTTAACAACGTGAAGAAACTATATAACAGCCACTAAAAAAAACACTTGTGCGTCGCAAAGATAGAGATAAAATGATTGCAAAAAAATAAATCGGTCAATTTTTTAAAAAATAATGCGCGGTGTCTACTTTTCGCTTTGGCAGAGGGAAGAGAAGAGTAAGCCAAGGGCGGAAATGACAAATCAAGAAAAGGAGAGAAAAAGCACGAGAAACAGAAGAATAGAGAAGAAAGCAAACGTGCCAAAACATTTTTAGCAGGTTGAACGTTTTTTACTAAGAGGCACTACACAACTGCAACCTTTGAAAAGTAACATACGAAACCAACAAAACTGTTGAAACATGGCAACATCTACTGCAAGCAAGGGGAAAAGAACAACCAAAGCAACAAAAAAGAATTTCATTATCGACACGAACGTGATACTGCACGATTACAAGTGCCTCGACAATTTCGAGGAGAACGACATCTATATCCCGTTCGTGGTACTGGAGGAGCTGGACAAGTTCAAAAAGGGGAGCGACCAGATTAACTTCAACGCCCGTGCATTCGTGCGGGAGCTGGACCTGATTACCGACGACGACCTGTTCACCAATGGCGCAGAGTTGGGCTTAGGTCGAGGAAAACTATATATCGTGAATGCCTCGTTCGACACTGGCAAAAAGATAGCGGAGGCCTTCCCTGAAAAAACAGCCGATAACCGCATCCTCTCCGTGGTGTGGGAAGTGGCGGAAAAGAACCAGGGAACAAAAACCATCCTGGTCTCCAAGGATATCAACCTTCGCATGAAAGCACGCTCTCTCGGGTTAGTGGCGGAGGATTACATTAACGACAAGGTGGTCGATGTAGACCTGTTCGATCGCTCCGAAACGGCCATCGAAGGGGTCAACCCCGACCTGATCGATAAAATGTACATACAACCGGAGGGGGTGGACCTGGATGAGTTCGAATTCAACATCAAGTTCGATCCCAACCAGTGCTTTATCCTAACCAGTGAGCGCAACAGCGTGCTGGCACGGTACAACCCCTTTACACAAACCGTGCAGAAGGTAGAGAAGACGGGGAATTTCGGCATCCACCCACGTAACGCGGAGCAGACCTTCGCGCTGGAGATACTGAATGACCCCAAGATAAAGCTGGTGGGGCTCACGGGGAAAGCGGGGACGGGCAAGACGCTCCTCGCGCTAGCAGCCGCGCTGAAACAGCACCGAACGTACCAACAGATACTGCTGGCACGCCCCATCGTGACGCTGTCAAACAAGGACCTGGGCTACTTACCGGGAGACGAGAAACAGAAAATTGCACCCTACATGCAGCCGCTGTTCGATAACCTGAACGTGATTAAATCGCAATTGGGAAAAAATAGCTCCGAGATTCAACTGATAGATGAATTACAAAAGTCGGGACGGCTCGAGATTGAAGCATTGGCCTTTATAAGGGGAAGAAGCCTTACCAATACGTTCTGCATCATCGATGAAGCGCAAAACCTGACCCCACACGAGGTGAAAACCATCATCACCAGGGCGGGCGAAGGGACGAAAATGGTGTTCACGGGCGACCTACAACAGATCGACTCTCCCTACCTCGACACGTGGTCAAACGGACTGGCCTACATGATCGACAAAATGAGGGGACAAAACCTATTCGCCCACGTGAACCTCGTGAAAGGGGAACGAAGCGAACTCTCGGAATTGGCAAGCAATCTCTTGTAGAACAACAAGCTGATACTGGAAATCCCGCAACGGTAGGAGTAGACAAATTAGAGACAAAGTCTGGCTAATACGCCGGTTCGAACAGAAGCCGGGCGCGGCAGGCGGCACCCCGGTCACGCGTAACGATCTGAAAAAGGTACTCCTCGCCCGTAACTGTTTCTCGGTACACTTCACCCTCATCACCAAAGGTGAGCTCCTGCAGGAAGTTGATCTCGAACCGACGAATAAAGTGTGCCCGGTAAAAATCGGGCGTGAAGCAGTCCGAAATCCAACGGATATAATGAAGGCTGTTGGCGTGATCGTTCACGTCAATATCGCTGTACTTGATGGAAAAGGTGTTGGCCACCTCTCCGTTAGCGCTTGGGATTCGTCCCGGCACACCAATCGGCGTGCTTTCGGGAACGATAAAACCGTGCATCGAGGGTAAGGTATCTAGGCGAACGCTTCGCCGGGTCTCCATATCTATCGCTGCCCACGTGGAGGCGGCGTAACCGATCACCTCCCCCGAGGCGTCACTAAGCCTAAAATTACGGGTCGTGAATACGGCTCCCACGTGCTCAATCCAGGTCTCAATGGAGAGCGAGTCGCCCTCCGTCGGCATCCGCTTCATATCGATCACGAGCCGCGAAAGCACCCACGTGTAGTTCCCCGTTTGCAACTCCAACAGGCCAAACCCGTTCTCATCGGCATTCCTGCCCGCTGTGATCAGCACGAAATTAGTCAACGAAGCAAGCGATACCCGACGCCTGAAATCGATATCCTGTGCCTCGATCGTGTAGGTGTAATTTCCCCGAGCGTTCATCTCATTTCTATTTTAAACCGCAAATTTACAAAACTATTTCGTTAAGTCAAATGAGCAGAGGACAAGCTTGCTTGTACTATGCCATGACGAGAAATAGTCTAACACTAGTGAACTATTTCGTTAAGTCAAATGAGCAGAGGACAAGCTTGCTTGAACATCAAACTTTATAGTTATATTTGCGAAAGATAAAAAGCGAGTTCCATATACCGAAACAAACAATAAAACAATCATATGAAATCAATTAAAAAACTGTACCGCATTGGCAACGGGCCATCGAGTAGCCACACCATGGGACCCAAGAAGGCCGCCACCCTATTCACCGTGAAGCATCCCAAGGCGAAGCGATACGTCGTCACCCTCTATGGCAGCCTGGCTGCCACCGGAAAAGGGCACTTGACCGACCAGGCGATCCTGAACGTCATGGAGCCCATCGCACCCACCACCATCGAGTGGTTGCCAAGCATCTTCCTGCCGTTTCATCCCAACGCGATGAAGTTCGAGGCGTACGATGCCAACGATGCGCTCCTGGAGTCCCAAACCATTTACAGCGTGGGCGGGGGGAGCCTCTCCGATGGCGAGAAGACCATCGGCAGCTCCGACGATGAGGGGCAGACGATCTACCCAATGAGCACCATGACCGATGTGATGAGGTGGTGCGAACGTACGGGCAAAAGTTACTGGGAGTACGTGGAAGAGTGCGAGGGCGAGGATATCTGGGACTACCTGGAGAAGGTGTGGGAGGCGATGAGATCCGCCGTGGAGAGAGGACTCGACAACGAGGGGATCCTCCCCGGTCCGCTGAGCCTGCACCGAAAGGCTTGCAGCTACCACATCAAGGCGAAGGGACACAACGCCTCACTGAAGTCGAGGGGGCTCGTGTTCGCCTACGCGCTGGCGGTCGCGGAAGAGAACGCCGCGGGAGGTATGATCGTGACCGCCCCCACCTGTGGTTCTTGCGGGGTGGTTCCCGCGGTGCTGTACCACCTGGAAAGAACCCGCGAATTTAGTAAGAACCGGGTACTAAGGGCGTTAGCGACGGCCGGGCTGGTGGGCAACTTCGTAAAGAAGAACGCGTCAATATCGGGCGCCGAGGTGGGCTGCCAAGGCGAGATAGGTACCGCATGCGCGATGGCGGCCGCAGCGGCCAGCCAGCTCTTTGGCGGTAGCCCGGCCCAAATCGAGTACGCGGCCGAGATGGGGCTGGAGCATCACCTGGGGATGACCTGCGACCCGGTATGCGGGCTGGTACAGATCCCTTGCATCGAGCGAAATGCTTATGCCGCTGCCCGCGCGTTAGACGCGAACATCTACTCCTCCTTCACCGATGGCATCCACCGCGTGTCGTTCGATCGGGTGGTTCAGGTAATGAAGGAGACCGGGCACGACCTCCCCTCGCTCTACAAAGAGACAGGCGAAGGGGGGTTGGCCAAAGGGCACGTTTTTACTTCAGACAAACATTAAATTGATATTTAAGATACATGCGCTCAACTGAGCGCCCAACGTGAACCGTTGCCCCAACTTTCTGAGCCGCTGCATACTTTTTCGGGGTTTTCACCGTTATAGGTACGGTATCACGTAATCACCCTTACCCTCGTTTCCCTGCCGGAGAGGCGGCTCGCCGGCAAACGAGCATCTGACTAAAGAATTATGATAGATTACATTAAAGGAGAGGTGGCGGAATTGAGCCCTACCTCGGTCACGCTGGAACAGGGCGGCATCGGCTACCAGTTGAACATCACACTCAACACGTACGGTGCCATCAGTAACCAATCGACGGCCAAGCTCTACGTCTACGAATCGATTCGGGATGATGCGCATGTGCTCTTCGGCTTCATGGATAAACATGAGCGGGAGCTCTTCCTTATGCTGATCAGTGTATCGGGTGTGGGTCCCGCCACGGCGCGGGTCATCCTCTCGTCGCTAAGCTCGAAAGAGCTGGAGAGCGTGATCGCTACAGAGAACGCAACCGTACTGCAAACGGTGAAGGGTATCGGCGCGAAAACGGCCCAACGCATCATCGTGGATCTGAAGGACAAAATCAAGCTGACCGACGAAAGCGGTGCCATCCAGTTACCCGATAAGACCGACCTGTCAGAGACGGGGCACTCAGCCGTTGCGGCCCTGGTGATGCTGGGCTTCGTACAAACCGCCTCGCGAAAGGTCGTCTCGAAAATCATCAAGGAGTCGCCCACCCTACCGGTAGAGGGAGTCATCAAAGAGGCGCTGAAACGATTGTAGCGCTTGAAAACGAAGAAACAAACAGGTTACAAAGCGAATATTTGCAGAAAGCCGAACGCAAAATCAACGAAGCAAGCCTACAAAATCCGTCAACACGAAAATTAATAAAGCGAAACATCCAAAGAGTCAATAACAGGTGTGATTACGTGATACGGTGTCAACACGGGAAACCCGTATTAAGCTGTTGTTGCTCTGAAAAAGTTCCTACATACACTCCTACTGCTGCTTCTGTTTTCCCTACTGCCAGGAAACGGGAATAGACTATTTGCAACTGTGAACGGGAACACGCCGTTTCCTTCCAGTGTTACGCATGAATTACCGCCCCCCCGTGCCTTATCCCAAGAGCTTGGTGAACCGCGCTACGACCCGCTCTCCAACCGCTATCTCTTTGAAAAAAAGATCGGTGACAACGGGGTGATCGTCACGCTTACCATGACACCGGAGGAGTACATGGTCTACCGCACCTGGCGGTTCCAGACCCGTTACTTTAGGTCACGCAACGCCATCGGGCAAGCCGACTCCCTCGCCCCGCGCAGCCTGTCCACCCTATCCACGCTTGGTGACAAGCGAAAGCCGGAACAACCCGCCGGAACCGTTTTTGGTGTTGGGGGCGTGCGGCTGACCACCCAAGGTACGTTTGAGATATCGATGGGGATAAAACACGATAGAACAGACAACCCCACCCTCCCCCAGCGGGCAAGGCGGCGTACCACCTTCGACATGGGACAGGATATCCGTGTCAACCTGAACGCGAAGGTGGGCGAGAAGATCGACTTCGACATCAATTACGATAGCCAGGAGGCGTTCGACATGGAGGCCAGGAAGATAAAACTAGCGTACCAGGGTGACGAAGATGAGATCATCCGGCACCTGGAGGCGGGGAACGTGAACATGACCACCCGCAACTCGCTCATCGACGCGGGCGAAGCACTGTTCGGTGTCAAGGCCGACCTGCAGTTCGGGAAGCTCCGGGTGAATACGCTGCTATCCCAACAAGAGTCGGAAGTCCGCACGGTCAACAGCCAACGGGGTACACAAGTCATCCCGTTCGAAATAAGCGCCGACAACTACGATGAAAACCGCCACTTCTTTCTCGGGTACCACTTCCGCGACACCTACAACGAGGCGCTGAGCCGGCTCCCCTACGTCCAGTCGCCCGTGCGGATCGAGCGGATCGAGGTATGGGTCACCAACCGACGAGGGGTGTACGACCAGTCACGAGACATCGTGGCGTTCGCGGACCTGGGCGAACGCCGTGTCATTCACAACCCCCTGTGGGAAGCAAGCGGATCGAGCACATGGCCGGCCAACCGAGCCAACACCCTGTACGATCAGCTGGTCACCCGGTACGCGGGTGCACGGGAGCTATCCGAAAGCGACCAGCTTCTCCCCGGGGGGATGGTGGCGGGAAACGACTACGAGAAACTGGGAAACGCGAGACTGCTGGACCCCTCGGAGTACACGCTCCAACGGCAGTTAGGTTACGTTACGCTTCGACTGCCGCTACAACCCGACGAAGTACTGGCAGTAGCCTACGAGTACACGGTCGACGGGCAGGCATACCAGGTCGGTGAATTCGCCCGCGACGTGGAACAGGATAAGGCGCTCTTCGTGAAGCTGCTGAAACCGGTCTCCTTCTCCCCCGCCTCCAGCACGTGGGACCTGATGATGAAAAACATCTACTCGCTGGGACCCAATGCTTATCAAGTAGAACGGGACCGCTTTCGTCTCGACATAAGCTACCGGAGCGATAGCACGGGTACCTGGCTTGACTACCTGCCGGGAATTACGACACGACTCGGCGATGGTGGCGGAAGCGATGGGCGTGGAGGGGTAGGTAGCGTAAGCAGGGATAACGTGGGTGGCGGGAGTGGTGGAGGCGATGGAAGCGGTGGCAACGCTTCCGAGCCGTTGCTCCGCGTAATGAACCTGGACCGCCTGAACGACCGTGGAGATCCCTACCCCGATGGGATGTTCGACTTCCTGGAAGGGCTGACCATCGACAGCGACAACGGCTACATCATCTTCCCGGTTACCGAGCCGTTCGGGTCGCACCTACGCTCCCGCCTGGGTGATAACCCCGCCGCGGAGCGATTCCTGTTCCAGGAGCTGTACGACTCCACCCGTACCATCGCACGGCAACACCCCGAGAAGAACAAGTTCCGCCTCACCGGGGAGTACCGGGGCAGCTCCGGCACGGAGATAAACCTTAATGCCTACAACGTCCCCCCCGGCTCGGTAAAGGTGATGGCGGGGGGCGTACCCCTGAGCGAGGGGGCCGATTACATGGTGGACTACCTTTCAGGGACGGTGCGCATCATCAACCGCTCCATACTCGACGCGGGAACGCCCATCCAGGTCACCCTGGAAGATAGGGCGGTAACACGTAGGCAACGGAAGACGCTGGCGGGCATCGACCTGCAATACGACCTGTCGAAAAACCTCACCCTTGGCGCCACGCTCATGCACTACCGGGAGAAGCCGCTGGTGGTAAAAACGGCGTACGACGACGAGTCGGCACGAAATACGCTGTGGGGTGCGAACATGGCCTACCGCAAGGAGTCGATCGCGCTGACCAACCTGCTGAACAAGCTCCCCTTCGTGGAAGCGACCCAGCCGTCGGAGCTGACTACCCGCCTGGAGTTCGCGCAGATGATACCGGGCTACCGTGAAAGCGGGGAGCGCGGCGGCCACTCCTACCTGGACGATTTCGAGACCTCCATCTCGGGGATCGACCTGCGCTCGCCCTACGCGTGGTCGCTCGCCGCCACCCCCCACAACGACGGACCGGAGAGCCTCTTCCCGGAGGCGGCCCTATCCAACCACATCGATTACGGGAAAAACCGCGCGCTGCTCGCCTGGTTCTTTATCGACGGTATCTTCACGCGTACCAACTCGGGTCTCACCCCCACCCATATACGTAACGACCTGAAACAACTATCGGACCACCGGGTGAGGGAGGTCCTGGAACGTGAGGTGTTCCCCAACCGGCAGGCGCACCACGGCCAACCAGCCACCATACCGGTACTTAACCTCTCCTACTACCCCAACGAGCGGGGACCTTACAACCTCGACACCAACGTGGACAGCGAGGGAAGGCTCCTCAATCCCAGGGAACGCTGGGGAGGCATCACCCGTCGCATGGATATCCGCGATTTCGAGGAGGCCAACATCGAATATATCGAATTCTGGCTGATGGACCCGTTCGCGCACGACACGCTGGGTACTGCGCGGGGGGGCGACCTCTACTTCAACCTGGGAACCATCTCGGAGGATGTACTAAAAGATGGCAAAAAATTCTTCGAAAACGGGTTGCCGGTAGATGGCGACAGCGAGGCCGTGGGGTACAGCGTGTGGGGCAAATACCCAAAACGTCCATCCACCGTATACGCGTTCGACCACTCGATGGGCATGGAGTCACTGAAAATGCAGGACGTGGGACTAAACGGGCTAAGCACTGAGGAGGAGAAAAACTACCCCACCTACGTGGAGTACCTCGACCAGCTGCAAGCGAAGTTATCCGACGCAACCATCGCCCGTATGAAAGAGGATCCCCAATCGCCACTCAACGACCCGGCGGGCGACAACTTCCGCCACTACCGCGGGATAGAGCAGGATCGACTGAACATGAGCATCTTGGAGCGATACAAGCACTACAACAACACCGAGGGAAATTCGATCGCCCAGGAAGAGGATCCCTACGCGAGCACCGCGAAGAGCGTACCCGACGTGGAGGACCTCGACCATGACAACACGCTGAACGAGCAGGAGGCCTACTACCAATACCGGATCTCGCTCCGCCCCGACGAGATGGAGGTGGGGCGCAACCACATCACCGATAAGCGGAAGGCGAGCGTGCGGCTGCGTGACGGCAGTGACGGTAAGGTGACCTGGTACCAGTTCAAGGTACCCATCCGGGAGTATCAGGGCAAGTCGGGCAACATACAGGGCTTCAACAACATTCGCTTCATGCGGATATTCCTGACCGATTTCGGGGAGCCCACCTTCCTGCGCTTCGCGACACTGGAGCTCATGCGGGGAGAGTGGCGGGAGTACCAGAAGGACCTGACCACCGGGGGAGGCGTCACGGGAACCGGACAACTCGATATATCTGCAGTAAATATCGAGGAAAACGGGAGCCGCTCGCCGGTGAACTACGTGCTGCCCCCGGGGGTCACCCGGGTGATCGACCCGGGCGAGCCGCAACTGAGGCAAGAGAACGAGCAGTCGCTCTCGCTGAAAGTGACCCGTCTGGAAGTGGGTGACGAGCGGGCCGTGTACCGGAACCGGTCGTACGACGCACGGCGCCACAAGCGGCTGCAGATGTTCGTGCACGCCGAGCGGGTAAAAGAGGAAGCCACCACGTTGAATGATGGTGACCTCACTCTCTTTCTTCGGATGGGGTCGGACTTCCGGGACAACTATTACGAGTACGAGGTTCCGCTGCGAATTACGCCGGAGGGGCAATACAGCACCTACAACATGAGCGACCGGGAGGCGGTGTGGCCGGAAGAGAACCGGCTGGACTTCCCGCTGTCGCTGCTCACGAACTTGAAATTGGAGAGGGATGCGGACCCCGACTTCACGCGCAACGCCACCACCCGCACTCCCTACTCCAAGGCTGACCCGGAGAAACCCAACAACCGGGTGACCGTAACGGGGCACCCATCGCTGGCCGAGGTGAGCGTCATCATGATCGGGATAAGAAACCGCTCCGAAAGTCAACGCTCTGCCGAGGTGTGGGTGAACGAGCTGCGGTTAAGCGACTACGACGAGAAGGGGGGCTGGGCGGCACGGGGTGAAGTGCAGCTAGCCCTTTCGGACCTGGGGACGGTTCACCTTTCGGGACAAAAAGAGACGGCCGGTTTCGGGGCATTGAGCCAGCGGCTCATGCAACGGCGCAACGACGATTACCAGTCGCTCCACTTCACGCTAAACCTGGAGTTAGGACGCTTCCTCCCCAAGCAGGCGAAAATCAGCGCCCCGCTCTACTACAGCCTTTCCAACCAGCTCTCCTCACCGCTATACGACCCCTTGAACCAGGATATCCTTTTTGCCGAATCAATCGGCCGCGTAGTGAACCCACACCATCGTGACTCGCTACGTAACCGCGCCACCACTCGCACCCTCAGCCGAAGCGTAAGCCTAAGCAACGTGAAGGTCAACATCCAGAGCCGCACCCCAATGCCGTACGACCCGGCAAACTTCAGTTTCACCTACGCGAACAGCCTGAACCAATTTCACGACCCGACGACGGAGTACGCCGCCAACAAGAGCCAACGGCTGGAAGCGCGATACATCTACGCACCTGAGGTACGTGCCCTACAGCCCTTGAAAAAAGTGAACGCACTCACTTTCAAGCCGCTGCCTAACCAGCTGCAACTGCACTCCAACCTGATGCGCCAATACCAGGAGAGACAGCTTCGTGACCTGACCCAGCAAGCGATCGACGGCAGAACAAACGCGGGTCAGCTGACGTTCGGAAGCCACTTCGCGTGGGACAGGGGGTTCGCCTTCACGTGGGACATCACCCCACGCCTTAAAACCTCCTTCCGCTCAGGCACCATAGCGGAAGTAGAGGAGCCCTACCTGCAAGTAAACAAAAAAATCAACCGAAGCGATTACGAGGTGTGGCGCGACTCGGTAGCCCACAGCATCCGTAACCTGGGACTACCCAACCGGTACGAGCAGAGCGCCGATGTGACCTACACCCTCCCGTTCGCCGCTATCGCCCCGTTAGATTGGATACACGCGAGCAGCGCGTACAGCTCTGCCTACCGATGGGAACGGGGTGCACGGTTTGATGACAAGACACTGAGTATGGGCAACCACCTCCAAAACCAACTGTCACTCACCCTCAATGGCCAACTCGATTTGCTGTCACTCTATAACAAATGGCCCTTTCTGCGTGAAGCCAACAAAAGGTTCAGTGGGGAGGAAACCGGCGCAAAGGGTGGCAGCACTAGGGACAACGTTCAAGCTGGTAGGCGAACAAGCTCGTCGATACACGACTTCACCCTTTTCGTTGCGAGGACCGCGATGATGGTACGTTCGGTCGGCTTCAACTTCAGCCACAAAACGCGCACCGACATCCCGGGATTCAAGCCGATGATTGGCGATCTTTTCGGGCAACGAAGTAGTTCAGATGGGCTAAGCCCTGGTCTAGGCTTCGCGTTTGGAGTAGATGGAGGGGAACGGTTTATCGAGCGGTCGCTCAACCGGGGGCAGCTGGTGATCGATGCGGGCAATGCGCGGCGAGCCCTATTTAACCAAACGAAACAGTTCCAGCTGGACGCTAACGTGGAACCTTTCATGGGGCTCAAGATCGAGCTACACGGACTGTTCGAGGACAACCGCCGCACCGAATTCCAATACAGGATTGGAGGAGCAACAAACAAGACGGCAAATGGGCCAACGAATGGTATAGTGAATGGGATAACTGGCGGAATACCAAAAACGCTAGGTGGCAGTTTCGCGATTAGCACGGTATCCCTCGCTTCGCTGTTTGATGGTTCGAATGCCGCGAACAACTACCGCTCACACGCGTTCGAGAGGTTCCTGTCGAACCGTGAAACGATCGCCGCCCGCGTGCAGGAACAGTACAACACCGAAAGCCAGGCAGCCGGTCTACCTCACCCCATCGCTCAAGCCAACGCGTCCAGTCGATCCGCCGACGTGCTGATCCCCGCCTTCCTGTCGGCTTACACCGGAAGGGATGCCCGCACCATCCCGCTTACTCCTTTCCCAAAGCTCGCGTCGCTGATGCCTAATTGGAACTTATCTTACGACCTGCTGACGATGATACCCATCCTTCGGGATTACCTGCGGTCGCTCGATCTGATGCACGGGTACACGTCGCGTTTTCAAATCGGCTCATACGCGTCGTTCCAGAGCTGGGTTCCATTGCGTGAGGGGAGCAAGCTGGGCTTCGTCAGTGACCCGGTGACGGGTCAAAGGGTTGCCTCCTCCCGGTTCGATATCTCCTCGGCGGCCATCGTGGAGAGCTTCAACCCACTGATAGAAGTCAGCGCCATGCTCTACAATAACTTAAACTTCGTGTTGCGCCTGAACAAGACCCGGGCGTTGAACCTGAACGTCGGCTCCTACCAGATCGTTGAGACCAACGAGAACGACCTGACGGCGGGTATGGGGTACCAGCTATACGACTGGACACTACGGCTAGACCTGTCTCACCAGCTGACCCGTGCACTTATCCGGAAGATCGAGGATGGATTCACCCAGGCCACCAGCGGTATCCGTTCCACCACCGTGCGCCTTACCGCGGATTACGCGTTCAGTCGTAAGCTAACCCTGCAAGCCTATTACGACACCATCATTCACCGCCCGCTTGTGTCGTCCACCTCCTACCCCACATCCGTAACCAACGGAGGCATCAGCCTGAAATTCAACCTATAAAAGCACAATGGTTTGAGAAGTTCTCGGGATACTACAAGGAGAAGCTGCCAATATTCAAACCATGAAACCGTTTGCCGAGAGCAAGGCGGGGTGAGAAAAACACCAGGGTCTCCTCAAGTTTCGCCGTTTTTTTTTAATTTTAAGGGTAAATGTTAAACAAAAGGGGGGTTCAATTGTTAAAATGGTAATCCTAAGAGACGCTCTTTGAAATAAACATGGCAACAATTCACGAAAGAGTAGAAATAGGTAAAAAATAGAGATCGTATGAAAAAGTCGACAATCTGGTTGCTTGCCGCTGTGATGCTTACCGCCTTTCTCGCGCTGCTGTTCTTGCAGGTAAAGTACATGAAGACAAGCCTGGACATGCGCACCCAGCAGTTCGATGAACAGGTGAAGAGAAGTTTATACAACGTGATGAGGGACCTGGAGCAGGACCAAACGCGCGATTACCTGGAGCAGGATATGATCGAGTCGGAAAACCGATATTCGAGGTATAATCAGCCGAGAAGTTCACATGATATCACGGGCGATAATACCCCATCGACCATTATCTCCCCTGACGGGAGCCAACCCCTGACTGATTTGAACGTGCCCGACCAGTCGTTGCGCCCCAAGGATCAACCTCAACGGTTGTTCATGCAGCCCAAGCAGAGGAGCAGCACCATCTCGAAGACGCAGTACGACATGCAGCAATCCCTGTCGAAGCGGTACCTATACGAGCGGGCGTTGTTTGATGAGGTGATCTACAAGATCATGAGCCAAGCCAGCAGCAAGCCAATCGAGGAACGGATTCATTTCAACACTCTGGAGCAATACATTCGATACGAGTTATCATACAATGGTCTGAACGAGCCGTTTAGTTTTCAGGTGGTGAACTTCAACAACGTGGCAGTCTACTCCTCCCCCGGGTTTACATCCAGGTACAAGGATGCGATTTACGCGCAAACCCTGTTCCCGAACGATCCACCGGCCAAGCTCAACCAGTTGAGGGTCTATTTCCCGACAAAGAGGAACTACGTGTATAGCGAGCTGAATTTTTTCGTCCCCTCGCTGCTCTTCACGTTCATCCTCTTGGTCACCTTTATCTTCACGGTGGTCTCCCTGTTCAGGCAAAAGCGTCTGTCGGAGATGAAGAACGACTTCGTCAACAACATGACCCACGAGCTGAAAACGCCCGTGTCGTCTATCTCCCTGGCTTCGCAACTGCTGAGTGACCCATCAGTCAACAAGTCGCCCGCGACCTTCAATCACCTTACCAGCGTGATTCAAGACGAGACCAAACGCCTGAGTTTCCTGGTAGAGAAGGTATTGCACATGTCGCTCTTCGATAAGCAGCGAACCACGCTGAGGATGGAAGATATCGATGCGAACGACTTGGTGGCCAGCGTAGCCAACACGCACCTCCTTAAGGTGGAGAAGCTTGAAGGGACGCTCGACATCGACCTGCAGGCGGAGGAATCGACCATCCGGGTGGATGAGATGCATTTCACCAACGTGCTCTTCAACATTCTGGATAACGCGCTAAAGTACAGGAGAGAAAACGTTGCACCAGAGCTAATGATCCGAACGAAAAACGAGGGGAACAAGATCACGATCTCGATTGAAGACAACGGGATCGGGATGAAAAAGGAGGACGCCAAAAAAGTATTCGAGCGTTTTTACCGCGTGCACACCGGCAATAGGCACGACGTGAAAGGATTCGGCTTGGGGCTGGCCTACGTGAAGAAAGTGGTGACCGACCTCAACGGGACTATCCGAGCCGATAGCGAGTTGGGCAAGGGAACCAAGTTTATAATTAGTTTACCCGTAATAATACAGAAATAATATGGAAGAAAAATTGAGAATTTTTTTATGCGAAGATGATGAGAATCTTGGCATGTTGCTGAGAGAGTATCTCCAGGCAAAAGGATTTGAAACCGACCTGTTCCCCGATGGGGAAGCCGGTTACAAAGGATTCGTGAAAACCAAGTATGACCTCTGCATCGTCGATGTGATGATGCCAAAGAAGGATGGGATTACGCTGGTGAAAGAGATCCGGAGCATCAACTCTGAGGTTCCCGTTATCTTCCTCACCGCGAAGAACATGAAGGAGGATGTACTGGAAGGATTCAAGGCTGGAGCGGACGATTATATCACCAAGCCGTTCAGCATGGAAGAACTGGTATTCCGCATCGAGGCCATTATCCGCCGCGTGAGGGGGAAGAAGAGCAAGGAGCAACAGGTGTACAACTTCGGTAACATGAGGTTCGACACGCAAAAGCAGCTCCTGACCATTAACGACGAGACCAAGAAGTTGACGACCAAGGAATCGGAGTTGCTGTCGCTACTCTGTGCCCACGCGAACGACATCCTGGAGAGAAACCACGCCCTGAAGCAGATCTGGGAAGAGGATACTTACTTCAACGCCCGCAGCATGGACGTGTACATCACCAAGCTGCGCAAGCTGTTGAGGCCCGAACCCAACATCGAGATCATCAATATTCACGGCAAGGGATACAAGCTCATTGTGCCGACTGAAGAGAACGAGGGCGAGCAATAAGATCGCCATTCGACGAGAGGACACCCTCCTCTTTTAAAAAACGGGAGAGAACTTATCGATTCTCTCCCGTTTTGTTATTGAAACAGCATCGGTGCAAACTCCGACAGGTATATTCGCCAGTTCTTCCAGATATGTCCTTCGCCGCTCTCCCGATAGGTGTAGTTGAAGCCAATTTCGTCCATCTTCTTCATGCTATCGATCACGCCCTGGTAGAGGAAGTCGGTATTACCGCACGCGATCCAATAAAGCTTGAATCCGTTCGCCTGTTGGGTCTTCAGCTTATTGACGAACTCCTCAGCCCGTTTTACCGCCTCTTCGTTGCTGCCTGCCCTCATGGTAGAGATGGGTGGTGCGGAGAAGATCCCCACGTAATCAAACGTTTTGGTGTATTGGGCGGAGATAGCCGAAGAGTGCATGCCCCCCATTGATAGGCCGGCGATGGCCCGATTAGCCCGGTTTTTCTTCACCCGGTAGTTACTCTCCACGAAAGCGATGATATCGCCAAAGCTATCCTCCATGCTGGCAACCGCTTGCCGCTGTCCACCCCCCATCGCGGGCAGGTAGTCTCGACTCGACTCACCCGGTGCGGCCGCGTTCTGCGTGTGTCCGTTGGGCATCACCACGATCATCGGCTTGGCCTTCCCCTGCGCGATCAGGTTGTCCATGATCTGGGCGGTACGCCCCAGCGAGATCCATGCCTCCTCGTCACCTCCCGATCCGTGCAACAGGTAAAAAACGGGATAGGTCTGCTTGCTATTCTCATATCCGGGAGGGGTGTAAACAGTAATCCGGCGCTGCTCTTTCAACGTTGGGCTATCATACCACCGCCGGGCTACCGTACCGTGCGGAACATCGTTCACGCTGTAGAGGTCACCCGGGTCACCCGGTACAATAAACACACTCGCGACAGATGCCACGTCGCGAATCATCATCACGTTACTGGGGTCGTTCATCCGTACCCCGTCCACGATAAAGGTATAACTATAGAGCTCCGAGGGCAACGGCTCCGGGGTAGTATACTCCCAAACGCCCTCTTGATTCTCCTTCAGCTCCGCGATACGTGGGGCATCAACCCCAAAGAAGTCACCCGTCACCTCTACCTTAATCGCCTTGGGTGCCCGCATCCGGAACGTTACCGTGTTGTCGTCGTGTATTTCAGGGGAGACCACGGCCTGCCTTCCCCAGATGGCTTCTTGCGCCATCGCCACCGTGACCGCGAGAAGAGCCACGGCTAAAATCATTAATCGTCTCATGTTGTTACTACTTTACTAAGTTATCTTGCTGTTATTCTTTTTTTATCTGTTCATCGCTATTCATTACTACTGATTACCGCTCGTTACCAGGGTTTCATCGTTTCTAATCGTTCTTCGTTACCGTTACCTTTTAACCCCATCGACCCCCACTCTCGCCTCGACCGTTATTTCCCAAAGCCACGGGAAACGTACGACAAACAGGTATACAGGGCAGAGTGCCAGTACTCCCACGTGTGGCCACCATCGCGCACCCTAAACTCATGCTTGATCCGTTTCTCCCGCATCGCTTGATTAAACTCGATGTTACGATCGAGCAGGAAATCGTCATCGCCACAATCCACGAACCAGTTGACCGATCGTAATGCATTCACCCGCTCTTCATCCGCATCTTTCACGAATTGCACCGCGCAATTCTCCCGTACTGACTTCATGAGGAGCACCATCTTGTCGCCGGGCTCGTGGGGTTGCTCCTCATCCGGTTCCGGGATAGACATCAGCGCGCTCATGGCGTATACCGAACTAAACTTTTCCGGGTATTTCTGTCCATACACGGTAGCCCCACCCCCACCCATTGACAAGCCGGCGACGGCCCGGTTCTCTTTATTCCCGATTACCCGGTAGGTAGATTCGATATAAGGCATGAACTCCGTAAAGAAAAAGGTCTCGTACGCCCAGCCCGGCATATTGAAGTAGCCGTTCCACACCCCTTCATAGATATTACCCCCGGCGTTCGGGGTAACGACGATCATCTCCACCGCCTCTCCCGATGCAACCAGGACATCCATAACATCTTTCACGTGTCCCCGGTCGTACCATCCCTTGTTGGTATCCGTCATCCCGTGAAGCAGGTAAAGGATGGGGTAGGCCCGATCCGGTTCCTGCTCGTACGAGATGGGTAAAAAGATGGTGTACTCGCGTTCGGCATCCAACACCTTGCTATGAATGGTTTTCATCTCCACCTTACTCTGGGGACCCCAGTTGGATTGCGCGAACAGTCCCATGCAAGCAACGGTTAATGTAAAAAGTAACGTAAATCTCTTCATTATGATCTATTTTAAATTAAGTGACAAAATTACCCGGCAACTCAAACAAAGGTTGTAATCAGTGCGGTACCACTATCCACGGCCGGTAAAGGGTGACGGGGTTGCCGCTAACAGGCGGTCGATCCGCGCCAGTTCCTCCTCGCTGAAAGAGGTGTTTTTCAACGCGTTGAGGTTCATCTGCAGCTGCTCCAGCGAGCTGGTTCCAACGATGACCGAAGTCACCTTATCGTCTTTCAGCAACCAGGCCAATGCCATCTCGGCGAGGGTCTGCCCCCTGTCACGGGCCACCTCCGCCAAGGCGTTCAGGCCCTTCAACAGCCCATCTGTCAACACTTCGGGGCGCAAGAAGTGCGCTCTTGACATGCGGCTTCCCTCTGCCACCTTGCCGCTCAAGTAGCGGTCAGACAGCAGCCCCTGAGCCAGCGGGGAGAAGGCGACAAACCCGGCTCCCTCCTCTTGCGCTTGATCGAGAATTCCCTCCTGCTCCACCGCCCTGTCCAGCAGGTTGTAGCGCCCCTGATACACCAGACACGGGACATCCCGCTGACGTAAGTAATTGTAAGCGAAGCGTGCCGCTTCCGTCGGGTACTTAGAGATACCCGCGTACAGCGCTTTCCCCTGCTTCACGATGTCCACCAATGTTTGCAAGGTCTCCTCCAGCGGCGTATCGGGGTCATACCGGTGCGAGTAAAAAACATCCACGTAATCGAGGTTCATTCGCTGTAAGCTCGCGTGGAGGCTATTCATCAGGTTCTTTCGCGAACCCCACTCACCATACGGTCCCGGCCACATGTCGTGCCCGGCCTTGGTGGCTATAAACAGCTCGGAGCGGTAGGGCATGAACGACGACTTCATCACCTTTCCAAAGGTCTCTTCCGCCGAGCCGTACGGGGGGCCATAATTGTTAGCCAGGTCGAAATAGGTCACACCCTTATCAAACGCGTAGTGCAGCATCTTCTTGCTGTTCTCCAAGGGGTTAACGCCCCCAAAGTTGTGCCAAAGACCCAACGCCACCTCGCTCAGCAAGATCCCGCTTCTCCCGGAACGCCGGTACCTCATGGTGCCGTCGTACCGATTCTCGTCTGCTTTGTATACTTCATCCATCATAATCCATTATATTTTACCAATCGTTTCAATTACTTCAAATAAAAAATCTCCAGGGGAATTTTAGCCAGGTAAACCGAGGCCAGGGGCGTTTCGTGGGTGGAGTAATAGCTCACCCATAACTGATCTCCCTCCACGATAAAGCCCGGGTAGCTGGTATCGCCGCCCGAGGGGAGGACGTACACCTCTTGGAACTTCTCGCTGCCGTTTCCGGCCCACAACACGGTTTTTGGAAAGGAGGTGTAGTAGGAGCGGGTACCCATAACGATTAAATCGTCGTTTACATGGATAAAGTCAGGGCCACCCAGTCGAACCTCCATCTCCTTCCATGTCCAGTCCGTGTAGGGTGCACTACTTTTCCCCCAGTAGCCCCTTTCGTTCCCTTTTTCCCTTCTAACCATCATCAGCATATCCCCTTTGGCGTCAAACCGAATCGTGGCCTCGTTCGGGAAACCAGAAATATCAAACCCGGTAATCAGGTCAAAGGTGACCCCGTCCCTCGTTGAAAGCAGGTATAAATTGGCCTCACCGTCATCACGAGGAGAGTACATCGCGGCATACCCTACCTCACCTTCCCACGTGACCCTCCATATCCAACCGTAGCCATTACTGGCGGAATCGTCTATCTTTGCCGATAGCGGATCGGTAAAAACGCGGCCATCGTCACTGAAGGAGACCTGTGGAACCAGCCCGGTTAACATCCTATCCTCGTAAATGGAGCCACCAATAATAACCATTAACTTGCCAGTGGGGGTGATCGATAACTTGGGATCCCTCAGGTCGTATCCGCTCTTGTTAAGCAAGGCAACGCTCTCCCAATTAATCCCATCCGATGATTTGATAATCCTCACTTTACCTTCCGCCTTCCCCTCCTTGTCGAAAATGTGCGATTCTCCCTCCCTAAAGGAGCAGTAATAGTCGCCCTTGAACTTGATTAGCGAGGTAAATGCGGAATGAGATCCGTTATCCCATATCTTGCTCACCTCCACGCAGTGGGTCTGCGCCAATATGGAAGGCGCGCATACCAAAAGAATTACCAAAAGAAGTTGTTTCATAACCAGTCTAAAATAGTGGAACCTACTGACTTGTCCAAATCAGCACGACTAATTTAGTGACTTTTATTCATTATTCGCTGAGATATAGTGATTTTTTTCAAACAAGTGCAATACAACCCTGTTTCCATTATTTAATTTGAAAGCCGCTGATTGCCGAGTTCGACTTGTTTCCCACCTTATCCGTTGTAACCACTTTCCAATAATAGGTTTTACCGCTTGTCAGCGTTTGGGTGGCGGTAGTATCGGTTTGCGAGGCTATTACCTGAGTGGTGGCTTTCTCGTTATCCAAGTACAACGCGTATGAAGCGATATCGTTATCTACATCGCTCCCTTGCCAGGCGAAAGAGACTTGGACCGATGCCGCGCCGTTCGCGTTGATTTCCGTACCCGACGCGGGGGCAATCAGCTCCGCCGGGAACGGCGCGTAATTGCTTGTCGCCGTTCCCGCCAGGTAGAACTTCCAGGTCGCACCGCTTGTTTTTCCCTTGCTGTTTACCGAGGTCACGCTCCACGAGTAGGGCATGTTTACTGTTAACGTGGCACTATAGGTCAAGTTGGTGGTGGTAAAGGAGCTTACCTGTTGCGTGAGTAGGTTTTTCACGTCCAGTTGGTAACTGTCGGCGTGAGCGGCTTTTTCCCACGAGAAAGAGAGGGAGGCCGTGGTACCGCTTTCCGATGAGCCTTTCAAGCATGCGCTATTGTCGGCCGGCATGAGCAACATCACCTTATCGGGGACGACCACCACGGGAGGATCGGGGGGGCCGGGAGGATCGGGTGTCGGCTCGTCACCTCCGCCGCAGTTTAACGCGGTGAATAGCGTCAAAAAACTTATCGCGATAATATATAGCCTTCGTTTCATTATTTCTTAATTACTTTCGTCACCTGTTTAACGGTTTTGCCGTTTACCCTCACCAGGTAGATCCCGTTGGGTAACGCCGATATATTCATACTGATCAAGCCGTTAAGTGAAACCCTTCGCTTCTCTTTCAAGACCGAATGCCCCAGTATCGAGATAATTTCCACCGTGACCTCATCCTCACCGTCGGGGAGGATGAGCGAGAACTGTCCCGTCGTGGGATTGGGGAAAAGAATCAGTTTATGGCTATCAGTATGGTACACTTCCTCTTCAAACACGCCTTGGCATTCGTTTTCCGCAGTAATACGGATAAGGTTCCTCCCCCTGCGTAGCGGGACTTGTATCACATTATCAGTTGTCTCCATGCTTCGCCCGTTGTGGGTCACCGTGTAGCGCGTACCACCGCTTACCCTGTACGTCGCGTGGTTATCGGCAACAGCCGATTTAAACACGCTTAAGTCTTTCGGTTGGGAAATGACCACCTCGAAACACTGCTTGTAGTTGGTTGCTCCCTCTATCGTGAAGCATACCGAATAGTTCCCGGCGGCAAGGTCCGTCAAGCTGTAGGTGGTTGCCGTTACCCTTTCCGTTTTTTCAAAGCCGCTGTCGTTTTTCACGGTCACGGTGTAATCGAGTTGTTTGGCAAAACTGATCTCTATTTTGCCATCATTGCTACCCGGGCAGGCCGCGTTGGTCACTTTTATTCGATAATTGTCCGTGCTTACCCACCGCTCGAACAGGGCTTTTATCTCCGTCACACCCGTTACCGTTACCGTGTCGTTGGTTATAGCTTGCCCGTTCGCCTGTAGCGACACCAGTTTATAGCCCATATCGGGGATGGCTTCTACACGCAGTTTGGTCTCGTACTCTACTGGTGTGCCCGATTGAAGTTCGGTCATCCCCTTGAACACCTTGAGCGTGCCGTTGGCGGGCTTCGTGAAACTGACCGGGAACTGCTGTTTCGCGAAAACGGCCACGATCTCCGTCGCACCCGTTACCGTTACCCTGTTTTCGATGATATCTTGCCCGTTCGCCTGCAGCGACACCAACTCGTAACCGGTATCGGGGATGGCTTCCACCCTTAATTTGGTCCCGTACTCTACTGGTGTGTCCGATTGAATTTCGGTCGTCTCCTTGAACACCTTGAGCGAACCGTTGGCAGGTTTCGTGAAGCTTACCGGGAACTGCTGTTTCGCGAAAACGGCCACGATCTCCATCGTCTCCATTACCGTTACCGTGTTTTCGATGATATCTTGCCCGTTCGCCTGCAGCGACACCAACTCGTAACCGGTATCGGGGATGGCTTCCACCCTTAGTTTGGTCCCGTACTCTACTTGTGAACCCGATTGAATTTCGGTCGTCTCCTTGAACACCTTGAGCGAACCGTTGGCAGGTTTCGTGAAGTTTACCGTAAGCTCCTGTTTCGCAAAAACGGCCACGATCTCCATCGTCTCCATTACCGTTACCGTGTTATCGATGATATCTTGCCCGTTCGCCTGCAACGACACCAACCCGTACCCGGTATCGGGGATGGCTTCTACACGCAGCTTGGCCCCGTACTCTACCAATGTGCCCGATTGAATTTCGGTCGTCTCTTTAAACAGTTTAAGCGTGCCGTTGGAGGGCTTCGTGAAGCTTACCGCGTATTTATCAGCAGCAAAGTTAGCAACCAATGATCTCTCTTTTTCAACGGTAAAACTATAGTTTGGTTCTGTGGAAACCACTGAATCGTTTTCCGTCCAACTGATAAAAATGTAACCTGATCTCGCTTTGGCTCTTACCGTATGAGGAGTACCGTAAGCGAAACCACCGCCGCCAGTAACCGTTCCACCTGTTCTAGGGTTAGCTGAAACATCAATTGAGTAAAGGGTTACAGGAGTCCTTTCCTTAACGGTAAAGTAACGCCAATTCTCTGGGTTGTCACCAAAAGAGGTGTTAGTTCCTGTAGCATCATCCACGTAATACAGTTGGGCGGCATAACCGGAGTTGGGAGCTAAATCCAGGGTATATCTTATCGCCACCTCCTTTGTCTCAGTCAAAATAACCACCTGATAAGGGTTAGGATCATACACGTGATCATAATCACCCGAGCCATCATTTCGCGCTTTTAAGAATCTTAACAATAAACTACCGTCAAAATAACCGCCCGAATTGGTAATGGTTGCTTTAAATGTAAAAGGAGTACCCTGCTCTATCTCCTCGGGCATTTCGATAGCTTTGGCGAGCGACAGTTGATAAGGTTCAGGGGGCGGTAGTACAGTAAATTCAGTAGCCGCTGTTTCACCCCCAATTTTGGCGGATGGGAATGATAAATCCTCTTCCCCATTCGCGGGGTCATAGTACGCTTCGAGCTTATATTGCCCTCGCGGGAAATTAATGACACCTACTAAACTCACTACCGTCGTTTCCCCTACAGGCAAAATGGCTTTCGCGTGCGCCAGTTCGAACACCTTCGTTTCATCGGCAAGAGAAACCGCTTTCACACCTATCTGTGCCCGGTAATCTATATTGCCGGTATTTGAAATTCGTAGTTCAATATTTAGCTCTCTATCTTCAATTATGGTGTAAGGAGCGTTTTTCACAACGGCCGGAGCCGCCTCTGAAAGTTCAAACTTCATTTCAATGATAGTGAAACTGACACCTAAATTGGTTATGACTGCCGGGATTTCAGACACTTTCCCGTTTTCCACCATCACCGGTTTCCACGTACCCTCACCTTGTACCCGACAAACAGGCGTGATGTAATATATTCCTGTTGCCGACTCGTTGGGACGTATATCGGATACGCCAATATCGAAAGAGAGAGAAGAATAGTAATGTTCATAGGCAAGGTCGCTTATAGCCGAGCTCTTGATCATCTTCACAAAGTTTCCAACGTCATCATAGAGGGCAAGTGCCAGCTCTCCTTTAAATCCGAATATATCCAATCCAGTCACATTAGACAGCTTAAACCGTGCCTTTTGATCTCCGCTTATGGAGCTCTTATCTACCGTTATTTCAGTAATTCCAAGTACCCTATTCGCCACAGAACCCGCGACAGGTATTTGAATACCGTAACAAACAGACTGGTTTAAGTTGTAGCCACCATCTCCACCTCCTCCTGTGCCTGAACCACCTGGCTTCAATGCCGATACTTGAAAATAGCCGTCCTGATATCCTCCCCATCCCCAATTGATATGCAGGAGATTATCGGTATCATACCCATCACAGACAAAAGCATGCCCTACTTCCTCATTTCGTCCGCTCATTATCACGGGGCGGGCTTCATTCAATTCTGTTTTAATCAGCTGCAACCACTCCTCCTCCGAGTAATACTGCCGCAAAGCTAAGCCAATACCTAAGTCATAGTCAAAATGCTGATACAACCCCAATGCAGCGTCACTCATATAGGCTCCACTCCCTGTTGCCGTGTAATCCATTTCTGCCGCTACCCCGGCATGATACATCAGGGTTGCCACCGCGGTTTTTTGCACATCGGTAGCCGTCGAATCATAGCTGGGTAGCATATTGCCCCAATCGTACGTGGTATTGCTAAAATTTACGGTAAGTTCTCGGTTTAACTTTTTTGCGTCATAAGTCTTGGTGCCTTTACCTGCCGACGGATGTTGATAATAACGCATCACCTGCACCATGGCCGTTGCCACGCAGCCCGTAACCGACCTATGAGGACCATCCATAGGGCACATGTCATTATAAGGAGCACCTTGGTTATACTTGATGTCACCCAAAAGCGGACCAACAACAACACTATTCATGGAATTACCGCGAGTAACGACGGGGGGCGTAGTGGTCTCGGGCAATTGTTTAATGGCATAGGTTATCTGCGACGAGTACTCGTTTAGCCACTCCCGCATGTTTACGGGAATCTTTTTTTCATCAAAACCCCCGTTGAATGAATAACCAAGAATTATTCTAACACGCGTATCGGCAGCAACAATAACGAATCCGCCGTCATTTGAGAGGTTATACACGTAAAAATGAGACGTCCCGGTCAACGCGTCTTTGCCGATATAAACCGGTTCCGACTCTACTTCTAAAGCAGCACTCCGGGTAAACTGTGAAACCGAAGTCTGATTTAAAAACTGCTTGGCATATTGTAATGCCGCAGCTCGTTCTATTGGGGCGGCGACGAGTGCCGAGAAGATAGAAACAAATGAGAATAATAGGAGAATACCTCTTTTCATCCGCGAGGACAGTGTTTCAAAAAGTTTCTAAAGCGCATTTCTTCTATCATTAATCTTCAATCAAAAAATCAAAAATCATGATATATTTTATAAACCCGCAAGTTAGTAAATAAATAAAGAATGTTTTCAAAAAACACGAATAAATATTTGGAGCCATTTAAACGATTGTTTAACTTTGTGGGGTAATAGTAGTAGTAACTCTCCTGACAAGCATATGATTAAAGAGCAATTACCCGGTGTAAAAGAACGCATCCTCGATTCCGCCAAAGGGCTGTTTATTGAGAATGGATACGCGGGGACGAGCGTTCGCGATATAGCGACGGCGTCCGACGCGAACGTGGCCCATGTGAAGTACTACTTCGGTTCCAAGTCCAAGCTCTTCGAAATTATATTCGACGAGGCATTCGATATCTTGATACAGCGGGTAAGCGGGATCGTTGATTCGAACCTGCCGTTCGAGGAGATGATCGAGATGTGGATCACCACCTATTACGATTTGCTACCACGGTACCCACAGATACCGATGTTCGTTTTGAGCGAGATTAATCGTAGCCCGGAGGAACTGGTCAAGAAGATAGCCCAAAAGAACCCCGGGAAAATCTTGGGGTACCTCTCGGAAAGGTTGGATGAAGAGGTCGAAAAGGGAGCAATACGTCCCGTGCCGGTATTGGATTTGGGACTGAGTATCCTGTCACTCTGTATGTTCCCATTCATGTTTGGCGGGTACATCACCCGGACGGTCTCTATTTCTGAAGAGAACTACAACGAGCTCTTAAAAGAACATAAGCAGCATGTAGTCGATTTCGTTTTAAGAGGGTTGAAGCCCTAAAATTTTTTACCCGATTATTAAACGATCGTTTAATATAAAGATGACAAATAGATATAATATAGGGATTGATATTGGTTCCACCACGTTAAAGGTGGTGGTACTGAACACCTTCAAGGAGGTGGTTCACAAGGTGTACCGCCGCCACAAGGCCGATTTTAACGAGACCCTACTACAAGAGTTGAAAACGGTGCGATCGCTCTTTCAAAAAGAGGGATCAACCCGGTTCACCATCGGGGTAACCGGCTCCGCGGGGATGGGTGTTGCCGAACGCACGGGCATCCCGTTCGTACAGGAGGTGATCTCCTCCATCCGGGTGGTTCAGGAGCGCTATAGTGATGCCCGCGTGCTCATTGACCTGGGTGGCGAAGATGCCAAGATCGTCTTTTTCGACGAAGGGAGGCAACCCGATATCCGTATGAACGGTAGCTGCTCCGGGGGGACCGGCTCTTTTATCGACCAGATGGCCGACCTGATGAACATCTCGCTAGAGCAACTGGCCGACGAAGCGCTGGAATATAACAAGGTGTTGCCCGTCGCCTCCCGCTGCGGCGTGTTCGCCAAAACCGACGTGCAGAACCTGCTCTCCCGCAATATTCCCCGCCCCGATATCGCCATGTCGGTACTCCATGCCGTCGCACTGCAGAGCATCACCACGCTCGCTCGCGGTCGTGAGATCAACTCCACTACCATCTGCATCGGTGGTCCGTTGACCTTTATCCCCGCGTTAAGGCAAGCGATCGTGGAGATACTGGGCATTGACGACTCAAAGTTGATTCTGCCCGAGAACAGCGAGTACTTCCCCGCCATGGGCGTGGCCATGGAGCAGGCCGAAGGGGAGACCTTCGACGACCTGACCCCGCTCATCGAGAAACTCAAAACAAACGAAAGCTTCGCTGACGACCACCTGCCTCCCCTGTTTGAGAGCGAGGAGGCGTACCGCGCGTGGAAACGGTCGCGCAAGGTGAAGCGGCTGAAGCGGGTAGATTTGGGGGAGGTGGTTAAAGCAGGAAACAGGACAAACACGGGCAAATCCGGTGAACCGGATAAAACGGGGCAACTGGGCAAGCCGGGTAAAACGGAAAGACCAAAGGAAGCAAGAAAACCGAGAGAATCCGGAGGTGTAGGAGAAAAAAAGCAAATTGACTGCTTCCTGGGAGTCGACTCCGGCTCCACTACCTCTAAGATGGTAGCTATGGACCCCTCGGACAACATCATCTTCTCGTTTTATGATTCCAACCGGGGCAACCCCCTGAAGACGGTGGTGAGGGGCCTCCAACAATTTGCGGACGAGGCGAACGAGAAGGGGGTCACCGTCAACATCCTCTCCACTGCCGTCACCGGCTACGGGGAAGATATGGTGAAGTCGGCCCTCAACATCGACCACGGCATCGTGGAGACCATGGCCCACCTCACCGGGGCGCAATACGTGGAACCCGACGTCTCGTTCGTCCTCGATATCGGGGGGCAGGACATGAAGTCGATTTTCATCCGCGACGGCGTGATCGCCAACATCGAGCTTAACGAAGCCTGCTCATCGGGCTGCGGCTCGTTCCTGCAGAACTCTGCTTCGGCAATGAACCTGAGCCTGTCTGAGTTCACCGAGGCGGCCTGCCTCGCCGACCACCCGGGCGACCTGGGTTCCCGCTGCACCGTCTTCATGAACTCCAAGGTAAAGCAGCTGCTGCGCCAGAACGCGACCCTGGGCGACATCGCGGCGGGCCTCTCCTACTCCGTCGTCAAGAACTGCCTCTTCAAGGTACTCAAGATATCCAACCTCAACACGCTGGGCGACCATATCGTGGTGCAGGGCGGCACTTTCCGCAACGACGCGGTCTACCGTGCCCTGGAGCTCCTCTCCGGGAAGTCGGTCAGCTCCACCGATCACCCCGAACTAATGGGGGCAGTCGGGGCAGCCCTCTACGCGAAAAAGGCGTGGCAAGCCAACAAAAAAGAGACAACGTTCGCTGGGCTGGACGCCCTGCCCAACGTGGAGCGAATCGATACCCGGGAGCTGCAATGCAAGGGATGCACCAACGCCTGCTCCATCCTCCGCTTCAGATTCGATAACGGCAACGTCTGCTACGCCGGGAACAAATGCGAGAAGGTGTTCTACAACAAGGCCACGGCTCCAAAGAAGGGGTTTAACGCCTTCGACGAGAAGAACCGGATTTTGTTTGAGCGGGGTCATAGACCGCACGCTGCTAACAAACAGGACTCTACAGAAACAGGCGAACTAGAGAAAGTCCGCAATGTCGCAAGTTCCACGAACGATACCCGAAAGATAGACCAACAAGCGGAAAAAACAGCAAACGTAAGCAATACGCTCCATGCAGCCGTTAAGATGAACGGCATCAACGTCCCTAACCAGACAAACGGAGCAAATACGGTCAAGAGCGATAACAAACCACTCCGGATCGGGATTCCCCGGGTATTGAACATGTTCGAGCACTACCCTTTCTGGCACACCCTCTTCACCGAGTGCGGCTTCGAAGTGGTGCTCTCGCCCGAGTCCAACACCTCCCTCTATCAAAAGGGAGTCGGTTGCATCATGTCAGATAACATCTGCTTCCCCGCCAAGCTGGTACACGGCCACATCATCGCGCTGGTCGACCAAGGAGTCGACCGCATCTTCTACCCGATGATCATCAAGGACAGGAAGGAGTTCCACTCGGCCTCCAACTCCTACAACTGCCCCATCATCTGCGGCTACCCCGACGTGGTGCGCAGCTCGATGGAACCCACCGAGAAGTACGGTGTGCCGTACGACAAGCCGGTGTTCACCTTCAGCAACGAGAGACACCTCCGGGAGCGCTGCTTCAACTACCTGTCGCCCCTGGGGGTCAGCAGGGATGTGTTCGACAACGCCTTCAAGCTAGCCAAGGAGGAGAGCAACCGGACCCACCACCAGCTCATCCACGCCCAAAAAGAGCGGTTTGACCGGGCCGTGAAAGAGAACAAGCTGGTCTTCATCGTGGCGGGTAG
Organism: Petrimonas sp.; assembly: GCA_012839475.1. Lineage (GTDB taxonomy): Bacteria > Bacteroidota > Bacteroidia > Bacteroidales > Dysgonomonadaceae > Proteiniphilum. The sequence goes on along the minus strand of DUNG01000005.1, from coordinate 16,501 downwards.
ACCCTACCACGCCGACCCCCTGGTACAGCAGAAGGTGGGACAGATCCTCACCGATATGGGGGCTCACGTCTTCACGGACGACCTGTTCCGGGGCAGCGACAACGAGGAGCTGGCCGAACTCAACATCATCACCCAGTGGCCCTACCCCAACCGGGTGGTCAAGGCCGCGCTAGAAGTGGCCCGGCTCCCTATGAACGTGCAGCTGATCCAGCTCAACTCGTTCGGCTGTGGGCCCGACTCGTTCTTCATGGACGAGATTGGTCAAATACTGAATGGGGCTAGCAAAAACCACACTATCCTGCGCATTGACGAGATCGCCAGTCCCGGCTCCGTCCGGCTGCGGATGCGCTCGCTCATCGAGTCGCTAAAAGCCAAGAAAACAAACCGGAAGGTCGACTACAAACCGTTTGAGAAATACCCGTCAAGCTTCACCAAGGAGGACCGGAAGCGTACCATCCTGGCCCCCTGGCTGGCCGACCATCTCTCGCCCTACATCCCCGCGTTAGGCGAGCTAGCAGGGTACAACATCGTCAACCTCCCCAGGACCAACAAGGCCTCGGCCGAAGCGGGGCTGGTGTATGGGCACAACGAGGTGTGTTACCCCTCCACCCTGGTGTTGGGCGATATCATCACGGCGTTACAATCAGGTAAGTACGACCTCGATAACGTGGTGGTAGCCATCACCCAAACGGGTGGGCAGTGCCGGGCGACCAACTACGTAGCGCAAATCAAGTTCGGTATGGAGTCCGCCGGGTTCTCCCACATCCCCATCCTGGTGCTATCGACGGGGAAGGTGTACCAAAACGATCAGTCGGGTTTCAAGGTACCCATACTCAAAATATTGAACATTACCATCTACGCGATGCTCTACGCCGATGCCCTCTACGAGATGTTCAACAGCACCGTCTCCCGCGAGCTCAAAAAAGGAAGCGCCAAAAAACTGTTCGACTTCTACACCGAGCGCGGCATCGAGGCCATCCGGGCAAACGACTGCAGGCGGTTGCTCTCGATACTGGAACAGGCGGTAGCCGACTTTAACCTGGTGGCGGTTCACGACGGCGAGGTGACCAAAGTGGGGGTTATCGGCGAGATCTACGTCCGACTCAACAGCTACGGCCAAGCCAACACGTCGGAATGGCTCCGGGCGCATGATATGGAGGTGGTCACCCCACCTATCCTCGATTTCTGCATGCAGTACTTCGTCAACTCCGAGGTCAACCGCGACAACGGTGTGATGCGGGGCAGCCTGCTGAAGAACAAACTCAACCCCGTTGCCCTGAGCTTCATGAACCGCCGCATCGAGAAGGTGGAGGCCATCAAACGAAACTATCTCCGCTACTCTCCCCCGGTCTCCGTCTTCACGCAAGCGGCGTACGCGTCTGAGGTCCTCGACCTGGCCAACCAGTATGGTGAGGGATGGAACATCGCCGCGGAGGTGTCCTGCTTCGCCCGTTCGGGTGTCAACCGGGTGGTCTGCCTGCAGCCCTTCGCGTGCATCGCTAACCACATCATCGCCAAGGGGATAGAGAAGCGGTTAAAGAAACTCTACCCCCACGTGAGCCTGCTCTACCTCGACATCGATGGCGGGATGGCGGAGGTGAACTTACAAAACCGCTTACACTTTTTAATCAATTAAAACAGCACAGAGAGAGCAACCCGTTGCGGTATCGTTTTACTTGAAACTGCACTTCCTGATCAATTAAGCGAGTTAAGCTTAATGCAAAAGTTCGGCTTCGCCTCAAACAACTTTTCTTTTTAACGCGAACTGCGCAGGATGTGTCCCCACAAAACAAGCGAAGGTCTTCGCTTTGAAAGTTAAAAGAGCGAGCGATAACGAAACGACTATGAAGCGGTGAAGAGGATATTGAAGTCGGTTTCGCCCGATTTCGTCCGTTGCAGGGTAATCGCAAGCAGGTCGCCCTTCTGCTCAACGCGGCACGATGCCTCTTTGCACGCTGCCCGTTCAAAGCGATATGGATTGGGCACCCTGAGAAACAAGGTAAGGGGGAACGAGCCCACGAGCCGGAGGGTTCCCCTCAATCGTTTCTGCTTGGCATCCCACCCCAAATCCACCACCTCCATCCCATTTTGGGCGATATGGCGGTCGCTACCCACCCACTGCGGAATATCTTGCGGCGGATGGATTGCCACCACCCTCACCCCATGGGGAGGCACCTCCAGGGAGAGCTGCTTACCGGCCACCTTGTAGATGAAGGCCCGCTGTTCCCAGAACTCGAAGCCGGTGTAATCCACGTCCGGTATCCCCAGTTCCGCGGGCGTCACGGAGATGGTCGCCGCCTCATCCCCCCAGTTAAAAAAGGCCACCACGTTATAGCGGCCCAACCGCTCGTGGTTTACCGAGAGGTTCCAGACAGGCAACATCCTGAAGTAGGGATAAAGGCTCACGGGGCGCACGTCAGCCACCGGCAGTGTCTGTTGCAGGATCTTCATCCGCTCGCTCGGGAGACCAGCCAGTTTATCCCCAAAGAAGGTCAACTGCCCCGGCAGCGCCACGATCGTGGCGGAGGTCCGTGCCTCCTCCAGCGGCAAATCCCTCACCAGTAGCGTATCCGGATCGGCATACATCACGATGTTATGGGTGAACGCCTGGTTCAACAGGCAGCTCGCCTGGTTCAGCACGCCGCTCCATTTGACAGGCTCGTTGGGGTGAACGATATCCGCCCCCAGCCGAGAGGCATCCGCGTAGGCCGCCTCGGGACCCGAGGCATGCCCCTGGCAAGCCAGGAAAACCCGGTCCTCCCCTATCCCCTCCCGAAACGCCTGCACGCACAGCTCGAACGGGTTGGGGCAATCAGGATCCTTGAAGCGGGCCCTCACCTCCGGCCGCTCGTAGAGGTGCGCGCAATAGCCACGATTTCTCCCCGACATCCCATCGATCTTAAAAAACTCGTACCCCCACTCTCGTGACGCCACCCGGTGTATCTCGCGCAGGTGATCGCGGGCCTCCTTCACAGTGGGGTCGAGCGTGTACTTCCCGTTCCACGACGAGATAGGCTGCCCCTTTTCGTCATGCAGGAACCACCCCTTGTGCTCCTCGTAGAACGCATCATTGCCCGTGCCGAAGGGAGCCATCCACAAACCAGGGCGGAACCCCAGCTTTCTGATCTCGTCAGCCAGGTGCTTCATCCCTTTGGGGAACTGCTTTTCGTTCACCTCCAGGTTCATGTTGTAGAAATCCCGTACGGGGAGCTGGTCTGAGTTCCCCTGCCACGACTCGATCGACCAGTATTCACACCCGAACGATTGCAGGTACCTCTTTCCTATCCTCGCCTCCTTCAAGTTATCCTCAGCGGTCGCCTTATCGAAATAGGTATTCCACGACATCCATCCCGTGGGCGCTACCGGACAACGCTCCCGGTCAATGGGCTGATAATAGGGAACATAGCTGTTTTTGAAGTAGTCCTCCAGCAATTGAAAGGTGAAGGTAGCCTCCTTTGCTTCCCGGATATCCCCGCTCATCCGAAAAGCAAATGAGCCATCTTTGTTGTGCACGATAGCCAGTTCTGCCGCATTCATCTGTAACACCGCGTCATGGAGAGGAGAAAAAAGAGAGTCGTTTAGCAAGGAGTCGGTCCGCCCGTTCGCCAGTTGCAGCACCTTCTCCTCCACGCCTGGTCGGGTACGACAGGGGAAGGCATCCTCGAAAAACGTGATGTCACCCTCCCAATAGAGACGCCCCTCGAAGCGTTGCGCCGTTCGGTGGTAAAACTGTAGCTCCAGCCGTGCCCCGGTTTGATTGAACAGCCAGTACCCCTGCACGTCGCCCCCCTTGTCCACCAAGGCGTAGCGACCGGGAACCCCGTCCCTCGAACGCACCACCTTCCACACCTCGTCGCCCGATTTGAACCGCAACGTACCCCGTAAGAGGGCTCCCTGGTTCCTTAACACCAGTTCCGACTCCCTCTCGCTAAAATCCACCTCCCAGGAGCCCCAATGCGATTCAGGCGATTCTTGCCGTGACTCGCCAGATACCAGCGGCTCGCTTGCAAGTCCCGCTATACCCCCCACCGGCGAAACCGCTAGGGTGCCCATGGCCGCTGTTTTTAAAAAGTCCCTGCGTCCTGTCATTCCTATTGAGTTAAATAAATATTGAAAGCTACTATGAGCAAAAGTACACATTTTTGTCATACAATCCGTTTTCTAACAACCGAGAGAAGCTACTACAAGAATACGGATAAAAAAGTTCGATAGATGCTTTGCATCAAAGGTTCACATGTTTACAAGCAACAAAAACGATATGGAAGAGAGAAGGATAATTTGATGAATTGTAAACAGAATCAATTACCTTTGCGAATGATGATCAAGCATATGAACCAATATTTCAGCAAATCAGATATGAGCAAATACACCGAAATAGCCATCGCTTACGACTTCGATGGCACACTGGCACCCGGGAACATGCAGGAGAGGAGCTTCCTACCTGCGCTAAACATCAACAAGCAGGACTTCTGGAATGAGGTGAAAGATATGTCAGAAGCCAACGATATGAACGAGATCCTATCGTACATGCACTTAATGCTCAGAAAAGCAAACGAGAAAAACCAACAAATCACCAAGCAGGCATTCAGGGATCATGGAAAAGATATCGAGTTTTTTGCCGGGGTGGAGGAGTATTTCGACAAGATAAACGGGTACGCCAAAACCAAGAACATCAAGGTAAATCACTACGTGATATCTTCGGGTCTAAGGGATATCATTGAGGGCACCAGCATATACGAGAAATTCACCAACGTGTTCGCCTCAGGCTACAAGTACAACGTGAATGGATACGCCGAATGGCCGGCCGTGGCGATTGACTACACGAACAAAACGCAATTCCTGTTCCGCGTCAACAAGGGGATAAATAACTCTTGGGACAACTCCACCATCAACGAGTTCTTAGCGGAAGAAGAGCGTCCCATCCCGTTTTCTCGGATGATCTATATCGGTGACGGGGAAACGGATATTCCCGCCATGAAAATGATCAATTACCAGGGCGGAACGTCCATCGCGGTGTATAACCCCAACGTGCGGACGAAAGCCGGACAAAAGGCCAGGCAAACCTGCTTGAAACTCATCAAGCAAAAAAGAGCCACCCATATCGCCCCGGCTGATTACACAGAAAACAGTCGACTATACAACATCATCAGGTTGACCATAGACGCCATATCCGCCCACGCGGAACTGAGCAAATTCGTGAAAGACAAGAGCCGGGTAAAAAGCTTGCTGCACTAAAACAGCAATTTACTCGTTGCCAACAAAAACAAAACCCCGCTAATAATCTGTTCTTTATAAACGAATGATTATAGCGGATTTTGTTCGTTTGTAAAGAACAAAACACCCTATAATTGTTCTTTTGCAACGAACAATTTACATGTTTAGGTCATAAAGGTATTAGATGTGAATTATTCTCATCTACCTCGTTTTTGTTCGCAAATTCTCAGTAACTTGCGGTAGTAATAAAAGGCGATAATTATCCTGAGAGATTTCTTTAACGACCTGGGACAACAAGCAAATAATTGCCAATAAGTGCACTGACTATGAGATTCAAACTAACTCTTTCTTTAACAAACTCTTTTGGCAAAAAACTACCGCTCAACTACCAGTACGAGCAGAGTGCCGCCATCTACCGCATTTTGGCACAAGCCAATGAGGAATACACCATATGGCTACACGAGAATGGCTATAAACTGGCAAGTGGCAAAAGCTTCAAATTGTTTAGTTACTCAAGGTTCGAAGTGGAGAGATACCGTATTTTAAAACAAACGGCAGAGCTTGAAATACTATCCGACAACGTGGTCTGGTATATCTCGTTTCTACCAGAAAAGTCAACCGAGCAGTTTATTGTCGGGATTTTTAACAATCAACAATTCGAGGTGGGAACAAGAAAGTCGAACGTGCGCTTTCAAGTGCAAAGCGTGGAGCTGATGCCCCCACCCATATTCTCGGAAAAAATGAGTTACGAGACCCTTTCACCTATATGTCTAGCACTAAGACAGCTCGAAGGCTACGACAAGTATATTGCCCCGAATCATTCCGAAGCCACCCGATTGATAAAACAAAATCTTTTAGACAAATACTTAGCATTAACGGGGAACGAATTTTCGTCAGACGAATTCCCGTTTGCAGTCGAGATACTTAATGAGCCCAAATCGAACTTGATTCATATAAAATCGGGTACTCCTCAAGCGAGTAAAGTTAGAGGATTTATGTGCAACATTCGCCTAACCGCCCCCGTAGAGTTGCAAAAAATTGCCTATGAAACGGGCATCGGTAGTAAAAATAGTATTGGGTTTGGAATGGTGAGGGAAGTGAATGGATGAGTGTACAAAAACAGCATCGTTTTTGGGATAGTTAAGGAAGTGGGACCTAAACACATTTAAAAATTAAAGCAAATAACAAAGCGGTATTAAAATTTGTTGTTTATATTTGTGAAAAACAGACTTTGATAATTAAATAATTAGTAAGGATCTATTATGTTAAAAATAGATATTTCAATACTCAAAACGTTACCATCTCTTGATAAAACAGTCATCATGCAGATAGAACCATTAGCCCCGTTATCAATGGTGTGCGAATTACCTGGTTCATATTATAAAACAGTAAAAACACCTACAAAAAAAATGCTATGCGGACTTATAGAAAATCTTATTGGGTGGCACATAGATTTATCTGATAGAAAAAATATCGTAAAAGATATTGTTCAATTTAGAAAAAAGCAAGCGAAAGAAACTTCTCAATTGGAATTTATAGATTATTCTAAAGGCTCAAGCTATTTGCCTCTGTTAATGGATTACTTTGAAATAATAGACATAGTTCCCATTTTTACAAAAGCAGAATTTTATGATGACCTTTGGAGCAAAGCTTACCGCAGAGCAGACGCCATTGTCCATCCTAAAGGAACCTTCAATATAAGCTATGATATTATAAGAGACAAGTGGTCATTAGGCAGAAATAAAAAGGATACCAAACAGGTAGATGATAAAGAATTAGAACGATTTTTTAAGGAGAATTTGTCGAAATTTCCACTTTATTATTCAACTCCAACAAAACGTGAATATATCAGCATGAATGGTTTTTATAAAGCTAAAATACTATTAGATGGAGACTTATACGAATTACTTCTGGAAGCAATACAAACAAATAATATAGCATACTTGGGGAACAGTGAAGGGTGGATTAATATAACAATAAACGACGACGTATGAACACAAAACATCCGGTTTTAAAATATGCTCAGGCTTTAATTTTACTAGAAAACGATTTGAATGATTGTAAAGACATTTCAAACGATCATTTAATAAACGAAATCGAAAAAGGGCTTCAATCCTTTAGGGTAAAACCCGTATCATTATTTTATGGTGAAACAAAAGTTAAATATGATTTTTATAGAGAAGAAAAAGGAAATCCGTCTAAAGGTGTTTTTTTATCGCCAAATGTTATATCATCTGACAAATATGCAAAGAATCTATGGAAAGCTGCGATATCTTTGATCAATGATTTAAAATCAAAACCACTAGATTGCACAAAAGACGTAACAATGGCAGTTGCCCCAACAGCAGGTGAATATTTAAACTTCTCAATTGGTGGAAAAATAGGAAGAGGTAAGCCAAAATCAAGTCTATTGGATCTTTCTTTAAGTGCTATAACCACATTGACCAAATACAAACCATGTCTGCAATATCGAATAGATAAAATAGGACAGCCGGAAATGTTTAATGTCTGTTTAATCCCAAACTTAGAAATTGATAAAATGAAAGATTTTATTTCGTTTTTCAAGAGAATGCTAATATCTCAAACTGCAGATGACCTAATGATTGGGAATGTAATTAAAGAAGAATCAGGAAAGGAAAATAATAAAAAAATCATTTATTCACCTAAACGCCCATTAATTTTTAGAGGCAATTTCCCCAATCCCCCTCGTAGTAGTGCTTTAGGGGCAATTGTTCTTTTAGGAGCAATTGGAGAATTTGCGAAAATTGCAGAGTATTCGGAACAAGCCAAAAGAGTATTGGAAAGTTTGAAAGGAACAGAGATTTACACTATAAAGTATGGTAGTGCAGATGTTTTCACATACAACCACCATGTTATAGATTTAGCCAAAGAAAGTAAGCTAAGGGCAATCATTGATAGTTTATATTATTCTAAATTATATAATCAAGACAGAAGGAAAAGCAGTAATAGTGAATATCAAAAATTTGACTTATTTACGAGTCGTTTTTTGCAACTTTTTAACAAAGCAGCATTTAGAGATTTCTTATCTTTCAGAGCTGAATACCCGTATAACATTGAAATATTATTTACCACATATTTTACCAAAATGGAAAAAATAAATTTAAAAATCGTACAATCTGCCAAGATTTTAGGCAAATGGCTTAATAATGTAGCTTATATTGCAGCCAAAAATGAAGTATCAGAAGAAAGTCCTACATACTGGGAAGAAATTAACAAAACAAAAGCAAAGGTTTTAGTTGAACTTGAAAGTTCCATTTTCTCAGCTAAGACTGGCGATGCATTGTTAGCACAAGCAATAACTAGAGCCGGAAGGTTAACAGGTATGGACGCACCTGAAGGAGCAACGTTGTTTATGGAACAAACAGCAAGTGGAGAACTACCTCTTGATAGTGCTAAAAATTTACTTATTGCATTTTCACGTTTAAGGAGTAAATCAGAAGCTACTAATCAAAAAAACAATGACATTGAAAATTACAATAAAGATGAAGAAGACTATAGTAACGAATAAACAATTTTAAAAACAGAATAACATGGTAATTAAAGGAATTTTAGTATCGGCTTTGGCTCCGTTCGAAAATCACATAGCCAATGGTGGTGAAAAATTATTAGGCAATGCGTCTTCAATTAAAAGAAGACCCGATGGACGTGTATATATTTCAGGTCAGATGCAGCGCCATGTGCTTTTTTCGGCAATGGATCGTCTGAATTTTTCTGATCCAAACAAGGGAGACACATTTGTTTCAAATGGAGATGGCATTAGCAATCAAATAGAAAAAGACTTACGTGCAGATATGGGAGGATTTATGCATCCTTCAAAAGGAGATTATTCCGGAAGAAGAACTTCTCCTTTATCAGTAACACCTGCTGTTGCCATCGATGAAAGTGAAATTGGGCGCGACTTATTGGTTCGTATTCGTTTGAATGAATCTGATGATGCAAAAGAGCAAGCACTTGCAACTAAAGAATTTAGTCAAAAAGACATAATGCATATGAATTTTTTTCTTGATATAAGTGCATTAAGCATCTCCAAGGGATTTAAATATGAGAATAGTTTCAACATTGAAACACAATATTTTAAACACGCTGATGACGATGAACGAAAGCGAAGAGTAAGACTTTATCTTGAAGCCACAAAATCAATGAATGATTATGCAAGTCAAGCTCGTAATGCGGTTAGCGGAGAACCAAAAAAAGTATTAATTATTTTCGATACAATTTTAAGCCGTAAAGCAAGTAGATATTTCGTTGCCGGAGATCAGGAAAGAAAAAACATTCTAGATGAACTCAATAATAGAGGAGCTGTTTGTTTTTTCGGAGATGATACAACAGAAAATAGTGTGTATAAAGCATACAATAAAGCAATAGAATTTCTACAAAATAGTGAAAACACCTTATTCGACCCGTCAGATAATGGAGAGATTGTAACGTTCCAAAAAGCATTTGGAGGTGAGTAAATTCAAACACCCTATTTTGGCAAAACCTTCTGGTATTACACTCGATACACATAGTCAAAATGTTATATCAGAAGGTCTGTTATTGCTAAAAAATATTCCAACAACAACAAACAAATACAACAAACTTACCGGGAAAAGCTTAAAAAAAAGAGTAGAACTAGCTTGTCAGTTTCACGATGCAGGTAAAGAACTATCAAAAAAATGGCAATCTGCATGTCAAAAAGACTATGAAGAATTTCTAAACTGGCAACGATTAAACAACGGAAGGAGCTTCACAGAGTACGCAACAGAAGAAGATGCTGGCAAGCATATTCGAAAAGCTGCTGTCCGCCACGAGTTTTACTCTCTTTTAAAAAATAAAACTCTGCCGTCACCTATACAAGTTGCCATTGCTGCACATCATGGAAAGTTAGGTGAAAATTTTGAAAATAGATGGATAAGCGAAGGGTTTAAGTGTTTTTGGAAAAAATTCAAAATTGAAAGTTACAAGGAAAGGACATTGGAACTAACAGCGAAAACTCACTATGAATTTTCAGGGATTAGGGGACTACTTCAATTAGCAGATCACAGGGCAAGCGCAAAAGAAGAGGGAAGTTATGTTCCAGAATTGTCTAATTTCAACTATAAATTTCCACATAGTGAAAAAAGAGGTGCTCAGAAACTGATTGAAAAACATTGGAGGAACGATGATTTATTATTAGTTCGTGCACCAACAGGTTCAGGGAAAACAGATGCGTCTTTATTGTGGGCACAAAAGCAAATTGAATCTAAAAGGGCAGATCGCTTAATAATTGCCATGCCCACTCGCTTTACATCTAATGCCCTAGCTATCAATGTGGCTGAAAGCTTATCTGATACCGGTTTGTATCATTCTAGCGCATGGTTTACTAAGTTTCAAGAACAGGTTGATGCTGGTATAATAAATAAAAGAACAGCTGAAAAATTTCATGAATTTGCCCGTTTACTTCAAACGCCAATAACAGTATGTACAATAGATCATTTATTGATAGCATTGACTTTAACAAGAGAAGATCATCACCTGATTTTGTTTAATTTAGCAAATTCTTGCCTTGTAATTGATGAAGCAGATTTTTATGATGACTTTACACAAGCTAATATTCTGGTACTTCTTGAGATTTTAAAATATTGGAATGTACCAATACTTTTAATGAGTGCCTCATTACCAGAGTCAATCTTACCTACTTATCGTGGCATTGGATATAAAATTGATAAAATAATTGAAGATACAACTGATAATCACAGAGACAGATTTGAAATAAAAACAATTAAAAAGTATTCAGAGTTTTCTGAAATAGAAGACTTGTTAAATCTCTGTATTGATAAAGGAACAGCAATAATTTACATTAATACCGTAGATAAAGCTATAAAGTTATATCAATGGTTTGAAAAACGAGGCATAAAACCTATGCTGTATCATAGTAGATTTACTGAGCCACATAAGAAAGACAAAGAGCAAGAGCTTATTGATTCATTGGGAAAAAGCGCATGGGAAAACAATTGTGCACAAGGAATTACCATTCTTACTCAAATAGGAGAAATGAGTATTAATATAAGTGCAGATTTAATGATTTCCGAGCTTTGTCCAATTGATAGATTGACTCAGCGTGCTGGGAGATTATGCAGATTTGACAAATCAAAGATAGGAGAATTGCATTTGTTAATTCCCCAAAAAAACGGTTCATTGTATCCGGCACCTTATGGAGAATATAATTTAAAAGAAAAAACATGGGTACCTTGTAAAGCCATAGTCAAAACCAAAGAACTATTAACGAAAACCAAATACAGTGCAGGGGAATTAGTAGGATTACTTAACCAAGTTTACTCTGATGAAAGTGAATTTTCTAACAATGCAATGACAAACTCGCAAATGCTGAAAGAACATTTTAAATACAATTGGCTTATTAATCCGATGCAAGTGGTGGCTACTGATGACTCAACAACCAATCATTGGAAAAGTAGAAATATTGCACCACAAGACACGGTTTTTGTTAAGAAACCAGATCATAGCTACTTCTGTAATTACTTGGAATTTCAAAGTTGGAAAATAAAAAACTCACTAGAATTACCTCTATACTTAATAGAAAAAGGGAGAAAAAATCATATGATTGATGTGGAAAACATAAAGATCAAAGATGAAACAGAAACCCTGTATGTTATTCGTAAAGGTTTTTACAACAATATAAAAGGCGTCACATTTAATGAGGAAAGTGTGTTTTTGTAAACATAGAAATAATTTATCGATTTTAATCATAATGTAGCTCAATGCCCAAATCCACACTAAAACAACATTTCCAAACACTTACCAAGGAACAGACAATTGATTTGGTATTGCAGATATACGACAACGTGAAACCGGCAAGGGTGTTTATGGAGTATTATCTCAATCCCAACGAAAAGGAAATTCTTGAGAAGTATCACAAAATTATAATTCAGATGTTTTATCCCGATACCAAGTCATTGAATCCTAAAATACGATTTTCGGTTTGTAAAAAAGCGATTTCAGACTTTAGAGCCTTAAAGCCTTCGCCTGATCTGCTTGCCGATCTGATGATAACATTGCCCGAAACAGCTTGTGGGTTTACTTACGAGTTTGGAGATATGTGGGAGCAGTATTAAGACAGCACAATTAAAAAAATTGAAGCAACGTATAGTATAAATTAATTTTGAAAACGTACCTATTAAACAGACTTTATAACTTTTCATTAAACAAAAGGTATTATATTTGCACCTTTAATCACACTAAAGGTAATTGTGTTTTTTAGAAAATGAATACTAATATACATACTGGCTCCTATATAATTAACAAGCTGGTTGATAACGAACTATCAATTGCGAGTTTAGATAGGATAATGCAGTTGACAGGGAAAACGTATCCAGAGCTTAAGAACTCTTTAAGAATTTTGGTGAGAGATGGACAATTATCAATGATAGAGAAGGGTTTGTATGTCGTTCGTAACTTCCGTGATCCGTATGTAATAGGAACAGCAATGCTCAAAGAGAGTGCTGTTGCTTATTGGTCAGCCCTGAACCTTCACGGACTTACCGAGCAAATTCCCAATATTGTATATTTACAATCAATTCACAGCAAGAGAGATAAAGAAGTTTTCGGGGTCCGTTACAAGTTTGTCAAAGTAAAGCCGAAGAAGATTTGTGGAATTACTACGCTTGGTTACGGTAATGGAGAGTTTCGTATTACCGATACAGAAAAAACATTGCTTGATTGCTTTGATTTGCCACAATACTCAGGAGGTTATGAAGAACTTATAAGAGCGTTTTATCATGCAAAGATAAGCAGTACCCGTTTATTTGAATATGGCATGAAAATGGGAAATTTATCGGTTCTGAAGCGATTGGCTTTTTTGTCGGAGCTATTCGAGATGAAAGGATTTTCACGTTTCAGGGAACAGGTGTTGAAAATACTTAATCAAAGATATACCCTAATTGACCCGATGGGACTCAACAAAGGTGAATTTGTAAGCAAATGGCGCATTCGACTTAATATTAGCCGCAATGATTTGCTGGGCATGATAAAAAACATGTATTGATGATATTGCAAAGCGAAATATTTAAAAAAGCCGAATCGACTGGCGTCCCACCTTCTACCATTGATAAAGACTGGGTTTTAGGTCATTTCTTGGGAGAATTGTTTAATCAAAATTGGGCAAAAGACAATTTGGTATTTAAAGGAGGTACCTGTTTGAAAAAATGTTATTTTGATGATTACCGATTCTCGGAAGATTTGGACTTTACATTGGTCAATCCGGATTATCCGATTACAAACAAAATTTTGCAGAATGTTTGCAATTCAATTACGCAGAATATCGGAATACTGTTTTCTAAAATCAATGTTATACCAAAACATAGGAATGACAAGGTTGTAGGTTATGAAACACACATCCGATTTTGGGGTGCAAATCACAAGAAGAATCATCCACCACCGCCAAGCAATCGTTGGTTAACTGAAATAAAGATAGAAATAATTTTCTATGAAACTGTTGTTAATAAACCTGTTATCAGAAAGATATTTCACAATTACTCCGACAGGGCCTTAATACCGGAAGTTAATATTCCATGCTATTCGTTAATTGAAATCATTGCAGAAAAATTTCGAGCCTTGTTGCAAAGAAGCTATCCTGCACCACGCGATTATTACGACTTATGGTTTCTAACTAAAAATTTGGATGAAAGCACTGGTAAAGTAATTGCTGAAACCTTTCATAAGAAATGTACCTTTAAGGCAATAAAATTTAATTCGCCGGACGATTTTTTTATGCATTCCGAGTTAGCTAAAGTTCAGAAAGCGTGGAACAACAGTTTATCAGGACATTTGGCTGAATATCAGTTACCATCATTTGAAAAGGTTGTAATGGAACTTAAAAATGTTTGTAAATCAATTAAGTGGAAATAAACAAAACTCCATGTCCAAATTTATTCTAAAACAACACCCCGCTCTATGAGCATCTTTTTACTGAAAAATCATTGAAAGAAGAGCTGCTTAACACTTACAAAAACCGTCCTGCAATGAAACAGATTTTAGAACCTTTATTTCATTAACTTAAAGAGATGATGAACATCACCGGGACTCACTTCAACTACTATCAAGTCTGTAAGCGGAAACTTTGGCTTTTCGCCAATGGGCTAAACATGGAACACACTTCCGATTTGGTTTATGACGGTAAGCTAATTCAAGAAACGACATATCCACAACGATCGGAACGATACGAAGAGTTAGAAATGGGCGGTATAAAAATCGACTTTTTTGATGCTCGCAACAAGGTTATTCACGAGATAAAACGTTCCAATAAAATAGAAAGAGCGCACGAGTGGCAAGTGAAATACTACATATACGTGTTGGAACAAACAGGTATAGAGGGTGTTTCAGGAATTTTAGAATACCCCACTTTGCGACATACAGCCCGGGTTACACTTTCCGATAACGACAGTGCAAAAATCCAGAAGATGGAGAGAGAAATTGAGCAAATTGTAGAATCGGAGACCTGTCCACCTGTTATCAATGCAAGAATTTGCAAAAGTTGCAGTTATTACGAATTTTGTTACGTGAAAGAAGAAGAATGAAAAAGACCTATTATTTATTTAATCCCGGTACGCTTCAACGCAAAGACAACACGCTGCGTTTCACGCCAATGGAAGAAGATGGCAATGGAAATCAGCAGGAGGGACAACCACGATACTTACCCGTGGAAGATATTGCCGAGTTTTACGCTTTCGGCGCACTCAATGCCAACAGTTCGCTTTACAACTTTTTGGGGCAAAACGGAATAGCCGTCCACTTCTTCGATTACTACGAAAATTATACCGGTTCATTTATGCCTCGCGACGGATTGCTTTCGGGCAAAATGCTTTTGGCACAAACATCAGCCCATCAAAACAAAAAGAAGCGAATAGAGCTTGCCCGAAAATTTGTTGAAGGTGGCGCATTTAATATGCTTAAAAATCTACGTTATTACAACACACGCGGTAAAGATTTGGATGCTTTAATAGAAAAAATCGAGCAGTACGAATTGCAATTGCCATTTGCTACATCCGTGGAAGAGTTGATGGGATTGGAAGGCAATATCAGGCAAATATACTATGAAGGCTTTGATTTGATAATCAACGATTTTGAAATGGGTACTCGTACCAAGCAGCCACCGCAAAACGAGGTTAACGCTCTTATTTCGTTTGGGAACATGATGTGCTACAGCCAATGTTTGCGTGCCATACATCAAACGCAACTCAATCCCACGATCAGTTATTTACACTCGCCGGGCGAAAGACGTTACTCGCTTTCGTTGGATATTTCCGAGATTTTCAAGCCGATCTTAGTAGATAGAGTTATATTTAAATTACTGAATAGAAGAGAGTTGCAAGAACGCCACTTCGAAAGCAAATTAAACCGCTGCTTACTTAATCCTTCCGGGAAAAAGATTTTTGTAAAGGCTTTCG
This sequence comes from Petrimonas sp., assembly GCA_012839475.1. Classification (GTDB taxonomy): domain Bacteria; phylum Bacteroidota; class Bacteroidia; order Bacteroidales; family Dysgonomonadaceae; genus Proteiniphilum. The sequence goes on along the minus strand of DUNG01000005.1, from coordinate 845 downwards.
ACGACCGATTAAATGAGACCATTCAACATCGCTCATTAAAAAGAAAAGTAAGTTATAAGCATTTGATAAAATTGGAGTGTTACAAACTTAGCAAGCATTTGTTGGGAATGGAAGAGTATAAACCTTTTAAAATGTGGTGGTAAAGTTATGTACGTGATTTTGGTTTATGATTGTGGCGAAAAACGAGTTGGCAAGATGCTCAAACTATGCAGAAAATACTTGAATTGGATACAAAACTCGGTTTTCGAAGGCGAAATTTCCGAGGTTAAGCTAAAAGAATTATCTTTGAGAGCAGAGAAAATCATGGATTTAGAAAACGATAGCCTGATTATTTTCTCGAGTAGAAGCGAAAAGTGGTTAGATAAGCAAATAATTGGTAAAGAGCGAAGTAGCATAGACAATTTCTTATAATTGATTGTCGAACATTCCTTTTTTTATACAATTTGCATGATTAATCAAAACAAAAAGCTCTTTGACATATTGAAAATCAAAACATTATATTAGTTGTCGATGGTCGGTTCATTTTTTATTATTGACCATCGACAACTTTTGACTCCGAAAAACGTTTACTTAATAAAATCATATAGCTGAATATCAGCCGTTTTTTTGCCGTTACTTAACGGCTTTTAATCGTACCTTAGTGGAATTGAAACAAAAGTTTTAGATAATGGGATAAAAAATATTATCGACGCTTTTAATCGTACCTTAGTGGAATTGAAACCACGAATGTAACGGTGCTTTAATCAATAATACCAAGCTTTTAATCGTACCTTAGTGGAATTGAAACGAAATTATAAGCAAACTTCAAATAATATTCACTATGACTTTTAATCGTACCTTAGTGG
>DUNG01000037.1 GCA_012839475.1 Petrimonas sp. | reverse complement strand
TTTTACGGTTTTATTTTTGGTGAAATACAAAACTAATAAAATTTTTAGACTATGTTTTTTTATTGGCTCAGACACACTTTTTGGAACAGTATCAAAATTCCTTTCCATATCCGGATTGGTTACTTTCCCATCTATAACTACCCCCTCTTTTCTTTCCGCAATAGGCATAATATCTTTTACGATCGATGCCGGCATACCCATGGCCAGGGGCATAAGCGGACTGATTAAATACATGGCGTAATTAGATAGAAGTGGTTCCGGGGGTGCCTGATATTCCAGATATTTATCCGGCTTTTCATTGACCGGCATTGCAGAACAATAGAGTACTAAACCTTTAACTCGATCCGGATAATCTAACGCGAAACGAATAGCCGGGGTGCCACCGGCGGAAGTTCCTAAAACAAAAACCTGTTCAATCTCTAAGCTATCCAACAACTCATTAAAAGCCTTAGCTTGTTGCCTTGGTGTAGCATCTTCCTTTATAGAAGAGCCTAAATATCCAAAACGGGATGGCGCGATAACGCGATTTTTCCCGACTCTGCTCTTTATATTCTCATAGGCTTGGTCATAACCACCAAAAATTCCATGAACAGATAGAATAACTTCACCTTCTCCTTCATCTATATAGGTAACTTTGCCGTACGATAAATTCAGTTCTCTTTTATCGTACGCATTCAATTTGTCCTTAGCTTTCCCTAAATCCAAATAGCACCTAACACCCTGTACTAGAAGGTAAGTGGTTAATAATATTACTATCAAAATCAAGATTCTTTTCATTTCAAAATCCCCCTTTTTATTTTAATATGAATCGGTGTTATTCGCTCGTTCATATGTCGCTAGTTTTTTGGGTTTAAAGACAATGATTGTCAATATAGCCCAAACTGTTATCAAAAAACCCATGTAATTCACATAGTTGTTGTCGCCAAAGTCGGCTGTAAATGCCATGTTCACGGTTGAATGAAAAACGGCACAAACTAAAATACTTGACCTGGATGAATTGTAATGCCAAGTCAACAAGATGCTTCCTGTCAGCAGGCTGAATGTCCAACCAAAGATGCCTGCAATGTCCATTGAGGTAAAACCCGGTTTGTAAAAGAAAAGGGGTATATGCCAAACAGCCCAAAACAGTGTCAGTATAACGCTTGATGTTAACGCGTTAAACTTTTTCTGCAATCTGGGTAGTGCAAAGCCACGCCAACCCACCTCTTCACCAAAACCAAAAAACAATAAGTTGTAAATAAAATATGTCAATAAGTTGAATTGTAGGAACTCTGTTGAAGTTAATAGTCCTGAAAGGTTGATTGGCGAGTTGTCAACAAAGTAGTTTATAGTTGCAGCAACGAGGGCGATTAAAAACGGACTGAACAGTGCTATGAGCAGATAAATTATCGGTCTAACCTGAAAGCATTTTTTAATTAAAAGTTTTACTCCTTGCTGTTTTTGGTATATCCACGTCGTCAAAAATGCAGCGATTAACGGTCCAAGTCCACCCAGCGCGTGATGATAAGGTAAGGTCGGTAAATGGGTCAACCCCAGAGCATGCCCATAAAGTGGAAACCAAATCGTCCAACTAATCAAGTAAGCAAGTCCGAAATATGTAATTAATTGTCTCATCTTCCCTTAAAACTGCAACCCCATTATTATCCCAACCGCGTCTAACGCGGGATTATCCACATATTTTTTCCCATTTGACGCGTGAAACAGGCGGACTGTTGTATAACCTTGAGCAAAAACGCCAAAAGTCGCTATGCAAAATAACCACACGAAAACATTTTTTTTATTCAAACCGATTAAACTCTAGTTTATCAATCGTCCCTTTGTAATACGCGTACTCGCCTTCCGGCAAATGCCACATCACGTTAACCTTCTCGGAAATTTTCAAGTTGTCCTGAATCTTATAACCCTCTACAAGAACTGAGAACCTCACTTTCTTATAGCTGTTTTTGCCGGTTGTAAAATAGCGGTCGAGGGTTTCAAAATGGGTAAACAGCCCCTCTTCGTCAAAGTAGAATATCCCTGAAACTTCAATCCCGTTATCCACGAGTGTTCCCCGAACCGAATAATCATCTATCGATTCCCATTTCACATTATCTAACAACAGGTAGCCCGGGATAAGCATAAACTCGCAAAAGGTGGTTATCAGTGCCGATTGGGCCACCTCTTTACTGTTATCAAAAGCTACTTTGATTAGATTCATCAACTTTACCTTCATCTCTCCATAGCCATCTCGATATAAATCTCTTGCTGCTACCGGCATACCGGTAATTTTCATATAAGCCAACCTTCCTATGGGCTTCACCGAATTGAATTGTGTTGTATGAAGTTCTTTCCACTCTTGGTCGGGAGACATTTTCAACCAACTCTCGGTCCAACAGACATTGGCATTCACGGGAACAGGCCTGTTTATGTACCCACAAACCCTCAAGTACTTTTTCAAAGGTTCAGGTAGATCTTTGATTAATTCTTCGGTGAATGTTTCGATCTTATGACCTCTGTTCCTTTCAACTAATTCGGATTTTTCTTTTGTGAAAACGCTTTTCATACTGGCGCAACTTATAAAAATCAACAACAGTAATAATACGGATACTGTCCTTTTCATACGATCTTTTTATTATTCTATTTCGTTGTATGGAACTATTTCGATAAGCCAAACGAGCAGAGGAGAAGTTCATTTGGACTGTACCGTAGTGAAGAATAGTCAAATTTTAATGAACCCTGGGGTTTAATGATTGGTTTAAACATGTCGGTTTCATTTGAAATGTAGATTGTCGTTTTCTTCTATTTGAGCTTTCAAATCAAGTAAAACCTCAATATAGTCGTCGGGCAGGTCGGCATGTATATCGTGGGCGGATTTAAAACCTCCGATATACTTACTATTCGGCACTACATCAACGACTTTCTGAGCATCTGTTTCGTCCATCGCGGCAAGTAGAATCCCGTTTTCATCGTAATAGCCAGGTGCAGTCATTTCACCGGGTGCTACATGCATCACGATGGTAGGCGATTGAATATTTTCTAAAATCTCTTCCAGGTCAAATCCTTCGAACCATGAAAAGTCGTAAAACGTTACGCCAAACCGTAAATCATAATTGGCGGTTCCATCCTGCATATTGGCGTTTAAGGCGTAGAGCGCGTTTATCCCCAACTTCGGCGGGTAGTACCATACCTTAGGGATTTCGCCAGGGTGTTTCTCAAAATATCTCAAGGCAGGCTCTTTTACAATCTTATTCCACGCCTGTAGGTCTTTAGAATTAAATACTTCCCGCGTGTAGTCATGCTCTAATGAATACTCCATAAAGGTATCGATCTCATCTTGATTGAGATAGTCGCACATATTTTTAAAACCCAGCCATGAAATGGTTTTTTCCGCCCTCCCGGGAAGGGTAGAAAAGAAGGGGCCATCTTCTAAGACAGTGGCTATGATGTAATCAGGTGCTTTGGCAGAGACGTAAGCGGCAAGCAAGGCGCCCGAAGAGTGGCCGGATATATACACCTTTTCCTTGATTACCTTTTCGATAAACCAAATGATATCGTCTCCTATTTCTACAGCACTGTACTTGTCGGGGTTTTTCGATGATTTTCCGTGACCGTAATAGTCGAGGGCGTAAATATGAAAATGTTTGGATAGTCTTGGTAAGACCTTCGCGTAATCGTAGCAGCTCACCTGCTGACCGTGAAGCAAAAGAAGTTCTGGCCCATTATCAGGACCCTCTATATAATAGATTTCAGAGCCATCATCCAACTTGGCTATATCCTCCCTAAAACCTAATTTATATCCTTTTTTTTCTAAAAAACGCTCATTGAGGATGTCGTGATGCATATTCCGATAAGCAAAAACAGCCACAGCTACTATAACCGTTAGTGTTACTATTCCAATGATCACGACAACCTTAATTTTCATATCCAAAGCCATCCTTAAGTATTGTCAAATGGAAGACGCCAACAATCATTTCCTTATGTTTAAAAGACATCTCATTGGGCTGTTTCATCTCTTCAATATTCGTTGAGTTAATGAAATCATAGTCCTGAAAGAGATGCCCGGATGTGCTGTTTGATTGACAGTTCCGGCAATATAGATGTTTTCTTTTGGACTGTAGAATGCCAAAGCGCCTGAAAGTCCAGAATGTCCAATAAAGTATGGAATGGCACCCGTGGGATCAAAAATCCGGGGAAGCTTGAACAGATGAATGCCAATACCTGCACGCATTGGGGGGAAGATCCTGTTCCATTCTTGCAATTTTTGTATATAGCCTAATGAGAACAGCTTGCCCGTGAAAAATGCCTCAATAAAAACAAGCATATCCGCGGAAACTGAAACCATCCCACCATCCGCTCCAAAAGAGGTCATCGCTTTGGGTATATTCAACTTATTGTTTTTGTGGTACAACATCTTGGGTGTTTCATCGGTGGCATCTTGGTAGAGATAGGTCTTTTTCAAGCCAAGTGGTTGAATGATAGATTCCTGACAGTTGTCGGCATACGATTTACCCGTTATGGTCTCGATAATTTTTCCTAAAAGCTGAAAATTGGCATCGGAATACTTCGCTTTTCCCTTCGCTCCGGGTACAAATAGAGGAGACATTTTTTTTGACCTTTCAATGGATTCCTCAAAAGTCCAAAACTGATCATTACCCGCCATTAATTCATCCTCCAAGCTCTTTCCGCTTGTTCCCTTGTCTTGAAAATAGTCAGGAAGTCCCGATGTATGAGAGAGGAGGTGCTTAATCGTCAATTCTTGGGAATAATCTTTCCCTTTGTAACGGTGCAACCCGGACAAAATAGGAGCATCGAAGTATTCACCTATTTTATCTTTAAGAGTTAACTTGCCTTCTTCTCTCAACTTCAGAATGATCGCGGTAGTAAACAGTTTCGTGGTACTGGCAATGAAGTAAGGTCGGTCTATGGTTAAGTTACCCGATACCCCTTGCCAGGTCCACGCATCCTTTTTAACGGCAAAAGATGTCCCAAATACTTTTTTGCCGTCAACCACTTTATCCAAGACAGCTTGAAGTGATTTTTCTTTATCCGTTGTCATAATTTTATTCTTTTGATAGGTTTTTTTCCGTTCATTAAAATTAGACATTTTCTCGCAATGGCATAGTCCAAGTGAACTTGTCCAACGTTAGGATGGTAAGAGACAATAGGGTACTGACAATGACAACACAATAACTGTACTCGTCATACTTGTTGCCTGCCAATGTGTTCACCAACATGATGACAAAAAGCGCCGAGCAGACAACCCAAAAGCTTCTAAGAAAGAGATAACCAATTTCGTTTATATCCACCCAACATTAAGACCTATACAAATATATTCATCTTGCTAATAGGTGTGAACGAAAGGCTGTTAAGATTTTGTGAAGATTTTGTTACATAGATGCATGATCAGTTTACTTATATCTGCATCGGGTGCGTAATCGGTGATGGAGCTACAGTTGACCATAGCCTCCACCACAACAGGATCAAAAGGTAGCTTGCCTACAACCTCAATATCATTCTCGTTACAATAGGCTTCAATTTCAGTAGATAGCTCCCTGTTGATATCGAATTTGTTTATTAACACGCTGGTTGGCAGGCTAAAACCAGCAGTAAGTTGGAGAGTGCGTTTCAAGTCGTGAACACCCGACATGGAGGGCTCCGTCACCACGAGCACGGCGTCAACACCTGTAATGGCACTGATTGCCGAGCAACCGATACCCGGGGGACCATCGATGATGATACGCTCTATCCCGGACTCTTTCGCTATCTGCTTCGCTTTTTCACGAACCTTGCTAACCAATTTGCCCGAGTTCTCCTCCCCCGGCGCAAGCCGACCGTACACCATCCTACCATTTTTAAAGTGTCCGGCGTAGTAACGACTTCTATCCTCCTCTTCAATGGTGATGGCACCATATGGACACACGCGGGAACATAATAGACACCCCTCGCACAAGGTATCCAAGATGGATACACCATGCTTGTTCTCCACGATGGCATCAAACCGGCAGTAATCCACGCAGATACCGCAGTGTATACATTTCTCTTGATCAAGTAGTGCCTTATGTCCGGAGACAAACACGTGTTCCTCATCATGAACGGGGCTGAAGAGCAGGTAAAGGTTGGCTGCATCCACATCACAGTCTGCCAACACCACTTCGTTTTGCAGGGTGGCGAATGCCGCGCTGATGCTGCTCTTCCCGGTTCCACCTTTTCCGCTGATGATCGCTAGCTCCATAGTTGCATTATTTATGTATGTCAAGCCTGAAAGCAAAAAAAAAGTAGCATGCGAAAACAGCATTACTTTATATTTCCGCTTCAAACTGCTTATTAATAGCGTGGTATAACTCAGTGAATTTTACCATCCAGTCATCATTTAGATTGGTGACCAGTTCGCCTTTCGAGTAGGCCACAGCAATCTCCTTGCCAAACGGCACACTCATGAGCAGGGGAATATTCTCCTGTATCAGGTAATTACGGGCATCATTGCTCCCCATATCGGCTCGATTGATAATAACCCCGCATGGTATCCCCATCTCTTTTAAAATCGCCAGCGACTGCTTTAAATCGCTAAGCCCAAAGGGGGTGGGTTCCGTCACCAACACCACGTAATCGGCCCTGTAAACCGTTTGAATAAAGGGACAACCGGTGCCGGGCGGTGAGTCCAACAAGACCAAATCAAATGCATCAGCCGACTTAATGGCCGCCTTGATAATCTCTACCGAGACGTGGACACCGACCTCCATCCTTCCTTCAATCAACTCGTTACCCGTGGAAAAACGGTAACGGTTGACATACCCTAAAAGGTCATCTTTCTCCGATATGGCTCCATACTCACACGCGACTGAGCAGGCACCGCAACCGTGACATAGCTCCTCCAACACCTCGATGGTGGGTGGCTCCTCCAGAAAGAAGATGGCGTTGAAGTTGCAATACTCATCGCACCTTCTGCAATAGGTACACTTCGATTTGTCGATAACCGGCACCTTTTGGGTAACCGCACAGGTGCCTTGAAATACCCCCTCCCGGAGGAACTCCCTGTCGTTGGGCGCTTCCGCGTCACAATCGACCAAAGCCATATTCAAGCCGCTGCTCTGCAGCGCATTGAAAAGATTGGTAGAAATAAAGGTTTTGCCGGTGCCCCCTTTGCCGCTAGCAAAGGCTATGGTCATCGCCGTCATGGTTGCAGTAGTTAGCGCTGAGGGATAGCCTCCCGGCCAAAAAGTCGTTAACGATCTCTGTCTCACTTTGCACGGGTGCCCCTACAAACACGTTGATCCCTTGCTGATTGAACAGGTCGATAGCCCGTTGCCCTATTCCCCCCGCGATCACATCGGTAACCCCAAACGAGGCGATCCAGCTTGGGTACACGCCCGGTCGATGCTCCGGTGGCACCTGTTTGCTTACCTCCACAATCTGGTTGTTTTGGACATCGATAATCGCGAAGTATTGGCAATGACCGAAATGGGTGGCCAGCATCCCATCTTCCATCGGGATAGCAATTTTCTTTGTCATGATTTTACTGTTACATTGTCTGTCTAAAACCCCTCATACCCCGGCCTCTGCCTTGCCTATTCAGGCCTCTGCCTTGGCCAAAACCTTCTCCGCGTACAAAGCCTCCTCCGAAACAGTCTACTCCCCTGCCAACGCTTCGACCGGCACGACCACGGCCAAAACCTTGTCCTCGACCAAAGCCACGTCCTTGGCCAACTCCTTGTCCCCGGCCAAAACCACGGCCAGCACAACCACGACCAAACCTTCGTCCTCGGCCAAAACCGAAGCCTCTCTCGTCTCTATCTACGTTTTCATATTGTGGCTCTTCTACAGTTACAGAACCTTCTTTTGCGGCACCGTAATTGGTGCATTTGCCCATTTTACGTCCAGTCATCGGACCTTCTCCCATAGGACCTCGTTGATTAAATCCTGGCATAATATACCTCCTTGTTTTAACATGTTATTAATGAACGAGCATTGAACTACTCAAGCTCTTTAATGATGTCCGAAATGGTTTTATCCTTGTCTTGTACCATCTCGATTTGAAGCTTGTTTAACATCGCTTCTGCTTTTCTTCCATATTCAGGTGCCACGACCTTCTTCACACCTTTCGATGCAATGAATTTCACGGCTTCCGGACCGGCTCCCTCCGGAGAGTCCTTTGCCGGGTTGGGGAAAAACTCGGTTGTTTTGCTATCACTATCGTAAATAGCAAAATAAGCACAGCGCCCGAAACGATTGTCAATCCGTGCGTCTAAACTCTTTTTTTCTGATACAATGGCAATTTTCATACGACTGTTATTTTAAAATGTTATTGTGTAGTATTTATTATTTGGCTTAAATATCTAATTCATATCCTACATGAAATTGCGTAAGCTGATCTCCCAAAATGTTTTTTAGCTGTTTATATGCAATCTCGCCTGTACAGTGTCCCGTCACGAAACGAGTGGAAGGGAAATAGCGATTGAGCATTTGTCCCAGCTCATCAAGTTCTTCTCTGGATTCAAAGTCGAGGTCGACATGACTATCCAGCAGGTGAAATCCTCCCATCACCCAATTGATCTGCCCCACCCCATCCGCCGTTGCACTCTCCAGGATATTGAGCAAACCACGATGACCACAACCCGTGAACAGGAATCGACCCTCTTTACCAAAGGTAATGGTCAGCTCATGGTCAAAGTTATCATTTATCAACCCATCACTGCTGCTTGTAAAGAGCGTTCGGTTGGCCTTTGGCAATGGGTATTTTGCAGTGTTGCCCCTAAAGACGGATATATCCCCTTCTAATAGGGCTGAATCTTTTACAGTAATCAGTCTATCCTTGATGGTATCGAAATCAAAGTCGATACTTATTTTCCTCAACCTGCCCCTGGTGGAGTAAAACTCCCGGTGCAATAGATCAGAATAGAGTACTATCTTCGCCTTTTCGTTTATCTCTAAAAAAGCTGGCAATCCCCCTATATGATCGGCATGTCCATGAGAGATAAAGAGATAGTCAACATCACCCAAGTCGATATTCATGAGCTTCGCGTTGCGTGCAAACAGATCTGAGGCTCCCACGTCGAGCAGACAATTGTAATTGTCCGCCTCCAGGTAAACAGATAGACCATGTTCGGTCTCAAAATCCGTTTTCAATGCCCTATTATCCGATAATACTACAACCCTCATGATCAACTATCTTATTAAATCACCGTGTTCACCTGATTTACCGAAACTCCCCTCCCCTATGCCTACGTCGGTTACCACAAGAATGATCTGTCTTGTTATCATCCATCAACCTGTTGCAACGGCGACAACGGTGCCGTTGTCTACCGAACTCCACGCTGCCACCCTCGATTACCAACGATTTTCCTTCCACGAATGCACGGGCGACCGTTTGTCTCGCCTTGGCGTAGATCCTCGTGAGCGTGGGGCGCGATACGTTCATCCGCTCGGCAGCCTCCTCTTGGAGCAAGCCCTCGTAATCTAATAGCCGAATTGCCTCATACTCATCATATTGCAAAATAACCTCTCCCGTTACCGAACGGGGGATACCGAATGGCTTGAACCCCGACATCAACGGGGGCGATTGAATTCTTCTACACTGTTTAGGTCGCGACATACCGTTTTTCTCTTGAATTGGTCTACAAATATAACAAAAGTTTTGAACATATGTTCAAAACAAGGGGATTATTTTTTTAAGGCAAATCACAACAGTGATAAACCTACCTGCCTGAGTGTTTATTTAATCGCTAAAATCCAGTTATTATTCTCCAATCAGTCAAAGCGGAGCTTCACCTCTTCACCTCTCTTCAGTTCAACTTGCACGAAGCCGTTGTCAACAGGCAGCTCTTTGCCCTTACGCTTGACCGATGTCACGTAATCGGGGAGCTTAATGCTAAAGCTGTTGTCAACTAGTGCCTTTAGTGAAACATGGCTTAGCTTTGATCCAGTCCATTGGGCGCCGACCTCGGCACCGCCACGTACGCGGAGTCCCCTGAAGCTTCCCTGCGACCAGTTGTCGGGCAGCGCAGGCAGAAACTCGATATAGCCATCCTGGCTCTGTATCAACATCTCCGCAATCCCGGCCGTACCGCCAAAATTTCCATCTATCTGGAACGGCGGGTGCGCACAAAACAGGTTAGGATAGGTGCCCCCACCCCTGTTCATCTGTATGTCGCTTCCAAAAGTCGGCTCTAAAAGGCTTTTCAGCAGCTTGTATGCCCGGTTTCCATCGTGTAAACGTGCCCAAAAGTTTACCTTCCACGCACGTGACCAGCCCGTACCGGCATCACCCCTACGTTCCAACGTTTCGCGGGCCGCCGCGGCCAGCTCGGGAGTAGTGTTGGGTGAAATCTGGTTAGCTGGGTGGAGACCATAGAGATGTGAAACGTGCCGGTGAGTGGGTTCTGCCTCCCTATAATCTTCTAACCACTCTTGCAGGTAACCATTGGGGCTTATTTGCATGGGTGGAAGTTTAGGCAGTGCTTCCCGTATTCTCGCCGTTATTTCATCCTCTATTCCTAGGATCTCTGAAGCGGATAGTATATTGCCGAACAGCTCTCTAACCAGCTGGGCATCCATCGTAGGTCCCATACAAACGTAAACTGCATTATTGTCCCCATCCAGGTAAAAGGCATTTTCGGGCGATGAAGAGGGGGCTGTAACCAGCCAACCGTGCGAAGGTTCTTCAATCATGGAGGAGAGGAAGAATTGTGCCGCACCTACCAACGTGGGATAGATGGAACGCAAGTAGTTTTCGTCTTGTGTAAAAGCCCAATGCTCCCACAGGTGAGCGCATAACCAGGCACCTCCCGTGTTGGTGGCTCCCCAAGAAGCATGCTCCCCGGGAGCGGTGAACCTCCACGGATTACTCATCATATGCGCCACCCATCCTTCGGCACCGTAAAATGTTTTAGCCGTAGCTTCGCCCGAGGGTACAAGTGATTGTGTAAAATCGATAAGCGGCTTGTGCAGCTCCGACAGGTTGCACACCTCAGCCGGCCAATAGTTCATCTGCACGTTAATATTCAGGTGGTAGTCACCATTCCACGGCGTTTGTACCTGGTTAGCCCACAACCCCTGCAGGTTGAGCGGAAGGCTGTTTTCACGGGTTCCCGAAATCATGAGATAACGCCCGTACTGAAAATATAAAGCGGCAAAAGCGGGGTCATCACTCTCTTGAAAACGGCTTAACCGTTCGTGAGTGGGTGTATGGTTATCCTGTTCGCCCAAGTTAAGGTTGACCCGATTAAATTTTTCTTGGTGGAGTGCCGTGTGGCTCTTCTTCAATGCGGCATAATCGACCTTTATAGAAGCGTTTAAAAGAGCATCAACCGTTTCCTGGTAGTTTTTATCGAGCATATCGGTTGAAGTGGAGATCACCAATATGGCCTCATCGGCATCGGTCAACCTGATCAGGGAATCGTCAACCTCCTGCACACCGCCTTTGCTGATGACCTGCAGCTTCGTGAGGTAACGCACCCCATTATCGCCGTTGTGACCATCGTTCAGTTGTCCCTCCATCTGTAGGATGTTGCCATCTGAGGAAACGGTGGCCCGTTCGGGGCGGCTGAGGGAAGCTTCAAACGACACTACCCCACGTTTATTTGCCGATAGCCGAATAATCAACACGTCGTTGGCATGAGAGGCAAAATATTCGCGTTGATAAACCGTCTCCCCCTTTTGGAACTCGGTAACTACCATGGCGTCATTCAACGAGAGAGAGCGTTGGTAATTCTCTATAGGTTCGCTTGTTGGGTAGATATGGTGTAGGTTCAGATTCCCTAACATCTGAAAGCATCCGTAAGGGGCATCTTTCCCGCCACCGAAGCCGGAACCCTGTCCACCGCATCGAAAATGGGCATACATCATATTTTGGGCCTGTAAATTTTCACCCTCCAGTAATAGGCGTCTAATCTCGGGCAGATAGCTTAGCGCTTCGGGATTGAGGGCTTCGAGATCTTCGCTGCCCGACCACATGGTGATATCGTTTAACACGATCAGTTCGGTGTCGACACCTCCATCGGGCATCATGCCGATACGTCCGTTTCCAAGAGGCAAGGTGGCCTCCCAGCCGGCAGCCGGCTCATTAAAAAGCAGCTGCATCTCGCCTGCATCGGGCTGTTGAGCTTGCTTACAACCCACTAATATTGCCGTAAAGACAATCAATGTAAGAAGTTTTTTTGCCATATCGTTATTTTAATCTTTGATGTTTTACATACCCCTGCTCCACTAATTTAAGTTCGTCATTGTCTTCTACCGCAGGTCCGAAAACTTTTGCCTCCCTACTCCACCAGATTCAACTCCTCGATAACCCATGGAGCCTCCATCACCTTGTCGATCACGTAAAGCACGTATAGGATATCAACACTGATGGTCCGTTGCATATCGGGGTTGAAAAGGATGTCGCCGCTCAGCGACTCCCAGTTGCCGTCGAATGCGAGGCCCACCAGCTCGGCATGAGCGTTGAGCACGGGACTACCGGAGTTGCCCCCAGTGATATCGTTGTTGGACAGGAAATTTACCCGCATCCTCCCTTCCTCATCGGCGTATCGTCCAAAATTACCCGACCGGATGGCATCGAGAACGTACCCCTGTACATTAAACTCGGGATCGCCGGGCAGCTCTTTTTCCAGCACCCCGTTCGTGGTGGTGAAAGAGTCGTACCACACCCCGTCACGCGGACCGTACCCTTCGACCGAGCCGTAGCTCATCCGTTGGGTGAAGTTGGCATCGGGATAGAACGTCTTTCGCACCTCCATCTCCATAAGTGCAGCCATGAACTCCCGCTCACCGCGTAATATCTCCTCGTAAGCGTTCATCAGCTGAGACGATATCTCGTAACCAATGGCTGAAACAGAAAGGGCAAGCTCCATGGCCGGGTCTTCAGTAAGCAACCCCACGTCGGTTGCCTGAAGGAGTGCCAAGAGCTCTTCAAGCGAAGTAAAACGGGTATTAGAAAAGAGCCACTCGGCGTACCGTTCATAATTACCGTTGAACTTCTCCCGGATGGTCTCGTAAATATCGGGGTAAAATCCTTCCGGGACCCGCTCGGCGTAAAGCCTCATCAGCACGGGCAGCAACTGCCTATCTAACCCCGGTTCGTAATTCTTGTACGACTCTATAAGCCGGTCGTTGATGAACTCCAGCCTCTCATCTTCCGACGCTTTGGAATCGAAGTGGAGGATGGTATTGGCAAAACGGATCAATTCGATGCCGTTCTCAAACGTCTCCACGAAATAGGTCATATATCGGGTCATCTCGTTGGAACGGGTAAAAGCATCCTCTAACACGCTCAGCGTGTGCCCATACTTAGCCGCTTTCGATGGATCGTTTTGTATCCACTCCCGAAGCCTCGTTTCCAGCCCCTCCTTTTCGTCCAGCACATCCATGTTGGTGATAGCTTCATTCATGCCCATGGAGTTCTTCCAGTAGTTGGAGCTACCCGCGTACTTGCTGGCGTACTTGATGCGAATGGTATCGTTGGAGGTCATGGCGTCCCACCATATAGCCTGCTTCGCACCGCGAACTTCTATGCGAGGTTGGTTCTCAGACTCCATCCGCTGACGAATAGCCCAAGAAGAGGCGTAGCGCTGCGTACTGCCGGGGTAACCCACCGTCATCGCGTAATCCCCATCCCGCATCCCCGCGAGGGAGACGGGTACTACGTACCTGGGCCTGTAAGGCACGTTCTCGCTACTGTAGTCCGCTGGTCTGTTCCCATCCCCGGCATACACGCGGAACACCGCGAAGTCACCCGTGTGGCGGGGCCACATCCAGTTGTCGGTATCACCACCGAACTTACCGATTGACGTGGGCGGTGCAAGCACGAGACGCACGTCGCGAAACAGGTCGTACAGTACCACGTAATACCGGTTGCCCGCGAAAAAAGGGACCACACGTGCACGGGTAAACGGATCGTTCTCATACTCCTTGATCAGCTCATTGGAGAGCGAGTCGATGGTCAATTCACGTTGGATTTCGCTCAATACCGATGGCAGGTGAGGGAGAAACCGATCGGTCACCTCTTCCATGGAGCGTAAGAACGACACGGTAAGGCCATCAACGGGCAACTCATCCGACTGGTTTTGAGCAACAAAACCATTTTTCAAGTAGTCATGTTCCACGGAACTCAACTTTTGGATGGCACCGTATCCACAGTGATGGTTGGTAAAAATCATCCCCTGTCCGGAGACAACCACACCGGAACATCCTCCTCCAAAAATTACGACCGCATCCTTAAGCGACGGGTTCTGCTCATCGTAGAGCTTGCCTACCGGGAAGTGGAAGCCCAACTCCTGCATCCGGGCCACGTTTTGCCCGTTCAGCTCCTTTAACAACCACATCCCCTCATCGGCCTTCGCGATGAAACAGGCTCCCAATACCACGAGGAATAAAAGTACTCTTTTCATTAACATACTCTTTACAAAAAACAACGTTTCACACCATGCCTTGACCAGCGCGACCAACACGACTAAGTTTCGTTATCACCCCTCTAAGCCCCGAATCTTTGGCCACCACGATAACCACGTATACCGTGATAAGCAGCGTGTTGAACAGCAACCGCATCCAAAGGGTATCCACCTGCCGGTACACGAACACGATTCCACTAAACAGCACCATCGCGAGAAGGAACGAAAGTCCGGCCGACTTCAAGTTATAGGGAATGGGATAATGCTTCTGCCCCAGGAAATAGGAGACAAGCATCATGGAGAGATTGGCAAAAAACGATGCCCAGGCACAGGCCATATAGCCATGCTGGGGAATAAATAAAATATTGATAAGCAGGGTTATAGCAAGACCAAAAAGCGACATGTAGGCGCCCCACTTCGTCTGGTCGGTCAGCTTGTACCAGAGCGACAGGTTGAAGTAGACCCCGAAGAAGAGCTCCCCAAGCAAGACGATGGGGACCACCTTCAGTCCCACGTGATACCGTTCGGGGAGTAGGTACTTGATGATATCGATATATCCGGTAGTGAGCAGAAAGATGAGCAACCCGAACAGGATGAAGTAACGGGTCGCATCGCTGAACGACTGCCTATCACTCGAGTCCTCCCGGTTGCGCGCGAAGATAAACGGCTCAAAAGCATATCGGAAAGCTTGGGTGAACATCACCATGATAACGGCAATCTTGAAGTTCTGGCCGTAAATACCCAGCTCGCGAAAAGCGTTGACCTTGTCGGGGTGGGTGTCTGGAAAAAGCCAGGGGAAGACGATCTTATCGACAGTTTGGTTCAGGATACCGGCTATCCCCAGGATCAGGATGGGGAAAGAGTACCTCAACATCCTCCGGAGCAACGCCTTATCGAACGTGAACTTGATCCGCAGCTCGGGGGATACCAACAGGAACTGAATTAGCGATGCCGCGAGGTTGGATATCAGGATGTAATCGATCCCCCTATCCAGCGTGAACCACGAAAAGGCATCGGGATACTTGCCCTGTAGCCAGGGACAGGCGAGAAAGAAGAAGAGGTTGAAGAGGATGGTAAGCACCACGTTCAACACCTTGATGGTGGCAAAGCGTATGGGACGTTGCTTGAAACGAAGGTTGGCAAACGGGATGGAGCCCAACACGTCGATGCAAAGGATGAGCACCATCATGAGCAGGAAGCGTGGCTTCATGGCCGTGCCGCCCAGTGCGAAGGCGACCGGCTTCAGGAAAGCCATGGAGACAAGAAAGAAGAGAAGGGTGGTGCTGGCAATGCTGATAAAGGTGGTAGAAAAAACCTTTGTCGGGTTATCCTCCTTGTTGGCGTAACGGAAAAAACCGGTCTCCATGCCGTAGGTCAGGATCACCTGCAGGAGGGCCACCCACGCGTAGAAATTGGTAAGCACGCCAATATCCTTTATCTCCGGCAGGGCAAACGCCCAATAAAGCGACAACAACCAGCTCAATAACTTGGGGAGCGTACTCCCTATCCCGTAAAAGAGGGTCTCTTTTGCCAACGTTTTCATTCCTCCTGCCATGCTCATCCAAGATATATGATCACGCGGGTACGCGATGAATAGACGCCCGCGACGTTCGCGAAGATACTATTTTTACAGCTATATTTGGCCGGGCAAGTCGAAAAGATCAAAAAAAAGTGTTTACTTTGTAGGTTGAGATATTCAAGTGATTAATTAACTATTTTACATGCGTGTTGCTTGCCTTAAACGACCAAACAACATGCCATTTTATGACTATGGTACAAGACGACGTTTTCAAGAAATTGGTTTCGCACTGCAAAGAGTATGGATTCGTATTCCAATCGAGCGAGATATATGACGGGTTAGGCGCCGTGTACGACTACGGGCAGATGGGTGTGGAGCTCAAAAACAACCTGAAAAAATATTGGTGGGACAGCATGGTGAAATTGAATGAAAACATCGTGGGGATCGATTCCGCCATCTTTATGCACCCCACCATCTGGAAGGCATCGGGACACGTGGACGCTTTCAACGACCCGCTGATCGATAACCGCGACAGCAAGAAGCGGTACCGTGCCGACGTGCTGATCGAGGATCATCTGGCCAAGCAGGATGAGAAAATCGATAAGGAGGTGCAGAAGGCGGCCAAGCGATTTGGTGACACGTTCGATGAAAAGATGTACCGGGAGACCAACCCGAGGGTGCTGAGATATCAGCAAGAGCGGGACGAGATACATGCCCGGTTCGTTAAGGCGATGAACGACAACGACCTGGATGAGATGCGACAAATCATCGTCGATTGCGGTATCGTCTGCCCGGTAAGCGGCTCCCGCGATTGGACGGAGGTGAGGCAGTTCAACCTGATGTTCTCAACCGAGATGGGCTCTACGGCCGACGGCGCGATGAAGGTATACCTCCGCCCCGAGACAGCGCAGGGGATCTTCGTCAACTTCCTGAACGTGCAGAAGACAGGGCGTATGAAGGTGCCCTTCGGGATCGCGCAAATCGGGAAAGCGTTCCGAAACGAGATCGTCGCCCGCCAGTTTATTTTCCGGACAAGGGAGTTCGAGCAGATGGAGATGCAGTTCTTCGTCACGCCGGGCGAGGAGCTGGAGTGGTTCGAGTACTGGAAGAAAGAACGGATGAAGTGGCACCAGGCCTTGGGCTTCGGGGCAGAGAAGTACCGTTTCCACGATCACGACAAGCTGGCGCACTACGCGAACGCGGCCACCGACATAGAATACGAGATGCCTTTTGGCTTTAAAGAGGTGGAAGGGATCCACTCTCGTACCGGGTTCGACCTGAGCCAACATGAGCAGTTCTCCGGGAAAAAGATGCAATATTACGACCCGGAATTGGGTGAATCATACATCCCGTATGTTGTGGAGACCTCTATCGGTCTCGACAGGATGTTCCTATCGGTGATGGCAGCCTCCTACCGGGAAGAGACCCTGGAGGGAGGAGAGACCCGCGTGTTGCTCAAGCTTCCCCCCGCCCTGGCACCGGTTAAACTGGCCGTACTTCCACTGGTCCGGAAAGACGGGCTGCCCGAGAAAGCACGCGCAATCGTGGACGAGCTTAAGTTCAGCTTCACTTGCCAATACGACGAGAAAGACAGCATTGGAAAGCGGTACCGCCGACAGGATGCTATCGGCACCCCTTGTTGCATCACCATCGACCACCAAACATTAGAGGACGACACGGTAACTGTCCGAGACCGCGACACGATGGAACAGGAAAGGGTTCCTATCAATGCACTGCAACAGATTATCGCCGAAAAAACAGATATGAGTCAATTACTGAAACAATTAACCCGCTAAAAAAACCACACGATGAAACTACGAATACCGTTATTTTTAGCGCTTTGCACCCTCTTATCGCTCATCGCTTGCGATAAGGAGGATTCGAAGAAGGACACCCCCTGGAAGCTGGATAATGAGGCGCAGTTTGTAAAAATTTCAGCCGATAAGGAGTATATCCGGCTGGTCTCCTTTTCCAATCGGGGACATATCATGTACAAGGAGTTGGTAAAGGGCAATGGCGAAACTCCCATATTTACCGACCAGGTAAAGGTACGCTACACGGGGTGGTACAAGTACGACTGGGAGAAGCCCGACACCTACAATGACGATAAGGGGAACGTGATCACCAACAAGATTATTTTCGACTCCACGGAAAAACGAAACAATATCCCCAGCACGTTCGATGTGAATCCCAACGCGAAATATGGAGTCGTCGACGGCTTCTCCACCGCCCTGCAACATATGCAGGTGGGCGATAGATGGGAGGTTTGGATCCCTTGGGAGCTGGGATACGGGGAAGTGGGGGGGAGTTCCGTCCCGGCCTATACCACCCTGGTGTTCGAGATCGAGCTCATGGAAATCGTGGAGTAACTTCAAAAAGTGGAGTAACCACCATAACTCAACAATGAAAAACCTTTCCCGTAACCTGGTTTTATCCCTCTTGGTATGCCTTCTCCCTCACGTGGCATACCCCCAAACCTCGTTGCAGCGCTTTATTGACAACCCTGCCCTGAAGCATGCATCGGTGGGGGTCTCCGTGGTGGAACTAGAAAGCGGGAAAAGCGTCGCGAACCACGACGCGGAGAAATCACTCACGCCGGCATCGCTGCTTAAACTCATCACTACGGCCACGGCGTTGGAAACGCTTGGCGAGAACTACCGTTACAAAACGAAGATCACGGTGGACGCGGACGATCCTTCACGTATCCTCGTACTGGGAGGTGGCGATCCAACGCTGGGAAGCGATTCGTTTCCCGATAACCCTTACATCTTCTTTATCAACGGGACGGAAGCCTTGACAGAGAGCTTGTCCAAAGATAGGGAGTACTCCATCCTCGTGGTGGATAACCTGTTCGGGTACGATGGCATCTCACCAGAGTGGACCTGGATTGATATCGGTAACTACTACGCGGCAGGGGCGTACGGCATCAGCATTTTCGACAACAGTTACAAGCTGGTGTTCAATACCATGGATAGGAAAGAGCGACCGAAAATCCTGCGCACGGAGCCGGAAATCAAAGGATTGACCTTCCAAAACCTCCTCACGCTGAACAACACGGGACAGGACAACGGTTATATCTACGGGGTACCCTTTGGCTACGAAAAAGAGTTACGGGGCGATATTCCAGCCAGCAGGAGCGAGTTCGTCATTAAGGGGGATATTCCCGACCCAGGACGACTGGTGGGTGAGACGCTCAGAGAGTACCTGAAGCAGGCAGGATACCGAATTGGTGCCATTGAAACGACCCGGCAGGAATACCTTTCAAGAAGCAGTACGAACGGGCAGACGCCATCCTACCGGGTAGGGAACGTGCTGTTTACCCTCACTTCAAGACCATTGAAAGAGATTATCAGGGAGGTAAACGTGGAGAGCAATAACCATTACGCGGAGCACCTGATCCGGACGATTGGTCGCCATACCAATAGCGATATATACGCCAACGCCTTAGCAGAAGGGGTCGACTACACTGAAGGTTATTGGAAGGGTAAGGGGATAGATTCCACCCCGCTAATAATGCATGACGGAAGCGGACTGGCACCCCAAAACGCGGTAAGCGCGAAGTTCCTGACCGATATGCTGGTTTACATGCACAACCGGAGCAATGGCTCCACCACGTTCCTCAACTCATTACCCAAGGCGGGACAAGAGGGAACCTTGAAGAACTTTTTACGAGATACCCGGCTGGTTGGTAAGGTGGCAGCCAAAAGTGGCAGCATCGGGGGGGTACAATGCTACGCGGGATACCTCATCGATGGGAACAAAAAGTACGCGTTTGCCGTGATGGTAAACAAATTCAACGGCACGCGAAGCGAGATAAGAAAGGCCATCGAGCAGCTTTTGTTGGGATTGTAGCCGTTATCACCGAAAACATTTTCATTTTCCGATTCCACCGATTTATCAGAAATGGATGCCTTCACTTTTGTTTTCCCCCCACCCCGTAAGCGGCGTAAGGACCCGCGTGAAGCACCACCCGCGTCCCGGGATTAAGCGCGTTCTTATAGGCGTAATGCACCGGGACTTGCAGGTAGATCGGGTTAATGGTCAGAGCACCCTTTACTCCCAAGCTTAGCTAAGCACTGGCAGATACAACCATGGCAAGCATGGCGACAACAAAAGTTAATCTCATTTTTTCATGCGATTGTTTTAAACATGTCGGTTTCATAATTCTGTTGGTTTAGTTAAATATTGGTTTAGTTAAATATTATTCCGGGTGAAGGGGTTTCTTCAATGTAGAAACGGGTCTCACGACCCGTCCCTCTTTGTTTTTCATCTTGCTCTTCCTCTTGGACTTGAACCAAGGACCCCCTGATTAACAGTCAGGTGCTCTAACCAACTGAGCTAAGGAAGAATATGTTTGCTCATCACCCGGGCTCTTCCTCTTGGACTTGAACCAAGGACCCCCTGATTAACAGTCAGGTGCTCTAACCAACTGAGCTAAGGAAGAGTGTTACCTTTCTGATGAAAGCGATGCAAAAGTAGTATAAATTTCCGAACTATCCAACAGCTCCCTGAAAAAAGTATACAAAACTTACCACGGGAGGAGGTGATGGGATTAGTTATCTAAGAGTGACAACGTTTCCTGTACCACGTTCACTCCTTCGCGTGAAAGATTTATCCAATGAATCTCCTTGTCTCGCCTGAACCAAGAGAGCTGCTTCCGCGCGTAATTTCGGGAGTGCTGTTTGATCTTTTCGATAGCGAACTCGAGGGTACACTCCCCCTTGAAATGGGCGAACAGCTCCTTGTAGCCTACCGTGTTCAACGCGTTCAGGTGCCGCATGGGAAAAAGCCCTCTTGCCTCCTCCACCAGCCCGTCGGCCACCATCTGGTCGACCCGCCGATTTATACGGTCATACAGCTCTTCCCGGTCACGCGTGAGCCCCACCTTGACAATCCTAAACGGCCGCTCCCTGAGAGGATTGGTACGTAACGACGAGTAAGGTTTTCCCGTCATTAGGCAGACCTCCAGGGCATGAATTACCCGCTTGGGGTTTTTCAAATCCACCTCATTGTAAAAAACGGGATCCAAAATCTTTAATTGCTGCCGAATGGGGTCAAGTCCCTCGGTGCGGTACAACGCCTGCAAATCACTCCTCAACGCCTCGTCAATATTGGGAATTTCATCGATTCCTCTGCAGACCGCGTCGATATACATCATGGAACCGCCCGACATGATAACCACACGATGTTCCTGATGGAGCCTGGCGAGCAGCGAAAGCACCTGCCGCTCGAAATCGCTCGCGTTGTAGTAGTCAGTTGGGGCAAGGATTCCCACGAAGTGGTGTGGCACGCGCTGCATCTGCTCAGGGGTAGGCGCCGCGGTACCGACAGAGAGACCACGGTACAATTGCCGCGAATCGGCCGAAATAATGGGGCATCGTAACGCCTCAGCAACAGACAGACTCCACTCGGTCTTTCCCACCCCGGTAGGGCCAAGCAGCACGAGAAGGGTTTTCATTAACGAGAAGGGGTCAATCGAACATCCGGGGGGCATCAATAAAGGTCGTCCAACGCTTCAAAACCATCTACATCCAACTCATCAGGATCGAAGCTCTCGTCACCGTACAAGCTCTCCTCGGTATCAAGAATGACACTAATAGGCAGCACCTCTTCAGGCTCCATGATCTGAACGGGAGCGTGACCCGTTGAGAGCGTGCAAACGGGCGACTCCAGGTTCTTCCCCGGGATAATTTCGGAGAGCTCGATATAAAGAGCCCGCTCATTAAGGTAGTCAAAGACGAACATCAGTTTTTGCTTTTCGTCATCCAAATGATCGCTCAACACGGTATCCTCCATCGTGTACGGATCTTCATCGGAGTAAGTATCCATTTCCACGAGGGTGATCTCCAACTTCTTACGCCACTTACTGTCGCACAGGTAAAACGAAGCCATCTCCTTATCACTAAAGCCGGTGCAGTCTAAAATCGCCCGGTAAAAATCAAGGAAGGTGGCATCGGCATCCAGTTCAATTCCCCTCTTGAAGTCGTCCACCTCATCGGATAAGATTAGAAACTTGAATATCATCGTAACAGTTGTTTTTGCTATTAAAATTCAAAGGTAACAAAAAGTTTTATATTTCACCCGCTTGGATATAGGCAGAAAATCACCTATTTTTGTTTTTGAATTGGTAATCAATAAAAAAGTATGGCGCTCAAACAGCAACAGGAATTGAAACAGGTCCAACGACTATCCCCTTTGCAGATGCAGGTGATAAAGCTGGTGGAGTTAAACTCTGTTGAGGTCGAAGATCGCATTAAGCAGGAGCTGGAAGATAACCCGGCGTTAGAAGACGCTGAAAATGAACCTCGTAGCGAGAGTGAAGCGCTCTATGACGGGGAGGACGACCTAAACGAGAATGAGAGAGAGCCAATATCGGAGGAGGATATAATCCTGGGGGATTACTTCTCGGAAGACGATGTTCCCGACTACCGGCTTAACACGCCAACGAGCCGGAAAAACGAGCCCAGCTTCATAGAAATAGGGCACTTCGATGAGAAGTCGCTTAGCGAATCGCTCATGGAGCAGGTTGGACTGCTCAAGCTTGACGAACGAAAGCAGCTTATCGCTGAGTACATCATCGGGAGCCTCGATGAGAACGGCTACTTGGAGAGGGAACTACAAGCGATCTCGAACGACCTCCTGTTCCAACGGCAATTGGAGGTATCCCCCTTGCAACTGGAAGACGTGCTGTACGAAATCCAAGACCTTGACCCCGCGGGGGTGGGTGCACGCGACCTGCAGGAGTGTCTCCTCCTGCAACTTCATCGGCTGAAGAGCAGTCCACCCGTAGAACATGCGATAAAGATGGTGACCGACTACTTCGAAGAGTTCTCCCGGAAGCATTACGACAAGATCATGCGACAGATGAATATCGGGGAAGACGAACTACGTGAAGCCATCAAGGAGGTGGTTGCCCTCAACCCCAAGCCAGGCAGCGCGGTGGGTGGAAAGATACAAACCGCTATGAACAAGATCACCCCCGATTTCCTCGTCGACTCGTACAACGGCGAAATAACCATACAACTGAATAACAGCAATATCCCCTCGCTGAGGGTGAACCGCACCTTCTCGGAAATGTTGAAAGGGTATAGCAACAACAAGGAGAGCATGTCGTCCGACGACAAGCAGGCGATGCTCTTCATGAAGCAAAAAGTGGATTCGGCCAAATGGTTCATCGACGCGGTGAAACAGCGGCAAAACACCTTGCAACGCACCATGGAGGCCATCGTGAGCATACAGTACGACTTCTTCATCACCGAAGATGAGAGTGATCTCAAGCCAATGATCCTGAAAGATGTAGCGGAACGTACCGGGTTCGATATCTCCACCATCTCAAGGGTAAGCAACAGCAAATACGTGCAGACGAATGGTGCCATATACCCGTTGAAATTCTTTTTCTCGGAGGCGATGCAAACGAGCGATGGCGAAGATATCTCGTCGAGGGAGGTTAAGGCAGCGCTGCGTGAGTGCGTGGAAGGGGAAGACCCAAGCAGGCCCTATACGGACGAGCAGCTTACCCAACTTCTAAATGAGAAGGGGTACGTTATCGCCAGGCGTACGGTGGCCAAATACCGCGAACAATCGAACATACCTGTCGCCCGTTTGAGAAAAAAAATATAACTTTGTCTCTTTATGGCGACGTTTACCGTGGCAGTCACTTAAAAACATTTTTTATAACCTCGATTGTAACGTTGTCAATCACAAATAAGGAATTAAAGCAGGATGAAGCATTCGATAGCACGTGTAATCTCCACCGTTTTTCAGCCCCTATTGATGCCCACATACGGGGTGATGTTGCTCTTCGTGTACACCTACTTTGGCGTGATGTACAGCCACCGGTTCTGGTTGATAGTTGCTCCCGTCTTCCTTTTCTCGTTCCTCATCCCGGCTATTCTTATAGGCTTACTTTACCGCATGGGGCTGGTGAGTGACCTCTCCATCAAGGTGAGGCGTCAACGGTTCATCCCTTACGTGATCACGCTGGTCTCGTATGGTTTGATGGCCATTCTTTACTATAGGATGCAGATGCCCACGTGGTTCCTGATGATGATCGCCGCCCCGATCGCCATCGTGATCA
Organism: Petrimonas sp.; assembly: GCA_012839475.1. GTDB lineage: Bacteria > Bacteroidota > Bacteroidia > Bacteroidales > Dysgonomonadaceae > Proteiniphilum. The sequence continues at coordinate 4,576 of DUNG01000037.1, read as the reverse complement.
TCGCCACCATGATTACCTTGGCTTGGAAGATCAGTGCGCACATGTTTGGCATAGGAGGACTTATAGGGGGAGCCATGTCGGTGAGTTACTTCGTGGAAAATACTAACCCCTATTACATGTTCATGGCGTTATTCGTCCTGGCGGGGTTAATCGGTTCGTCGCGCCTTATCCTTAAGCATCACAGCCTTTCGCAAGTGAACGCTGGTTTCCTACTCGGCTTCACCATCACGTTCGTTTTCGTCTGGATGGGAGCGAAGTAAGTGATAGAGCTGTTCTCACATTTTGACAAACGAGAATAAAGTTGTATTTTTACACCTGTAAACGGTGGGAGCTGACAGGTCAATGATCGCCGAAAACGGATACAAGAAGAGATTAATAAGTTATATAAGCAAATTTTAAAACTTGAGTGAATATGAAATTTCCGGAAAATTTAAAGTATTCTTCCGATCACGAATGGGTGAGAGTGGAAGGGAGTGAAGCGTACGTGGGCATTACCGATTTCGCCCAGGATGAGTTGGGGGATATCGTCTACGTTGACGTAAGCTGCGAAGGCGAAACCTTGGACAAAGGCGAAGTGTTTGGAAGCATCGAGGCAGTGAAAACCGTGTCTGACCTGCTGATGCCGGTTGGTGGAGAGGTATTGGAGGTGAACGGCGAACTTGAAGATGCCCCCGACTTGGTCAACAAGGACCCGTATGGCGATGGGTGGATCATCAAGGTAGCTATAGCGGACGAGGAGGAGCTCTCAGCGTTGATGACGGCTGCAGCCTACAAGGAGTTTATTGGAAAGTAAACGATGCACATGACGCCTGTAATCAGTATTATCATGGGCAGTACTTCGGATCTGCCCGTGATGGAGAAGGCTGCCCATTTCCTTAACGAGATGGGAGTGCCGTTCGAGATGAACGCGCTTTCGGCACACCGCACCCCGGAAGAGGTGGAGCGGTTCGCGAAAAATGCCCGGGGAAGGGGCATCAAGGTGATTATCGCCGCCGCGGGGATGGCCGCCCACCTACCCGGGGTAATCGCCTCCATGACCCCGCTGCCGGTAATCGGCGTACCGGTGAACGCGTCGCTCGACGGCATGGACGCGTTGCTCGCGATCGTCCAGATGCCACCGGGAATACCGGTAGCGACAGTCGGCATTAACGGATCCCTCAACGCGGCCATCCTGGCACTGCAGATGATCGCCACCGGCGATGAAGCCCTGCAGGTAAAGCTCAACGAGTACAAGGAGGGGTTAAAAACAAAGGTAAAGCAGGCAAACGAGGAGCTGGCTTCCATCTCCTATCCCTACAAGACGAACTAAACTATCATAAAACAGTCGTATGAAACGAGCATGATTAAAAGCGAGCTTCATACACAATATATAATTAAACATTTTCGTATGAAAAAGATACTCTGCATGTTAACAGCAGCTCTCACGCTAATCGCCTGCAACAACGCGGGCAAGCAAACACCCGTGGATGACGGGATCGATTACGCCACCTTCGAGTACAAGGTGGACCGGTTTGCCGATATTGAAATACTTCGCTACCCGGTACCAGGCTTCAACGCCTTAACGCTTCAACAAAAGGAGTTGGTGTACTACCTCTCGCAAGCTGCCCTCGAGGGACGCGACATATTGTGGGACCAACATAACCGCTACAACCTCACCATTCGCCGCGTGTGCGAAGGACTGTACGAAAACTACATGGGTGATAAATCGACCGAGAACTGGAAGCTGTTCGAGACCTACCTGAAACAGATATGGATGGCCAATGGCATTCATCACCACTACTCTGAAGACAAAATACTACCTGGATTCCCCCAGGACTATTTTGTCTCTATCGTCAAGAGCGTGGACCCGGGACGGATGCCTTTCCGCGACGGGATGGCGGCCGATGAGACGCTGAAAGAGATACTGCCGGTAATGTTTGACCCCAACGTGATGCCCAAGCGGATGAACCAGGCGGCCGGCGCGGATATCGTGGCCACCTCGGCCGTGAACTTCTACGAGGGGGTTACCCAGAAAGAGGTGGAGGCATTCTACAACGCGAAGAAAGACCCCAACGACAACACACCGATTTCGTACGGCCTCAACAGCAAAGTGGTGAAGGAAAACGGGCAGGTGACCGAACAGGTCTGGAAGCTGGGTGGCATGTACGATAAGGCCATCGAACGGATCATCGGTTGGCTGGAGAAGGCGGAAGCGGTAGCCGAGAACAACCAACAGAAGGAGATTATCCGCGCGCTCATCAGCTTCTACCAGACGGGTGACCTGGAAACGTTCGACGACTACTCGGTGAAATGGGTGAAAGATACAGAGTCGCGGGTAGACTTTATCAACGGGTTCATCGAAACCTATACCGACCCGCTGGGATTGAAAGGATCGTGGGAGGCCCTGGTAAACTTCAAGAGTCTCGAGGCATCGGAGCGCACCCGCGTGATCAGCGAGAACGCACAGTGGTTCGAAGACAACTCGCCCATCGATGACCGGTTCAAGAAAGAGGAGGTGAAAGGGGTGTCGGCCAAAGTGATTACCGCTGCTATCCTCGGTGGAGACACCTACCCCGCCACGCCCATCGGGATTAATTTACCCAATGCCGACTGGATACGCCGGGATCACGGTTCCAAATCGGTCACCATCGATAACATCACCTTCGCGTACGCCAAAGCGGCCGAGGGGAACGGCTTCAGGGAGGAGTTCATGTGGAGCGACACCGAACGGGAACGGGCCAAACAGTACGGCACGATCACCGACAACCTGCACACCGACCTGCACGAGTGCCTTGGACACGGTTCGGGCAAGCTGCTCCCCGGGGTGGATGGCGATGCGCTGAAAGCGTACGGATCACCGCTGGAAGAGACGAGGGCCGACCTGTTCGCGCTCTACTACCTGGCGGACCCGAAGCTGGTAGAGCTGGGACTGCTACCGGATGAGGAGGCGTACAAAACGGAGTACTACTCCTACGTCATGAACGGCGCAATAACACAGCTGACCCGCATACAGCCGGGGAAAGATATTGAGCAGGCACATATGCGCAACCGGGCACTGATCTCCAACTGGGTGATCGAAAAAGGGGCTGCCAATAACGTGGTGGCGATGCAAAAACGGGACGATAAGAGCTACGTGGTCGTCAACGATTACGAAAAGCTGCGGCAGCTGTTTGGTGAACTACTGACGGAAGTACAACGGATCAAGTCGGAAGGCGACTACGAAGCCGGGAAGAACCTGGTGGAAACCTATGGGGTAAAGGTCGACCCGACCCTGCACCAGGAGGTGCTGACACGCTACGAGACGCTGAACATCGCTCCCTACAAGGGGTTCGTGAACCCGGTGTACAAGCTGGTGACCGATGAGAAAGGGAAAGTTACGGACGTGACCGTTTCGTACGACGAGAATTACGTGGACCAGCAGATGCGCTACTCACGTCAATACTCGGTGCTGCCGCTCAAAAACTAACATGACCTACCCGGAGACGCTGGAGTACCTGTACAGCCAGATGCCCGAGTACCAACGGATTGGTCAAAAGGCATACAAGGAGGGTCTGGACAACAGCCTCACGCTGGACAGGATATTCAACCACCCGCATCAGCGGTTCAAAAGCATCCACGTGGGAGGGACCAACGGCAAAGGATCCGTCTCCCACCTGTTGGCCGCTATCTTGCAAGAGGCAGGCTACCGGGTGGGGCTCTACACCTCACCGCACCTGATCGACTTCCGGGAACGGATCAAGGTGAATGGCCGAATGGTTCCAGAGGAGTACGTGGTGGAGTTCGTGGATAGGTACAGGGCACTTTTCGAGCCGGTGATGCCCTCGTTTTTCGAGCTGACCATGGCGATGGCGTTCCTCTATTTCGCCGAACAGGCGGTGGAGGTGGCCGTGGTGGAGGTGGGACTGGGCGGTCGCCTCGATAGCACCAACATCATCTCGCCCGACTTGAGCGTGATCACCAATATCGGGCGGGACCACGTGAAGATATTGGGGAATAGCCTCACCGAGATAGCAGCCGAGAAAGCCGGGATTATCAAACCCCGCACCCCGGTGGTGATTGGTGAGGCAGGAGATGGTGACGTGGAACGGGTATTTACCGAAAGGGCAAACTCGCTCAATGCGCCCCTCCATTTCGCGGAACGAAAGCGGGCGGATTTCACCGCGGAACGAAACCACTTCGGCTGGCTTTTCCACGCCGATGGATACCCACCCTTCATCAGCCAGCTGAACGGCTGGGCACAAGACAACAACGCGCGAACAGTATTAACGGCGGTGGACGTGCTGCTCGAAAAAGGGTATACCATTCCACGGGAAGCGGTCCTCATCGGGTTCGCCCGCGTGGTCAACACCACCGGGCTGATGGGGCGGTGGCAAACGATCTCCTCTACACCTCGAACCATCTGCGATATCGCGCACAACGCCCACGGCATCCGCTACCTGGCCGAACAGTTACGGTCGGAACCCTACGAGCAGCTCCACATCGTGTTCGGGATGGCCAACGATAAAGAGGTGGATGAGGTTCTTTCACTTCTGCCGAAAGAGGCAACCTACTACTTCACCCGGGCGACAATCGATCGGGCGCTCAACGAAAAGAAGTT
>DUNG01000036.1 GCA_012839475.1 Petrimonas sp. | reverse complement strand
GATAAAGAGGCGGTTTTCACTATGAACATCGAAGAGGAATTCAAAATGTTCAACTACCTGGGCACCGGGATCGCCGCGCTTACCTGGATTGTCGGTCTCGGACTCACGCCGATGGCTCCCGCGAGGAGTGTTCCGAGACCGACAATCCAGATAAGCGCGGCGATCCCGATGCCCAGGTAGTTGAACATTTTGAATTCCTCTTCGATGTTCATAGTGAAAACCGCCTCTTTATCGTCCGGTGAAATTTGGTGCTGCTGCTTCAAGATTTCGGTGATTTTATCTTCAACACTTTTCACGGCGACCCCCGGCTTGGCGGTGGCTGCCAGAAAGTGAATGATGTTTCCCTGGTTAAACGCCTGTTGCATGGTTGTGAACGGCAATACAACGGTTAAGGCCGTGCTCCCGCCAATCCTCACGTTCGAGGTGCTTCGGGCTACACCGATAACCTGGAAATAGATTCCATTTACGCGAATCTGTTTCCCTACAGGATCTTCTTCGCGTTGAAAGAGCACCTCGTATACCCGCTCACCAATGACGCACACTTTCCGTTTCTCGGCGATATCGATATCGTTCACGTATCGCCCGTACAACATCTTGCTTGTTTCGATCAAATTGTATTCGGGATAACATCCTTTTATCAGGTACGAACCTCCCTTATCGCCTCGTACCACATTTTCGTCGCCGTTATTGCCACCTGCAAAAAGCACGGGCGAGATATATTGCATCTCTTCCACCCGCTGACGGATAATCGGCAAGTCGCTGTTGGTCATATTCCAATTACGCCCTTTTCTAAAACCTTTGTACGGTTCGGAGGTTGGTTCTGCCGCGAAAAAGGCCGAGTTGGTTGCAAACCCTTCCACTTGCGACATGACACCTGTCTCTAACGCTTTCCCTGCCCCCACCATCAATACGAGCATGAGTATTCCCCAAAAAACACCAAATGCCGTGAGGAAGCTGCGAGACTTGTTGCTGGTGATGGTCATCCATATCTCTTGCCAGCGGTCGGCATCGAAAACCAATTCCAGCCTTCTCAAAAAAGAGGTTTTCGTAAATCGCGGATGACTGTTTATCTGTTGGTGCATGTTGCTAATTATTAATATCCAGTTCCTTGCTTATTTTTGCCATTAACTCATCCACGTCAATCTCCAGCATGTTTATTTTTTTCACGATAACCGGGAGCTCCGTCTCCATGAACTCTTTTTTATACATGCTCTTCACCCTTTTCTTTGCGTCGGGCGAGGCGAAAAACCCCACGCCCCGCTTGTCGTAAATGATGTCGAGCGATTTCAGGTAGTCGTAGCTGCGCATCACGGTATTGGGATTTACGCCAAGCTGTGCGCCCATCTCCCTGATGGAGGGAATGCGTTCATCTTCAGCGTACTCGTCATTGAGTATTTTCTCGCAAATGGAGTCCGATATCTGAAGGTAGATGGGCTTATGTTCGTCAAAGTTCATCATCATTAATACCTTTTGGTTTTCATTAGTCGGTATGAACCGATCATGAAGATAATCGGTAAAACTACCGTCATGAATAGCTTGAATAGGAAGCCGGAAACGACCAGAGGGTTTTCTTCCCCGAAAAATCCAAACAAATCGTATTCGTTTAAATTGATATGTACATCGTCTGATATCTCATCGAAAAATCCCAATGATTCCATGAACATTATCAATGACACCAGCACGATTGAGAGAAGCATGTTTACAACCACGAAGCTCGCGATGGTTTTAAACACTTTCCCCCTAACAAACAACAGGTTGCAAAAGAATACGGCCTGCAAGGTAAGGAACATGATCAAAAAGGCCTCTTCCGTAACTTTGTCGTTGAAAAAATAGGCGATGGCATAACCACTTTGGAGATTTGGGAATAAGGCGGTCAATAGCGCATCGACTCCTCCGAAAAACAGGATGGCCATGAGTGGCAAAACAATGATACAGGTCACCTGCATGGCAACGAACTTTTCCAGTACCGACGCGGGGAGCATCACTTCAGGCAGTCCTTTCTTAGGGTGATTGTATAGCTTGTAAAAAAAGAAAGGGGATATAACAAAAAAAACGCCTACTAAAATTGTCAGTATCTCGCCTCTAACACCCAGTGAAGCTCCTTCGCCCGAGGTTAATGTGCCCAGAAGGAGGAAAAAGATGGGGATTGCTGCTAATACTAATGCCGTGTTGCGCATTGTTGTGGCGTTTTGCTGAAATGTTCTGCCAATAAGCTTTCCTGTTCTCTTGAATTGAAATGTATTGTTGTTCATCGTGAGTCTGTTTTTAAAATGTTGCATTTGTGTGATTGGGGGTTATTCCGGACGAAGGGATGGAGCTGAGGTCTCTGCCGCGTTCGCTACGAAAAGCTCCTGCATGCGCTTTTTGTGCTGCATGGTGGCATTGAACAGCGCCTCTAAGTTTACCTTGCTTTCGCCCAGGTCGTCATTCTCCATAACGCAGAGGTAGCCGCCCGGCACGGGCTCCGAATAGAGAGCTTGAGTGGGAATGGTCGAGTGTAGCCCGAAGTACAGTTTTTCGGAAATCTCTTCCAACGACGCGTTCATCAGCACTGCCTTGTTATCGAGGATGATAATCGGGTCGATCAGGTTTTCCAAGTCGCGTACCTGATGGGTGGAGATGAGCGTGCAGGTATTATCTGATACGTACTCCACGATAATCCTCCGGAACAACGTTTTGGAGGGGATGTCCAAGCCGTTGCTGGGCTCGTCCATCAGCAGTAAATCAACGTTCGTGGCCAAGGCGAAGGCTATGGCACCCTTTTTGGTCTGTCCGTGTGATAGGCTGTTGAGTTTTTTATCGCCCTCCACGGCAAATTCCTTTAAGATGGCTTCGAATTTCTCGTTATCGAAGTTGGGGTAAAACGGCCCGTTGATTTTCGCGAAAAAACGGATGGAGTAGTCATTTTGGATATACTCTAACTCCTCGGGCAGGTAATAGATGCGGCTCAAGAACGAGGGTGTCCGGTTGAACGGGTTTTCACCGAAAACGGAACAGCTCCCGTTCCACGGTTTTTGAAGTCCGGCAATAACCTTCAATAGGGTGGTCTTTCCCACGCCGTTTTCGCCCAGTAGCCCGTAAATCTTCCCGGGTTCGAGCCTCATTGAGATGTCGTTCAACACGTCCTTTTTACCGTATCTGAACGAGAGTAGTTGCATTTTAACCATATTCATGTTGTTTTGAGTTGTTGTCTGTTGCCTGTTGCTTTTTAGCTGTTAGCTGTTGGCTTTTAGCTCTTGGCCTTGGTTTGAGCCCGTAAACCGTTTCGCTTGTTGCCAATTATTTGTTTTGCCGTTTCATCACCTTTTTTAGTGGGCTTATAGTGTATTAGTGAACTAAGACACTGCAAAGGTAATGGATGTTTTCACATCTCCAAATTTATTTTTCAGATTTAACTTTATTTAAGAAGCCGGCGTGATTAAAACAGTCATAAAACACCCTTGCGAGCGATTGTTTTCGATAGGCATGCTTCGCTCGAAATTGTTTTAAGTTTTACTCTCGTTTGTGGAAATAAGAGGGGTATTAAGGTCTCAACGGTCCGTAAGTTATGTTATGTTATCAGGTCTATGTTAATTAATCAGTTTTCGCAAAGCCCCACGATTCAGAATAGTGATGTTTCGCCTGTCCACTTCAATGAGTCCCTCCTTGGCCATCTGCATCATCACGTTGACCATGGCGGGACGTGAAACGCCGAAGAACCGCGCCATCTCTCCCCTCGACAGTTGTAATTGAAACCTGTCCTCGCCTTTTGACTCTTTCAGCAGGTAGTAGGCAAGTTTCGCTTTAATGGTACGGAACGAAACCAGGCGCAGTTTTTCGGTGAGGAAGGCTAACTTGTTGGATAGATACGATAAATAGGTTTTCATGAACTCCGGGTATTTCCGCATCAGGTGATAAATATTCTCCTTGGGTATGAGCACCGCGACCGTGTCGACTTTGGCGACCGCCGTCACGGGCGAAGCGTTGTCTGTAGCGAACAGGAAGCCCGTGGTCAGCGGGTTGGGCGCTTTAATGGTCTCGATGGTCATGAAGTCGCCCGTTTCATCGGCCATTTCGGTTTGCACCTTCCCCTTTATCACGATGAGCAACTTGTCGCATCGCGCACCTTGGTGGACAAGGATATCTCCTTTGTCGTACCGGGTCACGGAGTAATTGACATCAGCGAGGAACTCCTCCTGCTTGTCGACGGGAATCGAATGGCACAAGGGGCATTGGAAAATAGAGTGTACCTGTTCGGCTGATCGGAAACGCATATTATATTGTATTTTAACACGAAAGTAGCACTTTTATTTAATATTCGTCACAAATATTACAGTTTTTTTAAGTATACTTGCCTAACTTTGTAGACATTGGATAAAGTCTATATCACCCTGAGATTATGTGAGATTATGATGGATAGATTACGAGCATTTTGGATGAAAATCAAACCGCGCGGCGGGTGGCAATACTTCGCGATCATCATGGCCGGGATATTCGTGGGGTTGTTCACCTACTCTTTTTTCGCATCGCGCGCCTACAGTTATCTTTCCGACGAGCCTAAAACGTGCGTGAACTGCCACCTCATGGCCCCCTATTACGCCACGTGGATGCACGGCTCGCACGGGCAAAACACCACCTGTAACGATTGTCACGTGCCGCAAGATAACGTCTTCAACAAGTATTACTTCAAGGCCAAAGATGGGCTGCGCCACGCCGCCGTTTTCACCGTCAGGGGCGAAGCACACTCGCTGCAAACCATTGATGCCAGCTCCGAGGTGATCATGGACAACTGCATTCGTTGCCACACGCAGCTCAACACCGAGTTCGTGAGCACGGGGCGAATGGGCTATAAAGAGGTGAAGAAGATGAACGGGAAAGCCTGTTGGGACTGTCACCGCGAGGTACCGCACACGCGCGGTCGTTCAGAAACCTCAACGCCCAACGCGCTGGTGCCCATGCCGGAGTCCAACCTGCCGGGTTGGTTGACCAACCTTGTAAGCAAGGAGCAAGGTGATTAAAACCGATTGAAACAAAAATAATTACATAACAGACAATTTTATAGTTGCTATGAACAAGAGTGCTGATAACAAAAAGATGAAACCCTGGGTGGGATGGCTACTGTTTTTCGTTACGGTAGGGGTGGTATTCCTATTGGGGATGCTCGCCGCGTCCATCACCCAACGCCGTGCCGAGATCGCGAGCGTGAGGAACAACCGGGTGATCGAGATCACGGGAATCGAGTCGAGGAACGAGATCTTCGCGCAAAACTATCCCCGCGAGTACGAGACCTGGGCAAAAGCGGTCGACACTACCTTCCAGAGCGAGTTTCACGGGAGTAGCGTGGTCGACGTGCTGGCACAACGCCCCGAGATGGTGATCCTGTGGGCGGGATACCCCTTCTCCAAGGATTACGGAACCCCGCGCGGGCACTTCCACGCCATCGAGGATATCTACCACACCCTGCGTACCGGGGCACCCATGAAACCCGAAGATGGTCCGCAGCCCGGCACCTGCTGGGTATGTAAATCGCCCGATGTGCCCCGCATGATGGACTCCGTGGGGGTGGCCGAGTTTTACAAGGGTACCTGGGCGCAATGGGGACCGGAAATCGTGAACCCGATTGGTTGTGCCGACTGCCACGAGGCCGAAACGATGAACCTGAAGATCTCGCGCCCGGCACTTATCGAAGCGTATGAGAACATGGGCATGGATATCAATAAAGCCACGCAGCAGGAGATGCGCTCCCTGGTTTGCGCGCAATGCCACGTGGAGTACTACTTCGTTCCCGATGGCAAGTACCTCATCTTCCCGTGGCATAACGGGATGACGATGGAGGGGGGCGAAGCTTACTTCGACGACCTGCAGTATGCCGACTACACGCATAAGCTGAGCCGTGCACCCATCATCAAGGCGCAACACCCCGATTACGAGCTCTTTGTAACCGGTATCCACGCGCAGCGCGGCGTGTCGTGTGCCGACTGCCATATGCCCTACGTCTCGGAAGGGGGAATCAAATACAGCAGCCACCACGTGCGTAGCCCGCTGGCCAGCATCAACAACACCTGCCAGGTTTGTCACCGGGAGACGGAGGAGGACCTGCGCGAATCGGTTTACGAGCGTCAGCGTAGCGCCACCCAGATCCGCGATCTGGTGGAAAAAGAGTTGGCCGCCGCCCATATCGAGGCGCAGTTCGCCTGGGAAAAGGGAGCTACCGAAGCCCAAATGAAGGATGCACTGCAGCTCATCCGTCAATCGCAATGGCGTTGGGATTACGCGGTGGCATCGCACGGTGGGGCTTTCCACGCGCCGATTGAATTCCAGCGTCTCCTTGCCCTGGGCTTGGACCTCGCGCACAAGGCCCGCTTCGAGATTGCCAAGGTGTTGGCGCAATTGGGCTATACTGGCGATGTTCCCATGCCCGATATCTCCACCAAGGAGAAGGCACAGGCATACATCGGGCTGGATATACCGCAGGAGATGGTGGACAAGCAGAAGTTCCAGGAGACCGTTGTCCCGGAATGGCTCAAGCAGGCCAAGGAGAACAACCGCCTCGTCAGTCTCAAATAATGTAAACAGTTGCAAAGACCCGTAAACGCCCCATGATTCAGGGGCGAAGAGAATAGTAACATAGATGGAGAAGTCATCCCGTAAAATCTGGGAACATCCATGGGGATATGTTGAAGGCTTTATCGTTGCATCGGGAGTGCTGCTTGCCGGACTCATGCTGCAACTCACGTTAGGTAACATCGACAAGGCCGCTTTTGGTTTCCCCGTGAATATCATCATCGGAGCCCTATTTATGGTAGGGCTTCTTTCTTTACACTTTTTTCTTCGCCGTAAAAAGGTTGTCCGGTGGTTATCGGGCGTGAGCTCGACCATCCCGGCCATCTCACTCTTGCTGGCGGTGATCGTCATCATGGGTTTCACGCCGCAGTTCTCGGACCACGTCTCCCGGGAACAGCTGCCGCCCACGCCACTCCGGGGTTTGGGATGGTACCAGATGACCACGTCGTGGCCGTTCGTGCTGCTCTGCTTCTATATGCTCACCATCCTGGGGTTGACAACGCTTAGGCGCACCACAAAGAAGAAGGGTTGGCGAGACATCGGCTTTTACCTCAACCACGTCGGGTTGTTCCTGGCGCTCCTGGGAGGGATGTTAGGCAGCGGCGATATGAAGCGGTACACCATGAGCGTGAAAGAGGGGAGCGTCGAATGGCGCGGTACCGACCAGCTGGGACAGGTTCACGAACTGCCCATCGCCATTCAGCTCGACACCTTTATGATTGAGGAGTACCCGCCCAAGCTGGTCATCATCGACAACCAAACCGGTAGGATCCTCCCGGCCGATCGTCCCGAGGCGTATATGTTCGAGGGGGTGGGGAAGACGACCACGCTGGCTGGGAATCAGATAGAGATACTCGACTTCATGGCCGATGCCGCCATCGTGCGGGACTCCAACATCGTGAATTTCGTGCACATGCCCATGGAGGGGGCCACCAGTGCGATCAAGGTGCGGGTCACCCACCCGTCGATCGGCCAACCCGTGGAAGGGTGGGTGAGCAACGGGAGCTATATCTACCCGTACGAGGTGCTCTATATAGACAGCACGAAAAGCGTGGCGATGCCCGTGCAGGAGGTGAGGAAGTACACATCTAAGGTGACCGTTTACACGAAGTCGGGACATGTGCGAAAAGCCGAGATAGAGGTCAACCGACCGCTTTCGATAGAGAACAAGGTGGTTTATCAGTATAGCTACGATGAAACGAGGGGGAAGTACTCCCAGGTCAGCATTTTCGAGATCGTGACCGACCCGTGGCTGGCAGTGGTTTACGTGGGTATTTTCATGCTGCTGGCCGGGGCGCTGTTCATGTTCATCGCGGGGCCGAGACAAGAGGCTACACCCGAGAGGTGTTTGTAAGTTGAACCAGTGTTTCAGACGATTGTCCTTTCGCGAATGGCGAACAAAATGTCACCCCCCGGGGGTATCGTAAGACCAAAAACGTAAGCCAACGAGAAGTTATAAATAGCAGGTCGAGATGAGTTGGGATTCATTCATATATTTTGCCATTGCAGCCATCATATTATGGTCGGCAGGGGCATTGACCGCCTTCAAAGGCGAAAAGAAAACCATCCCGTCGCTGCTCACGGCGTTGGGGCTGGCGGTCTTCTTCGTGTTCATCCTTGGCTTGTGGGTGTCGCTTGAGCGTCCCCCGCTACGCACCATGGGCGAGACCCGCTTGTGGTACTCCCTCTTCCTCCCGCTGGCCGGGCTGCTTACCTACCGCCGTTGGGGTTACCGCTGGATATTGTCGTTCACCACGTTGCTCTCCGTGGTGTTCATCATCGTGAACATCACCAAACCCGATATCCACAACAAGGTGCTGATGCCCGCGCTGCAAAGCCCGTGGTTCGCACCACACGTGATCATCTACATGTTCTCATACGCGATCCTGGGTGCGGTGACGCTTATCGCGATCTACTACCTGGTACGGGAAAGCAAGATCAGCAACAAGGGGCGCCTGATGGCGATGACCGACAACCTGGTCTACGTCGGCACCGCCCTGATCACCATGGGGATGCTCATGGGGGCGATATGGGCGAAAGCCGCCTGGGGACACTACTGGAGCTGGGATCCGAAAGAGACGTGGGCGGCCGCCACCTGGTTGGGCTACCTGCTCTACATCCATTACCGGTTACGGCGAAAGGCATCCAATAAAACATCCATGTATATCCTTATCATCGCGTTTCTCATGCTGCAAATCTGCTGGGTGGGGGTCAACTACCTCCCTTCGGCACAGGGTCGCAGCGTGCATACCTACACGATGGAATAATTTTTTCGCTGCAAAGTTTCAAGTAAACGTCATGACAAAAATGCGCAAACTGATTAATTTTCAATTATATAACACTACCATTATGAGAAAGATTTACATATTCATTATTGCCCTCCTGCTTCTCGCACCCGAAAACGTGGTTTTCGCGCAGGAAGGGGGAGAGTTTTCGGTAAAGGCACAGGTCAGGCCGCGCTACGAATACAACCACGGGGGCATTTTGCCGCTGAGGGAGAAGGATGACCCCATCTCCTTCATCTCCAACCGGGCTAGGTTAAGCCTTGGCTACGATAACGGCTTCCTGTCGATGGGGCTGTCGGGACAAGATATTTCGGTGTGGGGACAAAAACCGCAAATTGACAATGCCGCCAACTTCACGCTTAACGAGGCGTGGGTAAAACTGACCAACAACGATTGGTTCCTGCAGTTGGGACGACAGTCGTTGTCGTATGATGACGACCGTATCCTCGGTACGCTTGACTGGCATCAGGCGGGTCGCTGGCACGATGCCCTCCGAATGGGTTTTGATAAAAAGGAGCATCGCTTGCATCTTATTTTGGCTTATAACCAAACACCCAAAAGTCCGCGGCAAGGTAGCTTTTACGAGTTTGGTGGACAGCCTTACAAGCTGATGCAGACTTTCCACTACCTGTACAATGGTACCGAGAACCTTACTGCCAGCTTCCTGTTGATGAACCTCGGTTTCCAGGGGGGCGATGAGGTAAAGCCCAGCATTAACCAGATGCAAACGGTGGGTACGCACCTTACCTACAACCTCAACGCGTTGGGTTTAACCGGCTCGCTTTACTATCAAATGGGGAAAACTGCGACAGAACTAGATCTCAGCGCGTATATGATTGCTTTGAAAGGGCAGTACAAGTTTACACCCACCTTCTCGGCAGCGCTGGGTATTGACTACCTTTCGGGCGACGACCATACGAATAAGAAGTTCACCGCTTTTAACCCGCTCTACGGCACGCACCACAAGTTCTATGGCGCGATGGACTACTTCTACGCTTCGCCTTTTGGAAACTATGGTTTGGTAGATATTTACGGCTCGCTTATTTTCAAGCCCGACAATAAGTTGACCATCGACCTTACCTATCATAACTTTTCCACCCAACAACCCGTGAAGGTGAACGGTGATGAGAAAAATGGGCTGGGCTCCGAAATCGACTTGACGGTTACCTATCCCATTCGTCCCTATATCACCCTACAAGGTGGTTACTCGATGATGTTTGGCACCGATGCGTTTTTCACCATTAAAGGCGGTACGAAGGATCGCATGCAAAACTGGATGTTTGTTACGCTTAACGTGAACCCCACGATTTTCAAGGCGAAGTTTTAACGGGGGATTTCACTCTTATTAAATCCATTGCGTCAATTGCAAGGACTATTTTACCTCACTTATATATCAAAGGGCTGGCTTCGAACCAGCCCTTTGATTTGGATTCATTTTTATCATGCGCCCCCTACTTCCACGTCCGGCTCAAAACACACCCATCGTATAGCCGGGTTGGAAGCTATTAAAGCTTTTTCGCATGGATTTTCAATCCATAGTAGTTCAGTTTAGTATAATAGTTGCCGAATAGTTCCTAGATTCATCCTCCACTGTTTCAGGAATGATCTCATTACCATCAAATTCGATGCGATAACATTTGGCGAACTTAGAATTATCAGGTAAATATTTCTTTGGAACATCCCAATATGTAACAAACTCATGTACAGCGTTATCGCCAAACACATAATCGACTTTCAGCTTGTAGGTGAGTATTCTCTGTTCCGGACAATCTTCTGCCGGTAAACTAAAACTACTGTTTAAATAACAATTGCCATTATTCTTATGCATAGTTAATATTGGACGATTAACATCAGGTTCAAAGCCGGGTCTGGCTGGTGCATTGTAAATTTCATTATCCCAATTCGTACAAGGTTCCGAAACAATAATATCCAATACATACAAGTCGCGGTTTACAGTACCCGATAGTGCATCCTCCATTGCTATATCTGAGGGAATCCACTCCTCCAGTCCAATTCCTTTTACCAAATCATTACCGGAAGAATCCTGAAAATTGAACCCTAAATTATAGACAATTGTTTTCGGAGGAAGGGTGTCAAAAAATAAATCACAGGAAGTAAGGCTCATCAACGCCATGACCCAAAGTCCGAATCTTATTAATGTTTTCATAATAGCTATGGTTTAGTGATATAAAAATTTTGTCTTGCATATTGATAATTACCATTGCCTGTATTAGTTAAGACTTTATCTGACAGTTTGGTCATTTCACTAAGCATTCAATATAGGGTTTTCAAAGTCATTAATGACCGGAACAGCCAATGGGAAAGAGGGGGTGTTTTCGTCCCCTCGGTCATTCCAGCCAGTCGGGTTATTACTGACAGGTTACTCCGGGTGGGGGGTTGGGATTTAAAACCGACCCTCGACCGTCGGGTTATTACTGACAGGTTGCTCCCCAGCAGACCCTGTTTCCTCTTGGCCCGACAGTTGCAAAGATATAAAATTTTCATTTAGAGTCATAAGTGTCCACTAAAAAACCTGCAGGCAAAGATCAATGGTGGTCGATTTAAATCGTCACCGAGAAATTTTCAATCTAAATGTCTATATATGAATTATTTACAAACTATTTTCAAGACTTTTAGGGGACACTACTGAAATGATCTATGCCTATTTGTCAAATAACAATCTGTTTAAGGCTTGAATCTACGGTAATTTTAGCCATAAAACTTTGCTTCTTTCCTTGTTCAAGTAACACGAAAATTGTGTATCTTTGTTCTTAGAGGTACGTGTGCCCTCTTTTTCTTATTACAACTTGCGAGTAAGCATGTTTATCCCAATAACCGGAAGAACGCGTCATCCGGTTTTTTTTACTTGATGTTGGATTTACTATTTGCACTTGCGGTGTGATCAAGTCGCGTTGTTTTTAATGTTTTAATACCTAATATAATATGAAAAGTAAACTATCACTAGCGGGTTTGTTGATTGTCTGTTTTATCCCCCTCTTGGCTTTCATTCAAGTCAGTAAAAAAGCAGCAGAGCCAATTTATCTCAACAGATCTTATTCCTTCAAAGAGCGGGCGGTGGACCTCGTGTCCAGAATGACCCTGGAAGAAAAGATTAGTCAGTTAGGCAACACCATGCCACCTATTCCCCGTTTGGGAGTAAATCACTACGATCTTTGGGGAGAGGCTCTACATGGTGTTATGGGTAGGAATAACAACAGTGGAATGACCGCGACCTCCTTTCCCAATAGCGTTGCCGTTGGGGCTACATGGGATCCGGAGTTGATAAAACGGGAAGCCTCCGTGATTGCCGATGAGGCCCGGGGCTTTAATCACGATTTGATTTTCACCCTTACCTACTGGTCACCGGTTGTAGAACCGGCGAGAGATCCAAGATGGGGGAGAACGGCTGAAACCTTCGCTGAAGACCCATTCCTGGTTTCACAAATCGGAAAGGGATTTATCCAAGGAATGATGGGCGATGATCCCGTCTACCTGAAAACCGTTCCTTGTGGAAAACACTATCTGGCAAACAACACCGAGTTTAATCGCCATACCGGGAGCTCAAATATGGACGACCGGGATATGAGGGAGTTTTACCTCGCGCCATACCGGACGTTAATCCGCGATTATAACCTGCCTTCAATCATGACCGCTTATAATGCTGTAAACGGTACGCCCGTATCGGCCAGTAAATTCCTCGTTGATACCATCGCCAGAAGAACGTATGGACTGGACGGCTATATAACGGGCGATTGTGGTGCCATAGACGACATTTTAAGGGGGCACATGTACGCTGAAAGTCCTGAAGAGGCCGCGGCAATGGGATTGACGTCGGGAGTCGACTCCGATTGCGGGGGAATGTATCAAAGTCATTTGATGACGGCGTTAGAGAAAGGACTTTTAACGGAGTACGACCTGGATAAAGCCCTGATCAATATCTTCTCCATAAGAATGAGGATTGGCGAATTCGATCCAGCAGAAATAGTTACCTATGCAGGTATTAAGCCAGACATTATCAATGATCCTTCACACAATGACCTGGCCATTGAAGTAGCCACCAAGACACCCGTGCTTCTGAAAAACAACCTGGTGGCATCGACCGGTGAAAAAGCTTTGCCTATCAATCCTAATAAAATAAAGAAAATTGCCGTTTTAGGCCCCCAGGCCGATAAGGTAGAGCTGGGAGACTATTCCGGACCAATCGAGGCCGAGTACAGTGTTTCACACCTGAAGGGGATTCAAAACTATCTTGCAGACAATGATTTAGATATTGAGGTCGTCTCTCGTACTACAGGAAATACCGAGCGCAGAACAGACTTCTTTACCATGACCAGCTTTTCAACCATCGCCGATGGAAAGGTCGTGATGGAGTATGATGCCACCAAGTTTGATGACTCCTCTGCCGGGTTGATCACGTCTGCAAGGTATGGTGCAGCCTCCGTTCGTGGGATTAAGGATGGTGATTGGACCATGTATCATGGCGTGGATATCACCAATGTCGATTCTATACGATTCAATATGACGACCTCCGGTGCTGGTGGACTGTTGGAAGTAAGGGTGAGTTCCGCGACCGGTAATATTTTAGCCTCTCAAGTCATTAAGCCTGAAGCGGGTGGTGCCGGATTCAGGGGGTTTGGCAGATCCCGTCCGGTTTCGCTAAAAATTAACAACTTAGGACTTACCGGTCCCCAAACCGTTGTTTTGGTTTATCGCGAGGTGGAGAGCCCCGATATAGAGCAGGAAACGTTAGATATAGCTGCCGCTGCCGACATGGTCTTGGTTTTTGTTGGAACCGATCAATCCACCGGACGCGAAGAGTCGGACCGTTTCGCCATCACCCTGCCAGGAAACCAAAATCAATTGATCCAGGCCGTTGCTTCGGTAAATCCCAATACCGTGGTGGTAATGCAAACGATGGGGATGGTAGAGGTAGAGCAGTTCAAGCACTTGCCCAATATTTCCGGGATCATTTGGACCGGCTATAATGGACAGGCTCAAGGAACAGCTATGGCCAGGATCCTATTTGGTGACGTGAATCCCGGTGGAAAGCTTAACGTCACCTGGCATAAGTCGCTCAGTGACCTCCCCGAACTCAATGATTATACTTTACGTGGTGATGGGACTAATGGTAGGACCTATTGGTATTACGATAAAGAGGTATCGTACGAGTTCGGTTTCGGGATCTCTTACACCACTTTTGATTATAGCAACTTCACCATTAGCAAAACCAACATAACCCCCAACGATAAAGTCACGGTGACGGTTGATGTGAAAAACTCCGGCGATGTGGATGGAGATGAGATTGTACAGGTTTACGTGAGAACCCCGGAAAGTCCCAAGTCGTGGGAAAGACCGATCAAAAGGCTCAAAGGGTTTAAACGGGTAACTATTCCCAGGGGACAGGTAAAGACCGTCTCCATCGATATCGATTGCTCCGACCTATGGTTCTGGGATGCAGAGAACGACAAGATCACGTTTGACCCAGGCAAGTATGTATTTGAAGTCGGGGCATCATCGAGAGACATCAGGGGACAAGTAGAAGCCACGATGAGCGGTAAATACAAGCCCGTGCTAAGTACCGTTGTCGCCGAAGGCAATCAGGCCATATTAAGACCGGGCAACACGATAGAGACCAGTGTGACTGCCAGTATGTCGGACGACAGCTTTTATGACCTTACGAAGGCAAAGGTCGTTTACAAGTGTAACAACCCGTCGGTGGCCACTGTAGATGCGGCCGGTAAGGTAACTGCCGTTGGGGTTGGCGTGGCGACAATCTTTGCCGATGTGACCGTGGATGGAACTACCGTTTCGGGCAGTTACCCCATTAAGGTCATGCCAGATCTTTCTCCTAAATCCATCTTGGTTAATAAAAGAGTAGTAAGCGGCTTCGATAAAGAGACCAAGGCATACAGTTACCTGCTGGATAACAAGTCAAAAACCCCGGTCGTTGAGGCTACGGCAATAGATCCTGGCGTGAAGGTGGAGATTCAACAGGCAGATAAGGTGCCGGGGACGGCGGTAGTTAAGTTCATCGATGAGATAACGTCTGAAACCAACACCTACTATTTGAATTTCGACGTGAAATCGGTCAGTGACGAGTTCAATGGCAATAGCATTGGTGACCAATGGGAATGGCTCAGGGAAGACCCGGCAGGTTATAGCCTGTCTAAAAAGCCGGGCTCACTCACCATTACGAGTGATGTTGGGGATGTATCGGAGGGTACCAACAACGCGAAAAATATTCTCCTGCAAAGTGCCAACAACGACTGGGTCATTGAAACCAAGTTGGTCGCTTCAAGGGTCCCTTCCCAGCCCGAGAACGCCGGGATATTGGTCTATGAGAATGATGACAACTTTGTGAAACTCATGTTTAGGGCAGTGATCAAAACCACCCAGATGGGTAGGCCGGGTGCACCTGTCCAGGCAGGTACGGTTGACCTTGTAATGGAAGAAAACGGTATCGTGAAGTCGATGGGTAGCTTCAACCTTCCAGAGCCCGTGTTGGATGACAACCCGCTCGTGCTTAGATTAGAAAAGAAGGGGAGCCTGTACACCGCGTATTACTCTTTGGATGGCGATGAATTTGTATTGTTGGGAACAGCCGACATGTTACTTAAGGATATTCGTGCAGGCCTAATGGCATCTGACGGTATTGTAACGCAATACATGAAAAGTACTTTCTGGTTTGACTCAGATACGACCAAGCCCGACACTCCTTTTGATGTCTCGTTTGATTATTTCCGCATAACGAACAGTGGCTTAAAAGCCAGGTGATTACTGATGAGAGAAACTTGAAATTTCTTACTGCTTGTATAGTTCCTATTGGAAGCATATTTTATTCAACACTATATTTTATAACTAAATAAACTTTTAAAGCAATGAAACAACATCTTATTTTAATCGTATCATTTTTGATGTTTTCTGTCTCATTCAGTTTTGCACAGACAGATCAGTCGGCAATAATTGAAGACTTTAAACCATCAGTATTGAACCAGCCGGGGAGGGAGTACCCGCAGGTAAACTCGCAGGGCTATGCCAGGTTTAGGATAGAGGCGCCCGACGCGCAAAGCGTGGTTGTAAGCCTCGGATTGGGAGGAAGAGGTGGTACAACGCTCACTAAAAATGATGAGGGAGTTTGGGTCGGTACTACTGAAGGTCCTTTGGATGAAGGATTCCATTACTATCACTTGACCGTTGATGGGGGTGTGTTTAATGATCCGGGCACCTTGAACTTTTACGGTTCAACACGTTGGGAGAGCGGTATTGAAATACCGGCTCACGACCAGGATTTCTACGCGTTGAAGAATGTCCCACATGGATTCGTTCAACAGGTACTTTTCCCATCGGAAAGCACGAAAACATGCCGGAGGGCATTCGTCTATACCCCGCCTTGCTATGGCAAAGATCCCGCGAAACGCTACCCGGTATTATACTTGCAACATGGTTGGGGCGAAGATGAAACCGCGTGGAGCAACCAGGGACATGCCAACCTCATTATGGATAACCTGATCGCGGAAGGTAAAATTGAACCCTTCATTATCGTTATGACCTATGGTATGACCAACGAGTTGAGGTTTGGAGGTATCAGGAGCTTCGATATTACCCCATTCCAGACCGTCCTTATTGATGAGCTGATCCCCTACATTGACGCTAATTTCAACACGATTGCCGATCAACCCCACCGTGCGATGGCAGGACTTTCTATGGGAGGCATGGAGACGAAAACGATCACGATGAATCATCCCGAGGTCTTTTCACATTATGGCCTGTTCAGCGGTGGAACCTACGCTCCGGATGATATCAAGGATAAATCGAAAGTGAAGCTGATATTCATGAGTTGTGGTAGCAAAGAGCGGCCCGAAGGGGTGAGAAACGCGGACGCCGCGTTGAAAGAAGCCGGTTTTAATTCAGTACATTATGTTTCGGAGGGTACTGCCCACGAATTTCTGACATGGCGCCGGAGTTTGTACCATATGGCTCAGCTCCTTTTTAAATAGTTAATATTGAATCAGCTAATTTGTCACAGATGAAACATACAGTTGCATTAGCTCTCCTCTTCATCTCCATGTTTGTACATGTCTGTTTTGCCCAAGATGGAGGAGTAGTTGAGGATTTCAAACCATCGGAAGTGAATCAGCCTGGGAAATTGTATCCCCAGGTAAACTCCGAGGGGCGTGTTCGCACGCAGATCTTGGCACCCGATGCCAAATCGGTTCAACTCGATATCGGGGGCGTTAAGTACGATATGCGCAAAGATGACAAGGGCCTCTGGACGGGCGAATCGGCCCCTCAGGATGAAGGTTTCCATTACTATCAATTGAATATCGATGGAGCGTCGGTACCCGATCCGGGCACCATCTACTTTTACGGTGCCGGACGATGGGGGAGTGGTATTGAAATCCCGGCACACGA
The DNA here is from genome assembly GCA_012839475.1 of Petrimonas sp. Lineage (GTDB taxonomy): Bacteria > Bacteroidota > Bacteroidia > Bacteroidales > Dysgonomonadaceae > Proteiniphilum. Next base: position 23,292 of record DUNG01000036.1, on the reverse strand, counting down.
TCAAGATTTTTATGCCGTGAAAGATGTTCCACATGGACTGCTTAGCGAGGTGATTTACTTTTCGGAAATCACGCGGGCATGGCGACGCTGTTTCGTCTACACGCCCCCCGGCTACGAGAGTAATTCAAATGAGCGCTATCCGGTGATATACTTGCAACATGGCAGCTTTGAAGATGAAACGGGATGGGCTAAGCAGGGTAAGACAAACCTGATCATGGATAACCTGATTGCCTCCAAGAAAGCGGTTCCAATGATTGTTGTCATGGATAACGGTTACGCGTATAAACCGCGTGAGGGCGCGGCGGCTGATGCCCCGAGGGCTCCTCAGGTCTCCGCCTTTGAAGAGGTAATGGTGAATGAAATTGTTCCACTGATCGATTCGAGGTTTCGCACGAAAGCCGACCGGAAGAGCAGGGCCATCGCGGGTCTCTCCATGGGGGCGAATCAAACCATGAGAATTATCATGAATAACCTCGATGTGTTCTCCAATTATGGCGGTTTTAGCGGAACATCCAATTATCCCAGCTCGGATGAGATCGACACCAAAACATTTTTGAATGGGGTGTTTGACGATGCCGCGTTGGTGAATGATCGGGTTGATGTTTTGTGGCTTGGCTTGGGTACGAAAGAGCCCAGGCCATTCCCGACCTCTGTGGGCGCTTTTCGAAATATGTTAGATAAGCAGGGTATACGGTACGTTTATTACGAATCACCGGAGACCGCCCATGAATGGCTAACTTGGCGAAGGTCGTTGTATCAGTTCGCGCAACTGCTATTCAAGTAAGTTGTTTTTCAGGAATGAGTAATCATGAGGCCGACATGTTTAAAACAGTCATGACCAAAAGCGTGTGATGACTGTTTTAAACATTGGCGTATCATGCACCTTGGTGTAAATATAAATCAAATGAAACCGACCTATTTAAAATTAAGAAAAATATGGGTGATACTAGTTGTCGTTGTGATTAGTTCGTGCCAAGCAAAAACACTTGACATTACTTCTCCTGACGGGAACTTGAAAGTTACGGTAGAACTCGCGGAAGAAAAAGGCTATGGCGAGATCGGTTTTTCAATGGATTACGAGGGTGAAGCTGTGCTTTCTCAATCAAAGTTGGGGCTGGAAACAGATGTACAGAAGTTAGCCGGAAACCTGAAATTGAAATCCGTTACTGCCGCAAAACATGTGACCGATGACTACATAATGATAACAGGGAAGCGCAGCCATTGTGTGAACGAGGCTTCGGAGCGAACCTACTCCTTTGAAAATGAGGCTGGACAGGCATTGGAGGTTACATTCAGGGTCTATAATGATGGCGTTGCCTTGAAGTACGGGATAAATGCCGTTGCTGATGAAGAGCATGTCACCCATGAATATACAACCTATACCGTTCCAAAAGGCACCAGAAGATGGATACAGCAGTATGACCCGGGCTACGAAAGGTTCTTTCCGCTTTCCACGGATGGAACCGTTGCCAACCGGCCGAGAGTTGATCTTTGGGGATATCCTGCACTCGTGGAACCGCGTGACTCACTGTTTGTACTGATAACAGAAGCAAATATCAAACGCGGGCATTGTGGCTCTCTTTTGTATAATGGAGACCAGCGTGATAGCTATCAGGTTCGACTGGCAGATAAACAACCGGTTGGTGATGGACGGTGGGAATCTCCCTGGCGGTTGCTTATCACGGGGTGTCTCTCTGACGTGGTTGAATCCACGTTGGTAACCGATGTTTCCGAGCCTTGCAAAGTAGAGGATACGGGATGGATAAAGCCTGGCTTGGTGTCGTGGATCTACTGGGCAAACAATCATGGTTCCAAGGATTATCAGATAGTAAAAGAGTATATCGATCTGGCTGTCCGTATGAAGTGGCCTTATGATCTGATTGATTGGGAATGGGATGAAATGGGAAATGGAGGCAACCTGGAGGACGCGGTGGAGTATGCCCTGAAACAGGGTGTTAAGCCGTTGCTGTGGTATAACTCGAGTACCAGCTGGCTCGGTCCCGGCCCCTTGTACCGGCTGAATAAGAAAGAGGACCGGGAGAAAGAGTACAGATGGCTGAGTGATATGGGCGTTGTCGGTATCAAGGTTGACTTTTTCACAGGCGATAGTGTTTCCACCATGAACTATTATATCGATTTACTTGAGGATGCGGTGAAATATAAGCTGATGCTTAACTTCCATGGCGCCACCATCCCCCGCGGATGGCAGCGTACCTATCCCCACATGATGACGGTGGAAGGAGTGTATGGTGCCGAGTGGTATAATAATAATCCGGTACTGACCAACCGGGCTGCTGAACATAATGCCACGTTACCTTTCACGAGAAACGTTGTAGGCCCGATGGACTATACCCCGGGAACTTTTTCCGACTCGCAGCATCCGCATATCACATCGCACGGGCATGAACTCGCGCTACCCGTGCTCTTCGAATCGGCTTTGCAGCATATGCCCGACAGGCCTTCGGTTTACGATAGCTTGCCGGAAGCGGTAAAACACCTTCTGTCTGAGTTGCCCACTACCTGGGATGATACGAAACTTTTAAGTGGTTATCCCGGGGTAGAAGTTGTCATGGCACGACGTAAAGGCGATATATGGTATATCGCGGGTATCAACGGTACCGATGAGCCGAGAACGCTTTACGCTCCTTTGGCAACTATCCCTGTAAGTGGCAAAAAAGTCTCTTTGTTCAAAGATGGCAATGATGACCGAAGTTTCGCTATTGAAGAGAACATCTCTTTATCGGAAGAAGAAACCGGTTTAACGATAAAATGTTTGCCTCGCGGTGGTTTTGTAGCCGTAATAAAATGATAACCCACGGGGAACGGCATGGAGGTAGAGCTTAAATGGTGGTTTTGTGGCTGTAATCAAATGATACCCGAAACCAGGCAATGGCAGGACGGTACCATAATGATTGGCCTTATGAGTGATTATTAGTGTAAATATAAATCGTATAAAAATGAGATTAGGAAAGAATGGTTTGATATGGTTGCTATTGTCCCTACTTTTAAGTATGTTACCCGTTGGATATACATGGGCACAGCTGGTTGAGCGCTCCATTCCCGCGCCAACCAATATCAATCAGAATCATTGTCCCTGTATTTTGCAAGACAATAGTGTGTTTTTTAGGGTCACCGCGCCCAATGCCCAAAAAGTGCAGATCGACTTGGGCAAGAAGTATGACATGGTAAAAGGTGAAAATGGGGTTTGGACGGTTCAGACTGAACCGATTGAACCCGGGTTTCACTACTATTTCCTGGTGATTGATGGTGTGGCTGTCGCTGATCCCGCGAGTCAATCGTTTTTCGGGACCGGCAAAATGTCGAGCGGGATTGATATACCGGAGGTCGGCGCCGATTTTTATACCGTTAAGGATGTACCTCACGGGGCGGTCAGTTCCAAATACTATTACTCTAATGTAACAAACAGTTGGCGGAGGCTTTTCGTCTATACGCCCCCCGGATACGATCAGGCAAGGGAAACGAGGTACCCGGTGGTTTATATTCAGCATGGAGGAGGCGAAGATGAGACCGGCTGGGTTGTTCAAGGCAAAACCGATATCATCCTCGATAACCTGATAGCCGAAAAGCAGGCTGTGCCAATGATCGTCGTGATTGCCAACGGGAATATCCGTGCCGGGGGTGGCGGATATAGCAGCGAAGGGATGGCCGGCTTTAAAAAGGAAATGACACAAAACATTGTACCGTTTATCGATAAGAACTACAGGACAAAGGCCAATGCCGAAAACCGCGCGATTTGTGGCTTGTCAATGGGTGGCGGGCAATCATTTTATGTCGGCTTGGAAAGCCTGGACTATTTCAGCGCGGTGGGTGTCTTTAGCTCCGGGATCTTTGGAGGGATAAGAAGTGCCGGAGGTGCGGGTTTTGATGCCGAGAAAGAGATCCCCGGTCTTCTATCACGATCCGGCGAGTTCAATGAAAAGCTAAATTTATTTTACATCTCCTGTGGTGAGGGTGATGAGAGGGTGGAGTTTACAAAAGCCGCCATCGCCACCATGAGAGAAAATGGGTTGAAGGTTGAATCAAATACCTTCCCGGGAGGTCATGAGTGGCAGGTTTGGAGAAAATCGCTGCATGACTTCGCATCGAGGGTGTTTAAATAATAAAACAGTTTTAATTATGAGAAGAAACATACTCCTATCTATTTTTTTGTTAGTCGCGATCTCACTGTTTGGTCAGCAAGCAAATGTTAATCTCGACTATAATCCACAGAAAGACACCGAAGGTCTTATTCCTTTTAGTGCTCCGCTGAATTCACCCGAGGTGCACGACGACGGAACGGTAACCTTTCGGTTAAGGGCTCCCCATGCCCAAGCGGTGACATTGCCCTCGGGCTCTATCCTTACCGCCCTGGGTGAGGGAAACCGCCCCATCCCATTTACGAAAGGTGAAGATGGGATATGGACGTTAACGATAGGTCCGCTCAGGCCCGATATGTATGCCTACCACTTTAACGTGGATGGTATGCAGATAGCCGATCCAAGCAATACCTGCGCGGCGTTTACGGCTATGCCCCCTTATAGTCAACTGATTGTACATGGGGATGGGCCGGCTTACTATGACGCGAAAAACGTTCCGCATGGAAATGTAACCCGTCACATTTACCACTCTGATGTTACCAACGGGGAGCGGGAACTGTACGTGTACACGCCCCCTGGATATGACCCGAAGAAACAGTACCCGGTATTGTACCTGTTGGGTGGGAGCGGCGAGTTGCCCTCCAACTGGATTTACGACGGACGGGCGAACCTTATTTTGGATAACCTACTGGCCGAAGGCAAGGCTGAACCCATGCTCATTGCCATTCCCAATAACCAGGTGATTCACCGGAATCACCCGCAACACACGGAGCTGACTTTTGACATCATGGAGAGAGAGCTTCGGGAGCATGTGATCCCATTGATCGACGATAGTTACAGCACCATTGCAAATCCAAAGGGAAGGGCTATTTCCGGTCTGTCGATGGGAGGGAGGCACAGCATGTTTATCGGCTTCCGCTCACTCGATCTTTTCGCCAATTTTGGTATTTTAAGTGCCGGTGATCCCAATGCTGAGACATCGCTCAAGGATTTTTTAAATGATCCGGATGTGAATAGCAAGGTCGATTACCTTTTCGTCGGGCAGGGCACGCATGAAGCCCAAGGCTTCTTCAACCAGCGGGTCCAGGCTTTGGTCGACGCGTTGAATAACCACAACATCGAGCACGAGTATTATGTAGGCGGTCATGGCGCCCATGATTGGGCAACATGGCGACACCTGCTATATTATAGGTTTTTACCCAATCTCTGGAAAAAATAAACGATAAAAATAAAGGCTATGATGAAATTTTCAAGGTATCTGTTGTTTACGATTTTGGCCATCGCGGTTTTTTCTTGTACTAAACTTCCCGACGGTCAGGTGAAAGTGGATGGCGGTATTATTCAAGGTGTAGTTACGAAAGATGTAACCATATACAAGGGAATTCCCTTCGCGGCACCGCCTGTTGGCGATCTGCGATGGAAGGCGCCACAGCCGGTTGTGCCCTGGGAAGGCGTTAAACAGACAACCGAATATGCCCCTGCAGCGATGCAGCCGGGAAATCCGGTGTCGGGGAAAAGTGAAGATTGTCTCTACCTGAATGTTTGGACCCCGGCAAAGTCCGCCAACGAGAAACTGCCCGTCTTAGTCTGGATTTATGGCGGGGGATTCAGTTTTGGTTCCACGTCCGATCCCACCCACGATGGCGAGCAGCTCGCGCGTAAGGGGGTCGTGTTGGTGAGTATAGCTTACCGTGTTGGGCAACTGGGCTTTTTGGCACATCCCGAGTTGAGTGCCGAGAATCCCGAAAATGTTTCGGGGAACTATGGGCTGCTCGACCAGATCGCCGGTTTGGCCTGGATAAAAAACAACATTGCAGCATTCGGTGGAGACCCGGAGAAAGTCACCATTTTCGGTGAGTCGGCCGGTGGTATTTCGGTGAGCATGTTGTGCGCCTCGCCTTTAGCGAAAGGGTTGTTCCATGGTGCGATTTCGCAAAGCGGCGGCTCGTTTGGCCCCACTCGACCCACCACCTATCCCGGTGAAAATATGAAGGACCTGAAGCAGGCAGAACAGGAAGGGGTCGCCTACTTGGAAAGGGCCGGGGTTTCATCGATAGCCGAGCTGCGTGAAATCGAGGCTGATGACCTTCCCCTCGGTATGGGGATGGGCGGTGCCTGGCCCATCGTGGATGGCTACGTGATCCCTGACGATCAGTACCTCTTGTATGAAGCGGGTAATTACAACGATGTGCCTGTGCTGATAGGGTACAATTCAGATGAGGGTTTGAGCTTCCCCCTGGGTCGGACACCCGAAGAGTACGTGGAGGGGGTGAAGAACAGGTTTGGTCCGCACGCCGATGATCTGTTAGCTGCTTACCCGGTTGGTGAAACCAGTGTCCCGCGGTCGGCACGTAACTTGATGCGCGACGCGGCATTCGGGTGGCATACCTGGGCCTGGGCTGAACTTCAATCCACCACGGGGCAGTCTGAGGTATATTTATACTATTTCGACCAACATCCGGAGCGGCCGGAAGATTCTCCTATATTTGATCACGGAACACCACATGGGGTTGACGTCCCTTACGTTTTCATGAACCTCGATCCAAATAGTGAAAGGGTTTCTGAATCCGATCTGGCTATTTCGGAGACGATGGGTACCTATTGGACCAACTTCGCCAAGTATGGACATCCAAATGGTGAGGGCGTGCCGGAATGGCCAGCCTATAGCAGGGAGAACCCCGTGGTGATGTACTTGGGACCTGACGCGTATTTGGGTGACGTACCCGATGAGGCTGCATTAAGGGTCATGGATGACTATTTCCGCTGGAGGCGTTCTCCTGAAGGGAAGGAGTGGGCAAAATAATTAACGTTTAATAAATGATAAGCATGAAAAGAGGGTTAGTGAAATTAATCTTCTCCGTAGGATTAATGTTTCTTAGTTTGAACTTGTCGGCGCAAGGTGGAAACGTCCAATTCGACACGCCGCGCCAAGGTATCGCAAAGGGTAAAATCGATACCATCCAGTACCAGTCTAAGACGGTTGGTACGACCAGAAAGGCGCTGATTTACACGCCACCCGGTTTCTCGACGGCCAAAAAGTATCCCGTGTTGTATCTGCTGCATGGTATAGGCGGTGATGAAAAAGAGTGGTTAAGGGGTGGCCAGCCGCACGTTATCCTCGACAACCTCTACGCGGACAAAAAGATTGAGGATATGATCGTGGTCATGCCAAACGGGAGGGCGATGAAAGACGATCGTGCCGTGGGAAACATCATGGATCCGGATAAGGTTCAGGCGTTCGCCGACTTTGAAAGGGACCTGATCGATGACCTGATCCCCTTTATTGAAAAAAATTACCCGGTTTTGGGCAACCGTGAAAGTAGAGCCATCGCGGGATTATCGATGGGTGGAGGACAGTCCCTGAATTTTGGGTTGGGCAACCTCGACCTGTTTGCCTGGGTAGGTGGATTTTCATCTGCACCCAATACCAAAGCACCGCAAGAGTTAATCCCAAATCCGGGGGAGGCGAAAAGTAAGCTCAAGCTGCTTTGGATCTCCTGTGGTGATCAAGATGGGTTGATCTCCTTCAGCAAACGGACCCATGACTACCTGGTCGAGAATAATATCGAGCATATTTACCGGGTGGTCCCGGGTGGAGGCCACGACTTTAATGTTTGGAAAGAGGGACTGTACAACTTGGCCCAACTGCTATTCAAACCGGTGACCCCGGAGTTGATAGAGAAGTACACCAATATTCCACCCGAATCTGCTGCTGCCACCCCCCGGGGTTTCGGTGGCCCGGGTGCACGTCAGATGCGTGGGGTGCCGGCTTCAACCAACGTTCAGGGAGCCAATTACCCCCGTATCTTGAGGGATAACCGTGTGATTTTTCAAGTCAACGCGCCCGAGGCCAAACAGATTCAGGTTGATCTGGGCAAGAAGTACGACATGCAAAAAAACAGCGAAGGAGTTTGGGAGGTGATCACCGATCCAATCGTGGAAGGGTTCCATTACTATTCACTGGTGCTTGATGGGATATCCGTTTGTGACCCCGCGAGCCAGGCGTTCTTCGGTATGGGTCGCATGGCGAGTGGCATAGAAATTCCCGAGAGGTCGGGTGGGGATTATTACACGATCAAGGATGTTCCACACGGGAAAATCCAGCAGGTCAGGTACTATTCATCGGTCACTCAGGCGTGGCGCAGGGCGTTCGTCTACACGCCTCCTGGGTATGATGTCAATCTGCAACAACGCTACCCGGTAATGTATCTCCAGCATGGTGGCGGCGAAGATGAAACCGGTTGGCCCAATCAGGGAAAAATGGATCTGATTCTCGATAATTTGATTGCCGAGGGTCAGGCCAAGGAGATGTTGGTTGTTATGGATAATGGCAGTGCCGTCGTCCCGGCTCAACAAACCGGTGGGGGCGCCCCTTTCTCTCGGGGAGCCATGTTCAGTGCCTTTTCCGATGTGGTGATAAAAGACCTGATTCCCTTTATTGACCGGGAGTTCCGAACGATCCCCGACAGGGATAACAGGGCTATGACCGGCCTGTCGATGGGTGGCTTTCAGGCCTTTCATACCACGCTTACCAACCTCGATATGTTTGCTTACATCGGTGGGTTTAGCGGGGCGGCCTTTGTTCAGCCCAACGCCAATTATGAGGAGTTATACGATGGGGTTTGGGCCAATGTTGACGAGTTCAATAAAAAGGTGAAAGTGCTCTATTTAAGCATCGGTACCGACGAACCCGAAGGCATGTATCGAACGGTCAACTCTGTTCATAAGGAGTTCGAGAAAATGGGCGTGGAACACATCTATTACGAGTCCCCGGGAACGTCACATGAATGGCTCACCTGGAGAAGATCTTTGCACCAGTTCGCGCAGCTGATATTTAAGTAAGGTGTTGAGAAAAAATGTTAATTAAAGCGACAACATGTTTTATAACATGTTTTGCCGCTTGGATGCCGCAGGGGTAAAGGATAAATTTGTTAAAATTTTTTGCAAAAAAATAAGATTTACAGAGAGAATGTAGTTATTAACAAAAAATCATCTGCTAATGAAAAGTTTAATTTTTTTTAGAAAATTGGGGTTATTGCTTCTTATGATGATCCCACTCTGTGTTTTTTCGCAAAACATAGCGGTTAGGGGGACTATCGTGGAGGCAAGCGGTGAACCCTTAATCGGTGTAAACGTGGTCGAAAAAGGGACTACGAATGGTACCGTCACCGATATTGAGGGGCGTTTCGAGTTAAATGTTCCATCAAACGCGGTGCTGGTTGTTTCGTACATAGGTTTCGATTCACAGGAAATTGCTGTCGCCGGTCAATCATTCCTTGAGATCGTTTTAACTGAATCTACCGAGATGCTCGAGGAGATCGTGGTTGTAGGCTATGGTACCCAGCGAAGGGAAGCGGTAACCGGCTCGGTAGCCTCTATGTCTGGTGATGATATACGCGACATACCGGCAGCCAACTTCACGCAAGCCATCCAGGGGCGTATCCCCGGGGTTGAGTTATCGCAAACCTCATCACGTCCTGGTTCCACCATGCAGATTCGTGTTCGTGGGACCCGCTCCCTTACGGCCAGTAACGATCCGCTGGTCGTGCTTGATGGAATCCCGTTCGTGGGTAACCTCAGTGAGATTAACAATAACGATATCAAGAGCCTTGATATCCTGAAGGATGCTTCGGCAACCGCGATTTATGGTTCTAGAGGTGCCAATGGTGTGATTTTAATTACCACCCATAAGGGAGAGAAAGGGCAAAAAGCGAGGGTAAGCTATAACGGTCGTCACGGCTTCAACACTATTTTTGCCCCTTTCCCAATGATGGATGGGCCTGAATTCGTTGCACTACGTAAAGAGAGAGGTCAGTACACCAATGGGCCCGATGAATTTGATGATGTAAATATCGATTGGCAAGATCTGTTCTTCAGAAATGGATACCAGTCCAGTCATGATATTGGTCTTTCCGGGGGAACCTCAACGGGTAACTACAGTTTTGGACTTGGATTCCTGCAAGATCAGGGAGTGATTCCTACCAATAAGTTTACAAGGTATAGCTTGCGAAGCTCCATTGAGCAAGAAGTTGGGAAATACTTCCGTGTCGGATTCAATTCAAACAGCAACTATAGTTTCACCGAGGGCAATCAGGTGGGACTGTATGGTATTTTATGTATGTCTCCTATCGCGGATCCCTATAATGATGACGGAACGCTCAAGCGAATTGTCAGACTGCCGTTAGACGATCAGTTTGTACTTACCAGAGACGTGATTGAAGGCTTGGCCGACAAATGGGTGGGACATAACAGGGGTTTTGCCACCTATAACTCCGTCTTTGGAGAGGTGAAAATCCCGAAGATCGAGGGGTTGAAATATAAAGCTACCCTGGGTTTTGATTTCATTCAATCAAACAATGGTAATTATACCGCCGAAGGGATCAATAGCAGCAATCCAGCCACCGAGTCCACGGCTTCAATAAGCAACTTCCACACCTATCACTGGACGATTGAGAACCTGCTTTCATACGACCGCATATTCGCGGATTTACATCGGGTAAACGCGGTAGCGCTCTATTCAGCAGAGCAGAGTACCAGCTTCAATTCCGGTACCAATGCAAAAGGTATTCCATCAGAGGCTTTCCAATATTATAGCCTGAGTCAATCCCTTGGCGAAATAACCGCGACGAATCCATCGGGCGGTGGTTATATCCAAACCGGTTTAATCTCCTATATGGGGCGTGTCATGTATGAATATGACAACAAGTACATGCTTACCGCCACTGTTCGTTCAGATGCTTCTTCAAGGCTTGCCGAAGGGCATAAGTGGCATACCTACCCGGCTGTTTCGGTTGGGTGGAATTTGATGAATGAATCATTCATGCAAGATGCGAAAGATGTTATGGATATGCTGAAGATCAGGGTGGGTTACGGGCAAACATCCAACCAGGCGGTAGGTGCTTATAGCACGCTTGGTCGCTTGAGCTCCAGGCATTATAACTTTGGCGATGCTACCTACGCTACCGGTTACTACGTTACACAGTTGCCTAACCCGAACCTGGGATGGGAATACTCCCAAACGTGGAACTACGGGATCGATTTCTCTTTCTTTAAGAGGCGACTCACGGGTACCATTGAATACTACGTTACCGATACGAAAGACATCTTGTTGGGTCTAAATTTACCGACCACATCGGGTGTAAGCAGCTACACGGCGAATATTGGTGAGACCCAGAACAAGGGTATTGAACTTTCGCTTAACGGTACCATCTTGGATAATGTCAATGGCTGGACATGGGATGCCGGCATCAACGTCTATTCCAATAAAAACAAACTGGTGTCCTTGGCTTCAGGACAAGAGAGGGATGAGGGTAACGCCTGGTTTGTTGGCTACAGTATCAACTCGATATATGATTACGAGAAAGTTGGCTTGTGGCAGGAAGGCGATCCCTATCTGGATATCTTGGAACCGGGAGGAAACGTGGGGATGATCAAGGTGAAATATACCGGTGATTACAACGCCGATGGTACGCCGACCAGGCAGATTGGTCCCGATGACAGGCAGATCTTAGAGGTGGATCCTGACTTCCAGGGAGGCTTCAGTACCAGGGTAGCTTATCAAGGTTTTGACTTGAGCTTGATTGGCGGTTTCCAAAGTGGTGGTATACTGGTCAGCACGTTAAATGGGCCTAGCAGCTACCTTAACCTGATGTCCGGTCGAAGGGGCAATATCAAGGTCGACTACTGGACCCCACAGAATACAGGTGCCAAGTATCCTTATCCCGGTGGGGTGATCAGTGGAGACAACCCGAAATATTTAAGCACCATGGCTTATTTTAATGGTTCGTACCTTAAAGTTCGGAATATCACGCTTGGATACAATTTTAACCACAGCTTGTTAAAAGATGCTGATGTTAATTTGCGCGCCTATTTTACCGTGCAGAATCCATTTGTGCTCTTCTCCGAATTTAACAAAGAGATGGGGCTTGATCCGGAAACGAACTCACGGGGTAACCAAAACGTTGCAACGGGTGGCTACAACAGCCGTATACTTACCGTTGGATTTAACTCTCCTTCAACCCGGAACTTTATTTTCGGAGTTAATTTATCATTTTAAAAAAAGGGTATTATGAAACAATATACTATAACAAGAATTATTGGAATATTTCTGCTAGCCCTGTTCTTGACCAACTGTTCAAATATTTTGGAAGAAGAACCGCGCAGCATTCTCGAGCCTGGATATTTTAAAACTGAAAAGGGCGTAAACGGTGGCCTCACCTCTCTGTATGCACACCTTAGGTATATATACGGCAATGCCTATTTCTATAACTCGGGTACTACCGGAACCGATGAGGCAACTTATGCCCAAAGTGCCGACGGGAACTTCAAGGTGATGGATATTAGCGGGCAGGGAAATATCACCTCTACCGCTACCGGGGGCACCGGAACGCTATGGGGTCAAGCATTCCCTGCGATCAATACGGCTTCCGGAATCATCGAAAATGCCTCGGAAGTGGGACTTGATCCCTCGTTGATCGCGGAGGCACGTTTCTTTCGTGCTTTCGACTATTTCATGTTGGTGCAGACATTTGGGGGTGTGCCGTTAGATCTTGGTGCCGGTGAGTTGAAATTCAACACCTCAACGGCCAGAACTTCGGTACGAAATACGGTTCCCGAAGTCTATACAAGGGCTATTTTCCCTGATCTGATTATTGCGGTGCAGGATTTGCCAGCCGTGGGGCGTTTAACGGGTACGGTCACCAAGAACGTGGCTCGTCTGTTCCTTGCAAAGGCCTACCTGACCTACGCTTGGTGGCTTGAGAATCCGAACGGTATCCCTACTTACCCGGAAGCACCCAGGACCGATCCCGATGGGAAGAACGCGCAATGGTATTTTCAGCAGGCATATGATATCGCTACCACCGCGATTGATGATCCGGGCCCATATGGCTTAATGCCCACTTTCTACGAATTGCATGTGGGAGGCAATGAGCGCAACAAAGAGATGATGTTTTATGCAGACCACACCCAATCCAGTGAGAAATACAATGGGGCAAGCCTTACCTACGGAAGTGGTGGTGGCGCCGATAATTTCGCCTGTTGGATGATGACCTGGAACTACCCTGAAATTAGGAGTCATAAAAATCCTGAGCTCAATAGTCCTGCCAGTACGGTTCTGCGTGATGCAACTCAAGATTTAGGGCGTCCGTGGACCCGTATGGCACCGACGGTCGATGTATTTGAAAATATATTTGTCAATAAAACCGAAGATTCACGTTTTGATGCCTCATTTACCTTGGTTTACCGGGGTAACTGGCCCAAGGCTGGAGATAAAACTGAGTTTTATTACGGTGCGAACGGCATGAAGGTCTATCCCGGTGATCCAATCCTAACCTTCTTACCGGAAAATCCAAGTACCCCCATTGACTATCCTGAAGGTCCGGGACCAAGCAACGTGGGTGGTGGTATTTTACCTGGCAGGGCCGATTTTGTAATTTCCCTGGATGATATAAGCCGTGTCGTGTACCCGGGAACCTGGAAATTGAGTACTTATCGGACTGATAGCGGGGATGGTTTAGGACAGCCCAATGCTGGAATTACACGCCCGTTCAATATCGCCAAGTTTTCTGAGTTCTATTTTATCGCCGCGGAAGCCGCGGTAAAAGGTGCCACGGTAAAGCCGGGTAAAAGCGCTCGGGAGCTTATCAACGTTATCCGGGCGAGGGCAGGTAAATGGAGTTTCGACCGGTTCAATAACGTCGAGCGAGATGATGATTATAGCCAGGAGATGATGGATGCTACACCCCTGGAAATCGACATTGACTACCTGTTAGCTGAAAGCTCGCGCGAATATTATGGTGAGGGCTCTCGCTGGTACGATCTTGTCCGTACTCAGAAATGGACGGAAGTGGCTTCTACCTATAAAATAGCCTCGAGCACAAAAGGTGACCATAACGTGGTAACCTTTAACCGCGAGATTAAGCCGTATCACTACCTGCGTCCCATTCCCCAGGGGCAGATTGATGGTATGGAAATGCCCGATGCCGAAAAGGATGCCTACCAAAACCCGGGATACAGGTAAACGAGTGTACATGCTAACCCATGGAGAGCAAAGGGTATACCGTGGCCGTCTATAGATACAGGTAAACGGGTGTACATGCTAACCTGAAACGGGTTTCATAACCATTCATTAAAAAGAGGCTGTCTCCACTGCTGGGACAGCCTCTTTTGTTACCTTTTATCACCTATCTTTTTGCACCTATCCAGGTCCATTTATACCAGATCTGCTCTAAAGGGCCTCTTTTGTGCTTGCTTAGCCACCACTTGCAAAACTGTACCTGCAGCAGGAAGGTGAATATGCCGATAAAGAGGCTAATGGTGTATCCGCAGTGGGGAGCAAGGTAGAGCCCGAAAGGAAAATAGATAATAGTTCCGATGATTGATTGGGTGATGTAATTTGTCAGGCTCATTTTGCCGTAAAAGCGCAGGCTTCCCACTATCCCGCGGAATTTTTCGCTTTGGTAAAGGAGCACGAAGGTGGCGATCAGCACCAGCGTGAACGCCAGTTTCTGCCACATGTCGAACACCGTTCCCACCGTTTGTTGTATGATGGTACTGTTTTGCATGATAAGCTCCTTGAGCGTGTATAACGGGGCAAACGCGATGGCCGAAACGATGAGTATCTTTACCCACGAGCGCAAATTGTTTTTCGACGAGACAAACAGCTGTTTCCTGCCGATGTAGAAACCCAGTAGGAACAACCCCATGGTCTGGACGAAGCGTCCGGCGTTGACAGCCCACAGCAAGCTGGCTTTTTGTCCCAAGGTGATATTTACCCAAAGAAACGGCCCGAGGTTCCCGGCTTTCGTATACTCCGCCACTTCAGCGTACATCTCGCTTACCTTCAAATCGGGCAACTGGTGCGCCGGGTTTATCAGGTTGGCAATGTAGTGGTACCACTCCACGGGTTGCAACAAGAATATGATCGAGGTTATCAGGATAGCCTTGTCGCTCCAGTTGCGGGTGAGGAACAGTACGAGACCCACCACCACGAACAGCAGCAGCACGTCCCCGGCCGGGAAGAAGGCCGCATTCAGCGTGGCAAAGCCCGCCAACAGAACCAAACGCCACAGGAAACGGTACCCGAAATCCTTGCCTCGTCTTTTCTGGTTGTCGCTCTGAATATAAAAGGTGAAACCGAACAGCAAGGCGAAGATCGCGTATGCCTTTCCCGCGAAAAGGGTGAACACGGCGTTAAATACCCCTTGGTCCAAGGCATTCAACCAACCCGGGGAATCTGTCGGGTAGACCGGGAATATGAAATGCTCCAGGTTATGCACCAGGATAATGGCCATCACCGCGAACCCACGAAGGGCATCCACCACCTCAATGCGGGGGTTCTTTCTCACCATTTTCTCCATTTCTGAGAGCTTCCAACGCGCAATCTTTTTACGATTCTACAAAGTGCAATGTTATGAGCTTTAAAGCAACTACATATTGGATAAAGGCTCCTTCGTTAAGTATTGGAGCTTGTCGTTTTTAGATTGGCCCACATCTCCAAGCCGTCATCTCGCTTGAGATAAATCTGTATGGTGTAATAGTCACTGCCCGAACTCCTTGTGAACTGAGTCTGAGTACTCGAATTCCTTGAGCACCGAATCGCACCGTTCACAATATTACTACTAGAAAACTCAATGGGTGCCTGGTTTTCAAATCCTGCTTCTGTATTTGCGAAATGTACAAAAACAATATAAAGGTTGCTCCACGCCAGGCTATTTGTCTCAATCATCTGGCCCAGCATACTTTCAGTTAAACCTAATATAACTCCATAAGAGATCGTGATCCCATTGGGATAATCTTCTGGGTACATTCCCTTGGTCCAATCTACAGTATAAGATTCGCCACTTTTCGCAATACTCACATAGTCTCTTTCATCTTCTATAATCTCAACAACTTCTTCCCCGATACGAACCACGTTTTCTCCCAGTCTTTTTGCCTTTTTCAGTTGACCTTCGTTGCTGTCGTCCTCCTCCGCGGTTATTTCAGCTTTGACGGAACCACCCCACACGATCGGCACGTTGGTCTTAAATTCTGCCGTCACGCTGCCTTCGGTGAAATTTTCTTCTGCCGTGAAGGTAATATCCACCGTGCCGTCCGGGGCGGTTACGCCGGAGGCCGGGCAACTGCCGCCGACCGCCGTGAACGTGAGGGTTTTACCTTGTACGGGAGACCACTCCCCGGTTAACGAGGAGTACATTTCGAGTTTGAAGGTAATCGGTGCTTTGCCATCCTCACCGACAATCTGTGACGTAGGAGTGGCGGTCAAGCGGAAGTTGATGATTTCCGCCTCCCATAGCTCAGCCTCAACCGGGTCCTCTTCCTCATCTCCAAGCACGATCTCTGCCTTGACATTGCCTTCATCCGTGCTGGTAAGTGTAAAGGTTACCTCCACATTACCCTCGTCATCGGTATAGGCATACTCTTTGTCCAGCGTGCCTCCTTCCGCCTCGAAATGAACCAGCAAGTGCGACCCATTGTAAGTGGTGCCGGTGAGGTGATTCTTATGGGTAGCGTGGTATTTTATAACTTTCTGTTCGCCGGTCTGCATCAGGGTGGGCGTCTCAGTGGTTAGAGTCAATGCCTCCGGGAGAGCTACTATAGGCAGATCAAATAGATTAATCGGGTCAATTTCTACCAATTTCTTCTCAGTGAAGAAAAGATCCAGGTTAAGGGCAAGCTCCAGATCAATACCGGTAGAGAGTCCGGCATTCCACCCGAAATAGCGTTGTTCAACTAAACGTGCATCCGCAGCAGCTTTCACGTAGGGCTTGGGGTTGATGGTTGGGCAGAGAACGCTGTAGAGTCCTATCTCTATGGAGGGGTAGGTATAGATTCCTCCCTCCAAATGGGCGTGTGCATCAACCGTGGGGTAAATAAGTTCCAATTTCTTTTCTACTTCGTAGATGGGTTTTCCGCCGGCCTGATGGTCCCATTCAACACCAAACTTAGCCGCCATCCCGGCACTGACACCGCCTGAAACCGACACCTCACCCTCTGCTTCTGCGCTCAATTCTGCCATCAAATCGGATGAAACTGACACGTACACGGGAACAGTCCCCACCATGAAGGTAAACCTCGTCTTTACGATCTCTTCCACGAGTGTGAACTCCTTGCTGATCTCCGCGCCTGCAGTAGCTGTAATGTTTAGCGCCAGGTTCATGTCGAACCCACCTTCAAGGTATATGCTTAAACGCTCCAGATCACCCATGCCGGCATCTTCCCACGGCACCTCTCCGAAATCGAATTCAAAAGTGCCCTTAAGTCCCACGTCAAAATTGCATTGTTCCCAAGTCATGTTTAAGGGACCTTGTTCCCACAATTCGGCACCATCCATATTCTTCTCCCACTTGAACAGTTCCTGGGACATCTCTCCGGATGCTCTCGTCATGTCGTACACGGGAATATATCTTTCCCCGTTGAATATTTCCACCCGACTCGGCGTGTAGATAGGATTGAACGGAGATCGGGTCGTTACCCCCGATTCCGTGGAGAGGGTAAATTTACAGTTCTTGAACAGGTGCCCCATCTTACCCTCCGAGGTTTTTAACGACAAGGTGCCACCGCTTTTCGTTTGGACAGCGGACGAAACGAGCCGGATGTGATACTCCCCGGATTGGTCCGGGACGATGAGCACATCATTCTTTTTAAGGGGCGGAACATTCTCTTTGAAATCAATTTCGATATCGCCGGAAGTAATATCGAATTTATGAGAACTTACATCCTTCTCCCAGTCAATGGCAATATACCCGACACTCCTGGTGAAAACGGGCGCGTTGAAATAATAGAGATGGTTTGCACGGGGAGTCAGGGATTCGCAGGACAACGAGTAGACAAACGCTTCTTGTGGGGTGATGGTCAACTCGAGATCCGTGGCGCCCCCCGGGAAGATCGAGACAAAGATCATCTCCTCGCTACCAGCTTCTTGATCGCATGCCACGTTGATGTAGGAGGGTTCGGTTCCCGGTGTAAAGGTACCGGCTTTCAGATCAAACGAGCCTTCGACCACCAGACCGCTGCCACTGACGGTCAATCGCGAAATCTTCATGCCGTGCGAACCGTCCAACGAGGGTTTTTTAATCCCGAGGACGGCCATCTTACTACTGAATGAAAGGGTCATCTTTCCGGCGGAGGCTTTCCCGGAAGCACTCATCAGCACCGGCAGGGTCCGCTTGGACTGGTTCTGTATGTTTACCTGTAGTTTCCCGTTTGTAATCGAGGATGCCTGACATCCATCAGCATAGACAAAATACGCGGTTTCCCCATCCTTGGGTTCTTTAAACGCACCTACTTTCTTTAAACTGGCGGTACCGTTGTCTGCAACCTCATCCACTTCATAGGTCATCTGGATATCGACGGTGCCATTGTTATAATAACCGATAATCTTGTCCCCCTTCTCCCACTTGGGAGTAAAACTTTGACCTTCAACTCCTCCCGTTCCATCGGGCATGGTCTTGACCGATGCCCAATCCGCGATCGTAGCAGAAACAACAAGTTCGGTCTTGTCTTTGTCCGGATCAATCTTACCGTTGTTCGGGTCAATGGGTTCATCCAGATCGGTCTTGCAAGAAAAAACGCTTGCCAGCGTTACGCAGAGAGCGAAAAACAGCGTCAGCTTGTTCTTAATTACACGCTCCCAGCCTTGTTTTGATAAGTTTGTTTGTATGTTCATCATAATAAGGTAATAGTAGTAATTGAATTTAAATCAATTTGTATTAATAAATTGTCCTGTTTACCGGATGGTTTTGCACCTGTCCAAGTAATGTAAAACGTCTGAAATAGAATCTATTCCATGAAATGATAAAATATGTAAACGCGAGTATACGATTTATTTTTTAAATCCTTTATATTTTGTTGACATTCTTCTCTAATCCGGATAGATGTTTGTTTCAATGATGCTTATCTGAAGAGCGCTTTCTATTTTACAAATTGTTTCAAAAAATGGGAATCAGACTGCCCGTTCATGTAACATGATTTCAAAACTGGCACTATCAAAAATATCCACCCCAAAGATAGGACATATTTTCATAGGGTCAACTTATAGGTTTACTTTTTTGTACTTTGCAGCTTATTTTATTTCCCAATATCCGCTTTTCGTAGAGCCTTTTCGCTCTAGTTTCCCGATATTCTTGAGCTTTTCTATATCTCGATATATAAATGACTCGCTCACCTTTAATAACTTAGATATTCTCTCTCTTGAAATTTTATTATTCTTTTTTATAAGTTCTAGAACTTGTAGCTGCCTTGTTGTTATTACTTCTTCTGCTTCATTTCTTGCTTCATTTCTTGCTTCATTTTCTGCACCCTTTCTGCACCCTTTCTGCACCACTTTTCGTTTTAGGAACCTCCCGATAAAATTACGTTTATCTTCTACAAGTACATCTTAGGTTATTCCTTAGGGCAAATACTCCATTTCGATGAGTTATTTCCAGAAAATGAACAAAACTCATCTCTTAGTGACTGTAAAGGTTTTCAAACCCAAACAATATAAATGTAATCGGGAGTTATCCAATAAGCCTTGAATGCTCACAAATAGCGTTATTAGTCTGAACTCCTTAGTATTCTATCTTGACAACATATAATTATATACAATTTCGCTTCCTATAAGTCGCATTATGGGAAGAATGTACCGTTTGTGATACCAAAAAATTGGGAGTGGGTGAAAATAAAAGACATTTTTCAAATTAGCCCAAAGAATAATTTAGACGATAATACAGATGTCTCTTTTATCCCTATGCAACTAATTTCAGGTGAATTCACTAATGAACATAAGTCCGAAATTAAAAAATGGAAAGATGTAAAAAAGGGATTCACGCATTTTCAAGAAGGTGATGTAGCTATCGCAAAAATAACTCCTTGCTTTGAAAACAGGAAGTCTGTTATTCTAAATAATTTAGAAAATTGTTTTGGAG
Source organism: Petrimonas sp. (assembly GCA_012839475.1). Lineage (GTDB taxonomy): Bacteria > Bacteroidota > Bacteroidia > Bacteroidales > Dysgonomonadaceae > Proteiniphilum. The sequence goes on along the minus strand of DUNG01000036.1, from coordinate 3,287 downwards.
CAGGAACAACGGAACTTCATATTTTACGTCCAATACTTGAACCGTCAATAGCAAATTACACTCTTTGTTTTGTAAAATCCGAGTATTTTATTAATCATGGAATTTCTCAATTCTCTGGTGCAGTTGGACAGCAAAGAGTTGGAAGAAATATTATTGAGGATACTTGGTTTCCCTTGCCACCATTTTCCGAACAGAATAGGATAGTTGCTGAAGTTGAGCGATTGTTCGCATTAATTGATATTATAGAACAAAGTAAGTTTTCCATAGAACAAGATGTTAAACAAACAAAATCAAAGGTTATAGACCTTGCTATTCGTGGTAAGTTGGTTCCCCAAGACCTAAATGATGAGCCCGCTTCTGTGTTGATAGAAAAAACAAATAAAGTGGAAAAATCTAACAAAACAACTTCTTATAAATCTCATTATCCGTTTGATATACCAAGTAACTGGATTTGGCTTAATGGATCTCAATGCTTTAATTCAATGATAAATAAAAAGCCCGAAGGAGATTACTTCAGATACATTGACATTGAGGCTATTGACAATAAAAATCATGTGATTAAAGAAGCCAAAAAAATAAGAGTAGCTGATGCTCCAAGTAGAGCTAGTAGATTGATAAATGAGGGTGACACTCTGTTCTCAATGGTAAGACCATATCTTGAAAATATAGCTTATGTCGATAAGCAATATGATAAATGTATTGCTTCGACAGGTTTTTATGTTTGTAAACCAAACAAACTGTTGTTTCCAAAGTATTTATATTTCTTAATGCAATCTAAATATGTAATAAATGGCTTAAATTTATTCATGAAAGGTGATAATTCTCCTTCTATAAACAACTCCAATATTACTTCTTTTTTATATCCTATACCTCCAATTTCAGAACAACGACGAATAGTTAATAAAATTGAAGAAATTTTCCAAAGAACAGATAAAATACAAGAGAACTTGAAGGCTAATATTTGATACAATCGTTATTGTTGCCATAAACTTTTAAATTCTAAAAAATATGGTAACAAAATTTCAAAAATTTCTAGAGAAGAATGACCTTTCAGAAAGTACAGTAAAGTCTTATGTATGGACTGTCAATTATTTTACTGCTCAATATGAGAAGATTGACAAAGAAAACCTATTGGCTTATAAAGGATATTTAGTAGAGCATTTTAAACCACAAACAGTAAACTTGAGGCTACAAGCACTAAACAAATATCTTGAATTTATAAACAAGGAAAAATTAAAACTAAAATTTATCAAGATTCAGCAGAAAAGTTTTCTTGAAAACGTTGTGAGTAACGCCGATTATAAGTTCTTGAAATTAAGACTTAAAAAAGATGGATATATTGAATGGTATTTTGTTGTTTGGTTTCTTGGTGCAACAGGTGCTCGTGTTAGTGAACTGCTTCAAATTAAAGTAGAACATGTTGAGATAGGTTATTTAGATATGTACACAAAAGGTGGTAAAGTAAGGCGACTTTATATTCCCAAAAAACTTAGAGAAGAGGCAATTAAATGGCTTGAGCTAAAAGAAATATCATCTGGTTATATTTTCCTAAATCGCTTTGGTAATAGAATTTCAGCAAGAGGAATAGCCCAACAACTTAAATGTTTTGCAGAGAAATATGGACTGAATAAAAACGTTATTTACCCACATTCATTTCGGCATCGATTTGCAAAAAACTTTCTCGAAAAGTTCAATGACATTGCATTATTAGCTGATTTGATGGGACACGAAAGCATTGAAACCACTCGTATTTACTTACGCAGAACTGCAACAGAACAGCAAGACATTGTTGATAGAATAGTTACGTGGTAGTATAAATTTGAAAGCGTAGAATTTATTTCTACGCTTTCAATGAATCTTCTATTACATCTAATTCTGTAAAGATTTTTTCAATTTGAGAAACAATACGCTTTTGTTCGGCAAAAGGAGGTAGGGGAAAAAATAAGAGTTTCACAGAATCAATCTTTAAGTTTTTTACAGTTGAACCTACAGCCGAGTTACTAAATTGATTGTACATGAAATCAGAGCTGAGTAGGTAGTACATAAAATCGGAATCTAATAAGTTCTGGTCAGTACTAATCACTAACCAACCATCATGAATACATCCTTCTGTTTTTAAAATGTAGGGACGCCCAAAACTCATTGAATTTGTTAAAAGAAAATCACCAACATTAACATAGCGTGAAAACCCAACACCTTCTTTTGTGATTTTTTCCTTTGTTGAATATATATACTTCCCACCTATTTCAGCATCACCTATCTTTATCCAATTAACACCATCATTCGAATCTGTCAAAAAGTTTTTTATGGGTCTTGGAGAACCTCCACGAGCAATATCATTTATTTCGCCGAACCTACACCACTGCCAGCTACTAGGCACTTCAAACGGATAATGAGATGTATCAGAAGAAACCTTCTTTATTTTATCATCTTTTCTTATCTTCTTTAAGAGCATCGAAGCAGTTTCTTCCTCTGGGTCTTGTGGAACTAACTTTCCACGGATAGCTAAATCGAGGATTTTAGATTTTGCTTGAGCTAAAAGCTGTTCTAATGAAAGATTACTTTCATTAATAATGTCAATTAAATCAAATAGCTTTTCTATCTTATCAATAATTCTGTGCTGCTCTGATAGAGGTGGAAGAGGATATTGAAAAGAGATAATGTTGTCATTATTTATTGACGGAGAATTATCTCCCTTCATAAAAGAGTTTAATCCATAAACAACAAAAGGCGACAACATTAAATAATACAAAAACTTGGGGAAAAGTAACTCGTTTGGTCTACAAACAAAAAAACCAGTCGAAGCGATACTGTTTTTATATTGACTGTCAACGTAAGCAATATTCATGAGATATGGTCTTACCATTGAAAATAGGGTATCTCCAGATTTTACCTCTCTGGAAGCTCTACTTGGTGCATTAGTTGCCTCTAAAATTTTAGGGTTAACTATGCAATTCTTTGAATTATCAATAGCATTTATGTCTATATAGGTAAATGTTCCATTAGTTGGTTTTTTGCTTGTCATAGGTTTGAAAACATCAAAACCACTTACCCACTCCCAGCTTTCCGGCACCTCAAACGGTACATTCTTCCCATAATGCGACTTATCCACACTTTTTTTCTTATCTGGCTTAATCTTTTTTTCCTTGATTAAGCGTTTCTTTTCTGCTCTTATTTTTTGATACTGTTCCAAAAAGTGTGTCTGAGCCAATAAAAAAACATAGTCTAAAAATTTTATTAGTTTTGTATTTCACCAAAAATAAAACCGTAAAATTCAAAGACTATGT
>DUNG01000049.1 GCA_012839475.1 Petrimonas sp. | reverse complement strand
CCCAGGGTGGAGATGAGGCGCCGAAAAACCTCTATTACAGACTGGGACGTATTACGATCACGCAGGAAAGCCAGCATGAAGCTGCAGCTTCTGAAATGAAGCGTAAGAAGCACACTGCCGCCCTTATTCCCCTCGACCGTATCCATTTCCACAACAGCTGTATCCGGGTTTGCAGCCATATGCTTCAGGTAATCAGCATAGGTGCGGCCTGTCCTGCACTTCTTGTCCACCTTGTACTCTTTGGGCTTGCTCTTCCTGGGCTTGAGGCGGCATACTCTTGGCATATCAATGTTTCTGGCAGACAGAAGGCAGTCATTAACATAGCGGTAGATTGTTTTTTCGCAGCAAGTAAATTCATCGGGATTGGTGGCAAAGATATGGTGGACGGACTGGCCTTTGCGAATTAATGGGCTGAGAAACCCATCCAGGCGGATAAGTTCCTCTTCGGATATGTTCGCGCCGGCCCGGGATCCAACAAGCAGTTCCTTGTATGATTTTTGGGCTGGCCTGTGAAGGTAATACTGTTTTCTCAGCGTACATTTGCGCTCATCCACGCAACCATTGCAGACATAGGGAGGGGAAGATAGCCTTAGGCAGATTTCCTCGACAAAATCAGGGCAGACCGAATTGCAATGGCTACATGTGCTGCAACGCCTCGTGCAATCAGGCTTATCTTCACAAAGTTGTATTTTCTTACAGCTCCTCCTGTGGACGCACCGGTTGCGGACCCGGTACGCCGCTGATTTATCACTCGGCACCGCTCTTTTTTTGATCTCCCTGGATATGGTAGAAGTGCTTTTATCCAGGGTCCGGGCTATTTCCTTGATCGATTTCCCGTTTCTAAGTAGATGCTCGATCTGGCTCCTTTCCTCATTTACTAAATGCTTATTCTTTGCCATGGTCATGACCACCATCTCATTGACTGCTGAGGCTGGCATTACTATTTTTTCAGTTGGATTGAATAGTTGCAAGTGATTTTTGCATGAGTAAATGCAACTTCTCTCCCCCATGGGGGAGAGGGGCTAGGTCACCCCATTTGTAGGTCTAACTGCAACTGTCTGGTTTGTAGGAGTTATTGCAACCCTTCACTAGGTGCCCGGTTGCATTTACTTTGTCAACTAGCCTCCATTTTTGGGGATGCAGGAGTTTGTTTTTTTAATTTTTAAAACAGTTTGACATGCAATTTATATCATGTTATTATGATAGTGCACCTTATCTAGTCCCCCCGCTGCAGGTCTCCAAGGTACTGCAGTGGCCAATCATACGGGGTTTGGCTAGGGGATAGCTTGGATTTTTCCGAGCAGGTTCACGTTTTACGTGAACTATTAGTTTAAGCGCGTGGCGGCTTTGTGTTCGCTGCGGTGTTAGCCCGTTTGGCCAGGCTTTCTGCCCGGTGGTAAAAGGGAGTGCGTTAGCATCCCTCGCCTTGCATACTTAAAGAGCGAAAGGCCTCACCCCCTGTGCGTGTGAGGTAAGCTGGCAAGGTAAAATCCTAGGCGAAGCTGTATGCTTTTTTTTAATGTACGTGCGTACCTTACTACGTAGCTAAAATAAGGAGAGGTAAACACCTCTCCTTTTGTTGTTTTTTGCCCCATGCCCTATTAAAAAGCGAAGCCCGTAATGGGGTGTAGGATGTAGGTTAGAAATATAAAAACTGAAGTAGATATATTTAACCGCGGTTTACAAAAATACTTCACGTTGCAGAACGGCGGTTAATCACTGCCTGTTTATTAGAAATGGATGGATTTTAAAAAGCACCGTACCATTGGCACGGTGCGTTGTATTTTAAAGAGATATTTTAGTTTTTAGTGTACCGTTCTCGGTTCTTCCCTGAGACGCCACCCGTCTCTCTTTTACTAATGTCGTTTTTTTCCTTTCTTTTTTGTCATGCTGCTTACGAAATGCAAACTAACGATACCTGGGAAGGGTATCAAAATAATTTTAATTTACCAGGAGGTGAATTACAGTGAAACTGCTTAAGGTGAAAGACGTAACGGCCAAATTGGGCATTAGCCGCGGAAAGGCATACCAAATGATTCGCGATGGTGTTATCCCTTCCGTAAATATAGACGGTTGCATCCGTGTTCCGGAGAGGTTCCTGGATGATATGATTTACCAGCAGTTGCTAGAGGCGGCAGGAAAGGATAAAACAAGAGTAGAAAGGATAAATAACCTTTTCGGCGACAGGGCGGAAAGGAGAGATAACTAATGGCCCGTAAAAGGAGCATAGTTACGGGCAGCTATAGCCCTGTAAAGGATACGCGAACTGGTCAACAGGCGGTGGATCCTGAAAGAGGCAAGAAGTGGCGCATTACAGCAGAACTGCCTCGCCGTGGGGGAAAACGGCACAGAAAGTACCGAGATGTTTACGGGTCAGAAAGGATAGCACGCGATGAGATGCATTATTTTGTTACGGAGCTTAACCAGAACCTTACATTGCATACTATCCCCAGCAAGATTGATCTGGATATATCGAAGATAACTTTCGGAGAGTGCGTGGAAATGTGGTTAGAGGCCAATCGCGGTAATGGCAGTCTAAAAAGGTTAACATGGGAGAGTTATGTTAGTATGGCTAGAAACCACATCATTCCTTATTTGGGGCACATTATGTTGCAGGACATATCGCCATACCACATCGCGAGGTACAAAGAAATCAAGCTTGGTGAAGAGCAAAGGCTTGATGGCGGGAAGTTGAACCCCGGGACTGTGAACAAGCATTTGGCTGTGATAAATAATGTCCTAGAGGATGCCGCTAATGAAAAAGCACTTATCCCGCATAACCCGGCCAGGCTTGTAGCCAGGGCACGTGGAGGCAATAGTAGCAGGACAGCAGTTGTTAATTGTCTAACTGCGGCAGAGCTCGAAGATTTGCTGTCAAAGCTGCAGATGTTATATTCACTGCGGGGTGCTGATGATGCGACCAAGAACAAGCGGGAAACTATCGAGACGTTGAAGCGGCTGGGTTTTACTGATAAAGAGATCCGTTCACCCAAAGCCTTACACAAGTTCAAAGTTGTTCAGCTTTATCCCATTGTCTATTTAGCCGCGATGACCGGAATGCGTCTTAGCGAACTACTTGCCTTGAAGTGGGGTAACATCGATCTTGAAAGAAGGAAGATCAAGGTATTTGAAAGTTCGCACTACGGAACCAAAGAAGATGATGGGAAAAGTTCGCATCATATTAATCCGACAAAAGAGAACAAGGTTAAATCAGATATTGACTTGTCGCTCAAAGATGTGGAGTTCCTCAAGCATCATCGTCAGGAGCAGTTGTTAAGAAGAAAGCATTACCGGGGTAGCTATACCGACCATGATTTAGTGTTCGCTAAGAACGATGGAGGTTACCTTCGGAATGATACTGTCAGTAAAGAATTCACATCTTTTGCCCGTAGCATCAACGTTTCGATAACTTTTCATGGGCTGCGGCATACTCATTGTACACTACTTCTTGCTGCTGGAGTTCCGGACATCTATGTTGCTAAACGTGTAGGGCACCTGAAGCCGTCGACTACTACTGACACCTATGGCCATGCTGAAAAAGGTGTTGGTGAAAATCTCGGAGATGTTTTTAACGCTATTTTAGCTAAGGAATTGGGCTAAAAACGAGGCGTGTTTAGCTATAACTATAATGTCGAGAGGCCAATGGAATACATTGTCGCATCGGGCGAAATGGGCTAGTAATGGGCTAGTTTTAGGGCTAGTTTAGAGTTTAGGGGATTTAAGAAACTACCTATAGGTTTGCTGCTCATGCTAAAAACCATTGATATATAAGGCTTTTTGGTGGGTTAACTTCAAAAATAAATGGTGCGCCTGGGAGGATTCGAACCCCCGGCCAGTGGATTAGAAGTCCACTGCTCTATCCCCTGAGCTACAGGCGCATGCATTATTATACTACCCCGAAAAGAACTAAAAATCAATACCAGTTTTCTTTCTTCTCCTTGTATTCGTAACGGTTCTTGTCCTCTTTAGCCATCAAATAAATATCCAGTGTAGAAAGAATTTCTATCAACGCCTGTTGAAGTATATTTAATAGAGCTTTCCATAGGAGCTGTTCCAGCTCTGCCATGTTAAACTTAATCTGATCGTTCATTCTTGAGAGACCTCCTCCTTTGTGTTGTCCAAACATTACCTTCTGGAACGAGGTCTCTCTTTTCCTGCTTAAAGCAGGGTTTTTTGATCCTCTTCCCCCCCCCTAATATTTTACTCATAGTTTTCATTCTTTGCTTTGCCGCCGAGGGTTGATGGTCAAGCCGGATACATGGTAACAATTTAGCTGCTTTACTAAAAATAGGTCAAACCTGATCAGCTCTAGCAGGAGTAATGTCAATAATCAAGAAATATATACAGTAATGGGTAAGTGTAGAGCAACGAACCTGCAAATTCATAGCAGTCATCATCTAAATAACAGAGGTCGCTG
>DUNG01000035.1 GCA_012839475.1 Petrimonas sp. | reverse complement strand
CTTTTGCTCGCAACGGCATATATGAACACGTTCATTTCTGCTCGTCTTGCTTAACGCAAAAGTTCGCCCATGTGTTACTCAAACAGCTTTTCTTTTTTCACGCGAACTTCGCAGGATATGTCCCCGCAAAACGAGCTAAGGTCTTCGCCTTGAAAATAAACAGCAATGGTAAAATATACGAAAGTTGGATTCAGAAACAAAAAACAAAAAATAGGAGAATTACATGAAGAAAATTATTTCAACCCAAAAAGCGCCGGCGGCCATCGGGCCCTACAGCCAGGCGGTGGAGGCCAACGGCTTCTTGTTCTTGTCGGGTATGTTGCCGATTGATCCCGCGAACGGTCAGTTGGTGGCTGGTGGGGTTAAAGAGCAGACCGAGCAGATATTTACCAATATAAAGGCGTTGTTGGCAGAGGCGGGAGCGACCCTCCAGCAGGTGGTAAAGACCACTGTCTTCCTGCAGGATATGTCGCTCTTCGCAGAGATGAACGAGGTGTACGGTCGGCAGTTCACGGGAGATTTTCCAGCCCGATCGGCCTTCGCCGTCAAGTCGTTACCGAGAAATGCGCTGGTTGAAATTGAGGTGATCGTAGCGAGGTAATAATTGGCGGGATGAGAAACGGTGCGATGAAAATAGGCAAAATGAAAATTGGTGATGCAGTGCCTTGTTAACCAGCTGTCAATGAATCACCAAGGCGGTCATCGCCCATGGCTCGTTATATGTGGTTGTTTGCTGATTAACAGTTGGTTAGTCTATTCTTGAATCAATGAATCGCAATCGTCGCTTAATCGGTAACAGCAGGAAGTAACTCTTCTTCTTCCTCCTCCTCTGGCGGGTCTTTTTTCACGACAAAAGCGCTGATCTCCCAAAGGATGTAGATGGGTATAGTCACAATGATCAGTGAGAACGGGTCGCCCGACGGAGTGATTAACGCGGCGGCGATGAGTGAGCCGACGATCGCGTGGCGGCGGTACTTGCGGAAGAAGGAGCGGTAAATAAGCCCCAACTTAGAGAGTAACCAGAACACCAGGGGGAGCTCAAACACCAGCCCCATCACCAGGATGAGGGTAAAGAAGTTATTCATGTAGGAGTCGAGCGAGATCATGTTGTCAATCGACTCGCTCAACTGGAACGTGATCAGAAAGCGGAAGATCAGGGGGAAAACGATAAAGTACCCTACTAAGCAGCCGATGATGAACATGAACCCACCAAACAGGAAGGCGGTCTTCACCCCCTTGGCCTCGTGCACGTACAGTGCGGGGCTTATAAACTTCCAGACTTCGAACAGGATGTAGGGGATGGTGCAGAGCAAGCCAAATGCGAGCGACGTGGAGATGTAGGTCATGAACTGCGTGATCATGTTGATGTTCAGTATCTCCACGTTGAACTTCTCGGCAGAGAAGTCGGGTAGGAAGGGGAGTAGCTCGCTCGCTTTTTCAAAAAAACGGTAGGTGATGAAATCGGACGACCTCGGGGCAAGGATCACTTTATCAAAGATATGGGGGATGACAATAAACCCCACGACAGAGAAGACGAGTACCGCGATGATAATACGGATCAGTGTCCATCGGAACTCTTCCAGATGGTCCCAAAAGGACATTTCTTTCTCTGCCATAAAACGTAGCTCTATAAATGTGTACACACGAAATTAACCCCTTCCGAGGTCGAATTCGAACCTGTTAAGAAGAATGGGAACCGACTTGTGCCGGGACATTCGGGTAGGAGTTTCGCCCCTGCTGAATTCGAGCCTGTCAGTACGAACACGGGGGCATATGTGCGCGGCGCAGCTGGCTGCCTACTCATAGCTCGTCGAGTCTCGCGATAACTGCTGGTAATCCTCGTCCTTGAGCAGCTGGTCGCTTACTTATTGCTCGTCGATGGTTTGTTGTCAGTGGGGTCAGCTTGGATCTCTTCTTCGATATCGTGTAACCCTTTCTTGAAGCTGTTGATTCCTTTCCCCAGCCCGCGCATGAATTCAGGTATTTTCTTTCCCCCGAAGAGGATCAGGATAACCAAAACAATAATGGGTATCTCCCAGCCATTTAAGTTTATAAGCAGTGGATTCATTGTTTACAAGTTTGTTAGATAGTTTATACTGTCATTAATTTTCGCATACAAATGTAGGGTTTATTCTCGAGAGATACCAAGATTATTGTCATAAAATTGGGAAACGACTGTTAAAGGGCTAATCGTCAACCACTAAATCCAGGTGAATTTCGTATGACTCACTGTAATTCGTGGTAACTGATTCGCTATTCATCAACCACTAAATCGAGGTAAACCGGTAGGTGATCGCTGAACCCACCGTGGTATCGAGGTCCCAAATAGGTCCGGAAAGGCTTCTTCCCGTAATACTTCTCATCCTCCTCAAGCAGAAATCCGGCATCGAAAATAATGGCCTCCCCGTTTTTCACCCGCGTACCGCTTCCCTCCATCAATAACCCCCCGTTCACGATCAGCTGGTCGATGACTTCCCATTTCCCCTGGTACTTGTAGCTGCCCTTCTCCCCGTTTTCAGGGTAGTCGAAAAAGAGGTTGTACAACCGATCGTCCCGTAAGGGGGGCTCTACCCGTCCTGCCCCGAGCACGGCAAAGAGGCACTCGCTATCAGGCGGATCATTGAAGTCGCCCATGATGATGCAGCAGGGACGAGCTCGAACCGACAAGACGCTGTCCACTTTTTCCCGCAGGGTCTCGGCTGCCGCGATCCTTGCCGGTCGCGTGGCAAGTTGGCCATCACTTCGGGAAGGGAAGTGGCAGATAAACAGGTCGAGGGTATCGGTATTGACAAGCTGCCCCACGACGTGCAGGATATCGCGTGTTGGTCGGCTGTCGGGTCGATTGAACCGTACCTCGTACGCAGCCCATTCAAGTAGCTTGAACTGGTGCCGCTGGTAGAGGAGCGCCACGTTGATGCCCCGCTCGTCTGGCGATTGGGTGATGAGGTACTCGTACTCCTGAGCGCGCAGGGGGGAGCGGCGGGTTAAATCGAACAGCACGGAGTCGTTCTCCACCTCGCACAGCCCGATCAGCGCGGGCGATTGCATCTCACCCACCGCGGTGATCACCCGGGTGATATCGCGCAGCTTCTCCTTGTACCTTTTGGGTGTCCAGCGCATGAACCCGTCAAGCAGAAAGTCATCGTCGTCCTTTAACGGGTCGTCCCTCGTGTCGAACAGGTTCTCCACGTTGTAAAACATTACCCGAAGCTCGCTCTGTGCTTTTACCTCGGGGAGACTCAGGAACGAGAGGGGCAAGAGCGGGAAAAAGAATAGGAACAGGAAAAGGAGAGCGAGAATGGGTGCAAGGGTGGAAGCGGGTGTCGGTGCAGGAGCAGGTGTTGGTGCAGGAGCAGGTGTTGGTGCAGGTGTAGCTACAGGGACAAGAATGGCTCCAAGCTTTTGCTTGAGCCTGTTCAACATTTTTACTCCTATTTTGATCTGTTTCACCCTAACGGTACCCCCTTTCTTTCAGCCCTTGGAGCGGGAAAATGGTTGCCATGCCGAACGTAACATAGCACCCCCTTCCCTTTTAGCCTCGTGGTGGAATCTCCTCCAGAATCTTCACGAGGTAATTCCAGAACTTGCCGACAGAGGAGATCTTCATCTTCTCATCGGGCGAATGGACGTCGGTCACATCCGGCCCAATGGAGATCATATCGAGGTGGGGGTATTTCTCCAGGAAGAGCCCGCACTCGAGACCCGCGTGAATGGCCTTCACCGCTGGTTCCTTGTCGTAAAGTCGCTTGTAGACCGCCTGGGCATGCCTCAATATGTTGGAGTCGGGGTTGGGTGCCCAGCCCGGGTAGCCATCGTTATGTATCACCTTGGCTCCCGCCAGTTCAAACACCGAGGCCACCATCTGCACGACCTGCTTCTTCTGCGATTCTACCGAGCTGCGTTGGCTGGTACCTACCTCGATGAGGTGGCCTTCCAGCATCTTGATGGAAGCCAGGTTGGTGGACGTTTCTACCAATCCCGGCATCTCCTGGCTCATGCCGATGACGCCGTGGGGGCAGGCCATCAGGGAGCGGATCAGCTTCTTGCTCGTCCCCTTCTTGATCACCTTGGTGGCTGGAGGCATCGTCTCCAGGTAAATGTCCAGCCCCGGGTCACTTTTCTTGTACTCCTCCTCTACCTCCGCAAGGAAACGGTTCAGCTTCACCCGAACCTCCTCCTTGTACTTCTCTTTGACGCCGACCACCGCGCAGGCCTCCCGCGCGATGGCGTTGTGCAGGTTACCACCCTCGATCTCGACGAGGTTGAAGCCGTATTTCCCGCGGGTGAAGGGGTATAGGAAGCGGGCAATCAGCTTGTTGGCGTTGCCCAGCTTTTTGTCGATGTCGCTGCCCGAGTGGCCGCCCCTGAGACCCTTGACCGACACCTTGAACCAGAAGCGGTTCCTGGGCGCGTTCTTGGGCTTGTAGTGGAAGTAGGCCTTGGTGCCCTTGCCACCAGCGCAACCGATATATATTTCTCCCTCCTCCTCAGTATCGAGATTGATGAGAATATCACCGGTCATGAACCCTTTTTCCAGCGAGTGGGCACCAGTTAAGCCGGTCTCCTCGTCCACCGTGAAGAGTGCTTCTATCTTCCCGTGTGAGAGGTCTTTCGCGGCCAACACGGCCAGTTGGGCGGCTACCCCAATGCCGTTGTCGGCACCCAGGGTGGTACCCTTGGCCTTGACCCAGTCCCCCTCGATGACCGTTTCGATGGGGTCGTTATCGAAGTCGTGCTGCACGTCGGAGTTCTTCTCGCATACCATATCCACGTGCGACTGGAGGATCACGGTGGGCAGAGCCTCCTTGCCCGGGGTCGCCGGCTTGGTGATCAGCAGGTTGCCTGCCTTGTCCTGCTTCGCTTCCAGGTTATGGAGTTTGGCGAACTCTTTGAGGTAGGCCAATATCTTCTCTTCTTTCTTAGAGGGCCTGGGGATACGGGTGATGTCATAAAAGTAGCCCCAAATCGCGGAGGGTTGTAACTCTTTTATCGTCATGATTCGTTTTAAATAAGTGAAATAGTCTGTTTTAACGAACTATTTCGTTAAGCCAAACGAGCAGAAGACAAGTTTACTTGGATTATGCCGTGGCGAGAAATAGTCTGTTTTAACGAACTATAAATATAACTGAAAAACGCGAGGCGGGCAAAATTTTAGCATCTTTAATTGGAAAAAGTACGGTTTAATTGGCTAATTGGACTATCTTCGCGGTAAATAAATTAATACAATAAATCTCTCGAAAATGAAGAATTTTACTCACTACATCGTCAGTGGCGTGTTGGCTGTGGCCGTTATCGTTCTTTTTATTCTCCATTTTACATCCAAGTCTTCACCAGGAGACACAACCAAGAGAGAACTCTCGGTGTTGCTGAACGACTCCTCTATAACTTTGCCCGTCGCATATGTGAACGTTGACTCGCTTTTGATGAACTACAACTTCGCTAAAGACCTTAACGAGTCGTTACTGCGCAAGGAAGAGAGCACCCGGGCTACCCTGAATCAGCGGCAAAACGAGATCAACTCTGCCGCCCAGGAGTTCGAGCGGAAGCTAAGGAACAACGCCTTTTTAAGTCAGGAGAGGGCGCAGCAGGAACAGGAGCGTATCCTTAAGATGAACCAGGAGTACCAGCAACTGGCCGAGCGCCTCACGCAGGAGCTTCTGCTCGAGCAGGAGAAGCTGAACATCCAGATGGAGGATACCATCAAGGTGCGCATGGTGGAATACAACCGCGATAAGAACTACGAGATTATCTTTAGCAACCGAACCACGAGCAATATCCTGTATGCTCATGATAAGTACGATATTACCGATGACGTGGTGGAGTTCCTGAACAGCAAGTACGGGCCAGCAACCATAGCCAAGCAAGAATAGGACTACCAGAACGGGGAGCGCCTTATGCATATCAATATCATTGAAATTGTCAGTTCCTTTTTGGTGCTGTTCGCGATTATTGACGTAACTGGCGCCGTACCTGTTTTTTTGAACCTACGGTCGCAGGGCAAGACCATTCACCCTGAGAAGGCGGCTATCTACTCCCTGGCGATTTTGATCGGTTTCCTCTTCGTGGGCGAGTGGATACTGAAGCTCTTCCAACTGGATATCTCCTCCTTTGCCGTAGCGGGTGCCGTGGTGCTCCTTATCCTCTCCATCGAGATGATATTCGGGGTGGAGATATTCAAGGATGATACCACCAACATGGAGGATTCGTCCACCATCTTCCCGGTGGTATTCCCGTTAATAGCCGGTCCCGGTAGCTTCACTACCCTGCTCTCAATGCGGGCGGAGTACCACACCGTGAATATCATCATTGCCGTGCTGGTAAACATTGGCATCGTCTACCTCGTGCTTCGGTTTTTGGATCCCGTGAAAAAACTGCTCGGGGAGAGCGGATCCTATATCCTGCGCAAGTTCTTTGGCGTTATCTTGATGGCGATCTCGGTCAAGCTACTTACCTCCAATATGAGCGCGTTGATTGCCTCGGTGAACGCGGGGTAACTTTCCATTCTCAAACCGCTTAATTGACGAAAAAAACGCGTATCTTTGTATCTGATCAAAGATAGATTTGTTTTTGGGCATCAACTTGGGTTCTTCACTTTCGCTTCGAAAGTAAACCCATACACGAAATAGAACCAACTATTCATTTAAATAAAATTCAACAACATGAGAATTGTAAGCATTTTAGGGAGAGAGATCCTGGATTCAAGGGGTAACCCCACCGTTGAAGTAGACGTGTATACCGAATCGGGCGCTTTTGGGCGCGCGGCAGTACCCTCTGGTGCCTCCACCGGTGAAAACGAGGCATTGGAACTTCGTGACGGCGACAAAGGGCGTTACCTCGGGAAAGGGGTATTGAAAGCAGTAGAGAACATCAACGACGTGATCGCACCGGCTTTGTTGGGTGCCAACGTTCTGGAGCAAACGGCTATTGATGCCAAGATGTTAGAGCTGGACGGGACCAAAACCAAGTCGAACCTGGGCGCCAACGCGTTGCTGGGTGTATCGCTCGCCGTGTCCAAAGCGGCCGCGAACTACCTGGGCTTGCCCCTATATCGCTACATTGGTGGCACCAATACTTACGTGTTGCCCATCCCGATGATGAATATCATTAACGGTGGATCGCACTCCGACGCTCCCATCGCGTTCCAGGAGTTCATGATCCGTCCCGTTGGTGCCAAGTCGTTCCGCGAGGGACTGCGTATGGGTGCCGAGGTGTTCCACGCGTTAAAAAAAGTGCTGCACGACAAAGGCTTAAGCACTGCCGTGGGTGATGAAGGCGGTTTCGCACCAAACTTGACGGGTGGAACGGAAGAGGCCCTGGACTCGATCCTGACCGCTACCAAGAACGCAGGTTACGAGCCGGGTAAGGATGTGACGATCGCACTCGACTGCGCCGCTTCGGAGTTTTACGTGGATGGCGTGTACGATTACAGCAAGTTCGAAGGTGAGAACGGCAAGAAGCGTTCACGCGCAGAGCAGGTGGCTTACCTTGAAGAGCTCATCTCCAAGTACCCGATTGACTCTATCGAGGACGGGATGCACGAAAGCGACTGGGAAGGCTGGAAGCTATTGACCGACAAGATTGGCGATCGTTGCCAGTTGGTGGGTGACGACCTGTTCGTGACCAACGTCGATTTCCTCGCGAAGGGGATCAATGATGGTTGTGCCAACTCCATCCTCATCAAGGTGAACCAGATTGGTACTTTGACCGAGACGCTGAATGCTATCGAGATGGCCCACAGAAACGGTTACACGAACGTGATCTCGCACCGTTCCGGGGAGACGGAAGATGCTACCATCGCCGATATCTCCGTGGCCACCAACGCGGGACAGATCAAGACCGGCTCGCTGAGTCGTTCCGACCGTACAGCCAAGTACAATCAGCTGCTCCGTATCGAAGAGGAGTTGGGTGACCGCGCCGTTTACGGGTACCACAAGATTAAGTAATTAAGCCTTTCGCCCTGTGAAAGCAAACAATTTTACGGTAATACAATAGGCGAGAGGTAAATTAAGTAAGAGGGTTTCTACCTTCAAGAGAACGGGGGCGGAGCTGCATGACAGCTTCGCCCCCAGGTTTTTATGGATTTAATTGCCGGCATCATGCGCCAGCATGTTCAGTTGAGCATCTGGCGTGACGGGATGCCGTGACGCTTAATTGGTGAAGTGGTAGCTGCCTGAGCCAATTTCGAACTCGATGACGCCATCGGCATCATTCACTGCCCGTAGCCCTTTCACGCTTGGGGTTTGGATGTTCCACGAGCTCGGTAACCTTACGATGGCCGATGTGTTCGCGGGGATGGAGATGGTCCAGCTAAACGAGCCGTTCTCTTTTTGCCACTTGCTGTTGATCTCGCCGTGTGACGAAAGGTAGGTGGCTTTCACGTGCGTAAGTCCCTCGGGGAACTTGGGTTCCATCCAGAGCTTCTTGTAGGCCGTGCTGCCCGGGTGGTTCTTGATGCCGGCCAGGTCTTCGTACAACCAGATCAGCACATCGCCCAGCAACATCACGTGGTTCCCCGAGTTCATGGCCGGGTTGGCCGTATCACCGTTCCATAGCTCCCAGATGGTGGTGGCTCCCTTCTCGAACATGTAGCCCCAGCTGGGGTAGGTGCGGTTGGTCGCGATCTTGTAGGCGAGATTCACGTTCCCGTGTTCGGTAAGGCCCCTCATCAGCTGCTGGATGCCCAGCACGCCGGCACTGACGTGGCCGTTACAGTCGACCACCGTCTTTTGCACGATGTTGTTGAACACATCCGCTTCCCGCCCCTCGGGTACCAGTCCCAGTTGTAGTGATAAGATATTGCCCGTCACGGTGTTGTTGTCGTACCGCGCCGTCTCCTGGTCAAAGAAACGTTCGTTGTATGCCTCTTTGATTTTCGCGGCCAACTCTTCGTACCCCGGGATATCTTGCTCGTTCCCCGTGAGGGTTGCGAACTCCGTCATCAGGTTCAGCAAGCTATAGTACATGGTGGTGCTCAAGACCGGACCCGCCGTTCTCCGGGCTGGGTCTTGCGAGTGGATGAGCTCTTGCGATTCGGGAGGCATGCACCAGTCGCCGTAGGTGTCTTTCGTGAGGATGTAATCCTGCATCGACACCTCTTGTATACGTTCCAGGTAACGCTTCATGGAGGGGTAGTGTAGCTCGATCGGCCGGGTCTCCCCGAACTGCTTCCAAAGCATTCTTGCCCCGTAGAAGTAGGCGGCCGGCCAGGTCACGTCGTCGTTATAGATGGTCCAGTAGCGCGGTGATACCACCGAGATGCTCCCTTCGGGGCTTTGCGAATCCTCGATGTCTTGTAGCCATTTGCTGTAGAGCAGCGCGTTGTCAAACAGGAACGCTTCCCCGTAGCAGCCGGTAGCGCGGTCACCGAGCCACCCTTGTCGCTCGTCACGTTGCGGGCAGTCGGTAGGCATACCCCGGTAGTTGCCCCGTATGCCCCAAAACGCGTTTTTCACCAGCTGGTTGATGGTCTCGTTTGAGCTTTCGAACTGGCCGGTAGTCTCCATCTTGTCGTAGATCACCTTACCGGTGAAGTTGGATAATTCCGGTTGGTAATCCAGCCCATTGATCTCCACGAAGCGGAAGCCGTGGAAGACGAACGAGGGTTCCCAACTGATTGGACCATCTTTGGCTGGCGTGTATATATCGGTCACCTTGGCCCCCCTCAGGTTGTCCATGTAGAGGGTGCCATCAGGCTTCAGCGTTTCGGCGAACCGCAGGGTGATGGGTTGATCCTTCTTGCCGCGGAGCCCGTTGAGGGTGACCCAGCCCACCATGTTTTGCCCCATGTCGAGGATATACTTGCCATCGGCTATCTCACTGATGGAGATGGGCTTGAGCTCCTCCATCACCGTGATGTTCGGGTTTGGTTGCGCGGTCATCATCCCCTCGGGGGCGGCCATCAGGTCGACCGGTTCCCACATGCTGTCGTCGTAGTTTGGCTCGTTCCAGCCGTGCAGCTCTTTCCTGGCATCGTACTCCTCACCGTCGAACTCGTTGTTCGCGATGATGGGCCCGTTGGAGGTTACCTTCCACGACTCATCGCTGGTGATCGTTTTAGTCGTCCCGTCGGCGTACTCGATCTCCAACTGGGCGAGGAGCCTGGGCAGGCCGAAGACCTGGGTGGATGACTCTCGCATGCCGAAGTAGCGTCCGTTGCCCAGTTTCACCCCGAACACGATGTTTTTCTCTTTGAGCAACGGGGTTACATCGTAGACGTTGTAGTAGACCCTCTTGGGGAACCAGGAGACCGTGGGTGCCAGCACGTCGTCAGACACCCTTTGGCCGTTGATGTAGGCCTCGTACGCCCCCAGTCCCGAGATGTAGAGGACTGCCCGCTGCACCCGTCCCTCGTTCTCGAAGGGTTTGCGCAGGTAACGGGCCGCCAGTCGGGTGTTGCCCTTGTCGGTTTCGCCCGGATTATTCATCGTGTCTTCCCCGATCCACTTCGCCTGCCACTCTGAGCCGTTCAGCAGCGCCATCGACCAATGGCCCGTTTTGCTCCACGGTGTTTCGCCCGCGTTAGTGCTCGCTTTTACCCGCCAGAAATAGAGCTCCCTGGAGTTGAGCGCCTCCCCCTGGTAGGGGATCAGTACCGACTCGTCACTGGGAACGTCCCCGGTATCCCATATCAGGTTGGTTTCGCTTTTCAGCTCCTTCTCGGAGCGGGCTACCTGTATCCGGTAAGATGTCTGCAGGATGTCCTGCATTTTCGAGTCGATCTGCCATGAGAATCGAGGGGTCGTTGTCGTTAGCCCCACCGGGTTTTCCTGCATCTCCACCTTTGGGGAGGTTACTTCAATAGCGCTCTGTTGGCAAGCCGTTAGGGTCATTGCCAGCACCGTCATCATGGTAATGTAAAAATATCTCATAGGATTAAATTAATTTTTGTTTGTTATACTGTGTATGGAGTCTTTAGTGAACGGCCAGCCCTACCGTGAGGTTAATGCTATTCATGTTATGGCAGTAACCACTAATATCCGGGGCAGGATCCGTACCGCTGGGATTGAGGCGGTGATAGTCGGAGATCCTGACGAAATCGGTGTAGCCGATGGTACTGGATAACTTGAAGAGCGCGGAGAGGTTGCTGGATAGCCTTAGGTTGTAGCCCACCCCGATATCGCCAGCCAATACGTTGGCCGTCAGCTCGATGGGCTCTGGATCGTTGGTTCCCCTTTTAATCATCGCGTTGTTATGTGCCATTCTTCCATACCCCACGGAGCCTTGTATGACCCAATGATTTTTTCGTTGATTATCCCAGAATCGCAACGAAATCATTGGTCCCACGTAGTGCTCTTGGATATCTCCTCCCAGCATGCGTCGGTAATGGTATTTTATCCCGTATCCAGTGAGCGCACTCAGGTACACCACCAAGTCGGCCCCCGCGTACAATGCACCTCGATCGGAAGAGGTTCCCTTTTTCGGGGTGTAGTTTTCCGTCAATCCCACCCTCAGGGGACCGAATTGATGACCACCACCCAGGTTGAGACTTAGGTAAGCCGTTGGGTACCAGGGGCGAAGTCGGTTGTCGCTAATGCTTCGGAACATGTTCCGCTTGTAAAAGAGTACGGAGTCCTTGTGGATCATACCCTCCATTAGCTCGTCGTCCCATTTGAATTTAATGGGATAAAAATCGCCCTCCATCTTCCCGACTTTGCAGTTCAACGTGTCTCGCTGTATGGTTACCAGGAGATCTTGTGCCTTAAGGGATGAGCAGGGTAGTACCACCCCGATGAGAAGGAAAAGGAGGAGCGATGAAACTCGTGTGATCTGTTTTTTCATAAGCGAAAAATTATTGTTGTTATAGTCCATCTCTTGTTTATAGTCTCTTTTTGAACGTGTAGCTTCCACTTTGGACCACCTCGTAATCCTTTTTACCCGGGAGGTACACTTTTGCCTGGCAGTTGAAGGGCAACGACAGGTCGAGGGTGAATTGATCACCCTCCATGCGCCAATCCACCGTGACTGTTCCGCTTAGCGTTTCATGCGAAGCGCTCACGTGGGTGAGGTCGCCTACCACCTGTGGCGCGATGACTAATTGTTGAGTATCGTTGAACCTGATTCCCGCGAGTGATTTATGGAACCACTCCAGTATCTGCCCCATCATGAAATGGTTCCACGAGGCGCCCGCTCTCGGGTCCCACAGTTCGGTCAGGGTGGTGGCTCCAAACTGCAGTTGGAAGCCGTACCCGGGCACCTCCCGGTGGTTATGCATCCGGTACATCACCTCGTTGAGCCCGTTATCGGCCAACGTTTGAAACAGGTACCGGTTGCCCACGTCTCCCGTGGAGAGGCGGTACCCGTTCTTCTCGATCGCTTTCACCAGGTTGTTCAATGCTGCCTCCCTGTGTTGCGGTTCCACGATCCCGGCGAAGAGCGGCATCGCGTACGATGCCTGGCTTCCCGTGCCGTACACTTGCGTCTTCTCGTTAAAGAACTCCTTGTTGAACGCGGCTTTCACCTCCTCCCCCAGCGCGGTGTATTGTGCCAGGTCCTCTTGTTTCCCTGTCATCGCAGCGGCTTGCGCCAGGTAATCGACCACCATGTAGTAGTGCATCGTGGCGGAGAGCGGTACCGGCGTGTTGTGTGAAACGCCGTACGGCTGGTTTTCCCGGTAGTCGCACCAATCACCCAGCCCATGTGACACGATATGGTTGGTCGCGGTGGTGGAGAGGTAGTCCACGTACCCCTTCATCACGTCGTAGTAGTCGACGATCAGCGAGTTATCGTCATAGAACTGGTAGTAGAGGAAGGGGAGGACCACCGCTGCACTTCCCCACTCGGGTGAATCCCGAAAGCCTCCCACGAAGATCACGTACTCCGGCGCGATATCGGGTACCAACCCGTTGGGGAGTTGCGCGTCCCGTATGTCCTGCATGATCTTGGGGGCGAAGGTGCTAAGATTGAAGTTGTAGAAGAGCCCCGGCCCGTTAAGGTGCACCTGCTCCAGCCATCCCAGCTTCTCGCGGTGGGGGCAGTCAGTGAACACCGCATGCATGTTGCTCTTCACGGCGTTGATGATAAGGCGGTAGGCATCGTTAAAGAGCGGGTTGGAGCACTCGAAGTGGCCAACTCGGTCGGAGGAGTTATAGACGAAGCAGGACTCTATTTTCTTTATCACCGGGAGGTCGTGCGGTTCCTCTGTTTCACGTGAGCCTCCCGTTTCGTTCGGGGCAACGCTCTCTGTCGTGTTATCCGTTTCATTTGCTCCCCCCTTTTCACTCCGGACGTCCTTTTCGTTTCGGTCGCCCGTCATTTTGTCCATATTTTCGACTCTTGCTCCCTCGACCTGTATGTATCGGTAGCCGTAGTAAGTGAACCTGGGTTGCCACACCTCTTCACCACCCCCTTTCAGGGTGTAGGTGTAGTAGTAGGGTGATCCCGATTGGGATTGGTTTACCGTGCCATCCTCATGAACGTTCTCGGCCACGGTCAGCCGGATCATGTCGCCCTTTTTCCCTTTGACGGTTACCCGGGGGAAGCCCGATAGGTTCTGCCCCATGTCGAACAGGAGCACGTTGTTCACTTTCTCTTGAATCACGGATCTCTTCAAATCCACCGATTGGGGTGCGTAGGTCTCCATTATTTTCACGGGATCGGTGGTTTGCGGCTTCAGTTGACCTTCGGGGGGCGTTTGCACCACGACCGGTTGCCAGTCGGCATCATCGAACTTTGGCGTATCCCATCCCGGTTGTTCCAGCTGGGCGTCGTAATTCTCTCCCCCGTACATATCGTTGAAGGTGAGCGGGCTGTTGGCGTACTTCCAGCTTTCGTCGGAGCAAACCGTCTCTCTCGTCCCGTCGGTATAGGTGATGTCCATCCTAAGCAGCAGGGTGGGGGGACCGAAGCTCACCTGCATCTTCACGTACCGACCGCCCTGTTGATTGAAGAAGCCGTTCCCGAGCAGCACGCCTATCGCGTTCTTCTTTTTCAGCTGTTCGGTCACATCGTACGCGCTGTAGTAGATGGTTTTGTCGTAGTCGCTCCATAGGGGATCGAACTGGGCATCGCCCACTCTTTTCCCGTTCAGCGTTAGCTCGTAGTGGCCTAACCCGCTAATGTAGATGACCGCGTTGGCTACTTTCTTGTCCACGGTCACCTCTTTCCTCAGGTAGATGCTCTGCTTGGAAAGCGGGTGGGTCTGTTGCCACCGTTGGCCCGCTTCGGAGTTAATCGAGAGACCGTGGTAGACCCTTCCTTCCGGGATATTGGCGTTTTTTTTGTCGATGGCCCCTATCCATTTGGCTGTCTCCGCCAGATCGGTGGGGGCTACCCGGAAGGTGCCGTAGTCGCTCCAGGGTGATTCGGTATCATTGGAGTCCCATACCTTTACCCTCCAGGTGTATTCCTGTCCCGGCTGGAGCTCCTCCGTGTCGTTGTAGGGTATTCGTTGGCCAGCTGCGGAGGCTACCTTCCCCGAATCCCATACCTTCACCCTTTTCCCATTGACCTGGGTATACACCTCGATGGTATAGGCCGATTGGAGCGCTCCTTGGTTCTCACTACCAGCCTGCAGTTGCCATCCGAAGTGAGGAGTTCCCGTGGCCACCAACGACGGGTTCTGTCGGTAGTTGCACGTGGTTTTGATAAAACTAAATCCATCCGACCCGGTGCTGTTACAGGCGGTGAGTAGACCAAAAGCGAGGAGTAATGCAATGACTGGAAACCCTGATCTATAGAGCCAGGGCGCTGTTTTTAAACGACTTAATGAAAGCATATTGCCCTTTTAAACAGTTTTCAGTTACCATAATGGCGACCTTAACGTCAATCTGTAAAGGTAATGCTTTTTTTATCAAAACTATCCGTTACTGTATGATTTTTTTACCCTGAATTTTGATATTGTTAACTGGTTTCGTTACTGTTTACCTGCTCATTTACGGATGGTGCCGTATTGATTCACCTCCCACCCGTAATCCACGTACTTCCAGCTGAAGTTGCCTTCCATATCCACGTTTACCAGCATGTAACCCTCTTGGGTGCGGTGAAATTCGCCACCCCACCATCCGGCGGAGACAGCGCCCCCGGTGAGGAACCAGGTATCTTTTACAAACAGCTCCTCATGCAGGTGTTGATGTCCCTGAAGGATGACTTTCAGGTTGTAGTTGAGCAGCAGATCCCATACCTGCTTGAAGTTCTCGAACATGTCGGTGGGGGTTATCCTCCCCTCCACTGCCGGGTAGTACAGCGACTGAAACGGGACGTGCGTAGAAACGATGAGCGGCCTGTTTTCTTCCATCTCGTTCAAATCATTTTCCAGCCAAGTAAACTGTTCGTCATTCACGAAGTAGGTGTGTTCATCATCGCATTGAACGCTATTGAGAATAATGAAGTGAACCCCTTTGTGGTCAAACGAGTAGTAGGTTTCGCCCAAGTGTTTCTGGAACATCTTGAATCCCGCGGGATCGGGTTCACCGTTGAAGGTGTAATACCTGTCGTGATTGCCAATGGTGAAGTGGGCCGGTACGCCGCTCTCATCCACGATTGATTTGAATCGTGCGAGAAGCGAGTCGGCAGTGGCTTCCTGTTCCGGTTTCATGCCATCGATATCGACAAGGTCACCGCCGAAAATAACGAAATCCACCCCTTTCGCCTTCGCATCGGCCAGGGCTTTCGCAAGGCCTTCGTTTCCATTGCCACGGTTCTCCTTGTTCAAGTGTACGTCCGTGAGAAACGCGAAAGAGAACAGATGTTCCGGTGAGCTTCCTCCAGCTTCTGGGCGTCTGTTATTTGTGCAGTGGTAAAAAAGTACCACTATCGCCAGTAAAAAAATAAATAGAGATGATCTGTTCATTGTTGTGTCTTTTATATTAAACCAACTTAACTTTCGCATGTAACTGTTTCAACTTATTGCCTTTTCTGTCGTCTCTCGGCAAAGTTTTACTACGCAACACTTTTGCTCGTCGTGGCATAATCCGAGCAAGCTCGTTTTCTGCTCACCGACTTAATGCAAAAG
>DUNG01000034.1 GCA_012839475.1 Petrimonas sp. | reverse complement strand
TCCTGCGACCCATCTTCTGCTCGCTCGCTAAAAGAAAAGAACTTGCTAACGCTTCAAACAGCTTTTCTTTTTTAACGCGATCTTCGCAGGATGTGTCCCCGCAGGAGTTTATGAGGTCTTCGCTCTGAAAGCTGAAACAGTAAACAATATGCGAAAGTTAAGTAAACCAATATTATTTCCACCCAATATTTTTTGACATTTCCATTCCGATGTCTGAAAACAAAGATAGATGAAAATGCGCTTTTGGGAACGAAATATTCAAGATAGCTGGAATAAAATTGACACTTTTTTGATAGAAAACGACTAATAAACACGTTATCTATCGGAAAAATAACGGAAATACAACTTTCCCAGATGATATATTTCCAAAAATCACCATTTTTGTAGAAAAATAGAAATAGAATGAACTTCTTGGAGTTTCAAAATCATTTTATCGAGATCGGGTGTATAAGCACACACCAAATTAAAGCGTTAAAGCCCGGTTTCAACGCCAACAATTTGACTCGTTGGGTAAAGCAAGGGTTATTGGTAAAGCTAAGGTAAGGATTTTACACGTTTCCATCCCTGAAAAATCAACCCGTGGGGTTTCTTTTTGTTTTTGCTTTTTTGTTGTTATTTGCATGGAAAATCGAATAAAAGTCGATTAACTATGCGAAAAATTACTCTATTTGCGGTAATAAATACAGTTATTCTATGAATTCGTTGCTTCATTTTGGTGTTGTGCCTATAGATTACACTTCGTTGCAAAGCGTTTATCCTTCGCATAGGTCATTAAACGATAAGGTATCTGCTCTGGAAAAGCAGGGGGCAATTATTCGCTTAAAGCGGGGAATGTATGTTGTCTCCCCTCAGATTACCCAAAGGGCCATATCTACCGAGTTAATCGCCAATCACCTGTACGGCCCCTCTTACGTGTCAATGGAAAGTGCGTTACGGTTTCACGGGTTGATACCGGAGAGGGTATTCAATACCACGTCGATGACGATAAAAAGAAGTCGAACTTTCAAAAACCGGTTCGGACAATTTGATTATATATACTGTCCCGCGGATTATTACCCTATCGGCATATCGCAAATTATTCAAGACGATTACGCTTTTCTTTTCGCCACTCCCGAAAAGGCGTTGTGTGACCTCATCGCCTATTCCCCGAAATTGCAACTGCGTTCCGTGAAATCCCTTCTGGTTTTTTTGGAGGAGGATATTCGATTGGATATGGAGGCGTTTTATCGAATGGATCCATCTGTATTTGAAAAATGTGTGGAAGTAGGCAAGAAAAAAACGGAAATCGGCAACATTATAAAACTTTTGAAAAAATGAGCCTGTTCGATCAAATGCTGGCACGTTATAACGTGCGGTAAAGCGTGACGTGTTGCCATTTATCAAGAATCCAGGTGAACTTGAAATATGGTCAAATGATTACTTTTTGCAATTGGCTGACAGGATAAAGTTTAAGTGAAATAGCCCCTAACCTTCCAGGGGATAAAACTGTGTATATACACGAAAATATCCCCCAGGATAATGTAAAGAGTGCGAAGTACTGTTTCGTTAATGAGACTGAGAGTCTACCTCCAGAAACGGAGGTGGTCATAATTGGCTGTAGTCCAGTCTAATAGAATTGAATTTCAGATCAAGTCAAAGATACTCCTTGTTGGTTTGTTCTGTAGGGTTGACTTTTGGCTTATACTTGGTATTCATCAATGCTATATAAGAGCGATAAAAAATATAATTGAAAAATTTCATGCCAGTAACCTGATGAAATAAAAAAAGCCCTGATCGTCATTTGATTGTCAGGGCTTCGGGTACCCAGAGCCGGGATCGAACCGGCAAGGATTTGCATCCATTGGTGTTTGAGACCAACGCGTCTACCAATTCCGCCATCTGGGCATCGCTCTAAGCGTCTGCAAAAGTACATCTTTTTTCTGTAATTCAAAACAGGGAGCCCTCTTTTTTCAAAATTGTTGCATTGCGTGAGTTCTACTAAGAAGTGCAAATGATACGAAGCTGTCAAGCCAAGTGTAAGTTCAAATAGTAAATGCAATACCAGGGAAGATGGATAGAAAGGTGCGCCTTCTCTCTTTAGTAAAAAAAGTTTTATTTTCGTGTTGTAATATAAAACGCCGAAATAATATTTTTCGCATCTTTGCTAAACGGTGTTGCGTGTAATAGTTGAGTCTACGTTTTAATTACATGGAAAATACTTTGTTAAAGGTGGATTTAGAAATATAATTAACTTTATACCGGTCCTTAGACGGCTTCTAATGAAAAATCAAAAATGAAACAAAAAGTAAAAGTGGGTTTGTTTGGTGTGGGTTTAGACACCTATTGGCCACAGTTTGAAGGGTTGCTTTCTCGGTTGACCGGCTATCAGCAGGAAATCGCGGGCAAAATGAGAGAATTGGGTGCAGCCGTGGTTGATGTAGGCATGGTGGATAATCCTGAAAAAGCGCGGCTAGCTGCCTCATCCTTGAGAAAGGAAGAGGTGGAGATACTCTTCCTGTATATTTCCACCTATGCCTTGTCGTCCACCGTTTTGCCCGTAATCCAACGGCTTAACGTGCCCGTTATTATCTTGAATGTACAACCCGTTCCCGCTATCAATTATGCCGCTTTGAACGCTTTAGGCGATCGCGGCAAGATGACCGGCGAATGGCTTGCCCACTGTCAGGCATGCTCTGTGCCTGAAATTGCAGCGGTATGCAATCGTGCCGGTATTCACTACGAGATTGTATCCGGCTATTTGCAGGAGGAGTACGTGTGGGAAGAGATCAAGGGCTGGATTGATGCCGCCAGCGTGAAATCCGGAATGAGCAACAACCGCCTGGGCATACTCGGTAATTACTACTGTGGCATGCTGGATGTATATACCGATCTCACGATGCAGTCAGTCGTTTTTGGTACCCACGTTGAGCTGCTGGAGATGTGCGAACTTAACGCGTTTCGCCATGGCGTGACCCGTGAAGAGACGGAGAAGAAACTCATAGAGTTTTTCGAACATTTCGATGTGTCACCCCAATGTGAACAGTCGGAATTGGAACGTGCAGCCAAAACAGCCGTTGCTTTGGATAAACTGATTGCCAAGCATCGCTTAGGCTCGTTGGTCTATTATTATGAAGGGTATGATGGCAACGAATACGAAAATATTGTTACCTCGATGATTGCCGGTAATACGCTGCTTACCGGAAACGCTGTTCCTGTAGCCGGGGAGTGTGAAGTAAAGAACGTGCAGGCCATGAAAATCATGTCACTATTGGGTGCCGGCGGCTCATTCTCGGAGTTTTACGCGATGGATTTCAACGACGATATCGTGATGTTGGGACACGACGGACCTGCCCATTTTGCCATGGCGGAAGGTCGGGTTCAACTGGTGCCTCTTCCCGTCTATCACGGTAAACCGGGCAAAGGACTATCCATCCAGATGAGTGTTCGGCAAGGCGATGTGACTTTGCTGTCGGTGTGTGAAGGAAAAGAGGGACCGTTCCTCTTGGTGGCAGAAGGTGCCTCGGTAGCCGGACCTGTGTTGGAAATAGGCAATACCAATAGCCGTTACCGCTTTTCTATCGGCGCCCGCGCGTTTATCGACCAATGGTCAAAAGCCGGACCATCTCATCATTGTGCCATCGGAGTGGGGCATGTTGCAGGTGCTATTGGTAAATTGGCTTCGCTGTTGCGAATACCTATGGTGCAAATTTGCTAATTGAATTTTCAAAGAAAATAGAACAGATCTATATGTTTGGTAAAAATAAAGCGTATAAAAAGGAGGTCGCAGGTCAGGCCCTCAATAATAGGTTCCGTGCACCGAAACATAATAATCGGATGAAACCAGGTTATATAATAGTGACGGTGTTGTTAACTCTCCTTGCCGTTTTCTCCTGTGCAGATTCATCCGACCGGGGATTGGAAAAAGGTTTTCTGAATCCGCCTGATTCTGCCCGTCCGGGAGTCTATTGGTATTTCATGGACGGCAATCTGTCGAAAGAGTCGATAACGAAAGATTTGGAGTCAATGAAAGAGGCCGGTATCGGTTACGTGATCTATCTTGAAGTCAACGTTGGCGTTCCCCGCGGTAAAGTCGATTTCCTCAGTGAGGAGTGGAAAGATCTGTTCGGCCATGCCGTCAAGGAGTGTGAGCGTCTCGGCATATTCATCACGTTGGGTACCGGTCCGGGATGGTGTGGTAGCGGGGGCCCCTGGGTGGAAGGCGCACAATCCATGCAGCATCTGGTCTATTCATCGGTGGAGGTGACCGGAGGCGGAACGCGAACCATTCAATTGGCTAAACCCGCGCCACGGATGCCTTTCTTTGGTGAGGGAACATTAACCCCCGAATTGAAGGAGAGGTGGGAAGCGTTTTATGAGGATGTTGCCGTGCTGGCTTTTCCTGCAGGCGGTACTTTGATGGGTACGGAGCGCACGCCCGGGCGGGATTATGGTTACGTGAACATGAAGGAGATGGATGAAAAAGCCTTGTATTACCGTCGCCCCTACAGTTCGGCCGATAGTGTTCGGCAGTACCTCTCCATGTCCTTTGAAGCGCAGCCAGGAGATAAGGCGATGAAAAAGAGCGAGGTTATCGACCTGAGCGATAAGCTGCAGGCGGACGGTACGCTAAACTGGGATGTTCCCCAAGGCACATGGAAGGTGATGCGTTTTGGCAGTCGCAACAATGGCGCGATTACCCGTCCGGCACCGCATCCGGGCTTGGGATTTGAAGCCGACAAATTTGATACTATCGCGATAAAGGCTCATTTAGACCAGTTCACCGGAAACCTCTTTCAACATATCGGTTTTACAAAACCCAATCTCAAGGGTGGATTGCATATGCTGCATATCGATAGTTGGGAGATGGGGGCGCAAAACTGGACCGCCCGTTTCCGTGAAGAATTCACCCTGCGGAGGGGATATGACCCGCTTCCCTATTACCCGCTCTACGCGGGAATAATGGTGGAAAATCGGGAGGAAAGTGAACGGTTCCTATGGGACTTGAGGCAAACAGCCCAGGAATTGGTGGTGGAGAATCATACCGGCTACGTGATGAAGTATGCCAAGCGGTATGGATTGGGCGTTTCCATTGAGCCTTATGATATGACACCGATGGCAGATATGGAGCTGGCGGCCTCCTGCGATATGCCGATGTGTGAATTTTGGAGCCTCGGGGGTTTCAATACCGCCTTCGGGGTAGCCGAGGGTACTTCGGTGTCACACCTGTTGGGACAAGCGGTAGTGCCTGCCGAATCTTTTACCGCCGTGGACAATTGGAAACAACATCCCGGCTCAATGAAAAATCAGGGTGAATGGGCGTTTGCAGCCGGTATCAACCGCTTCGTTTACCATACCTTCCAGCACCAGTCGTTGCCTGACAGCTTGCGCCCGGGCATGACGATGGGACCTTATGGCGTTCATTGGGACCGCAACCAAACATGGTGGCCGATGGTTGATGCCTATCATCGCTACGTGGCGCGGTGTCAATACATGTTGCAACAGGGCCGTACCGTGGCCGATCTGCTCTATCTCGCGCCTGAAGCATCTCCTTTTGTATTTCTCGCGCCCGAATCGGCATACGAATATGAAAATCCCGCGTTGCCGGACAGAAAAGGGTATAACTTCGACGCTTGCCCGCCCAGCATGCTCTATAAAGCCGAAGTGAAGGAGAACATGATTGTTTTCCCGGGTGGTGCCACCTATCGCGTGCTCGTGTTGCCCTATTTCAAAACCATGACACCTGAGCTGTTGAAGAAGATCAAGGAACTTGTCCGCGATGGAGCAACAATAGTAGGGGTTCCACCGGAAAAATCCCCCAGCCTTAGCAATTATCCCCGGTGTGATGAAGAGGTGAAGGCTTTGGCGATGGAGTTGTGGGGCGCGGAAGAGGCTCCTGAAACGCTGACTACCCGTCTTTATGGAGAAGGGAAAATCATTTGGGGGCAGGAGTTGAAGGAGAAGGCTGACAACCTGTATCCACATTACGATATTACCGCGAAAATAGTCGCGGAAAGTGTGCCTGCCGATTTCGAGTCGGAAGGAGGTATCCGCTACACGCACCGTACATTGAATGGCACGGACATCTATTTCGTCTCCAATCGTACCGGAAAGGCGACAGCCGAAACATGCAAATTCCGCGTCATAGACGCCCAACCGGAGCTATGGCACCCGGTCACCGGGGAAACGCGTGCCTTGCCCCAATATTCCCGGGAAGGAGGGCAAACCATCATACCGCTTCAATTCGACAGGGATGAAGGCTATTTCATCGTCTTTCGCACCAAGGGGCTATCGCCTACATCCAAAACCAACTTCCCGGAAATAGAGCAGCTGGCGGTGCTGGATGCCCCGTGGACGGTATCCTTCGATCCTGAATGGGGAGGTCCCGCATCGGTGGTGTTTGACCAGTTGACGGACTGGTCGCACCATTCAGACCCCGGCATCAAATACTATTCCGGAACGGCCGTTTACAAGCAGACATTTGATCTGCCGAAAACGGATGCGAAATCGTTCTACCTGGATTTGGGAAAGGTAAACAATATGGCTCGTGTGAAGCTCAATGGTAAGGATGTAGGCGTAGTATGGACATTCCCTTGGCGGGTGGATATTTCCGACGCGGTGAAACCGAAAGGAAATCAGTTGGAGATAGAGGTGGTTAACCTCTGGCCCAACCGGTTGATAGGTGATGAGCAACTTCCTGATGATGGGATAGTGAACGGGCAATGGCCGGAATGGTTGACGGAAGGTAAACCCCGCACGAGCGGCAGGTATACCTTCACGACCTACAAGCATTTCAATAAAGATTCCCCATTGCTTGAATCGGGCTTGATAGGGCCTGTAAAGATATTGGTTAGGAAATAGTTCATCAAAGAATAGACTATTTCTCGCCATGGCATAGTCCAAGCGAGCTTGTCCTCTGCTTGTTTCCCGGGTCAAGGAGAATTGCACACGCTTTCTTGGCCCGGTTTCAATTTTTATTCGTACCTTTAAAGTGCGAAAGAGAATGAGCGTGTATCTATTCATCAAAACTAAAATCTTAGAATGAGAAACAATAACTATTGCGTGATCATGAGCGGTGGGGTGGGAAGCCGCTTCTGGCCCTTTAGCAAAGAGGGGAAACCCAAGCAATTCCTGGATTTTTTTGGCACGGGACGGTCGTTGCTGCAAAGCACGTTCGACCGGTTTAAGGAGATCGTGCCGGTGGAGAACATATACATCGTGACCAACGATGCCTACGCGGAGATGACATCAAGGCAGTTGCCCGAGCTGAAAGAGGAGCAGATCCTGCTGGAGCCTATCCGGCGGAACACCGCCCCGGCCATTGCCTACGCTTCGTTTCGCATTCGGGCTGTGAACCCCAACGCGAACATCGTGGTGGCTCCCTCCGACCATCTGATCTTGAACGTGGGGCGATTCGTGGATGATATCAAAAAGGGGTTGAGCTTCGTGGAGAAGAACCCGGTATTGCTCACGCTGGGTATACAGCCGAGTCGCCCCGAAACGGGGTATGGCTACATCCAGTCGGGTGAGGAGCAGGAAGATGGAATCTACAAGGTGAAGGCATTCACCGAAAAGCCCGATTACAACCTGGCCAAGAAGTTCGTCGAGAGCGGCGAGTTCGTATGGAACTCGGGTATCTTCCTGTGGAACGTGAATAGTATCATCGACGCGTTCCGAAAACACCTCCCGGACATCATCCGGAAGTTTAACGAGGGGAAGGAGCTGTTTAACACGCCAGCCGAGAAGCGGTTTATCGACAAGAGCTTCCCGTTCTGCCGGAACATCTCCATCGACTACGGGATACTGGAGAAAGCCGATAACGTTTACGTGAACATCTCGGATTTCGGCTGGAGCGACCTGGGTACCTGGGGGGCGCTGCACGATATCTCCGACAGGGATGAAAACAACAATGCGCACCTGAACTGTAAGGCGCTCTTCGTGGAGAGCAGCGACAACATCGTGGCGATGAGCGATGGGAAACTGGCCGTTATCCAGGGACTGGAGGATTACATCGTTGCCGAGTCGGGTAACGTGCTGCTAATTTGCAAGAAGAACGAAGAGCAACGCATCAAGCATTTCGTGACCGACGTGAAGCTCCGCTACGGGGACGAGTACGTTTAGCGTCTGTCAGACTTGAACCCGAAAGCAGTTACAACGAAACACGCGAAAGCCGGTTGATTAACGCTTGTTAACTAATAAAGAGCAGCTCCCGGTACTTGGGCAACGTCCACATCTGGTTGTCCACGATCAACTCCAGTTTATCCACGTGGTAGCGAATCACGTTTAAGAACGGCTCCACCTTATCGTGGTATGCGATGGCTTTTTCTTGGGCGCTCTCTAACCGGTTGGCCATTCTCCGTGCTTCCACCATCGCATCGACGTTGGTTTTAATGGAGGCGATGTGTTCTGCGATCTCCTCCACGAGGATGGCATCCTGACGGGCCATTTTTTCCGCCTTCTCCTTGCTGAATACGGCGTGCATCTTGTAGATATTATCGAGTAGCACCGATTGGTACTCCGTGGCCACGGGGATAATGTGGTTCATGCTGAGGTCGCCCAGTACCCGCGCCTCAATCTGCACCTTTTTGGTGTAGGTCTCCCACTTGACCTCGTTGCGGGCGTACAGTTCTTTCTCACTTAACACGCCGATTGACTCGAACATCTTCACCGATTGCTCCCGGGTGTACTCGTTGTACACGAGGGGAACGTTGTTTTCGCAATTGAGTCCCCTACGTTGGGCCTCCTCCTTCCACTCGTCACTGTAGCCATTCCCCTCGAAGCGGATGGGCTTAGAATCCCGGATGTAGGTGCGAAGGGTGTCGAAGATAGCCTCTTCTTTCCTTATACCTTGTTCCATCTTGACGCCAACCTCTTTCCTGAAGTCGATGAGTTGCGATGCCATAGCCGAGTTGAGCGCGATCATGGCAGATGAACAGTTAGCCGACGAGCCCACGGCGCGGAACTCGAACCGGTTCCCGGTGAAGGCGAAGGGCGACGTGCGGTTTCGGTCGGTATTGTCAATCAACACCTCCGGGATGTGCGCGATGCCTAACTTCATCTGCTTGATCTCTTCATCCACGGTGATATCGTCATCACGGGAACTCTGTTCAATTTTGTCCAGCACGGCCGATATCTGCTTCCCCAGGAATACCGAGATGATGGCGGGGGGCGCTTCATTGGCACCGAGGCGGTGGGCGTTGCCGGCCGACATGATAGAGGCTTTCAACAGCCCGTTATGCTTGTAAACGGCCATGAGTGCGTTCACGAGGAAGGTGACGAACAGCAGGTTCTCATACCCCGTTTTGCCAGGGGTGAATAGCCCAATCCCGGTGTCGGTACAGAGCGACCAGTTGTTGTGTTTGCCGGAACCGTTCACCCCGGCGAAAGGCTTCTCGTGCAGGAGTAAACGGAAGCGATGCTTTGTGGCGATACGCCGCATCAAAGTCATGACCAGCAGGTTTTGATCCACCGCGAGATTGGTGTCCCGGTGGATGGAGGCCAGCTCAAACTGGTTGGGAGCTACCTCGTTATGCCTCGTCTTTAAGGGGATACCGTACTTGTAAGCCTCCTGTTCCACCTCTCGCATAAAGGCCGCCACCCGCGGGGGAATGGCCCCGAAGTAATGGTCTTCGAGTTGTTGGTTTTTCGCGCTTTCATGCCCCATTAGGGTGCGGTCAGTAAGGATAAGGTCAGGCCGAGCCGCGTAGAGTGCCTCGTCCACCAGGAAGTACTCCTGCTCCCAGCCGAGGTAGGAGTAGACCTTCTTCACGTCTGGATAAAAAAGCTTGCAAACCTCTACCGATGCCTTATCTACCGCGGAAAGCGCTTTCAGCAGGGGGGTCTTGTAGTCTAACGCTTCGCCAGTGTAGGAGATAAAAACGGTGGGGATACAGAGGGTATCGTCAATGATAAAGGCGGGAGAGCTTGGGTCCCAAGCGGTATAACCCCTTGCTTCGAAGGTGTTGCGAATGCCCCCGCTAGGGAAGCTCGACGCATCGGGCTCCTGTTGGGCCAACAGCTTGCCTGAGAAACGCTCGATGATGTTTTCCCCCGGACCACCCGCGTAATCGATAAACGAGTCGTGCTTCTCGGCAGTGCCCCCGGTG
Source organism: Petrimonas sp. (assembly GCA_012839475.1). GTDB lineage: Bacteria > Bacteroidota > Bacteroidia > Bacteroidales > Dysgonomonadaceae > Proteiniphilum. The sequence continues at coordinate 267,571 of DUNG01000034.1, read as the reverse complement.
AGCGGCTGGAACCAGTGGGTGTAATGGGTGGCGCCCATCTCGATGGCCCACATCTTCATCCCGGCAGCCACGTGCTCGGCAATGCCGCGGTGCAGCGTGGTGCCCCGGTCAATCGCCTCCAGCACGATGTTCAAGGTCTCCTTCGAAAGGTATTTCGACATGCGCTCACGGTTGAACACGTACTTGCCAAAATACTCCGAAGGTAACTTGTCGGGGGTGGCTACCTCCACCGGAACCCTCCTTGACGCCTCCTCTACCGCGTTAAATCGTAACGTTGACATAAATCCCTCCAATTTTATTAGCCTTCACGTCTGAATTGTTGTTGTCCGAAGCTGCTTCAAAACGAAACGGTTTTCGCAACTCAACGATGGCCTGATAGTAAAAAACGGCCTCTTCCGAAAAATTTGACGGTTGCTTGATTTAAAAAGCGTACCCTTCCCTCCAATTCGATGGTAAGACGATGCAAAAATATACAAAATGATTCATATTTCATGCAAATCTGACTTTCCTCTACATCTTTTCTTTGTAAATAATGTTTGATTTTTAGTCACACAGGTATGAAGTTGTCCAAACCGTAATAGACGATCCGGTTGTGTATTCACGTTAATTATTGCTTTAAAGCAAATATCTAACCCGTGAACTTTTGTGATAGGTGAAAGAAATATTTGATGCACAATAGTTCAGCGGGTAACGTGGTTGGATGATGTAGGGGTTTTTTTATGTAGGTTTTTTCATGTAATTTTGACGCTATTCGCTACAAACGTTTATAAAACTGGAGAGAATGAACGAAGCAAATAAAGCAAACGAAGAAAACAGATACAAAGGGTACAAAATAGAGAAAAAGACCATTGATATTGTCGCGGCGAGCAAGTGGGCTTTGGTAATTATAGGTCTCTCGCTGGTGCTTTTGGGTGTTCCCTTCTACCTGATTTGGAAACCCGCATTGGCGATTACCTGGCAAGGGTGCCTCCTTTTTTTCTTTCTTTTTATCGCGGGAGTGGCCATGCATGAACTGATTCACGGGATTTTTTTCGGACTGTTTGCCGAGTCGGGTTTTTCCAGTGTTCGGTTCGGTTTTATGCGTGAATACCTCACACCCTATTGCCATTGCAGCGAGCCGTTGAAGGTGAAGCACTACTCTCTGGCAGCCCTTATGCCGGCCTTACTGCTGGGGCTTTTGCCTATTGTCGCCGCCTTTTTCGTGGGCAGCCCCTTTTGGTTGCTTTTCGGCATCGTTTTCCTTAGTGCCGCGGCAGGCGATCTGATGGTGGTGTGGATACTCAGGAAAGAGACTTCAGATACGCTTGTGCAAGACCACGTATCGGAGCCGGGCTGTTGGGTGTACAAGAAACCGCTCACCTTGGAGTAGCGTGGGTATAAAAGCAGTCAAAATGGTTGGTGTAACGAAGGTGCTTGGAAGGGCCAAGCGGCGGAAAACCCGCTCCCGGCGTTCTCTGCGGGTCAATAAGACTAGCCGTGTTTATCCACGGGATTATACACTTCTGGAGAAGAAAAAACGGTGGTGCACGCTTATCGTCTCTGTCGTCCTGTTTGCACTTATTATCCTATTTAGTTACGTTCCGGTGCTCTCCGAATGGTACATGCGTGCTGTCTACCCGGGGGTGGCCACGCTGCTCTCCTCTTTCTCCAGCCTGTTTCCTTTCTCGTTGTACGACCTGTTCTTGATTGGGGCGGTAATCTGGTTATTGATGATCATCGTGCTAGCCATCGTCCGAAGGAGCGGGTTCGTCCGCTTCCTCTTTTCATTGCTGCGCTTCGTAACGGTTCTCGTTGCATGGTTCTATTTCAGCTGGGGAATCGCCTACTTCAGGGAAGATTTCTACACCCGGTGTCAGGTAGAGGAGGTGGCGTACGACAGCGAAGGGTTTCACGATTTCGTGACTTGGTATATTGAGAAAGCGAACCAGTCGTACATTGATCTTGCGGGTGAAGGAGGTGCGGAAACAGGAGAAGATAGCGGAACGGGCTGGGGGAGTGGAATGAAAGAGCAGGGCGGAATAGGAGGGCGTGGTAAAATAGACAAGAAAGCGGTTCAGACGGAGCTGGAGTCGGTTTACCAAAAACTGCACGAGCCGCTGCGGCTGGCTTTCCCCAACGGCAAACGAAGGGCGAAGCCGATGATGTTCGAGCCGTTCCATACCAAAACGGGCGTTTCCGGGTATTTTGGGCCGTTCTTTAACGAGGTGCACGTGAACCATTACAGCCTCGATTTTACCTACCCGTTTACCCTGGCGCATGAGATGGCGCACCAGTTCGGTATCGGCCTCGAGTCGGAGGCCAACCTCTACGCGTTTATCGTCTGCGCTGCGAGTAACGATAGGCAGGTACGCTACAGTGCCTACGTCTCCACGCTTGGGTACGTGTTGAACGACGCCCGCCGTATTCTCCCTGATAACTACAAGGAGATCTACCAATCCGTGCGACCGGAGATCTTGAACCATTTAAAGCAAAACAGGGAGCATTGGCTGGCAGCCAGGAGCGAGCCGCTCTCGAACGCGCAGGATAAGGTGTATGATGCATATTTGAAAACCAACAAGGTGAGTACGGGGCAGGTCAACTATTCCGAGGTGGTGGGGTTACTCGTCTCAAGTTACAACAACTTCTCCCGTTTTTGGTAAGTCACGGTGAGTTTTGTGGGGCACTATCGTTTGGTAGCTTGTTGCGAATGTGGCCCATTAACTATTCCCGAGTTAGTTTGCTGGAATACAATAGTTTGGCAGTTCGTTGGGAATTCCTGATGGGTTTGGGGTGGTGGAGGTGTTTTGCTGAACCGCGGTGGGTTTAGTGGGACACAATAGTTTGGCAGCTCGATGGAATGCCGCGTTGGCCTTAGTGAACTGTGCTGGATTCGAACCAGCGACCTCTGCCCTGTCAAGGCAGCGCTCTAAACCAGCTGAGCTAACAATTCAGTTTCGTATCGCGAATATACGAACATCCAATCAATTTAACCAATCTTTGTTGAATATATTTTGTTTGGCCTCCCCTGTAAGTTTTTTTGCCTTTTGTCTTGCATGCTTGGAAAAAGCTATTTTTTCATCTAATTTTGTGGGAGATGATCATGCATCGTCATACGTGCTGATCAGGTCGATATCGCTATGAACGCGTGTTGCAGTTATTAAAAAATGTATGTTATGAATAGACGGAAAATCTTGTTTGTTTTAGGCCTTTTTGCTTTGATCTCCTCCTTTGCATATGCCGCGCCATTGCAAGAGCAAAACTCCATAAGGCTTATGTCATATAATGTGAGAAATGCCCGGGGCTTGGATAATGTGACAGATTATCAGAGGGTGGCAGACGTTATAAACAGCGTCAAGCCTGATATTTTGGCTGTTCAGGAGCTGGATAGCGTGACCGGGAGAAGCAAAGGGGTAGATGTTCTGGACGAGTTGTCCAGGAAAACACTCATGTTTCCCACCTATGCCCCTGCCATTGATTACGATGGCGGGAAGTATGGATTGGGCGTTCTCTCCAAAGAGAGACCGTTAAGTGTTAAAAGGGTGCCTTTGCCAGGGCGCGAAGAGGCCAGGATGCTGCTGATCGTTGAACTTGAAGGGTATTACTTTGGCTGCACGCATCTTTCATTGAACCATGAGGATCGGTTGCAGTCGGTTGACATCATAAAAAGGGAGGCAGAGAAGTTGGACAAGCCCTTTTTCCTGGCAGGTGATATGAACTCGAAGCCCGATTCCCCCGAACAAATAGCATTGAATGATGTTTTCACCTCCTTGCTTCCACCCCAAACAAACACCTATCCTGCTGATGAGCCCAATGTTTGTATCGACTATATCTATGGTTACAAGGGAATGGAAAATTGGTCGAGGCTCACAAACAGAGGGGTGATTGAGGAGAAGGTGGCATCAGATCATCGACCGCTCTATGTTGAGGTAAGGTTGCATGCCGATGCAGATAAAATATTTAGGACCAAGCCCTATCTTCAAAGACCGATAGATGGTGGGATCACTATCTCTTGGCTTACAAATGTGCCGGTGCATAGCTGGGTGGAGTATGGGGTTGACGGCAAGTTGGATCAACAGCTTCATGTCTACCTGGATGGTCAAATGCTGTGCAACAACTACCTGCACACATTTCGGCTGGAGGATCTGATACCCGGGCAAACGTATAGTTACAGGGTATGCTCCAGAGAAATCGCGGTGTACGAAGCCTATCGGAAGGAGTTTGGAAAGACGGCAGTCTCGGAGACCTATACTTTCAGGCTACCAACTGAGAAAGAGACCGACTTCACCGCGGTCATTTTGAATGATCTTCATCAGAGAAAAGGCCTGGTCGACCAGATCTCAGAAGTAATCAAGGATGTTGGGTATGACTTTGTGGTCTTTAATGGCGATAATATTGATGATCCAGGAAATGAAGCTCAGGCCGTCAACTCTATGTCATATATGAATGAGAAGGTGGGCGCGGAGTCAACACCGGTTTTCTATTTGCGGGGGAATCATGAAATACGGGGAGCCTATTCTATTGGCCTCCGTGATTTACTCGAATACATGGGCGAAAAAACATACGGTGCATTCAATTGGGGAGACACCCGTTTTGTGATCCTGGATTGCGGGGAGGACAAAGATGATGGTCATCGGGAGTACTTTGGCTTGAATGATTTTACAGGATTGCGAAAGGAGCAAGGCGCATTTTTGAGGAAAGAACTTTCCAACAAAGAGTTTAAAAAAGCGAAGAAGAAGGTGTTGATTCATCATATTCCCATATATGGCTTAGGTGAAGGCGCGTATAATCCAAGCTTCGACGAGTGGGGCGATATCCTGAAGAGTGCTCCATTTGACGTTGCCCTGAATGGTCACACTCATCGCTTTGCATACCATCCCCAAAAGACGATTGGTAACAACTTTCCCGTGGTGATTGGAGGGGGAAACAATCCTCAAGATGCCACCATCATGATACTCAAAAAGAAGGGGTCGGCAATGACGCTCCAGGTGCTTGATGTGAACGGCGATGAAAAATTGAAGCTTGAACTGTGAATTTAATACCGTGATACCACGATAAAAAGAGATATCGGACATGTTTGCCGCCTGTTCAGCCATGATGAGTTGATTGATTTGCACGAGTTTTGCATGCCATTCATTGCAAAGTAAAACTGAAAAATCAAATAATAAAATCAACTTATGGCGGTAGAACAACAGAACGACGATAGGGTAAGACATAATCCATACTACGGGATTATATTTGGCATCATCCTGGTGCTGCTTTTGAACGGGTTAATCATGCCCAAGCTGGTGCAGCAGAAGATTATCGATACCGATTACGGCAGCTTTATCCAGATGGTAGAAGAGGGGAAGGTGAAAAAGGTGCAGATTGAAGAGAACCGCGTCTTTTTCTCCGCGGTCACCTCCGGAAACGAGGAGCAGGTGTACCAAACCGGTTGCGTGAATGATCCCGATTTGGTTAACCGGCTACTGAACGCCGGGAGCCCGAACGAAACGGGGAGTATCGAGTTTACCAAGACCATCCCCCGCGAAAGTTCCCCGCTCATTAACTTCCTGCTGCTTTGGGTGCTCCCGGGTGTGATTTTCTACCTGTTATGGCGGCAGATGTCAAAGTCGATTCAAGGGCGGATGGCCGGGGGGAACAACGTGTTGTCCTTTGGGAAGAGCGGAGCGAAGATTTACGCCGATTCTGATATTTCCACCACGTTTGCCGACGTGGCGGGGCAAGATGAGGCGAAGGAGGCGTTGAGCGAGGTGGTCGACTTCCTGCATAACCCCGATAAATATACCAAGGTGGGGGCTACGCTACCCAAGGGGGCACTCTTGGTGGGACCTCCTGGTACCGGGAAAACGTTGATCGCCCGGGCGGTCGCCGGTGAAGCCAAGGTGCCTTTCTTCTCCATCTCCGGTTCCGAGTTCGTGCAGATGTTCGTGGGCATGGGAGCGGCCAAGGTACGCGACCTCTTCAAACAGGCCAACGAGAAGGCGCCTTGTATTATCTTTATCGATGAGATTGACGCTATCGGCAAGCGGCGCGATGGCATGAGCAGCAACGATGAGCGAGAGCAGACGCTGAATCAGCTGCTGACGGAGATGGACGGGTTTGATAGCAAGAAGGGGGTGGTCATCCTGGCGGCGACGAACCGCCCCGAGAGCCTGGATAAGGCGTTGCTGAGGGCGGGACGATTCGATCGGCGTATCCAGATGGAGCTACCCGACCTACAAGGACGGAAGGCAATACTGGAGGTACACCTTAAGAAGGTGAGACACGAGGAGATAGATATTGACCTTGTGGCGCGGGCTACGGCGGGCTCCTCCGGGGCGGATTTGGCCAACATCGTGAACGAGGGTGCATTACGGGCAGTGCGGATGGGGCGTGATGTGGTAACGACGGAAGATTTGGAAGAGTCGGTGGAGACGGTCATCGCCGGTGCCCAGAAGAAGGGGATGGTGATCTCCGAGACGGAAAAGAAGATTATCGCTTACCACGAGATAGGGCACGCCATGGTGGCCGCCAAGCAGACCAACTCCGCGCCGGTGCACAAGATCACGATTATCCCCCGAACATCAGGCGCGCTGGGGTATACCATGCAGGTTGATGAGGGCGAACAGTACCTGATGAGCCGCGAAGATCTGTTCAATCGGATCGCAACCCTCACCGGTGGCAGGGCGGCGGAAGAGATCATTTGCGGGACCATCACCACGGGAGCTTCGAACGACATTGAACGGGCTACCCAAATGGCCCGCTCCATGGTGACCCGCTACGGGATGAGTGATAAGTACGGCATGATGGCGCTGGAGACGGTAAAGAACGCGTACCTGGGCGGGGACGCCTCCCTGACCTGTTCTGATAAGACCGCGGCAGACATCGACAAAGAGGTGCACCGTATCATCAACGAGGCACACGATAAAGCGCGGAAAATCATCACGGATAACTTGGATAAGATGCACGAGGCGACCAACTTCCTGCTCGAGAAGGAGACGATCACGGGCGAGGAGTTCATGAAGATCCTGAATGATGCATCAACGAAATCGGCTGGGTCAATTGACAACGCCACTAAGGGTTCATAATTCAACTTTTCCTGAACTGCAGCGGGGTCATGCCGGTGTGCTGCTTGAAGAAGCGGCCGAAAAAGGAGGGGTTGGGGAAATGCAGCTCCTCCGATATTTGCAACGCGGTAAGCTCTGTTGCTTTCAATAACCTCTTCGCCTCAAGGATGACCATCTCGTTGATCCAGCTGCTTGCTGGGTGACCCGTGACCTCCTTGATGGTCATGGAGAGGTACTTCGGGGTGAGGCATAGCTTGTCGGCGAAGAAAGTCACCTGGCGTTCTTTTTGGAACGACTCGAACAGCAATCTGAAAAAATCATCCGTGATAGCCTCTTTTCTTGATTTATCGGTTACCGTGGAGGGTACCGATTCTAAGAAATGCGACATGATATCCATTATTAGGGCGTAGATAAGGGCTTCGGTTCGTTTTTCATGAAAATGGTTGTTCTCTGCATTGTACGATTTGGTCACGAGTGTACGCAGATTGATTAAATCGCGTACTGCCTCTGCGCTTATCGTACGCACGGGGTCGATTCTGATTCGTTTTAATAATTCAAGATCTTTCGGCAGTGGTAGCTTGAAGATGTAGTCGGCCGAAAGGAAAAGACTCTCCAGGGACAGATCGTCCGTCCGTTCTACCAGCGTGAATATTTGCCCCGGCGTGTAGAGGTGGATGGAGTTGGGTTTCAAGGTGTATTCCCGGTGGTTCTGCCTAATGGTGGCCTCTCCTTTCAAGCATACCGTGAAGATGAACCCGCTAAAGAAAAACGGCTCTTCGAATGACTGTCCTTTGAAGATCTCCGAGGAGCTCTTCAACACGAATTTTTTGGTCGAGAAGGAGTCGGAAAAATCCGTTAACTCCTCTCCCTGTTTTTTTGTTTCAGCGCTCCTATTACCTGTCATTTCTATTTGATGTTCGAACTGGTTGTGCGTACGCATGCGCATGTTGTATTTGTTATAGAAAGTAAAAATAGACGTGTACGCGAAAGCTGTGTTACAGCTAAAACAAGCATTGCCCGTTTTTTGTTTTGTCTGATATTGTTTCTTGTTTTTACTTGTCAATGCGTTAATGTCTGTTTAAAGGAAACGATACCGAACGAATTGGATAATCAGGGGTACATCGATTATTACTTCCTGGAAGCACTGAAGCGTAAAAGGGATTTAGAGGAATAGTTGCTAACGGGCTTAAAGAAGCAGGTTCTCATGAACAAGAGATTTTTTCTTTTTTATAGTGATGTTGCAAGCCATCAACAAGCCAAACCCGTGCGTGTTGGACGGCAGCAATAAATAGTGGGATAAACAGACCCTGTCCGAATCGTTAAAACCAGTGATAGATTTCCCAAAAAAATATAATATGCCTATCTTCGTGGGGTAATTTAGCGTGATATGCTGGTTGCCGATCCAGTCATCGGTAAACTGGTTATCCGATGTTATTGGTCTGTTTGAAAAGTATCAATGGTCATTAAAATAAAATTTTAATCAAAAGCGATATGGTGACAAAAAAAATGAACCTGTTAGCCATGATTTTCGGGCTGTTATTGTTCAATAACGCATGCGTGGAAAGCCGGGAAACAGAAGTAGGAAAATCAGATGAGTATTATGTGGCAGCCTATATATGGCCATCCTGCCACGATGACTCCCTAGGAAGAGCAAAATTATGGGCGGATGGAACCGGTGAGTGGGAAGTGATTAAAAAGGGCAACCCAAGGTACGATGGCCATTATCAGCCTCGCCAACCGCTCTGGGGATACGAGCTAGATAACGACCCGAAGGTGGTGGAGCGCTGGATTGACGTGGCCGTTGACCATGGCGTGAACGTGTTCGTGTATGACTGGTACTGGTACGAGGAGGGACCCTACCTGGAAAGCGCGCTGAACGATGGCTTTTTAAAAGCCAGGAATAACCATAAAATGCGGTTCTACATCATGTGGGCTAACCACGATGTAAAGCATAACTACTGGAACTACCACCGATACGGGGATGACGACTCCATCCTTTGGAATGCCAAGGTGGATTGGGAAAATTTCAAAATTATCGTCGACCGGGTAATTAATCAGTATTTTAAACAACCCAATTATTTTAAAATCGATGGTGAACCTGTTTTCTCTGTTTTTTGTGTCGATAAGCTGATGGAGAGTTTCGATTGGAACACCCAAAAAACACGCGAAGCACTCGATTACTTTCGGGAGGAGGTGAAAAAAGCGGGATTCCCGGGACTACATATTCAATGGAATCAAGGGGGTGGCTCCATCATGTCGGAAGAGGCCGCGGCACACTTCTCTAACCGAGTGAACGAAATGGGATTCAATAGCGTGGCCATGTACAACATGGGCGGAATGGCTGAAGATTACCTTCTCTACGGTGCCAACGCGAGGAAAATACGGGAGCAGATGGACGAAATAGTCGACGTTCCGGTTTTCCCCTGTGTCTCCATCGGTTGGGACGACACACCCCGATTTCCGGCGAAGGGTCAAAAAGATATCGTGCACTACCACAACACGCCTACCAGCTTCGCCACGTTGCTCTCTAAGGCGAAAGAGTACGCGGACCAACACCCGGATCAGCCCAAGTTGATCACGATCAACGCGTGGAACGAGTGGGTAGAGGGAAGCTACTTGCTCCCTGATATGCTCTACGGCTTTGAATACCTGGAGGCGGTGAAGGATGTGTTTATCGATAAGAAATATGACAGGTATTAGCGTGTAAGAAAAGCACTGGACAACATTATCGGGCAATCCTTTTTTTGATACCTTTGTCAGGTGAAAATAAAGGGGTTAAAGCACTAGGTAACTGTACAGGATAACGTGTCTCAAATAATAGTGAGAGAAATTTTGAATACAATAATAGAATAATCGTATGAAAATAAGGAGGTTGATAGGGAAGTTGATCTGTTCATTAATTTTTTTAAGCGTTTTAGGATGCGTTCAACTGGGTATCCCGTGGGTGGTTGAGCTCAAGTGTGAGCATATGTACGACCCCCTGGGGGTGAGCACGCAACAGCCACGGTTTAGCTGGATAAACTGGTCTGCTATCGAGGGAGCCCGACAAACCGCGTACCAACTGCTCGTGGCCACGAGCGCCGATGCGCTAACCGAAGAGAAGGCCGACCTCTGGAATTCCGGGAAGGTGCTCTCCCCGTCGAATCTCTTGATTGAATACCAGGGTGCACCCCTTCAATCCAGGGGGCTGCTCTATTGGAAGGTCCGCGTGTGGGACGGAGAGGACAACGTCTCAAAGTGGAGCAAGCCGGCTACCTTTAGCATCGGCATCCTGGAGGAGGGCGATTGGGAGGCTTCCTATATCGGCTACCCCTCGGAGAACGGGTTCCAACAGTGTCCCCAGTTCAGGAAGCTGTTTTCGGTGGGGAAGGTGGAGAAGGGCGATTCCTACCTGCTTCACGTCAACAGTCTGGGTTATCACGAGCTGTTCCTGAACGGGCAGCGGGTAGGCGATGAGGTACTCTCACCCGCCGTGTCTCAGTTTAACAAACGGTCGTTGATCAACAGCTATAACGTGACGCCATACCTCAAGGCCGGGGATAACGACCTGGTGATTTGGCTGGGCAGCGGCTGGTATTCAGAAGGGTTGCCGGGAGTAGTAGGCGAAGGGCCGATGGTGAGGGCCCAGCTGGAGAAAAACTCGGGTCAATCGACGGAGACGGTGGTTGTGACCAACGACAGCTGGCAGGCACGTAACAGCGAGTACAGACGCATCAGTAACTGGAGGTCGGGAAGGTACGGCGGGGAGGAGGTTACCGGTAACCTGGAGGCGACGACCCTCGCGTTTAAGGAGCCGGGAAAAGTGTCCTGGGGTAGGGCGACCGTCATCGAAGTACCCAAGTACGCGGTGACCCCCCAACGGGTTGAACCTAACCGGATCGTGGAGGAGATCTCTCCCTCAACAGTGCAGAAGTTGAACGACAGCACCTACCTGGTGGATATGGGAATCACCCTGGCTGGCTGGTTCGAGATCATCTTTCCCCCATTGAAAACGGGACAGCGGGTGGTGCTTGAGTACGCGGATCACCTGGACGAGAACGGGGAGTTGGCCCACCAGGGTCAGGTAGACCACTATATCGCGTCCGGAAATGGCATTGAGCTATTCAAAAACAGATTCAACTACCACGGCTTCAGGTACGTGAAGCTGTCGAACCTTCACGACTCCCCCAGCCTGGCTAATATAAGGGGTTACCTGATTCATACCGACTTTGAACATACCTCCAGCTTCGAGTGCTCCGATACCGACCTGAACCGTATTCACGATATGGTGGTGTATACGCTCCAGTGCCTCGGTTTAGGGGGCTACCTGGTGGACTGCCCGCAGATCGAACGGTTGGGTTACGGGGGAGACGGCAACGCGTCAACCGTTACGGCACAGACCATGTTTAACCTCGCCCCGATGTACAACAACTGGTTGGATGCCTGGATGGACGTGGTTCGGGAGGATGGGGGTATGCCACATACCGCCCCTAACCCGTACTCCGCTGGTGGAGGACCCTACTGGTGCGGTTTCATCATATCGGCATCGTGGCATACCTACCAGCATTATGGGGATATCCGTGTGTTGGAGAAATACTACCCGGTGATGCAGCAGTGGCTCGGGTACGTTGAGGCACATAGCGTGGACGGGTTGCTCAAACGTTGGCCCGACACGGATTACAGGGGATGGTACCTGGGGGATTGGGCCACGCCTGATGGCGTGGGGGATCCCAACCACCTGGACGAGCGGTCGGTCGACCTGGTGAACAACTGCTACCTCTCCATCTGTTTCAGCCAGATGGCGGATATAGCCGGTTACCTGAACCGGGAAGAGGATAAAGCACGCTACCTGGAGATGAAGAGGCAGCTGAATACGATCATTCACGATACCTTCTTTGATGAGGAGACGGGGTGCTACGCCACCGGATCGCAGATCGACCTTACCTTTCCACTCCTCGCTGATGTTGTACCCCAATCGCTGCGGGAAGAGGTGGTGAACACGCTGATAGAGCGAACGGAAAAGGAAGATAACGGACATCTCAACACCGGACTGGTAGGGATACCGATCATGATGGAGTGGGCGGCGAAAAACAACCAGCCGGAATTTATCTACTCCATGCTGAAGAAGAAGACGTACCCCGGGTATCTCTATATGCTCGAGAATGGCGCCACGACCACCTGGGAGCACTGGAACGGGGCCAGGAGCCGAATACATAACTGCTTCAACGGTGTGGGGCAGTGGTTTTACCAATCGGTAGGGGGTATCCGTCCCATCGATGGGAAGGTCGCGTACAGTGAAATATGCATCGACCCGCAGATACCGAGCGGGGTAACCTGGGCCAAAACGCGTGTCAAGACGCCCAATGGATGGGTAGGTCTCCACTGGGAGGTGATGGATAACCGGATGACCATGAACGTGGAGGTTCCCGTCGGCTCCATCGCCAAAGTAAAATGCCCGGACACGGTCACCGAGGTGACCGTGAACCAGCAGCCGCACGCTCTTTCAGGCGAGCCGGCGGGACTGGAGCTGGCGAGTGGGAAGTATACCGTGGAATATGTGTGGTAACAATATAATAGTAAAATCTTATGAATTACAGAACCCTGTTTTTTTCTTTGCTGCTCTGTTGCATTCAGTTCAGCAGCTACGCGCAAGTGACCGTTACGAACCTCAAGTGCGAGTACTTGGAGGATCCCGTGGGATTGGACGAAACCCGTCCCCGTTTCACGTGGCAGATGGAGTCGTCTGAACCTGGAAGCTACCAATCGGCTTACGAGCTGGTGGTGGGAACCATGGAGGCAGAGGTGGCCTCGGGTAGGGGCGATGTTTGGAAGTCGGGAGCGGTGGAAAGCTCCCTGATCCCCGCGGTTTACGCGGGCGAGGAATTAGAACCATTTACCCGCTACTTTTGGAGCGTACGGGTGAGAGATGAGGGGCAACAATGGTCCGACTGGGCATCACCCCGCTTCTTCGAGACCGGGATGATGGGACAATTTCGCTGGAAGGGGAAGTGGATTACCGACACGTACGATTTTAACGTGAAGCCGGCGGCCTACTTCCGAAGGGTCTTTAAAGCGGGTAAAACCATTGAATCGGCCCGGGCGTACATAGCGGTGGCGGGACTCTACGAGCTCACCATCAACGGGGAGCGGGTAGGGGATCACCGGTTAGATCCCAACTACACGCGATTCGACCGACGTACCCTGTACGTGACCTACGATGTTACGGATCACCTGCAACCAGGGGATAACGCGGTGGGCGTTCTGTTGGGGAACGGCTGGTACAACCACCAGTCCACGGCGGTATGGTACTTTGACCAAGCCCCATGGCGGGCGCGGCCTAAGTTTTGCCTAGACCTGCATGTGACCTATACCGATGGTACTAAAGAGATCATCGTGACGGATGGGCGGTGGCGGACGTCACCTAGCCCCGTTATCTTTAACAGTATCTATACGGCCGAGCATTACGATGCCCGAAAAGAGCAACCCGGGTGGGACACGCCCGGGTTCGAGGCGGAAGGGTGGTCAAACATTCAACTCACGGGAGCTCCTTCCAACAACATCGTGGCGCAAGCCTTACGTCCCATTCGCAACGTGAAAGAGTACCGGCCGGTGAGCCTCACGAGAATAGACGACCGGACATGGCTCTATGATTTCGGGCAAAACATGTCGGGTGTCACCCGGGTGAAAGTCAACGGTCCCGAAGGTACCACGGTTCGCTTGAAGCATGTGGAGCGACTCGATTCGAACGGGCGTGCCGATATGTCGAATATTGACATCCATTATCGGCCTACGGACGACTCGGACCCATTCCAAACAGATATTCTTATCCTGAGCGGCAAGAAGGAGGATGAGTTCATGCCCCGCTTCAATTACAAGGGGTTCCAGTACGTTGAGGTGACCGCCGATCAGCCATTGGAGCTGTCGGAAGAGAGCCTGACAGCTTATTTCATGCACAGCGATGTACCACCGATCGGGAAGATAGCCTCGTCCAATAACACCCTCGATAAGATTTGGCGGGCATCCAACGCATCCTACCTCTCAAACCTGTTTGGCTACCCCACCGATTGCCCGCATCGGGAGAAAAACGGCTGGACGGGCGATGCCCATAACGCCTCCGAAATGGGACTGTACAACTTCGACGGGATCACTGTCTACGAGAAGTGGTTGGCCGACCACCGGGATGAACAACAATCCAACGGGGTGCTACCGGCCATCATACCGACGAGCGGGTGGGGCTACCATTGGGCCAACGGGCCGGATTGGACCAGCACTATCGCCATCATCCCCTGGAACGTCTACCTTTTCTACGGCGATACGCGGTTGTTGGAGTTGTGCTATGACAATATCAAGCGGTACGTGGACTACATAGATGAGCAGTACCCCACGGGCATAGCCAATTGGGGGCTGGGCGACTGGTTGCCCGTTAAATCGGTGGCACCGATGGCGTACACGTCGAGCACTTACTTCTATATCGATGCGCTTATCCTGGCTAAAACGGCCAAGCTGTTCGGGAAAACGGCCGATTTTGAACGTTACTCGGCCCTGGCGGAGAAGATAAAGGCGGCCATCAACGAGAAGTACCTCGACTACGAAACCGGTATCTACGGTAGTGGCCTGCAAACCGAGTTGAGCGTGGCCCTGCACTGGGGAGTAGTTCCAGATGAGCTAAGGGGCAAGGTGGCCGACAACCTGGCACGACGCGTGGAGCAGGATGACAAGCATATCGATGTTGGGTCGCTCGGCTGTAAAACCATCCTAAACGCGTTGAGTGACAACGGGTACGCACAGCTGGCCTACGAGGTGGCGTCGCAAGAGACCTACCCGTCGTGGGGCTGGTGGATAGTGAACGGGTCTACCACCTTTCACGAGAACTGGCCGGTCGACGCGGGAACCGGTGACAGCTCGATGAATCATATCATGTTTGGCGAGATAAACGCCTGGTATTACAAAGCGTTGGGGGGTATCTTCCCTGACGAGGAGCAACCCGGGTTTAAACATATCATCCTGAAGCCCCACTTCGTTACGGGATTATCCCATTTCGAGGCTTCGCACGAAGGTCCCTACGGCTTTATCGTCTCCTCCTGGAAGAGGAAGGGCAAGGTGATCACGTACAACGTGACGGTTCCCACGAACAGTACCGCCACGCTGTACCTGAGCGGGAAGCGAATTAGGGAGAACAACCAATCTCTGGAGAAAAATCCGATGATCGGGGTGGAAGAGTCGGGACAGAACCAGTACAGGCTGAAGCTACAGTCGGGCTCTTACACCTTCTCCATCACGGTTTAATCTTTCAACTGTTTACCTATTTGCCTGAACTCAAAGGCCATCACGATACGGAAAATCCCGTAGACAAGCATGGATATACCCACGAGGGCGACGACGAATATGCCCTTGCTAAAGGTAGGGCTTAACAGGTATAGGAAAGAGAGGACGGTGCATAAGATGCCAAGGGCTAACGCCCATCCCCAGCCTTTTACTCCCAGCATCCGGAGCTGGGTGGATTCACCAATGCTCCATATGGAACGGAAAAGAATCCAAAACCCCACGAAGTAGACGAGGATGACGGTGATAGATGCGGTGGGCAGGGTAAAGAGCATAATACCTAGTAACAGTTCTAAAATCCCCGCGGCCAAGGTCCATCCCCAGCCATACAGGTAATCGCGGTTCGACACGGCGAAAATGATGTCCAAAATCCCACCCAGGATAAAGCCGATAACGAAAACGTACGTCAAGCCAACCAGGGAGGCACCGGGAGCAGCGAAACAAAATATTCCCATGATGATCGCGAGGATGCCCATGAGCAGTGAAATCCACCAGTTTTTTACTGCTCTCTTCATAGATTCAATAAAATACAACATAACGTCTTGATTTAATAGCAATTACTCTCTTATTACAAAGATCATCATTTCTTTTGTTTAGGTGGTGATGTAAATGTACTTGATTCTGTCCTTTACCTCTTTTTTTATGCCAGACTTGCCACCTTTTATTTATCTCGTGCCACCCGGTCCGTGTTGAAGTTCCACGAGAACTGTCAAGCTCCCGTGTAACGTTGGGGGATATGCATTGCCTGTTTAGAACCGCTGAAACGGTACAGTTGCTTATTCAGTTGTTCAGGGGTAGGAGGAGATGACCGTGAAATCTTCCATTAACCCGTAATCGATTAGGTTGTAATCACTTCCCGCTTTGTGCAGGTGTACGCCATCCCAATAGCCTGGCCCTGCTATGCCTTGGCTCAGGTTGTAGTGGGGACCCAACAGGTTTTTCAAGCTCCCGATCACCCTGACCTCTATCTTGTTGCTACCTTCCCTCACGTGGGGAGATAGATCAAAACGGTATGGTTTGCAGGCGATGATGCCCACTTTAGCGTCATTTACCCAGACCTCGACAAGCGTTCCCTTCCACTTCGTGAGTTGAAGCGTGTGGTACGCGGAGCTGTCCTCTATCACGTAATCCTTGCTGTAAGCTACATCCCACGAGTAGTAAGGTTGCCCCTGCTCTTTCCAACTGCCCAGTCGCAGCGTGGTGACAGGTTCCCTGAGGACCCATCCATGGGGTGCCGACTCCAGCGCGAAATCCCCCAAAAGGTACACCGGTGCAATCTCCGCGTAAATGCTCATTGGCTTCACGCTAAGCTCAACAACGTTTACCCCCATTTTCAGATACTCACCTATCTCGTACACGCCAAAGCGTGCGTCCAACCAGCTCTCATCGGGGAGGGGCGACACGGGCACGTTGTTGATCTTCACGCCCCATATATCCGGCTGTTCCGCCACGAGCCTGATACCCTTCTGATCAATCTCTCCTGCTACTGTGAAGTGGTAGGTAACCTTCACATCCCCCGTTTTGAAGGTGTCGCTCTCCACGATGGTCTGACGGTATTGAATGGCCGAACTCCATGGATTGTCTATGCCGAAATGCCTGTACAGCCCGTTGGCCGCCTCCACGGTATAGAGGTTTTTGTCGCCATAGCTATTTGTTAAAAAGGTGTCGTCGATAGCGACGCTGCAGAAATCGATGTTCAGCACGTTGGGTTGCAGCCTTTTGATATTGAGTGGCCCGGCGGCTTCCATCCGCACCCCCTGTGGCATACCTGTACTCTCATCATGGGTATGGATGTTACGCGACTTGGCCAGCCCTTTGCGTCCCTTTGCCATACCCGCTTTTGTCAGGAACCTATCCCGGCTGGTCGACGAACTAAACAGGATTAAACTCCCGGCCGGGGGCAAGCTGAACCCGGCTTCAAGGAACTCCCCTTTTCGTTCACAGGGGTAGTCGTAGAGATCGCCTGACATACCCTCTATCTCCATCAGTGATTCCCCCACGATGGATAGTGTGCCCGTCGCGGTATCGCTCAAGGATGAATTGACGAGGAAGAGCAACTCCCCATCATCATAACTCCTCCGGTGATGGTAGAGGTCATCGCTTTCCACGTTCAAGAAACGGAGCTTACTGTTTTGCGATAACGCGTCTATTATCTCCCCGAATAAAGCATCAGAATAGCTTTTGAGCAACGATGGGTTGTCCGCGAAAAAACGTTCTAACTCCGCGCTTTCTTGCCCATCCACCAAGGTGGGCTTTGAAAACGCGATCAGTTCCCCGCCGGTATTGATGAACTCTTTTAACAGCTTGAACGTTTCCCTGTTCAGGTTCTCGGTCATGGGGGGAATAATCACCTGACTGTATGCTCTTTTTCCAACTATGAACGAACCGTGCTTCACGCTTCCTTGGTCCTTAATGATGTTTTCGGATCCCAAGTCATACTCCACTTGGGCTTTTTCGAGCTTCGTGATGAAATGTTGAAAGTTGGAGCCAATCTCCATGACCTTCGGGTGCCCAGTCGAGTAGGAGTAGTAGAGCCACAAAGTGGTGGTGGGCTCCAGGATGAGCGTGCTGTTTACCTGCTCGCCCTGGCTCAGAAGTAAGGATAAACGTGCGAAGTAATCATTTAGCCACTTGTAGTTTGACCACCACGGCGAGAGGGAAGTGAATACCGGTGGATAGTCATATTTCCTTGCCCCCACGATGGTCATATGCGATAGGTGCTGATTCATGAAGTTGACGCCCAACGCGTACTCCCAGTCTCCCAACCTTTTTAAATCTTCAAAGGTAACATCCCAGCCACCACCTCCGTACGTCTCGCTGAGGGTACGGGTGTATCCCATTTGGTTGGCCACGCTGCTCAACTCTTTTACAGCCCTCACGTTGCCGAATTGGGCCTGCGGGTTCGAGTCGTTATACTGATTGAACAGCATGTCGATGGCGGGCATCTGATGCCACGCGTACATGGCCATGTTGTCCCCCCCGTGCGAAAGGTCGGGCCACCCATGTTCCCAGTAGTGCCCCGTCCAGCGCATATTTTTCTTCTCGGTATACGCGAACCAAGGTTTTGACCACCGATCGATAAAGAGTTGGGTCAACGTTCTCATGTAGTTGTGTCGGACCTGCTTGTAGTTTGCTTCCGTTTCATCGAGTAGGGGTAGGGTCGTTTTCAGGTCGTATCCCCACTGCTCCCGGAAGAGATCAAAGAGATCGGGTGTCCACCGTGTACCTCCCGGGCTAGCAACGTGCGGCTCATCCGTGAAAATACCTTTAATCGCGGTTCCTAACTTCTTCCCGAACTGCTTTTCGTACCCCGACATGGTCACATCGATGAACTTCTGCGTAACTCCGGGATACAACAAGTCGATGTAGGAGTAGCCTCCATGCCATTTAGAGCGCCCATGGTAGGTTTTCTTGTAGAGATAGAAGTCACCCTCCATCTCCTTGTAACGATCGCTCGATGAGGTGATATCGATGAAGGTATCGTCCTCCCGTTTCAGGCAAAGGAAGTACTCCTTCACGTTTTCCGGCAGCAGGTTCATTTTCTCAAGCCTCAACCCCTGTCCTTGATTATAGGATTCGGGCATTTGAGAGGGAACATGTCCCCCCGCGAATCCGCTCGGGTAGGAGTTCTCGTCGTATATCCAAATATCGAGTCCTAACCTCTCAGCTACCTCCAGGCTATACGCGTACAGGGCGAACCAATCTTCCGAGAGGTAGTCGGTTATCAGGCCAGGCCTTGGGTGAACGAAAGCTCCCCCGAAGCCTTGCTCCTTGAACTCGTTCAACATCCTGTCGATGTCCTCTTTCGTGACATCGGTGTTCCATACCCATAAGGGGGCTGAGCGAAACGATGCGGGAGGATCTTTCACCTCTTTCATCACCTTTTCGAACCTCATCTCCCGAGGTTGATCCGCTGAGGCATGAGCAATACCCTGTGAGACAAAAAGCGACAAGAGGACGAGAGCGATTTTATTTATGGATGCAGTTACGCTCTTCATCCATATCTGCGAAATGTTTTGGATTCTACTTTGCATAGGTTTGATATCTGTTGTGAACGTTGGGATGGCGTTTCGGGGGCGTTGGCTTCCGGTTTCGTTCATAGGTTTGATGTTTTTTGTGCACGCTGGAATGGCATACATCATGTTTACTGTATGTCAATCGGTTGATGATACACGGTGACAATATATTTTCCCGCACCCAGTTCAAAGCTTCCCTCCTTTACCCCTTTAACGGAGTTAGGGTCGAACGAGGGGTCAGACGGGGTAGTAATGGTGATTTCCTGATCCGGGTCTTTGTTAAGCTTGATTCGTGCGTTTGACTGTTGGGGAACTTCAAACTCATAGGTAATCTTGCTCTTATCTTTCACCCAGTTGGAAACAATGGTGCCGTAAGGTGAGCGGTAGTTCACCTTTACCTCGTTTAACCCTTCGGGCGTGTAAGGGGCGATGATAAATTCCTCGAAACCGGGACGTTGCAGGATGGGGCGTATGCCTCCCAACCACCTGTAGAACCATTCGGTTACGACACCAAACATAGGGTGACAATTGGAATAGACGTCGTCGCTCTCTTTCCATGTTTCCCAAATGGTGGTGGCACCCCTCGATATCATGTAGCCCCAGCCCGGAAACGCATCGCTGTTCACTATCTCGAACACCTTTTCGGGAGAGACATACCCCGAAAGAGCCTCCAGGATATATTTGGTTCCAAAGATACCGGTGATAAAGTGGCCGGCAGGTGCCTCTTCCACGGCCAACATGAGGGAGTCGGCGGCCCTCTCTACCTCCTCTTCAGGAATCACCTGGTGATACAGCAAGGTTGCGAACAGCGTCTGCTTGTTGATGGGTTCGGTCACCGGCTTATCCCAGAACTCCTCCTTCAGCCGTTTCCTTAGGGTGATGGCGAGTTGTCCGTACTCCCTTTCGGCTGAACGGTCATTCATGATCGAGGCGAAATGTTGCATGATCTCCGCGCACATCAAGTAATGGCTGGTTCCGATTAGCTGTACGGGGACGGGCAACAGGGATTCGTGATCCCCTAACCCGAAATCTACCAACCCCCCGGGGTGGAGACGATGCACTTTTTCCATCCATTTTTTGTTAACCGGGTACATCTCTTTAACCAATTCCCGATCGTTGTAATAAAGGAGTAGGTAGTACTGGGTGATCAGGAAAGCCGACTCCCAGCTTATCCCGCAATATTGAATGCCCACGAATGGAGCTGTATCCACGAAGACCGAGTCGTTGATGGCATCCATCCAGTCGTAGACCGTCTTCCTGTAGAGCGACTGCATGTTGAAGTTGTAAATAAACGACTCGCTTGTCGCGTTTAGGTCACCCCCGTAGCCAAATTTCTCCCGGGCCGGGCAGTCGGATTGAACGCTTTGCAGGTTGGATTTGAATGTCCTTCGCGTCGCATCTTGAATGGCGTTGAGCAAGCTGGAAGAGCTGTGAAAGCTGTTGTCCGCCTCCACGGCACTATGTAAGGCCAATCCGGTGATATCGCTTAAGGCGGGTGGCTCGGTTAACCCCGACACCTCCATGTAGCGAAACGTGTGGAAAGTAAATTCGGGTTGAACCCAAACTGGGTTTTTATCTTTCAGTATATAGGTATCGGTTTGCCAGGCGATATTCGGTGATCCGGGACCTCCCCTTCCACGCTGTTTAATTTGTCCGCAGACCGTTGTCAGGGGGTTTAAGCTCCCATCCGCGTGGACTCTTTCACCGAAGCGGAAAACAATCGAATCCCCGGGATTACCTGATAGCTTTACTCGGTAGGTTCCGGTGAAATTCACGCCCATGTCGACAATAAATGTCTCTTTCCCGGCGGCGTAAATATTTGTGGGGTTAATCTGTTCTGTGACCTGAATGGGCGGGAAAAAAGCTCTTTGTAGCTTACCTCCAGGACCGGTTGAAGACTGCGCTGTAGACCAGTTGGAATCATCAAAGCCGGGTAGATCCCATCCTTCGGCCTCGTGGTTGGCGTTGTATACCTCACCCAGGTAGACGTTGTTTTTCAGTATGGGACCAGGGGCAAACTTCCAGTTTTCATTGGTGCCTACCTCTACCTTTTCTCCGTTTTCATACCGTAAAACCAATTTAGCCAGGAAGACCGGTCGCCCGACATGCAACGCTTCGCGGAGGTTCCGGTGTCCCCACATTCTCAGGGGCAAAGGGTTGTAAAATCCGTTGCCTAGTACCACTCCCACGCAATTTACCCCTTCGTTAAGCAGATCGGACAGGTCGTACTCGGTGTAATATACCCGTTTACTTGTATCGGTCCACGCGGGATCCAGGTAATTCAGGCCCACCCTTTTCCCGTTGATGGTCGTCTTGTAATAGCCGGCAGCCGTGATGAACAACGTCGCGGATTCAAGTTTTTCCTCTACTTGAAATTCTTTCCTAAACATGGGAGCCGGGTCATCGCCATAAAAAAGCGAATCGTCGGCAAAGGGAACTTTCCCATCCCCAATCCAGTAAATAGATGAGGAGGGTTCTAGTTCAACGATATCGGCCTTTTTTTTACCAGTGCAGCATAGGAAAGGGATAGCCAGCACCGCGGCAATCACTATTTTCTTCACGCTTTTATCTTTCATTGTGAAACCTGGGTTGACAGTTTTACAAATCCATGGAATCATTGAAGTCATGTTGTCACCATTGTTTAAAGACCTGGCTTGACTTCTGTTTCTCGTTTTAGCAGTAAGCAAGCACTCTCACCTAACTACTTGTAGTGGAGTATAAGTGAACTACGTGGCTCTTTTAGCGTGAGTTGTAGCCCCTCCCTCAGTTCGTCTCCCGTTTTCTGGAAGCTTTCCCTCGAATCCCTATCCGTGAGTTTGTAGGTTTTCCCCGCCTGCAGACCGGACAGGTGTACCGTGATCTGCTCTTCCGGGGCTAGGTCTCTTCGGAAGGCCACGATGACGCCCGTGTCATCATCCTGCTTGTGCAGCTGGTAGGCCAGCCAGATGTCATCGGTCGTTATATCTTCATGCGGGGTCAGCGGGTAGAAGTCCTCGTAGAAATAGGGACGTAACTCTCTGAACTCCTGGTAGCAGCGCTGCATCTCCGTGAACGAGGAGGAGGCGTCTGTTATCTTCCAGTTGAAAATGACGGAGGTGCCCAGGCTAGAGCGGAACGTGAAGCGGTCGCTTTTTTGCACGCCCGTACCGGTTAGGGGCAGGAAGAAGCTGAGCCCGTAGGTATGTGTCTGGTAGCCGATGGGTTCCCCGTACGTGTAATCAGTTCTCCACATGGGGGCGCTGCGTTTCATCGTCTCGAAATCGAGGCGTCGACCACCGCTTGAGCAGTTGTCAATGAGGGCCTCCGGAAATCGCCCCAGGAGGTAATCCCAGAACGCGTATAGTCCCTCAATATGGCGTATCTCGCGTATCCCGGTGCGCCCGGGCTCGTCGTTCTCCTTCCAGAAGTTATCGGCCCTCATGTTGAAATCTTGCCGATAGTAGTCGATGCCATTTTCTTCCATGAAGTCGCCGATGTATTGGCAGAACCACTTTAATGCTTCCGGGTTGCCCAGGTCGAACAGGTAAGAGCTGCTTCCTTCTGCGTCGAGCATCCACTCTTTGCGCTCCCTTCCCCATTTTGAATCCTTGACTACCCTCTCCGGTTC
This sequence comes from Petrimonas sp., assembly GCA_012839475.1. GTDB lineage: Bacteria > Bacteroidota > Bacteroidia > Bacteroidales > Dysgonomonadaceae > Proteiniphilum. The sequence continues at coordinate 244,622 of DUNG01000034.1, read as the reverse complement.
AAACCAGACCATGAACTTGGCACCGACCTGGTGTATGGCGTCGGAGATTGGCTTCAGTCCACCGGGGAACCTCTCTTGATCCACCTCCCAATTCCCGACGGTGTTTGCCCAGTTTCGGTTGTTTTCCACTTCATCTGCGTGCTCATACCACCCGGCATCCAGCCAGAACACTTCGGGGATTAGCTTGAACCGCTTGTACCGGTTGATCATGGCCAGGGCGTAGTCGGTGGTGAGGCAGGTGTACTCGTTACAGGGGTGTGGGTCCCCGTAATTGAAGCTGCTGGAAATAGGGTACACGGCAGGTTTCTCGTTTATTTTTGGGGCTTGCTGGTGAATCATGAATCTCCGGAAGGTGTTGTGGCCTACCATGCGGTCTGGATGGTTCCAAAACAGCAGGCATACGCTGGGTTGCCGAATGGATTCACCGGGACGTAGGTAAGTGTCCAACCATTTCATGCCCGAGTGGATGGTCAGCCCCTCGCCGCTGTTCTTGTTGAAGCAGGCGTACCAGGTGCCCGTCCATCCCACGGCCAGCATGGCACCCTGTCCCGTTTGGGATGTCACGTTAAAGAATGGGAAAGCGTGATCGGAAGAGCGTCCGTTCAGTGGAGCAATTTCGAGGCTTTCGCCCGGTGCGAATGTTTTTTCCCGGGGATTGAAATCGGCCCGCGAGGCTGAACTCCCGTTCGCGTAATGGAGCGTGACCTCGTTATTGGCCCCGTACCTCCAGTCGACGTCCATCACTTTTACCTCACGAATGGAGGGAGTGTTGGTGCTTGATGTATTGGTGAAGCGGAGCACCCATTCTACCGCGTTATAGTCGGGGTAGTACTTCAGGTCGCACTCCACGTTCAGTCCCATTTTTTCATCGCTCCACCTGTAGAGGTTGTGCATCGCTCCCTCGTGTAGGGTAGTTCCCTTCTGCGACGTAAACTTCCACCTTTTGATAAACTGGCTCGAATGCACGTCGTTGTAAACGAACGAGAAAGGGGGCAGCTGCCCTTTTTTAAAGTGACGGTTGACCCAATCGCTTACTTTTACCTCTTTTTTACCGAATGCCGAAGCGGCTTGTCCGTACGAGGGGAGGGCCATCGCTGTCATCATGGCCATCATGGTCACTAAAAGGGCCACGTAAAGTATACTGTTTTTTTTCATCATATAGAAAGTTTGGGTTACTCTATCGGCATGATTTCCGCACTGCTCATGTTTTCGATTTCCACCTTGAATGCCTTAGGTGCTTCTATCTTGTAGCGGAGGGTGTTGTTTGTCCGGCGCCATTCCAGCTTGATCACCTCATCACTTACCGGCATAGAGCCACTGCAATGTTCCAGGTCGATGTCAGTGAACCTGATCGTGATTTTTTTCTTCACGCGGTCAACCTCTTTGATTCCCAGTACGTCCCTGTATAAGACCTGTCCTATGAAAGAGGCGAAACCGTGGTTGCAGCTCGCGTGGCTATGCATGTTCTCCCACAGCGTACCTGTCAGGTAGGCCATCGAGTAGAAGTAATCCTGGATTTCAGATAGAAGTTGGCTTTGTAGGTTGTAGCGCGACAGGATATCCATCCGCAAGTAGTTCCCAACAAAAGCGTTTGCGCGGAACACGGTGGGGTGGGTCACCTGGTCGTCGCGGTTAGGCCCGAAATCGTTCACGATCTTGTTCCATAACTCGGGGTGCGACTCGGGAGTGGCCATGTTGAAGAAGAACGCGTAATATTGGCATGCCTCCGTGGTATTGTTCGTGATGGTCAGCTCCCCGTTCTCTCCCCTGATGGCGTTGTCCACGAAGAACTCCCCGTTGTAGGATTGACGTAGCACGGCTTCCCGCACGTTGTCCGATTTCTTTAACCAGTCGCCGTTGCCGTAGAGTCGCCCGGCGCACTTCAGTGCCACACTGTAGAGCATGTTGGAGGGGTAGTTCACATCCTGCACGAAGTCGTTGGCCTTAGACCATTCGACGAAGACCCAACTCTCCAGCTTTTCAAGCAGGCCCTCCTCATTTTCCAGGTTGGCGAAGTAGGCTAGCAGGTTGGTAACGCGGGGCTTTAGTTGTGCCACCAATCGGGGATCACCCCCGTTGCGCGCGTAGTTATCGAGTTGCACGATGAACCAGAGCGACCAGTTGGGAATAAATGTGCCATCGTTATGATCGGCCGGGTAACACATGGGGATCATCCCGTCGGGGAGGAACTCGAATCGTTCCGGCAGGGCGTAGTTCTCCAGAAAGTTATCAGAAACGACGGTTTTCCCAGTGAACACTCTCTCCGTGATAGAGCTGAAGTAGCTGTCGCACAACCAACCCGCACGTTCGCGGGAGGGGCAGTCCATGAAAACATCCACCGCGTTTTGACGAAATGTCTGCTTCGCCGCTTCGAAAATCTTGTTCAGCTTGTCGTTGCTGCACGTGAACCAGGCATCCTCGTTGTTCGGGTAGGAAAATTCCCGCAGGTAGAGCTTTTCAACGTCGACCGTTCCATCCAGCACCATGAGCTTAAGGTACCGGAAGGTGTACGACTCCAATGTCTCGATATCGTACGCGCCTGGTTGCAACTCGTACACGATGTGGTTGCAGATATCGCTTTGTCGCTGCTTGGTCTTCACATCGCCATCGGTTAGAAGCTCATCAAAATAGAACATGATCCTCGTAGGCTCAGTGCATTGAACCCGCGCCCCGATGAAACCGGAGAGGTTGGTGCCGAAGTCGTACAGGTTGAACTCTCCCTTTTTCAGGGAGGCAACGCTTGACGGCGCGTACGGCTCGTTGACTGCTTCCTGTGAGCTGGTCACGATCTCCTGTATCTCTTGCGAAACGGGGTATACCTCCAGCTCCGCCTCGGTGTAACCTTTGAGCTTGTCGCTTATCGACGCCAAAGAGCGGTCCTTGTGGTACCTTTCCGGGGTGACTTTCGTGATGTTCCCCTTGGAGTGGAGGGCCACTGGCTCTTGCACGTTGAACGTGGGCATAGCCACGTGGCGGGGGAGGAGAGACACGGGTGGATACATGGCTAACTGTACTGTTTCAACCGGCACGTCAGATGCCGTGCGCCACTGGTCATACCCTTCCGACAGTCGGTAGTATTCCGTGAAAGGACGTTGAAAACTGTACCGTTCCACCTTTTGGAGTCGCTCTTTGATTTGAAACGCCTCGAAATCACCCCCCGACCCGGTTGCCCGTACCACCTGCCCGTCCAGGCTCAGCTCGGCCAGGAGGAACGAGGGTTGGTCGAGGGTGTAGTAGGAGTTCACGTTGTACCCCGCCACCTCGATGGCGAGGATGTTTTCACCCTCCTGGATGATATCGCTCACGGGGAACTCGTCGACGCGGTAATACCCGTGGGCAGCTCTAGCGGGGCCTGAGCCGATAAATTGGCCGTTGAGGTAGATCCGGTAGAGGGTAGCCGCCGCGACTTTCACTCGGGCTTCTTGCCCTTTCTCCGCGGTAAAACTGGCCCTGAATCCCAGGTTCAGGTTCATCTCCTTCTCACGCCCTTCCGCCCAAACCGGGACGGCTTTCTCAAACCGGGCGGTTTCCTTTTCCAAGGAAGAGGGGGTGCACCCCAAGGTGAAGAAGAGAACAACGCTTGCCAGGATAGCGGTCTGTTGTAACTGTTTCATATTCTGTCGATATAAATTGATTGTGCTTTCGCTCACTGTTTCATGACTGTTCCGTGACTGCTTTTGTTTCTGTTACTTTTTTTGTTGTCACTTTTTGTTGTCACTTTTTGTTGTCACTTTTTGTTGTCACTTTTTGTTGTCACTTTTAACGGTGTAAATCTTGGTGGAACTCGATGGTCGGTTTCACTCTTTCACCGTAAACCGGTACTCGCCGGGGAGCAGTTTCATGCGGATTATACCCGTTTTGTTTCCTTTTTCCCTTTCAATCCTGCTATCCTTGTCATTCCTTTTTTCTCCTCCGTTACTTTCGAGCAGCTGAATATAGGGGGATGACGCAATGGGTTTGTTTCCCTCTTTGACCTTTTCGAGGTCGCTCGCGGGCAAATAGAGCGTGGCGGTGGTGTTGGCCGGTACTTTGAAGCGATAACGGTGCACGCCACGGTCTGGGTCCACTTCCCACTCGCTTTCAATGCGCCCATACATGGAGTCGTAATGCCCTTTGGCCCACGTTATCCCTCCCGTGGGATCGGGTTCGGGCTTGAGGACAAACCGTTTGAATCCCGGGCAGGTCTCATCCCGCTTAATTCCTAACGAGTGATTGTACATCCACGATCCGATAGCCCCGAAGGCGTAGTGGTTGAACGAGTTCATGGAGTTGTTCCCGCCAAAACCCTCCTCTTTCGTGTAGGAGTTAAGTCTTTCCCAAATGGTGGTGGCCCCTTGGTCTACCGAGTAGAGCCATGATGGGTAGCTGGTCTGTTGGAGAATTCGGTAGGCGGTTTCGCTATACCCTTGATCAGACAGCACCCGGTTGATCCACGCGGTGGCAATAATGCCGGTCATCAGCGAGTAGGGAGCGAACGCTGCGCCGCCGCTTCTTGGGCTTTCGTTCTCTATGCGCGTGATGAGGTTCGTTGTGAATCGCTCCTTGATCTCCTCGTCGCAGATGTCAAACGCGAGTGGCAGCACGTACGAGGTCTGCGTATCAATCACATCCCCTTTCCGTTGTGGATTCCTGAACCCCGAGTGGATGGTTTTCCCTGTCTCCCGGTCTATATAGGTTTGGTTGAAGAAGCTTTTTCGCTCCCCGTGTAATTGGAGGAACCGTGCCGCGTCATCCGGCTTGTTCAAAAGGGTTGCCACGCGGTGCATTAATTCCAGGTCATATATAAAGTAGGCCTCCCAGAGCAAAGAGTTGTCGTTTTTCTCCTGCTCGGGTCCCAGCCAGTCGCCCAGGTTTCCCTCGGTGAGCACGCCCGTTTCGGGGTCGATGTACGCCACCAGGTATTCGATGTAGGCTTTCATCGCGTCGTAGTGCTCTGCCAGCAACCGGGTATCTCGATACTGCATGTAGCTTTCCCATGGCACGGTAATCCCGGCGCTGCCCCACAGGATACTACCAAACCCACCACCCACGGGTGCCACATCGGAAAACCGCCCATCTTCCCGTTGTGTGTCACGCATGGCCAGCATGTGCCGTCTCAGGAATTGCGGAAGGTTGGCCATATAGGTGGCCGTGCGGGAGAAGGCCGATAAATCGCCGTTCCAGCCCATGCGCTCGTTGCGTTGAGGGCAGTCGGTAGGGATTGACAGGAAGTTGCCGAAGATGGTCCAGGTGATATTCCTCCACAGTTTGTTCACTTTTTGGTGGGACGTTTCGTAGGCGGAAGTCAGTTCGTGGATAGAGCTTAGCACTTCGCCCTTCACCGCATGTAGCGGCAGTGGCTTCTCTATTCCCGTGATTTCGATGTAGCGGTAGCCGTGAAAGGTGAAACGGGGCTGGATTACTTCATTGCCCCCCTTGGTGATATAGGTGTCCTGTGCCAGTGCCCCACGGATGTTCTCGAGCATGATCATCCCGTTGTTTTCCCGGAACTCCGGGAGATCGGGGTAGGTCACCTCGGCAAAGCGAAGCTTGATCTCTTTGCCCGCCGTCTCTCCCGAAAGGGTAATACGTGGTACACCCACCATGTTTTGTCCCATGTCGTACACGTATACGCCCGGGCGGACCTCCTCAACGGCGATCGCGGTCAACTCATCGATCTTTTTGACGGTTTGGCCGTACTGCCCAATCAGTTTTAGCGCGGAGAAGTCGTTCACGGCGGGCATCCTGTTCTGCTCTATCATTTGGTCGTGGGTGATTACTCCTTCTGGGTTTACCTCCCTGGCTTTTTCCCAACCAGAGGGGTCGTACGAGGCTTCTGCCCACCCCTCGATCGCGGTCTCTTTCCGGGCGTCGTACACCTCCCCTTGAAATATACTACTGTAGGTTATCGGCCCATCGTTGAAGTAGTACCACGTGTTGGGATCGGTTACTACCGTCTCTTCCGTCCCGTCGGCGTAGGTGATGACCAGCTTGGCCAGGAGCGACTGGCAGTCGCCAAACAGGTTCCAAAGGTACCCCATGTAGGTGATAGAGCCGCTCCACCACCCTTCACCCAAGATGGCCCCCATGGCGTTTAGCCCCGGTTGCACGAACTCCGTTACGTCGTACGTTTGGTACATATGGTGCTTGTTGTATTGCGTCAATCCCGGATTGAAGTAGTCGTCGCCAACCCGCCTGCCGTTCATGTACACCTCGTAGATGCCCCTTGAGGTAACGTAGAGGCGTGCCTTTTCGATCGGTTCCCGCCGCGATGAAAAGGTGGTGCGGAGCATGGGCATCGCGTTTCTCCCCGTGTTAGCGGTGGTGAACGTGCCGGTCTCACCACCCGAGATTTTATAGGCGTTGTCTGCGATGGAAAACAGTAGGTTGTTTGGTACCCGGTAGTTGCGCACTTCCACCTGGGAGAACGTGGCCGATTGCCCTGGTTGAGCCGTGAACCCAATCTCGCAAAGGTGCGGAAAGCAGATGTAGTCCCCGCTGTCACCTATCGGGTTGATAACCACTGATCCCAGCCTGTTGGTGTTTCCTTTATCGCCCAGGTGGAACTCGGTTACGCTATACGTGGCTTTCAAGGTTATCTTATGGGGGTCGTACCTGTTCTGCTTGTTGATAAGGGAAGTTGGAATGGACAATCGTCGTAACGGGGTCTCCCGGCTGTCTCCCGGCGCGTACCCTACACGGTAGACGTTCAAGTAGGCGGGTTCCCCGTTATCCAGTCCCGATATATCCAGTTCTACCTCTACGTACGATGCGTCTTTTTCGTTCTGAAGGTTGTAGATATTCAGGTTTTTATTCATTAGCCGGGGGTCGTTGGCACCGTAAATGAACCCCGCTTTCGTGGAGCCGCTCTCCCTGTCCAGCTGGATGGTGTAATGGATATTGAACGTGTGGAAGTAGTCGGGATAGAGCACCCGATCGTCGTCACCGCCCCCGATCCATTTCGCACCGGCCCATGCCGCTATCGAGGGATCCATCAAGCCCGTCTCGAACCAGGATTCGGCAGACAACGGCTTCTCTTCCCGACTTCCCGTGTTTGTTTGCCCGGCATTTTGTTTCCCCGTATTTTGGCTCCAGACGTTTACCTTCCAGTGGTAGCGCGTGGTGGGATGCAGCGCTTCACCGGCATACTCGATATTCAAGGAGCGGTCGTCCTCGATGGTTCCACTATCCCATACTTCCTGCCCCGTTTCGTCCGTGACTACGATACGGTAGGCCCGTTGAGATATACCCGGTTGTCGGGAGTTCATTTGCCAGCTAAAGCGTGGTTTCTCGACATCGATGCCTAATGGGGTCTCCTCGTACTCTACTTTCAGAGAATCGAGCCGGGTGGGAGAGCAGGCAATCGCTCCCAGCAGGAAAAACAGGATTGTTATTGGCAAAATAACCCTGTTAACCGTTTTCATGTAAATCTTCGACACTATTATCATTGTTTTCAGGTTCTTAATTTTTGGTCACATTAAGTTGTTGTTTTTTTGCTCTTATTTTGCCGAACGTGGCAAATAATCTATTCATGTGAATTATTGTAGGGACGTATCACGCGGATCTTGCCTTACTCAACCCATTGAAAGTGGTACTTCCAGTGGTTTGTCCATTCCTATCATCCAGTTTAGCACCGTGAGCTTTTTGCACCTTTCCGCGCGGTAGAGTTGCTGTTTTTGGTTTTGGTGCAGGTTGATGGCTACTCCCCCGCTTGACACGGTGATGGGGAGTGAGCTCTTGTTGGTCAGTTCCAGCGTACCCGGGGAGATGGATTTCATCTCGACTGACGCGTTGAACAGTTCCGGCAACCAAGGGTCACGTCCCCACAGCATATGGGCTGCCCAGGCGATGGTGCGTTTCGCGAATAGCGCTTCACGTATACTTTCCAGCGTTCGATCCTTGGCCAGTACCAGTGTGATGGGTCGTGCCGGGTTATGTATCCCGTATTGGCTCAGTTCGGAAGGGTGGATATCACTATTGGCGAAGAGGGCCAGGTCACGCTCGTTGCACCAGTCCAAAACCACCGGGTAGTACTCGGTACCGTTAAATATCTCGATCCCGTGTATCCACCCTTTCTTGTATGTCTCTTCGTGCTCTTTGGTGAACCGTAGCGGTGAGCCTTGCTCTATGCCCCCATATTGCGGTGCTTGCCATCCGGGGTGATCCCAGATTACGAACCCTCCTTGGTCAACGGCTATTTGTAACATTTTCTTCCAGTCGTCTACCGCGGCCGAGATGGGGTTAACATCTTGGGTGAAGAGGACGTTGAAATGGCCGGGAGGCATATGGGATTTGGTAATTTCCGTACCGGGTACCAACAAGAGATTATTTCGTTCGGCCTCCGGTTTCGCGATCTCGTACGATAAGTTGTGGTTTAACCCCTGCTCGTCATTTATCTTCCAACGTCCCACGGTACTGAAAAAGGGGCGCACCTCGATGTGGTCAGTTATCGAGATAACATCCAGCCCGTTTTGCACGGCTTCGTTCACCCTATCTGCCGGCATCACTTGTCCATCGGAGAAGAGCGTGTGTATGTGGAAGTCGCCTTTCAACACCTTGAACCCCGCGGTATCGGGGATGGTGATCTCTCTCGGTCGGATTGATGGTATATTCATGGCGGAACGGGCATTTACCGTGAAAGTGTCTACCGGTTTGTTCGATACGGGGTCATTGGATAGGCGAGCATGTATCCTTGTGTTCCGTCCCGTGATGGAACCAGGTGTTAGGGCAATTGCGGCTCCCGCGGCGGCTGTTTTTTTCAAGAACTCTCTACGACTTGTCATGTTGTTTTTGTTTATGGGTTATTAGTTGATTTTCTTAATTGATATGCTCCGATAAGTTGGGGCGTAACCGGGTAAAATGGCGTTAATAGTTGACTCTCTTGATCGTTACAGGTCCGAGTAACCCCGAAGGTTGCAGCGGGCTGTTTTTATTGTACGGGTTCACGAGGGACCACGTCTCTCGTTTCGCTTTCGGCAGGTTCAAATCGCCGATCACCCGGTTCATCCAGTTGTTCACCACGGTGACTTCCAGTTGATTCTCTCCCGCTTGTACCTGCTCGGTGATGTTCACCCTGTAGGGGGGCGTCCAGGCACCACCGGCGTATACACCATTAACTCGTACCTTGGCCATGGCGGTCAGGTTTCCCAGGTCCAACCATATGGTTTCCCCTTCCCGCTTTTCGGGGAGGGTGAATGGAGTCACGTAGGCTGCTTCACCGGAGTAGTACTTAACCCGTTCATCGCTTGAGGTAGTCCAGTCCTGCAGCGCTTGGAAGGTAACGGGCTCGCTTGGTCCCCTCCTTGAGGGGTCGAACTGCACTTTCCATGGTCCTTGTAGCTCTTCCACGACCTCCTCTTCCGGGTAGTTATCGAATAGGTTCATAGAGGGGATCGATGTTGCCTTGTCACGGAATACCACGAATGCACTTTCGTACGGTGCGAGTCTCATCGGCACCGCGGTCGTTTCGCCCTTCTGTTCGTAGGCAGGCAGTGGTCGTATCGATCCATCGATAGCATTCCACAGCTCGGGTTGCTTTCCGGTGACCCTAAACTCCGGTTGAATCTCTTTCACCTCATTGGCTTGGTTGGAGACAAAGTAGATATCGATTCCCTCCAACGCCCGGTGTCCGTAGTGGATGGAGTTGTCTTCCGGCAGCTTACAGTCGGGGATGCAGCGGATCAGTTGGAACGCCTCTTCCAGGGTGAGTCCGCTCATGATCCTCCCTTTTCCGTAGCGGGCCTCTTTCCTGTTCACGCCGTCCACTCCCGCCCAGAGTTCGGCCGCCATCTCCTGTACCCGTTGGTCTGCTTCAGGCTGGTTCTGTAGGCTCGGGGAGCGGGTGGGTGCGGGACCGAGCACGTTAGCTCCCTTGTTTACCAGCTCCTTGATCTTCTCGAGCAGTTCGGGCCGCATCGTCTCCTGCTTGGGCAGCACGAGCAGTTTGTACCGGGTGCCGTGCGGCAAGGTAAGCATCCTGTCCTTCACGTACATATCCCGTGTGATTACCTCGGCGTTGATATAGTCGAACTGGTAGCCGATGGGCAGTGGCGGATCGGTTACCCCCGTCATCTTCGGTGTATCTTCCCCGATAAAGTAGGCCACGTCGGCCACGTTCAACCCCTGCTGGAGCATGAAGTTGGACCGCTTCAGGTAGCTTGTAAAGAGATCCAGTTGCGAGAACCAGGTGTTCTTACGGTCGAACTCGTTGCCAAACCAGGCGTTCACGCCCGGGTTCCTCTCCTCGTAGGGCTGCATGATAAAGACGTGCAGCAGGGTGTTATTGATCCCCTCGGCGAAGAAACGGTCGGTACGTTGCTTCATCATGGCTGGGTGGCGCGAATAAGCAGGCCCCCCGGAGGTGTTCGACTCGGCCGATATCTTGGTTTTGCCGTAGATATGGCCAGCCGAGGTGGCTGCCCGGTTCTCGATATCACCAAGGTCTCCTTCACTCCAGTACTCTCCTGACACCTCGTCTGATTGTCCTCCATACATGAGGAACTCGCCGGGAAAGCCCCAGTGGCCGTAGTTTTCCAGCCAGGTGGTGAGCCCGTGTTGATGGCTCACCTCCCTGAGTCCCCCCACGTAGTCGTAGGCCACCTTATCGGCCACCATACGCCGCACGTCCCACAGGAAAGCGTCGGATGCGCGCTGGCTGTTGACAACGAACCCCTGGTACACCGGGAGGTACGGGAAGGGGTTGTACCCGTATCGCTCTTGAAACTCTTCCAGGAATCCATCGGTGATGTTTTGTCCCCCCGTCTCGTAGCTATCCTGCACGACCACTTTGAACGATCTCCTATCTTTTTCGGGAATCTTCCTTAATATCTCCCCGAGGAACCTGTCGAAGTGCTCTTTCACCCACTCCTTGCTCATCTTATCCACTTCGAGGCCCGTTGCTTCCGGTGAGGCTGGACTGTTGGTGACAAGGGTGGGGGCCATTCCCAGGCGTAGGATGGTCCACTCCCCCTCGGGCACGTTCCAGGTGAGCACGCCGTTTTCATCGAGTTGACTTGTAAGGTCGATCACCTCCTCGCACTGGAGCACGAGTGTCTGATCGCTCGGTTCGGGTTGCTCCCTCCAGAGGTAGTCACCCCAGTAGGGGAGGGGTGTAGGGTGCATCTTGGCCAGCGTCTTTTCGCTATACCTCTCCAGCCTTGGGACAGCGCTTAACAGCACCTCGGTCAGCCCGGCCGATGGCTGGACGTTGCTCAGGGTTAGCTTGAACTCCGTTGCGGTGACTTCCGGGAGGGTGATGACCACCGGCGCGTAGGGATCGAACCCCACGTTCAAGGCAGTGTTGGAACGGTTGACCTCGAACTCGGCCACGGTTGTATATTCGCCGATCTCCTGCTTCGCCTCGAGAGAGGCTCTTGCATGCAGGGGCGATTCGGCAATTTGCAGGGTAAGGCTTCTTGCGGTAAAGGGCTTTTCCGTTTTGAAAAGCAGTTGGAACTCCCCATCGGCGGGGAAGGTTATGCCCGTGCGGTTATCCCGGTCCGTGATTTTCGAGAGCCCTGCTACGGATGGGTTCGACAGGATGGATGCATTCAAATGGCTCAGCCTATGGGAGTCGTCCCCCGGTGAGGGGAAGGCGACGACCTTCACATCCTGAAACTCATCGGTAGGTTGTGGCAGGGCCTGCTTAAATTCTTGTGCTCCTTGCACGGTCACCTGGGAAGAGGCCAGGTACCTCATCGCCTCCTCCGGCTTGATCCACGGTCCCCCCGATTGGCTCCACCCGGGGGAGTTGAATATCCCAATCTCGATGTCGAGTTCGGTGGCCGTTTTTAACGCGAGGTGCAGGATTTCCCACCACTCGTCGCTAAACATTTTCACATCGCCGTAGGGGAGCTCATTGATACCGATGTTACCAATAAAGGCGCGATTAATCCCCGCCTCCCTCATGGCGTGGAGGTCTTTAACCACTCCCTCTTTGGAGATGTGGTCCGATATCCAGTACCAGTAAACGCCGGTCTGGATGGAGTCGGGTGGCGTGACGAACCCGCTCTCCAGCGCGGCTGATAACTCCTTAGTAGGGAGCTTGGACGATGGCGTACAGGATACGCCCAAGATCAGAAAGACTACCCCTACGAAAAGGGTTGCCCGTAGAGATAGGGAATGTGCTGTTTTTTTCATTGTCATGTAGTTGTATATTCGTATGGAATAATCATTCACTAAAGTTAGACTATTTCTCGCCACGGCATACTCCAAGTAAACTTGTCCTCTGCTCGTTTGGCTTAACGAAATAGTTCCCAAGGGTGTTTAATGATTATTGTAATCATGTTGCTTTCGTGGTATCCAGGTACAGACATGCATACCGTTATTCCAGTTGTCGATGGAGAGTTGGATGTAGTCGTCCAGGTAACCCTCCAACCGGACGGAGTGGGGTGGCAGGGGCACGAGCTGGTCGTTCACCTTGTTCTGCACGCCGGTTTGGCATGCCACGTGTGTCATCAGGAGGAACAGACCTAGTATTCCATTTACGATAAGTCGTTTTTTGTTCTTCATTCTGCATTAATGTATGGCCTTCATGATCTCACTCCAGTCTTTAATCCCTATCAGGGTTTTGTATTGGTCAAACACGGTGTCTTCCTCATCCGTGTCGCCAGCCTTGTAGGCATGCCACACCGGCTTGGCTCCTCCCGGGTCTGTCTCGTCATCCGGGAACTTTCGCAACCCTATCTTCAAGCCAAATTCATGGCGGTTATCGATCCAGTTGTGCCATTGGATACCGTCTATCCCGTCCAGCTTGCTCAGTTTCTTCCACGCGTAGGCAAAGCCGGCTGCTTGCTCTTTCAAATCCTGTTCACCGTAAGTCCTGGAGTTGGTCCCGTTTTCAGAGAGCCACAAGGTGCGCTTGGTCGCTCCCAGGTATTGGTTTCCCGGTTGTTTTATCCAGTGGTCGATCACTTCCAGGTTTTTGAAGGTAACCAGCTGGCTCGCGGTGCTGAATGTCGCTTTTGTATCGAGCCACGTTTTGGGCTCGTTCAAATCCTGCGGGTAGGGGTGGTAGGCGACGCCCCACGGGAAGTCGCCCTCTACCTGACTGAATGAGACCAGGTTCTCCAGAAGCTCTTTTGAAGCGTAAAGTTCCACCGGCTCGGTCCACGAATGGGTATAGGAGCCCATCACCTCGCTGTGTCCGTCATAGGCACGTGAAATGTTATGGCACATCCTCATCGATTTGATATAGGTGTCGAGATAGACCATCATCGGTTTCCTTCCCATGTTGGTCCAGGTGAGTCCAGCATCCACTTCGTTGTGCATGATCCATTTGTGGATTCTGCCGTGCCTGTTTTCAGGGGTGTTGTAGCGTGAAGCCAGGAAGTCGAGGGCGGCCGCGTAGCAGTGAACCGACTCATCGGTGGTCAGGTTCGGCATCGTGTATATCCCCTCGGAGGTGAAGTCTGGATGTTGCAGCAACCTGCCTATCTCGGGATCGGCGCATTCCGATGCTTTCTGCACCAGGATGATCGCGGCGACCACGATATCTCTCCGTGCGGCTGCTTTTAGGGCTTGGTCTAAGCCATTCAGGTAGCCATCGCGTGCGAAGTAGTAGGTTTTGTTTCCATACCGATGTGCGATACGGTTTGCTCCCGGGCTAGCGTACATGAAAACGGTAAAGGGGATGTTAACGGTTATGCTATGTATTCCCAAGATATCCAGATCGCTTTGGAATTGGTTCATGAAGAAACCGCCCAACCCCTTTTTGCTTTTCATGATACCTGGCTGCATGGAGCGTTGGGGGGTGATAATATCGGCGTATCGGGCATGCGAGGCGATCTCGTTTTTCGAAGGCGTCTCTTTCACGATCACCCACTTGGAAAGGATTCGATCGTACTGTAAATCGTCAATATATCCTTTCCGATCGACCGTTACCTGGAATGTTTTGTTTTCCAGCGGGATCCTATTCCTGAAATGGGTGGTGGTTGTCAGCGTATCGTTGGGCAAGATCTCTCGAAGGCTAAAGGTGCCCTCTCCGGCATGGTGACCGCTGATGGTTATTTTATCATTCTCCACCTTGACCTCTTCTATCTGGGATGAAAACTTCTGTGCTATGTACTTGGACAGGGATTGGGCAACTGCTTCATCTTTTTTTGTTTGTTCTTCTACAGCGATGACTATTCCCCTTTCCTCTTCGTTCAAAGTCCTGAAATAGATATTTTTTATCTCGATATTGATACCTGGGCGATTGCCAAAATCCAGCCGGAACACATCGCCCACTTTGCCCCACGATAACTTGTTTATTATCTCGTATAGGTTCAAGGAGGCAGTTTCCCATGAGGTAGTCGGGGATAGCGAACCAAAGAAAATGGAGCGAGCTTCTGTTATAGGGTGTCCCAAAAACACTTGAATAAAATCGATTTTAGCACTGCTTTTGTACTCGAATGTCAATACGACGGAGTCCTTATGCACAGACCTCATCAACTTTTCGCTAACAATGTAGGGGTCTTCTCCCGTTGTTGTCAATCGGTACTCGTTAGAGGCCGTGCGGGTAATATTCATTTGGTTGGCGCTGGACAGGTTGAGCTTCATGTACCGGGAAGTAGTGCCGGGCATAATGATTTGGGGCTTCGGCAACTTTTCTTTGCATCCGCCAACAAAAAGGCAAACCCCGATCAATAGGATAGAATAGATTGATCGAAGGATGCATTTTTCTGGTGTTATTTGCCCCATTATTTTGTCGTGTTTAAAACAATAATTTTTACCAGTAACAAGTGAGCCATGGAAATATCTGTCAGCAACGATTAAGAGCTATCGGATGATTTTCACCTCGTTTGGCGCTTTGATTTCACTTTCAACGGTTCCGTCGGCCTGTTTCACGTGTCTCACGAAAATCTCGCCGTAGGGAGTTGGATAGGTGCCTTCCGCGAACGTCAGGTCACCCAAGTTGGGTGATACACGGACAACCTTTGCTCCCGGTTCCACTACTTGAATCCCCAGTACATGGGCTGTTAACCACGTGGTTGGACCGGATGCCCAGCCGTGGCACAGGCTTGCCCTAAGGCCGATGTAGCAGTGTTTGCCCCCGTCAGCGTGAATGTTGAACCGCGTTGGATCGGGCAGCTCATCGATGCCCACCGCGTTGATTCGTTCCTGATAGGTAAAGTTCTCCCAGAACGTGGTGGCCCCCAGGTCGAGCATTGCACCCCAGTAGTCCGAAATGATCTCCATCGCCTCCTGGTACTTGCCATCTTTCGCCAACGCCTCCAGCATGTAGTAGCCGTAGAAGGTGGCGAAATCGTTGGCTCCCCCCTTAAGGATTACCTTTGCGGCCTCGTTGGCGGGCACCATATCGGCCAGGGAGAGGAGGGCAGCTGCCTGCTTGTTATCGTGCATCGAGGGGTTCTGTCTCCTCAACGAGCGGATGCCATCTTCGCATTTCTTTGCCAGCGGTTTGTCATCAAGCCATTCCGCAATATCCTTCCCCGCTTCCATGGCAATCACCATCAACGCTTGGAGGCCGGAATGGATCACGTCCTGGTCTTCGGAGGTAGGCCAATCCAGGAAGCGGCCGCCATCCAGTTGCTCCGTCCCATCGGGGTCGATTTTAGATATCAGTTGCTCCACCAGTCCCGACAGGTAGGTGCGTTGTTCATTGAGGTAATCCAGGTCGCCATGGGCCAGGTAGAAGTCGCGGTGGCTGATGATCCACCATAGGGAGTAGGAGGACATCCCGTTCATCCAGCCGGGTAGGGGGGTGGTGTCGCGGCCAAAATCGAGGCTTTTCCTCACTACCTCGGTATCACCGAATACCGTGTTGATGGACATCACCTCGGGGTGCACGTCGCCCAGCCACACCAGGCGGTCCCTTTTGATGCCGTCCCAAAGGTAATCCTGCATGTTGAGGTGGACGGTGTAGGCCCCCGTGTTCCATATCTCGTTCAGTCGCTCGTTGCTCGATCTGAACGAGCCCAGGTAAGGGAGGTCCCTATACCGCAAGATGCCCCGTACGGCACGGATAGGCAGCTCTACACCTTTGTCCAGCAGGTCGATGAGGACGTAACGGAAACCGGAGTTCCCGACTTCGATGGTTCCCAGCCAGGGGATATCCAACGTGAAGTCGCGCATCGCGTGGTCATTAGTTGCGGACCCCATTCCCGGCACGCTGTTGTCGATGCAATCGCTCATGGTTTCCGTGACCGACTCCCCGAAGCGAACGCGGACCTTAACCGGTTTTTTCTCGCCCCGTATCGCGGCGGCTATCTCGATGCCCCCGTAGATCTCTTTGCCGAAGTCGAGCAGCAGGGAGGCTTGGGCGTTGTTGTCAGATAGCAACACGCACATGCCACTGCCATCGGTGGTAAGCTGCCCATCGAACGGGGCTAACAATACCTCCGGGTTCTTGACCTGCTTACCCTGGTCGTCTGACAGCCAAAGGATATCGACGGGCATAAGATAAGCACGGGTAATCTCGTCTTTAACCAGTCGCTCTTGAAACGCTCGTTCTGAAAGGTACGTTTGTCCGGACACGCTTTTGGGCAACAAGAAAACAAGTATCACAAGGTGTAGGTAAGTTCTCATCCTGGTGTTTTTACAGTTTTTATTATCGGTTATCGCTACAACAACCTTTGCTTTATTATACAAAAATAAAGCTTTTTTTTAATTAGTCACCACTGTTACGTGATATTCCAACTACCTTATTTAATATTAACAGGATTTATTTAGGGTAATCCATCGGTTCGCTGAATATCGGGTCATAGCCGATAAAGTCATTGTCGGTATCCACGTGAAGTAACCGGCCGTTCAAAAAATTGAACTGAAATAGGTCAAAAAAAATCATAGCTTTTAATTTTTTTGATGAGACATCCGCATCATTTTGACCACCGTGGCTTTTTTGCTCGGTTGGTATCTCTGTCGAGAGAGAATTCTTGATGCTGCAGAATTCAACACAAAAATAGTGAAATTTTTTGAATCGGGGACATTATTCTCCACGAATTCAAACAAACTTTTTCGATTCCGTATCGAAAATGGGTAGTTCCTTCATGTTTTCCAGGCAATCGGCGAAGTAGAGCACGCCATGTTCATGTTCGTACTTTTCGATCTCGTTTGTACGCGTGTGGCCGACCACTTGAGTGTACCCTTTCAGCGGTTCCTCCTTCAACTCGGCTTGGTCGCACCAAAGCGGGCCACCAAAGGGGAGCCATCCTCCCCTTTCTGTTCCCACGATAGTTAGGGCTTTCAATTGGCTTAGGCTCGCGGGGTGGTTCAGTTGCGTTGCGATATCCTCGTTGAGGTCGCCCTCGAAGAAATGGGTGAACCACGAGTGGCACACACCGGCGTGCGTAAAAAGCACATCATCTACTTGGTATGCGAAGCTAAATAGGTCAAGATGGTTCGAGAAGAGTTCGTGCAGTTCTGGGTATGTTTTTTCTCTAAACCCGGTACTTCGGTAGTCGCAATTTGGGTTGATGTATTGGTAGTCGTGATTGCCAATAAGCAATTTCACTGTGTCGGAACCCTCGTATTCCGCGTAGAAGATGATGTCTGCCAACGCCTCTTTGATGCGCTCATCGCTTATCCACCAATCGTCCACGTAGTCTCCCAGGAATACCAGTTTGTCGTACTCCTTTTCGTTACGGGTAATCAAGCTTGACCATTTCGAGCTCCCGTGTACGTCCCCGATAACGGCTATTCTCATTGCTTTTAACCTTTATCCCCAATAGCATGGACTACGAGGGTTACCAAGCGATACAAATATACACTTTTTTCCTTTTTCGTGAAAGATTCACGGCGGAGTGGGGAAAAGCAGATGAGGTTGAGTTTTTAAGTATTGAGGACTACTTTAAAACGCTTGAAAATAAGGCGTATGAGAATATTGGTGAGGAGTTTCTGATTAGGCTTGATATTTGGATGAGTTATAACGATAGGATTAGAGAAGGTAAAGAGATATTCGTCGATGAGGACTATGAGTTAAAGTGGGCTGAGAATTGCTATAAGTTAATCGAGCTTGCTCTCCCGTTTGTTCCTGAAAACAAGTTGATGATTGCAGAACTAAATAGGAATTTAGGTAAGTTCGAAGAGTGCATTTACCATCTTCTTAATGAGATAATAACACAAGATTTACTTTGGATAAAAGAAAAACTAATTACCGAATGCTATTGCGAAAATAGATGGGTAATAGAATTGAATTAAAAATTTAGAAACCTCTTTGCCTTGTTTTACCGTTTTTGAAAAACCACTCCTTGAATGTTGTCCTATAGCAAAGCTTCGAGGTAGGACTCTCATGCCTGTAGTATCAGTCTAGTGTTAACTGATAAATATCATAACATTGTTTACAAAAAAGTGTCATAACATCGTTTACACTTAATGGTCAATTTCGTATCATGACATCGTTTACAAAACGATAAAAAGCTCTTTGAAATATTGTACGTTTCGTTCTATTTTTCCCTTAAAAAATGGAACGAGAAGAAATTTTAAGGCAAGAGGCTATCCGTTTACACCTACAAGGAGTACCTGTAAAGTTGGTTACTCAACAAGTCAATCGTACTCGTCAATGGTTTTACAAGTGGTTGAAGGAGTTTAAAGGTGGTTCGCCGGATTGGTATAAAACCAAATCTACTGCACCCAAAACCATTCCTGCAAAAACAGCAGAGCAAACAGAACAGCTTGTTATTGACATTCGCAAACGCTTAGAAAATGAGCCTTACGCTCAAAAAGGTGCTGTAAGTATCTTGTATGAATTTGAAAGATTAGGTGTTACACCTCCCTCGATATCAACTGTAAACAGGATATTGCGACGCAACAAGCTCTTGCATCAATCTGAAGTGAAAAGATTGAAAGACACGGAATATCCCACTTACTTTCACGGTGTTCAACAAATGGATATAGTGGGGCCTAAATACCTGAAAGGTGGTTGTCGTTTTTATTTTTTCAACATCATTGATACTGAAAACCACTATGCAGGTGTTTATCCTATTAAAAACAAATTAGCGAAAAGCGCAGCTGCAAGTGTGATTGACTTTTGGCGAAACTATCAAATGCCGGATTTTCTCCAAATGGATAACGAGCTTTCTTTCAGGGGCAGCAATAGGCATCCGCGCTCGCTCGGGCTACTGATGCGAGTTGCTTTATCGAACTCGGTAACCCCCGTTTTCATACCACCGGCAGAGCCTTGGAGAAACGGTGTCATTGAAAAATTTAATGACAATGTTATAAGGTACTTTTATAACACGCGAAAGTTCAAGTCATTTGAAGATGTAAAGGAAAGAGCCGTTGACTTCTCCGCTTTTCATAACAAACACCATAGGTATAGTTCACAAAACAATCGAACTCCGGAACAGCTTTTAAATGATATAACTCGGAAATCACCACTGACGGCAGAGATTGATTTAAATGAAAAGATACTCGTTGATAGTGGACGAATTATTTTCATCCGCTTCATCAGAAGCGATCGTAAGCTACATTTACTAAACGAGAGTTTTATCGTGAACGCAGAGTTAATCTATAGCTACGTGGTCGCGGAAGTTATCATTGATAGATACGTTCTGACAGTAAGCCGGAACAGTGTCCTGTACCACGTTTTCAACTTTGCAATGTCATTGCCTTTAAAAATACAATATGTCAATGAACTCTTGATATTTTGCCCGCTTTAGAAAGCGAAATCTCTTAAGAGATTTTTGTCAACGATGTGCTGATACTTTCCTTTCTTTAGCGAGCGAAATTCCTTAAGGAATTTATCTTTTTTGTCAACGATGTGTTGATATACTAAATGCTCTTTAGAATGTCAACGATGTTGTGATATATAACAGTTAACCCTTAAACATCGTGCGTACATTCAACGCTGATTTTCTATAAGATTTTTCTTTGGGTATGGTAGAACATATCCAGTTTTAATCCTTATTTCAGTGGAAGATACTCTCCGAGTGTTACAGAGATATGGGGAGACGAAGCGTATGAACTGTCTTAATCCTTATTCCAGTGGAAGATACTCTCCGAGTATTGGATGAGGGGATAGGAGTAGCGAAAGCCCTCACTATCGGGCAAGTGATTATGAAATAAAAGGTCTTTGCTTTTTAGTTGACTGATGACTGCACCCCTAAAAGCTTCGATTTCATGTGCAGGTAGATAATTCTCGAAACGTATTAATATAATTTTAGTGTAATTCATAGGGGTTGACGTGAATTTAGCTTATGTTATACGAAGTTTCACAAAGATGCAAAAATAATTGCAAAGACGTATCCTGTTTTATCGCATATTTCCTCCTTTCATGGCAAAGTTTAATTAGTAAATGCAACTTAAATCCGCGATGTTAAATATTTGCAAAATATTTGCAAATAAGACAAAATATGTGCAACTTAGGGGCAAAATGTGTGGTAAACCACAAAAAACAGCCCCTATATGACGATTCAACGGCCAAAATATCTCGATATGCTGACTGCCGGACAGGGCAACGGGTTGGTAAAAATAGTTACCGGTGGCAGGCGGTGTGGCAAATCGTTCCTCTTGTTCGTCCTATTCCGCAACTATTTACTCCGGCAAGGTGTAGAGGAGGATCATATAATAGGGATTTCGCTTGATGACAGGCGTAGTCGAGCTCTTCGTGATCCTGATACTCTACTGGATTATATCGATACCCGCCTACAGAAAGATGGAAAAACGCACTATATTATTCTTGATGAGATACAGTTTGTTGATGATTTTGTAGGTGTTCTGCTCAGCTTAACGCGTAACCCACAACTCGATATTTACGTTTCTGGATCGAATTCCAGGTTTCTTTCTAAGGATGTAGTAACCGAATTTCGTGGTAGGGGCGATGAGATACATGTGTGGCCCCTCTCTTTTAGCGAGTATTATAGCGCCGTTGGAGGTGACCGTTTAAGCGCGTGGCAGGATTATTACACTTACGGGGGACTTCCCTTGGTCCCGCAACTTCCCACGGAGCAGAAAAAGATGGAGTACCTGCAAAATATATACGAGCTGACCTACTTGAAAGATGTGATTGAACGCAACCGTCTACGCAATGTTGAGGGACTGAAACAGCTGGTGCAGATTCTCGCGTCATCCATCGGATCACCCGTAAATCCTACCCGAATAAGCAACACGTTTAAATCGAGAGAGCAGGTTAGTATCAAGCCAGCCACAATCAAAGAGTATATTGATTACCTGCAAGATGCTTTCCTCGTAGAGGGTGCGTTGAGGTATGATGTGAAGGGGCGGAAATATATTGGAACCGAAACGAAATACTATTTTGCCGACCTGGGGATACGGAATGCGGTTTTAAATTTTCGGCAACAGGAAGAGAGCCATATAATGGAAAACATGATATATAACGAGCTTCGTAGGCGGGGCTACCTGGTGGATGTAGGCATGGTTCAAGTTTGGGAAAACAACAAAGGAGACCGCAACGTCAGCGGGTACAAAGGTGGCGATATAGGAGGTGATAACAGTAGCTTTCGTGACGGTGGTAGTGTTAATGGCAAGAATAATCGACGGAAGTTGGAAGTGGATTTCGTAGTAAACCGGGGAGCTGAAAGGCTTTATATACAGTCGGTTTACCGCATGCATTCACCGGAGAAAAGGAAACAAGAGCAGAGACCTTTGCTGAATATAGGCGATAACTTTCGTAAGGTGATTATCGTGGGAGACGACATCAAGTCAAAAGTGGATGAAAACGGCATAATAACCGTTAGCCTGATGGATTTTTTGCTGGGGGATAGTTTGTAGGTTTTTTCGGTTTACCTCTCGGTTTACCTTTTTATTGAAAACCAGTAGAAAAACAGGGGATTTCGGTTAGGGGCATACAAAAAAACGCCTAAATATCTCTATTTAAGCGTCTCGGATTGTGGTGCCACCAGGAATCGAACCGGGGACACAAGGATTTTCAGTCCTTTGCTCTACCAACTGAGCTATGGCACCCACATTTCACAAATGCGAACGCAAAGATACACCCATTTTTGATATTTGCAAAATTTGCTATAGAAAAGTTCGGGAAATTGTTCTAGAGATACGATTGCCAAAGAACAAGAAGAGCATAAGAAAAACTATGATTATGCGCAGGCATAAAAAATAGCTAAATTATTTGATGAGAATTTTTGGGTGACATGTTGACGAAGTCAGGAAATAAGTGGCCGCATACATGCCTAAAAATAGTTGTATCCCGATATACAAAAGTTTACATCTAAAACAGCTTGTTGAAATAACAAGCTGTAATTCAACAACTTTAGTGAATTTTTAGCTGTAAGCACAAATATTCATTTAATAAAATTACCGAACCTTATACATCAGGTTTCTTCAATAACTCTCCAACCGATTGAATCAGCCAAGTCATAAACAGGTTTTTTCAAGTCACCATAAAAAGTAACACGATGCCACCCCCATCTATCCCATTCAGTAAATAATTTTTCTATGTCACCAATGGGTTCTGCACAAAGTTTAGTTCTGCAAGCCCTATCATCCGGATCATTATCAACCGCTTTTGCTTGATGGAAAATTATCTCTTTTTTATCATTGTCGATCTCTAATGTTGTAGTTAAGTAACCTAGAGGCAACATTGACTGAACCGCTGCCCCTTGCCTGTCTTCTGAATGGGTCATAATATTATATGGATTTGCAGCTCCTTCTGTACCAAACATTTTATTAGGTGCAACGCAATGAGCATAAATTATCTGACGTTTAGAGGTGTCAATCACTGGATCAGAAATGTAACCAGGGCGTCCTGTCATTGTGCTAAAGGCGACCATTGTTACTGTAGAACGAATATCACACTCACAGGCTCCAATTAATCCTTCATTTGCTAATTCGTGGAATCCCAAACAAGGATAAGCATGAATATGATTGCCATAAAATCCTCCGAGACAATTTACTGTAATAGCATTTGCTTGATGCTTTTTTAATATTGATTTCATTCCTAAATAAAAAGCAGCTGAATTTTGTAGCTCATCAAACGAAACATCAACAATTTTTGATGAATTATTTTTCCACTTTTCAGCGACTACTTTAGCTTCATCCCTATTTGCTGCTTCCCAAGCCTTATTTAATTCAGCAAAAGTAAGGAATTCAATTGGTATTCCCATTATGGGTTCAGCAGTATGAGCATTTTGATCACGAAACGCTAAAATCTTGGATTCTTTCAATCTTCGTTTCGTTTCATCCATTGACAGAACATCTAATTTGTCTGATTTCCAAGATATTTGTCCAGAGGAGGGTGTTGATTTCAATCTCGCCATAGTTGTAGCAGAAGCAAAATGGTCGGGATTTTGAACAGATGATTCAAAACATTTAACCCCCTCAATTAAATCTTCAACTCGTGAAGATGAAACAAAGCCCACATTAGACTGTTTATTTCTTAAAAATTCTGAATTATATACCAGGAATCCCCCGCTGCCTGCATATTTAAAATCTACATAGAGGACAGGCTTTTTCGATTTTGCAATGGTCTGAACTACTCTATTCCAGCAATTCATTTGAAAAACGATATATGCATCTATTTTTTCATTTTTATCTTGAGCTATAATACTTTCAGCATCTTCTTGATTTGAGGCTAAAGTTGAAATAAATTCATAAGATGGAAACTCCTTTTTAAAAACAGAATTATATTTTTCGATGGATGGTTTAAAATCGAATCCAATATTTGGCCAATCTGGCCTATCCTGAACAATGTTATGTAATGAATAAATCACTCTTATTCTCAACTTTTCATTTTTTATATTTGTATACGAGTGAGAAGAACTGACTTCTATTGGTGATTTAGCCATACAAACTCCATAGGCTGCACATGCTGCACAAGTAGAGATAAATTTTCTTCTTGAGAAATTTCGTGAATCAATTTCAACTTTTGTGTTCATAAGCATTAATTTTATTTATTATTGTTAACCGATTTAATTAAAAGCGCTAATTTCCTATTTGATAGAAAACCTTATAGAATTGTACTATTGGTTAAAGCAAAGCCAACACTCACCTAGCATATGCAAGACGAAAGTACGAAAAAATCTCGTTTCCCGTGCGTTCGGTAAAGAAAGAGTTCACGATCAGGGTTGTGTCTAACGGTTCGCTTTTATCTCCCGGCAATGGGTTCCCACCCTTGGGCACGTAAGCGCATCTCTTGCCCATCCCGCGTAACGAGGTGGCAGCCATGCTCCGGCTTGGTCATGTGACCCACCAAGCGCACGCCGGTTACCCGCTCCATCGCTTCGAGCGACGTTAGGGGAACGGTAAAGAGCAGTTCGTAATCTTCGCCGCCGTTGAGCGCCACCGTGCTCACGTTCATATTGAACATTTCGGCCGCCACGGCGGTCTGGTAGTCGATGGGAAGCCGCTCTTCGTAGAGCTGGCAGCCGGTATTGCTCTGCTTGCAGATATGGAGCAGGTCGGACGATAGACCGTCTGAAATATCGATCATCGAGGTGGGGAGGATGCCATGCTCTTTGAGCAATGCCACGACATCCCTTCTTGCCTCGGGTTTCAGTTGGCGCTCCAGCAGGTACTCTTTACCCGCGAAATCGGGTTGGAAGTCGCTGCTCCCGTCGAACACCGCCTTCTCGCGCTCCAGTAGCTGTAGTCCCATGTAGGAGGCCCCTAAGTCGCCCGACACGTAGATCAAATCGGTATCCTTCGCACCGTTTCGAAAGACGATATTTCCTTCCTTAGCGCTCCCGATGCAGGTTACGCTCACGGTGAACCCGGTAAGCGATGAGGTGGTGTCACCACCCACGATATCCACACCATAGATGCTGCAAGCCAGCTTCACGCCGCTGTAGAAGCTCTCAATATCCTCCACCGAGAAGCGCTTGGAGATACCCAGGGAGATCGTGATCTGCCGGGGCGTTCCGTTCATCGCGTAGATGTCGGAGAAGTTGACGATCGCTGCCTTGTACCCCAAGTGTTTCAACGGGGTGTAGACGAGGTCGAAATGGATCCCCTCGAGCAGCAGGTCGGTGGCGACCAGCGTCCGCTCCTCGTCATGGTTCAGGACGGCGGCATCGTCGCCTACCCCTTTGATTGAGCTCTCTTGGGCAAGCCGGATGTCACCCGTGAGGTGGTCGATGAGGCCGAACTCCCCGAGTGTCGCTATTTCTGTACGTTTCATTTGGCGCCCGTTACATACGCTCGATGACGGTACGCATGATCTCAGCGATCTTGGGTTGGGCTATCTTGGCCGCTTCCTGCACCTCCTCGTGAGAGATCTCCACGATCTTGCCGATCACGCCCAGGTCGGTGATGATAGAGAAAGCCAACACCTTCATTCCCGCGTGGTTGGCCACGATGACCTCGGGAACAGTAGACATGCCCACGGCATCGCCACCGATGATCCTCAGGAAATTGTACTCGGCCGGGGTCTCGAAGGTAGGTCCCTGTAACCCAATGTAAACACCGTGTTGCAGCTTGATGTCCTTCTCCTTAGCGATCTCCATGGCCAATAACCGTAGCTCTTTGTTGTACGCTTCACTCATATCGGGGAAACGGGTACCCAGTTGGTCGTAATTCTTCCCGTGAAGCGGGTGCTCGGGGAAAAGATTGATGTGGTCTTCAATCAGCATAATGTCGCCCACGTCAAACGAGGAGTTCATACCCCCCGCGGCGTTCGACACGAATAGGTACTCGACACCTAGTGCCTTGAATACGCGGATGGGGAAGGTGACCTGCTTCATATTATACCCCTCGTAGTAGTGAAAACGGCCTTGCATGGCGAGCACCCTTTTGCCGCCAAGCTTGCCAACGATTAGTTTCCCGCTGTGCCCCTCGACGGTGGAAACGGGGAAGTTGGGTATCTCCGAGTACGGGATCTCCTCCCGTTCTGTAATCTCGCGGGCTAATTCACCCAGGCCGGTGCCTAAGATGATGGCCGTGTTGGGTACGTCACTGATTTTGTTCGCCAGGTAATCGGCGGTTTGCTTGATAGTTTCTAACATGTTTATGGATATGGTTGTTGAATGATTCCTGTTTGTTTTCGTTGATAAACGAAATCCGTACCGGGATATAGTAGAGTATCCGTTTCATCTCTTCCTCCAAGAAGGGAAGCGACTGAAAACGGACGGCATCTTTCTCCGTGGTAAGGATGATTTTATTGGGATCGTCTACCGATGCCACCATCCTCCAAATGGAGCGGATATTCTCTTTGGTGAACGAGTGGTGATCGGGGAAAAATTTGGTGTAGAGGTTGTACGTCTTGTGTTCCAGCTTATCCACCAGCGGTGCGGGCGATGCAATACCGGTCACCAGGAAGAGGTGTTTCTTACGGAGGTCGTTCAGCTCCAGCTCCTCACCTCCCAGTTCTGGGAATAGGGGTCGAATCGCACCGTACTCTAGCGATGTGAAGTAAAGCTTTTGAAAGGGGTACAGATCCAGCCCGTTGGAGTAGATACGAAAGTCGATGGGTTGCATATCGGGGTGACATTTGGTTACCAGCACGATGGAGGCCCTGTTCTTCCCGCTAAGCGGCTCACGTAGAAGCCCCGCCGGAAGCAGTTCATCCTCGAATACCGGGCGGTTGCTGTCCACGAGAAGAATGGATAGGGAGGGTTTCACGCGGCGGTGTTGAAAGCCGTCGTCCAGCAAAATTACATCGGGGCGAGATGCGGACCCCGCGTTGAGGATTCTCTCGATGGCTCGTACACGGTTTGCATCCACGAAAACCATCGTGTCGGGGAACTTGCGCTTGATCTGGAGCGGCTCGTCCCCAACATCTTGTACCCGCGAATCCGTTTCAACTACCCTGAATCCCCTGCTCTTTCGTTTGTACCCCCGGCTCAGTACCGCTACCCTGTATTGCTTTGAGAGCAAGCGGATAAGATACTCGATATGGGGGGTTTTCCCAGTGCCGCCCACGGTGATATTGCCTACGCAAATGACCGGGACATCGAACGACCTCTGCTTGAGTATTTCCCGGTCGAACAACCAGTTTCGTAGGTTCACAACGCCCCCGTACAACCACGATAGTGGCAGCAATGAACGACGTATGTCACCGATAGGTTGCACCATCAGCTGAGGGAACGGGTTAATGGATGTTCAAATCGTAAGGGATGCGTGCCTGCAGGTAATCCTGCTTTTTCAGATTCTTAATTAGCATGAAAAGCTCGTAGCTCTCACCCAGGTACTCTTTCAGCGTGCGTGCTGCCAGTTCCTCTTTAGCGGGATTGATGAGTTCATCAATGCGGGAGCGGAGCCTCGGGTACTCGAGTACCACGTAGCTCTTTCCCAGGTTAGCCTTTTCGGCGGCAATCTCGATGGCCCGCTCGATACCTCCCAGCTCGTCCACGAGGCCGATCTCCTTGGCTTGGTTGCCAGTCCAGATACGCCCTTCCGCGTAACGGGCCAGGGAGTCTTTTTCTATGCCGCGTCCATCGGCACAGCGCATCAGAAAGATGTCGTACCCTCGCTCAACCATGGCTTGCAGCTTCTCGCCTTCCCGATCATTAAGGGGACGGGTAATGTTTCCGAAGTCGGCAAACTCGTTGGTCTTCACCATATCGGTGCGGACACCGATTTTCTTGGAGGTTCCCTCGAGGTCCGGGATGATTCCGAATACCCCGATGGAGCCGGTTAGGGTGGTGGGTTGTGCCACGATCTTGTCGGCGTTGCAGGCGATGTAGTATCCTCCTGAGGCAGCCATATCGCCCATCGAAGCGATCACCGGTTTCACCTCTTTCAACTCGGAGATTGCCTTCCATATCTGCTCAGATGCGTAGGCGCTACCACCCCCCGAGTTAATTCGAAAGACTACCGCCTTGATATCGTCATCGTTTTTCAGTTTTTCGATCTGATTGACCATGTACTTGTCCTGGATATTGGTCGAGCCACTGCCCGACTCGATGTTACCGTAGGCATAGAGGAGGGCTATTGAGTTTTCCGTCTTCTTCACACTCTTGGTCTTAACCGACTTCATGTCGCTGACAGTAGCAGAGGGTATCTTGTCGTCTTCGTCGATATCGAGAAGGGTACGCAGGTATGCTTTCATCTCGGTTTCGTAGAGCAGGGTGTCTACCAACCCAGCTGCCAAGAGAGATTCGGCAGGCTGCAATAGGGGAAGGGTGTTGGCCAACGAGTCGATGGCCTCTTCCGTGAGTGAGCGAGACATGGCAAAATCGGTGCGCATGGCACTCCAGGAATCGTTCAGGAAAGAGGAGAGCTGCTCCCGGTTCGCTTCGCTCATCTCGTTCTGTATAAACGGCTCCACGGCCGACTTGTAGGTGCCCACCTTGAACACCTGCACTTGGATGCCCAGCTTATCCAGGGCATCCTTGATGAAGATGGGGGTGGAGGCAAGGCCGTGCAGGTCCAGTACACCTTGCGGGTTTAAAGCTACTTTATCGGCTACAGAGGCCAGGTAATAACCCTCCTGCGTGTAGGTGTCGGCATAAGCAACGATGAACTTGCCGCTCTCCTTGAAGCTTTCCAACTCCTGGCGGATCTCGGCCAACGTGGCTGTTGAGGCCGATAAATTGCGGGAATCGAGGTAAATGCCTTTGATCTTATCTTCATTTTTTGCCTTGCGAATGGCACTCACGATCTCATTCAACCCCATCGGCGAAGGCATATCAGAGGTAAGGAGAGCGGTGAAGGGGTCATCTTCGGCGATCCGCTCGTTGATGGGGGCATTTAATCGCAAGTTCAGCACCGAATTTTCTTGCAGGATGAATTTGTCAGACGACATAGAACCCATGAGTGAACCCATGACGCCCACGAAGAAAATAAGGGCAATGAATGACAGCAAGATGTTCGCGATGAGGAAACCCAACGCAGAGGCCAGCATGATTTTTACAAAATCTTTCATACGTTTAATCTATTTTACATTTCAGCGTACAAAACCTTTGGTGTTTAAAACAATCATTTCCATGGGGCTTAAAGACGGTTTTTAAACACATTGGTTTCATGTCAAGTTTGTTGAATTGATCTGCTCCGAACTTGACAGTACAAAAATAAATAAAAAACAGATAGACTGCAATTTATAAATACACATTCTTTAAATATATTTTCTTGCAATATTTTTTGTGCGGTTGTATTTTTGAATGTGAAAAGGATGAAATAACAAGTGGATGAAAAACGGGGTGAATTCTTAAAAAAAGATAAATTCTTGTAAAACGAACCGATTCGCGCAGCGTTTTTCTTAATTATCCATCTATCATAATGAACTGCGAAGTAGAATGGACGATTCTCAACTGATTATAGCGTGTAAGAAACAGGACCGTGATGCTCAACGAGCATTATACGAGCGATACGCTCCAACAATGATGGCGGTATGTTTGCGTTACTGCAGGGAGGAAGAAACCGCTCGCGACCTGTTGCACGATGGGTTCATTCGCGCGTTCACAAAGATTGGCTCGTACACGGGCAAGGGTTCTTTTGAAGGCTGGCTAAGGAGGATTTTCGTGAACTTGGCACTGGAGCACTACCGGAAGGAGAAGCAGAAGGTGAAGTTCATGGATGAGTACGGATACTTCGCTTCCAACGTGGTGGAGCTCCAAGAGGACGACTTGCTCGATATCGGGGATATTCCGCGGGCAGAGGTGCTTGAGATGATCAGGAGTTTACCACCCGGGTATAGAACCGTGTTCAACCTATTTATCTTCGAGGAGATGTCGCACAAGGAGATTGCCCGTGAACTGGGAATCAACGAAGCCGCATCACGATCGCAGTTTTTTAGGGCCAAGTCCCTGTTGCAGAAGAAGATTTTGACTATCCTAAGTAAAAACCAGCGAAGAAAAGTACAATGAGTTCAGATAACTACATACGGAAACAGTTTCAAGAGAAGTTTAGCGACTTCAAGGGAGAGGTACCCCCCGACGGGTGGAAACGCCTGGAGAAGGCGTTGAATGAGGCTGCTCCCGTGGTCTTGATACCCCGAAGGAGGTGGCGCTACGCGGTGGCATCCGTGGCGGCGGTGTTTCTGTTTATCGTGGGAAGCCTGTTGTTTACACAGCGGCCTTGGGAGCAACCCGAGTCGTTGGTTGCGGAAAGTACCACGGACATGGCGGTAGGTAAGCGTAGCGAGCCGAAAGAGGGATTGTCCGCGGCTACAGAAACCGATGCTATAGTAGCTTCGGAAGCGGGTCAGGGTGAAGTTACTGAAACGATTTTGCAAGCGACCCAGGCTTCAGCTTCGGAAGTGAACGAGAAACCAGGTGCAGGTTTGTATACAACCTCAGACGTGGTTTCAAAAGAGGTTGTCCTCGCCTCTCGTCCAATTGAGGTAATCAGCGATCGGTTGGCGATCAGGAAAAAAGTAGAAGAGGCGGTAAGCCGGATTCACGCGGTTGGCTCTAAGCATACCGCCCCATCCTTTGAAGCGAGTAGTCGCTTCGAAGAGGAGGTGATGATCGTGGCAGACGAATGGGATAGGTTGTTGGTTGAAGAGACGGGCAGGCTAGAAAGGGAAGAACCCCTGCTTCTCGCGTTGGGCGGTCGCGGTGGCTTACATTCCTACCAGCAGGTCGTGAATACGCCCATGACGTTGCGTAGTGCTTCTCCTGCCCATGATATACCTGAGGATGCCTCCCTCCCTCTGTTCGCCACCCAGAAAGTTGCCGATAACGTTTCTCAGATGGAGCACAATCAACCCATCTCATTTGGTATTACCCTGTCGAAGGAGTTAATCGATGGTCTTTCTATCGAGTCGGGGCTCGTTTATAGCTACCTATATTCTAAGGTGCGGAACGCGAGTTCCAGCCTTGATGAAAGAGAGTCGCAGCATCTTCACTATATTGGCGTGCCGTTGAGCGTGAACTATACCGTGTTTTCATTCAACAAGCTAAACCTTTACGCATCCGTTGGAGGAATGATCGAGAAAGATGTGTGCGGTAACCGCAAGAAGTTGAGTGAGGAGGAGACAATAGGCAACGGCCAGTCCCTGAAAAGGGAGGTAGAACCGATTTCGCAACGTAACCCGCAGCTGTCGTTGAACGTGGGTGTAGGACTCTCTTACCCGTTATACAACCGGTTAAGGTTATACGGGAAAATAGGGGGTGCCTACTACTTCGATGCGGATAATGAGTATAAAACCATTTACTCCGACCAGAAGATCATGCTGGACCTGAACGTTGGATTGAGGTATGAGTTTTAGAATGAATCAAATAGAACATTGAGAAAATGAAAAAAGTTGTTTTGTTGTCAATGGTCATCGGGGCGACGCTCCTGATGACCTCTTGTTTGGAGGGCGGTGAAACTGCCTATTCGGGCACCCCGCTTTCTTACATCGCGCAAACGGAGACGGGAGTAGTGTATGCGCGGACGATTGACGGGTTGCCTATCACCTCCTCGGAAATTAGGCTGGAGACCCCCGGTAGCTTTGTCTATATAAACTATAGCTGGAGAGAGAGTGAGAACACCATCACCGATGAGGGTATTTACAATGTTACGGTCAGCGAGATCTCGGATCCTGTCGATCAATCGAGTCTCAGACCTGTTGCTGCACCCACCGAAGGAATAGAGTCCGAGCGTTCAACAACACCACTGACATCGTTCAGTCAACTTCTTTATGGAGGAAACTACTTCGACTACCACTGGATCTGCAGCTTCGGATATAAAAAAGGAGATGGCGGCAAAAAGACGCTGGTCTTTTATCATGATGTAAAAGAGGGCAAGGAAAATGAGGTGATTATCGATATCCGCCTGGTAGATGCACCAGGAACCGTGGATAAGGATCAGTCAGATCTATTGCACGCGGTCAACCTGAGGCCAATCCATGACTACTACGCGTCTAGCCTCTCCTCCAAGGGTGACCATAAGAGCTTGAACGTCTATTTCCGTTACTATCGTGAAGTTGGCGATAAGGTGGAACTGTACAAAACCATGCAATTCTATCCCATGCAGATTGTTAAGGAATAGGTCTTACACGGAGATTCTTTTCGGCGATTCATTATTTAGAGGATTTACGGTACCGCTTGTTTCAGGGTTTTGTAGCTATACTTTAGTAAGGTTTTTCAGCCGTGGTTTTATATTGCGGCCTTCACCGTGGCCCCGTGTCACGGTTTTTTTATTAACGAGAATCTTGTAACTTTGTATTTCGGTAGGAACGGCTGGGATATTCCCAGCCGCTTTTGCCAACTTAGGTTGAATGGATGAAACAGACACCGATCAATATAAGGAATAGACGTGCCACGTTCGATTACGAATTGTTGGAAACCTTTACCGCGGGCATCGTTCTTACCGGGACGGAGATCAAATCGATTCGGCTGGGTAAGGCGAGCCTGGTGGATACCTACTGTATGTTTGAGCGGGGTGAACTGTGGGTTCGTAACATGTATATCGCGGAGTACTTTTACGGCACCTACAGCAACCATGCAGCCCGTCGCGATCGGAAATTATTGTTGAATAAGAACGAGTTGCGCAAACTGTCGCGGATGACCAAAGAGACCGGTTTCACCATCGTTCCCGTTCGCCTGTTCATTAACCAGAAGGGATTGGCCAAGCTGGTGATTGCCGTGGCCAAGGGAAAGAAAGCGTACGATAAACGGCAGTCGCTGCGGGAGAAAGAGGACAAGCGAAGCATGGACAGGATGTTCAAAAGGTAAGTTTGAACCATCGTCGGCATTAAGGTGTTAAACTCTTTTGACGCCTTGTTTCAGGTTGTCACGTAATGGGAGTAGTATATGCGATTCCGAGATAAAATACTGGTTCCCGCTCTTAAAAAAGCTGGTCCTACCATCCTCTGGTTGTTGAAGATCATCTTACCCATATCCTTGCTGGTAAGGTTCCTCGACTATTATGGTATTATTGCGCTGGTGGCGACCTACTTGGATCCGGTATTCAACTACCTGGGACTGCCTGGTAGCACGGCCATCGTGTTCGTCACCAGCATCTTCTTGCCCCTTTACGCCCCGCTGGCCATTATCACCTCGATGTCTCTCACGTTAAGGGAGTTGACCATCCTGGCGTTGATGTGCCAAATCGCGCATGGTCTCCCGGTAGAGAGCGCGATACAAGCGAGAACGGGAACCTCTTTCTGGAAGATGAGCCTGCTTCGTATCACGGCCAGCATAGCGACCGGCTTCGTCTTGAACCTTATCCTTCCGCGAGAGATGGGCATGCCTATTTTCACGCAGACTGCTATCGAGGCGATAAGCAACATCCCGGAGTTGTTGGTGGCCTGGCTACAAACCTCGTTGGCCACTTCGCTTATCATCGCCAGCATTGTTTTTGTATTGCACCTTCTCTACCTGTTTCTACAGGAGTACAACTTGATTCCCCGCTTGAGTAAGGCGGTGGAGCCGCTGATGAAGCTGTTTGGGCTTCCTACGAGCACCAGCTTCCTGTGGCTGATTGGCTACATCGTTGGGCTAGCGTACGGAGGGGCATTAATGATCGATCAAATGAAAGAGGGGAAGGTGACCCGGACCGAGGCAGACCTGCTGAATCACCACCTGGCGGTGTCGCATTCGGTGATTGAAGATAACCTGCTGTTCGTCGCACTGGGGGTTTCATTCGGGTTGATCCTTGGGGTGCGGCTCACACTCGCCTGGATAGTGGTTTGGGTACGACGGGGGATTCTTTCATTAACACTAAAGAGGAGCGTTTTATGACGATAGAAAACCTACTGGCCGACCGCATCCTTATCTTGGATGGCGCGATGGGTACGATGATACAGCGGTACGGGCTGACCGAAGAGGATTTCAGGGGCGACCGTTTCACCCATTCGGAGGTGCCGCTGAGGGGTAACAACGATATCCTCTCCATTACCCGTCCCGATGTGATCGGGGAGATTCACAGGGCATACTTGGAGGTTGGTGCCGATATCATCGAGACCAACACCTTTAACGCGACCTCGATATCGCAGGGCGACTACAAGCTGGAGCGCTGGGTGACCGAGATGAACCGGTGTGCCGCACGTGTTGCCCGTGAGGTGGCTGATGAGTTTACCCGTGCTACGCCCGGTAAACCGCGTTTCGTGGCGGGTGCCATTGGGCCGACCAACAAAACCGCTTCAATGAGCCCCCGGGTGGAGGAGCCGATGTTCCGGGCCGCCACGTTCGATGATTTCAAATCGAGTTACAAGGAACAGATCCTCGCACTCACGGAAGGTGGGGTGGATTTGTTGTTGATCGAGACCATTTTCGATACGCTGAACGCAAAGGCGGCTATTTCCGCGGCTAAGGAGGTGGGCGAGGAGACGGGACGACCACTCCCCATCATGCTGTCGGTTACCATATCCGATAAGGCGGGTAGAACCCTTTCGGGGCAGACACTTGGTGCGTTTGTCACGTCGGTAAGTCATGCCAACCCCTTGTCCATAGGGTTGAACTGCTCGTTTGGGGCGGCCGATCTGAAGCCGTACGCGAAGGAATTGGGACGAATTGCACCGTTCTATATCAGCGTTTACCCCAACGCCGGGCTACCCAACCAGCTGGGTGAGTACGACGAGACGCCGGAGAAGATGGCGGCGCAGATGAAGGAGTTTATCGACGAGGGGCTGGTGAATATCGTGGGTGGCTGCTGTGGCACCACGCCGGCGCATATCGCGGAGTACACCCGTATGGTGGAACATGCCACGCCACATCGGAAAGCCACTCCCCCACCTTATATGCAGCTATCCGGGTTGGAGCGGTTGGAGGTTTCGCCGGCAATCAACTTCCTGAATATCGGGGAGCGGTGTAACGTGGCCGGTTCGCGCCGCTTTGCACGGCTGATCCAGCAGAAGCGTTACGAAGAGGCCCTCGCGATCGCCCGTGAACAGGTGCAGGACGGGGCGCAGGTAATCGATGTTAATATGGATGACGGCCTGCTTGATGGTGTGGAGGAGATGACCCGCTTCCTGAACATGCTGGCGTCTGACCCTGACGCGTCGCGGGTACCCGTGATGATCGACTCCTCCAAGTGGGAAGTGTTGGAGGCCGGGTTGAAGTGCGTGCAAGGCAAGTCGATCGTGAACTCCATATCGCTCAAGAACGGGGAGGCGGAGTTCATCTGGCAGGCGAATCGAATAAAGGAGTACGGGGCGGCCGTGGTGGTGATGGCGTTCGATGAGAGGGGACAGGCTGACACGTTCGAACGGCGCATCGAGATTTGCAGTCGGGCATATAAGCTGCTTAGCGAGAA
Source organism: Petrimonas sp. (assembly GCA_012839475.1). Lineage (GTDB taxonomy): Bacteria > Bacteroidota > Bacteroidia > Bacteroidales > Dysgonomonadaceae > Proteiniphilum. Next base: position 209,672 of record DUNG01000034.1, on the reverse strand, counting down.
CGGGTTTGACCCACACGACATCATCTTTGACCCCAACGTGCTGGCGATCGCCACCGGTATCGTGGATCATGCCAACTACGCTGTCGATTTCATACGGGCCACCCGCTGGATTAAGGAGAACCTGCCCCATGCCAAGGTGAGTGGCGGGATTAGCAACCTGTCGTTCTCCTTCCGGGGTAACGATGCTATCCGGGAGATGATGCACTCCGCGTTCCTCTACCACGCGATTAAGGCGGGACTCGATATGGGAATCGTCAACCCCGCGCAGTCGCTCATCTACGAGGAGATCCCGGAGGAGGCGAAAGAGCGGATTGAAGACGCGATCCTTAATCGTCGGGAAGACGCGACGGAGCGGCTGATGGAGTACGCGGAGCGGGTGAAGGGTGAGAAGGTAGCCGGCGGTGAACGGGAGCGGGTGAAGGAGTGGCGCGGTTACCCGCTGGAGGAGCGACTGAGTTACGCGCTGGTAAAAGGAATTGGCGACTACCTGGAAGAGGACCTCACCGAAGCGTTAACGCGTTATCCGCGTGCGGTGGATATCATTGACAAGCCGTTGATGGATGGAATGAACCGGGTGGGAGACCTCTTTGGGTCGGGCAAGATGTTCCTGCCACAGGTGGTTAAGGCGGCGCGTACCATGAAACAGGCGGTGGCGATTCTGCAGCCGGCGCTGGAGGCGGAGAAAGGGTCGGGAAACGATGCGACCAGGGCGGGGAAGGTCCTGCTGGCCACGGTGAAGGGCGATGTGCACGATATCGGTAAGAACATCGTGGGTATCGTGCTGGCTTGCAACAATTACGAGGTGGTGGACCTGGGGGTGATGGTGCCGCCGGAAAAAATTATCGAGACGGCCATCCGGGAGAAGGTAGATGTCGTTGGGTTGAGCGGACTGATTACCCCCTCACTGGAAGAGATGGCGGTGGTGGCCACTGAGATGGAGAAAGCGGGGCTGAAAATCCCGTTGATGATTGGTGGGGCGACCACCTCTAAGCTGCACACCGCGTTGAAGATCGAGCCTAAGTACAGCCATGGGGTAGTGCACGTGAAGGATGCATCGCAAAACCCGGCGGCCGTGGCCAACCTGGTGAGCGATGAGCGTAGGGAAGGGTATATCAAGCAGGTGAGGGAAGAGTACGAACGGTTGAGAGAGGGGAGTTCTGCGAGAAAAGAGCGGCTCGTCTCCCTGGAGGAAGCACGTGCGCATGCGTACGTCATCGACTGGGAGGGGTATGTGGCCCCGAGACCCGTGACCCTTGGGCGAATCAAGTTGGATCCGATCCCCGTTCGGGAGGTCGTTCCCTATATCAACTGGAAGTTTTTCTTTCACGCCTGGAAGTTGTCGGCCAGGTTCCACACGGTCACCAAAGTGGGCAAGGGTAAAGTGGCACGCGAGGCATGGGCATTATCGTTCCGTGAGGCGGAACGTGAACGGGCATTGGAGGCGGCCCGACTCTATGACGACGCGCAGGTGATGTTGTCGCGGTTCATCCGGGAAGAGGTGGACTACGTGAAGGCGCTCTTCGGGCTGTACGAGGCCTGGAGCGATGAGGATACCATCTACCTGGATGGCACACCGTTCCCCCTGCTTCGACAGCAGGTGAGATCGGATGCGAAGGGTTATCTTTGCCTAAGCGATTTTGTGGCACCCAATTTGCAGGGGATTAAGGACTACGCCGCTGTTTTCGCGGTGACTGCTGGGGCAGGTGCCGGTGAGCAACTGAAACGGTACGAGGAAGAGGGCGATGATTACAACGGTTTGTTGATGCGGTCGTTGCTCGATCGCCTGGCGGAGGCCACCACCGAGTGGCTGCACGCGGCAGTGCGGCGCACTTACTGGGGGTATGCGCAAAAGGAGGCTCTTAGCGTGGAGGAGATGTTCGCGGTGAAGTACGTCGGCATTCGTCCTGCAGTTGGTTATTCGTCCATACCCGACCAATCGGCGAACTTTATCTTGCACGACTTGCTGGGCAGCCACGAGATAGGGATTTCGCTCACTGAAAACGGGGCGATGTACCCCAACGCGTCAGTCAGCGGCCTCTTTCTGGCGCATCCGGAGTCTAAGTACTTCGCAATTGGCGAGATCGATGATGAGCAGTTAGCCGACTACGCGCGCCGTAAGGGTGTGCCGGTAGAGGCCCTCAGGAAGTTCCTGCTTTAACCGGTCTTTTCAATGGTTGTATTGAAAGTTCACTGATCGTGTTAAGGTTGTTTTAGGTTTTCAAAGCGACGAGCTTAGTTGGCTTTCGTGTGTCGTAATGAACCTTTGCGTGTTGTATAAAACTTTAGCGCATTGTGTTTGTGTTTTCACTTTTTACTTTATAATTTAACATGTTTGATTTTTTAGACGTTTACCCGTGGCTTTTGCCCATCATGATTTTTTTCGGGCGCATTGTTGACGTATCGCTCGGCACGTTGCGTATTATCTTTGTCTCGAAAGGGGATAAGGCCAAAGCGCCACTTATTGGTTTCGTGGAGGTATTTATCTGGGTGGTGATCATCTCGCAGATCCTGGTTAGGGCCAACGATATGGTCTCCTACCTGTCGTACGCGGCCGGTTACGCGGCTGGCAACTACATTGGGCTCATCATCGAGGATAAAATCGCCTATGGGATCGTGCTTTGCCGCATCTATACCCAGAAGAATGGGCGGGACCTGGTGCAGACTTTGAACAAACTGGACGTGGGCGCCACGTTGACACGAGGGGTAGGATCGACCGACGAGGTGGATATCGTGGAGATCGTGGTGGGCAGGAAAGAGTTTAAGAAACTGGCCCGCACGCTGGACGAGTTCGATAGCGATATTTTCTACGTCGTTGAGGATGTGCGCTCCAAGAAAAACGGGATATTCCCGAAGAAGGACAACGTGTTAACGCGATGGCGGGTCGGCAAGTAGCGTGCTATTGCGCCGCTCCTCCCGCTTTGCTTCCTGCCAGATGGCCTCCATCTCGTCGAGCGTCATCTTTCGGAGGTCGCGGCCCGCTTCCTTGGCCCTCTTCTCCATGTAGGTGAACCGGCGGATAAACGTCCGGTTGGTCCGTTCGAGCGCATTGTCGGGGTTCACCCCGTATAGCCTCGCGGCATTGATAATGGCGAAAAGCAGGTCACCGAACTCCGCTTCCATCCGGTCATCGTCCATCGTCCCGATCTCCTTTTCCAGTTCGCCAATCTCTTCCCTCACCTTATCCCAGACCTGCTTCCGCTGGTCCCAGTCGAACCCGTAATTGCGGGCCTTATCCTGGATGCGGTAGGCTTTTACCATTGAGGGGAGGGAGACGGGCACACCTTCCAATACCGTCTTGTTACCTCCCTTTTCCTTGAGCTTTATCTGCTCCCACGTCTTGGCTACCGTAGCGGGGTCGTTTACTTTAGTCTCCCCAAACACGTGGGGGTGGCGGAAAATAAGCTTGTCACTGATCGCGTTGCAGACGTCAGCTACATCAAAAGCCCCTTTCTCCTCGCCTATCTTCGAGTAGAAGACAACATGAAGGAGCAGGTCACCCAGCTCTTTCTTAATCTCGTAGTTATCGTCCGCGAGGATGGCTTCCGACAGTTCGTACGTCTCCTCGATGGTGTTGGCACGCAAGCTCTCGTTGGTCTGCTCGCGGTCCCACGGGCATTTCGCCCGCAGCTCGTCCATAACGTCGAGCAATCGCCCGAAAGCGTTTATTCTCTCTTCCCTTTGACTCATATGTTTTAGGCCTTTCAATGTTTAAAATTGCGAAGTCCGTCCTCAAGGAACCTGACGTAGTTGTCCACGCTTTCGTCAAACGCGTGGGAGGGGGAAAGTGGTTTTCCTTGCTGATCCAGTACCACGTAGAAGGGTTGCGACTGCGTACCGAACTTGTGGCGTTGCAGGTAGCTCCACTTGTCGCCGACCGTCCTCAGTTTAGTGGTCCTACCGTTCTCTTCCACCTCGGTTATTTCAGGAAGGCGGGTGCGCTCATCCACCATAAGCGTTATAAACACGAACTCCTCCTCGATCAGCTCACGTACCTTGTCATCCGCGAGCACGGTCGCGTCCATCTTGTGGCAGTTGACGCAGCCGTGGCCTCCGAATTGGAGCAGTACCGGCTTATTAGCCTGGATCGCGTAGGCCATCCCCGTCTCGTAATCGTCAAAGACCAGGCTCATCGGTTTGTCACCCAACTTGAAATCTTGGGTCGATAGCGGTGGGACGATGGAGCTGATGGGTTTGAGAGGGGCACCCCACAGTCCCGGTACCATATAGATGGCAAAGGTGAAGGATGCCATCGCGAGGAAGACCCGTGTGAGGGAGACGTGCGTGAGATCGCTATCGCCCTTGAACTTGATTTTACCCAACAGGTAGAAGCCGAGCATCGCAAAGAGCACGATCCAGATCGCGAGGAAGAGATCCCGGTTCAAAAGCCCCCACCCGGCAGCCAGGTCGGCGACCGACAGGAATTTGAGCGAGACAGCCAGCACGATAAAACCGAGCACCACCTTGACCGAGTTGAGCCAGCTGCCCGATTTAGGGAGCGATTTTAGCCAGGAGGGGAAGATGGCGAAGAGCGTGAACGGGATGGCCAGGGCGACCGCGAAGCCGAACATGCCGATGGCGGGCGCGAGGAAGTTGCCGTGCGTTGCGGCGTCTACCAGCAACCACCCAATAATGGGGCCGGTGCAGGAGAAGGAGACGAGCGCCAAGGTAAACGCCATGAAGAAGAGACTGATGATGCCGCTCGTGCTGTCGACCTTACTGTCCATCTTGTTGGTCCAGGAGGCGGGTAGCACCAGCTCAAACGCACCCATGAACGAAAAGGCGAACACCAGGAGCAGCGCGAAGAAGATCAGGTTGAAGGCTGCACTCGTGGCCATGGTGTTAAGCGCGCTGGCGCCAAAGATGGCCGTAACGATTAATCCAAGGGTTACATAGATGACCACGATAGAGGCACCGTATATGGTGGCGTCTTTGATTGCTTTTTCCCGGCTCTTCTTATTGCGGTTGAGGAAGAAGCTGACCGTGATCGGGATCATGGGCCAGACACAGGGGGTGATAAGGGCCGCGAAGCCCCAGAGAAACCCTTTAAGGAGGATACTCCATAGGGAACCTTTCGAGGGATCTTCAATACCTAACGCGTTGAGTTCAGCGATCACGGGTGTCCATAAAGTTTCACGATCGATACTGCCCGGCGAGAGGGCATCCGGGCTACCGGTGGTAACTTCTTCCGGTGTTATCCCTGAACCGGAGGGTTGCAGTGTAGCCTGTGCAGCTTCGGCTGGAGTGAGTATTCTTGAAGCCGGTATGCTCGATACCGCCGCGCTTTCATTCCCCCCTGCCATCGTGGTAGGGGTTTGAGCAGCTGTTAACGTGACGGTTAAGGTAGCCGGTAGTTGCGTTTCGGTAAATGAGAAATCCACAGGCAGGGGTGGCGTGCAGGTCTGGTCGTTACACGCTTGAGCACGTACGCTCCCCTCCACGGCAAATCGTTGCTTATCCGTTACCTTGAGTCGTTGCACGAATTCGACGGTTCCGGTAAACGACCCGATTTCCATCTCGAAAATGTCATCGTATTTGACGGACGGTTGGATCCCTTTTGCCTGGAACTTGCCAACCGGCTCCGCACCTTCTACCCGGTCAAACTCGATTTGGGTCGGCGTGGGCCCACCCTCCGGGATTTGGGTGTCGTACATGTACCATCCCTGTTCTACGGTCACTTTGGCAACAAGGGCGACCTCCCCGCTTTCCATATCCTCCAGTGAGAATCTCCACGATAGCGGAGATTGCGCGACAACCGGGATGGCTGCCAGAAATAGGAGGATGGTTATCAATCGGTACGCTAATTGTTTCATATGATAATTTGATCTTAATATTTCAGTGTATGGAGTTTCAGATGATTATTTAATCCTGTCGGGTTTATACCAACGGGTTTATCTCATTTGTTCGTTAACATTTCCAACACTATTTGATCGGTTTCGTTCATCCCTTTCGTCCCTATCAACCCCAAATTCATGATGGTTTTGTCGATATCCTCGTCGATAATCCCCTCTTGATTGGTGACCGTCGTGTTCTCGATGGCCATCAAGGCGGACAGGGTCGCCGTAGAGACGCCGCTTGCGATCTTTAACGAGCAACTGGGCTTGGCCCCGTCGCAGATCATGCCGGTGATGTTCGCTACCATGTTCTTTGCGGCGTAGGTTACCTGCTCGTAGGTGCCACCCATCAGGTAGGTGATACCACAGCTGGCCCCGGTTGAAGCGATCACGCAGCCACATAACGGGGAAAGTCTGCCGATGTACTGCTTAATATAGATCATGGAGAGGTTGCTGATTACCAGCGCACGAATCAACTGCTCTTCCGTGCAACCTGTATTCTCGGCGTATGTCAGTACGGGTAGGGTAGCCGCGATACCTTGGTTACCGCTGCCGCTGTTGCTCATCACGGGTACCATGGCCCCGGCCATGCGTGCATCACATGCCCCGGTAGTAGCGACCAACATCTGGCTGTGTAAGTTGTCACCAAACAGGTATCTCCCTTTTTCTCCCTCGATCTTCTTGGAGACGTCGTGTCCAAACGTGCCTTCGCGAGAGCTCTCCACTGCCTTTTTGTTCATCTTGGCGGCATCAAGGATAAAGGCCAGCTCCTCGATGGGTGAGAGGATCGCGTAGTCGTATGTTTTTTGAAAGGTCAGCCATACCGTTTCGTCAGTTTCCGCTTGGCTCTCGGTCTTTTTTTCGAGGAGAACCGTTCCATTCCTCTCAATGTAAGAGAAGGAGGTGTGGCTCCCTTGAATCACCGTGGTTGCACGGTTGCACGTCGTGTAGCAAACAACCTTGATGTATAGGGTGTCGGGGGCGTTCTTCTGGTGTCGGATAGTAATCCTCCCTTCATCAATAAACTGCTTCCCCTTTTCAACGTCTGCCGGTGTGAGTCCTTTGAGAACCTCCAGTCCATTATCTGATTTCCCTACCAGCGCCCCAAGGGCAATCGCGATGGGTAACCCGATCATGCCAGTGCCTGGTATGCCAACCCCCATGGCGTTTTTCAGCACGTTGGTACTAAGGGATACAGTAATCGTGTCGGGCTGTTCACCCAAAACTTCAGTCGCCTTAGCGGTGCACAGCGATACCGCCATGGGTTCGGTGCAGCCGATGGCCGGTATGATCTCTTGCTGCATCAGCGATTTTATCCGTTTTCTCTCACTTATCGGAAGCATATTGTTACTTGTTTGCCATTTACGATGCTGCAAAAATAGCCAAAAAAGAGCAATTTGTTCCCGTTTTTAGTTATGCTACGCGATAATTTTGTATATTGTTAGTTATGTTATACGATAATTGTATGTATTGGGTGAAGAGAGGGTTTTCAACAGCCCTCTGTTTATAACTTTTGAGAACATGTAGCCGGGAAATGCCCCGGCGGAGCGAATTACTTCCTACCTTTGCAGCACGTGGACATTACAGATGTTGGGTAGCATTGAGGAATGAAAAGTAGCGCGATGAGTGGCTACACCCTAATAATAATTAACAACCTATTTTACTAACAACGGGGAAGATTGACGAATAATAAGCGTGCGTGTAATAACGACGGACAATGGTGACGGACAACAACAACGTATAAAAAAATGGAAAAGCAGAGACGGAAAACAACGGTAAAAGTAGTAGAGAAAGCGGTTATCGCACCCGATGTCGGGAAATTGCCCCCGCAGGCACGAGAGCTAGAGGAGGCGGTGCTGGGTGCTTTGATGCTGGAAAAAGATGCTTACTCGGTTGTTAGTGAGATTCTTCGCCCCGAGAGTTTTTACGACCCGTCACATCAACTCATCTACGGTGCCATTCAAGGTTTGAGCATGCAGCAGGAACCCGTGGACGTGCTTACCGTGGTGGAGGAGCTAAAACGGCGAGGAGAGCTGGAGACGGCTGGTGGTGCGCTCTACATCGCGGAGCTCTCAGACAAGGTGGCTTCAGCGGCGCATATTGAGTACCACGCCCGAATTATCGCGCAAAAGTTCCTGGCGCGTGAGCTTATCTCCTTCTCATCGGAGGTGTCACAGCACGCGTTCGACGAGACGGTGGATGTGGACGACCTGATGCAGGAGACCGAGGGGCGGCTGTTCGAGATATCGCAACGCAACGTGAAGAAGGATGTCATCCAGATTAACCCGATCATCAAGGAGGCTTTCAACAACATCCAAATAGCGGCCAATCGGAAGGATGGTATGAGCGGCCTTCCTACTGGCTTTACCCAGTTGGATAAGCTCACGGCGGGGTGGCAGAACTCCGACTTGATCATCGTTGCCGCCCGTCCCGCGATGGGGAAGACCGCGTTCGCTCTCTCTATGGCAAAAAACATGGCGTTGGACTATGATATCCCGGTGGGTATATTTTCGCTCGAGATGGCTAACGTTCAGCTGGTAAACAGGTTGATTATCAACGTGTGTCAGATACGGGGAGAGAGCATTAAAAGTGGAAGGCTCACTGAAGACGAGTGGGAGCGGTTGGAGAACCACCGCTTCTTATATAATGCCCCCATCTACATCGACGATACGCCCAGCCTCTCGGTATTCGAGTTGCGTACCAAAGCACGGCGACTGGTACGGGAACATAAGGTGAAGGCAATCATGATCGACTACCTCCAGTTGATGAATGCCAGCGGCATGAATTTCGGGAACCGGGAGCAGGAGGTAAGCATGATATCCCGATCCCTCAAGGGGTTGGCGAAGGAGCTCAACATTCCCGTTATCGCATTGTCACAGCTTAATAGAGCGGTGGAGACACGGCAAGGAACCGAAGGGAAACGGCCGCAACTGGCCGACCTGCGTGAATCGGGCGCTATTGAGCAGGATGCCGATATCGTCTGTTTTATTCACCGCCCCGAGTATTATAGGATCACGGAGGACGAGCAAGGTAACTCGCTCGTGGGTATCGCCGAGATCATCGTGGCGAAGCATAGGAATGGCCCCACGGGTATAGCGCTCATGCGCTTCGATGGTGAGTACGCCCGCTTCCAAAACCTTGATGCTAACCGGGTGGGGAGAAACTACGTGGAACGACCTTCGCGCATGAATAAACAGGCCAAGTCAACCAAGTCAACCGAATCACGTACTGTAGCTACCCCCGCTTCCACTGCTCCACATAATGACGCGGTTACTTTACATTCGAGCAATGAGCAGGTCCCGTTTTAACAGCACATGATTAATGCATGCTTTCGCGCATCTTCGCCCTTTCGGGTATCTCTTTTTTTCTTGTTGGCTTTTTAAGATTCAAGGCTCCATACATTTAACAACAAAATAAAATAATCGTATGAAAGCAAAAAACCGTTTAGATGCGGGAGATAAGCGAATTTATTCCTATTTTTGTGGGTTAAATGTTGCACGACCGACCGTTGCACAATAAAAATAACTATAACATGTGTTTCCCGCGCCAGTTGAGTAGGGTGTTCGCTGTGATCTTTACGCTTTGTATCGGTTTACAGTTTTCACACGCTCAGGATTTGTCTTACGATAAGGTAACCGTTAACGGGCAATCCTATTACAAGTATAAGGTGCAGCAAGGGGAGGGGCTTTACGCGATATCCCGAACCTTTTCGGTTACGGTGGCCGATATCCTGCGCCATAACCCAAACGCCAACACGGGTTTAAAAGTTGGGCAAGAGCTGCTTATCCCCGTTTCCACCGCTTCATTGTCTGCCGAAAGTTCTTCCAGACCGGTACAAACATTGGCTTCCGGTTCAGCACAAACGAACCCGACCGATCAGAATATCACGTTCAACCACACGGTAAGTAGTGGCGAAACGGTCTACGGTATCTCCAGGATGTACAACACCACCGTAGAGGAGGTGTACCGGCTTAACCCGGCCGCTCGCGATGGAATTGCCGAGGGGCAGTTGCTCGTTATCCCGCAACGGCGCATTATCAGTGAAGAGAAAGAAGAGAATTACCGCTACCACACCATTCTTCCTAAGGAGACGCTCTACTCGGTCTCCCGAACCTATTCGCTGAAACCGGAGGATGTGGTGGTGGCCAACCCCGGCCTATCGGTTGAAACCTTCCAGATTGGAAGGGTAATACGAATTCCCTTTTTCGAGTCATACGAGACCTTTGTACCTTACGAGGGAGAGAATAGTAGAGATGAGCAGCAGGCAAACCGTCTCCTGTACCATGAAGGTTCAGCGGAGCGATTGAACATGATTAACGTGGCGCTCCTTCTGCCGTTACTCGATGAGACAGGTAACGGCCATCTACGTCTCCAGGAGTATTACGAGGGGTTTCTATTGGCCGTGAATGAGTTTAAAGAGCGTGGCGGTAACCTGCAGCTTTACGTGTTTGAGATAGGGAAAGGAACGGATACTAGAAAGCTGGAAAGTCTCTTGGAGACGATGGAGATGCAATCACTTCACCTTATCGTGGGTGGAGTGAACGATGCACAAATTAAGATACTGTCCGATTTCTCCAGGTCGCGTAACATCACTTACGTCGTACCCTTCTCACAAAGTAATGGCGAGGTGTTGAACAACGGCAACATCTTTCAAGTGAACTCCCTTTTGCAATCTATACAGTCTAAAACGGCGAAAGTGTTTCTCGACACGTTCAGAAATGCGAACCTTGTCTTCGTGAACGGGGGTGACAATGACAAGATGGAGTTCATTTCGCGGATACAGAACCTGCTGCGTGAAAATGGTGTCCGGTATGAAACGGTACATAATTCTAGCGCGTTGACTTCAACGATACTTTCACTCTTATCCACGAACAGGGAGAACCTGATTATCCCTACCAGTGGTGACTCCAACACGTTGCGTGACCTGCTTGACAAGCTGATGGAGGTGCAAGAGAGCAATCCCTCGTACACCCTGCGCCTTCTTGGTTACCCTGAATGGCAGACCTACTCCACCCTGATTGACGAGTACTACCGGGTGGGTGTCTACTTCTTTTCTCCCTTTTTCGTGGATGAAAAGGACCCAATGGTCGGTAATTTCAACGATGCCTTTAGCAGATGGTACGGTCGTATCCCCTTAAACACCTATCCTGATTACGCCATGTGGGGATATGATACAGCCCTCTACTTTTTGACTGCGCTTCAACGCTTTGGCCTCGACTTTGAATATCGGTTAGATGAGGTTAAGGTGCACTCTATCCAGTTCGCCTTTCATTTTGAGCGGATGAACAACTGGGGCGGATTTATTAATACCGGGCTTTACCTCGTTTTTTACGACACCAACGGTCGCATCATTAAAATGGATAAGAGCCGATGAAACGTGTTTGCCTTCTCCTTATCTGCACTGCCCTGGGAAGTATGCTCTTTGCACAGAAGCAAACATTCCCTACAGAATTGTATATCGGGGCTGGAGCGGGGGGCGTAGCCGCGAATATGAGCTTCGTACCCTCTATCCCGCAAACCCTTCTCTATTCCTACCAAGGGGGTATCGCGGCAAAATATGTTTCCGAGAAACACCTGGGGTTGATCACCGAGGTTAACTTCACACGTAAAGGGTGGCATGAGAAGTTTGATGCCGAGAAAGAGTTTGCCTACGAACGAACCCTAACCTACATCGATGTGCCCTTTATGACACATGTTTACTTTGGTGATAAAACCCGTTTCGTTTTCAACGCCGGGCCACAAATAAGCGTGCTGATCGGCGAAAACGCGCAAATGAACCAGGCGCTGAGCGACGATGTGGAGGCCCGAAGGTCGGTTGATCCGAATGCACCCATCGGTGTTCAATATGCTCCCATGAGCGAGATGAAACGTGTGGATTATGGCTTGACAGGAGGGGTGGGGTTGGAACTTAGAACCGCGATCGGCGTTTTCGACCTGGAAGGACGCTATTACTTTGGCTTGGGCGATATCTTTACAAGCCGCCGAAAAGATAAAGCGTACTTTACCCGTTCGGCACACCGGGTAATCATGGCGAAACTCACCTACTACATTCAAGTGAAGTAATTCAATCAGCAATTTTTTAGGAGCGATAGCATAAGTGTTGCTACGAAAAACTTTTCCGAACAACGACAGGAAAGGCGCATTTGAGAATTAACAATTAGAAATTTGTGAAAAAATGGACTTCTCGTGAACAAAAATGTATGAATATATGTTCATGTATTAATATGACTAATGAAAGCGTGGATATTTTAATGGAATCGTATCAATTTGAGGAAGCTGCTTACCTTCTTAGGTCATTGGCTAACGAGGTGCGCCTGCGGGTGATTACCACCCTGGCAAGGGTGGGGGAGATGTCTGTCACCGAGTTGCAGGAGTCGACTCGCTGTGAGCAATCGCTTCTTTCTCATCACCTTATTGGTATGCGTGCGAGGGGGGTTCTCTCCTGCAGGCGAAGCGGCAAGAACAGGTTCTATTCCATTAAGGATCCACGTGTAGTGAAGGTGTTGAAATGCGTGCTGAAGTGTGGCTCCGACGGTCAGCCACTTGGAGGTAACGAGAAGTTAGACTAAAAAACATAACATTATGAACGCTAAAAAAATCATTGTAGCCACCCTATTAATGGGCACCCTGTTTATCTCCTGTAACCAGTTGAAGTCCAATACTGCCGCGGGAAACGATCAAAAAGTAGAAAATAAAATAACATCAACAACAAATAACATGACAACAACAAAAGCAAAAACAATTCAGTTGACAAGGGCCGACTTCCTAGAAAAAGTGGCCAATTTCGAGAAAAATTCCGAAGAGTGGGTTTACCTGGGCGATAAGCCTGCTATCATTGACTTTTACGCCGATTGGTGTGGTCCCTGCAAGATGATCGCTCCCATCCTTGAAGAGTTGGCTCAGGAGTATGAAGGTAAGCTGTATATCTATAAGGTAGACACTGAGGTTGAACAGCAGTTGGCGGCCGAGTTCGGTATCCGGAGCATCCCGTCACTGCTTTTCGTGCCTATGAAAGGGGCTCCACAAATGGCGCAAGGTGCTCTTCCCAAGGATGCCCTTAAGCAGGCGATTGACGAGGTTTTGCTTAAAAATTAGGGATTGGTAAATGTTGTGACGATGGTGGACTTCACCTTCGCATCATAACTTACAACTTACTATTTCAGGTTTACAGTAAATGATTTAACGGGAGCTGTCTCAAAACGAGGCGGCTCTTTTACTCATATCATGTGGCAGAGGCTAACTGCTTGATTGAGAACTATTGTTAACTTATCGTGTACTTTTTACATTCTTTTTTCCCATCTTTGCAAACAATAGCAACTCAACAGGGAGAAGTTAACAGGCAATTGCCATATGGTCTGTTAACTATAACATCGCTGTTAGTGCAAGTATGATTTACGAAAGACTCTATTGTTCGATACTATATATACATCTATGAGCAATCAATCATTGACAATATTATTTTTTTGCTATGAAACATAATCTCTCTTTCTTTTTATTATGCTTGCTATTCCTCATGCCGCTATTATTTACTTCTTGTGGGAACAAGTCAACCGGAGTTGACGTGCGAAAGATGGAATTGGCATTGAATGACACGCTGTACAACCTCCCGGTAGAACCGGAAATAGGGAGCCAACGGCTGCAAACACTTCTGAAAGAGTTTCCCGACCTCGACAGTTGGGAAAAACGCAAAGAGTGCTTGCGCGAAGGGCTGTTAACTGCTATGGAGTTGAACCCGCTACCGGTAAAACTACCCATAAAGCCTTTACACACGGGACATATTTCCTTCGAACATTACATGGTAGACAATGTGGCTTTTGAATGTGTTCCAGGGTTATGGGTAATTGGTAACCTGTACAAACCGGTGGGCGGAGGCGCTTCTTATCCTGCCATGCTTATACCACACGGTCATGGTAAACGGGAACCATTGGAAGCGGCTCCACGATTCCTGGAAAAATCACAGTACCTGGCCGCCGCGCTCGCCCAAATAGGGGTAATCGTTTTTGCCTACGATATGTTCGGGTTCGCGGAGTCGGCGTATCATGTCGGAACCCAGGTGCATAATTCATCCCTGGCCATGAGCATTCAGACATGGAGCAGCATACGGGCCGTTGACTTTCTTTTATCCTTAGAGGATGTTGATCCGGAACGTATAGCCATATCCGGTAGATCGGGCGGCGGTACACAGAGCTTCCTTGCTGCCGCGGTTGATGAGCGTATATCGATATCGGCCCCGATAGACCAGGTGTCTTGCTTTTTCCCCGGTGGTTGCACATGTGAAAGTGGCCGTCCCATACATTCACAATGTGGCACGTTAAGTAATAACGTCGAAATCGCTGCAATGGCGGCACCTCGGCCACAACTGCTCATTTCGGAAGGGAAGGATTGGACGCGAACTGTGCCCGAAGTGGAATTCCCTTACCTTCAAACGATTTATGGGTATTACGGTAAAACGGATTTGGTTGAAAATGCACATTTTGCCGACGAGAAACATGAAAACACATATAACAAACGGAGTGCGGTTATACGGTATTTTGCAAAACAATGGGATTTAGACCTTGAATTGATTACCGATGAAAATGGGGAGTTTGTTGAAACACGGTTCACTTTTTTAACTGTTGAACAATTGGCTGTGTTTCCCGATAAACAACTTCCGGAAGGAGCTTTACACTCCATGGAAGAAATTTATGAAGCACTATGTGTGAAACGGTAAGCATAATTCGCTAATGACAGCGCTGTTTACAATCCCTCGATCAATGATGGGAGATAAAATCAATAATATATACTACCGGGTGCGAGAGAGTGCACGGTGATAAAGGAGGTAGGGGGAACTGTTGCCCCCTACCTGTTTGATGGTTAATTATGCGCCTTTTGGCAATATTGAATGTGAAGTTATCCCCTTAAGTGATTTATTTGAAATAGGCATCAATTTTTGATACGTTGTCGATAGGGATAATGGAAAAACCGTATTGAACATTTGTCTCTTTTGGCACGATTAAATAGGGTTCTTCAGGCAGGCGTCCCCAGCTGTTGTTGCCACCTACACCTTGCATCTTGTAGTCGATGAAAACGTCTATTTTGTCCGAAGCTTTATAGGCATTCACGTGCTTCTTTTCCGGGGCTGTACCTCTCGGTGCATCGTTGTGTAAATCGTTTCCGTTACTCAATGTTTCAAGCAGGTAGTTTGAAACGTTAAACTCAAAAGTATTATCAGCCGCGAACAGTACGCCTTTACCTTTTCTGTCAGTAACGGCGAGCCAGCTGGCGTCAACATGATGCGCGTTTTCTTGCGCGATGACGTACTTGTCAACCATATTGATGATGGGAGATTTGTACCTGTCGATAAAGGCGGCCGTTTTGCGGTCGCAATAATTGCCAAAGGGTCCTCTGCCGTAATATTCGGCGTTCACGAAATTCCCGGGCAGCTGCGCGCGCATTCCAACACGGAAAATCAACGGTAAATCGCTGTTTTTGGTCGCGTCGAAATGGTTGTCAATCTTTATTCTGCCATCATTAAAGATGGTATAACGGATGTTCCATGTTGCGTTTACTTCAGGATAGAGGTATTGGCAGCTGATCACGGTCTCTTCACCGCTGGAGATGTTTAAGTTTTCGGCCTTCAAGTTTTGATAGCTCGCGGTTTCCCATGCTTTTAATCTCAAGGGAGTACGTGCGCCGTAATCATTTTCTAACGGAGCGCGCCAAAAAAATGGTCTAAATCCAAATCCTTCGCTAATGTACTCCGTACCTTTGTATTTATATGAAGTCATGATACCCGATATTTTATCGAAGATAGCTTCAAAGTTCCTACCTTTAACCGTTATCGTGTTCGAGTCATCAACCAACTGCGCGGGCTTCATGTTGGTGAGCGTTAACGAGGGGTAACTATCGAGTACAAACTGCTCTTTTGCCACGACCCATCCAGCAGGAATAAGCCGTGTTGCCTCTTTTTGCTTCGCGTAGAAGTTAACGGTCGTCTGGGTTCCGCTTTTTACATGTTTCGCCAGGTTGGGAATATTTATCGTGACGGTTTCCTGCGGTTTGGCATTTATAGTAAGTTTGCCTGAATTCAGTACTTTACCGTTTGATTTGATTTCATATTCGAAGTTGTATTGGCTTAAATCGATGAAAAAGTTCTCATTGAACAGCTCCACCTTCCCTGTTTGTGGGTCAAGGTTTTTGAACCAAATGTTTTGATAAACCTTGCGCATCTCCTCCATCTGATCTTTCGGAGATCTATCCGGACGAACCATACCGTTACAATTAAAGCTTCCAGAGGAAGGGGCACCTTTTGGTCCGTAATCGGCACCGAAAGCCCAATACTTGTTCCCCTCTTCATCTGTTTCCGCGAATCCTTGATCCACCCAGTCCCAAATACAGCCACCTTGGAGCAAAGGGTATTTGCGTATCAAATCCCAATACTCGATGAAGTTTCCGAGGCTGTTTCCCATAGCGTGGGCGTATTCGCACTGGATAATGGGGCGGTCTAAATTGGGGGCTTGTGCATGTTCTTCTAATTGGGCGGGCGTAAAGTACATGGGGCAAATGATGTCTGTATTCCATTCATAACTCGACTGTTCGTATTGTACCGGACGCGAAGCGTCTCTATTTTTAGTCCACAAGTAGGTTTCATAGAAATTGTACCCGTTACCGGCTTCATTGCCAAGAGACCAGGTAACAACGCACGCGTGGTTTTTATCACGTTCAACCACGCCCTTGGTCCTGTTCAGGTGACTTTCTAAAAACAGGGGGTTGTTGGCAAGGGTGCCTCCCTTCCTTCTGTTATACCCCATGCCGTGACTTTCGATGTTGGCCTCATCAATCACGTAAATTCCATACTCATCGGCAAGCTTGTAAAACAGTTCGGGTTGAGGGTAGTGAGCGGTGCGGGCGGTGTTAACGTTGTATTTTCTGAACAGTTCAAAATCTTTTCGCATTAACTCTTCCGTAACGTAATGTCCTGTGTGTTCACAGGTTTCGTGAATATTTACCCCTTTCACGAGTACCGGTTTTCCGTTAACCAAGAACTGCTTATCCTTTATCTCCGCGGTCCGGAAACCGATTTTTATCGCGGTTGCTTCCGTTACGGTTCCGCTTCCATCTTTCAGTTCAATAACCAACGAGTAAAGGTTGGGTTCTTCCGCTGACCATTTCAGTACATTAGGAATCGATTTTGAGAAATTCAAACTACCTGTATCACCGATACGGGTGATTTTGCTCTCCGTTGCAATGGTGTTGTTGTCACGGTCTAATATCGTGTAGGTTACCGATGCATCTTGAGAATTGCCTTCAGCGTTTTTCAAGTCAACGCTGAGTGAAAATTCGCCGTGGGTGTAGGATGCATCTAATGAGGGGAGGGCGAAGAAATCGGCTATATGCACTTTTGGTCGGGCGTAGAGGTATACATCACGTTCAATACCGCTTATTCGCCAAAAATCCTGACACTCAAGGTAGGTGGCTTCGCTCCAGCGATGGGTTTGCATAGCGATAACATTTTTACCGGGTTTTGCCCTGCTCGTTATGTTGAAGCGAACCGGCAGCTTGCTGTCTTTGCTCATCCCGAGAAATTCCCCGTTCAGGTAAAAGTAGGAAGCCCCTTTCACTCCATCGAACGAGATGATGATATCTTTCCCTTGCCAAGAGCTTGGTAGATCAAACTCTTTCCGATAGGTCCCCGTTGGATTAAATTCACGCGGCACGAGCGGTGGCATCGGTCTGTCCCAAAAAGGGGGGAATCCCGGAGAGGTGAACTCGTAAGTGGTGTTCACGTAAATGGGATACCCGAAGCCTTGAACCTCCCAGTTTCCCGGAACCTGTATGTCGCTCCAGCTTGTATCATTAAAATCCAATTCATAAAAACCCTCTTTAGGTCTCTCTTCGAAATTTTCCACGTAATTAAACTTCCATGTCCCGTTGAGCAGTAAAAAATCACTGCCCTTGGAGCTGTTTGAAGCGGATAGCGCTTCGTTAGCACTTGTAAAGGAGAAAAAGCTGGCTCTCGCGGGCTCTTTGTTCATCTCAACCAATTTTGGATTGGTAATTTCCGTGTACCTGTTTTCTTGAAGTTGTGCTTTCAATAAGCCGAATGAGAAAACAGAGATAAGTGTAATCAATAGAATCTTTTTCATATTCATAACGGTTTTACATTTGTTGTATGTTTTTACAAAGATACAACATTTTTCAGTTAACACGCAAAGTGTGGAAATGAGAAAAGGAAGCTTTTCACGTGAGATAATGCCACGAAGAGATAATTTTGCAAAGAGATAATGCTGTAAAGGGGGAAGAGGTTAACATAGTTTCCCGCCAATCGCGTAAAATTTGTATTTTTGTGTTTTGGGTATAAACAGGGTGAATGTGATATGTTTATAACGGTCACTAAGCCTCGTGTGAATGATTTTTTAAGACATAAAAACGGATTAATCGTATGAAACATATTCATGATTACGAGATCATGGCTCCTGCCGGTTCATACGAGTCGCTTTGGGCAGCCATCCAGGGGGGTGCGGACTCTATCTATTTCGGTATCGAGGGGCTGAACATGCGTGCCAAATCGTCCAACAATTTCACGGTGGACGACCTGCATGCCATCGCCGAGATATGCCGGGATAACGGGATCAAGAGCTATCTCACGGTCAATACCATTATTTACGACCAGGATATGGGGTTGATGCGAAAGATCGTGGACGCGGCAAAGGAGGCGGGCCTCACGGCTATTATCGCGGCCGATGTGGCTGTGTTACTGTACGCCCGGAGCATCGGGGTGGTGGTGCACCTATCCACGCAGCTCAACATCACCAATATCGAGTCGCTTGAATTTTACGCGCAGTATGCCGACGTGGTGGTGTTGGCCCGCGAGCTGAACTTGGAGCAGGTGGCTGCCATCCATAAAGCGATCGTGGAGCGGCAGATCAAGGGGCCTTCCGGTGAGTTGATTCGCATCGAGATGTTCGCGCATGGTGCTCTCTGTATGGCCGTGTCGGGGAAGTGTTACCTTAGCTTGCACGAGGTGAACCTTTCGGCTAACCGGGGAGCCTGCAATCAGATCTGCCGGAGAGGATACCTCGTGAAAGACACGAGCAGCGATATTGAGCTGGAGATTGATAACGAGTACATCATGTCGCCCAAGGATTTGAAAACCATTCACTTCTTGAACAAGATGATGGATGTGGGTGTGCGGGTGTTCAAGATAGAGGGACGCGCACGCGGACCTGAGTACGTTCGGGTGGTCACCTCCTGCTACAAGGAGGCGGTGGAGGCTTACTGTAATGGAACGTACGATGAGGAGAAGATAGCCGACTGGAACGAGCGACTATCGACCGTTTTTAACCGGGGTTTTTGGGATGGCTACTACCTGGGTCAGCGTTTGGGCGAATGGACGCATCGGTATGGTTCAGGGGCTACCAAGCGGAAGGTCTACGTGGGTAAAGCGATCAAGCATTTTGGGAACCTGGGGGTGACCGAGTTCCTTGTGGAGGCTCAACCGGTAAAGGAGGGAGACGAACTGCTAATTACCGGTCCCACTACCGGTGTGGTATTCGTTACGGCTCACGATATCCGGGTGGAGAGGGAGGCGGTTCCGGAAGCGGTAAAGGGTGACCATTTCTCCATCAAGACCGGGGAGAAGATTCGCCCCAACGACCAGCTCTACAAGATGGTGGCTGCCAACCGCCGGGGCACGGCACACGAAAGGTGAGGAGGCGAAAATATCAAGGTGTTTTCTTTTGTAATAGAAAGAAGTTTTCATCGCCGTACCCCATATCGAAACGCCCGTTCAGGAAAGAGGTTGGCATATCGTTCAGTAGCGCTTTAAACGAGAAGGTACCGGATAGTACCACCCGTGTCAGCACGTTATCAACGTAGAGATTTTGGGCTTTTTTGATGTAGAACTCGCCTTCTAGAATTTCTACATGCAGGGAATCTGAGCCTGCCATTAGTGAGACCACGCACTTGTCCTCCTTCAAGTTATACTTTTTGTTATTTAGGGATAGTAAATCGCCGAAAGCGTTTGGTTTAAAGTCGGGTATCGTGAAAGTCAAGGTGTGTGCGGCATAGCCTGTCTCCCCGTAATAAAACAGGCCTGCTTGATGGATGTCGCTGTCAGACGTCCGGGTTGCTACCATCCGGGTAGAAGAGTCAGCAAGCCCGTAAAAATTAATGTGGCAGGAGTCGCCCCACACGATTACCTGTGACGACTCCTCGTTGGATTGTGAGGTGAACGGCTTAAGTCCCCAGTACACCCCGAAACTGTTGTATCCTTTTTCCGAGTAGATCGGCAGGCCGGGATTGTCCTGGTCCGGGATAAAGATTGATCGGGAGAGGTGGTAGTCAAACTTCGTGTCGCAGGCTGTGGCAGCAGCCAGGATAACTATAATCAGCATGAACGCGTCTATTCGTTTCATCGCGGTAATTTTTTTGGGATGTTACTTGAATGATGATGAATGGAGAGGTATGGCAACCGTAAGTTGCAATCCCGGAAAGGTATCCGAGGTGAGAAACGACCAGTTGGGTTTCGATAGGAACAGGTAGGGCATGACCATTTCGGCCCCTACACGTATCCCATTGTTAAGGGTCCAGCGAAGCCCCAGGCTACCATAAAGGTTAGAATAAAACATGCCGGGCGTTTTGTCGATTACTGCTAACACCTCATTCTCGTGTGACTGCATGCCGGGTGAGGTGAAGTGGATGTGGCTTTTCTCATGTATTTTCACTCCCGCTTGAATACCCCCTTTCAGGTATACCTGCCAGTTGCTGTAGTACCCCAGCAGGATAATGTCCGCCTCCAGCGGGATACTCACGTAACCAATCGACTCATTCATTTCGTCCAATCGGTAAATATCTATTCCCCTTCCGGCAGGATGGTAGAGGTAGAGGTGTGACATGCTATTAAAAGGTAGGACCTGTTGACTTACGTTCGTGTATCGTAACCCTGAAGCCAGGGTGACACGGCTTTTCCAGGCGGGCACTTCTACCTTTAGCCCCGTGTAATGTATCTTACCTTCACCGGTGGCATACTCGTCTCCTTGGTAATCGGGGTTGAAGTAACCCTGTGGCGGATGCCGAAACTCCCAATGTCCGCTCAACCTGCCCGAGAGGTTCATGAAACCGTACTCGGCTCCCACGCGAATGGAGGTGGGGTGCTGTGCCTCCATGGAGAAGAAAGGAACCGACAGGAAGAGTAGGGATAAAAGCCAATGTTTCATACGATGATTTTGTTTCAATACTCGATACCATAGCGTCTTGCTATTTTTGTGGCCGTTTTGGATAACAGCTACAGCACTTTATATTGTCAATGCCATGTTTTTCGCCCGTGGCATTTGTGCTGGAATGGCACACATACTGTTAAGATGCGTCTTAAACAAAAATGCTGCACGATTAATGTTAATTAATGTTAGCCAACCTTGAGTGTAAATGTAAACCAAAATGTAAAAATGGAGTGTTTAACAGAAATCTTTTTGATTTTCGTTGGGCTCTCTTGCGGGAGGATTTTTTTTCACCTACTTTTGTGGGGTCGTTTTATTTTAAATTAATTTGAAATGGTAAAACAGTCATTTTTTATTAGAGGTGCAGCTATCGTGTTGGCATTCGCGGTGTTGTTTGCAAGCTGCTCTAGTACCACGCTTATCCAAACGGAACCGAGCGGTGCCAAGGTGTATATGAATGAGGAGTATAAAGGGGTTACCCCGTTGTCCTATTCTGATACCAAGATCGTGGGAAGCATAACGTCCGTGCGTTTTGAGAAGGAGGGGTACGAAACGTTATATACAACGTTGACGAGGAATGAGAGTGCCGACGTGGGAGCCATTATCGGGGGCATATTTTTCTTGTTCCCGTTCCTATGGACCATGAAGTACAATCCCACGCACATGTACGAGCTGAAACCCCTTCAGCATGCTTCATTGGATGATAAGGCGGAACAACCAACCATTTTAATGGACTCCGAAGGGAACGAGTATATTTCTGGCGTGTTAAAGAATTAACCCATCAGAGAAAAACACCTTGTTCACAAGGTGAGTACTTGTCTGTTTTAGGTGAATCTGGCGCTATCGATCTAGGTAAACAAAGAGCGTGTTAAAAAACTAACACGCTCTTTGTCTTTGTATACAACGGGTTATAAACCCCAGGAAGCTTTTGCGATAATGGGTGACTCGCAACGTTACTCCTCCTTGAACCACTTGGAGTAGAACAGGTAGTTACCCGCGATTTTCTGGTTTATCTCCTTGGACTGTTCGGGGTCGACTTTCTTGACGAACTTGGCAGGGACACCAGCGTAAATGCTCCCCGGCTCCACCTGGGTGCTGCTCAGTACCACCGCCCCAGCGGCGATGATGGCCCCTTCACCTACGATCGCGTGATCTAACACGATGGCGCCCATTCCAATCAGGGCACCATCTCGTATCTCCGCACCATGAATGATCGCGTTGTGCCCTATCGAGACGTCGTTTCCAATCACCGACACCGAGTTTTGGTACAAGGTGTGGATAACCGCACCGTCCTGCACGTTCACCCGATCACCCAAACGGATGGAGTTGACGTCGCCACGCAGCACAGCGTTGAACCATATGCTGCAGTTACGCCCCATGATCACGTCACCGATAATGGTGGCGTTCTCTGCCAAGTAGCAGTTTTCACCTATCTCGGGGGTAAATCCGCGAACCGATTTCACCAGTGCCATGCTCAATCTACGTTTTGCTTGTTAAATGGCTTTGGTTTTTTCTATCAACCAGGCTGCCTCTTCCTCGTTTAAAAAACCTTTTAATCCATTGTACACCTTCTCGTGGTAATCGTTCAGCCACTGAACTTCGCTTTTGGTTAGCAGCTCCTTGACGATGGGTCTTGTGTCAATGGGGCAAAGGGTGATTGTCTCGAAGTTGTAGAACGTCCCAAACTCCTCGCTCTCCAGCCACTTTCGTGTCACGATCAGGTTCTCGACGCGGACACCGTATTGATTGGCCCGGTAAAGACCCGGTTCATTCGATGTAACCATTCCCGGTTCCAACAGGGTGGGGTTCTCTTCCAGCCGAATGCTATGTGGTCCCTCGTGCACGTTCAGGAAGTGCCCTATACCGTGTCCCGTGCCGTGCCAGTAGGTCAGCCCATGCTCCCATAGCGCTTTTCGGGCAAGCACGTCGAGTTGTGCACCGCGCGTTCCTTTCGGGTAGACGGCACTAGCCAGCGCGATGTGCCCTTTTAGCACCAGCGTGTAGTCGATTTTCATCTGCTCAGAAAGTTCGCCCACTGCAATTGTCCGGGTGATATCGGTGGTACCATCCTTGTACTGTGCACCGGAGTCAATCAGCAGTAATCCTTTCGGTTCCACCTTGAGCGCGGTTTCCGGTACTGCACGGTAGTGAATAACCGCCCCATTGGGTCCGTACCCGGCGATGGTGGCGAAGCTCTCGCCTACGAAAAGCGCTTGTTGTGACCGGAATTCGTAGAGCTTATCAGCGATCGTTACCTCGTTGACTTTGCCAGTGGGTATCGCTTTTTCCAGCCACATGTAAAATTTCACGAGTGCCACCCCGTCCTTGACCATCGCGCTATGAAACCCTTTCAATTCGGTTTCGTTTTTCACGCTCTTCATCAGGTCTAAGGGCGAGGGCACATCGATAACCTTACATGTGGTGGGGATGGTGTGCAACAGCTTGTAGTTGATCTTGCTACCCGTTACACAGACTGAACTTTCCTCTGGGAGGTCGGCCACGTAGTCAAAGATGGCGTGGTAGGGAGCGATTGTAATTCCTTCCTCCTTGTAGTCGGTGGTGATGTCATCTGTCAGCTTACCTGGGTCGATAAATAGCACCGTCTCTTTCTCCGATACGTATGCGTAGGCTACCGCTACTGGGTTGTAATCCACGTCGTTACCCCGCAGGTTAAAGAGCCAGGCAACGGTGTCGAGGGTTACCACGATTACCCCATCAGCATTCAGCTTTTTCAGTTCCGTGTTAACACGGTTAATCTTGCTTTTCACACTTTCGCCAGCCACGTCGACAGGCAGCGTGAAGACCTTGTTCTTAGGGATCCCGGGGCGTTCTTTCCGGATAACTTCAAACGGGTCGAAGGCAGTGTTCAGCTTAATGCCGACCGTGTTGAGACGGCTTTTGAGCGCATTGCCCTCCGAGGCGGCGTAGACCAGTCCATCGATACCCACCGTACCTCCATGGCCAACCTGCTCAATAATCCAGTCGGTCATTTCGGGCGTGTCGGCTTGTCCCATTTTGAACAGGTCGAATCCCGTTCCATCCAGTTCGTCAGCCGCCTGCAGGAAGTAGCGGGAGTCGGTCCACACGCCTGCCTTATCTTTGGTGATGACGGCCGTTCCAGCTGATCCGGTGAAGCCGCTAATCCATTTTCGGGACTCCCAGTATTTCGGGGGATATTCGCTCAGGTGGGCATCGGTACTGGGGACGATAAACGCGTCGAGCTGTTTTTCTTCCATGAATTGCCTCATCGCGGCAAGTCTTTCGGGAATTGGGTTTCTCTTCATTTTTACGTTACAATTAGACTATTTCTCGCCACGGCATAATCCAAGCAAGCTTGTCCTCTGCTCGTTTGGCTTAACGAAATATATGCTATTTTGACTTGTGTTATTAAAGGACTTCCCTTTTCGCGACCCACCGAGGCGGGTCGCGAAAAGGGTGTTCTTTGAGATGCTTAACTATTTAGCTGGTGCCACCTTAAAAAGGAGATCTTGCACGTGACACGGTTAATGGTGGTACTTTATGATTTGGCTGGTTCCACCCCAAAGGTGAACCCACCCTTGACCCGGTCGATCAATTCGGGCACCACATCTTCGTATTCACCCAGAATGCCGAAATCGGCGTGCTTGAAGATGGAAGCTTTCGGGTTGTGATCAATTGCCACGATCGTGCCAGCCTCTTTGATTCCATAGATATGTTGGATAGCACCACTAATGCCAACGGCTACGTACACCTTGGGGCGTACGGTTCGGCCGGTTTGGCCAATCTGGCGAGCGTATTCGGCCACGCCCTCATCGACCACCACTCGGCTACCGGCCCATTCTGCCTTGATCCCTTTCTCCTTGAGTGCTGCAGCCAACTCCTTGACCAGTTGTAGGTTGTCGGAAGTGGCTCCACGACCACCCGAGATAATCACGTCGGCATCTAGCAGGCTCTGAAGTCCTCCTTCTCCCCGTACCGTTTTACGGATTTTCACGATGAAGTCCTCCTCTTTCAGTTTCGGTTTGAAAACCGAGAGCGTGCCGGTACGTCCATCTTGTTGCTTCGGTACCGGGAAGGTGCCGGGACGCGCCGTGGATATTTGGGGATAGATAAAGCCCAAGATAGTCGCCAGCTTGCTTTCACCGTACGTTGGGCGTCGCGAGTGCAGTATGGGGCGGATAATCTCTTTCTCCCTGCGGTTCACGTATTCACCGATCTCCAGGCCGGTGCAATCTGCCGTGACCCCGCTACCTGTCTTCACCCCGATGCGGGGTGCCAGTTCGCGGCCTGCCGTGGTTGCGGCGAAAAGGGCGATTTCCGGTTTCCGCTCCCTGATCACCTGTGCGAGGATATCAGAGAAGGGCAACACCAGGTACTCCTCCAGCCGGTCGTCTTCTACCACTACCACCTCGTCGCTACCATGCTCGAAAAGCGTTTTCGCCAAGGGCTTCACGTTCTTGCCAATCAGCACGGTAGTTATTTTTGTTTCGCCACCCAGTTGTTCAGCAAGGTTGAGCGAGGGGGTTAGCAACTCCAGCGAGGAGGGGGATATCTTGCCGTTTACCACCTCTGCCCAGGTGAGTATCCCACGGTTCTCTTCGCGGGTGTCGATCACCGGGAAGTCGGGTGTTTCCCTGACTCTCCTCTCTTTTTCCTCTTTCTTCTGCAGCGTGTTTCCACCCGTTTCGAATTGGGTGATAAAGCTGTCTACCAGTTCTTTATCGCCCTGTCCTTCGGCCATCATTACCGGGGGACGGTCGCTGGTTATGTTTTGCACGTTGGCCACGATGGTTGGTGAGCCAGCCAGACCGATTTTCGGGCTGGTTAGGTTGATGTCATCCACGCCAAGCACCGTGATGTTGGTGTTACGGGCCTTGATAGCCCCGCTCAGTGAAGGCTTCCGGGGGGGAATGCCGGTCGGGGTCAGCGAGACCACGCAGGGCATCGGCAGTTGCAGCTCTTGATGGCCACCTTCGATAATGCGCCGCGCGATGATGTTCCCCTTTCCGTCGGCCTCTACCCGTTCCACGAACGTGGCTTGGGGAAGGCCCATGTTTTCTGCTACTTGCGACGGCACGTGCGCCGTATCACCGTCGCTCGTCTGCCGCCCGGTGAAAATGATAAAGGGTTCTTTCGACTCTTTGGTGAAGCCCAGGTGCTTGAGTAGGGTCGCCAGTGCCAATCCCGTGGCGTAGGTATCGCTTCCGCCCAACTTGCGGTCCGACAGGAGATACGCTTCGTCATACCCCATCGACAGGGCAGTTTTAAGCGCTGTCTCGAAGGAGAAGGGGCCCATGGAGCAAGCGATCATGCGAGCGTCGGGGTACTTCTTCTTCAGCTGTAGCCCTGCTTCTAGTCCAAATTGGCAATCGACGTTGATGATGGATTTGGCTTTGGTCCGGTCCATCAAGCCATCCTCTCCCATACGCATTTCGCTGGGGAGCGGAACCTGTTTGATTAAACTGATAATTGTTAGTGCCATTTATTTCGTTCATTAGAATTAGACTATTTCTTGTCACGGCATAGTCCAAGTGAACTTGTCCTCTGCTCGTTTGGCTTATCGAAATAGTTCTGTTTTTAGTTACATGTATTTATAATCGGGTCCGTTTCCACCGTAGGGAACATTCCAGGTGATGCCACCCGCGGGTTCTTTGATATCGCACGTTTTGCAATGGAGGCAGTTCTCGAAATGGATTCTCAGCTCCTGTTTTCCCTCCCGGTCGGTATGTACCTCATACACTTCTGCCGAGCAGTAGTATTGGCAGGGAGCGCCGTACTCCTTGATGTTCACGGTGTTGAACGTTTCAGGATCATTCACCTGCAGGTGCGGTACCTGGTGGTCGTCATGCGCCACGCCGCTGTAGTAGACGTCTGTCACTTTGTCAAACGTTAACTCCTTGTCAAACTCGAGGTCCTTGTATTTCTCTATGAACAGCGGTTTCTTCGCATCGGCGAGCGTTTTGGTCGCTTCACTATCGGAATGGTTTTTTAGTCGCCCACAAAAACCGGCCCCACCAGTAATTAGCTGGGTCCCGAAGTGGAACATGCCAGGAATCATCCCCTTTACGAACCCTTGACGGAAGTTTCGGTTGCGGTACAGTTCAGAGTGAATGGTGCTCTTTTTTACCAGCTGTTCGTAGGTTTGCAACGTCTTTTCCGAGAAGTCGTTTTGTTCCAGCGCCACCAACGCGGTTTGCGCTGCCAGCATGCCTGATTGCACAGCGAGGTGAATCCCCTTCAATGCCGGCATGGCCAGCAGCCCGGCGCTATCGCCCACGATAAGGGCGTTGTCCGTGAAGAGTTTCGGTACGGCGTAGTAACCCCCTTCGGGCAGTGTCTTCGCACCGTACTCCACGATCGTACCCCCTTTCAGGAACTGGGCGACGAACGGGTGTTTCTTCCACACCTGGAACGCGTTGTGGGTGTCGAACGTTGGATCGGCGTAGTCCAGCCCAATGACCAGGCCCAACGCTATCTTATTATCTTTCAGCCCATAGATAAATCCGCCACCGAATGCGCCGAAGTCGGATGCCGGGAACCCCATGGTGTTGTACACCTCACCTGGGGCGATGGTTCCCTCGGGTACACTCCACAACTCTTTACAACCTAGCGAGTAGATTTGCTGGTTCCTGCCTTCATCCAGGTTGAATTTCTGGATCAGTTTCTTGGTAAGGCTACCCCTTGATCCTTCAGCGAAGATGGTCAGCTTGGCTTCAACCGGTGTACCTTCTTGAAAGTTCTCCATCTGGTTCCCTTGTTGGTCTACCCCGGTATCGATCGTTTTGGCCCCTATGACCTTGCCTTTTTCGTCATACAGGATATCGCTCATCGCGAAGCCGGTATAGATCTCTACCCCCTTCTCTTCGGCTTTGTTGGCCAGGAAGCGGCAAAGTTCTCCCAGTGAGGCGGTGTAGTGCCCCTTGTTTCCCATGTAGGGTGGGGTGATGGGGATTCTGAGTTTTCCCCTCTCGCTCAGCATGTACATCTTGTTGCTTGATACCTTCGAGTCGAAGGGTATCTCTTCAGCCGGGGTATCGGGTAGCAGTTCGCTGAAGATACCGGGCCGGACTAACGCCCCGGAAATGATATGGCTCCCAATGGAGTTCCCCTTGTCTATCAGCAAGATGCGTCGCTCCAGCCCCTTCTCTTTCAGCAGGTCAGCCAATCGTATGGCGAAGGATAACCCCGAGGGTCCCCCACCAATGATTAAAACATCCGTTTTAACAGTTACGTTATCCATATGTTTATTTGAATTAGACTATTTCTCGCCACGGCATAATCCAAGTAAACTTGTCTTCTGCTCGTCTGGCTAAACGAAATAGTTCATTAATATTAGACTATTTCTCGCCACGGCATAATCCAAGTGAACTTGTCTTCTGCTCGTCTGGCTAAACGAAATAGTTCGTTTAAAAAATTAGCTTACAACGGTGACTTTTTATAAACGCACAAATATAACGATTTTTCACCTAATTTTAAACGGGATAACCCATTAAATTATCACACTATTTGATATTTGCCCACTGTTTGCACTTTTTTGTGGTGGATTGTTCCTATTTTTGAGGTCGGCAGACATGAAATTAGCTGTTCCGGTAAGTAGTAATTGTGGGTTATGATACCTTGAAAGCTCTGCCGTTGATTGGTGTGTGCCGCCTTGAAATGGATGAATGTGGAGGTGAAAAATGAATAGACGAATGAATAAGGGAAGTGAACGTGGGGTAACGACTAAGATCGTGCTTGACACGATGCGTTTTCATGCCTTTCACGGCGTGATGCAGCACGAGAAGCAGGTTGGAAATGAGTTCGAGGTCAGTCTGACCTTGGAGGTGGATGTTACGGCGGCCATTGAGTCGGATAGCCTGGCAGACACGATTAATTACGCCGATTTGTACGCATTGGTACAGGCCGAGATGGCTATTCCCTCTGACTTGATCGAGCATGTGGGTGGACGGATCCTGAAACGGATTAAGGCGGAGTACCCTGGCGTCTCGAGGTTGGAGGTGCGGGTCGCTAAGCTACAACCACCTGTCGGGGGAGTGGTGAAGAGCGCGGAGGTCGTGCTTACTTTGTAAGTGTTTATTGACGACTTGTTGAATCCCGATAACGTGCCTTTTCTATAACCTTTTCGAGTAGCAACCTGATTCTGGAGGTATCGGTTTCTCGTTGAACCTCGGTAACGAGTCGTTGTTCCACTTTTGTGAACCGACTGATTCCATGCCAAATCCCATATAAATTGGCAATCCTGTTCGATTTCAGAAGAAAATCGCGTATTTTTGCATAAAATTTCGAGCGAATGAGTCAAGAGACACTAGATACATGGCCAGCTGGTGAGCTTGAGGATCCCGTTGTTTCCGAACCGTTGATGCTGCGCACGGAGAACCTGGTGAAGCGCTATGGTAAGCGCACCGTGGTGAGTAACGTCTCCATCAACGTCAAGCAGGGCGAGATCGTGGGGTTACTGGGTCCCAACGGGGCAGGGAAGACCACGACCTTTTACATGACCGTGGGGTTAATCGTGCCCAACGAGGGCCAGATTTTTATCGGTGATGAGAACATTACCCGTTACCCGGTGTACAAGAGGGCGCAAAAGGGGATTGGTTACTTGGCACAGGAGGCTTCGATCTTTCGGAAAATGTCGGTGGAAGACAATATCCGATCGGTGCTGGAGTTCACTGACCTATCTCCCATACAGCAGAAAGAGAAGCTGGAGATGCTAATCGACGAGTTTGGTCTTC
This sequence comes from Petrimonas sp., assembly GCA_012839475.1. Lineage (GTDB taxonomy): Bacteria > Bacteroidota > Bacteroidia > Bacteroidales > Dysgonomonadaceae > Proteiniphilum. Next base: position 179,933 of record DUNG01000034.1, on the reverse strand, counting down.
ATAAGGTGAGGAAGAACCAGGGGGACCGCTTATCGGGTGGGGAGCGGCGTCGGGCCGAGATTGCCCGCTGCTTGGCCATCGATCCGAAGTTCATCATGCTTGATGAGCCGTTCGCGGGCATCGACCCCATCGCCGTGCAGGATATCCAATCGATCGTGGCGAAGCTCAAGTATCGGAATATCGGTATTCTTATCACTGACCATAACGTGGATGAGACGCTGAGTATCACCGACCGGGCTTACCTGCTGTTTGAAGGGAAGGTGCTGTTCCAAGGGAGCGCCGAGGAGTTGGCTGCCAATCCCATCGTGCGGGAGAAGTACCTTGGGAATGATTTCGAGCTGCGCAAGCGGGTGTTTGAATAGTGACAAGATGGCGAGAATCCTCTCGATAGACTACGGGAAAAAACGTTCCGGATTGGCCGTGAGTGACCCACTCCAAATTATAGCGAACGGGTTGGCGACCGTTGAAACCGTGAGGCTGCTCGACTTCCTGGCGGACTACCTCCATGAAGAGGAGGTGGAACGCATCGTGGTAGGCTTGCCCAAGACGATGAACAATCAGCCTTCAGAAAACATGAAACGTGTAGAGCCGTTCGTCAACCGTCTCAGGAAGTTGTACCCCCATATACCGGTGGAGTATTACGACGAGCGGTTTACCTCAAGAATGGCCCACCAGGCGATGATTGATGGCGGGCTTAAAAAGAAGCTCCGGCAAGATAAGGAGTTGGTGGACGAGATCAGTGCCACCATTATCCTTCAAGGGTACATGGAGAGCCGAAAGAGGCTGTAGCTTAACTTTGTCTTTACTTAATATGAATGGGCCGTTTTTTTTTGAATTATGATTTTACCGATATACATTTACGGTCACCCGGTGTTGCGCAAGGTGACCCAGGATATTGACCCATCGAATTATCCCGGCTTGAATGAGTTGATTGACAATATGTTCGAGACGATGCGCAACGCCGAGGGTGTGGGGCTTGCAGCGCCTCAGGTGGGGTTGGAAGAGCGCATATTCGTGATGGATCTCTCGCCGCTTGCTACCAACGAGCACCCGGAGTTTAAGGATTTCACCAAGGTGTTCATCAATGCGCGCATCACCGAGCGCAAAGGGGAGCTAGAAGAGATGGAGGAGGGGTGCCTCAGCGTTCCCGGGATACACGAGAAGGTCTCCCGGGAGGGAGAGATTCGAATCAGCTACCTGGATGAGAATCTGGTGCCTCGTGACGAGGTATACACGGGTTACATGGCCCGCGTTATCCAGCACGAGTACGATCACCTGGATGGTATCCTCTTCATCGATAAAATCTCGCCGCTACGCAAGAGGATGGTGAGGAGCAAGCTCACCAACATGGAAAAAGGGAAGGTGGCTTGTGACTACAAGGCTCGCACTGCGCGGTGATCTTTTGTAAGGTTTTGGGTCCGTTCGTTTGATAATTGGATAAATTATTGTACCTTTGCCGGTCGAAAAATATTTTTTCGATTCAAACCATAATTTGTTAATTTAATTTGTATGAACAATTACGAGACCGTTTTCATTTTAACTCCCGTTTTGTCTGATGATCAGATGAAGGAAGCGGTTGAAAAGTTCAAGTCTTTGCTTATTGAAGAAGGGGCGGAGATAGTGAACGAAGAGGATTGGGGCTTGCGTAAGCTGGCCTATCCCATTGAGAAGAAGACAACCGGATTCTACGCGTTTCTGGAGTTTAAGGCTGAGCCACACGTAATCGAGAAGCTGGAAGTGAACTTTCGTCGCGATGAGCGCGTGATCCGCTTCTTAACGGTGAGACAGGACAAGTTCGCCTTGGAGTACGCCGAGAAGCGGCGGAACAAGGGCAGCAAGAAGCAAGACGCCGCAACTACGAACGAGCCGGTTAAACCAAAGAGGGCCGAAAGGCAGGAGCCCAAGGTCGAGAAAGCAGAAGCTAAGGCTGAAACCCCGGAACCTGTAGTAGAAGCTCCGGAGGCCGTTGAAAAGGAAGTTGAACTTAAAGAACAGGAGGATTAAGCGATGGCAAAGCAATCAGAAATCAGGTATTTGACCCCCCTTTCGGTGGATGTGAAGAAGAAAAAGTACTGCCGTTTCAAGAAGAACGGGATCAAGTACATCGATTATAAAGACCCTGAGTTCTTGAAGAAATTCCTGAACGAGCAGGGCAAGATTTTACCCAGAAGGATTACCGGTACGTCCTTGAAGTTTCAACGTCGTATCGCTCAGGCGGTCAAACGGGCGCGTCACCTCGCGTTGCTTCCATACGTTACCGATTTAATGAAATAAAAGGAGGAGTAAGAGATGGAAGTAATTTTAAAAGAAGATGTTCTGAACTTGGGCTACAAAGACGATGTAGTCAACGTGAAGAAAGGGTACGCACGCAACTACCTTATTCCGCAGGGGAAAGCCGTTATCGCAACCGAGTCGGCCAAGAAGGTGTTGGCGGAAGAGCAGAGGCAACGCGCCCACAAGATCGCGCAAATAAAAGCTGATGCGCAGGCTGTTGCCGACAAGATGGAAGGTGTGTCGCTCACGATTGGTGCAAAGACCAGCTCCACCGGAACCATCTTTGGATCGGTTACCAACATTCAGGTTGCCGATGCCTTGGCTGAGCAAGGGTTTGAGATCGACCGCAAGTTGATCGTGATCAAGGATCCAGTGAAGGAAGTTGGGAACTATACGGCATTAGTTAAGCTTCATAAGGAAATTTCGGTAGAGGTGCCTTTCGAAGTGGTTTCGGAATAGCACCCAACAGGATAAATGAAAAAACCTCGGGATCTTTTCCCGAGGTTTTTTTATTACGTGAGAGGCAAAATCGTTATTGCAAGTTTAAGATTTCTACCGTGTCTTTCGCGATGGTCAGCTCCTCGTCGGTGGGGATGATCACCACCTTCACCTTCGATTCCGGTTTGCTGATCACCACCTCCGTGGCGCGTACCGATGCGTTCAGCTCCTCGTTCAGTTCAATTCCCATGAACGCCATGTTCTTGCACACGTAGGAGCGTGTCACGGCTTGGTTTTCGCCTACCCCTCCCGTGAAGACGAGGATGTCCACCCCACCCATAGCGGCGGCGTAAGAGCCTACATACTTTTTAATCCGGTAGTTGTACGCATCCAAGGCCAGTTTTGCCCGCTTGTTCCCCTCTTTGATGGCCGCTTCAATCTCGCGCATATCCGAGGAAACGCCTGACATGCCGAGAACCCCTGAAAACTTGTTCACCAGTGTGGAGATACCTTGGGCGCTCATGCGCTCCTTGTCCATGATGTAGGAGATGACCCCCGGGTCCACGTCGCCCGATCGGGTTCCCATGATCAGTCCCTCTACCGGGGTCATACCCATGCTGGTGTCGATCGATTTCCCGTTCTTAATGGCGGCCAACGATCCCCCGTTCCCGATGTGTGCCGTGATGATTCGTTGCTCTTCGTACGGGACGTTTAAAAACTCGCACGCCCTCTTGGATACGTAACGGTGACTGGTGCCGTGGAACCCGTAGCGTCTGATACCATATTTTTCGTACATCGAGTAGGGAATCCCGTACATGTACGCGTAGTCGGGCATTGTTTGGTGGAAAGCGGTATCAAATACACTTACCTGCGGGGTGTTGGGCAACAGTTCCTGGATCGCGTAAATCCCTTTCAAGTTCGGTGGATTATGCAGCGGTGCCAGTTCTATGCACTCGTTAAGCATGTCGATCACCTCCTCGGTGATAAGCACGCTCGTGTTAAAACGCTCTCCCCCGTGTACCACCCGGTGTCCCACGGCGTCAATCTCTTCCAGGGATTTGATGCAACCATACTTCTCACTCAGCAGCACGCCCAGGATATATTCAATGCCGGCGCGATGCTCCAGTATCTCTCCCTCAAGCATCACTTTCTCGCCATTGGGCAGCGTGACTTTGAGGAACGACCCCTTCATCCCTATTTTTTCGATGATTCCTTGCGCTATCACCTCCTTTTTTTCCATCTTGAAAAGCTTGTACTTGATGGAGGAGCTTCCGCAGTTTAATACTAGAATTTTCATACGATTATTTTATTCTTTTACATTTCGGTGTATGGAACCTTTGATGTTTAAAATAATCATTCACTAAAGTTAGACTATTTCTCGCCACGGCATATTCCAAGTGAACTTGTCCTCTGCTCGTTTGGCTTAACGAAATAGTTCTCAAGTGTGTTTAATGATTATTTTAATCATGTCGGTTTCATATCCTTCTTATTTACTCGATCGAGGTTTCGTTTTAATTGAATATGGTTTTGTTGACCGACAGGCGGTTCCCATTCTCATCATACAAGTAAAACCCTTTCCCGGTACGCACACCCAGTTGGTTCGACCGGTACAGCTTCCACAGGATGGGGTTAGGCTTGTATTGCTTCAGGCCAAAGTCGTTGAACATCGCCTCCATCAAGGTTACGAGCCGTTCGATCCCCACGATGTCAGCCATCTGGAAGATACCGTACCGTTGCCCGAAAATGATGGTAAAGGTCTCCTCGATACTTTCCAGGGTGCTAATCCTTTCCAGCAACATCTGGCACGCCTCGTTGAGCGTGGTTGCCAGTAGCCGCAAGCTCACGTTCCCGTTGCTCTCGTTAACGCGGTGCGGCTTGTACTTGATGAGCTTGGCGAACACCTCCATTTTTTGGTACACCTCTTCCGAGGTATACATCCCGATGGATATCTCCAGGATTCGGGCGTCTGGGTGTGATACCGGGAAGTAGAGACTCACGCACCGTTCTTTGTGGGTGAGATCAGCCGCCAGCTCACTGATGATCAAGGTGGAGCCATTGGTCGCGATAATGGCGTCTTTGTCCAATACCTCTTCCAGCTTCTTGAAAATGTTTTTCCTGAGTGGAGTGCTTCGGCGTCCAGTTTCTGAGTATCGGCTGCACTCGATTACCATGTCGCACCCCGCGAAGTCCTCGTAGAGTAGTGTTGGGGTGACCCGGTTCAGGATCACTTTTTTCTCGGCCTGCGTCAATCCCCACCGGCTAATTTTTTTGTCCATTACTCTCTCCAACTCGCGCATCACGAAGTCGTTTCGCTCTTGCGATTCATCGAGGAAGACCACCTCCATGCCGGCCGTGGCCGCCATGTTGATGATGGTTCTCCCCTCTCTTCCGGCGCCCACCACGCCAATTTTCGAAAAGAGCGGTTTGTTCTTTCCGCTTGAGATAGTCAGTCCGTACCTCTCGATGGGTTCCACGATCATTTCATCCATATTCTGTTATCTATTATTGTTTTAGTCCTATGGCTTGGTTGGCTGTTATGGCTACCATGTTGTAAATATCTTCTACCGAGCACCCCCTTGATAGGTCGTTCACCGGGGCGGCCATTCCTTGAAGAACGGGTCCAACGGCCTCCGCGTTACCCAGTCGCTGTACCAGCTTGTAACCGATGTTGCCTGCTTCGAGGGATGGGAAAACCAGTACATTCGCGTTGCCCGCGATCGGGCTGCCCGGTGCTTTGCTGGCACCCACGCTGGGCACCAGCGCGGTGTCTGCCTGTAGCTCACCATCTATCAGCAGGGTAGGTTCCAACTCTTTCACTATCTCTGTTGCTTCCCGTACCTTGTCGACCGCTTCGTGCACGGCACTTCCCTTAGTGGAGAAGCTGAGCATGGCCACCTTGGGCTCCACGCCCACCAGGCTCTTCATCGTCTGGGCGGAGGCAATGGCGATTGAGGCCAGCTCCTCGGCGGAGGGGTCGGGCATCACCGCGCAGTCGGCGAACAGGATGGTCCCGTTCTCACCGTATTGCGGTGTTCGCGTAAGCATGATGAAGGCCCCTGAAACGACCTTGACCCCCGGGGAGGTTCTGATAATTTGCAGGGCCGGGCGAAGCACGTTACCCGTTATGTTTCGAGCTCCGGCGACTTCACCGTCCGCATCCCCGCTCTTGATCATCAGGCAAGCCAGGTAAAGCGGGTTTTCCACCAGCTTTGCCGCCTCTTCGAGCGTCATACCCTTGTTTTTCCTGAGTTCGAAGAGCAGGTGCGTGTAGGCCTCTTTTTTGTCGTGTGCTTTTGGGTCGATGACTTTTGCCCGTCCCGCGTTGGTGAGTTTCAGTCGATCGATCTCGCGTTTAATCTCGGCGGGGTCCCCCAAGAGGATGATGTCGGCCACGCCGTTGGCCACCAGCCGGTCAGTCGCCCGTAACGTGCGTTCTTCACTGCCTTCGGGCAGTACCACGCGTTGCTTGTTGGTCTTTGCCCGTGCGATCATGTTGTCTAGTAAATTCATAGTTATAGTGTATTTTTCAGTTATTTTCCCTTGAATGCAAACAATGACAAAAAGAATACAATATGGGAAAGTTTAATTTACCTCGCGTAAATGCAAAAATACAAAAAATGAGTAATCGCGACAACAAAAACAATCTCTCTTGTAAATAATCTTTCATTTGCCATCGTTTTACTATCTTTACCACGGAATGAATGGTATGAAGTTAATAAAGCGAGAAAGGGTAGCCTATTTCAGTCTCACGTTGATGACCCTGATCGTGGGGTTTTCGTTTATTTTCGTAAAGATCGCGTTGCGCCATGCTTCGCCCATTGATCTGTTGGCCCATCGTTTTAGTGCCGCTTTTGTCGGCATTTTTCTCTATTACCTGATCCGCGGGAAGGGGTTCCCGCGGTTTGGGCGAAAAAGCGTGCCTTCGCTGCTCCTTTTGTCCCTTTTTTACCCTATACTCCTCTTTTTGTTGCAGACCATCGGCCTGCAATTTACCACCGCTTCGGAGGCCGGTATCATCTCGGCCACTGCACCGATTTTCACCTTGATACTGGCTTCCATCTTCCTGAAGGAGAGGAGCACGATCTGGCAGCTTTTTTCCGTGTTCTTATCGGTAGGTGGCGTGATGTTTATCATGTACAAGAACGGGCTGGGGGAGATGACCGGCGAAACGCTGAAGGGTGATTTCATTATTTTGCTCTCCGTCTTTTCTATAGCTATCTATTTAGTCCTGGCCCGGAGAGCCACGCGCAAGCACGCGGCTATGGATATCACCTTTTTTATGACCGTGGTTGCTTGCGTGCTCTTTAACCTCTTGGCTGTTACCCAGCACGTGCAACAAAATAGCCTCCCGCTCTACTTCGCCCCGCTCCAGAACGGTGAGTTCTTGTGGGCCATCCTTTACCTGGGTGTACTCTCCTCGTTCCTGACCTCTTTCCTGACCAACACCGCACTGGTGGTCATCCCCGCCTCCCGTGCCTCTATCTTCAATAACCTGAGTCCCGTTATCACCGTCTTTGCCGGTGTTCTCGTTTTGGGTGAGACGCTCCGCGGCTACCACTTGATAGGGGGACTTATGGTGCTGCTGGGGATCATCGGGGTTAACGTACTGAAACGGGAGCCAGTGAGTGGCACTTAAATAGAATAGGCATGTTTTTCAACCATCTGAAAAGAATAAAGTTCATCATACACTTTACACGGCCGAAAGCCAGTAAAATATTAGAGATACACCTCTACTTCATCGCCTGTCATTCTTTGTGGTATCGACCATTATGAATAAATTCGCAAGAAAAAAAGATGATAAATTACACGCCTTTTGGGGTATTGACGACAAAATGTAGACAGGGAGAATGTGTATACATCCTTGCCAACAGCAAACTATACAGTAACACGGACGAATAGCAATAAACAATGAAAATTAACACACGCATTTTCGTTACGATTGTACTATTGATATGCTCTTTTTGTACAATCAATATATTGGCCCAGATTACAGAGAGGGAAAGGCCGAAAGAATGGGATCTATTGGTTCCGGGAGCACGTTTTATGGATCGTTTTCTACCAATGCCCAAAGGTGTATTGAGTAGCGATACCTGGGGTGCTGAAAATGTAATACCACGTTACACGGATAATGGCATTGAAGATCGGATTAATTCATACTGGGGAGGCAATATAGTGTTGGGAGACGATCAGAAATATCATTTATTCGTATGCGGCTGGAAAGAAAGTTCTCCCAAAGGACATGGGGAGTGGCCTAACTCTATTGTATATCACACAATATGTGATAACTCTTTCGGTCCCTTCCTTATAAAAGACACGATAGGACCCGGTCATAATCCGGAGATATTCAGGCTAAAAAATGGGAGTTATGTGATTTATGTGATTAACGGATACTACCTGTCGGATCATTTGGACGGGCCATGGACCTATAATAAATTCGAATTTAACAAACGTGACCGCGATATTATTGAAGGCTTGTCAAACCTTACTTTTGCCCAGCGTGAAGATGGCTCATATTTAATGATATGCCGCGGGGGCGGCGTATGGATCAGTGAAACCGGGTTATCACCTTACTGCCAGATTACCCACAAGCGGGTATATCCGGATGTGGAGGGAGAGTTTGAGGATCCCGTGGTATGGCGCGATCATATACAATACCACCTTATTGTTAACGATTGGTTAGGGCGTATCGCTTTTTACCTCCGGTCGAAAGATGGTGTTCATTGGGTAACCGATCCTGGGGAAGCCTATACAACAGGCTTTTCAATACATGAAGACGGAAGAGTTGAAGAGTGGTTCAAATACGAGCGGATAAAAATATTGCAGGACGAATACGGGCGCGCTATACAGGCTAATTTTGCAGTCATCGATACCCTGAAAGCCGAAGATAAGCCCAACGATAATCATAGTTCCAAAAACATCAGTATTCCTTTGAATCCGGGTTTGCTGCTCACAATGCTGAATGATAAACCTATTGATGAAAAAACAAAAGAGATACAGATAAAAATATCGGCCGAAAAAGGATTTAATCCACACACGGATATTGATATCAATAGCTTGCGTTTTGGAGCCTCCTCCGAAGTGAACTTTGGACGAGGATGTATTGTGTCGAGTGTTGAAAAATCCGGGCCGGATTTAATCGTAACATTTGATGCTTCGGGAAATGGCATTACAGAAGAGGAGTTTGCTCCTAAACTGATTGGCAAAACGGTTTCGGGAAAATCACTATATGGTTATACCCGTTTACCTTGGATTAATTATAACGAATCTATCCTCTCCGCCCGTATACCGGTTTTTTCGACCAATTCGGGGACTATTGAGGTTCAGAACTTTGGACAGGTTTCATCAAAACAGGCTATTCTTAAAGTTTATCAGCAAAAATCCGGTACCCAAATAGAGATAGGCAGTGCAGGAATACCTCCGTTGGAAGCTTACGAAAAAACCAATGTGGTCGTTGATTTGGATGACAGATGCGAGAAGGGGGAAAAATGTCACTTTACGATTACCATTCAGGAAACAAATAGACAAGTTTCAACTTTTGAATTTAGCGTGGGAAGATAACATTTTGCTGTTCTCTTCGTATCTATTCTTGTGCCAAATTTGCCACGAGTTTATGAGATTTTGCCACAAAACATACAACCCGGGTCCGAGTGATGCAATGGGGTTCAGGTAGGTTTGAGTGAGCCAGATAGCAAGGATGGTGTTTTTTTGTCCAAGACTTTGTCCTCCCGCGACGACGAAGGAGAATTTTCTGCCAATTTTCCTGCCGAAACCGAACTGCAACAGGCAAATCAGAAGTGAGCTAACAGCAATGATTATTTCCAACAAGAAGTTGCTGCTGCTATGACTTACAACGAATCGGGTAACGCTCCCAAGAACAATGGTCAGCGCTACTGCCCATAGATAGAAAGATACGATTTGTGCCGATGCTATTTTTCGATGCAGTTTGGGAGCGGTTTTTTGAACAAGGAGCGATGCAAGGAACGGCAGAATCAGAATAGGCATCACTTTCAGGAAAATATACCCGAAAGATGCCCCAAAAGAGAGTGTTTTGCCTGTTTCGCCAATTATTGAAAAGAATAGCGGTGCGATAAATGCAATGGACAAATTGCTGATAACTGAATAGGCTGCCACGGTAGAGATACTTCCACCCAAAAGACCTGTGACCACGGGTGCCGATGTGGCTGTTGACGCCAAAATGCATATCATACATGCCTGCGCCAACACTTCGTTAAACGGGCGAATGGCCAGGTAAATCAAAGCGCTGCCAATATATTGAACGCCCAATAATATATAGTGAAACTTGGTGATTTTGATGCTACTCCATGAAATGCGACAATAGGTAATAAAAAGCATCAACGAAAGCAGATAGGGTGTTGCAAACGATAAGGCATATAGCTGGTTGTGAAACACAATGCCTAACACTATGGCTATGGGGAGTAGATTTTTCTCGAGAAAATTTTTCATTCCGTTGTTCGCTTTCCCATTTTATGTTCAAAATGGCTTCTCTTGGCTCCAAACAGATATCTTCTGCGTCTAACAGGTTGCTGTAGGTAACTTTTTTTATTCTCGGATTCCGACTGGTTTGACCAATCGTGCTGAAACCGCTATGTTTTATGACTACACGTTACCAGCAGGCATTTATGGAATACCGATTTTATCAAATTCCCATTCTAAAATCGTTAATGCTGCTTTGAGTCAACGAACACTCTTCAAATATTACGCTAATTCCATTACCTATTGGAGATTGAGAACTTAATCCTACCCATGATTCGGCAGGATAATCATTCTTAAAGAGACGAACAAGCTGCCATTTCTCTTTATCCAGTGAATAATAAAAGCCAATAGTCTTTACATTCGAAGATATTTTCATGTACACGCCTGCATTATCAACGGCATCGTGGTTATTGTCATCGGATGTTTCAATAGTTCTGACAGTCACAATGCGGGTTTTCATACGTTCATCCCTCTCGAACGCGAATTTAAACCACAACTGTGGGTTTAAATAAATAAACATGGCCCCCGCGTCATAGGTGTCTGTAAATGTCGGAGTAATTTTAGCTGTAAAGGTAAAAGGTTTGGTGTTATCTATTTCTGTCAGCAAAACAGGAGCCGTATTTTTTGATGGTTTTCCAGTAGGGTCATTAAAATTATCACATTTAGCATTGCTCTTGAAGATTAATTTGTCACCATCGACGGTTACTAAGGTTTTCGCTCCATTAAGCGATTTAGTAAATTCAATGCCTGAAACTTTTATGGAACAATTTTCTCCTTTCGTAATCTCTGGAGTGGTTTTACTACTTTCTTTTAGAATCTCATTACAATTACTCATATCGGTTGATATTATTAGTGAATTTAGATATATTATTCAAAATAATCATTTTATCAGGCATTAAACATTTCATACTGTCTCTTATCCTTGCAGGTAACATGGGATTTACGCAAATAAAAAATCAACACCTTTTTTTGATGATTATTTTAAAAGTACTGGTATACTCGACAATTCTCTTTTTGGATTAAAAGATAAGTCAAGTAGTTTATAACCAGGTTGCTTTATGTCACGACAAAGTTACGTTTATTGTTTTGAAAAAACAATGGAATAGTTTGTTTTTGATATGCTTTTCATGATGTTAAAGTTGGGGGAAAAACGTATCTTTGTAGAAGAATGTACCTATTAAGCGGTTATGAAAAAATTACTCTCCATACTGTTGATCGCGAGTTGCACCGTCTTGGCCGTGACTGGGCAAGAGAAGACATGTGAACAGAAGCGACCGAAGGTGGGGGTCGTGCTTAGCGGGGGCTCCGCCAAGGGGTTTGCGCACGTTGGCGTGTTGAAGGTGTTGGAGAGGGTCGGGATCCCGATTGATTGCATTGCCGGGACGAGCATGGGGGCAGTGGTTGGGGGACTTTATTCGGTTGGCTACAGTGCCAACGTAATCGATTCGCTCATCAGCCTCCAGGATTGGGATTACCTGATGAGGGATCACGTGTATCGTGAGGATCTGCCCGCGAAGCGACGAGAGGACAGTAAGAGGCACCTGGTTTCGCTGCCGTACCAGTTGAAGATAAAAGAGGGAGAGGGAAGGTTGAGTCTCCCCCCGGGTGTATTCGCCGGTCAAAACATTTACAGTCTTTTCTTGAATATGACCATCGGTTTCCAACACCCCATGGATTTTGATGATCTGCCTATCCCGTTTGCATGCGTGGCCGCCGATGTGCGTACCGGTCAAGAGGTGGTGTTCCGAGAGGGGGTGCTGCCCATGGCCATGCGGGCGAGCATGGCTATCCCCGGAGTGTTCACGCCCGTGGAGCAGGATAGCATGTTGCTGATTGATGGGGGGATGATCAACAATACCCCGGTGGATGTGGCACGGGAAATGGGCGCTGATTTCGTGATCGCCGTCTCGTTCCCACCCGATGAAAAGGCGATAAAGAAAGGACAGGGGAGTATCACTGAGGTGGTGGGGCAGCTAGGGAATTTCATTGGGGCGCAGAAGAGAATACAGAACCTTGAGGATGCGGATCTGTTGATAACACCCCTGTTACATCCTTATGGCTCGATGGATTTCTACCAGCAGGCCATTGATTCCATTATCGCCCGGGGCGAAGAGGCAGCTATGAGGAAGTGGGAGGGGCTGATGGGTCTCAAGCTGTCGTTAGGTCTTGACTCGATAGACAGTCCCAGGCTCGTGAGAGAACTCGTTAACCCCTATATCAACGTGGATACGCTGCTGATAAAAAATGTTCGGGTGGAAGGGGTGCCACCCAGGGAGGAGAGACAGGTGTTACGCTGGATTCCTCTGCTTGACGACAAGGTGACCCGAAAGCAGTTGGATGCCATGACCGCACGGGTGTTTGGTACCGGGTTGTTTTCCAGCGTCCATTACCGGTTGGATGGTGAGGGACCCTTTGACCTCGTGTTCAACGTTGAGCCAAAAGTGACTAATACCCTTAACTTGGGCTTCTATTTTAACAGTGAGGATATGGCGGCAATCCTGGCTAATACCACCATTCGATTAAGCAGATCGCTGCAGTCGATGTTTGATATCACCACGAGGCTAAGCCGTGACCCCTACTTCATGGTGGACTACTCCATCAACAGCGGCCTCTTCTATAAAGGGGGAATCAACTACACGTTGAGCAGGAGTGACCTGCCAGTTTATCACCGGGGAAACCTGTTTTACAACGCGCGGGTCGTGAGGAATGCCCTGACGCTCAACTTTTCCGAGTTCTACTTCGGTAACGTGAAACTCCACTTCGGGGCGGGCCTTGACAACTATCACTTTTCCAGCCCTTTGCTCAATCCCCTGAACCTCACCCTGACGGAAGCGGAGGATCAGTTGTACATCAACTACACGTTTAACGGGGTGTACGACGACCTGAACGATACCTACTTCCCCTCGTCCGGAAACTATTTCTCGTTTCAATATTGCCTGCATACCGATAACTTTGCACAGCTGAATAACGACCGTCCCCTCAGCGTCCTGCGAATGAACCTGTTTAAGTCGTCGCATCTGTTCGGCAACGCTTACCTAACCCCACGTCTCTCTGCGCGGTATGTGATGAGCGAGAACGCACCAAATATCTACCGCAATTTCGTGGGCGGGAGAATCGATGGCCACTACCTGCCTCAGCAAATCGCCGTGCAAGGCTCCAGGGGGATGGAGCTTTTGGGCAACTTGGTACTCTCTGCCGATATGGGGCTACATTACGCCTTCACGCCCAAAAATCACCTCTACGGGAACGTTAACTTCACGATCCATAGCGAACACCTGGATAGTTTTTTCAAGGGAGAGACATTTTGGAGCGGCAATATCGGGTATTCGCACCTCACCATAGTGGGGCCACTGCGGGCCGAACTGGGCTACTCGCACCTCTCTAGACGGTTTTATCCCTACCTGAGCATCGGCTACCACTTTTGATCGCCCTTCCACGAGCCGATGAAGCAGTTATTACCATAATAACCAGCGTGTAATCATCGCCATTACCGATGAACTGAAGCGTGAAATGGGCTTTAACCTGATATAAACAGACCCGTAATCGGATTATCTTGATTTAAATTATTTAAATCTTGATTATTTAAAACTAAATAATTATCTTTGCATAAAATCATCTGTGCCAAAAAAATGCATATTATGAAACAGAAAGTGCGAAATCCATTTGTAATTGGGGGATACGTTTCCCCTGAATACTTCTGTGATCGGGAGGCAGAGTCTAAAGAGTTGCTATCCGCACTGTTAAATCATCGCAACACCGCTATCATATCGCCCAGGCGTATGGGGAAGACCGGGTTGATACAACACTGCCTCCAGTTTCCAGAAGTGAGGAAGAACTTCCACCACTTTTTTATTGATATTTACGCGACGGGAAGCCTAAGCGAGTTGGTGTTTATGCTTGGTAAAGAGATATTTGAAACTTTGCAACCCAAGGGAAAACGATTTATTGACCATTTCTTTAACGTGATTACTTCGCTTAGACCGGCATTAAAATTAGATCCCGTGACCGGTATACCGATATTTGATATCGGCATCGGGGAGATCATGGCACCGGAGTATTCACTGGAACAGATTTTCACCTATTTGGAAACGGCCGATAAGCCTTGTGTGGTAGCTATCGATGAGTTCCAACAAATCGCGAAATACCCGGAAAGAAACCTCGAGGCTATCCTTCGCACGTATATCCAAACCTGTACCAATACAACCTTTATCTTCTCCGGAAGTCAACGACAGATGATGCGGAACATCTTTTTTTCACCTTCACGTCCTTTCTATCAGAGCGTTTCATTGATCTCTCTTGGTGCCATTGAGTTAAACACCTACCGGGATTTTATCATCGAGAAGATGGGGGAAGGTGACAGGAAGATTGACAACGAGTTGGTGGAGCGTGTATATCGCCTGTTTGAAGGACATACCTGGTACGTTCAAAATATTTTTAATCGCCTCTATTCCGCAATGGAGAAAGGGGAAGAGTGTACGTTGCAAATGGTGGAGGATTATCTCCGCGTAACGGTAAATTCCTACGAACCCATGTTCGAAGCTATTGTGGGACTATTGTCGGCCCGGCAAAAAGAATTGATAGTCGCCATTGCCAAAGAGGGTAAGGCAAAAGGGGTCACGTCGGCATCTTTCGTGAGAAAACATGGCTTGATGTCAGCAAGTACCGTGCAGTCGGCCTTGCGCCAACTGTTGGATAAAGAGTTCGTGACGAAAGAAGGGGATGCTTATATCGTTTACGACCGTTTTTTCGGGTTATGGTTGTCTGAGAAGTTCGGAACAGGCTATACCGTATGAGCAATGGGAGCGGATGCTTTCTCCATTTTCCTCTTGATCTTCTCGGTGCAGAGGTTACCGATGCTTCCGGCATGGGTGTGGTGTACCTCTCCATCGGAATGGAATTTCCCTTCCTGTACCTCCTTGCCCACCTGCTGGTACGCTTCCCGGAACGGGACGCCATGCAATACCCGACGGTTCACCTCTTCCACGGTAAACAGGTACTCGTAGCGCGGGTCTGAGAGAATCTCTCTGTTCACCGAGATGTTTCCCAGCATGAAGCAGCTCATTTGCAGGATGTCATGCAGGGTGTCCAGCGCGGGGAAGAGCACCTCTTTCAACAGCTGGTAGTCTCGGTGGTAGCCGTGCGTCATGTTGGTGGTCATCAACGTGATCTCGTTGGGTAGGCTTTGTAGCCGGTTCGCGTGCGCCCTAATCAGTTCCCAAACGTCGGGGTTTTTCTTGTGCGGCATGATGCTGGAGCCAGTGGTCAGCTCATCGGGGTAAGAGATGAAGCCGTAATTCCCAGAAAGGTACTGGCAGTTATCCGCGGCCAACTTGTTCAGGGTCGAGGCGATGTTTGACACGGCCTGCGCGAGGATCCGTTCGCTCTTGCCGCGTCCCATTTGAGCGGCAACCACGTTGTAGCTAAGGGTGGAGAACCCCAACTCGCGGGTGGTCATCTCCCTGTCGAGGGGAAACGAGCTACCGTAACCGGCGGCAGAACCCAGGGGGTTTTGGTCGGCCACCTTCCATGCCGCGGCAAGCGTGTGCATATCGTCGACCAACGTTTCGGCGTACGCGCCGAACCATAGACCGAACGAGGAGGGCATCGCGATCTGGGCGTGCGTGTAACCGGGGAGCAGCACCTCTTTGTGCTGCTCGCTAAGCGATTGTAGCAGGTTGAAGAGCTCGAGAACCTCCTCCTTGATCTGCAGGATTTCCTCTTTCAGGTAGAGCTTGATGTCCACCAGCACCTGATCGTTTCGAGAGCGGCCCGAGTGGATCTTCTTACCCACCTCCCCCAACCGTTCCGTGAGCATCGCCTCCACTTGCGAGTGGATGTCCTCTACCTGGTCATCAAGCTTGAAATCTCCCTGCTCCACTTCGCTCAGGATGCGTTCCAGCTCGGTGCGCAATACCTTTTCCTCCTCTACCTCCAAGAGACCGATGGATGCCAGCATCTTGATGTGCGCTATCGATCCCCAGATATCGTGCTTCGCCAGCCGCAGGTCTAACTCGCGGTCGTTTCCCACGGTGAAATCCTCTACCCTCTTGTTGGCGTCAAAGCCCTTGTCCCATATTTTCGTGAAGTGGTAATCTTTGTTGCTCTTTGTAGGTTTCATGCTCATAGCGTAGTGTTTTTAAAAATCGTTGAGGTGATGTTGGTTCACAAACGGCATAAACGTTAAAAGGGGTGCCGCTACAAAGGCCACCGTTCAATAAATTGAATGTATCCTTCGATACCCTGCCGCAGCTCATCGATCAGCACGAACTCGTCGGATTGATGCGATCGGGCTGACTCACCGGGGCCCATCTTGATGGCGGGGCAGGTGATCCGCATCCAGTCGGAGGTGGTGGGCGAGATATAGGTCTCGATACCAAGTCGCTTCACCTGCTGCAGCAAGGGGTGCCCTTCGGGCGTCGCGGAGCTGCGGTTGGTGAGCGAACGGGCGGTGAGTTTGCTTTGTACTTTCGGCTGCAACAGCTCCATAATCTCCCCGTTGCTGTACTGTTCGGTAGGACGGATATCCACTACGAAGCGGCATTTGTCCGGTACCACGTTATGTTGGGTACCCGCGTTGATCTGGGTGACGGTCAGCTTGACCTCTCCCATGGTGGGTGAGACCTTGCTGAACGTTATCCCCCGCAACGTGGCGATGTCGTCCAGCGCGATGTAGAGCGCATTCACCCCCTCGCTTCTGGCCGCGTGGCCGCTCACTCCCGTCGCCTCCCCATCGATCACCAGCAGCCCCTTTTCCGCGATAGCCGCCTTCATGCCAGTAGGTTCTCCAATAATGGCCATATCTACCTCCTGGGATAGTTCACCCCAAAGCCGGCGCATGCCGTTGGGGCCGGAGTTCTCCTCTTCTGTGGAGAGTGCCAATAGTAGGTTGACAGGGAGCTCCTCTTGATAAAAGTGGAGGAACGTCTGGATCATGGAGACTACACTCGCCCCGGCATCGTTGCTGCCCAGCCCGTTTATCTTCGTATCCGAGACAGGTGGGTTAAACGGGTCGAAGGTGTACCCCGCATTGGGGCGCACCGTATCGAGGTGAGAGTTAAGCATCAGCGTCGACTTCAGCGGGTCATGGTGTGGCTGGCGTGCCACCAGGTTGTTCCCGACCCGTTCCACGTCGATCCCTCTTTCCGCGAGGTAGGTCACCAGGAAGTCACTCCGGGTATGTTCTTCACCGGAGGGGGAAGGAATGGTGACCAGCTCCCGTAGTAGTGCCGTCACTTCGCATGTGTAGTTGTCTATATGGTTGCTCATTTCAATACTCTCCCTTTTCGCATTCTCGTGATGATGGTTGGATATCGTGTCTCAGCCACGTATATTGTTGTTCATCTCAATACCGTCCCTTTCCCGTTCAGCAGGTTCCTCGCATGCAGCACGACCACTTCAGAAACACCGCCCTTGATAGCCAGGAAGGCGTTGTCCAGCTTGGGCAACATGCCGCCGGCGATAATTCCCGACTGTTTGTACTTTTCGTATTCCCCCTGGGTTATCGTCGGTATCAAGCTGTCGGGGTTGTCCACGTCCCTTAGTACCCCCTCTTTCTCGAAACAGTAGAAGAGGGTGGTCTGGTATAGCTTGGAGCAAGCGGTCGCCACCGTGTTGGCGATGGTGTCGGCGTTGGTGTTCAGGAGCGACCCCCTTTCATCGTGCGTGATGGCGCAGAAAACGGGAGCGGCACCACCATCCACGAGGCGTGCAATGAACGTGGCATTCGTCTTGGACGGGTCGGGGTCGCCCACGTACCCGAAATCGATGGGCTCAGGGGAGCGCCGTACCGAGGGGATCGTGTTGCCATCCGCTCCCGATAGCCCGATCGCGTTGCAGCCCCTCTTTTGGAGAGAGGCAACGATGCTCTTGTTGATCCACCCGGCGTATACCATGGTCACCAGCCTCAGCGTATCCTCGTCAGTCACCCGTCGCCCGTGTATCATCTTTGTCTCGATCCCGAGCTGTTCCGCCATCTTGGAGGCCATCACACCCCCGCCATGTACCAGCACCTTATCTCCTTCCAGTTGATGGAAGTCATCCAGGAAGCTCTCCAGCGCATCCGGGTTGTCTACGATGTTCCCCCCGATCTTGACGACCGAGAGTGGTGTTTTATTGTCAGCGAACGATTTTGTCATGTTGTTTTCCTGTACTCTGTTTAGCGCTAAGGCATTAGTGAAAACCAACTGGTGGGTTGCAAAATGAATGACGGTTGAAAATGAACGATAGCGGAAGAAGATGATAGCTTTAAAAGCACAACGACGGGAAATGCAGGCCGGTGAAAAAACATGCTGGCGAATGAATCACTCTCCTAAGTGCGTTAAAATCTCTTTCAGTACCACCTGGGCCGCCACCACCCGGTTGGCCGCTTCCGGGATCACGATCGATTGGGGACTCTCGATCACCTCGTCTGTCACGATCATGTTGCGTCGTACTGGCAGGCAGTGCATGAAGTAGGCGTTATCGGTCAGGGCCATCTTGCGCGTGTCGACCGTCCACGAGCGGTCGGACGACAATACCTTGCCGTAGTTGGGATCACGGTAAGCTGCCCAGTTCTTCGCGTAGATAAAGTGGGCGCCTTGGTAGGCTTTCTCCTTATCGTACTCCACCTTGGCGTTGCCCACGAACTGCTCGTCCAGCTCGTACCCTTCAGGGTGGGTGATCACGAACTCGTAGTCGGTCGCGTTCATCCATTCGGCGAACGAGTTGGGTACCGCCTGGGGTAGTGCGTTGGGGTGAGGTGCCCAGGTGAGTACCACCTTGGGCCTTTCGCAAGGTTTATATTCTTCGATGGTGATCAGGTCGGCGAAGCTTTGCAGCGGGTGTCTTGTGGCAGCCTCCATGCTAAAGACCGGTTTGCCGGAGTACTTGATAAATTGGTTTAGGATCACCTCGTTGTAGTCGTCCGCTTTACTCTTGAACTGGGCGAATGAACGCACCCCGATAACATCGCAATAGGAGCCCATGACCGGGATCGCCTCCAGAATATGCTCCGCTTTGTCACCGTCCATAACAACGCCCCGCTCGGTTTCCAGCTTCCAGGCACCTTGGTTGATATCGAGCACGATCACGTTCATCCCGAGATTCAGTCCCGCCTTCTGCGTGCTGAGCCGGGTGCGAAGGCTCGAGTTAAAGAAGATCATCAACAGCGTCTTGTTCTTGCCCAGCTCTTGGTCGGCGTAGGGGTTCTCCTTAACGTACTTGGCTTTTTGGAGCGTACCCTGCAGGTCGCCCACGTCATGAACCGATGTGAAGTGTTTCATATTATGCTACTCTTTTTTTTAATTCAGTGATGAAATGGTCAATCTCCTCTTTGGTGATCGATAGCGGTGGCAACAACCGCATGGTGTTGTTTTTAGCCCCGCCGGTAAAGATACGGCTTTCAAAGAGAAGTTGATTACGTAGGTCGGCAAATTTCTCCGGTAACGGTATACCGAGCATCAAGCCCCGACCCCGTACTTCATCAATCCCCTCTATTTCGGACAGCTCCTTCTTGAGGTAAGCGCCCATGGCTTTGGCGTTGGCGATCAGTTTCTCCTCGTTGATCACGTCGAGAACCGCGATGGCTGCCGCGCAAGCCAGGTGGTTACCCCCGAAGGTGGTGCCCAGCATACCCTTTTTCGCTTTAAAGGCGGGCGAGATAAGTACCCCACCGATGGGGAAGCCGTTGCCCATTCCTTTGGCGATGGTAATCATGTCCGGTTTTATCCCTGACGGCTGGTGGGCGAAGAAATCCCCCGATCGACCGTAACCCGACTGGATCTCGTCGAGGATGAGTGGTACACCCTGTTCGCGGCAGAGCTGGGATAACCTTCGCAGGAAAGCGTCGTCCGGAACGATAATTCCCGCGATACCCTGAATGCCCTCGATGATCACCGCGGCCACGTCTCCCTTCGCGAGTTCGCTCTTCACCGCGGTGGCATCGCCGAAAGGAACGAAGGTTACCTTATGCCTCTGATTGAAGGGGGCTTGAATGGCTGGGTTGTTCGTGATGGCCACCGCTCCCGAGGTACGGCCGTGAAACGCCCCTGTGAAGGCGATGACCCTTTTTTTCCCCGTGTGAAACGATGCCAGCTTCAGCGCATTTTCGTTGGCCTCTGCTCCGGAGTTACAGAGGAACAGCGCGTAGTCGGGGTACCCGGACAAGGCTCCCAATTTCTCGGCCAGCTCTACCTGCAGGGGGTTGACGACCGAATTGGAGTAAAAGCCAATCTTGGCTACCTGTCGCTGGATTGCCTCCACGTACCGGGGGTGGGCGTGCCCAATGGAGATGACCGCGTGGCCGCCGTAGAGGTCGAGGTACTCGTTCCCTTCACTATCCCAGACGGTACAGCCTTTCGCGCGAACCGGCTCTATATCCCACAAGCTATAAACGTCAAATAGATTCATTAGAAAGCACTTCCTTTTAGTTGTAATCCCGTGGCCTCGTCCAGGCCGAACATCAAGTTCATATTCTGCACCGCCTGACCCGACGCTCCCTTCAGCAGGTTGTCGATGATGGAGGTGATATGGATGTAGCCGTTATGGAACCCCACGTGCAGCAACGCCTTGTTGGTGTTTACCACCTCCTTCAGGCTGATGGGTTGGTCGGAGACGAAAACGAAGGGTGAGGGTTCGTAGTACGACTTAAAGAGTTGAATCGCCTCAGTCTCAGACATTGTTCCGTTCCACCTCGTGTAGAGGCTCGCGAAGATGCCCCGGGTGAAGTCGCCCCGCATTGGTACGAAGTTGATCACCGGGAGATCGATACTCGCTTGGTTTCCTGAGTTTCCTGCATTTAGTACGTTCTCAGGGTTGACTTTTTTCGTTGCAGGACCAATACTCGCCGCGCTCGCCAACGTGCGTCGGATCTCCTCCAAATGCTGGTGCGTGAACGCTTTGTAGACCGAGATATTGCCGTCGCGGTAGCTGAAATGGGTGGTCTCGCCCGGTCGCTTACCAGCGCCGGTCGACCCGGTGATGGCATGCACGTGCACCTCATCACGCAACAGGCTGTGAGCCGCTAGTGGTAAGAGCCCCAGCAGGATAGAGGTGGCGAAGCAGCCGGGATTAGCCACGTTGTGGCACGACCGTATCTGCTCTCGGTTCAGTTCACAGAGACCGAACACGAACTCCCGGTCACCGAAGACCGGTTCGTTTCGGAAGTCGTTGCCCAGGTCAATCACCCTGCATGTTGCCGGCAGGTCGTTCTCTTGCAAGAAGGAACGGGATAGTCCATGCCCCAGGCAGAGGAATATCACGTCGGGCTGATGGAACCTGTCGGTGAACACTAGGTCGGTCTCGCCCATCAGGTCGCGATGCATCTCGGCGACCGGCGTACCGGCGGAGGTGCTGCTGATGACCGATTCGATATGCACGTTGGGGTGGCGGAGCAGGATGCGTAGCAGTTCGCCCGCGGTGTACCCGGTTCCACCCACTATGCTAACTTTAATCATCTTGGTGAATGGTGTAATAGATTTTTAACGGGTTGGAGATCACCTTCGTGAAGCCCACTACATCTTGCCCGCTGAACGATTTGTTGGACTCACCATACTCGCCAAAGCGGGAACTCATAAGATCGTATTCGCTGGAGCAGGCCAGCACGGCAAAGTGGTAGGGGCGTAATTCCACCTGTACTTCGCCGGTGACGAACTGTTGGGTGTCATCTAAGAAGGTCTCGATGTTCCGCATCACCGGTTCCAAGTAGCGCGCCTCGTGCATTAGCTGTCCGTACCAGTTGGAGAGTTGTTCTTTCCAGTAGAGCTGGTCTTTGGTGAGCACGTGCTTCTCCAGCAGGTGGTGTGCCTTGACGATGATAAGGGGAGCCGGCGCCTCGAAGGCTACCCGCCCCTTGGTGCCGATAATGGTATCACCGACGTGCACGTCACGACCGATGCCGTATTTGGATGCCATCTCGTGAAGGGCCCTGATCAGTTTCACAGGCGCCATCTTCTTGCCATTCAGCGAGGTGGGTTCACCCTGTTCAAAGCCTATGGTAACACGTTCGCTGCCGTGAGCGGTGACCTGCGAGGGGTAGGCCTCTTCGGGCAGCACGCCGGACGACTTTAACGTCTCTACGCCGCCCACGCTGGTTCCCCAAAGGCCCTGGTTGATGGAGTACTTTGATTTCTCCCACGAGAAGTCGAATCCCTTCTCTTTCAGGTAGTCGATCTCCTGTTGCCGGGAGAGGGAGAGCGACCGTATGGGTGCCAAAATTTTCACATTCGGGGCGAGCACCTCGAACACCAGGTCGAACCGAACCTGGTCGTTCCCCGCGCCGGTACTCCCGTGTGCCACGAAGTCGGCTCCCAGCTTCTTCACGTGGTCGAGTACCGCCATCGCCTGAAAGAAGCGCTCGGAGCTGACTGAAAGGGGATAGGTGTTGTTTTTTAACACATTGCCAAAGATGAGGTACTTGATCCCTTTCGCGTAGTACTCGTCCACGGCGTTGATGATGGTGTGTGTGGTTGCACCAAGTTGCTTGGAGCGCGCTTCGAGGGCTTTGGCTTCCTGCTCGGAGAAGCCGCCCGTGTTGACGGTCACCGTGTGTACTTCCAGCCCTTTCTCATGTATCAGCCAAGGTACACAGAACGACGTGTCGAGACCGCCGCTAAATGCCAGTGCTACTTTTTGTTTCATCTCTTATGTATTTTTTGGGTTTTTCTTATTTTCACGATGGGTTTAACCACTTTTTTGGCAAAGCTGCTTGCCTCTTTAGGGTGTTCTGCCTTTGGGTCGTAAAGCAATCCTGTGCAGAGACACATCCTGGAATTGTTGCGCTGCAGGATGTCGTAGTTGCGGCACCCCTGACACCCTTTCCAAAACTCCTCGTCATCGGTCAATTCAGAGAAGGTGACCGGTTTAAAGCCCAGCTCGGTGTTCATCTTCATCACGGCCAGGCCGGTGGTGATACTAAATATTTTGGCTTCGGGATAGAGCTTGCGTGACAGTTCGAAAATCTTTCGTTTGATCCTCCTGGCCAACCCTTGATGGCGATAATCGGGATGCACGATCAACCCCGAGTTGGCCACGAAACGTTTGTGGCTAAAAGTCTCGATATAAGCGAAACCCACCAGCTTGTCGTTATCCAGGGCGATGACAGCCTGCCCATTTCGTAACTTGTTAGCCACGTATTTGGAACTCCGTTTAGCGATACCAGTGCCACGCGCCTGGGCCGATTCGTATATCAAATCGCAAATCTCTTGGGCGTACCCTTCGTAGTTATCATTGGCTATATGAATCTTAACATTCATCTCCTAAAACAAAAAAATAGATGGTTTCAAGTAGGACCGTTCGGTATGAACGGTTAACCATGCATGGGAGCAGGACCTCCTGCAAAAGTAATCAATATATTCATAAGGGAGACCGTTTTCGGGAAATATTCTTTCCAAGGGTCGGGTAACCCAGCAATCTGCTTGTTATTTTCTTTAAAAAAGTAAAAATGTACTAATTTAATTGCCTTTTTGTCCCTTTTCTCCTATATTTGTTTTCTTCGAACTGCATATTGTACCTTCATGTTGCTCCGCACTTGTTTCTCCTTTCCCTGTAGCTCGTGACTCAAAAAAGTAGACTATGAAAGCTACAAAGTATAGACCTTACATTCTAAGAAATTACAATGACTTGCCCCAACTGAACGCGTTGGCCGACGAAGAACGCGAGGCGATAGGAGTAGTGGGCCAGGTATTGCCCTTTAAGTCGAACAACTACGTGGTGGAACAGTTAATCGATTGGAATGACGTGCCGGATGATCCTATCTTTACCCTTACCTTCCCTAGGAAAGAGATGCTTTCGAAAGCCAATTACCGGGCGGTGAAGAGATTGCTCGATGAAAAAGACGAACTGGGCCTTAAAAGGAAGGTGTGTGAAATCCGGATGAGGCTCAATCCCAACCCGGCGGGGCAGAAACGCAACGTGCCAACGGTAAAGGGGGTAAAATTTCACGGGATGCAGCACAAATATCGGGAAACGGTGCTCTTTTTTCCTAGTCAGGGGCAGACCTGCCACGCGTACTGCACGTTTTGTTTCCGTTGGCCCCAGTTCTCGGGCATGAACGAGTTGAAGTTCGCGATGAAGGAGGCCGACCTGCTGCATAAGTACCTGTTGAAGCACCCCGCTGTTACCGATGTACTTTTCACCGGTGGCGACCCGCTGACCGTCAACGCGTCGGTTTTGGCTTCTTATATCGAGCCGTTGTTGAACAAGGAGTTTAATCACGTGCGTACCATCCGTATTGGAACGAAAACGTTGGCCTATTGGCCCTATCGTTTCTTGACCGATAAGGATGCCGACGAGCTCATCACGCTCTTTGAAAAGGTGAAGAAAGCGGGGAAGCATTTAGCGTTCCAAGCCCACTTTAATCACCCGGTGGAGTTGCGTACCGATGCCGTGAAAAAGGCCATTGAGCGTATTGAAAATAGTGGTGCACAGATACGTACCCAGTCGCCCCTGTTACGCAAGATTAACAACGATGCGTGCATTTGGGCCGATATGTGGAGGGAACAGGTGAACCTGGGTTTAATCCCCTATTACATGTTCGTGGTGCGAGATACTGGCGCAAGGGCTTTTTTCGAGGTATCGTTGGAGAGGGCGTGGAACGTGTTTCGAAGGGCCTACCGGAGCGTGAGTGGGGTGTGCCGAACCGTTAGGGGTCCCAGCATGAGCGCCAACCCCGGGAAAATTCAGGTGTTGGGCATCACTGAGGTGAAGGGGGAGAAGGTGTTCGTGTTGCGTTTCTTACAGTGTCGCAACCCCAATTTGGTTGATATCCCTTTCTTCGCCAAGTACGACGGTAAAGCCACCTGGTTCGACCAGCTGGAACCTGCTTTTGGGGAAACGGAGTTCTTCTTTGAACGGGGCAACCTGATTGGAAAAAACGGGAGGGACGAAGAGGTTAGCTGGGAGTGAAAGTGTGAGGTCACATCTATTCGTTTTCATCGAAATGCATGGGGTGGCTTTATGCTGCTTCATGTTTCTCCCTCTTACTAACAAAAACGACTTATCAACAAAAACAGAAGGTTTTACCCTGTTGTCGTGGTGAAAACCGATTAATTCCTTATTTTTGCGATATTGAAACACGTTTCGTTGAACTGGCGGCGTGAATTAACAGGAGCATATTATTATGGGTAGAATCATCGCGTTAGCAAATCAAAAGGGAGGAGTAGGCAAGACCACAACGGCCATCAATTTAGCGGCCTCATTGGCTGCCCTGGAAAAAAAGGTGTTGGTCGTGGATGCCGATCCGCAAGCAAACGCCTCTTCCGGTCTTGGCATCGATATAAAAAAGGTATCGAACACCATTTACGAGGGCCTTATCGGGAAGTGTACCCCGAGAGAGGCCGTCTACAGCACTCCGTTTGAGAGGATTGACATCATCCCGTCGCATATTAACCTCGTGGGGGCCGAAGTGGAGATGGTGCAAATGGATAACCGGGAGAAAAAGCTCCGGGATCTCCTGCATCCCGTTACACCGATGTATGATTACGTGATCATCGACTGTTCACCTTCCCTGGGTATCATCACGGTGAATGCCCTCACGGCTGCCGATTCGGTGATGATCCCCGTGCAATGCGAGTACTTCGCGCTGGAGGGATTGAGTAAGCTGCTGAACACGATCAAGATCATCAAGTCGAAACTCAATAGGTCGCTGGAAATAGAAGGGTTCGTTCTCACCATGTACGATTCGCGGTTACGCCTCCATAATCAAATCTACGAGGAGGTGAAACATCACTTCAAGGAGCTGGTTTTTACCACGGTCATCCAACGGAACATCACGCTGAGCGAATCGCAAAGCTTTGCCCAACCTGCACTAATGTACGATGCCGGTTCCCGGGGAGCGATCAATTACATGCAGCTGGCTCGGGAGCTTGTCGAGAAAAATTCCTAACTTTGTAGCGTTTACCGATAAATTATTATGGCGAAAAAAAATGCATTGGGAAGGGGATTGGGTGCGTTGATTACTTTTAACGACGGCGAGATACAAGGCTCTTCTTACATTAACGAGGTGGATCTTGACAAGATTGTTCCTAACCCTGACCAACCGAGACGGATTTTCAACGAAGAGGCCCTGGAGGAGTTGGCTGCTTCCATTCGCTCTATTGGATTGGTTCAGCCGGTTACGCTGCGAAAGTTAGACGACGACTCCTATCAAATTATTGCCGGTGAGCGACGCTATCGCGCATCGTTAATGGCTGGATTGACCTCCATACCCGCGTATATCAAGACGGTGGAGGACGATGAGACGATGGAGATGGCCTTGATTGAAAACATTCAAAGAGAGGATCTCAACTCCATAGAGATCGCGTTGGCCTACCAAAAGCTGATCGATATGTTCTCCCTCACACAAGAGCAGTTGAGCGAACGTGTCGGTAAAAAACGGGCTACCGTTGCCAATTACCTAAGGCTGTTGAAGCTGCCTGCCGAAGTGCAGATGGGCGTGAAAAACAAGAAAATAGAGATGGGACATGCACGCGCGCTGGTTGCCTTGAGCGATCCTGTACAACAGCTTGCTTTGTACAACAGGGTGTTACAAGAGGGATTGTCAGTACGGCAGGTGGAAGCGGCCGCGAGAGATATGGCAGATGGGCAACAGGATGAGGAACACGGGAAACCTAAAAAGGGGAGGACAGCTTCAAAAACCAATTTGCCGGGCGAGTTCGAGGCGCTTCAACAACACCTCTCCGCCTACTTTCAGACCGATGTCCGGTTTAATTACACCAAGCAGGGGAAGGGAAAGATTACCATCTCGTTTGACTCTCCGGAGGACCTGGAGCGGATCATCGTGATGTTCGACCAAATGAAAAAATAGAACGGGATGAAAAGGGGTGTCGGGATATTTGCCGGGCTGTTGTTGTTCTTCACGTTTTCTTACGCGACCGATCTGGATGTTGTGCCATCGGATCTTGTTTCAACCCCCGGTTTCGTTATTTTGGCCGATGCTGTTGCCCCGACGGACACCATTGCGCCGGTTTCTGGTATCTCGTTTGATGATATAGAAGCGACGCTTGTACTGCCCGACTCACTGTTTTTTTCGTCCTCCCTGTTCGCACCCTCATACCGCTTTAAACCCTCCCCCAAGAAGGCAGTCATCTACTCGGCTCTCTTTCCCGGTTTGGGTCAGATATACAACCGGAAATTTTGGAAGCTGCCCATCGTGTATGGTGGATTTGTAGGCTTCACCTATGCTATCTCGTGGAACAACGGTTACTACCGTGACTACTTGCAAGCGTATCAGGATATTATGGATGATAACCCCGAGACGAACAGTTGGCATAATATACTGCCTTACGGCTTTGACCCAGGGAACGTGGATGTCAAATGGTTCACTGACGTGCTGCAAAAGCGAAAAGACTACTACCGCTATTACCGTGATTTTAGCATCATCGGAACCGTTGCTTGGTACCTGCTGGCTATTGTGGACGCGTACGTGGATTCGCAGTTGTTTGATTTTGATATGAGTCCGGACTTGTCAATGCGGGTGGAGCCGGCTATTTTCCGAGATGATCTCTCGGCTATTTCAGGAAGCTCCTACGGTTTACAGTGGAGCTTCCGGTTTTAACGAATAGAACCCTCTCATGAGTAAATTTGCTATACTGGCCATTGTTTCCCTTGCCATGACCCTTCCCCTCTTCCCGCAAGGGGACTTGAGTTATCGGAACCCTGTTCATGAAAGTTCGCATCATGAGAGCCCTCGTATAGAGAACCCGCCTCAAAAGAGTCGCGATATCCCCCAAGTAGCAGTCGAGGATAGTGCCATCATTTACCCTGAGAGCATGCAGGAGGAGTTGAGCGACCTGCTACGCACGTGGCAGCTTGATATGTCGAAAGTGGATACGACCTGTGAAAGAGGTGAGAACGTAGTTTTTCATGACTCTGTCTATGTTAACCGCCTCTACTGTATCCCTACCGTGATGGAGTTGTCCTATAACCAGGTGGTGCGCTCATACATTGATATGTACACGGTTCGCCGGCGAGAGCAGGTGAGCTACATGCTAACCTTGGGACAATACTACTTCCCCATGTTCGAGGCGGCCCTGGATCGGCATGGTCTCCCCCTGGAATTGAAGCACCTCCCGGTGATCGAATCGGCGCTCAATCCCTTGGCCGTTTCCAGGGCAGGAGCTACTGGGTTGTGGCAGTTCATGTTGCGTACCGCGAAGGGGTACAACCTGGAGATCAATAGTCTCGTGGATGAACGACGCGATCCCTATAAATCCACGGAGGCGGCGGTGTTGTACCTGAAAGACCTCTATACCATCTATGGTGACTGGAACCTCGTGATTGCCGCGTACAACTGTGGCCCGGGTAACGTGAACAAGGCGATTGCCCGCAGTGGGGGGAGTCGCGACTACTGGGCCATTTATCATCAGTTGCCCCGCGAGACCAGAGGTTACGTTCCCGCTTTCATCGCGGCTAACTACGTGATGAACCACCACGCCGATCACAATATCTGTCCGGTTCATTTTCCTGAATCCACTCTGACTGCACTCGACACGGTTCACGTGAACAAGGAGATTCACCTGGAGCAGATCGCGGGGGTCTTGGGGGTCTCGATAGACGAGCTGCGCCGCTTGAACCCTCAATTCAAGAAAGATATCGTACCGGGGAACTATAAACCGTACGCGTTGGTCTTACCTTCCGAAATAATGTATGCCTTTATCGACCAAACCGACTCCATCATGAATTTCGATCGGAGCCGTTATTTCACCCATCGAACCCTTACCTTAGACGGGGGGGGTATAGCGGGAGCGACTGAAGAAATAATCTACAGGGTAAGGAGCGGGGACAACCTTTCAACCATAGCGCGACGGAATGGCACCACCGTTTCCGCGCTCAAGTCGATGAATAACTTGAGATCCGACAGGCTACGCATCGGTCAACAGTTAATCGTGGGACATAGGGTAGTGGAGGTGCAGCAGGTTGCCCAAGTAAGCCCCGGGGGTAAGACGACCACCGTAAACACCTACTACCGGGTTAAAAAAGGCGACACCTTGGGGGAAATCGCGAGGCGAAACAATGTGTTGGTCTCGCAATTGCAGTCGTGGAACGGACTTCGATCTACCCGCATTGGGATAGGTGATCAACTTATCGTGAAACAGGAAGAGGTGCCAGCTGAAGAAGATAAGGCGGATGAGAAGGAGACTATCCTTTCAAATTACCTGGAAGGTCAGATACGCCGGGCTGAAGAGAGTGGCTCCCTATCTCCTGAAATGGAGTTTGAAATGAAGGAGGTTCGGGGCAACTAATTGACCAGAACCTTCTTTGTGGTTTCCACGCTACCCACGGTACGTACCTTCACGATATAGACTCCCTTCGGGAGGTGTGATGCCTGATAAGAGACTCGGTTCATGCTGATGTCGGCGCTCTCTTGGTGAACCTTAATCCCCGATGTGTGAAAAATCTCCCACTCCAGCAGGTCGTTGTTCGACTCGATGAATATACGTTGTACTTCCCTAGAATAGTAGGCCCGGAGATCGCTGTCCAACTTATCGGGTTTCACAACAACGCTCCCTTCTCCAATTACATATGGTGCAATCAGGAGCGAGGTGTTCATCGGGTTCTCGATGTTTTCTGATGACCGTACCCAGCCACCCCCATTCTTCATCCACGCGGTGGATACTTTCTCTGAACCAATCTTCCGGGGCTCGGCGTTATAGACGGAGAACCCCCCGGGTTGCCCTTTCGTTTCGTGGTAAGCGATATAAAATGAGTTCGTTACTTGAAGAGGCGAAGGGAACTCCACGTAGTTTTCCACGCTATGGCCCATGTTCCGTTCGGTCAAATGAAAGCCTCCAGAGGAGTAGTACTGGTAACTGCAGTTGAACGGGAGCTCGTAAAGGAGGCGCTCCGGTCCATTTTCCCCCGTGTAAACACGGATTCGAATGTCCAGGTTTTTGAAAGCGCTGGTAGCCGGGGAAGCAATAAATAGGCCCTGAAGGGATTGGCTTCCCTTTGCCTGGAACTCCTCGGCAAACTCAGTGTAACCGTAGGTGTTGTTGGTGGCGAACAGGGGTACCGACTGGAAATAGCTCGCGATGGCTGTTTCATCGGTCCCAAAGTTTTGGCTTCGGGTGTAAGGGTCATCAGTGTACGGGTTGTAGCCGTTAAGCTGCGTTACACCCAACCCCTCCGGGTCTAGGTAATAGCTTAGTCGGTTCGGGTTGTTTAGGGAGCTGTCTACCTCCCAAAATTTGTGGAGCGAGGCGTAAATATCAGGTCCCTTGGGTGAGCCACACATAGACGAACCCCCGGTAAGCGTTCCTATCACCTTCTTCTCCCGGTCCAACAGGGGCGAGCCGGATGAGCCCGCCTCCGTGGCAGCAACGTCCCACGCCTTTACGATCCAGAAAGAGTTGGGTTCCATGTTGTACTTCGGGTCATCGAATGAACCAAAGGATAATGAATTTTCCTCTACGGCCACTTTCTTGACACCCCCGTTGGGGTGGTGAAGGCCATGGAAAGGACCCGACTGGCTGTTTCCGGCATTCGCATTGGCATTCCAGCCCAGGTAATAGGGCTGGTATTCAGCGGGAGGCATCTGTTTGAGCTTCAGGAGGGAGATATCGTGACGTTCACTAATCAGTACGGAGTCGGCTGAGGCCATCGTCATCTGCAATGGGCCACGGATATCGGTATCGCAAAGGGGGGATTGGTAGTTGAAGAAAGCGACGATGTTTCCTGCCATTAGGTCATACCTCCTATTCGCGAGGAAGCTTGCGCTGTAATCGAAATTGAGACAATGGGTGGCGGTCAGCAGGTAAGGGGTACCATCTTCTGCAGTATTGTTGATTAATGAACCAGTGCAGTAATAGGTGCCGTTGATGATGAGTGCTACCACACCACTGCCTGGTTGGATATCTTCGGGATAACAAACTATATTGGGGTGGCACGACTGTTGCGGATCCCTTGGCTCCCTTCCCCGGAAGAGACCTAGGAAGTCGTGGTTTACATCACCAATCTCAATCTCGCCTTTATCTGTAGAGTGCAAGGGTACCTGATACTCCACGATTAACTCCTCCCCCCCGATGGGTTGAACCGGGAGCAGGTTCAGGTCGCTGTTGTTCTCGTGAGTGTAGGCACCCAGCACTTCCGTTTGGTGGGTGTTGTAGATAAACACCTTGGCTCCTTCCGGAAGCCGGAACTTAGAGAAAAGCAAGTTGATCGAGTAAGCACCCTTCGAACGAATCCCCACGCGCCATACATTCATCCCGGCGTGCGAGAAGGTGACGCCCGAATTCTCCGGGCGTAGCTGCACGTCGAATTTGTGCGCGAATTCAAGGCTTTTTAGTTTGGCTTGATCTGTTTGGGCACGTCGTAATGCCGCCTCTTGATCAAACGAGGGCATTTCCACGAAAAGAGTCGCTGCGGGATCGATCGTTCGGGCGCTAACTCCCACCGATAGTGGCAGGGGGCGTCCGCCATAGCTTATTTGAGCTGGTAATGGCTTGATAGTCAGGGAAAAGAATGAGAGCGCGAAAAAAAGGGTAGAAAGCAAAGGTAGTGCGCTTTTACCTTGGAATATATATGAATATGAACGTGCCATCTAAAACAGGATTCAAACTAATAATTAACATGCAAATGTAAGGTTTTTTAAGGAGTAGCGGTAATTTGATAGAGAATAATTGTGATTTTGTTTCTCTATGCACACTGACAGGTTGACTGAGAGGCAGCTACAGGGTTGACCGGGAATTTTTCGGTTATGGGATGCTGAAGATCCCGTTAAATACGATTTCGCGTTAATCGGATTATCGGTTGAAAAGGGCATCTAAATATTTGAATACGTGGATTACTCCCCTCCAAATTCCATTAGATATGCCTTGATAAACGCATCGAGATCGCCATCCATCACCCCCGAGACGTCGGATGTTTGGTGGTTGGTGCGGTGATCCTTTACCCGCCTATCATCAAACACGTAACTGCGGATTTGCGAACCCCATTCGATCTTCTTTTTCCCCGCTTCTATCGCGGCTTGCGCGGCTCTCCGTTTCTCGAGTTCTTTATCGTACAGCTGCGAGCGGAGTAACCGCAGCGCGTTCTCCCGGTTCCCCATCTGTGAGCGGCTTTCGGTGTTTTCGATCACGATCTCCTCCTCTTGTCCCGTATCGGGATCCGTGTAGAGATAGCGTAGCCTTACGCCCGTTTCTACCTTGTTCACGTTTTGTCCCCCGGCTCCCGAAGAGCGAAACGTGTCCCAACTAAGGTTGGCCGGGTTGACCTCCACCTCGATTGAATCATCGACCAGCGGCACCACGAAGACGGATGCGAACGATGTCATCCGCTTCCCTTGCGCGTTAAAGGGGGAAACCCGCACGAGGCGATGTACCCCGTTTTCGCTTTTCAAAAAGCCGTACGCTAAATCGCCCTCCACTTGAAGGGTTGCCGTCTTGATGCCAGCATCATCGCCGTCCTGCCAGTTGGTAATCGTGGTCTTGTAATTTTTCCCCTCGCACCATCGCTGGTACATTCGTAAAAGCATCGAGGCCCAGTCCTGGCTTTCGGTGCCTCCTGCACCGGCATTCACCTTGAGCACGGCACCCAGTTTATCCTCCTCTTGGCGAAGCATGTTTTTTAGCTCTAACTCTTCGATGAGGGTTAGCGCATGTTGGTAGTTGTTGTCCAGCTCCTCTTCCGATACAACACCCTCCTTCGCGAAGTCAAAAGCCAGCTGCACTTCATCGGTGGCAGCCTTTACCTCTTGGTAGGCGTTTAACCAAAACTTTAGTTCGCCCACCACCTTCATTTGGCGTTCGGCCGACTTGGTGTCGTTCCAGAATTCAGGTGCATGGGTACGTAGCTCTTCCTCTTCCAGTTGAATGATTTTGGCATCGATGTCAAAGATACCCCCTCAGCGCCTGCTCGCGCTCCAACACGTCCTTTAGTTGGTCTGCTGTGATCATGATCAATGAGAATTTTACCTTTACTTGGAGCAAAAGTAATCAAATTACCCGAAAAAATGGTATATTGAACGCCGGAATCACAGTTTGGGCAGGAACCTGTTTTCTGACAGAACGTTTTTCTTGAAAACATGATTCTAATTGTATTGTTTCTTCCTGAACCTGTTTTTAATGAAGCAAACGCGAAATGAAATCAATCCGTAACGTCGTTTTCGATTTTGGGGGGGTCTTGATAGACTGGAATCCTACCTACCTTTACAAGAAAGTCTTTGATAACGAGTGTGACATGCACCATTTTTTGGAGCACATTTGTAGCTCCGACTGGAACATCCAGCAAGATGCCGGCCGTCCATTAGCCGAGGCTACCCGGTTGTTACAGGCAGAACACCCTCGTTACCACGAGGAGATTGCCATGTTTTATGGACGGTGGGAAGAGATGCTAGGGGGAACCATCGAGGAAAACGTGAAGCTAATCAAGCCGCTCAAGACGGAGTACCAGGTCTACGGGCTCACCAACTGGTCCGCTGAGACTTTGCCCATCGCGATGGAACGGTATGACTTTTTTGACGATTTGGATGGGATCGTGGTTTCGGGTCAAGAGAAGCTTATCAAACCCGATCCCCGGTTGTATGAAATCCTGCTGGAACGTTACCAGTTAAAGGCGGGGGAGTCGCTTTTCATCGATGATAACGCGGCCAATATCGAGACGGCCCGTCAACTGGGATTTCATACAATGCATTTCACCGGTAAGGTGAAGCTGGAAGATTGGCTTAAGGAAAACGGAGTTTTCCCATCAGGAATGGCCGAAATATAAAAAAAAAGATTACCTTTGCGGGCATCTTTGTATTTGTACACCCGATTAAAGTAATGTGGAAAGATTTGAACTGCTTGCAACCACAGAAAAAAATGCTAAAACGCGCTGCTTGCATCTCCTTCTCCTTTGAATCGTCTCCCCGTTATTTTAATTGAAAAAACCGTTTTAGATGAACTATTTATTTACTTCTGAGTCGGTGTCGGAAGGGCATCCCGACAAGGTGGCCGACCAGATATCCGATGCCTTACTGGACGAATTCCTGGCGTATGATCCCGAGTCGAAGGTGGCGATTGAAACATTGGTCACCACTGGGCAGGTGGTTATAGCTGGTGAGGTGAAGTCAAAGGCGTACGTTGATGTCGCTGAGGTGGCCCGGGGGGTGATTGCCAAAATAGGCTATACCAAAAGCGAGTATCAGTTTGAAGCCCGTTCATGTGGTGTTTTCACGAGTATCCACGAACAGTCGGACGATATTAACAGGGGGGTCGACCAGAAAGAGGATCCTATGGAACAGGGTGCGGGTGATCAGGGGATGATGTTTGGCTACGCTACCAACGAGACGGATAACTACATGCCTTTACCGCTTGACTTGAGTCACGCGCTGTTGGTAGAGTTGGCCAATATCCGTAAGAATGAACCGGAATTGATGCCCTACCTTCGCCCGGACTCCAAGTCGCAGGTCACGGTGGAGTACGCTTCGGATGGCACCCCGCTTCGTATTGATACCATCGTTATCTCCACGCAGCATGATGAGTTTGAGCAGCCCTTGAACGACACCCATGAAGCCGCTCTGGAAGCCGATAAGCGGATGCAAGCGCGCATCAAGTCAGACATACGTTCCATCCTGATCCCACGGGTGCGTGACCAGTATAAACAGCGGGGAGATATCCATAAGTTATTTGACGATGATATCCGTTATTTCGTGAACCCGACGGGTAAGTTTGTAATCGGCGGACCACACGGTGATACCGGGCTTACCGGACGCAAGATTATCGTGGATACCTACGGGGGTAAAGCACCCCACGGGGGTGGTGCCTTCTCGGGGAAAGACCCCTCTAAGGTGGACCGCTCCGCGGCTTACGCGGCCCGACATATTGCGAAAAATATGGTGGCGGCCGGGATTGCCCCCGAGGTGCTGATCCAGGTCTCTTATGCCATAGGGGTGGCTCAACCGATGAGTATCTACGTCAATACTTTTGGGAAAAGCAGGGTGAATGCCTCCGATGCAGAGATCGCGGAGAAGATTGCCAAACTGTTTGATATGCGGCCCAAAGCCATCGAAGAGC
This sequence comes from Petrimonas sp., assembly GCA_012839475.1. Lineage (GTDB taxonomy): Bacteria > Bacteroidota > Bacteroidia > Bacteroidales > Dysgonomonadaceae > Proteiniphilum. The sequence continues at coordinate 144,762 of DUNG01000034.1, read as the reverse complement.
GATTGAAGTTGCGTAACCCTATTTACGTTGAAACCGCATCGTACGGGCATATGGGGCGTGAACCACGCGTGATACAGAAGGAGTTCACGTCACGCTACAAGTCCCGGCCAGTAGTGTGCGAAGTGGAGCTCTTCACCTGGGAGAAGCTTGACTTCGTGGACACATTAAGGGAGGCGTTTGATCTATGAGAGGGAAAGGGTTGACGGTGGTCGTCTACTGTGCCTCAAGTAGGGAGGTGGGCGAGGTGTACTTGGATGCCGCGCAACGTTTGGGTCAACTGCTTGCCGAGAACGGTATTACCTGTGTAAACGGGGCGGGTAACCAAGGGCTGATGGGTGCCTTGAACGATTCCATCATACAACATGGGGGAACGACGAAGGGGGTTATTCCCCGCTTCATGGTCGATGCAGGCTGGTGCCATGAGCGACTCAGTGAAACGATTATTACTGAAACCATTCATGAGCGCAAAGAGTGTATGGCGAACCTGTCGGAAGCTGCCATCGCACTGCCCGGTGGGTTGGGAACACTCGAAGAACTGGCCGAGATCCTCACGTGGAAACAGTTGGGCCTATACACGCACCCCGTCATTATCCTGAACGTGAACGGGTATTACAATAAGTTGTTACAGTTTTTTGACCAGATGATCGCCGAGAAGTTCATGAATGATGGTTTCCGTGCGATGTGGGAGGTGGCGACCACGCCAGAGGAGGCGATAACCCTTTTGCGAAATCCCTCCGAGTGGAGCGGTAATGTATCTAAGTATGGCGATTAGTTGGTGTTTGCTTTCATGAAAAACAGTTTGTTTAGTATGCGTCAGCCTGACTTGAAAGTGAAATAACTTTGGAGATGAAAGGAGAGTTGACGAAAAAGAGTAGTAACTTCGCGTAAAACGTACGAAGCCCGTGTTTCATGCCCTCACCGATACGATACCAGACTCGCTTTCCCTGTACTTGAGGGCGGCTGAGCCGGTGGTATGCCCCGAGTCACTGAAGTTTGACTTTGGGCGTGTCGACTATTTGCCGTTAGAGGGCGATGGTCTTTTCTTCGCGATTGATCCTGCCCTTTTGTCGGGAGTGCAGAACACCTTACCAGGAAGAGTAGGGATGCCGTTGCCCGTTTCGGATTGGATGACCAGCTCCCTTTTCCTTGTTTTCCTGCTTTGCTTCCTATTGTCTTCCCTGGTGGTTCGTGATGCCCGGGGCACGTTCTTTATCAACTTGAAAAACAGGCTCTCCTTGCGAAGGGATGCTTCGCCCGGGCAAAAAAAGCAGGTGACCACTTCCGAAGTGTGGGGAAGCGTTTTCATGATCGTTCAAACCATCCTGATCGGTGCCATCATTCTGTTCGTTTACTTTCTTTCCCGAGTTCCTGTTTCTCTTGCACCTACCGCTTACTTGGTTGGCTTTAGCCTTGTTTTCTTGGGGCTTTTCCTCTTTGCGGGACTAAAGTATTTAACTTACAGGGCTGTTTCCTCTTTTTTCCTCACTGCCGATTTGATACGATGGAGGGGGCACTATTACGGCCACTTGCAACTTTTCGGTCTGTGCCTTTTCTTACCTGCACTGGTATTTATTTTTCTACCCGAATATAGGTTCCCGATGTTTCTCTTGCTGATGTTGCTTTTTTTCATCAACAGGACTGCGGTTGCCATCGGGCTATTAAATATTTTTGTTAAGAATAAAGTCGGTCCAATCTATTTTATTTTGTATCTTTGCGGCACTGAAATCGCTCCTTACATCCTGTTATATAAAGGGGCGAGTTCTATTGTCAATTTTGCAGGAAACTACTTGGTATGAAGGTCCGTAAAATCAACAAGGTTCTTATCTCTCAACCTAAACCTAAAAGCGAACGCTCCCCCTATTACGATATTGGGGAAAAGTACAACGTGGATATTCATTTTTATCCATTCATAAGGGTCGATCGGGTCTCGTTGAAAGAGTTCCGACAGCAGCGAATCAACATTCTGGATCACACGGCTATAATTTTCACGGCCCGCACCGCGGTGGATAAGTTTTTCTCCATTTGCGAAGAGATGAAGATCACGGTTCCCGAGTCGATGAAGTACTTTTGCATATCGGAAACGGTCGCTCTCTACTTGCAGAAATATATCGTCTATCGGAAACGGAAGATTTTCTTTAGTCCAACGGGTAGAATTGAGGGGCTAAACAATGCTTTCACAAAGCACTCGAAAGAGAAATTTCTCCTTCCCGTGCCTGAAGAACATAGTGATGAGGTGGTTAACTTTTTGGATGAAAAAAAGATAGGGTATACCAAGTCGGTGATGTACCGGACCGTGAGCAATGACTTCCCGGAGGATGAGACGCTGGATTACGATATGATGATTTTCTTCAGTCCCCTGGGAATTCAATCCTTGCGTAGCAAGTTCCCGGACTACGTGCAGGGCGATGCGGCCATTGGCTGTTTTGGACCCTCTACGGCTAAGGCGATTGAAGAGGCTGGCTTGAGGCTCGACTGTGAGGCGCCGCGGCCGGATTGTCCCTCTATGACGGCCGCACTGGAGACTTTTATACAGGAGAACCATAAGTTTCATTCGCGGTAAGCGAACCGCTTTATGAACGATGAAAAGCGCTTTACGTTTACAAAGGAGGAGCGCGTTACAGGAAAACGAAGGATTGAAACACTTTTCGCACAGGGCAACTCCTTTATGGCCTACCCCTTTCGGGTAATCTACCTGGAGCGGGTACCGTACCCGCTAACCCTTGCCTCGATACTCATCACGGTTCCAAAGAAAAGGGTTCGTTCGGCGGTACAACGTAACCGGGTGAAAAGACTCGCACGAGAGGCGTATCGATTGAATAAGCATATTTTGAATCCGATAGCGCTACGTGAGGACAAGGGAATAGATATCGCTTTTATTTACGTGAAAGAGGGAATAGCTGACTTCACGATCGTGGAGAAAGGGGTGCGAAAGGCGTTGAACACCCTGGTTGCCCAACTGGATAACGGTATAGAGAAATGTTGAAATGGGTAGGAAAAGCCATTACGTGGGTCCTGTTGATCCCCGTTTACTTTTACAGGGCAGCTATTTCACCCCTGTTGCCGCCCAGTTGTCGCTATACGCCATCGTGCTCCCGCTACACGATCGATGCCTTGAAAAAGCATGGCCCGTTCAAAGGCACCTACCTGGCTGCCAAGCGTATCCTGAGCTGCCACCCCTGGGGAGGAAAGGGGTACGATCCTGTTCCCGAGCCTAAGGTAAAGCTTAAAACGGAGAAAGATTAGCCGGGACATAATTGAGAGATGAGACTCAACATTTGAGAAAATAAAAGTATGGAGTTTTACGACGTACACACCCACCAAATTTTACTCGAGGAGAATGATGACCCCTATCATTCGTGTATCTTCGACGTGTATCCCCTTGAATTTGAGGTAGCCAAAGATTCGCACCGGCGTCACGCCTTCTCGTGCGGCATTCACCCGTGGTATTCCGAGGGGAGCGAAACGCAGATGACCTACCTAACGGAAATCGCCCCTAATCCACGGATAGTGGCTATTGGGGAGACTGGTATTGACCGACTGAAAGGACCTTCATTTGACGTGCAAATCCCGCTTTTTAAGCAACATATCGAGCTCGCCGAGAAGCTTCGCAAACCACTGATTATTCACTGCGTGAAAGCGTGGGAGGAGCTTATTCATGTATACCGCGAGCTAAAACCATCACAGCCCAGTATCATCCATGGGTACCGAAGCAGGCCAGAGCTAACCAAGCGGCTTATCAACGAGGGATTCCTATTTTCGATAGGTGATAACTTGAACGTCGATTCTCTTCCGCTCATCCCGATGGACCGTCTCTTTTGCGAGACGGATGAGGGGGATATGTCGATACGCGATGTCTACCTGCAAGCCTCTCAGGTTCTGAATATGGAATTGGAGGAGTTCGCGGAGGCCGTAGCGGCAAACGTACGCAGGGTCTTTCCCGACCTGCAGCCCCCGAAACCCTACTTCTTGGATGAAGATGAGTCGGAGGAGTAACCTGTTCCCCTAAGTAGTATCTATTTCCTCCCGAAGTCGGCGGGAATTTCGCCCCACCTCTCGGTGTCCCACTTGAGAATGGCGTTGGGGTAACTATTTTCGTGAAGCCATTTCTCGGCACGGTCTATCAACTCGAAAAGGGCCTTGTTTCGTTCCGTGACCTCCAACTTGGTGTTGCACTTTTTCTTCTCGATCCACTTGATCGCGTTCATGCTGTCACTATAGATGGGGAGATTGCTTCCCTTCTGCTTTAACAGGGCCAGTGCGTGTACGATGGCAAGAAATTCGCCGATGTTGTTGGTGCCCTCCTCCACGGGACCAAAATGGAAGATCTCTCTTCCATCACTAACGTAGACACCCCGGTACTCCATGGGGCCGGGGTTGCCGCTACAGGCAGCGTCCACGGCAATACTCTTCGAGATAATAGGATCGCTTGGATATGCTTCTTGCACCGCATGTTTTCTCGTACTGCCAGGGGACATCCCGTTGCCTTGTTTGCCAAGGTGCCTCCAGGGATTCTCCTTGTAGGCCGCCTCTGCCTCGGTCAACGTGCCGAACGATTTATACAGGGCGTTCGGATGGTGAAGAACCTGGGACTTGCACTCTTCCCACGAATGGTAGACGCCCGGTTGAGCGCCTTCCCAAACGACGTAGAAGCGTTGCTTTTTTCCCATTTCTTATTTTTACTCTGGTGATTCTTCAATCCTCTTTACAGGGATTCCAACAGGTAAGGGGTGATTTCCTTTTCCAACTCTTGATCCAAAGGTTCCTCAACGGAGACGATGCTGTCCACGATAAACTTGGTGTACCCGCGCCATGGGAGCGCTCCGAAATACTCCTTGTAATGCAACTGCACATGCTTGCCCCCCAGCAGCATCAACTCCTTCGCGAGTTTCTCGTCCACCACCGAGAAGTCGAATTGGTTGGACTGGAACCCCTCCGGCTTATCAGCGCGAAATCCTGACTGGATTAATTTCCCCTCGTAGGTTTTAAATATCACCCCCTTGTATACCAGATAGTTTAGCTCCCCCGATTTTACCCCCGTGCCAAATACGTAGTAGTAGCGAACGTAAATGAAAGCGGCCAGTGACATCAGGAGGATGAAGAGGAACCACCGGAGTATTTTCTTGCTTTTTCTTTGCCTCGGTTTTATATCATCCATAATGTGAATAGTGTTAATAAAGATGTAGTCCAAAACGTGCAGGTTGACTGAATGCATAATCGCTTAAGCAACCTGTTCGTGCAATTGAATAGCCTCCAGCGAGCCCCCAGCGGGTGTAAAGATACGCTATTTTTCGACTTTTTAGGGAATAGGTGGACGAAAAAGCGTGTAAAGTCGCCCATTTAAACTATATTTGTCAACAAATAAACTTGATTGTATGAAGAGATATATTTTACTGTTTACACTGGCCCTGGCGGCTTTTTTCCTGACCGCTCAAAATGGCTATGAATTCAGCGTGATTAAGGAGAACCCGATCACGCCCGTGAAAAATCAGTCTAGTAGCGGTACCTGCTGGAGCTTCTCAGGTGTTGGGCTACTTGAATCTGAACTTATCCGGATGGGAAAAGGGGAGTTTGACCTCTCGGAGATGTATATCGTTCGGCGGAATTACGAAGACCAAGCTGTCAAATATGCCCGGCTTCATGGCCACTTGAATTTCGCCGCGGGTGGCTCTTTTGCCGATGTGGTGGAAACCTTGGATGACTTCGGTATTCTCCCTGAGGAGGCGTACCGGGGATTGAATTATGGCTCTGAAACGCACAACCATGGAGAGTTGGACAGAGTGCTCAAGGGGTACATGGATGGCATCATGAGCGCTAGTAGCTTCACCCCTGTCTGGCTCGAGGGATTCTCAGCCATCCTGGACACCTATCTGGGGGAGGTGCCTGAAACATTCGTCTACGAGGGCAAGGAGTACGATGCCCACTCGTTTAGGGATTGGCTGGGGTTGAAGCAAGAGGATTACATTTCCCTCACTTCATATACGCATCATCCCTTTTACACCGCCTTTCCTGTTGAAGTGCCGGATAATTGGCGTTGGGCACTCTCCTATAATTTGCCCATCGATGAGTTCATGGAGGTGATGGAGCATGCCATCATGGAGGGATATACCATCGCGTGGGCTTCTGACGTGAGCGAGGTCGGCTTTTCGCGGTCTGGCATCGCGATCGTACCCGACGAGAATGCACCTGAGAACGCGGGCTCCGATCAGGAGAGATGGCTGGGGCAATCTGCACGGGAGAGAGACGCTGACTTAAGGGCACGGGTAGGGGTTGAGTTGCTGGCTGAAAAGAACATCACGCAAGAGATGAGACAAGTGGCTTATGACCGGTACGAAACGACCGACGACCATGGCATGCAGATTTATGGTATAGCGCAAGACCAAAAAGGGAATCCTTTCTTTATGGTGAAGAACTCTTGGGGTGAAACCGGGCCCTACAAAGGGTTGTGGTACGCCTCGTTTCCCTTCGTGAAATATAAGACCATGAGCATCGTGCTTAATAAAAAGGCGTTACCAACCTCTATTGCCAAGAAGCTTGGATTATAAGGCTATCAAGGGCGTAGTTAAGTTATGAAGATACCGGAACTGCACGCTATTTTCCTTAATTATCCTGTGGTTACCACCGACTCGCGGATGTGTCCCAAGAGCTCTATCTTCTTTGCTTTAAAGGGTGAACGGTTTAACGGTAACCTCTTCGCGGGTGAGGCATTAAAGGCCGGTTGTGCTTACGCCGTGGTCGATGAGCAGGTGGATGGGGTAGAGGACGAGCGGATCATCCGTGTGGATAACGTGCTGACAACCCTCCAAAATTTGGCGACTTACCACCGCGAAAAGCTGAAAATCCCTATCATCGCTATTACTGGCACCAATGGGAAAACCACCACGAAGGAGCTGATAGCCATAGGTCTTACCAGGGAGTTCAAGGTGGCCTATACCCAAGGGAACTTTAATAACCATATTGGGGTGCCGCTCACCCTACTCACGATGAATAGAACCCATGAGATAGGGGTGGTCGAGATGGGAGCGAATCACCTGGGGGAGATCAAGGAGCTGTGTGAGATTGCCAAACCCAACTACGGGTTGATTACCAACGTGGGTAAGGCGCATTTGGAAGGGTTTGGATCGTTTGAAAACGTGATTCGCGCCAAGTGTGAGCTGTACGAGTACATCCGTGAAAGCGGGGGAAAGGTGTTTGTCAACAAGGACAACCCCTACCTGGTCGATCACTCGGAGGGAATGGACCGCATATTGTACGGGAAGAACGACCCCACGCTGTTCGCTTCAGGAAACCTGGTGGATGCGACACCTTTTATGGAGTTCGACTGGAACTTTTTTGACCGCTCCTTCCGGGTGAAGACCCGGCTTGTAGGTGAATACAACTTCGATAACGCGATTTCGGCCGTGGCGGTATGCAAATTTTTCGGCATCAACGCCGACCGAATTAGTGCCGCGCTTGAGGAGTACGAGCCGGTGAATCATCGCTCCCAGTTTAAACGAACCGCGAGGAACGACCTGATCATCGATACGTACAACGCGAACCCTACCAGCATGAAGGCATCGCTGGAGTTCTTCGCTACCATTCCCACCTCCCTGCCGAAAATGGTGGTGATTGGCGAGATGAAAGAGCTGGGGGAGATGGCGATGGAGGAGCACCAGTATTTGCTCGACTTCCTCGCTGAACAGCCAATGGGTAAAGTGATATTAGTGGGAAAGCTGTTTCGGAAATTTCCTTTAATAAAACCCTACTACGAGGTGTATGACAGGGTGGAGGAGCTAATTGAAAGGCTTCAGAAAGAGCCGATAACCCGTCACTATATCCTGTTAAAGGGATCCCACTCGGTAAGTTTAGAGAAGGCGATTGATTACCTTTAACGGGAACTCATTGAATCGTTTGTGCAACCTGAAATATGCGTATAGATATTGTATCCGTTTTTCCTGAAATTATCGAAGGCGCCATTCAAAATTCCATTATGAAGCGGGCGCGGGAGAAGGGACTGGTGGAGTTTCACCTGCATAACCTGCGGGATTATAGCCTCGATAAGCACAGGAGGGTAGATGACTATCCCTTTGGGGGTGAGGCGGGCATGGTGATGCAGGTAGAGCCGATTGACCGGGTCATCAGCCACCTGAAATCGCAAAGGGAGTATGATGAGGTGATTTTCACCTCGCCCGATGGCGAACCGTTTACCCAAAGTACGGCGAATGAGCTCTCGCTCATGAAAAACCTGATTATCTTGTGTGGCCATTACAAGGGGGTGGACTACCGGGTGCGGGAACATCTCGTGACGAGGGAGCTCTCTATAGGTGACTTTGTCCTTACCGGTGGTGAGCTGGTGGCCGCCATGATTGCCGATGCGGTCGCGAGGGTTATTCCCGGGGCTATTGGTGACGAGCAATCAGCCCTATCCGATTCGTTTCAGGATGGGCTGTTGGCACCGCCCGTATATACCCGCCCGGCGGAATATAAAGGGTGGAAGGTGCCCGAGGTGTTGTTGTCGGGACATGAGCGTAAGATTGCCGAGTGGCGGCATGAGCAGTCGCTCGAACGGACTAAAAAGCGTAGGCCCGATCTGTTACAGGAATATTGATGAAGAATGTTGACTTGCAGGTTGAAAAACCCGCGAAAGTGAAGGCGGGTATTCACGGCAAGGGGTTAACACGAGATTATTACGAGTGTATAATAAAAGAGCGTTTCGCATGCAAATCGAACGAACAGCTATAGAGGGGGTGGTAATCCTCAAGCCAAAGGTTTTTACCGATAAACGGGGGTACTTTTTCGAGTCCTATTCGAAACGGGTGTTTAACGAAAAGGTGGGCAACGTCATTTTCGTTCAAGACAACGAAAGCATGTCGACACGCGGTGTTTTAAGGGGACTTCATTTTCAGAAAGCCCCCTACGCCCAAGCCAAGCTGGTAAGGGTCGTGAGGGGTGAGGTGCTGGACGTGGCCGTGGATATCAGAAGGGATTCTCCCACCTTTGGTGAGCATGTCGCGGTGAGGCTCTCGGGGGAAAACACATGGCAACTCTTTATACCAAAGGGATTCGCTCACGGCTTTATCGTCCTGAGCGAGGAGGCGATTTTTCAATATAAATGTGATAATTATTATATGCCGGAGTATGAGGGAGGGCTGCTTTGGAATGATCCCGAATTGAAAATCGACTGGTTGCTTGCGACCGATGAGATTATACTCTCCGAGAAAGATAGGCGAGCCCCGCTGTTGAAGGACCTTGTTTGAGTTGCCTGTTTGAGTTTCTGCTACAGTAGAATAAAGGGCTAAATACTCAAAGGCGAAAGTCAAGATGCAACGTGCAAAGATAAACTAATCGAATGAAAACGATACATAAAATAGTTACGGGTGATAGCAGAAAGATGAGTCTCGTTAATGATCGTTCTGTACAACTCATTATTACTTCCCCTCCATATTGGCAACTGAAAGATTATGGAAGCGATGAGCAAATAGGGTACAACGATGATTACGAAACATATATCAACAATCTCAACCTAGTATGGAAAGAGTGTTACAGGGTTTTAGACAACGGTTGCCGTCTCTGTATAAATATTGGCGATCAATTTGCAAGGGCAGTATATTACGGCAGGTATAAAGTGATTCCTATCAGAACCGAAATCATAAAATTTTGCGAGAGCATAGGTTTTGATTATATGGGGGCTATTATTTGGCAAAAGCAGACAACCACAAATACGACCGGCGGTGCATCCCTAATGGGAAGTTACCCGACCCCCAGAAACGGTATCATCTCTATAGATTATGAATTTATACTGATTTTTAAAAAACTGGGCAGACCCTCTGTCAAAGTGAGCAAAGAGATTAAAGAGGCGTCGAAATTAACAATAGAGGAGTGGCGCCAATATTTTGCCGGACACTGGAATTTTGCCGGTGCAAAGCAACAAGATCACCTCGCCATGTTTCCCGAGGAGTTACCCAAAAGGTTAATTAAAATGTTCGCTTTTAAAGGTGAGACGGTTCTTGATCCCTTTTTGGGCAGCGGGACAACATCCTTAGCCGCCAAAAATCTGGGCAGAAACTCGATAGGGTATGAAATCAACAAGGATTATGTAAACATCATCAAACAGAAGTTGAACGTCAACCAGACAGATATAGCAGGCACAGAGTATCATTTTTTAGAAGATCGGGTTGAGCTTGATTTAGATTTTGACAGGGAGTTTGAAGGATTGCCTTACCGCTTTGTGGATTTTCAGGCAATGGATAAAAAGATTGATCCTAAAAAGTTGCAGTTTGGTTCAAAAATCAGCAAAGAAAGTCCAACGAAACAGCAGTATTACACGGTAACAAAGGTGATCAGTCCGGAGATTCTCGTACTAGATTCTGGTATAACCATTAGACTTATAGGAGTTAAAGAAGATCTTTCCCAAAAATCACAAGCTGAAAAATTCCTTGTTGACAAAACCAAAGGACAAAAAGTTTTTTTAAAATTTGACAGCCAAAAATATGACAACGAGTCTAATTTGCTATGTTACTTGTATTTAAAAAACAGGACATTCTTAAATGCACACCTGATAAAACAGGGTTTAGCTCAACCAGACACACTGTCAAATTATAAATACAGGGAAAAATTTATAAAACTCAACACAATCCAATAATAGATTTCCTTAAAAAAAGACGGGTAAAATGGTTCACAAACAAAATTTAAACTAAACAGAAATGGCAAAAGAGTGGATACTAAATAGTGCAATGAATCGTTTTCAGCTCAACTTTAAAAGAAATGTTGGAGCAACATCTGAAAGTATAAGAAAATGTAGCCCCACTAATATAGCTGAATGGGAGGAATATTACTTTTCAAATGTAAGACCGAAAGAGCATATCGTTGAATTGGGCAAAAAACTCTATATCAAAATTACCGAAGTAATTGTAGCTGAAGTTGAAGAGATTACGGAGCAAGACTGCATTAACTACATGCTGGAAATGGTAATTAACCGCACTTACCAGGGCTACGTAACAGAAATAAAAACAATCTACGGACAACTTCAACAGGAAATAATTGACTATAAAATTGAACCTGCCTCTGACGAATGGGATAGGCTTTACAATGTGGATTTTTTCATTCACGTAAACAATCATTATATCGGCATACAAATAAAACCCGTCAACAAAGGAATACAGCTCCCTGAAATATTCAAGGAACAAAAGATACAACTCAAGTCTCACCAAAAATTTAAAGAGAAGTTTGGCGGGGAGTTTTTTTATATATTCTCAATTTCAGATAGCGGAAAGAAAACAATAGTAAATCCCGAAGTGATAACAGAGATACGGGAAGAGATTAAGAGAGTCAAACTTTTGGCGTGAAAAAGTTTAACAGAAAAACAACAATATATATATTATAATCAAACGGCGGATTTTTTAAAATATGAAGAGAGTTGCGTTAATTACCGGAGTCACGGGACAAGATGGTTCTTATTTGGCAGAATTGTTGATCGAGAAAGGGTACGAGGTACACGGTACCTTACGCCGCTCCTCCTCGTTCAATACCGGGCGAATCGAGCACCTCTACTTTGAGGAGTGGGTACGTGATATGAAGCGGGGACGGGCCCTCGATCTGCATTATGCTGATATGACCGACTCCAGCTCACTTATCCGCGTGATCCAGTCTATTCAACCCGATGAGATATACAACTTAGCGGCTCAGAGTCACGTGAAGGTGAGCTTTGATGTGCCGGAGTACACGGCCGAGGTCGACGCGGTAGGAACGCTGAGGCTACTCGAGGCGGTGCGTATCCTCGGTTTACACCATAAAACCCGGATCTACCAGGCATCCACCTCCGAGTTGTACGGGAAGGTACATGAGGTGCCACAAAACGAGGATACCCCCTTTTATCCCCGCAGCCCGTATGGGGTGGCCAAGCTGTACGGCTTCTGGATCACCAAGAACTACCGGGAGGCGTACGGGATGTTCGCGGTGAATGGGATCCTATTTAATCACGAGAGCGAGCGACGAGGGGAGAACTTCGTTACCCGGAAAATCACGCTGGCCGCCGCCCGGATTGCGCAGGGCTTGCAGGATAAGCTTTACCTGGGTAACTTGAATGCGCAACGCGATTGGGGCTACGCACCTGATTACGTAGAGTGTATGTGGCGGATGCTGCAGCACGACGTCCCCCAGGACTTCGTGATCGCTACTGGCAAGATGCACAGCGTGCGGGAGTTTTGTGATCTCGCGTTTCAAGAGGCGGGTATTACTCTCCGCTGGGAAGGAGAGGGTGTTGAGGAGAAGGGAATCAACGTGGAGACGGGCCAGGTGGTAGTGGAGGTCGATCCCAAGTACTTCCGTCCGACCGAGGTGGAGCAGCTGTTGGGTGATCCCACCAAAGCACGTACCCTCTTGGGATGGGACCCATCAAAGACCCCTTTCCCCGAGCTGGTCAGGCGGATGGTGCGTCACGATATGGATTACGTGAAGAGGATCAAGTAGTTGGGAGTGCGCTGGTCAAGCGAATGGTACGGTATGATAGGGAGTAGGTGAAAGGGGTGCGAGGACTATATCGAACCGGTATACCAATCGTATAGCCGTTTCACTCCCTCCTCCACGTCAATGGTGTGTCGCCACCCCAGCGAGTTGAGCTTCGATACATCGGTCAGCTTTCTGGGTGTTCCGTCCGGTTTACTCTTGTCGAACCGAATCTCCCCCTCGTAGCCGATGGTCTCCTGGATGATGGACGAGAGTTCCCGAATGGTAATCTCTTTCCCTGTCCCGATGTTGATGTGACAGTTCTTTACCTCGGTCATGCCTTGTGCCAGGTCGCTGAAGTTCACGTGTTCCATGATGAAAACGCAGGCATCGGCCATCTCCTCGCTCCAGAGGAACTCCCGTCTTGGTGTTCCCGTCCCCCATAACACGACGCGATCTTTGTAGATACCGTGTTTTTGCAGTATCCTCTCGATATCCCGTCGCGGGGCATCGCTAGAGAGCCTTTCTACCGGTCGCCGGTCAATATCTTTTCTGATAGTTCTCCAGTCATCTTTCAGCCAGGCATTGGCCAGGTGAATTTTGCGTATCATCGCTGGAAGGACATGGCTCTTTTCCAAGTCGAAGTTATCGTTGGGGCCATATAGGTTGGTCGGCATGACCGCGATGTAGTTGGTGCCGTACTGGATGTTGAAGCTTTCGCACATCTTAAGTCCGGCAATCTTCGCGATGGCGTAAGGTTCGTTGGTGTACTCCAGGGGGCTGGTGAGGAGGGAGTCCTCTTGCATCGGTTGGGGAGCTTCGCGCGGGTAGACGCATGTGCTGCCTAAGAAGAGCAGCTTTTTAACGTCGTGGCGATAACTTTCGCCAATCACGTTGTTTTGAATCTGCAGGTTCCGGTAGATAAAGTCGGCCCGGTAAGTGTTGTTCGCCACGATACCGCCAACGTGGGCGGCCGCGAGGATCACGTACTCCGGTTGTTCCCGATCGAAAAACTCCTTCGTGGCATGTGGATCCATCAGGTCCAGCTCCCGGCTCGACAGGCCAATCAGGTTGGTGTACCCCTTTGACAAGAGGTTATTCCAGATGGCGGAACCTACCAGTCCCCGGTGCCCGGCGACGTATATCTTGCTCTCTTTATTCATCGCACAAAGCTACTTAAAAAAACGGGATTTTCATACAGGATCATCCCGCTTTATTTATTGCCCGATAAAAGGCGAATCAACGGGAAAAACTGTATCTTTGTACCCATTATCAACCTCTGTTATCAATTTAAGAGATGAAACAATGAAGCAAGATAAGCTAATTTTTGATATTATCGAGCGGGAACACGAGCGCCAGTTGAAAGGGTTCGAGTTGATCGCGTCGGAAAACTTCGTGAGCGACCAAGTGAGGCGTGCCATGGGGTCGGTATTGACCAACAAGTATGCCGAGGGGTACCCTGGCAGACGCTATTACGGTGGTTGCGAAGTGGTGGACGAGTCCGAGCAGTTGGCGATAGAGCGGGTGAAAGAGCTCTACGGCGCTGAATGGGCAAACGTACAGCCTCACTCGGGCGCACAGGCCAACGCGGCCGTCTTCTTGGCTTGCATGCAAGCGGGAGACACCTTCTTAGGGCTTGACTTGTCGCACGGGGGACACCTGACGCACGGATCACCGGTCAACTTTTCCGGTATCATGTATCGCCCCGTCGCGTACAGCGTGCGGGAGGATGATGAGCGGGTGGATTATGACCAGCTGGAGTCGCTGGCTCGTTCCGAGCGGCCCAAGATGATTATTGGCGGTGCGTCGGCCTACAGTCGCGATTGGGATTACGCGCGGATACGGCGTATAGCGGATGAGGTGGGGGCCATCTTCCTGGTCGATATGGCTCATCCGGCGGGGTTGATCGCCGCGGGGAAGCTCGATAACCCGGTTAAATACGCGCACGTGGTTACCTCCACGACCCACAAGACGCTGCGTGGTCCACGTGGCGGGATCATCTTGATGGGGAAAGATTTTGAAAACCCGTGGGGAGTGAAAACGGCACGGGGGGAGACCAGGATGATGTCGGCCATATTCGACTCCGCGGTGTTCCCCGGTATGCAGGGGGGACCGTTGCAGCACGTTATCGCGGCCAAGGCAGTGGCTTTCCATGAGGCTCTTCAGCCCGATTACAAGCTGTATCAAACGCAGGTAAAGAAGAACGCGGCCGCCTTGGCCAGCGCGTTCATGGATAAGGGCTACAAGGTGGTATCCAATGGGACGGATAACCACATCGTACTGGTGGACCTTCGCCGCAAGTTCCCGAACCTCACGGGTCGGGTGGCTGAGGACCTGCTGGTGGCAGTCAATATTACCACCAACAAGAACATGGTACCTTTTGACGACAGAAGTCCCTTCCAGACCTCCGGTCTTCGCTTTGGATCTGCCGCCATCACTACCCGGGGTGCCAAGGAGGAGTTGATGGGCGAGGTGGTGGAGATGATTGATCATGTGCTATCTAACCCGGAAGACGACAAGGTGGTTAGGAGCGTTAAAGAGCAGGTGAACCGGACGATGAAGGGCTACCCCCTCTTCGCTTGGTAGCATGAGCATCCTTCAAAACGATATTCAGTTTGTACCGGGCGTAGGCCCCAAGCGCGCCGATATCCTCGGCAAGGAGATCGGCGTTTTTACCGTGGGTGACCTGCTGCGGTGGTATCCCTATCGCTATATTGACCGAAGCCGGGTCTACTATATCCATGAAATTGACCAGTCGGTCGCCTACATCCAGTTGAAAGGAAGGATTACTTCGTTTGAGACGTTTGGCGAGGGTCGGCGCAGGCGGCTCGTGGCACACTTCACCGATGGCACGGGGTTCGTGGACTTAGTTTGGTTCCAAGGTATTCGATATATAGAAGGGAAGTACAAGGTGAACCAGGAGTATATCGTTTTTGGTAAACCCACCCTCTTCAATAACCGGTGGAATATCGCCCACCCCGAGATCGACCCGTTTATGAACGAGGAGGATGCACCGACGGGGTTGATGGCGATGTACAACACCACGGAGAAGATGAAAAACCACTACCTCAACTCCAAGGCGATGCAGAAGATCATCGAGAATGCATTCGGGTTGATCAAGTCGCCCCTCCCCGAAACGTTGTCGCCTGACGTGATCTGTGCAGCCAAGCTGATGCCGTTTCACAATGCCATCGAAAATATCCACTTCCCAAAGACGGCCGCTTTGCTGCGGCGTGCCGAGTTTCGCCTCAAGTTCGAGGAGCTTTTCTATATCCAGCTCAATATTGCACGGTACACGGCCGAGCGGAAGGAGAAGTTGAAGGGTTTCCTCTTCTCGAAGGTGGGTGATTGCCTTCACACGTTTTACGAGCGGAAGTTGCCGTTCCCGCTGACCCGTGCGCAGAAGCGGGTGATCAAGGAGATACGGCGCGATACCGCGTCGGGGAAGCAGATGAACCGCTTGTTACAGGGCGACGTGGGCAGCGGCAAGACCGTGGTGGCCATCATGTGCATGCTGATCGCGCTCGATAACGGTTTCCAGGCCTGTCTGATGGCACCCACCGAGATACTTGCCTACCAGCATTTCGACACCTTTCGGCAGATGCTGAAGGGGATGAACGTGCGGGTGGAGCTACTGACCGGGTCAACGAGGAAAAAGGAGCGGGAGCAGATTCACGAAGGACTTCAATCGGGTGAGGTCGATATCTTGATCGGCACACACGCGTTGATTGAGGATGAGGTACAGTTTCATAACCTTGGCTTCGTGGTGATCGATGAGCAGCACCGCTTTGGCGTGGCGCAGCGTGCGAAGCTTTGGAAGAAAAACAAGCGGCCGCCCCACGTGCTGGTGATGACGGCGACGCCCATACCCCGGACATTGGCCATGACGGTGTATGGCGACCTTGAGGTGTCGGTGATCGATGAGCTGCCGCCAGGTCGTAAACCGGTGCAGACGCTTCACCGGTACGACAAGAAACGGGGTGCGCTCTACCAGTTCGTCCGCGGGCAGCTTCAGGCGGGCCGGCAAGTCTATATCGTTTACCCGTTAATTGAGGAGAGCGAGAAGCTCGACCTAAAGAATTTGGAGGAGGGCTACGAGCATGTGAAGGCGGCTTTCCCCGAGTTTTCGGTCATCAAGATGCACGGGCGGATGAAGCCAGCCGAAAAGGAGGAGGTGATGCGGCAGTTCGTCGCGAACGAGGCGCAGATCATGGTCTCCACTACCGTGATCGAGGTGGGGGTTAACGTGCCCAACGCGAGCATGATGGTTATAGAGAGTGCGCAGCGGTTTGGCCTCTCCCAGCTGCACCAGCTGCGGGGCAGGGTGGGGCGGGGCGCCGATCAGTCGTACTGCGTTTTGATCACGCCCTACGAGATGTCGTCCGATACCCGCGAGCGGATGAAGATCATGACGGAGAGCAGTGACGGCTTCGTGATCGCGGAGGCCGACCTGAAGCTGCGTGGCCCGGGCGACTTGGAAGGTACCCAGCAGAGCGGTATTCCGTTTGACTTGCGTATCGCCGATATCGTGCGCGATAGCGCCATCCTCTACCGTGCCAGGGAGATCGCGGAGGAGGTAATCACGGGCGATCCCCGGCTGGAGCAACCCCAGCACCACGTGCTCAAGCAGCAGCTCGACCGATTGGGTGGTAACCGCTACGAGTGGAGCCGAATTTCTTAAGTTGCTCAACTCCTGGTTCCCAACGTCTTTTAATTGGCTGAACTCTTCGGTTCCCCAGTTCTTCCAGTTCTTCTGGTTCCCCGTTCCCCGTTCCCCGTTCCCCGTTCCCTAGTTCCCTGACTTCCCCAATCCTTTAAATCTCTTCGAACCGAGCGGTAAAGAACCGTAGCTGCTTGGGCTCGTACACGAAACGGAGCCCCTTGATGGTCTCGCTTTTCTCGTACAGCGATTGAACCGCCGCCGCCACTAAATCCATGTGCCGGTAGGTGTACACGCGGCGGGGGATGGTGAGGCGTACCGTCTCTAGCTTGGGTCGATGATGGTCGCCGCTGATTTTATCGCGTCCCGCCGAGACGATACCCCGTTCCATGGAGCGAACACCCGACTCCAGGTAGAGGTTTGCCGCAAGGCTCTGGGCCGGGAAATGATCTTGCGTGAGGTGCGGGCAGAAGCGCCTCGCGTCGACAAATACGGCGTGGCCGCCGGTCGGCTCAACAATCGGGATACCCGCTTCCCGCAGTTTGTCCCCCAGGTACCTCACCTGTTTTACCCGGTGCTCAATGTATTCGTACTGCACCGCCTCCTTGAGCCCAATCGCCATTGCCTCCATATCGCGTCCGGCCATTCCCCCGTATGACGGCATCCCCTCGTAGACGACCACCAGCTCTTTCGCTTTCTCGAACAGCTTCTCGTCGTTCATGCACAAGAAGCCACCAATGTTGACTAGGCAATCTTTTTTACCGCTCATGGTGCAACCGTCGGCGTAACTAAACATCTCCCGCACGATCTCACGAATGGTCTTATCACCGTAGCCCTCTTCCTGTTCCTTGATAAAGAAGGCGTTCTCCACGCATCGGGTAGCGTCGTAGAAAACCTTGATACCGTACCGGTTAGTTAGCTCCCGTACCTCCTTCATGTTTTTCATCGAGACCGGCTGTCCACCAGCCAGGTTGACCGTTACTGCCAGGCAGACGTACGCGATGTTCTCCGCCCCTTTCTCATCGATAAGTCGTTGCAACTTGTCGAGGTCGATGTTCCCTTTAAAGGGGATGCTTAGCGAGGCATCGTGTGCCTCATCACGGATGATATCCACGAACGTGCCCCCGTTTCGTTCCTGGTGGTACCGGGTGGTGGTGAAGTACATGTTTCCCGGAACGTACTGTCCTGGCTTGATCGCGATTTGCGACAGCAGGTTTTCCGCTCCTCGCCCTTGGTGTGTGGGTACCAGGTAAGGGAAGCCAAAGATGTCCCGCACCGTCTCTTCCAGGTGGCTGAAGTTGCGGCTGCCCGCGTATGCCTCATCACCCAGCATCATCCCGGCCCATTGCCTGTCGCTCATGGCGTTGGTCCCGCTATCGGTCAGCAGGTCGATATACACATCCTCGCTTGGGACAAGGAAGGTGTTGTATCCCGCCTCTTTAATCACTCGCTCCCGCTCTTTACGCGGAAGCATTTTAACAGGTTCTACCGATTTGATACGGAATGGCTCCGCAGGATAGTCGATAAGGTTCATAATTATGACATTTTACAGGGTATGTGCTTTACAAATGTAAGCAAATATAACCAAAATAAAGATGTCATGCGTCATTTTTTGAAATGTTTATCAGCGAAATCGAGGTAACATTTCCAATCGTAATCGGTTACATCATGTTTTCCCGCCCGTATGTGATACCCTATATCCTCCATGATGGGTGCGTGCAGTTTCGGCATGGTATCCGAGTCAATCGCCGATAGGGCATAGAGGCGATAGACCGGTCCCGCGTGGTAGGCAGATAAGAATTCCCCCTTGGGATCGGCCCACAGGTCCTCATTGGCGCTGGCCACGTACGCTTTTCGGGGTGCTATCAGGGCGATTAGTTGATGCTGGTCAATCGGTAATGACGGCTCCCGCTTGTTGTACTTTTGGAAGTTATCGCAGAACCAGTGCGGGAAAGTATTGTTGATGATTTCGATGGTCTCCCCGAACTCCCTCCGGAAGAGTGCGGCGCCCCCGCAACCCGAATCGTTGGATATTACCACCTTAAAGCGCTCGTCTTGCGCACCCGCCCACAAGGCGGCCTTGCCCTGGCGCGAGTGTCCCATGATGGCGATTTTATCGCTATCTATCTCTTTTTGTGTTTCCAGGTAGTCCACAATTCGGCTCGATCCCCATGCCCACGCGCCGATGGCCTGCCACTCGTCGGAAGCACTCTGACTGCTGTCTTGTCCCGTTGTCCCGGTGGAACCCGATCCTGTCTTCTCGTTGGTAGGCCTGTTGTTGGAAGAGTACCCGGTGAATAGTGGGATTACGCTCCTCTCCTTCATGCTAGGGTTATCTGGAAAAATATCATGGTAACACATCGTTGCAATGGCATACCCCCGGTCAATGATTATCTCGAGCGGCCACCGACGGGTTTGATTGTCCCGCTCCCATGCGGGACTACCCAGCTCCTCTACCAGGTGAAGCGTGGGAGGATATAGTACCTTGATGTCATGGGTGATGCTATGGTTCCCGTTGTAGTTGTATCCCACGAAGACCGGTACTTTTCCCTTGCGCTTGTTGGGGATGTAGAGCAGTAGGATCGCCTCCCTCGTTTCGTCCTCGCTCACGCTTCCATTCCTACCTTTGTCCCCATTCTCACCCTCACTCGAAAAGGTAAACCGCACTTGCCGGGTGGTTGCTTTACCCTTCAACGCGTTCGGATTTTCAGTGATCGTTTCGTAGGTAACTTTAATTCGATCCGTTGGTGTTCGCCCGTACACCTCCGATGCAAACAGCTCCATGATTTCGGGTCTCCGCTGTTTTTCCCACTGCTCGACACTCGTTACCTTTTCCCCATTTTGCAGTTGCAGCAGTTCAGGTAGCACGTACTTGGGTACTTTCTCCTCGTCGTAATTCACATTATGCTGAGCTAGTAACATTGATGCGCATAGCCAAGCGATTAATATCCACGCGTCTCGTTTCATATGATTAGTGATTTTTTATATTAGAGTGTATAGAACCTATATCTTTTTTTTGGTAGAATCTCACCCAGTCAATCAGCATTTCCACAGGCAAATCATCCTTTTCAACGGGTGGCATCCAGGTTGCTCCCAGTTGCATATCGATAATTAGATGATAGGGCCTGTCAAAAGGATATTGGCTGTTCTGTTCTGCAAATTCATCTTTTAGCCTCGGGTAAGTGAAGGTATGCAGATCGTTCACAAACCACGCTATACTGTCTGGTCCCAGTTCTACGGCGAAGATATTAAACTGGCTTGCATCAAACGGTACCGTTGTATGGTGAGGAGGGAACTCGGTCTTTTTTAAGTGTACCGTGTAGGAGGAGTGAATGGTTTGGTGAATAAAGTCATCATGATGAAGTCGTTCCATGATGTCAATCTCGCCACCTTCAGGCCAGCCTCCTTCATCGGGTAACAGCCAGATGGCAGGCCACGCTCCTTTCCCAGCTTGAAGTTTTGCTTTCACCTCAATACGTCCGTTTTGGAACGATTTCAGTCCCTTTGTCGTAATACCTCCGGTTAAAAACTTCGCGGTATCTTCGGGTACGTACGTGTTGACCAGGCCCTTTAAAGATACGGTGCTGTTTACAATGTCAAAGCAGCCTTCGTAATCGCTTATATGGAACATCCAATCTGGCGTAGGGTATTCCCTGTTAATTTTACGCCACTCCCCGGTTGAGAAAATATCGCTTCTGTCGAAGTCATCTTCCCAAACCAGTTCCCATTCTGTCTCGTGAGCTTGATGTTGACATGATAGCAGGGCAACTGTTATTATCAGAAGCGTTCCGAATAATATCCTGTTTTTCATGTGATTTTTTTTGCTTTTGTTTAATGAAATAAGCATGCTATTCTCAATTCGTAATTTTCATCCAGTTCTCGATAAGATTGTCACTCCATTCCTGGTCTCCTTCATTCCTCTGTGGGGCACCCGGGGTGCTGCGACCATCCCTGATATACCGAATCAGAATATCTCTGATCTCTCTGACAATTTCCGGTTTTTCTCTATATATATTTTTTGTTTCTCCCGGATCTGTCTTGAGATGATACAGTTGAATTTCAGGCAATGATTTTATAATGACAGAGTCTTCCCTGGGGTGTGGAAAACTCCACCCTCCGGAACTGGGCGATAATAACAATTTCCAATCGCCGCGGCATACGGAAAACTCACCGTCAATGGAATGATGAACGGTGGCTTCGCGTATTGTTTCCTGTTCGGAAATATTTGTCAGCAAAGGCAGTAAATTGTAACTGTCTTCCGCCTCATTATCACCGATCTCGTAACCTGTTATAGCCGCGAATGTCGCCATGAAATCTGTCAAGCAGATGGTCTGGTCCACCGTGTGGGGTTTTATGCGCGCCGGCCATTGTACGATACATGGAATACGATGGCCCCCCTCGTATAAATCCGCTTTATAACCGCGATAGATATAACTGGGATAATGTCCCTTATCCTCCAATTCTTCTAGATTGGCCATGGGACTACAGCCGTTATCCGCGGTGAAAATCAGCAGTGTGTTTTCTTCTATTCCATTGTTTGTCAGTGCTTCAACGATTCTGCCGATCATGTGATCAACTTCCATCACGAAGTCACCATAAGGGTTTAATCCTGATTTGCCTTGAAACGGCTTATCCGGTACAATTGGAGTATGCGGTGCCGGTAACGGAAGATACAGGTAAAACGGTTTGTCATCACTCCTGCTGTTGATATACGCAACCGCCTTGTCTATCAGATGGGAAAGCGTCTTTCTGTGTTCAAAATCCGGTGCGGTAGGACCTTCTCTCCACATCTCCATGCCCTTTCCTGAAGTTATGTGGTCGGGTATCGCTGTTGGCCGGTCATTTTCAACATATACGTACGGGGGCATATCCAATGATGCGGCTATCCCATAAAAATAGTCGAACCCGACAGTTGTAGGACCATTCATTATTGGCTTGCTATAATCGACGCTGTCTACTCCTTTATCCACGTTATGCCATGTCCAGCCCAGATGCCATTTTCCAATACATGCTGTTTGATACCCTTGTTTACCAAGCATGGAAGCCACTGTGGTGCGGTCGGCAGAAATCAAAGCCTTATCATACCCGTATAATACTCCCTGTTTTAATGTTGACCGCCAGTTATACCGCCCTGTAAGAATGCCGTATCTTGTTGGCGTACTCACCGATGAGCTGCTGTGCGCATCCGTGAACACAACCCCTTTTTCCGCGATCTTGTCGATATGAGGGGTATTGATGCCCGATTCTTTATTCAAGGCGGAGACATCACCATACCCCATGTCATCGGCTAAAATAAAAATAATATTCGGGTTTTCCGACAAGTTTGCCTGACACCCTGTTAAAACAGCAAGGCTGCCAATAGATAATAAGACATTTCGAGTTTTCATAATTTTTATACTGTTACCATACAATAGGGTTGGCATCATGTGTATTCTGCAAAGGTACGATTTTTTCTGAAGCGCCGTCTATTGGACTACTTTCTTCATGTTTATTCATCTTGTTTCATCAACAAGGTCTTGATTAATGTTTATTGATGCCTTTTTATCAAAAATGAATAAGCAGCCGATGCGGAATTTCAATTTTTTAAAATAATATGATGTGTACTAAATGAATCATTTATTGTTTTCTCCAATAGACATTTCCATCTTATATTCTTAAAAAGTAACTGGAGTTATTGAAATGCTTGAAAGGCTGGCTTTTTCAAAGTCACCTTCCACTAACCTGGCTGTAATTGTATGTTTGCCCGGCTTATCAAAATTTATCCATCCTATTGGATATTCTGAATATATATGAGATGAATTCTGTTGATTCCGTATAACATTTCCTTCATCTGTAGTTATCTCCCAGACCAATCGCCCTTGGCCCGCGTAAGTTAAATCAACGTGGTAGATTCCAGCTTCATTAATTATAAATTCCCATGTAGCGGTCGAATTCTGTGTCCAATCACTCACGTGATGTATATGTTTCCATTCACCGAATTTTTCCATCCAACTTTTATACTTTACCGAACAATTTTCTGTTTCGGAAAAAAAGACGGGAATATGGATACCTATTCCGGGATCAACTGCCATAGTATTGTCCACTATCGGATTATTATCCAACGTTACTTCAAGAACTGAAATAAGCTTGTCCGGGGCTTCAAAGGGCACTTTTATACAGGTCCACTCTCTTTTTTTGGAAAATGACAATTTTTGCTTTTTTGATGTTCCAACAATACGGATCTCTTTAATTTGACTTTGCAATCCGGGTAACCACAATTCCCCGGTTGTTGGCCAGTCGAAAACCGTCAAATACAATTTATTACCCTTTGTTGTAACATCTCCCCATGGCAGTGAATGTTTCCACGGAGATGCATCCGCGTTATAAATGACCTGAGGATATCGTTTTATCCACTTACCGGTGGAGAGTAAACTTTCTTTTGCCTGTGACGGTATCCGACCAAGTCCGTCAGGACCTACGTTCATCATAAGTGTTCCACCCCGGGCAACTGTAGATAGAAGAATTTTTAAAATTTGTTTTGGTGATTTCCAATTTTGATCATACCAGGCAAAGCCCCACGAGTCGTTCGTCACGTCTATACCTTCCCACAAACCTTCAATATTAGTGAGAGGCACTTCCATGTCCCCAAGTGTTTGATAATCACCAAGTCCATATCCAACTCGTCCTGAAACCAGCGCTGTTGGTTGATTTTTGCGTACTACTTCTACAAGTTGCTGGGCATATTTTTCGGGCATATTCCCCGGTGTGTCAAACCATATTAATTCAATCTCTCCATAATTTTTTGTTATTTCCTCTACTTGGGGCAGGCATTTTTCTAGAAAATAATCATCAAAAGTCTTCGTGTTCCCTTCAGAATCAACACGAGGCCCCCCGGCGCCGCCCGGGTATGTCCAGTCTTGATTGTGAGAATAATAAAATCCAAAGCCTAAGCCCGCTTTTCGACACTCTCGCGCCAATTCCTGCATTGGATCTTTTCCGAAAGGCGTTGCATCCACGATATTAAAAGAATTCACCTTTGAATGAAACATTGCAAAACCATCATGATGTTTACTTGTAATGATGATATATTTCATTCCCGCATCTTTGGCAAGTTGGACAATTTCACGTGCATCAAACTCCACGGGATTGAACTGATTTGCCACTGCTTTGTACTCATCAATACTGATATTTGCCATTTGTGGGTTCATTATCCATTCTCCTATCCCATAATATGTCTTACCATTCCATTTATTCGCGATATGTGAATATAATCCCCAATGAATGAACATACAATAGTTGCCATCAGCAAAATATTTCCCACGTTTACTCTCTTTTACAATACTGTTGTTTCCCCAAAGCTCATTCATTTCCTGTGCTTCTAAAAATAGGCTACGCGTGGCTAAAATACACACCATCAATAACAAGCTCATTACCTTTTGTTTCTTTACCATGACCGATTAATTTATAGAATGTTTTTGTTTGATTTTATTAGAACTTATCCCCTGCTTGATCAATTAAATTGAGCTTTAACTTAAACTTAAACTCTCTTTCAATAACCCTGTCATTTGGAGAATCCAGGTTAATGTTATATGATACCTCACTTTATCTTCATCCAAACCCTTTCTTCAAGATCGATCAAGCGATGATAAACTGGTGCAAGTTCAGGTAAGTTGCTCTCAGGTTTATTCAAGTAGAAGTACACTGTTGCACAAACATCATCGCTCCTCCAAAAATGTGTAGAGGTTTCAGGGAAACTATCATCTTCAAGTTTAGGCGCATCTTCCTCATCAAGTAAACGGCGTTGATAGGTTTTCCCTTTGTCTTGTCCTAAAGCCCATATTGGAATGATATTCGCTCCTTTTTCTCTCATTTTCAACATCTGTTCTTTACTTGAATTACCCATTTGTTGAATGGTTACTTTACAGTTTTGATGGAAATAGACTGGATCATTAATGTGATAACGATAAAAGGCGTATATATCATCTTCGCGCTTTGAAATTGGAGAGCCAAAGTAACGTCCGACAAATTCATTTTGTCCCCATCCTGTACCTATATAATCTTCGGTGCCGGTTCCCACTAATGTGGGGAATTCTGTATCACCATCAAGATAAATTTTCACTTCGCCCTCACCAAACCAAGTACCCCTGGTTAGAGAGTCACCAATTACCCCAATGTTAGTTCCCAAATAGCGGCCAACTCCATAAACTTCAGGCATTATTTCAAAATCTACCCCAGGCTTGGTTTTTAAGTCCCGATGCCAGTATGCATGAAAATACATGGCATCTTTGGGGAGTTTATCCATTTGCGTGTAGTTGATATCATACCATAGCCACAATTCAGTTTGAGATTCATTAGTCACGGTAATAAACGCTGATTGACGAAAAGGCATGGGAATGGTAAAGTTGAACGATCGGGCTTCGGGGCTTTGAAAAAGCTCATTGTCATATTTAGCAATTAGTCCATGAGCTATACCAAAGAAATCTCCAATCGGTGCAGATACGGCTGGTTTTTCTGATCCATCCCAATACATATCGATTCGGACAGCTCTACGCTGGCTGGCATTAGTTCCTATCGTGCCACTAAGCCACATTCGATTAATAATTCCTGCGCCCTTTACATCAAAAATCGTCTTTATTTCCCCTGGAGAAATAATAAAAAAAGCGTTTCCCTTAGCACCTTTATTGGTCATTCCTCCTTTGCCTGGTTCTCCGGTTGGATTCTCTGGACTTACCCAACGAGTTTTCATTGAAGGATCTGGGGCTTGGTAAAGATTTTGTGCTCGCGTTGTAAATAAGCTCGTAAGGGCCATAACCATACACGCTATTTTCTTCATTTGTAATTTTCTCATCTTATTTGATGTTATAATTCAATGTAATGTTTATTCTTCATCAATTTCCTTCATTACTATCCCTTTCGTTTGACAATAATATGATTAATGGTATATAGCCTATATGTTCATTTCATGGAACCCTCAATTAACCATGAAAAATCTTATTCATATCAATTACTGGCCATGGCTCATGATCCCTCCATGCCCCACGTGTAAAATCAGGGATCGCCACAGAACAA
The DNA here is from genome assembly GCA_012839475.1 of Petrimonas sp. Lineage (GTDB taxonomy): Bacteria > Bacteroidota > Bacteroidia > Bacteroidales > Dysgonomonadaceae > Proteiniphilum. The sequence continues at coordinate 118,634 of DUNG01000034.1, read as the reverse complement.
CTTTTATTTAGTACTGACCGTTCGGTCAATTCAACCAGGGAAGACCATGCAGCCGCATCATACACACTTTGATCTAATGGATAGCCTTTTTGTAAACAATAAATAAGTCGCCAGTCCATAATGAAATCCATTCCTCCGTGACCACCGACCTGTTTTGCCCTTTCACCTATATATTTGCTTAATGGATGCTCATATTGGGCTAAGATCTCCCGTTGTTTACCCTCTTCTAAGAATGAATGTGTATCAGGCTGGATTGCAACTTTTTCATCTGGATATTTCACGGCCATCCCTTTTGTTCCTTGTACCAAGTGAATTCGAGAATAAGGGCGTGGAGAAGTAGTATCGTGCTGAATCATTATGCTTTTTCCCATAACCGTATGAATGATAGTGGTATTCATATCTCCTAACATATACCGTTCTGATAATGTCATGCGTTCATCATCTTTTAAGTTCTCTTTCGCCCAAAGGGCAAGACCAAACTGATTGGTTGAAACTGAAGATAGATACTCCATACGATCTCCCTGATTTATTCCCATGATTTGAGCAATAGGTCCTAAACCGTGAGTTGGATAGGGATTTCCAGTATGATATTTACTGTATTCTAGTCGCCAGTGCTTGTAATAACCATGATATTTAGCTTCTCGCAAATCATGAATATAAGCCCCTTCCGTATGTATAATTTCTCCTAACAATCCCATTCGTGCCATGTTAAGGGTTGCTAAGCGGATTTTGTTCATCGAAAGCATCTATTTTCCTATCTTGTGAATCCATATCATTCATCCCATCCAGCTTACTACCGAATATCATAGCACTGCCTGCTAAAGATGTTCTTAAAAATTGTCTTCTATTAATAGCCATAGTATTATATTTTTAAACTGTTAAATGATTGAATATCTCAATTCTGAAGATGATTACTTAAGCACAAAAAAATTGTATCCTTTCTCAGGGATTGTAACATTAATAGTAATTTCGTAATCGCGATTTACAGTAAGATTTTGCTTGTTTCCCATATTCTCTTCCAACAACACTTTTTCATGCAGTCCTGTATAATAAACCGGAATAGTAATTTCACGGGTGATTGCGCTCTCAAGAGGGTTATACAACATGATAAGCCCTTTTTCTTCTCCATCAGGATTTACATGCAGAATGCCATCCCAATCACGTCCGTCTGGTCGTCGGAGATGGATAATATCACCATCAAGCACCTGTCTGTGTTTTTTATAGAAATTCACCCATTTTTCTACCAATATTTTGGTTTCGGGTGCATCGTACAGTTGTGGCCCGCGATAGCAAGCCTGAACTCCAGCGCCAAAGAGGTTGGACAATCGTTGCGCATAGTGCGGTAAGTGTTCTTTAAGTGGTTCTATGGTAGCTGCTGCTCCCCCTCCATGATATTGTACCAAAGGAACGAACATCCATCCCATAGAGGGGGTTTTGCTCCAAGTTCCATCATAAATATTTTGGCGCTCAATGATTTCTTGTTGTTCTCGTGGCAAAGACCAATTGGTTTCTCTGTACCCCATACCCGTTTTATTGCTTCCTGCTAGAAAGTAATAATCAGGTACATTCAGGTATATACCTTTTGAGCGACACCATTGGTAAAATTCAGAGACTCTTTTGTATTGATTCCATTGCGAGTCGTTTAATCCTTCGTGACCCGGATGTTTTGTCGATGCACATACGTCACCCGGATAAGAGCCATCATGTTCCAAAACATCAAGGTTAGACTCTTCGTAAAGTTGGTAAAGCTTATCGAAATAATCATGCCCCCATTCGCTCTCCAAGCAGGGTGAATTTCCAAATCTTGGCGTCATCCCTTCTGGCATCACTACATTGTTTTCATCATCAATACTCCTGCTTGCTAACAGAGAGTACCCACCTAATGCTATCTCTTTGGAGTGTGCGTATTCTGTTAATGTCTTCATCCTTTCAATGTTTTTAATGCTATTGTCTTCCGCGTTAAAACCACTACCAAATGTCATGATAACCATCTCAAAGCCAACCTCGGCACATTGGTCAATGGCTTTTTTTACCGCATCGTCATCAGAACTTCTAACGTGCATCAATATGGGATTTTCAGTAACCCATGGGGCTAAGGTACGCATCATGCGACGTCGCTCTAGTCCCTTACGTTCCCGATCCCAGCTATCGTGAAATAGCTCCCACACCCTATAAGAGTTAAAAATGGTATTCGGCTTTATTAGTTGATCGGGACCATATTTAGGATAAACTTCTAGCAAACAGGGTGTTTTCCTTTCGTAGTTTACTTGGGTTAGGTAAAGCGAATCCTCTTTCCATGCAACACTTGAGTTAAGTATATTCTCTGAAGACATTCCTCCAAAGTTATAATCTGATTCAATTGTAATGTTAGGCAATGTCCAGTTTTTAACAGGATCTACAATGCTTTCAGGTTCCGTTACTGCCAGTATTTCGCTTTTAAATGAATTTATTCTTATCTCTTGACCTGAATTGTTTTCTACAGTAATCCATTTACAAAAGACTGGTAATCCATCATATAATTCATAGTGAACATTAACGACAATATCTTCAAGGTATCTGTAATCTTCAAAGTCACCTTCGTTCATAAAAGAGTTACGCTCACCTTTATTTGATTCAAACCGACGCCAGCTATTATTTGGTGTTTGAAATGTCTCTGTAAAAAGATTTTCTCTTTCAGCATCTGAAGCCCTTTGCTCAATCAGCAATCCGATAGCTTGGTCATCTAATTTATAGCTGAATATTAGTTCTTTCCCAGGAATAGGCCATGGCATATCACGAGGCATCCACTTTTCTCTTTTTTTCCAGGGGAAACGCTCTTTTGTTTCTTCAATCCTGTAATTTGATAATTTGAATGCTGTCGGATTAGCTTTCATCTCTTTTATCCACTCGGGGAGCAAATAGTTATGAATTGGCTGTCCATTTAACCCTCCTACTTCAAATGTGATACCATCAATCGCGATTTCTGCTTCGGGTCGTACTGAACGTAAAAATGACTCTTTAGTTTGTAAATGCTCTATACCAATTGTTGCGCAGTTTGGCTCAATTGTAAATGTACGACTAACCAGCCCGTTCGCGAAAACCAATTCATTTCGTTCTGTCTTATACAATTTGGCAGGCATATCAGCCTGAGAAAGAAGCCAGTCATTAGCTGCCGTTTCCTCTGATTGTATGAATAAAGGAAAATCAAGCTGGGCAAAACACAAAGTACTCGTGACAAAAAAGAGAAGTAAGAAAAAATGAAGAGTTTTCATGCGATTATTTTTTATATTCTTTCCTATTTGTGACTTACGTTGCGGATGACATTGATAGAACGTGTACGACTGCAAGTTAGCGATTTTTTTAAAGCTCACTTTTAAAACGAGCATAAAAATGTTCTTCCACTCTTGGGATGCGGGGTGTTTTGTTCGATACAGAAACCATTTTGGTTATGAAATCTCACAAGTTATAACTTACAAAGTTACAATCTTGTTAGTTATAAGAATATAATCTGTATTTGTGGAAAACTGAAATTATGGAAACACCTTTTGCATATAGGGAATTACCTCGATTCGTTGACTTCACCAACCGAAAGCAGGAGATTGAGAGGTTGAAGAAAAATTTCCACGACTGACCGAGCAACTCCTGAAATAGTGCTGAATGCATTTGAAGATATCATTAACCAGCTAAGCCTTCTTTACGCGAATATGACGGAGCTGTTTTCCAATATCAGAATAGCCTTCTCAATTGTATCGCATTTAACACGGGTTTATTTTGTTTTTTCACGAACTGGATGGATATCCCTTTATCAGTCACGAATACCGGGGTCTTTATCTGAACGGCATTGGTTACGCCGTATTGTTCTTTAATATTGAAGTTGCTCAATATCCGTTCCCTGTTCACGTTCACGTCAAATACCCTCTCCTCGAGGGTGGTTTTCGTGCTTTCCCCTGAACTCAGGTTGTAGAGCAAGTTCGCTCCCGCCCCCCCTTCAAGCTCGGCGAAATGCAGGGTCAGCTCGTATTGACCTGAAGGGACATCGAAGCGATACGCCTGAATGCCCACCTGTTGTGTTTGGTACACGGGATCGATATTTGTTCGATGGATTGCCTTATCGGTTCCAAACGGTGTCCACCCGCCGCTATCAAACCGGTAAGGTTCGCCTCCCGTATGTCCAAAACTACCTTCCCTATAGGGTTGATCGGGCATCCATATCTCCCCGGTTTCCGGGTCTAAGAAGTACCTGGTAGAACCCAGCATCACGTTTATGTTTTTAAAGGGAAGCCCTTCATCCGTTAAGTGATAAGGCTGCATCAGGAACGCTATCACCGTTTCATCTTTTACCGTTTCACCCCCTCCTTCACCTTTGGCTATAATGGTGTTGTACCCATCTTTAAACGGCACGACCCACTCGGCAAGTCCATCCGTGACTTTTTGCACGCCTAGGGTTTCACCATTCACGATAAGCTCTACCGACGGGAGGTTGCTAGCCACCTGAAGCGGTTGCCTTGTGACGTTCTCCCCTTCCTCCGCGATACCCGTGCGCTTTTCCCAGCCGGCATTCAGGATGGTAACGCGTGGTTCGGCAGCCAACAGGGTATGGTAAAAGAGGTATTGATCTTTAATCTTCCTGTCCCACGTGAGGAGTCCCTTGTTGTTGATGTGGGGCATCGTCTCCCCACGGGTTTCCGAGTTGAAGTCGGCCAAGTTCCAAATCATTCCCGCTGCCACGAACGGTCGCTCCATGATCGTTTTAAAGTAGTATTGATGGTAACGGGTAGAATACTCGGTGCTTTTGTCGAAGCGTATGGGGTTATCGCTTCGGATACGCGGATCATTGTCTGCGCCATATTCCGTAACGGCCGTGATCTTATCAGGGAATTCAGCGTGAAAACGGTCCAGAAAAACCGGGAACTCTTCAAACTGGCCACCGTACCAGCCAGGATAGAGGTTCCAGCCGACAATCATGGGTAAATCCAGCAAGCCGGCATCCCTGTATTTCTCGTACGCCCCGTGACTCGCGTGCATGGTGTAACGGGTAGTATCCTCTTCACGGATAATCTCCTCCAGCTTTTTCGCGAGTTGATAAACCGATTCGTGATACTTTTTCTTTTTCGCCATGTCATCATCGTACTTGTCCCGGAGCAGTATTTCATTCATGTAGCACCAGATAACCAGTGAAGGGTGGTTGTGGTATTGGCGAAGCATTTCCATAAGCATATGCTCGCTATTTTTCACGAACTCTTTGGTCTCGGTGATTTCATTGACCAGTGGAATTTCAATGGCACATAAGATGCCCAACCTATCGCATGCCTGGATAACGGCTTTATCTTGCGGGTAGTGCGCGATACGCAAGAAGTTGCCCCCCATCTTCTTTAGCAGTTCAACATCCCTCACCGCGTGGTCATCGACCAGGGCGTTGGCCTTAAACTTGTAATCCTGGTGGCGACTGCTTCCTATCAACTTACACGGGTTTCCATTCAGGTGAAAGCCGGTCTCCGCATCAAAATGAAACCAACGGAATCCTACCGGGTTTACGTTCTCGTCAAGCACCTCACCGTCAGAGCCGACCAGCTGATTTAGCGCGTTGTAAAGATAAGGAGATTCGGGCGTCCAAAGATGGGGTGAGGCGATAGACAGTAATTCATGCTCGATCGTTACACTGTTTTCCCCTTCCACCATGAACGGGGTCTCCTTGCGACCAACAACTTTTCCTTGTTTATCATACAACAAAGTGCGTAACGTCAGCCTAGTCAGTTCTGTACCAGTGTTATTGACCACCGTTTTCACGTGAAGGTCGGCACTTGCTGATGAAACGTTAAGCGGGGTAATGTAGACCCCCTCGCTCGCGTAATCGAGCGGTGAAAAGTGCACCCTGTTTTTAGCGATCAAGTAGACATCCCGGTATATTCCACCAAAAAAGGTGAAATCCGCGGAGAGGGGAGGGATATTTTTGTTCCACCGGTTATCTACCTCTACCCTTATCTCGTTGGGTTCATTGGCCCCGTAGGTGATTATCCCTTCAAGCGGCACGGTAAAGGCCGTGTACCCACCGATATGCTGTAAAGCATGGATGTTGTTGATATAGACGTCGGCAATCTGATTGGCTCCCTCGAAATGAAGGTAGAGCTGTTTATCCCGGTAGCTATCGTCGATAACCAGCTCCTTTTTATATACACCAATGCCCCGGTAGTACCCCGGTGTGTCATCCATCACGTCCAGGTTATTCCATGAATGTGGAATATGAACGATCTCTTGCTTCTTGGCACCCTTGGAAAAGTGCCAATGTTCGTTGATACTTACTTTTTGCCCAGCCACGATAATGGCGTGCAGAAAAACAAGAGAGAGGGATATGAGTTTGCGGATGCTAGATGGATTATACATTTGTTATGGATATTACATGTTATGTTGTTCATTTACGATCTCTTCGTTATATCTCGGTAGCCAATAGCTGACTGAATTATTTATAAAGATCATACGTTACGGATATGTTTTTTACATCCACGTCTCCCTTGATGTTCAACGCGGGTGTATCATCGAGATAAGTGATGTTCTCTTTGTACAGTGCTACCTTCGCTTTTTTCCAACACTTTTGGTTGTCTTTTTTTATTTTGGCAACGACAGAGAAAAGATCTTTGGGATCTCGATCGGTTTCGGAGTGAACCATGAAGAAGTTATCCCCCTCATCCAGGTACTCAAAGGAGAGGTAACCCGTGTAATGGTGCTCGTTGAGCAGGTTAATGGTTTCATTATCAAAATAGATGGTTGTTGTTTGATCGGTTTTGTTTTTTTGAAGGTCATCTTCATTTACCGTTATTGTAATTTGGCGTGTCTTGATCTCCTTTTTGATGCTGTTTAATTCAGCTTCAGCTTCCTCGAGTACCTTTTTTGCTTTGTCGTACGCTTGGAGGCTAATGTAGCGTGCGGCATCGTCTAACGCGGTTGCACAGAAATCCACTTCTGGTCGCGAATGATACAGGAATTTGGCCAGTTTTCTCAATTGAAATAACTTTAAGGGTAAGCTCAGCCCCGTGGAATCGGCCTCCTCCTCTTTGAATTGACTCGCGTATTTTAACGTTGTCAATAGCTCCCGGTTCCCGTTTTCTTGAGTAGGTTCTATCTCGTGTCCTTCCGTGTAATCGCTCCATGAGGCGATGAATATCATATCCAACGCATCCCGGCTGTTAAGGTTGAACTCCCACATTTTTTCATAGCTCTTTCCCTTATCACGCGGTATATAGAAGAAGTGTCCCCTTCCCCATCCTGCACACCCCCGGTTGTCCATGCCGGGCATCACGAAGCCAGATATTAAGGGATAACTCTTTTGAGGATTGATCCAGACGGAGTCCCTGAAAGGTTTCATAAACTCGATCAAATCATCTTGAGTAGCGTATTGATCCCAGAAGGGAAACTCGTTGTCCCTGGGTCTTACCCTCGCGGGTAGCCAGGCAGTGGGAACCGCACCCAGTTGAATCCATTGATCGATCTCATCACTTTGGGTGATGGGTCGGTACTTGTCTTCCACCAAGGATCCCCACTCAGCCCAGCGTCGTAGGACGACCGGTTTTTTGATGTTGTTTGGGATAGCGAGGTGGGGAGTGACCTGTTTAAACTCCTCAACCGTTGCACCGGGGCCAAACAGGTAAAAGACAGGATGTCCCTTCACGATAGGGGCCGTTGGCGCGGTAAACACGTTATCGATCAGGTACTGATAACACCTGATATAGTGTTCGGTTTTCTTCTCTCTGCTATTGATTTCGGGATACATTTTTGTGATCCAGTCATAATATAACCACCCGTCGCACCAGTTCACTCCAACCTCAAAATCATACTTGCTCGCCACCTTTTGCATGACCCTAAGCAGTTGGTCGTTTTCGTGATGCATGAATCCCCATTCTATGAAGAAACCATCGATTTTAGCGGTTTTAGCAGACAATATCTGGTATTCGAGGTAGTCGTGATCCAGATTGGACTGCATACCCACCAGGGGGTAGTTTACGGAGGCAATCTCATGTTGACCATTGTCGAGAATGAGGTCGGCGTTGTAACATAGTGTTTTTATACCGGTTGAGGAGTTCGAGGTGTTGGCGTATAACTCCCATCTTCCCAATTGCCCGTCGTGCTGCCGCGTATACCTTACTCCATGGTAGTCGGCATATACTTTTTTCCCGTTCTGCCCCCATATGGTCAACGTGCATAATGTAGTTACCAGGAGCAGGCATGTTTTTAGTAGAGTGAACTGGTGTTTTTTGCACATGTTTTTTAGTATGAATTGTTGGAGTTTATAAACCAGGGTTGGTGGGCTATAGGAATAGGAGCTAAAGAGCAGCTCCAGTTCCATATTATCTCGTGGGTTTCAGCGTTCCTGATGATGATGGCATGTTTGGCTTGTTCTGCCAACACGTACGCCTTTTTCGGGAGTTGAAACGGAGTCTCCGTCTCTTGCTCAGGCTCTATGACCGGTTCGTCGTTACTTGAGCACCCCACCCATAAAAACTGGAAGAGCAGGAGAAAAAACAGACCATGTTTTTTTATCATCGTATCTTTATTTTTGTTATTGGTTGTCGTTATTCGCTTTTCAACAGAGCCAAAGAAGTTCTATCCCATCATTTTTAATTTCAGTTGTTGTCGTAGTATTCAATCAGAGAGTGAACCGAACTGTTTAACTGTTGGACGTAGGAGAGAAATTGGGTATAAGGCGTGTATTCTAACGAGACAACTCCTTTGTTGATCGCTTCTCCGTTGGATCCATATTCATCGTTGTACTCGAAGTGCATCCAGCCCACGCAGTTTTTTGTTTCAAGCAAACGGAGGGTAAAGTTCTGATAAAACTCTCCTCGGTTGCCTTGGGTACGTACCAGCCAACCTCCGCCATCCCTGTTGCCATACGGCATGCCTTGATAGCTTGCACTTTCTGCCTTCGTGTAAAACTCGGTTACCAGAAAGGGTTTCGTTCCACACCATACCTTCAGTTTCGCGAGGTAGTCGCTTTCCGGTTGCCAGCGCGCGTAGTAGTTGATGGAAACGAGATCGCAGTAGCGTGCACATGCTTCCACCACCTTTTGGTTGTACTTGCTCCAGTCATGCAGGCGACTTCCTAATACCAGGTGCTCCGGATCATGCCGTCTGACGGTTTCACTGGTTAAGCGGTAGTAATAATCGGCTACCGCCTCCCTGAACTTTTCTTGATCTTTTTCGCTGATGGCGTTAGGAGCGCTGATGTTATTCTCTTTCATAAATTTCTCGGCAAAAGATCGCGCTGAATGGTAACGATCTGGCAAAGAGAGGAAATGAATTATATCAACTCCTTGCCGCGGCTCGCCGTTTTTGTAACTGGCAAACGGGAGCTCATTGTCCAGGAAGTATCCTACAAAGTGTTCATCTCCCGCGAAAAGTTCTGTTTTTTCTTGTACCAGTTGATCAATAAACGAGGCAAAGGTGGGTTCAAAAAGGAGTACCAGTCGATTATACGTGTCATCTTCAAAGGCATATCCCAGATTTTTGTACATATCCCACATAAAGGTACGGAGCAGGTAGAGGTTTTCCGTGTAGGCGATTTTCTGCGATTCAGGTTTGAGTAAATTATTCCACATCGTTTGTGGGAATTTTTCTATTCTTTTCGAACCATACGTGATGCAATTCAGCTGATTTTTAGCGATTAACTTCCCGGTCTCCTTGCTCCACTTCTGTTCGCTTCCGAATTTTGAAGCAAAAGCCTTTCCATGGGGAGAAGAATCTCCGGGACGGACATGTTGAATACCATGTAGAATCATGGCACCATTATCCGGGTCAATCAGGTAATATCGCTCTCCACACTGTCCAATACGGAAGAATCCTGCTTTACCAACTATGGATGATAGATTCAGGCCGATCCTTCCGCCCCATACGGTTTCTGAATAATTAGCCGTTGGTTGGTACCAGTTCATATTATCGATGACGCGGGTTTTTTCAGATTCATCTGTACTCCACGGCTGAAATGATCCGTTCTGCCACTTCCTGTATTCCACCTTGATATAGGTGTACTCATCCACGGGCGATCCTGATGGCTCTTCAGGGGTAGTTGGTGATTCTATTTCCGGTTTTGGGGGTTCAGTTATTTCCGGCGTAGAACAGGCTGTTACAACAGCTATTAGTATCCATATTACTAAACGCAACACGCTTTGCTTCATTTTCACGTCGTTTATTTAGCGAACCACCCATGAATGAAAGTGGAACTCATCCACCTTCATTCATAAGTGATTCAGCAAGTGTTGTTTTACAAGTTTAGTTACAACTGTATAGCCTCTTTACTTGGGGAATTTAATGGAAACGGTAATTACCCTGGCTGTTACGTTGTTGGGATTCACTTGCTTATTGTCTAGTATCTTCATGATACCCACCCGATCTCCTCCAGAGGTTGAGGTTGATGCCGTTTTGAATGCGAGCACATCACCTACTTCGAAGGGGTTGATCGTGTTACTTACAATATTGGATAGGGGGATGTCTCTTTCTATGGACGCTGCCGTTGCGTTATCGAAATCGAAATCGCCCAATTTTAATAGTCGGGTCGCATTCTGGATAGGCATGTCCAATACCGATTTTCCATCACTTCCTTTGAATTCATTACTTTTCGTTCCTGTCCCACCATCAATGGAATACATTCTTAACACAGCTTTACCTCCAAAGGCGTAAAATTTCATATCCACGTTAGCGGCGTTGCTTTCATTTTCCACCGCGTAATCGACAGGATAGGTTTTGAAATCTTTTAAAGAGAGTAGCGGGTAGACATTGGGATATCTGTTGTAGCCATTGGCGAGGGGTTGGCTACCTATCTCAAGGTGAGCGATAAAGTGCATATTTACGATGGTGGTGATGAGCACCTCACTGGATTTATTCACCTTGTCCGTGGCAACGATTTTAATCTTAGAGGTGGCGTTGGTACATACAACTTCAGGGGTAATATTTACCTTTAAAGGCTTCTCCTCTTTCACGATAGTGCTGACTAGGTTTTCAACCCCATCTTCTATTCGGTAGATCTCTATCTTATCAATGCCCCTCTGCGAGGTTACCTCTAAGGGTATTGTTTTTTTCTGATCTTTATCCGCGTAAATCGTGTCTTCCGTGATGGTGATCACGGGTGGGGTGGGGGTGAGGTATTGCACGGGTAACGTTCCAATTTTCACTTGGCCGTAAATGTCCGTTGCTTTAACCCTAAATCCTTTGTCCCCTTCTTTGTACATGATTTGTTGGCTAAAGGTATACTCGTTCTCCTGATTCGGAAAGTCGATAGGAAAACCGTACTGCGTCTGCCCGCTTTCGGCAACCAAGAACATCTCCAGTGATCTCAGACCCGCTATCGACTGAACGGTGAAGCTTGTCACGGGCATTGGACCCCCCTCTATCTCGTCATACAGGATGGATGGAGGGTTAAAGACGATAGTAGGGGGCTCCTTTACTTCCGTGATATTTAGGGGAAGCGATGCTGAAGTTGTTCTATTTAGCTTATCCGTCGCCTTGATGATAATCGACTTGTAGTCAGGTGAGTAGTTGATTTTTTCTGAGTAGCTAAAGGCGTTTTCATTAAAGAACTCTGTAATCGTCTTGTGATCGATGATGTTGTTGTCCTTTTTCTCAATTTGAACGAGTACATCTTTTAACCCCAGTTCTGAACGAATGACGGCCACTACCGGCAAGTTGTCGATGAGGTTCATATCAATGTTCATTACATCGAAGGCAAATGTAATCTCAGGCTCTCTCTTAGAGGAGTCTAAAATCTCTTTTTTGTCTTCACAGCTAATTACTCCTCCGAAAGTAATTAGCGCCATGAGCAGGTATACTATTTTCTTAGACATGGTCATATTATTTTTTATAGTAGCTGTAGTTTTCAAAAATGTGAATTACCCCGTTGGTGGGCAGTATATTGCTAGTGATCGCAAGCCTCATTGGTGATGAACCGTTGCTGCCGCTATCGTTAATGACCACTTTACCGGCGTCAGCCTGCCAGGGGTTTTTCCGGACGAGCATGGTCATCAGTCCCTGGTCTCCTTTTAGCAGTGTTAACACGAACATGGGCTCTACCGGTAATTGCCCGTATCCGCTGTACTCACCATCCACGATGTGGTACAGGAGCATATCTTTTACCAGCTCTTTATCACACTCCGTGATGGCGTTGATGCCTGGAAATTTATCCATCATGTACAACCTCATGGCCGTGTTATTTAATACCAGGAACGTGTACTTCCTGTCTGTCTGCTTGTAGTAGTGATCGAGGCCAGTGTATTCAAGGGCTTCCGTGAAGGTGGAGAAGAGCTCGTCATTGGCCTTTAAATACTCCCAGGCAGTTACGCTGATATGCGGATCCAGCACCGATGACTCGTAGTCGTAGTTTTGCTGTAGTGGCATATCGCAACTCATGAATAGAAAAACAAGCGCTATAAGCAACCCGATTTTCACATATATATTTTTCAAGTTTCTCATTTTCTTGGATGTTTTATTTCCCGTAATAGGGATTGGGGGTTAGTAAAGGATTTTCGTTCAGGTGTTGATAATAGATGGGGAAAAGCTCGTTTCCATCCTCTTTCATGCCATTAATGGGCTCCATCACCTCTTTCCATTTATTGGTCCGAAGTAGGTCAAACCATCGTCTACCTTCTCCCACCAGCTCTATTTGACGCTCCGTTAGGATAAAGTCGATCAGCTCATTTTCGGAAGCGAAGCTCATGGCCACGGGTGTATCCAAACCGGCACGATCTCGGATTTTTTTCACCAAATCCAGCGCTTCGTCCCATTGTCCCATTCTGGCTTTGGCTTCCGCTTGCAATAGGATCATATCGCTATACCTGTATATCGGGTAGGCAACCTGGCATGTTTTATTGAGGGTGGTGCTAATGGTACCCCCGATGAATTTATTTAGTTCCCACCCGTTTTGATAGTTCATGGCGATGATATCTTTCCTTAGGTCTTGCTTGGGGGCGTTGGGATCAAAATTGCTTAAGAATTTTTCCGAAAGTACTGCCGCACGGTTCCCAGATCCGGTAAACCATTGGTACATGTAGCTATACCCGTTTGTTCCCACCTCTTCCATGTAGAAATGGATGAGGAAAATCAACTCTTTCGTCGTGTATTCATCATTTTCCGGGGTCATATCGGGCGCTTTCCCATTCAGCTCCTCTACGAACATTTTTCTCCAGTCGTTAATATTTTCCACCAGCTTCATAAACCCAGGCTCCCTCCCCATCTTGGTAATGGTTTGATCGGCCAAGCTGTACTCATGCATCCACATGTACACATCGGCCATGATGGCCCACACGCCGTAGATGGAGATCCTTTTCCGTTCTTTGTTTTTCACCCGGTCGATGAGCGATTCCGCCAGCTTTAAATCGGCAAGAATCACTTCATTCAGGATGATGTTTTTATCCGTTCTAGGCTTATATAGCTCCTCGCTATACCTTTCATTGGGTTCCGTGTATAACGGAACGTCTCCCCAAACCCTAATGGCGTAAAAATAGCCGAGGGCTCTCATGGCGTAGGCCTGACCTAACAAGTCGTTCTTTTCCGCTACCGAAGGCATATCTACATTGGGTAGGTATTTGATGGCGAGATTGGCTTGGTTAATCATCGCGTATAAATTTGTCCAGTTGGCGGCCCGGTGATCAGTAGTCAGAAGGTTTTTGATGACATACTCCTGATTGGTGGCGGATGGCGCACCCTGTGAAAAGTTATCCGCTCGGAATTCGCCCCAGTAGAAGTAGTTTTCACGCATGGTTTTTCTGAAAAGCCCATAAATCTCACTGACCCCTGCCTTAGCGTCTCTAGCGGTTTTCCACATCTCCGCGGCGGGAATTTCACTTACGGGTTGTTCATCCAATAAGGAGTCGCACGACGTGAAGCAATAGACAGGGAATATTATCATGCAAGCTAAAAGTATCTTTTTCATAAGTAACGTGTTAAATGTTAATATTTAAACCTAAACCAAATTCCCTTTTCATCGGGTACCGATAGGTATCTTTACCAATTCGCAAGGGGTTGCTACTTGAAAACTCCGGGTCATATCCCGAGTATTTTGTCCAGGTCAAAGGGTTGTTCACGTAACCGTAGATGTTCAGTCCCTTTATCTTTATTTTTTTCAGGACATCTTTGGTGAACTCGTACGACAGGCGAACGTTTTGCAGTCGCACGTATGACGCATCTTCCAGGTAAAAGGAGTTGGCGTATCGGGCATTGTTGAACTCATCGTTGTATGGCCTTGGATAAGTCGCTATATCCCCCTGTTTAAGCCAAAGGTCATGTATCACCTTGGGCGCTGGCGTGGTACCTGTATACCTAAATGCGTTTCTATTGTGTTCGGCATCGTTGTATATTTTGCCCCCCAGCGAATAGTAGAATGAAACAAATAGTGTTACCTGTTTATATCTGACCTGCGAGCCTATTCCTCCGGTATAATTGGGCATAGCATTACCCAGCACCATTTTGTCGTTGTCATCGATGATGCCATTTTCTTTCCCTTCTACTTCTGCCCAGTTGTAGTCTCCACCTCTAAACGGTTTCCCGTTAGGTAGCTTTTTGACGTTTACTGTACCCGTGTAGTCTGTTCCGTTCAATAAGTACCTATAGGCAAAGACTCCGTTTTCAAATACAGGGGTTAGCTGTTCCCATTTATCGCTAAAGGCATTGGACTCATCGTATTGGAACACTCCCAAGCTTTTATACCCGTAGAAGTCCCCAATGGATCCGCCTTCTTCCATCCACCACAATCCTCCTTCGAGGTATGCTTTGCCTTCCGATAACTTGATGATTTTGTTCTTATTGTGTGATATGTTAAAAGAGGCGTTCCAGGTGAAATCCTTTTTGCGAATGATATCCCCCGATACCACGAATTCGTACCCCTTGTTGTTCATTTCTCCCACGTTGGTTCGCATGTAAGAGAAGCCTGATTCTTTGGGTAGTTGGTAGTTAGCGAGTAATCCATCGGTGTTTTTATTATAATAATCAGCGGTGATAACCAACCGACCGTTTAAAAATGAGAGATCAAGACCGGTGTTAAACTGCTTTGTCTCTTCCCACTTAAGGTTGTCTTTTGCAATTCTTGCCGGTGAAACCCCGCCAATCCCGTCATAAATTATGCTGGGAACGTAAGAGTAGATATAGTCATAGTTGCCGATGGCCTCATTACCTGTAATACCATAGCTAACCCTTATCTTCGCGTCATCCAGCACGTTTTTACTGTTGAGCATGAAACGTTCATCAGAAAAACGCCATCCCGCCGAGATGGATGGGAAGTTACCCCATTTGTTGTTTTCAGAGAATCGAGAAGAACCATCGCGCCTGAAATTCGCGGCAAAAAGGTATTTACCCGCGTAGTCGTAAGTAATCCTAGAGAAAACAGAGGCAAGTGAGTGTTTACTAATCCATGTACCTGTTTGGGTCAGGTCTAAGTTAGCAGCGAATGCATTCATGGTGTGGATGAAATCGGTAGAGGAGTTAATACCTTGTAGGATCTCATTTTCATTGTACCACCTTTGAACACTAGCTCCCAGCATCGCACTAAAGTTGTGTTGATTCCAACTCCTTGAATAGGTGAAAAAGTTTTCATTAAGCCAGTTCCAGTTTAAGTAGTTAAACGAACTACCTGAGTTGCTTCGTTGCCACTCATCCGTGATGATGCTAGGATACAGCCTGTTGCGTTTGTTTAAATAGAAGTTAGCATTGATATTCGTCCTGAAGGTGAGACCTTTCACGATGGTAAACTCCAGGAATTGAAAGAAGTTGGCCCTATAGGCGTCCGTGTAATCGGTCGTGTGCTCTATTTGTGCTATCGGGTTTTTTTGCCCGTTAAACACGCCTACTAAGCTTCCGTCGGGGTAGTAGGTAGAAAAATAGGGGCGTCTGCTCAACACGGCATTGAACAGTTGACCTTCGTTGATCCCTTTCTTTAATGAGTACCCCAATGATAATCTGGTTCCCATGTTTAACCAATCGTATGGTTTGTAATCGGAGTTTATGCGTGTAGTTAATCTTTGGAAACTGGTATTTGGGATAATTCCCGTTTCATTGTAAAAACCGGTGTTGACATAATATTTTATTTTGTCGCTAGCCCCTCCAATACTCAGGTCTATTTGATCTTTTTGAGCAGTTTGGGTTATCATTTTTTGGTAATCATTGTCAACGTTGAAAAAAACATTAAGGGAGTCTTGAATCATTTGGATACTCTCGTTGGCGTTTCCCGACATCCCGTTCGCTAAAAAGTATTCTCTTCTTTTTATATCGTAGATACGTCGATCACTTCTATTGGCCTGGGGGAGTTTATGAGACAGTTGGCCCCAGCCGTGATTGTATTTTATATCCAAGCTTGGCCTCTCTTTTGCTCCTCCCTTAGTAGTTATAAGAATTACCCCGTTGGCAGATCTAGAGCCGTATATGGAAGCTGAAGCAGCATCTTTTAATACTTCAATGGATTCGATATCACTGGGGTTGATGCCGTCAATGCTCTCTAACGGGGCGCCATCTACTATATAGAGCGGTTTAACTCCTTCTGCAGAGAATGTTGATGTTCCCCTGATTTTAATGGTAGCTGTCTCGCCAGGTTGACCAGACCCCATCACGACTTGAACACCAGGTGCTTGTCCTTGCAATGCCTCATATACGTTAGCCGGGACTTTTTTCGTGATATCTTCACTGGTGATGGAAGTGATCGAGCCTGTAATGTCTCTTTTTTTCATCGAACCATAGCCTATAACGACAAGATCCTCCAACGTTTGGGCATCCTCTTCCAAGGTTATAGAATAGCTCGTTCTACTGTCAGTCTTGACCTCTTGGCTAACATACCCAATGTAAGAAATTCTAATGGTTGCAGCCTCCGACACATCTAACGCGAAATTTCCATCTAGATCTGAAATGGTGCCGTTAGTGGTTCCTACTTCAATGATGTTGGCTCCAATGATGGGGACACCCTCCTCATCGGTAATCGTTCCAGATATTCTTCTTTTTTGCTGTTCTTCCTGAATGGAGGATCTGGAATCATTAGTAGCCGCGTTGACATCGTTTTGGGCTGCTTCATAAATAACAACCTGTTTGTCTAATATCTTGTAATTGAGCCCAGTGTTGACAAAAATCATGTTTAAAACCTCTTCGATGTTCTCTGACTTCGTGTTGATTGTTACCTTTTTATCCATCAACTTTTCACTTGCGTCAGAGAACACGAAGATGAAATCACTGTTCTTCTCGATTTCTTTGCACACCTCTTTTATGCTAGCCGCCTCGAGCCTATCGATAAGTCCCTGAGAAAAGCTATTTGAAGCAGAAATAAACATGATGCTGAAAAACAGCAAGCATATGGTTGTTCTCATGATTTTTAGAACGTGTTTCAGATCATCGAGGTGTCTTGTTTCCTCAATAGAGTTATTATTCATATCTTTGTATGATTTAATTATTATTGCACTAAGAAAATTAAATTATCCTTTGGCCGGACGATACTGCCCATATCGTTCGGCTTTTTTTATTTCAATGAGATGTATGGCTCGTTATTCAATCATAGGCGTTATTTTTATTGGTTTTCAGTTCGTTATAAATATATTGTTTCCCTGTTTCTCGTATTTTGTTGAGGATAGCAGCGCTATCGTGGTCATCACGTTATCCAGGTTTTCTGACAGGTAGATTTTCCCGGTGCAGGTACGCTTCTGTAGGTTCACGTCGTTATCGAAATTGAACGAAAGGTTATAATATCGGCCAACCTGATGCAGTACTTCGGTCATCGGGGTTTTATTGAACTCCAGGTAACCGTTTTTCCAACTGATAAATTGGTTGACGTTCACTTTTCGCGTGGTGAAGGTGCCGTTATCTGAATAAACGGCCTGCTCGTTAGGCGACAGGAAAGTTTCTTGTTTGCCTATAGGTTGCAAGCTTACGCGACCTTCTACCAGTACTACCGATCGAGGGAAATTGGCGTACGAGGAGATGTTGAATTGGGTGCCATACACCTTCACGTTAAAATCTCCCGTTTGCACGTGAAACGGCTTGTCCCTGTCCGGTACCACTTCAACGTATATCTCGCCCGAAAGAAGGTGAATTTCCCGCTTGTCGCCTCGGAACTGGGCCGGGAACTCGAGGACGGTCCCCGAGTTTAACCACAATTTGGTTCCATCTGAAAGGGTTAGAGAGGAGCGTTTCCCGTACGGGATAATCAGCGAGTTGGGTTTATCCGGGGCTATCGAGACTTGGCTGACCTCGTTGTTTTTTTCAGTGATCTCCGCGATATCGCCACCGTCCAGGGTAACCTCTATATCGTTCTGGAAAGAGACCGTCTCCTGACTGGTGATTAACTGAATATCTTCGTTGTTCAATAGCTCGCCCACGATAAGTTCCTTGCCCGGGGCGGCAACCTCTTTTGGCGATGGGATTAACAGGCTGATCGCGATCGCGATAATGGCCACGGCCACGCTTGCTACAGACAGGAGCCGGAAGAGTTTCCGTTGCTTCGCCTTGTTGTCCTGTTGGATAGTTGCTTGAATCGATCCCAGGAGAGCTTCTCGTTCGGGCATCGTCAACCGGCTTTTATTTAGTCCCTCGCTTTTCAAGAATCGGATAGCCTTTTGAATATCCTCAACATGTTCGGGATGGTTGGCCATAAAATCATGCCAATAGGTATCCAGCTGTTCGTCCGGTAGCAACTGCCAGCGAATGAATTGCCTGTCTTTCAGGAAGTCTGTATAACGCGAATGGTTGGAAGCCATGTTCGAGAAGAATTAAACCTTGTTCTCCTATTCATAAGACGATCCTGAAAAATAATTATCCCCTTGTTTCCTGAAAATCTTTTAAATTTAACACTTCGAGTCAAATTTCTCTCGTAGGCTCATGATAGCCTTAGATACCAACTTACGGCATCCGTGGACACTGATTTGCAATAATTGTGAGATCTGCTTGTAATCGTACTCGTGAATGTACCGTAGGTAGATGATCTCACGTTGCCTTGGGGTAAGGGTTTCCAGCATCTGTTCAATCTCATTTTTTATTTGAAGTTTCTCTTCTCGCTCTATTAGAAGCTCTTCTAGGTTGATGATCATGTTGAACGGTATTTCGAGGTTCGCATCCGTGGTTTTCAGGGTTACATGCTCTTTCCTGTTTTTATGGGTATCGATAAGTCTATTTTTTAGTGAACTGAACAGGTAAAATTTAATGTTATCCGCTTTGTTAAGAAAGTTTCTGTTGGCGGCAAGTTTGAGGAAAACGTCATGAATGGCGTCTTTTACAGACTCCTTGTCAAAGCCCAGGTAGAGGCCATAGGTGAACAGGTCGTTCACGTAAGTGTGGTACAACGTAGTTATCTCGTCTCCTCTCTTCACGGGTTCTGTTGACTAAATGATAAAAGAGCCATTTCAGTCATTCGGAAATTGAATGGTTTTTACAAAAGTAGGCATTTTTTGGGATTATCCGTTTTTTAGACGGCCAATAAAACGTGTTATCAGAAAAGAGGTGGGGCTTTTTAAACCCACGTTTATTGCCCGTTTCCCTGTGCTGGTTTTGTGATGGCGTTATCACACTCTTTGAAGGACTCGTTTATGATGAAAGAAATTTAGTAACTTTGCCACTCAAAATCATGGTAGCATGATTGACCATGTTTTTTTCATTTTGGATTCGAAAATGTCGACTCCCCGTTATATTTTTTATTAGATAGTATCTCGGTGAATTAAACAAAACTATGAAGTGTAAAATCATTCTTCCAAGCGTAATCTTTGCTTTTCTATTCATTAATACATCTTGTTCACAACAAAAGAGACCGCTTAATTTTGACACCTATAATTTTTTAGAGGAAGCCATAACCGTGAAAACCTCGTCGGGTGAAAAACAGGTGATTTATAAAGCGTATTTACACATCCCGTATGTAAGTAATCCTGTGGATACCGATTATCAAAGCCTGAACGTCTATGTTCCTGTAAGCGTGAACGGTTCTCCAATTAATCCATCTAACGCTCCTATCCTTTTTGATATCGCGGTAGGAGGTTTTATGTCGGTAAATAACGCGAAAGTAAAAGAGCCGAGCTACAGGGGTGATTTGGCACTCGCTGCCGGTTACGTGGTAATTGCACCTGGTTGTAGGGGGTGGGATAATTGTTCGCCTGATAGAAAATATTATGGAAAAGCGCCGGCAGCCATTGTTGATTTAAAAAGTGCCATTCGCTATATTCGTCATAATAAGCGTAAAATTCCCGGTAATAATGAACATATCATCTCCGTTGGATGCAGCGCCGGTGGAGCGCTTTCGGCTTTGCTGGGCGCATCGGCAAACAACCCCTTGTTCGCTCCCTATTTGGAGGAAATTGGTGCTGCCGATGCCAGTGACCACGTTTTTGCCGTTGCGTGCTACAGTCCGATAACCGATTTAGAATATGCTGATATGGCGTATGAATGGATGTTTGGCTCAACACCTACTGAATCGGGGCTTGTGAATCAACGACTCTCCGAGCAGCTGCAAAAAGGTTTTTCTGAATACCAGTTATCGCTTAGTCTACAAGGAAGGAATAGTTTCGGTACACTTACGGCTGAAAACTATCGGGATTATTTAACCACTTACTATTTGATCCCGTCTCTCACGAAATTTTTAAATGAAAGGGAAGAGGCCCAACGCGAAAAATATCTTCAGAGAAATACATGGATTACATGGGAAAATGGTTCGCCAAGTTTCGAGTTTGATGATTATGTAAAACATGTCGGGCGATTAAAAGGGCTTCCCGCCTTCGATGATTTCGGAAAAGGTCAACCCGAACCACTACTATTTGGTAACGAAACGACCGATGCTCGACATTTCACCGATTTTAGCCTGCGTCAAATCTCCCAAAACAGGGATGCTGAAGTTGAAGAAGATGTTAAGCAGCTCGTGAATATGATGAATGCGTTCTATTTTCTTAAAAACGGGGAAGGAAAGATTGCCAAACACTGGTGGTTACGAAATGGTGCAAGGGATAATCATACTTCACAAACGGTGATGATTAATCTGGTAACCATGCTGGAAAACATGAAAAAAAGCGTGAACTCATGGATCTTCTGGGATGGCGACCATTGTGCCGACCACGATCCAGAAGGATTTATCGAGTGGATTAAAAATATTACTACCGATTAACCCGTGTAAAAAACAAACAACATGTTTAATAAGTTGGTGGCCATTGAGCCGGTAAGCCTAATTCCTTCCGCGGAGAGGGCGCTGCATTTGTTTGCAAAGGAAGTGGTTTTATATCCCGATGTGCCGAAAGATGATGCGGAAATTGTAGCCCGGATAGGCGATGCGGATGCGGTTTTGTTGAGTTATACCTCCCGCCTGGAAAAGGGGACGTTGGAAAAATGCCCTAACGTGAAGTACATCGGGATGTGTTGTTCGCTTTATTCTCCAGAAAGCGCTAACGTGGATATCCATTACGCGAATAGCCGGGGGATTACCGTGACGGGGATTCGTGATTATGGCGATGAGGGGGTGGTAGAATACGTGATAAGCGAGCTGGTGCGCTGCCTCCACGGCTTTGGACAAGAGCCTTGGGACGGGATGGCGAGGGAGATCACAGGGTTGAAAGCCGGAATAGTGGGTCTTGGTAGGTCGGGCGGCATGATTGCCGATGCGCTGCACTACTTTGGAGCCGAGATCAGTTATTTCGCCCGAAGCGAGAAGGCTGATGCCAAGGCGAAAGGGTATCGTTTCTTGCCACTGAATGAGCTGCTTGAATATAACGAGGCACTCTTCTGTTGCTTGAACCGTAATACCGTGTTGTTGCACGAGGAGCAGTTCCAAAAACTGGGAAACAAAAAGATATTGTTCAACACCGGGCTCTCACCCGCTTGGGACGAACCGTCATTCTTGCAATGGTTGGGAGGTGATAACCTCTGTTTCTGCGATACCGTGGGTGCCTTGGGTGGGGAACACCTGCTTGATCACCGCAACGTGCGATGCATGCAAATCTCTACGGGACGTACCCGTCAGGCGTTTGTCCGGCTTAGTGAAAAGGTGCTGAAAAATCTGTCCGACTTTACAGGGATTACCGTGTAGTGGGTGGCACGGGAATAGATCGTCCCGGTAACGGGAGTTGTTAAGCGGAAGTGTCGCACCCACCTGGAGCATTGTCCTCATTTGGAGTATTGCCCCCACTTGAAATATTCCCTTCGTTTAGTGAATGACCGGGGTGGGTATATGACCGGGGAGGGTATATGATCGGGGAGAGTCAACAATCAAAATACAATCGGCGAATCGATGTTTTGCAGGATATGTACCACCGACCACGCCGCGATTTCGGGGGTGGCGCTGAAGACGTCCACCACGGCATGTACCTGGTCGTTTTTGATCTCAACCCGCTGCCTATCCCCCACGAAGTCAGGGGTAGACTCCATTATCACGTCCAATCTTTCAGGTCCAACCGTTGCCAACGAGGCGGCAACGGCCACGTTAAGTCCTGTGGGGAACGTTTGAATCGCTTCCCTGGCTGTGCCGGAGAAAACTGCCTGATTGCTGTTTTCCATCTCGGGCGTGTGAAACCTCGACCCGCGAAGCGCACGCACCCCCTTTTGATTAAAGAACTTGGCCGAAACATTCCCCATTAACGCGGCTGTCCTTAGCACATCAAAGCCCCCGGTGGCACCTGAAGCGATGTACACTTTTGCATCGTGCGCTCGGGCCGTCTTCTTGACCTCTTCGTAAAAGGGGGTGTCGGCAAAAGCGCCGATGGAGAGGGTGATAATGGATGTTCCATTTCTTAACGCGGGGAGGGCCACCTCTTTCATACCTGCCGGGGACGCGGCTTCCACGAGAAAATGGGGGTTCAAGGCGAGCAGCTCATCCAGCGATGTGCACGCTTTGCACGCCCTTCCCTGTTCGTGCATCTTCGTGGCCAATCGCTCTGCTTTGTCCACGGTACGAGAGTAAACCCCCACCAGGTTGTAGCCAGGCAGAAAACCATCCAACAGTGCACCGGTTACGATATCGGCCAGGTAACCACATCCAACAATAACCATCTTTTTCATACTTTTCGCTTCTTAATTGTGTTTCATGTACCTGTACGCTGTACACAAATAATTGTTTTTACCTATTCACTTGGGGTAACAGGTTTAAAACCCTAAGATACTGCTCTTCCATTTTCTCTTTCATCTCTACATCCTGTTCTGATAACCATGCGGCTTTAAGATCAGGCAGGTAGTGCAGGTATTGCGTGTCGGCGATATACTTCGCGGCACGCAGACGTACTTTGGGGTTCCCATCGTAAAGCAGGCCTTGCACCCAACGTTTGGCACTCCAGGAAAGGTGAGACTGCAGCCAGTCAAGTGCTTCTAATTTCTGCTCTGCAGTGCCATACAGAAACGTGTCGAAGCATTTTGATTCTTCACGTAAATCGGCAACCGACATCAATATCTCCTTTTCGAAAAGGTCGGGCTTTACCACTTCGTTGGTGTACTCGACTATAGGCATATCCAGTGCCCAGCGTACCATTCTCGGGATCATCCACATCATTCCGGGCGTGGCTTCGGGATGGGCTATCGAGCTAAACACCCTCCCTTTCCCGTACCGGTTGGCCGTGAAAAAGGGTTTCCCGTTGGTCATGTTTTTGGGTGCGTTCCCCTCTTCGTGCACGTCGCTCTCCATAATCGCATGGGTTTGATATTCAACGGTATCGGATTCATTGTTAACGAAAACCGGTCCCTCGTAATACATCACGTACGAGGTGTCGCGATGGGCAATTTCGGGAAACAACCTCTTCCCCTCGTCTGTAAGGGTAAACTTTGCTACCCCGTGTCCCCGGTTATCATGCTCAATATCTATCGCTTTAGCACCATTCAGTTGTAGGCAGCTATAACCAGGGGTAGATGAAAAGAGGTAGGCACCGGCACAAATGCCCACGGCACCTTTACCGTCAGCAACGAATTTTCTTATCCTGTCGTGGTTCTCTTCACCTAAATTAAGGAACTGGCGACTGCCCCCGCCGCCAGGTATGATAAGGGCATCAAGGCTGTCCAGAACGTTCATAGCGATATCGGCCGAAGTTATGGTTCGCACGTTCATCTCCAGATCTAGTTTGATGGCCGCTACAGCTTCCCACACGCAGGTTTGTGCACCTCCATGTCCATCGAATACCCCCACCTGGGTCTTGGTGTCGGGTGAATGGGACAGGTTGTTAGGCCTACTACATTGGTATAGAGAAAAGCACCATGAACTTAACAGCAGCGATAAAGAGGTGAATGCCGCCACACGATACAGCTTTGCCTTCCCTTTCGTTTTTGTTTCCACTTTCACTTTTACTTTCATTTTCATGGCATCACGGTTTACTCTTATTTGTATACGATTGATTAATTTGCAATATGACTACAGCCCCAAAAGATGTTTAGCCAGGGAGAAATAGATGAATACCCCGGTAATATCGGCGATAGAGGTGATAAGCGGTGCGCTGGCCGTAGCCGGATCCAGTTTTAACCGGGTGAAAATAAAGGGAAGCAACATGCCTAGCATGCTACCTACCATGACTGAAAGTACCATCGATAGGGCGACCACCGGCATAATGTCGGGGGCGCGCCACCCTGCCACGAACGACACGCCCAGCGCCATGGTCAACCCCAAAAGGAGTGATACCAGGAACTCCTTTCCCAGCAAGCGTAGCCAATCCCTCATGTGCACATCGCCCATGGCCATCGCGCGAATCATCAGGGTGGCCGATTGGGAGCCGGCGTTCCCACTGCTTGCGATGATGAGTGGTAAGAAAAATATAACTGACACCACCGATTGGATAAGGTTTTCGTAATGCGAGATGATAGCTCCAGAGAAGATATTCACGACAACCAGCGCCATCAACCAGGCGATGCGCTTCCTATACATGAAGGGAATAGTAGCCTGTAACGGGCTGATAATCGCATCCTGCACCGCACCAAACCGCTGAAAGTCCTCGGTCTGTTCCTCTTCCGCCACGTCGAGGATATCGTCTACTGTAACGATTCCCAACAGGGTGTTGCCACTATCCACCACCGGGAGAGCCACGCGGTTGTAATCCTTAAATACCTTGATGGCTGTCTCTTGGTCGTCAAAGGCGCTCAGGGCCACCGGGTTGTGCTTAATCAGATTCTCAATCGTGTCGTCCGGGTCGGCAAGCAGGATGTCACGGATACGCAGGTCATCAATAAACTGCCACTGTTTGTCTACCACGTAGATCACGCCTAGCGTTTCCGCATCCTGGCCAAAGCGGCGTATATGCTGCAACGTTTCTGTAACCGTGAAGTGCGATTTGACCGCCACGTAGCGGGGTGTCATTAGTCGGCCAATGCTCTCTTCGGGGTAACCAAGGAGCTGAATGGTCTGCTGAAGGTTCTCCCTACTTAACAGCTGCATAAGCCGCTGTGCCACCTTGCCGGGCAACTCCTCGAAAAGCGCGGTCCGGTCGTCCGGTTCCATATCGTTCATCAAGTTGGAGAGACGCGTTGCATGGTTGGCCAACCCGTCGATAATCTCACCCTGCTTCTTGGGATGGAGCTCCTGAAACACCTCCTTGGCTTCCTCTCTTGGAAGGAAACGGAACAGCAGGGTCGACTGGAGTTCATTGCTTCGCTCGATAAGTTCCACGACCGCGGGAATGTCCAGTTTAGCCAATTCTGCTTTTAAGGAAGTCCAGGACTCCCTCTTGATAAGTTTGTGAAAAGTAGCGTGGATTCTCCTCATAACATGAAAGCGCGTTGGGAAACGTGCGAAGATACAAAAAATTACGCAGCTTTCTTAGGCTGTTTGAGACGAAACGAGTTTAAAAGCAAAAAGGGAACTAGAACTGAAAAATGGAGAAGTGAACGTTCCCGTACTTGCGCTCCTCTTTGAAGTGAGGAAGTAGCGAGAAGTTAAGATGTTTCGAGTGTTCCATGATAAAGAGGCCCCCCTCCTTGACCAGCTTTTTCTCGATCACGAGGCCGGGTATCGTGCTTGCCTCCTTCAGGTCGTAAGGAGGATCGGCAAAGACAAGGTCGAACCGCTGCCTAGCCGACTTCAAGTACTTGAACACGTCGGCCTTGATGGGGAACAACTCCTTCGCCTCAAGCTTTTCTTGAATCATACAGATAAAACGAAAAAGGGTTGGGTTCTGTTCCACGCTAACCACGTGGGGACATCCCCTGGAAATCAGTTCAAACGCGATGTTGCCCGTCCCGGAAAAAAGATCGAGTGCACTGGTCTCCTCCCAATCCACGATGTTGTTGAGCACGTTGAAGAGACCCTCTTTCGCGAAGTCGGTTGTAGGGCGTGCCTTTAGGCTAGCGGGCACCGCTATCCTCCGGGATCTGTATTTTCCACTTATAATTCGCATAGCATGGCAACTGTATCGGTGGGCAGGGTGCGAAGCTGCTCTTCCGAAAGGTTCGTTTTGGGATGTAATTCTGTTTGTTCCACTTTTGCTATGAACTTCGAGAACTCGTCAATCACCCCAGTATGGGCATCCAGGTTACCAGAAAGCAAGAGGGTATCAGCTGACTGGTCGAAACCCAACTTCTCCCACGTGTTGGTAATGTAGTAAAGGGTGTCCTGTGGGTGGGTAGCTGGGAACATGTTCGCGGTGAGAAGCCCTTCATCGAAAGCAAAGAGAGAAACAAACCGGTCATGAAAATCAACGAAGCAGCACCGGTCACCCCTCTCTGCCGCACGTGTTGCGAACAGCGACAACAAGGGTGTTGCCTGGTGACGGAAATGGGGGTTCCACAGGTTGCGGGACAGGAACGAATGAACCTCCTCATCCAGATGATAGACGATATGGATGCCATCCAACGGTGAATCACTAAGGATCTTCCCCTCTATTTCGTGAAAATTATAGTCGAAGAGCTTTTTAGCCCGCTTGCGATCGAAAAATTTACCCGGCACAAGGGTAAACTGAGGGGAGACCACCGTGGCCTTCGTGCTTCGGAAGGGTTGGCTGAAAAAGCCAAGGTCGAAAATCAACCGCTTTATGCTTTCGGTATAGGTAAACTTGCTTCCCAAACTGGTTTCTTGGTAATAGAAAACGGTGGGGTCACTTACCGAGTAAATGTAAAAAGAAAACCTATCGGGGGTCAACCGAATGGAGAGATCGTAATTTTCGGCGTGGGCTAAATCAATATTTTCGGGTAAAAACATCTTGGCAAACTTGTAGGAATAAATGTAAAAGCTAAAGCTGAATATCTTTATTAATCCTACAAATTTAGAAAAAGAATGAGAATTGTGCTACTTTTACCGGTGAAAAAGGAGCTGCAGGAATGATAAATCGCTATTTCATTGAGAAAATCAGGGAGAACTTCCCGTTCGAGTTGACGGGCGACCAAACGAATGCGCTGGAGAAAATTGGCCGCTTCCTCTTTTCGGGTGACGGCCAGGAACTGTTCCTGCTCAAAGGGTACGCCGGCACCGGGAAATCGTCGCTTATCGGGGGGTTGGTCCGCACTATGAACCACTTCGGGCAGAGGGCGGTATTGCTGGCTCCCACGGGACGGGCGGCAAAGGTCTTTTCCGGCTACGCGGCGCAGCAGGCTTTCACCATCCATAAAAAGATTTACCGTCAGCAGAAGTTCGGGGAGGGAACGCCCCAGTTCTCGTTGTCCGACAACCTGCATACTCATACCCTATTTATCGTTGATGAGGCCTCGATGATCAATAACGAGTCCCTCGATTACTCCATCTTTGGGACGGGGAGGCTGCTGGACGACCTTATCCAGTACGTATATTCCAGCGAGGGATGCCGGTTGATGTTTATCGGGGACAACGCACAGTTACCGCCCGTGAAGCAGGAGAGTAGCCCAGCGCTGGATCCTAAGGTGCTGCGCTCCTATTCCCTGCATGTGCAGGAGGCGACATTGACCGAGATCGTGAGGCAATCCGGTGAATCGGGCATCTTGACCAACGCCACCGCCTTGCGGGATGCGCTACGCTACCAGCTCACGGGCGATTACCCGAAGCTTCAGGTGAGCGATTTTCCTGATGTGAGGCGCATCACGGGACTTGAGCTCATCGATGAGCTGTCGGACGCATACCGAAGGGACGGGATGGAGGAGACCATCGTGATCTCGCGATCCAATAAACGGGTGAACGCCTACAACAACGGCATACGAAACCGGGTGCTTTACCGGGAAGAGGAGCTCTCTTCGGGTGATATTCTTATGATTACCAAGAATAACTATTTTTGGACCAAGGAGTTCGAACAAATGGAGCGCCTCGATTTCTTAGCGAATGGTGAGTTCGTGGAGGTGACACGGGTGAGGGGTGAAGAGGAGATGTACGGCTTTCGATTTATCAACGCGTTGTTGTACCACCGCGATTACGACATCGAGTTTGAAGCCAAGCTCAACCTCGACGCGTTGCACACCGAGGTGCCGGGACTTACCCGAGAGCAGGGCGACCGGCTATTCACCCAGGTGATGGATGACTACCAACATCTCACCCGAAAGGCGGCACGCTACAGAGAGGTAAAAGTGAACCCATACTTCAATGCGCTGCAAACGAAGTACGGCTACGCGATCACCTGCCATAAAGCACAAGGGGGAGAGTGGAAAAACGTCTTCCTGGACTTGGGGTACGTGCAGAAGGCGCACATGGGAGACAATTTTTACCGATGGCTCTACACTTCCATCACCCGAAGCACCGAAAAGTTATATCTTGTAAATTTACCCGATGAATTTGTCGCAACTCCTAAATAATGATTACTTTTGTGTAAGGAAGAGCGGGTACGGTCGCTCATGAGGGAACTGATTTTGAAGTCACATGTAAAACGATGGTAGATGTTGGAGAAAAGGAAGGAGTACGTTGATCAACTTCTGGACAGCTTGAGTGGCTTGAAAGAGAAGGTGTTGAGGGCTAAGCAGAACGATGCGTTCCCTTTCTCTTTTTTCAGGGAATCGTTTGATGCACTGCAGGAGGTGTCGAGGACGCTGCATCAGCTCGAGTTCATGCAAATCGATGAGATGAGGGGGCAGATGGAGCGATTGGTCAACTTCCTGTCGGAGACGGGAAGCAGGGCATCAACCGAAACAGAACCAACCGATCCGGAAAAACCGACACCTGTTGTTCCCAAAGAGCCCGCATCTGCTGCAGATTCGGTGCTGACCGCAAAACCGGTCGCTGCCGTGGAGTCGCCTTGGATTCAGAAGCCAGCAGCCACCAGGCAAGAGGTTGCCACCGAACCAGTGGTTACTATCAAGTCGCCAGTTCCCCCGCTATCGGGCGTTACCCAGCGGGAGGGGGGTATGCCCCGGAACCAGTACGCGCAGGATGTTGTCCTGCCAGAGTACAGGAAGCCGAAGAGTTCCCCGGTAAGGGAGGAGTTCAGTGCACCTCCCTCGTTGAACGACGTGATAACCGCGCCGCCTACATTCGTGGACCTGAAGCGTGGGATTAGCCTAAACGACCGTTTCCTGTTCCAGCGGGAGCTTTTCGGGAACGATCCCCAAAAGATGAACGAAGCGATACACACGCTGGGTACCTTTACGACCTACGAGGAGGCCGAGGCGTATGCGCAAGCGACTTACCCCTGGGATTTTAATGATCCCACGGTCGGTGAATTCTTGCAGGTGGTTAGAAAAGGATTCCAGTAATGGGAAAAGCAAGCGATGGGAAAACTGTTTGTCGTACCTACGCCAATTGGCAACTTGGAGGATATTACCCTAAGAGCGATTAGGGTGCTTAAGGAGTGTGACCTGATACTGGCTGAGGATACACGGACAAGTGGTGTGCTGCTGAAGCGCTACGAGGTTGAAACGGCAATGCAGTCGCACCACATGTTTAACGAGCATCGGGCAACGGCCGCTTTGGTAATGCGAATGAAGGGAGGCGAGCAGATAGCCCTGATATCCGATGCGGGTACTCCCAGTATTTCGGACCCCGGTTTTTACCTGGTTAGGGCTTGTCTGGAGGAGGGGGTGGAGGTAGAGTGCCTTCCTGGTGCTACCGCTTTTGTGCCTGCTTTGGTCGAGTCGGGCTTACCGAGCGATCGTTTTTGCTTCGAGGGGTTCCTCCCCCGTAAAAAGGGAAGGACAACAAGGCTACAGCAGCTCACGGCCGAAACGAGGACCATGATCTTTTACGAATCGCCTTACCGGGTGGTTAAAACGTTAACCCAATTGGCTGAATACCTGGGTGAAGAACGGAGTGCATCGGTTTCCCGCGAACTCTCTAAATTGTATGCGGAGACGGTGCGAGGGACGCTAAAAGAGTTGAGTGTTCATTTTTTGGAAAATGTCCCAAAGGGAGAATGTGTTGTTGTCGTGGCGGGAACGCCCGAGAAATAGGACTTTTATGGTCGTTTTGGCTTTCAAGGAAATTAGGTAAGCCTTGAAAGATGGAATCAGTTTAGATGCGAAATTTAAATGATGAATTGTATGAAACCGACATGTTTAAAATAATGATTAAACATCAAAGGTTCCATACACTGAAATGTTAAAATCAAACAATCGTATGAAAAGAAAATGGATGTTATGGTTGGGCATTGGTCTAGTCGTTTCGTGTACAAATGTTAAGGAGTCGAAAGAGTACAAAGCACTTGAGGCACAGCGAGACTCCTTGATGATGGTCACGGTGGATGCCGAGAGCGAAGCAATCGAAATGATGTCGGTGATCAGTGAGGTTGAGGCCAACTTCGAGCGGATACGGGAGGCGGAGAAGTATATCTCCACGCAATCGACCAAAGAGGGAGAAATGAGCCAGGATACCCGGGCGCGTGTTACCGAGAACTTTAAGATGATTAACGAAATCCTGCAACGTAACAAGGAGCAGTTGCAGGAGTTGAACCGAAAGTATAGTGGGAGCACCAAGGAGATAGCCTCGTTGAAGAATACCATCGCGAGACTAAACCGGGAGATGGAGGAAAGTGCCGTGCGCTTTGCTGAGTTGCAGCAAGAGTTGGTCGTTAAAGACGAGCAGATCGCGCAGCTTTCGCACGACATCACAGCCCTCGCCATTGAAGCGGAACAGCAGTCGGCCACAATTCAAGAGCAGGATCGCAGTTTAAACACGGCTTACTACGTTTTCGGGACGCAGAAGGAGTTGAAGGATCAGAAAATTCTGTCGGGAGGCTTCTTGAAGGCCACCCGGGTATTGCAAGATACTTTCAACAAGGAGTACTTCCTGACCATTGATATACGGGAGGTGACCGAGATACCCCTCTATGCCAAGAAAGCAAAGCTGTGGTCGACTCACCCGGAGGGAACCTACGAGTTTGTCACGCTCGACGATGGTAACCTTCTATTTCAGGTGACCGACACGCAACGCTTCTGGAGCTTGACCAAGTACCTGATTATCGAGGTAAGTTAAGGTACATGAGCTACAGGGACCTGTTTATCGACCTGGATGATACCCTGTGGGACATCCACCGGAATGGGAAGGAGTGTCTCGAAGCGATCTACATCGATTACGGCTACAGGAAGTATTATCCTGATTTCGAGGATTATTACGACGTTTATATGCGGAATAACATCCGCTTATGGGGGTTGTATCGCGATGGGGTTATCTTAAAGGAGGAACTTATCGTGGAGCGATTCCTCATACCGGTAAGGGAGTTTGGTGTTACCGATCCCGAGTACGCGAAGAGATTGAACGACGACTTCCTGGAACGAACAACCCGAAAAACGGGGTTGATTGATGGGGCAATGGAGCTGTTGACCTACCTGAAACCGAAATACCGGATGCATATCCTCTCTAACGGGTTTACCGAGGTACAGCACAAGAAGATCGAGAACTCGGGGTTGCGCCCCTATTTCGACACCGTTATCCTATCGGAGGAGGCGGGTGTTAACAAGCCGCATCCCGGCATGTTTACCTATGCGTTACAATGCGCTGGTGCAAAGCGTGAGCAAACCGTGATGATAGGGGATAGCTGGGAGGCAGATATCGTGGGTGCGTACCGAAGCGGTATCGACCAGATCTGGCTCAACAAAACTGGTGAAGTTTCAATGGGCAAAACCAGTCTCGAGGAATCATCTATTGGGAAGTTTGAACCCACTTATACCGTGAGTAGCCTGAAGGAGATAAAGGAGATTCTCTAACCTTACTCTATCCCGCTTGTTGTTTTACTGGCGATTTATTGGTAGTTGCCGGGTTTGTTGCCGTTCCATTTTATCGCAAACTGGCTCGCCGCAAAGGCATGGTCATGCACCGTGGTCCACCTCCACCACGGGGTAGCTCCGATCCCTCGATGGTAATCACGCAGTTCCCCATGGTAGAGAGCTCCCGTTTCCCCTCTATCACCTCCTGGGCGGTTACCACCTCAAATCCGTTTTTGTCCAGCTCCTCTAAAGTGTGGATGTTACGGGCGTAGGAGAGGACCTGACCGGGTGCGACGGCTAGGAAGTTGGCACCACTGTGCCACTGTTCCCGCTCTTGATCCCATTCGTCAGCTTTACCCCCGCAGACAATAGGCTTCACATCGATATCTAACGTGCGCAACGCGTTTAGGATGCTACTTACTGAGGATATCTTGACGACCTTGCCGTCCTCTATCTCGATATGCACGGTTTGGTAGGGGGAGTTGTTCTTGATAAGAGGCTTGTAGACCATCGCCTTGTCGCAATCCAACATCGTGAATACCATGTCGAGGTGGATGAAAGATTCAGGCGAGTGGGGTAGCTGCTGCACGATCACATGTTTCTTCCCCGGACCAATCCGGCAATACTGCTTTACCAGGAAGTCGATCCCTTCGGTGCTGGTCCGTGATCCGTTGCCAATCAGCAAGACATGTTCATCGATCACCAGAATATCGCCCCCTTCGATCATCACGTTTGGTTGATCACGTGTCAATTCTGGGATGCTGATTACCGGGACGGCACCCAAAATACCGCTTTTAAAGATTGCCTCCATGATAAGCGATTCCCTAGCCCTCACCTTGTTGGCCATTTTACATACCAGTGGGTAATGACCAATTACTGCCGAGGGATCCCTGGTAAAGTAAAAATTGTACAGGGGTGGTAACGCGTAATACTCCTCACGAAGGAAATCGGTCAGTGTTTCTACCCGCAACGGGAGTCCCTCGATAAGGACTCTTGATAACTCGGTCGCGGGTAACCCCAACAACTCCTCTTCATAGCCCGTTGCTTGCTCCACCTCGCAGATCTTCGCGATCAAGTCCGTCTTCAGTTCCGCTTGCTCCAGCAGCTGCGTCAAGAGGTCGGATACCTTAAATACGTCTGATGTCTTGTGTAATACGCCGAGCAGTTGATCGTACTCTTTTTGAGCAATGGATAGGTTCAGGATATCACTGTACAACGCGCGTTGCGCGTTACCAGGGGTCATATTTTCTACCTCAGCTCCAGGGTAGTGGAGAAGGACCGCTTCAAGTTTACCTACTTCCGATTGAACGGTTAAAGGGGTGTTGACGTTGGACATTACTAACGGGTTAATGGATGGCACATACTGTGTAACTGGTTGTCAGCCGAATTTAACGGTACATTAATGGTAACGCGAAAGTACATGAAAAAATAGGCTTTTCCAAGCATGCGGGCTAAAAATCAGGTGAGCTGTATAGGGGAAAGGAAAAGAAAACCCCCATTCCTTCTTATCGAATCTAATTTTTGATTATTTTTGTCTTGTAAGGGCATGAAGAAAAGAGACGCGTATGAAACCGATTACCTTAAAGGATATTGCGAAAGCGCTTGGTTTATCCCCGTCAACGGTGTCTAGGGCTATGAAAGATAACCCCGCGATCAGCGTGCAAACACGGGAGAGGGTACAGGCGTACGCGGCCAAGCATAAGTATAAGCCCAACACACTGGCAATGCAGCTGCGCACGAACCGTGTGAACACCATCGGTGTAATTGTACCGGAAATCGTCCACTACTTTTTCTCCACGGTGCTGGCCGGGATACAAGATGAAGCGGAGAAGAAGAACTACAACCTGCTCTTCTGTGTCTCCAACGAGGATTACGAACGGGAGGTAAAAAGCGTGGAGACCCTACTCGATGCGCGTGTGTGCGGTATCTTGGCATCACAATCGAAAAGCACGCAAACGTTCGACCACTTCCAAGAGATTATCGACAATAAGGTACACCTCGTTTTTTTTGACCGAATATGTACGGGTATCAATACCGACAAGGTGGTAGTGGATGACTATGCCGGTGCGTTTAACGCGGTGGAATACCTGATAAGTACCGGGTGCAAGCGCATTGCCTTCCTGGGGGGTGACCCGTGGTTGCCTATTGCCAACAACCGCCGGATGGGGTACGAGGATGCATTGCGAAAACACCGACTGCCCATCGAGAAAGAGCTGAGCCAGGTGTGCGATACGGTCGACTTGGCGAAGGTGGTTATTCCCCAAATGTTGGCGTTAGATCCCCCACCGGATGCCTTCTTTTGCATTAACGACGAGGTGGCCGCGTATTGCATCCAGATTACGAAATCGACCGGATTAGATGTCCCGGAAGATGTCTCGGTGTGCGGATTTACCAACAGCTACTTAACCGAGGTGACCTACCCCAAGCTCACGAGCGTGGACCAGCATGGTTATCGGATGGGAGAAGTGGCGGCCAGGCTGCTTATCAACCGGATCGAGGGAAGAGAGACTAAGCCCGGTATCGTGAGCCGATTGATCAAAACCGAGTTGGTGGTGAGGGGGTCAACGAAGTAGTGTATTAAAGTTAGAGTTATGAAGAAGAGACGACTTTCCTTTTGGGAAATCTGGAACATGAGCTTTGGTTTCCTGGGTATCCAGTTTGGTTTTGCCCTGCAGAACGCGAACGTAAGCCGAATTTTTGAGACGTTGGGCGCAAGGGTAGAGGATATCCCCATCCTGTGGATTGCTGCACCCATTACCGGATTGATTGTACAGCCCATCGTTGGCCACCTGAGCGATAAGACGTGGAATCGTTTTGGACGACGGCGGCCCTACTTCATGGTCGGGGCTATCTTTACCACGTTAGCGCTCTTCTTCATGCCCAACTCTCCCGCGTTGTGGGTTGCCGCGGGGATGCTCTGGATCATGGATGCCTCCATCAATATATCGATGGAGCCATTCCGGGCATTTGTTGGCGACAACCTGCCTACCGAGCAGCGTACCATGGGTTTCGCGATGCAGAGCTTCTTTATCGGCACGGGTGCGGTGGTAGCCTCCGCACTCCCTTATATTCTGACCAACTGGTTTGGTGTTCCCAATACTGCCGAGGAGGGGATTATCCCGCAATCGGTGAAGCTGTCGTTTTACATTGGTGGGGTGGTGCTTTTCCTCTCGGTCTTTTATACCGTTTTTACTTCCAAAGAGTACTCGCCCGATGAGTTGGCAGCTTTTGAAAAGGCCAAGGAGCAGCGTACCGGGATCAAAATGGCAGCCAGATCCCCGGTTACTGCGCCCCAGTTTTTCAAGCAGGGGGTAATCTGGACCCTCGTGGGGCTTGCCGCTACGTTGCTCATAGCTTTCACGGGGCTGGGCACCCAAAACGGGCAACTCTATATCGTGGGGGGATTACTGCTTACCTTTGGTATTATCCTGCTCCTGTCGGGGGCTATCACGGGGAAAACGACCAGGCAGAACGGACTGGTGGGGATTATGAACGACCTGCTGCATATGCCTAGGACGATGGGGCAGTTGGCCATCGTGCAGTTCTTTTCTTGGCTTGCTTTCTACGCCATGTGGATCTATACAACCCCCGCTATCACCCAACATATTTATGGGACTACCGATTCTACCTCGGAGCTCTATAACCAGGGAGCCAACTGGGTGGGGGTGCTGTTCGCGGTCTATAACGGGGTGTCGGCCATTAGTGCCTTCCTTCTTCCGCTTATTGCCCGGCAAATCGGGCGTAAGGGAACGCATGCCATCGCCCTGGTGGTTGGAGGACTATCCTTTATCTCGCTCTACTTCGTGAAGGAGCCTACCACACTGCTTATCCCGATGATCGGGGTGGGATTCGCCTGGGGAAGCATCCTGTCGATGCCCTACGCGATATTGACCGGTTCGTTGCCCGCCGATAAGATGGGTACCTACATGGGCATCTTTAACTTCTTTATCGTGATTCCGCAAATATTGGCGGCCAGCATTTTGGGGTATATCACGAGCGCCCTGTTCCACGGCAAGGTGATCCTCACGCTGGTGCTTGCAGGCTGCTCGCTTGTTTTGGGTGGTCTCTCCGTCTATTTCGTTCAGGATAGGGATGATGTGTACCGGTTGAAGAGGAAGTGAAAAATCAGGTGGGTGAAACTTGTGAAAGGTGAATAGCGGGAAAAGCAGAAAGTCAAAAGTATATGGTTGGAAAAAGTGATAGCGCGTTGAGGTGGCTTGTGTTGTTAAGTTGTTTCGTGGTGCTTTGCGCTTGTGGGCCTCAAGATAAGAAGGGAGCAGAAGAGGAGGAGCCTCAAGAGGAGGCGTGTCAATGGCTGGAATACGGGATCTGCCTGGATTCACTGGATCTCACCCGCTACACGATCGAGCGGGGGGATCATTTCGCTTCCATCCTCTCGAATTTAGGGTTTACCCCTGCCGAAGGTGAGAAGATTACCAGTGCGATTACCCCCTACTTGTCCCCTTCCAAGTTACAGATAGGCCATGTCTATTCCGCCATCTCGGAGCGGGATACTGCATCCACCATCCGGTACCTCGTCTTTGAGAAGGGACGAATCGATTATGCCATTGTCGAGATACAGCCCGATACGGTGCTCGCTTACGAAGAAGCACGCCCCGTGACGCTTAAGCGGCAGTACGCCGAGGGGGTTATCACCTCCTCCATGTGGAACACCATCGTCGATTCCGGTGCCCCGGTGATGCTCGCGCTCATGCTGTCTGACGTCTACGCGTGGCAGGTCGATTTCTTTGATGTGAAGGAGGGGGACTCGTTCCGGGTGATGTACGACGTGGCGTATGTGAACGATACCAGTATGGTGGAGATTTCTGCGATCGAAGGGGCTATTTTCACCCACCGGGGTGAGGAGTACCTTGCCATCCCCTTTCAGCAGGACTCGGTGAGGGAGTACTTCGATGGGAGTGGTAACAGCCTACGGAAGGAGTTTCTGAAGAATCCGCTCGACTTTTTCCGCATCACTTCTCGTTTCTCCCACTCCCGTTTCCACCCGATATTAAAGCGGCGTCGTCCCCACCACGGGGTGGATTACGCTGCTCCCGTCGGTACGCCGGTGAAGAGCATCGGC
This sequence comes from Petrimonas sp., assembly GCA_012839475.1. Lineage (GTDB taxonomy): Bacteria > Bacteroidota > Bacteroidia > Bacteroidales > Dysgonomonadaceae > Proteiniphilum. Next base: position 81,604 of record DUNG01000034.1, on the reverse strand, counting down.
GATGGCGTGGTGATCGAGCGCGCTTACCAGGCGGGTGGGGCGGGGAACTACCTGAAGGTGCGGCACAACTCGGTCTATACCACTGCTTACATGCATTTGAGTCGCTTCGCGAGCGGTATCCAAAAGGGAACGACCGTGAAGCAGGGACAGGTCATCGGGTACGTGGGTTCCACCGGCTTGTCCACCGGTCCCCACCTCGATTTTCGGGTGTATATGAACAATCAGCCGGTCAATCCGTTGACCATCGAGTCGCCGCCCTGCGATCCCGTGAGACCGGAGTTGCTAGATAGTTTCCGGACAGTGCAGCAACTGGTGATGCAGGAGCTGGATAGCTTGCGTGTAATTAATGGGGGAGGGGTTGTTCCGGTGGGTGCGAGCGTTGAGCGATAATGGTGTGGCGTATTTTAACCACTAGTTAATCCGGTGGATGCACATGCTAGCTGATAATTAATTCGCTGGAGGTACACTCCCCAGGAACCTATTCCTTAAATGTGCTGAATACCCTGAAGCTGTTCGCCGGAACGGTGAAGCTGGTTGTGGTCGACGTTACCTCCAGTGTTTCACCCGGAACCATGTAGTTGTACCACGTCCCCATTTCTGGGAAAGCGGTGCTGGCCTGGATGGGCGCGTTGGTGAAGTTGCCGACCACCACCACATGCTTTGCATTCCCAAACGATGATAAGGTGATATATCGTCCTTGACTCCAGAAAACGGGACTTACCCTCCAGTTGAGGGTGGCCGTTGCGTTGAACAGCTCCGGGTGATCGAAACGGAGGTTTATCAACTTGCTGTAGGTGTCATGCAGCTCCTTGCGTTGAGCCTCTTCCAGGTAGTTCCATTTTATTGGTTTCTTGCCCGTGCGCCCGTTCTCATTGATGGAGATATCGTACCCCATCTCTCCGAACTGCCACACCATCTTGGGACCCGGCACGGTAAAGAAGAACGCGGCGTTGGTGGCCAATTGCGACATCCGGGCGGTGAGATCCGTCTTGAGGATGCCGTTACCCCACTGGCTCTGCTTGTAACCCATTCTCTCCTCGTCGTGGCTCTCCATGTAGCTGACCAGGCTGTTGGCAGGGCGGCTCGAACTGTTGTAGTAGGTTCCGGAGAAGTCAGATTTCTCGCTATACCCCATGGCACTTTGGCAGTACGATTCGTTCATGTTCCGCCAGACCATCATCCCCTCGCTGGCCAAGGCGGTCTCCTCCTGGTTGTCGCAAAAATGCTCTAAAATAACCAAGGCATCGGCCTTCACCTCCTTGATGGCGTTGTTGTAATCCTTTAGGATGGCTACCCGCGTTGCATCGAAGTTACCGGCGGTAGATTCTGATGACTTCTTCTGGGTAAACCCTTTGGTCAGATCGAATCGGAAGCCATCTACGCGGTACTCTTCCAGTAGGAACCGCAGGTTGCGCCTCACGAATTCCCTAACCAAGGGTGATTCGTGGTTAAAGTCGTGAAAGACGGAGTAGGGGTGTGGCGCATCGACGTTAAAGTAGGGGTTGTTCGCTGACGTCTTGGTGGCGGAAGCGTTCCACCACATCTTGGCAAACGGGTTGGCACCGGTGGCGTGGTTGTACACCACGTCCAGGATGACCGCCATCCCCCGTTGGTGGCACGCATCGATAAACTCCTTGTACATCCGGTCGGTACCGTACGCCTTGTCCATCGCGAAGAAGAACGCGGGGTTGTAGCCCCAGCTGTCGTTCCCGTCGAACTCCTGCACCGGCATCAGTTCGATCGCGTTAACCCCCAGCGCTTTGAGGTAGTCGAGCTTTCCCATCGCCCCCTTCAGGTTGCCGCTCTCCGTGAAATCACGCAGCAACAGCTCGTAGATGACCATGTTGTCCGGCTTGGGTGTCTTGAAGTCGGTCACCTTCCACGTGTAGGGCTCCTCCTGGATCCGGAAGACCGACACGATGCCTATTGCACCGTCAGGGTACTCCTTCGCCTCGGGGTAGGTGGAGGCAGGGATCCACGGGTCGTTGGAGGGATCCAATATCTTGCGGGCGTAGGGGTCGGCCACCCGTATCGGATCGCTACCGGTCGTTCCCACGTAATACTGGAATGCGTACTCCCTTGATGGGTCTAACCCGTTTAGTGTAAACCACCAGCAGCCGGCCGACTCGTCGTAGGTCATTCGTGAATGGTCGTCGTTGCTCAGCGTCCAGTTGTTGAAGTCGCCCACCACGTGCCCGTAATCCTTCCGTTTCCCGTTGCTGTCCTTATCGTAGAGCACCAGCGTAACGGTGTTGTTGTTTATGAGGTTGATACCATGTTGCAGCCCCGCCGGCATCGTGCCGGTTTGTACCGGTCCGGGTTGGAACGGGACGTGCTTTGTATCGGTGATCTTATCAATGAAAAAGTTTTCGCCGCCCTGATTGCCTTTTTTGGTACCATCGGCACTTCGGATTACCAGCCCTATCTTGTTGATGGGGACTTCTGTATCCTCCGCGCCGAACCACTTGCGGATGGATGGCGTGAGTTGCAGTTGCCACGCGTCCTTTTCGTTGGGCACCTTGATCATCTTGCACTTGGAGATGTTCTCGTTCCACTCCGCGGGTACGAACTGCCAAGCCCCTTCGCTCACCACGCCGATATGCATGTAGACATCGCCCGTGTAACCCGATAAGCCGGAACCGGCGGGTGCTTTGAAATAGATGGTCAACGCCTTGTCCGCGTCAGGTGTTACTGGGTCCCAGGAGAACCAATCCTTCAGTGGAGCCGGTTCTTCCGTTCCGGGATCCTCCGTTCCGGGATCCTCCGTTCCCGGTTCTTCTGTATCAGGTTTTTCCGGGTCGGGCGTTACCACCGGATCGTCCCCGCACCCGTACGCGAAGGCAAGGATTAGGAGCCAGATCCAGAGTATGGACAAGTATTGCTTTTTCATTGTTAATTACTAATTGTTCATTGTTCGCTACTCCAGCAGGAGAATCTCCCTTGGGGCGAGGGTCAACGTTTCGTTCAGCGTGACGCTCCTGCCCGACAGGAAGTCGGTCCAGTCGCCCTTGTCTCGTATAGACTCGCTGTAACGATCAAGGTTTATTTCCACCTCGTTCGAGGTGCCGTTCATAAAGACAAGCACCTGCTCGTTGTCGAGGTACCGCTCGTACACGTAAACCCCGTTTTGCAGCACGTAGTGCTTCATGCCGCCGTAAGCGATCACATCGTTCCCTTTCCGCCAATGGAGCAGCTTCTTCATAAAGTTGAACGCCTCGTTTTGCAGATCATCGCGTCCCTCCTCGGTGAACTGGTTCACGGCGTCTCCCGGCCACCCTCCCGGCACATCAAGGCGGATATCGCCGTCGCTCCGGCTCTTGTTGCCATGCATGAGCAGCTCGGTCCCGTAGTAGATTTGCGGGGTGCCCGGCATGGTGAGCAGGAAGGTTATGCCCTGCTTCCACCCCGACAGGTCGGCCGAACTCTTGGGGTACTCCTTCAGGAAGCGGTCGGTGTCGTGGTTATCCAGGAAGCGCAGCACGTTGTGGATATCGGGGTAGATAAAGTCGTACGTCATATGGTCGTAGATGCTTTGCAGCCCCCCGTTCCACCCGCCCGTCTCCTCGAAGAAGGCGGTGTGTGACAGTCCCATGAAGCGGAAGTCCATCACCGATTTCAGTTTGGTGTCGTTCGGGTTGAAGGGACTGTTCCTCTGCCAGAACGCCGTTCCGATGGGGTTGTCAAGCCACGCCTCGCCCACGATGTTGTAGTTGGGGTACTCCCTTTCCACCGCCTCGATCCAACGCACCATCATATCGTAGTCGGCGTAGGGGTAGGTGTCCTGGCGGATGCCGTCTACCCCCGAGTACTCGATCCACCATATGCTGTTTTGGATCAGGTACTTCGCCACGTGGCGGTTGCGCTGGTTCAAGTCGGGCATGGTGGGTACGAACCAGCCGTCCACCATCTTGTCCCAGTCGTATTTTGAGACGTAGGGGTCGAAGTACATCTCCTTCCTATGTGATGTCTGCACGTACTCGTCCAGGTTGTTGAACCAGTCGGCCGAAGGTACGTCGTACATCCAGGGGTGGTCGCTCCCGCAGTGGTTAAAGATCATGTCCATCACCACTTTCATCCCTTTGGCGTGCGCGTTGGCGATCAGCTCCACGTACTCCTCGTTGGTGCCGAAGCGGGGATCCACGTTATAGTAGTTGGTGGTCGCGTAGCCGTGGTACGACCCGCCCTCCATGTCGTTCTCCAGGACCGGGTTGAGCCATATGGCCGTTACCCCCAGGTCGGCCAGGTAATCCAGCCGGTCTGATATCCCCTTCAGGTCGCCACCGTGCCGGGCGCTGTGGTGCGAACGATCCACCTGGTAGGGCATCCGCATCTCGATTTGGTCGTTTGACGGATCGCCGTTAGCGAACCGGTCCGGCATGATCAGGTACAGCACGTCAGACGAATTGAAGCTCTCGATGTTCAGTCGGTCGGGATTCCGCTCCTTCAGCTCGTACCGGTAGCCATGCGTTATTCCCTGGTTGTGGAAAAGGATGTCAAACGCCCCGGGTTCGCTTTCCGAGATGTCCAGGTAGAGAATCAGGTAGTTGGGACTATCCAGCCGCACCGTCTCCTTGAGGCGAACCTGGGGTGAGTTCACCTCCACCGTGTAGTCAGCGATATACTCACCATACACCATCAGTTGTAGTTCCGTCTCTTCCATCCCGCTCCACCAGAAGGCGGGTTCAATAGCAACATCTTTGGTTATATGTATTGGTGAATCGGATTGCTTTTTTTGACTATTCGCCGAAAACAGGCTTGTACAGCAAAACAGGCAGATAAAGCATAGTAGTAATGAGGTATTTAAGCTGTTTGTTTTTTTCATACGATTATTTTATTTTTTTGTTTCAGTGTATGGAACTATTCCGTTAAGCCAAATGAGCATTGGACAAGTTTACTTGGACAAGGCCATGGCGAGGAATAGTCTAACTTTAGTGAACCTTTGATGTTTTAAATAATCCTTCATTTATAGGTGTCTACTTACTTTCAGGCTCGACTGGCGTAAACTGCACTGCAATTCTACCAGCCATTATACGAAATTGAGTAGGAGAGAGGACCTCTCCTGCTCAATTGTATTTTTTCCACTCAAAAACAGTGAGTAAAACAAACAGTTACTATCTCATTAACCTGGCTTTATACTGTTTGGGGTTGTTGAGGTTGAGGGTGATCAGATAGTTGCCGGATTCTACTACATCGATGTTAGCCCCATCGTAAGACAGGTTATCCATATCGCCGCCCAGGTTGATCGCCCAAGCTTCGTTGGCCCTGAACTTGAACGACTTGCCCCCCTCAAGTGTGGTTGAAACGCTCCACATTCTGGTATCGGGGTCATAGGTCATAGGTGTTGAGTTGTCCCAGCCTCCTTCTGTCGCATCCCCAATTAATCCCCACTCGGTTTTCTCGGCCGTGTAGGTGTAGGGCGAACCGGAAAGGTCTACGTTTAGCCTATAGTAACCCGCTTCCGTTACATTCAAGTTGTCAGCACCACCGTCATCGGTGAGCACACCTTCGCTGCCGCTATCGCCATAATTTATGCCGCCCCAGTTGGGTTGTGATGTGAATTTAAACGCGTGTGGGCCGTCAAAATAGACATACCCATCATATTTGAAGTCGAAATTGCGACAATAGACAGTGGGAGCTGTACCCGGGTCCCAGCCCTGGTGACTGCCTGCCACGTAGAGTGTAAGGTTCATCTCGCCAATCACCTCAATATTGTATGTATACTCCATCATATTAAGCGTGATCTTAACCCAGCCGGGAGCTTCAATCCTCATCGCGCCGCCACCGACAAGTTCTCCTGAAAGGGCGGGATTTTGGTCAATGGGATTACCCAGAACGCCATCCCAAGAACCGGCATCTTTGCACGATTTGGGAACAATTTTAAAGTTGCCCTCAATATTGTTCGCTAGCAGGGTGAAGATAGGATCTTCATACACATCTTTTCCGCTATGGGAGAATTTGTAATCTCCAAGATTGTCGAAGTTCCACTCGTTGGCATCTCCTATAAGGTAGTACCCCGTTTCAATTACCGGACCCACGGGAGTAACCTTAACGGGTCCCAATACACTCTTCTCGGGTAGTAAAATCTTCTCTCCCCCCTCCTTAATGTAGGACAATACCTCCAGGTATAGATCCCGCTCATAAGGAGCTTTACCATATAGTGTTTTAACCGCCTCGTTTAAATCGTTCGCGGTTATGGTTGCGACCCCGTTTTCTGTTATTGACGACAGATCCACGGCATTTTCAAACGATTCGGTGTTCGATAACCTCAGAGAGAAATCGATGGATGCTCCTTCGCTCAATTTACCGGTGGAGGTTGTTTTAACCGCGCTAAAGGTAGCGCTCGTAAGTTGCTCTTCGGAGAGAACAATGGCTGATGCAAGCTGGTCTCCCAAGGCAAACTTAAATCCGGTTGTTTCCTGCAACTCCTCCTGTTCGCTTGTTTGCGGTGGTTGCGCTACATGGTCGTAAACGCTATCATCGCAACTCCACAACATACCAATTGTTACAGCAAACAGGGTAATTAAATATATTTTTGTTCTCATTATGATTAAAATTATTACTTTCAAAAATATTCTATGTAACTCGCTTGTAGTCACGCACTAGCCTGGGTGACCTCGTGCTCGTTCCATAAAATTGAGCTTATTCTATTTTGCCGGTTCTCTTGGTAAAGTTGATATACAACCGCTGTCCGGCTTGCCCCTGAATACGATCCTGGTCGCCTCCCGTACCGCGAGGTACAAACAGGCCATTGAATACCAAAAATTCGGTATGCCACCACTCCTGACCCGGCAGTTGAATGTTCGCGCGGATCTCCCCGTCATTGGTAAATGCGGGCGATATAAAGTCGGCGTCTGCACCTAATGAGAGGTCGGGCACCTCAAACATAAATTCCGGCAGGTTGTCCCATTTGTCTCCTATAATCTGTCCCTTGATATATGCCTCTGGTTTTAAGAAATCTACTTGGAACTTGTAGTCTCTGCCATCGAGAGAGGTGGTAACCACCACGATATACCAGCCGGGATTGCCAATCTTTATATTGCCACCTTCATCCGACGGCGCGGCCAGTGTTACCGACTCATCACCGAAAGTAACTTGCCCGTGGCCAAGTTCGTTCCCGTTCCATGCTTTTGCATAGTTGAATTTAATTTGGGCGTTATCGCCTTCATTTCCATCTGTCTGTCCCAGGTATTGCATATACCAGAACTTGCCGGGTGCTCCATAGACCGGAACCATCTCGGTCGCGTTGTTCCAATCCCAGTTTCCGGCGACATTGCCAATAATATACATCTCCTCCGGCAATTGTACCGGTTCCAAAGCAAAGTAGCCTAGTACCCGTGGCAGCTCGATAACATTGGAATAGACAGGTGCAAGCCTGCTGTCAGCTATTGTTGCCGCTACCCGTACAAAGAGCGGATGGGGATCTGTTGGATAATCCTCCTCGACCTCAGCCTTATGAAGCGATACAAGCGCCAGCGCGATATCTTCGGCAGGAACATAAAAGCGCACCTTGTCGTGGCTGCCCGGAACATCAATAAATTCCGCGAAATCTTTCGTTAAAGAGAGCTGTACCGAATATCGCGTTGCCGCTGTAAAACCGTAATCGGGCTGGTTGGTAGAAAACTCAACCAATCCGGCATTTTTCAGGTCATACACGCCCGATGAGTACTTAGGGATATTAAGTACGAAACTGTCAGGTTGTTGTATGACAATTTTTTCATCCTCTTGACACCCTGCCATAAAGAGCAGAGATATCAGAAAAATCGTGAAGCCATATATCTTTTTCATACGATTGTTTTATTTTTTCTGTTAATATCCACTATTCTGTACAAGATTGTTATTCGCACCGGTATCATCGGCAGGCAAGGGATAAACCTTGAAATGATCAGATACCGCGACACCTTCGGCCACGTTGCCTTTCCAGGGCCACAGATACGACGAGCCTGTGAACTTGTTGAAGCGTATAAGGTCTGTACGACGTTGCGCTTCATAGAACAGCTCTCTGCTTCTTTCGTCCAGCAGGAAGTCGAGTGTAAGCTCATCTGCTCCTATGGTCGCGGCATTGTCGTTGTTGTAAGACCGCTTGCGCAGATCATTTATAAGTTGCAGGGCCGTGGTTTTGTCACCACCGCTGCCGCCCCTTAACACCGCTTCGGCATAGTTGAGGTATATCTCTCCCAGTCGGAACAGCGGGAAATCGGTATAGACTATATTGCTTGGAGGCATAGTGCCATCGCTATACACATTGTAATATTTAACAATAGGAATCCCGTTGTCAATAAAGAGCGACTGGTCTACAATCTCCACGTTCTCAGTCTGATCGAGACGGAGCATTAAGAAGCGACTATCTTCGGTATGGATGTTTTCGCGCTCGAATGTTCTAAGCAGCGAAACGGGGGCACGGTTGCCCTGCCAGGCACCGACCGAGTTCACTTCGCTTTGCAGGGCTGAGGGTACAGTGCTGCAGATCAGAAATGTCATTCCTCCCCAGGTTTGGGTTTCCTCTCCCTCGTATCTGATCGGGAAAATAAACTCTTTGGACGTGTGATTGTCTGCCATAAATAGATCTCCGTATACAGGTTCCAGAGAGTAACCGCTATTTATAACCTTATTGCTGTAGGTGATACTTTCGCTGTATTTTGCCTGTCCGATATAGGCTTCGGCATTCAGGTAGAGCCTGGACAGTAGTGCCCAGTTGGCGGCTTTATGCGCGCGTCCGTAGTGTTTGCTGTCGTATCCCACAAAGGGGGCAAGCATATCGGCTTCGCATTCGAGTAACTCTTTCTCAATATAGTCGAACAGCTCTTTTGCCATTATTTGAGGGGGCAGATCGCTCATTGAACTGTTTTCATCTACAAATGGTACATTGTGAAACGCGTCCAGCAGATAGAAGTAGGAGAGTGCCCTTAAAAAACGGGCTTCAGCCCTGTATGCTTTTAACTCATCTTTTACCGCGCTGCTTGCACCGCGATCGTTAAGCTTCCCATCCGTGGTCTCCCTTAGAAGGGCATTAGAGAGGTTTATCTGATAATAGAGCCTGTAGTAGAACCCCTTTATAAACACGTTGTTTGCCGACCAGCTTATGCGGTTCAGGTCGGGAATGCCTTCGTCATTCCAAGTACAGTGAGCTTCATCGGTGGGAAGCTCCTGCAGGTTCCACAGCCCGCGTAAAAAAGAGGCGTGGCTGCCACCGTCAACTCCGGCAACATCAGGATCGCCATCGCCACCACTGTTGCCACTGATTGCTAACCCTGCATAAATCTTGGCGAGCAGCTGCTGATAGGGCGCTATATCTTCCGTAAAGACTATGTCCGACACATGCTCTTCAGGGTCGAGAGGGATGGTGTTCAAATCGCCCACACAAGAGGAGAGTCCCGCTATCACCAGGATTGCAGTGATAATAGAAAAGAAAATATATTTTATTGTTTTCATCTTCATAGAAAATTAAAAATTGAGACTTACACCAACAATAAATACGCGCGGGTGCGGGTAGATATTGTTGTCAATACCGTTGTTAGTAAACTCAGGGTCCAGACCTTTGTAATTGGTTATTACAAAAGGATTCTCTACCGTGAAATAGAGTCTGCCCGACAAGGGGTTGTTAATCACCTGGTCAAAGTTGTATCCCAATGAAATGTTATCCATCTTCAGGAATGACGCGTCCTGAATATAGTAACTTGAGAGGTAGCGAACATTTTCAAAATCGGTATATGTCGCACTGTTAACCCTGTTTTTCAACCAGCCGGCAGGGTCATATATCGTGGACTTTGCCTCTCTGTTGGACTGTATATTGTTGTACACGTAGTTGCCAAGATTTGCCCTCATTGAGAAATTGAGGTCCCACTTCTTGTAAGAGAATCTTGAAGAGAGCCCCATATGGACATCGGGAGCAGAGTTTTTATACGCGACCAGGTCGTCTTCATTGATGCTGCCATCGGCATTCTGGTCTACAAAAACTCCGTCCACCGGTTTGCCGTCGTTATCATATACCTGTTCGTATACAAAGAACGACCCCGCGGGATATCCCACTCTATGAATAGCAATATTGTTACCGGTACCACCATCTATTCCTCCAAAACGCACACCAACATAGTTAGGGTCATCATTTATGGTAAGCTTGGTAATCTCATTTTTGTTGTGTGTAATGTTGTAACTCACCTCCCAATTGATATCTTTACTTACGATGGGACGTCCCGTAATGCTGAACTCCACACCTTTGTTTACCAGCTCTCCCACGTTGGTAAGGAGCTGATTACTGAAGTTGGTACCCGCGGCAACCGCTACGGTGTTCAAAAGGTCGGTAGTCGTTCGGTGATAAACATCGAAAGCTCCGGTTATCCTGTTGTTTAAGAAACCGTAATCAAGTCCGATATTGTAGGTGGCTGTCTCTTCCCACTTCAGATCTTCATCGTATGCCAGGGGTCGTATAAGCGGGATCTTTTTATCTCCAAAGAAGTAGTTGGCTCCAGCCTGACTGTAGCTGTAGCGCGCCATCCACGGATAGTCGCCGCTACCCAAGTTCTGCTGTCCGGTAACCCCGTAACCGAGACGAAGTTTCAGTTCAGAGAGGGTATTGCCAGCGTTTTTCATAAAGGGCTCATTGATAATTTTCCATGCTAAAGCAGCAGAGGGAAACAGACCCCACTGGTTGTCGGGGCTGAATCGTGAAGAGCCGTCGTTACGGACAGTAACCGTAAGGAGGTAACGGTCTAAAAGTGAGTAGTTCAGACGTCCGAAAAATGAAACCACATAGCTTTCGCTCGAGTAGTCATTGCCATCTGTGTAAAACTCTTTGCCAGTTTCTTTCTGCATAGCCGCTGAATAGGGGTACTCATTTTCGGTTTCAAAATAGAAATGTTGCCAAGAGTAACCTGCCATGGCGTCAATATTGTGTGCAGAACCCAAATCTCTGTTAAAGTTGAGGTAGAAATCGAGCAGTGTATTGCGTTTGTGCTGGTAGTACCGTGAGTTTTCTCCCCATCCGGCTTTGTATCTACCCCATGTGTAGGTCATCGGGGAGTTGTCGTTAATAATCACGTCGCCGTTGCTCTTTGAGATGTCGTAACCCAGGTTAAGGTTCGCGCGCAACCCTTCCAGGAATGGCATCTGGTAGTCTGCCTGCAGGTTTCCAATGCTCCTGTACACTTTCGATTTATCGAATTTCTCATTTAAGATAGCGACCGGGTTAGCAATAGCTATATCGATGGGGGAGCCATCGGCCTGTTTGAGCGACATGTAGTAACCGTTCCCATACTTTGAACCTGTATCATATATAGGTTGTGTAGGGTCGAATTGCGATGCGGAGTTTATGGCTCCGTTATCCGCGAACCTGTTGGTGTTGTAGACACCCTTGGCATTAAGCTGCAACTTCAACGCTCCATCCAAAAGGGAGGGAGAGAGGTTTAAGCTTCCGGTGTACCTGTCGAGACCCGAAGTGCGCAATATACCGTTCTCTTTTGTGTATCCCACAGAAACCCTGAACGGTATCAGCTCTATTATTGAGCCGGAGACGCTTACGTTGTGGTCAGTACTAGCGGCGCTCTTAAATATCTCATCCTGCCAGTTCGTATTGCTACTGCCCAATGCTGCCGCTTGTGGGCTGTCGCTTCCAAACAGTGTGGTAACATGATTACGGAAGGTGGCGGCATCCATCAAGTCTATTGAGCCGGTACGTGTACTCATTGATACGTTACCGTTGTAAGAGAGGCTGATTTTTCCCGATTTTCCCTTTTTGGTTGTAATAATAATAACACCGTTAGAAGCGCGGGAGCCGTAAATAGCGGTTGCGGAGGCATCTTTCAAAACCGTAAATGTTTCAATATCGTTCGCGTTGATGGTGCTTAACGGGTCGCCCATACCGCTAATACCACTTGTGTTGTCAACAGGCACCCCGTCAATTACAATCAGTGGATCGTTGCTGGCAGACATAGAGGAGCCGCCACGAATACGAATATTGGAGCCTGAGCCGGGTGCACCTCCTGAAGAGATAACACTGACTCCCGCGATCTGTCCCGCGAGCAGATCGGCAGGAGAAGTCGCAAGTCCCCTGTTTATCTTATCTGCACTTATAGCAATCACAGAGCCGGTGGCATCATCTTTCTTTACTGTTCCATACCCGATGACCACCAGCTCCTCCAGCATTTCAGAATCCTCCTCCATGACTACGTTGATGGTGGTTCGGTTGTTAATGGCTATCTCTTGCGTTCGGTAGCCGATGTAGCTTATCTCCAATACCCCGTCCGCGGGTGCTTGAAGCGTGAAGTGACCATCGAAATCGGTCACGGTTCCCAAAGAGGTACCTTGAAGACGGATGTTGGCGCCGATAACTGCTTCGCCTGTATCGTCTGTAATGGTTCCCCTCACATTTATCGTGCCCGTCTGAGCGTTGGCCGATAAAATGAATAGCACACCCGATAACAGGGTTATCAGGATGGCTTTCGTAGTTTTTTTGAATGTCACATACATGTTGTTAATGTTATAAGATCAACTAATTATTATGCATTTTTTTGAAAGCGTTTTATTACCTCAATATTACATTATAATATATACAAAGTTACCTTTTATTACATCCTGTAAGGTGATAATTGGGGTGTTTTTCCCCGTTTGGTCGTGCAAACGATTGCATTTTCATTATTTAAGGTATAAGTTATCAATTAGTTATGATAATTAAAAAACGGGTAAAGAAAGGTCAGGATAGGGGTGGCTGGTTAAGTAAATAGAAAGTTTAGGGGGTGCGATTCTGACATTTTGATAAAAATGCAGCATAAATGTGCTGAAATGCTTTCGGATGAGTCAGCTAGTATAGATTATTGGTTGCCCGCCTTTCTCCTTCTTTTTAGCTTCAATTTTGGAACCTTTACGATTTGCCTTTTAGCCTGGCTGGAAATCCTGCGCCTTAAATTCAACAGGAATCGTTTGTTGGGTTTGCTTTTGAGGTACGATTCGATATGGCGCGCCCGTTTCTCTTCCAGTATCTGCTCAATTTCAATAAGGATGCCCGACTCCTCTACATCGCCGAACTCCTTGTTGATGGCGGTGCCGAAGAAGCGCATGGTAGGCGATAGGCTCATGTAGGCGTTGATGAGCGGCGGTATGTTGTACCCCAGCGCACGTACCTCTTTATTCAGTATCCGGTAGTCCTCGGCAAAGCACCTGCCGTGGAAGAGCCGCTTCATCGCGGTGGGGTCGGTGCCGGTAACCAGTGGCTCTATCGGGGTTATCAGCCCCTCTTTGTCCGGGAAATGCTTTCTTAGGAAGTAGAGGATCATGTTGCGCGCCTGCTTGTTGTAGGTGCCGTACATGGTCACTTTGCCGAAAAAGTACTTGATTCCGGGGTCGATAACTGTCAGTGCTCCCAACCCGTCCCACAGGTTGTCAAGGGCGAAGATGCCTTTCCTCCCCCTCAAGGTAGACTGGTACTCCAGCGTGACAAACGAGCGGCCAAGCTCCACGGTTTGTGGGAGGATCTCCTGGATGAACTGGTCTGAGAAGTCATACAGGTGAGCAGTGGCTAGCATCGGCTTCCCGTTCTCGTCAAACGCCACGTCGGCACCGTAAATAAAACGGTATCCCCCAAGTATCTCTTCGTTTTCCGGGTCCCACACGATCAGTTGGCGGTAGGGGACTGGCATGGTGTCGTACGGGTCGATATCGGCTTCCAGGCCCGTGCCGCCACCGTAATGACGGAAAGCAATCTCCCGCAGCCGCCCCACCTCCCTCATTAGATTCGGTGAGTCGTGTGCGGTAAAGACATAAATCTCGTTGTTGGCCTTGTTGGTAGTGCGAACCCGTTTTTGGACGGTCAGCTCGCTCTTTATCAAATTTTTATCTACTGGATCGATGATAGGTTGCATACAATATATTATTTTTCAGGTGAGGTGTTATAAGGATCGCGTCAGGTACGCGTTTGAGCCTTTAATGCATAGGATTGCTCCTTCACGGACCGCGCCCATTCCGAAGGCGTTTTGGAGTTATCGAACGTTTGCCAGGGGATGGGTTTGCCGAACGTGATGGTGAAGGTACCCCCGCGATTCTTGAACATCTCGTCCGGAAGGTAGACCAACTCCGCGTTAAACTTCAATCCCGATGCCTTGCGCAAGTTGGCAAGGTTGTAAAAAAAGGTGGAGTTCCTACCCTCGAAATGCACAGGGATGACGTCACGTTGAAATTCCACCGCCTTGACGATAAAGTTCTTTAGCCAATCAAGGTCGGTAATAACACCGTTCCGTTTTCTGGAGCAGAGACCTGCCGGGAACGTGATGATCTGGTTGTCGGAAGCGTAGGCTTCGTTGATGGCTTTTACCGATGCCTTGCCTTGGGCGCCATACTTGTTGATAGGAACGAAGATTGGCTTCAGTGGCTCGATATAGTAGAGCACATCATTAACCAAATACTTGATCTTCCCGTTGAACTTTTCACCCAGGAAAGCCGATAGACAGATGCCGTCTAACCCGCCCAAAGGATGGTTCGATGCGAAAATAAACCTCCCCGTTTCCGGGATATTCTCCTCGCCCTCTGCATGTAGGGTGACCTTGAACTCCTCATCCACGAGCGTCCGCATAAACTCCACCCCCTCAAGTCCCTGGTTGCGGTCCAGGATGTCGTTGATCTCGTCCTGGTGAACGGTTCGCTTCAACCAGTTGATAAAGAACCGGGGGAGCTTGTTGTAGAACCGGGGTGCCTTGTCACGCAAAACACGGTCAATGTCTATTCTGAATGGCCTGTTATGACTCATTGCATTTTCCTCTACAAATGAGTTACAAATGTACGAAAATTAACGGATATAACAGCATGTTCATGCTGTAAGGTTTATTAATAACCGAGAAATGAGTGGATTGGGGAAAAAATGGACCTGTTGATAACTTTTTTGAAACTTTTTGTGGGGAAATGTGGGGAGAAGTGGATTATTTTGTACTTTTACGGCGTAGTAGGTAAAACCATGTTGCAATTTCTGGGAAATATAGGGGCCAAGGCCGATGCAAAAGGGAGGATTTTTGTTCCGGCCATCTTTCGCAAGCGCTTGCAAAGCGAGGGTGAAGAGTTCTTGGTGCTTCGTAAAGATATTTTCCAGGACTGCCTCGTGCTGTACCCGGGCAGTGTTTGGGAAAGGGAGATCGAGACGCTACGGTTCAGGCTAAACAGGTGGAACAGAGAGCAGCAGCAGCTGTTCCGGCAGTTCGTGCTAGATGCCGAGCGGCTCGAGATGGACGCCAATGGGCGGGTACTTATCCCGAAGCGTTACCTTCAGATGGTGTCGATTGAAACGGAGGTTCGCTTCCTGGGCGTGGATAATACCATCGAGATTTGGGCGAGCGACAAGTTGGAAGAGCCGCTTGTCGCACCAGATGAGTTTGCCGCGAAGTTGCAGGAGTTGATGGAATGAAACCTTAGCGTATGTGCCAAAATGACCTGCCAATAACCTACCATACTCCCGTGCTACTTCATGAGAGCGTGGACGGGCTGGATGTTCAACCCCAAGGTGTTTACGTGGACGTGACGATGGGCGGTGGAGGACACGCGAGGGAGATATTGCGCCGGTTGGGTAAGAACGGGCGGCTAATCGCGTTCGATCAGGATGATGAGGCTGCGAAGAACGTACCGGGCGATCCCCGTTTCACGTTCGTTAGGGGCAACTTCCGCTACCTTTCGAATTTCCTTCGGTACCACCAAGTGGAGGCGGTAGACGGGCTCTTGGCCGATTTAGGGGTCTCTTCGCGCCACTTTGACGATCCGGCACGGGGTTTCTCCTTCCGGTTTGATGGGACACTGGATATGCGGATGAACCGCGATGCGACGGTTTCCGCGGCGGATATCTTGAACGACTACACGGTGGAGAGGCTGTCGGAGCTTTTTTACAGGTATGGTGAGCTTCGTAACGCGCGGGCGATCGCAACGGCTGTCGACTCGTTCAGACAGGAGCGGAAGATACAACAGACGGGCGACCTCCTCACGGTACTGGAGCCTTTCACGCGGAAAGACCGTGAAAAAAAGATTCTCGCTCAAGCTTTTCAAGCACTTCGGATAGAGGTGAATGGCGAGATGGAGGCACTGACCGAGATGCTGGAGCAAGCGTTGACATGGTTGAGACCAGGAGGGCGCATGTGCGTTATCTCTTACCACTCGCTGGAGGATCGACTGGTTAAACATTTCTTCAGAAGCGGAAATTTTGAAGGGAAGCAGATGAAGGATTTTTACGGGAATGTTGTGACGCCCTTTAGGCTGGTGAACCGGAAGGTGATCGTGCCGACCGAAGAGGAGCAGCGCTTGAATCCCAGGGCACGAAGCGCCAAGCTACGTGTAGCAGAAAAGATATGAGTTTTAAGTTCGATAACATACGTAAGTCGTTTGTCCATGTTTTTGGAGGAAGTGTTCTCACTGAGAACATCTTCCTCAAAAACATGCGATTTGTCCTCATTACCGTGCTGATCATGATCCTATTTATCAGTCACCGCTATTCGGTACTTGAGAGGATGTCGGAAATTGAACGGTTACAACGCATCCTAACGGATGCCAAGTATGAGTCGCTCACCATCTCGTCGAACCTCACCGAGGCGAGCCGCCAAGGGGAGATAGAGCGGCGGATCGAGGAGGCGGGATTGGATCTGAAGATCACCAACGAGCCGGTCTATTATATTGGGAAATAAGGAATGGTGGTGGCAAGTGAGCATACAACGAAAAGTGGGGGTCGCGCTGGGTGACGCGTGCCGACAGGTGTTTGATCGATGATATAATAGGGAGTGACGAATGAGTAGACAGAAGCGGAAAAAGGTGGCGTTGGCACGGTACGGGTTTATCGTGACCGTGCTAATGTTGTTTGCCGTGATGATCATCTTTTCTGCCGGTAAAATCGTGTTTACTTCCGAAGGGAAGAGATGGCGTGAAGTGGGAGAGAAAGAGACAGTTATCCCCGATAGGGTGGTTTTGCCCAAGCGTGGCAATATCTATACCCATGATGGGAAGCTACTTGCCACCACCGAGCCCCTCTATAGTATATATATGGATTTTTGGGCCGATGGGATCAAGAAGGATACGTTGGTAAAATATGTGGACGGCCTTTCGAGAGAGTTGGCCCGTAAGTTCCCTGATAGAAGTACGGTACAGTACAAGAACGTGATCATGAACGGTTGGAAGTTGAGGGAGCAGGAGGAGCGACAGATCAGGGATAACCAGGCGAAGGGAAGCGACAAGCGGGTGCCCCTACGATCGAGGTACGTGAAGATACTGAGAAACGATATCTCGTATGTCGATCTGAAAGAGATACGCACCTTCCCGTTCTGGAATCAGCGTTCCAACCGCAGCGGCCTGATCGCGGAGGAGCGCAATGCCCGCAAGAAACCGTTCGGCAACTTGGCCACCCGGACCGTGGGGAGTGTCTACAAGGACCTGGAGAAGGGAGGTGCCAGTGGCCTTGAGTTGAAGTACGACTCCCTGCTGCGAGGGGTTAACGGGGTTAAGTACCGTCAAAAAATACAGGGCAAGTGGATGGACGTGGTGGAGACACCCGCCAAAGCTGGCTGGGATATCGTTACGACCATCGACGCTCAAATTCAAGATATCACGGAGCGCGCCTTACGAGATAAGCTGGTTGAGACCGATGCTGAATCGGGAACGGCTATCATCATGGAGGTAAAGAGCGGTGAGATCAAAGGCATCGTGAACCTCGACAGGGTAAGCGAGGGAAGGTACGTGGAGGGAAATCCCAACGCGTTCTCCTACATGAACGAGCCGGGCTCCACCTTCAAGACGGTGACCGTGATGGTGGCGCTCGACGATGGGGTGGTGGAGCCTACAGATTCTTTTCACGTGGGTAACGGCCTTTACCAGTACAACAACCGGTGGGTCCGGGATCACTATTGGCGACGGGGGCAAGATCGGGGCTACCTCACGGTTGCCGAAGGGATGGAGGTGTCGTCGAACGTGGTCATGAGCAAAATCGTGCTGAAAGGTTACGAGAAAAACCCTACGAAGTTCGTAGAAGGGATTGATCGTATTGGCTTACGAGAGCAGCTTACCTGGGACGTTCCCCTGAATGGTATCGAGGGAACTTCGTCCATTCGCTTCCCAAATGATAAGAACCATTACTGGTCTAAGACCACCCTTCCCTGGATGTCGTTTGGTTACGAGACACGTGTTCCGCCTATCTACATGCTGATGTTTTATAACGGCATCGCCAACGATGGGAGAATGATCAAGCCGTTCATCGCCAAGCAGTTCGTGAACGAGGGGAGGGTGGTAAAGGAGATAAAGGCAGAGGTGGTAAATAGTAAGATGTGCAAAAAAACCACCCGTGACCAGGTACATGAGATGCTAAAGGGCGTAGTAGAGCGGGGAACCGCTACGGTGGTTGCCTCTGATTACTTTGAGATCGCGGGGAAAACGGGTACGGCGCAAATCGCATCCGACGGGGCTTACTCGAACAGTTACTTTGTCTCTTTTTGTGGTTATTTCCCTGCCGATGAGCCGATGTACACGATCTACGTGGGGGTGCGAAAACCTAAGGGGGTACCCTCTGGAGGCGGGATGGCGGGTACGGTGTTCAAGAATATCGCCGAACAGACCTACCTGAGAAAGGTAAGGCTCACGGTTGACGACTGTCGAATTGACTCTACCTTGCAAAAGCGTCCCCGGCTTAAAAACGGGAACTGGAGTCAAAGTCAGCAGGTATTGGCTGGTATGGATTTACCCATGGGCGACCTCGGGAATACAGGTGATTGGGTAACGGTGTCACTTGATAGTACCGGCTATATCCCCAGGGAGATCAAAATGAATGGTTCCACCATCCCCGATGTACGGGGAATGGGCGCACGTGATGCGGTATACCTGCTCGAGAAGTCGGGCCTTCGGGTCAACGTTCACGGTTCGGGAAGGGTGGTATCGCAGTCGCTCTCGCCGGGGCAAAGGGTAGTGAAAGGTGTGACGATCGCTCTTACGATGAAGTGATAGACTGAAAGAAAATATAAACGTATGAACGTAAGCGAATTGATAAGCGGGTGCGACGTGGTCGCCTTGAAAGGCGATAGGGTGGCGGAGGTGACAACCATCACATCCGATTCCCGAACCGTCGTTCCCGGCTCACTTTTTATCGCGGTGGAGGGGATATGTACCGACGGACACGCGTACATTGGGAAAGCGATCGAGCAGGGAGCGGTGGCGGTGGTATACGACAAACCGATGATCGAGGAGTATTTCTCACGGGTCACCTACGTGCAGGTGAAAAGTAGCGCGATCGCCTTGGCACAGATTGCCGGGGAGTGGTATGGGCATCCTTCCAAGAACCTTAAGCTGGTGGGTGTGACCGGCACGAACGGGAAGACCACCGTGGCGACCTTGTTGTATAACCTGTTTCGCCGCATGGGGTATCCCGCTGGCCTGCTCTCTACCGTGGCCAATTACGTGAACGATGAGAAGTACGCCACCACCCATACTACACTAGATCCCATTTCGCTGAACGGGTTGTTAAGCCAAATGGTGGATGCCGGTTGCGAATACGCTTTTATTGAGGTGAGCTCGCATGCCATTCATCAAAAGCGGACGTATGGTCTTCACTTCGTGGGAGGGGTTTACACCAACCTGACACAAGACCACATGGACTACCATAAGAACATGTTGGAGTACCGTGATGTAAAGAAGTCTTTTTTCGATAGTCTGCCTGAAGAGGCTTTTGCCCTGGTTAATAGTGATGATAGGAATGGAGCAATCATGCTACAGAACACGAAAGCGAAGAGTAAAACCTACTCGGTGCGGGGGATGGGTGACTTCAAGGCACGGGTGTTCGAGAAGCATTTCGATGGGAGCGACGTTGAATTTAACGGGAAGGCGTTATCGGTGCAGTTCGTAGGGCTGTTTAACGTGTACAACCTCCTTGCGGTGTATGGTGCAGCGCTTATGCTGGGGATGGAGGAGGAGGAGGTATTGCGGGTGCTCACGCTGCTCACGCCGGTGGCCGGGCGCTTTGAGACCATTCGTTCGTCGAAAGGGGTTACTGCCATCGTGGACTACGCGCACACCCCGGATGCCCTGACCAACGTGCTGGATGCGATTCACGAGGTGCTTCAGGGTAGGGGCAATCTCCTTACCGTGGTGGGATGCGGGGGCAACCGCGACCGCACCAAACGCCCTCTGATGGCCATCGAGGCGGTGCGTCTAAGCGACCGGGCGCTCTTCACCTCCGATAACCCGCGGTTTGAAGAGCCCGAGGCGATCTTGCAGGATATGCTGGACGGGTTGAGCGAAGAGCAGCAGGGTAGCGTGTTGACCATCGTGGATCGACGGGAGGCCATCAAAACGGCTTGCCTGTTGGCAAAACCTGGCGATGTGGTCCTGATCGCTGGTAAAGGACATGAAGATTATCAGGAGGTGAAAGGGGTGAGATACCCTTTCGATGATAGGGTGGAGGTGGTGAAGGTGTTCCAGATGTTGGACAACTAATCACTTCGATACATTATTTGAACAGGTATGTTTTACTATCTTTTTGAATACTTAGAAACATTCGATCTCCCCGGGGCGGGGATGTTCCAGTACGTGATGTTCCGTTCGGCCATGGCCGCCCTGTTCTCGTTGCTGATAGGGATCTTCGCCGGTAAACACATCATCAGTGCGTTGCAGCGCAAACAGGTGGGAGAAACCATTCGCGACCTCGATTTGGAGGGGCAGTACAGCAAACGGGGTACCCCAACCATGGGGGGTGTCATCATCATCCTGGCCATCCTGCTCTCTACCCTCTTTTTCGGTAAGCTGGAAAACGTCTATATCATCCTCATGCTGGTGAGCACGCTCTGGTTGGGAACCCTTGGCTTTGCCGATGACTACATCAAGGTGTTTAAAAAAGATAAGGAGGGGTTGAAGGGGAAGTTCAAGGTGATCGCTCAAGTGGGATTGGGGTTGATCGTGGGGACAACCATCTTGTTTAGCCCCGAGATCGTGGTACGAGAGAATACCGAGGTACGGGTCAATAACGTGATTGAAGAGGTGACCTACCAGACGGGTGACGTGAAAAGTACCACGACGACCATCCCGTTCGTGAAGAACAATAACTTCGACTACAAGTGGTTGGTCGGCTGGATGGGAGACAATGCCGACATGGCAGCGGGGGTTATTTTTATACTGATGGTGATCCTTATAGTAACAGCCGTGTCGAATAGTGCGAACCTGACCGATGGGCTGGATGGACTCGCGTCCGGCTCCTCGGCCATCATTGGGGTGGCCTTGGGGGTACTGGCCTACGTGTCGGGGAGGGTCGACTTCGCCTCTTACCTGAACATCATGTATATCCCCGGGGGGGATGAGTTGACGGTCTTCGCATCGGCGTTCGTGGGTGCATGTGTGGGTTTCCTGTGGTACAATGCCTACCCGGCACAGGTGTTCATGGGCGACACGGGCAGCCTCACTTTGGGGGGCATTATCGGGGTATTCGCGGTGTTGATCCGCAAGGAGTTGCTGCTTCCCATCCTGTGTGGTGTCTTTTTCGTGGAGGCGCTGTCGGTCATCGCTCAAGTCGCCTATTTCAAGTACACGAAGAGGAAGTATGGCGAGGGGAGACGTATATTCAAGATGACGCCGCTACACCATCACTACCAGAAGCCGGGTGATGGAAGCATCAATGCGATTATCCAGAAACCGAGGGCACCACTAACGGAGCCCAAGATAGTGACCCGCTTTTGGCTGGTCGGCATGATATTGGTCGTCATCGCGTTGGCTACCCTTAAAATGAGGTAAGGGTTATAATGAGTAAACGTTTTAAAACATGAGCCTGTGACCCTTTTAGTGAGATAAGCAGGAGGAGATAATATGAGTAACAGGAGGTTCGTGGTGCTGGGTGGAGGCGAGAGTGGCGTGGGCGCGGCTCTCCTCGCGAAGGAGAAGGGATTCGAGGTGTTTCTGTCGGATTTCGGCTCACTTCATGATGCGCATCGGGAGACGCTGCAGCTCCACGGGATCGACTTCGAAGAGGGAAGGCATACCGAGGCACGTATCCTTCAAGCCGTCGAGGTGGTGAAGAGTCCCGGGATTCCCGATTCGGCACCCATCGTTCGTGCCATTCGGGAGCGTGGCATACCGGTGATTTCCGAAATCGAGTTCGCGAGCCGCTACACCGATGCCAAGATCATCTGTGTGACCGGGAGCAACGGGAAGAGCACCACCGCCAGCCTGATTCACCATATCCTGAAATCGGCAGGGCTCAACGTGGCCCTGGCGGGCAACATCGGCAAGAGCTTCGCCCGACTGGTGGTTGAGGATGAGTTCGAGTACTACGTCCTGGAGTTGAGCAGCTTTCAGCTGGAGGGCGTGTACGACTTCAAGGCGGATATAGCGGTTTTGCTCAATATCACGCCCGATCACCTGGATCGATACGGGAACGACCTGCAACGCTATATCGACGCTAAGATGCGCATCATTCGGAATCAAGAGGTAAATGATGCGCTGATATACTGGATAGATGACCCCATCTTGAACCGTGAGATCGAGCGGTTAAAACCGAAAGCGACCCGCTACCCGTTTGGCGCTACGAAACCGTTTGGAACAACTAACCTGCTCGGGGTAAACAACCTGCACGAGCCAAATACCGCGTTCGATCTGAACGTACAGCTCGCGGGGTACGTTGATGGTGGGAAGCTATGGATAGATGTAAAAGAGGAGAGGTTTGATATGGAATTGGAACTATTGGCCCTGGAGGGCATGCATAATGTATACAACTCGTTGGCATCGGGTATCGTGGCAAAGCTTATGGATATCACGGACGAGCAATTACGGGCCTCGTTGTCCGATTTCAAGGGGATACCACACCGATTGGAGAATGTGGCGACCGTTAGGGGTGTGCTGTACGTGAACGATTCAAAGGCAACCAACGTCAACTCCTGCTGGTACGCGCTACAGAGCACCCGCTCCAAAACGGTGCTGATTCTTGGGGGGAAGGATAAGGGTAACGACTACACGGAGATCGAAGAGCTGGTGCTTACCAAGGTACGTGCGCTGATTTTCCTGGGGAAGGATAACAGTCGACTACACGCTTTTTTCGATGGAAAAATAGACACGATCGTTGATACCGATTCGATGAAAGAGGCGGTGAATTCCGCTTACGAGCTGGCACAAAAGGGGGATACGGTACTGCTGTCGCCCTGCTGCGCGAGTTTCGACCTGTTCAAGAACTACGAGGATCGGGGAGACCAGTTCAAGGAGCATGTCCGGCGACTGTAACACACGTTCTGCATAGCAGGATCAAGATGACGTAAGAGTAAGACAACAAGACAAAGTAAAACGAGACAAAAGGTCCCCGATAATTGTATTTCATATAGGGCAACCTGAAAATGAGGAAAACGGGAAAGAAACATGTTGCAAGATAACGATAAAATAAACGATCAATTCCAGGATCAATATCAAGGTAACCATACCAATCCGCTTCACGGTGGACTGGGGGAATCACCTTTTGACCCGTATGAAAGGGCGAGCGAAATACGTGAAGAGGTTTCCAAGGTGGGATCCTCACTGGCCGATTACGGGCGTAAGGTATTCAAGGGCGATAAGGTCATCTGGATTGTATTTATTATCCTGTGCGTTATCTCACTCGTGGAGATATTCAGTGCGACCAGCACTATCGTGTACCGTCAACAGAACCAATGGGGACCTATCCTTCGTCACACCATGTTTTTGATCGCCGGGGTGGGACTCATTCTTCTAATTCACAATATCCCCTACCGCTACTTTTCTTCCCTTGTTTTTTTGCTATTGGCGGCCATCGTGCTGCTTATCATGACTTTTTTCGTCGGCAAAAGCGTGAACGAGGCCGATCGGTGGCTCACGTTCATGGGTATCACCTTCCAGCCATCAGAGATAGCCAAGATATCGCTGATGGGAACCATCGCGTTTCTGTTAAGTAAGCAGAACGGTGAGAACGATGGGCTACTGTTTAAATGGATGATCGGGTTGATGACCCTGGTGTGTGGTATCATCGCCATGGATAACCTGTCGACCGGCCTGTTGCTTTTTGGGGTCTGCTACCTGCTGATGTTTATCGGGAACGTGAAGATTTTGCGGTTGCTCAAGGTGGCGGGGGCGGGAATCGCCTTCGTGCTGCTCCTCGTGTTTTTGCTGAGCGTGATTCCCGAGAAATGGATCGAATCCGGACCGTTTGACAGGTTCGTTACGTGGGAAAGCCGTTTCAGCCGTTTTGGGGAGGCACGGGAAATGTCGGAAGAGGAGTACTATACCATTACCGACGATAATTACCAGGTGGCGCATGCCAAGATCGCCATTGCCAACGGGGGTGTGTTTGGGGTTTTCCCGGGGAACAGCACCGAGCGGGACTTCCTCCCACAGGCCTATTCCGACTTTATTTATGCGATCATCATCGAGGAGATGGGGCTTATCGGGGGCATTTTCGTATTGCTGTTATACGTGATCATCCTCATTCGATCGGGGATGATTGCCCGAAAGACTGAGAAGCTCTTTCCCAAATACCTGGTACTGGGATCAGCGTTGATGCTCTCCATACAGGCGTTCATCAACATGGCTGTCGCGGTCAACCTGATACCGGTGACGGGCCAGCCGTTACCGCTGGTGAGCCGGGGCGGGACCTCTACCCTGATCACCTGTGCCTATTTTGGTTTAATCTTGAGTGCCGATCGGTTTGGTATCGGGAAAAAGAGTGAGGAGGAGGACGATATGGGGCTCAGTGATGAGGGTCACGAGGTACAGTATGATGAGACTTATGAGTCGCATCATGAGGAAGGATACGAGAAGCAGAGAGAGGATGAGCAGATGTGAAAAGAGTAAGGCACCCCGCGTGATCGTTAGCGGCGGGGGCACGGGAGGGCATATCTTCCCCGCTATTTCGATCGCGAACGCGATAAGGAGACGGTGGCCGGAGAGCGATATCCTCTTCGTGGGGGCGGAAGACCGCATGGAGATGGAGCGGGTGCCCGCGGCAGGGTACCCCATCGAGGGGTTGCCGGTGGCGGGGTTCGACCGTAAACGGCCGTGGAAGAATGTCCCGGTGATGGTGAAACTGCTACGAAGCCTATGGAGAGCCCGGGCGATCGTGAACGACTTCAAGCCGGACGTTGCGGTGGGGGTAGGAGGGTACGCCAGTGGTCCCACCCTTAAAGCGGCGGCGGCGAAGGGAGTACCCACGCTTATACAGGAGCAAAACTCCTACGCCGGGGTGACCAACCGGATGCTGGCAAAGCAGGCGAATACCATCTGCGTGGCGTACGAGGGGATGGAGAAGTTTTTCCCGAAGGAGAAGATCGTGCTGACTGGCAACCCTTGCCGGCAAGACCTGTTAATTTCCGATGAGAACCGTCGGAAAGGGTACACCTTTTTTGGCCTTGACCCTGACAAGAAGACGATCCTGATGGTGGGTGGCAGCCTGGGCGCCCGAACGCTGAACGAGAGCATCGTCAAGGCATTCCCGCTGTTAACTGAGAATCCCGATGTGCAGGTTATCTGGCAATGTGGTAAGTTCTATTACAATGATATGCAACAATTGCAGGCGGAAGGAAAGGTACCTGGCAACGTGCGGCTGCTCGACTTCGTGACGAGGATGGACTACGCTTACTCGGTGGCCGACCTGGTGATTTCACGCGCGGGCGCTGGCTCCATCTCGGAGTTTAGCTTGCTGAAAAAGGTGGTGATACTGGTGCCCTCGCCCAACGTGGCGGAAGATCACCAGACGATGAACGCGCGGGCGCTGGTGGATAAGGATGCCGCGGTGATGGTGACGGACCACCTGGCTCCCGATGCCCTGTACGAAACGGCACTGGCGTTGCTGAGGGACGATGAGCGGCGACAACGGCTGAGCGAGAATATAGCGCGCATGGCGCGGCACGATTCGGCGGAACAGATCGTGGATGAGATTGAGAAACTCTTAAACGACCGCCACAAGATGAGGGATGACGAGTAAGAAATAACGATTTGGAGGGGGACAAGGGTACAAAACGGGCACGGGGAGGTTAAACTGTTACGCGAAAATGGAATACAGTGCGATCTATTTTATAGGTATAGGAGGGATTGGAATGAGTAACCTGGCCCGCTATTTCCTCTCTAAGGGGAAGCGGGTGGGGGGATACGATCGGGTGGAGACGAAGCTCACACGCCAACTGCAACGGGAGGGGGCGTTCGTTCATCATGTGGACGACCCGGTGGCCATCCCCGCGGAGTTTATCGACAAAAAACAGACGCTGGTGGTGTACACCCCGGCCGTGCCGGCATCGCACCGCGAACTCACCTTTTTCCAGCGCAAGGGGTTTACTATTCTCAAGCGGGCGCAACTGCTGGGAGAGGTGACCCGGACCAGCGATGCCGTTTGCGTGGCGGGCACGCACGGGAAGACCACCGTGTCGAGTATGATTGCCCATCTGCTAAAGCAGTCGAAAATCGACTGCAGCGCCTTCTTGGGGGGAGTGTTGAAAAATTACGACAGCAACCTGCTGCTGTCTGACACCAGTCCCATCACGGTGGTAGAGGCGGACGAGTACGACCGGTCGTTTCACTGGCTGAACCCCTGGATCGCGATCATCACCTCGGCCGACCCCGATCACCTGGATATCTACGGTACCGCCGAAGCGTACCGGGAGAGCTTCGAGAAATTTACCTCGTTGATACGTTCCGATGGACACCTTTTGCTGAAGAGTGGGGCGCCAGTCACACCACGCGTTGGGCGTGGCGTAAAGGTGTGGAGTTACTCTGAATCGGAGGGCGATTACCACGCGGAGAACATACGGGTAGGCCATGGTGAGGTCGTTTTGGACTTCGTCTCCCCGAAAGGAAGAATCCGTGACGTGTCGCTGGGTGTACCGGTAAGGATCAACGTGGAAAATGGGGTGGTGGCTATGGCCGCGGCGGAGTTATGTGGGGTTTCCCCCGACGAGGCTCGTGCGGCCATGCGGTCGTTTAAAGGGGCGGAGCGGCGGTTCGATATTCGGATCAAATCTGATCGACTGGTTTTCATTGACGACTACGCGCATCACCCCAACGAGTTGTCGGCCGCTATCCGGTCGATACAAGCGCTTTACCCTGATAAAAAGTTGACCGCCATCTTCCAGCCCCACCTCTACTCCCGTACCCGGGATTTTGCCGACCAGTTCGCTGAGAGCCTTTCGTTACCTGATGAGGTGATCCTGCTCGATATCTACCCGGCACGGGAGGAACCGATAGCAGGGGTTTCCAGCGAAATTGTTTTTAACAAGATACGCTCTGCACGAAAGATGCTTTGCGGTAAGGAGGAACTGCTGGATTGGCTTCGCGATGCGCCCGTGGAGGTGCTGGTGACTTTCGGGGCTGGCGATATCAGCGAGATGTTGCCCGATATTGAACGCTTGTTAAGGGGAAAATACGGGGATGGTATGTGAGCAGGGTACGCAAACTTTGCTTATCTTTGCCCATGGCGTAGCTGCCCCACCAAAGAACCGGACTGATGAAGAGATTCCTGATCGTGCTGGCCGCGCTTGCGGTGATAGGGTACCTGTTTTTCTCGGCGAATCACTTTCGTGAATCGTCGAAAAACCGCTTGTGTGAACGCTTCGAAGTGGTGGTGAAAGACAGCGTGCGAACGGCATTCGTGCGTGCCCAAGAGATCGAGGCACTGGTGAAGAAACACGGTCTCTATCCCGTTGGGAAGCCGTTCTCGGAGGTGAACACGTTGGCTATTCGGGATACGATCATGGCGAATCGACTGGTAGAGTCGGTTGATGTCTATACCACGTCGAACGGTTCCGTGGTGGCCAGTATCCGTCAACGTGAACCGGTACTGAGAATTATCTCCGACACCAAGGGGAGCTTCTACGTGGATGAAGATCGGCAGATTATGCCGGTATCACCCGCCTTTACCGTTTACGTTCCGCTTGCCACGGGTGTTATCGGGGAGGAGATGGCCAAGAACGAGCTGTACGACTTCGCGATGTTCCTGCATAGGAATGCCCGCTGGAACGCCTGGATCGAGCATATAGCGGTGAGGGGCAACGGGGATGTGGTGTTGATACCCCGGGCGGGCGACTTTCAGGTGGTGATGGGGAGCCTTCATGACTACCCCGCCAAGCTCACGAAACTGGCCCGTTTCGTGGATGAGGGACTTAACGTGGTGGGGTGGAGTCGCTACTCGGAGATCAACCTGAAGTACGATAATCAGGTGGTCTGTACGAAAAAATGAAATCAAAGCATATCGACCAAAATAGTATGACGCAATCAGGATTTATAGCCGCGATAGATTTGGGAACCCATTCGATCAAGGGGGTCGTGGGACGCAAGAACGAGAACAACGTGGTCTCGATTATCACGAGCGGTGAACAACCCTCGAACAACTGCATCCGTCGCGGGATGGTATACAATATAGAGGAGACCGGCGCTAACGTCAAGAGGCTGATCACGATGTTGGAAAACAGCATGGGACGGAAGATCGGGAAGGTATACGTGGCGCTTGGGGGACAGTCGCTCCGTACCATGGAATTCGCGAGGTCCATCGAGCTGTCACCCGGTGAGATGGTCTTGGAAGAGGTAATCGGGAGGTTACACGCATCGGCCGAGCAATTCGTGCCAGAACTCGCGCGAGCTTACGCGGTGGCCGACGTGGAGTATTTTGTTGATGGTAAATCGGAACGGAAGCCTGTAGGGGTGACCGGTTCCCGCGTGGAGGCCAACTTCAAACTTATCACGGGGCGTCCCAACCTGTTGGGGAACGTGGAGAAAAGTATCACCGGGAAAGCGGGACTGCCCATCGAACAACATATCGTGGGAGCTTTGGCCGCTGCAGCAGCCACGTTAAGTGACGAGGAGAAAGAGCTGGGATGCGCCCTGGTGGATTTCGGGGCAGGTACCACCACCTTGTCGGTTTACAAGGGAGGCATTCTGCGTTCGGTAATCGTAATCCCTTTCGGTGGCAAGAGCATCACGAGAGATATACGCGCGCTGAATTTCACCGAGAATGATGCAGAGCAGTTGAAGATCAAGTACGGGAAGGCTATGAAGAAGCAAGAGACTCCCTTTTTGGCTTCGCCGTTCTCGGAAAAACCCGATGTGGATATGACGGAATTAAACCGGGTGATAGAGATGAGACTCGATGAGATCACGGCTAACCTTAAAGAGCAAATCAAACTTTCAGGCTATGAAGGGGAGAGCCTGGGGGCCGGCTTGATCATCACGGGAGGTGCCTCCCAACTGGAGAACCTGGATGATTACCTGGAACAGAAGCTGAAAATGTCGGTGCGACGTGCCACCGTGAAAAAAACGCTGGTTAACAACGCTCCCGAATTGGTCAACGATCCATCTTACTCGCGTGTGTTGGGCATGTTGTTGCTGGGTGATGAGGATTGCGAACAAAAAGAGGAGGAAGCCCCAAAGGAGTACGAGGAGTACGAAAAGGAGATGGAACAAGATACCTCAACGGGTCGCACTTCGTGGATATTCAGGGATAACAAGAAAACGAAGAAGCCCAAAAGCCAAAAAGAGAAGGAAAAAGAGAAGGAAAAAGAGAAAGAGAAAGATGGCGGTGGATTTTTTTCGAGCATGGAGAACTTTTTCG
The DNA here is from genome assembly GCA_012839475.1 of Petrimonas sp. Lineage (GTDB taxonomy): Bacteria > Bacteroidota > Bacteroidia > Bacteroidales > Dysgonomonadaceae > Proteiniphilum. The sequence continues at coordinate 52,098 of DUNG01000034.1, read as the reverse complement.
GGAACATGTTTTTGGAGGAGGACGAGTAGGAGTAGGAGTACAATGTTAAACAGGTAAAGGATCAATCGAATGGTTAACGACATATTGGATTTTCAAATTGATACCCATACCGGTGCCATCATTAAGGTGATTGGCGTGGGCGGCGGAGGGGGTAACGCGGTCAATCACATGTACGAGGAGGGGATACACGATGTCTCTTTTGCCCTTTGCAATACCGATAACCAGGCACTGATGCAGTCGCCGGTCCCGGTGAAAGTGCAGTTGGGACAGAACACCACCGGGGGGCTGGGCGCGGGTAACCAGCCGGATATCGCTCAAAAGGCCGCGGAAGAGAGTGTTCATCTGATCGAGGAGCTACTGCAAGATGGTACGCGCATGGCTTTCATCACCGCGGGTATGGGCGGTGGAACCGGGACGGGTGCTGCTCCCGTGGTGGCCCGTGTGGCCAAGGGGATGGGAATACTCACCGTGGGCATCGTGACCATTCCTTTCGTCTTTGAAGGTGCTCGGAAGATAATCCAGGCCCTCAAGGGGGTGGAGGAGATCGCGAAGAACGTGGACGCGTTACTGGTGATAAATAATGAACGGCTGCGGGATATTTACAGCGATCTCACGATGATGAACGCGTTCGCGAAGGCTGATAATACCCTGGCGACCGCCGCTAAAAGTATCGCCGAGATCATTACGGTGCATGGGCACGTGAACCTCGACTTTGCCGATGTGAACACCACCCTCAAGGATGGTGGGGTCGCGATCATGAGCAGCGGGCTGGGGAAAGGCGATGACCGCGTGAACGATGCCATCCACAACGCGTTGCATTCGCCCTTGTTGAATAACAACGACGTGTTTAGTGCCAAGAAGATCCTTATCAACCTTACGTTTGGTGAGGAGCACCCGCTGATGATGGAGGAGATGAACTCCCTGCACGACTTCATGTCGAGATTCCGAAGAGAGATCGAGGTGATCTGGGGTGCGGCTGTCGACAACTCGCTGGGTGAGTCAGTCAAGGTAACCATCCTTGCTACCGGCTTCTCGATTACCAGCGTGCCTGGTATCGAGGAGCAGAGGGCTTTGGAAAGTGAAGAGGATAGGAAAAGGCGTCAAGCTGAGCTGGAGGAGCAACGCGAAAAGGAGAGAGAGAATAAGAAGCTGATAGAGACGTACTATGGTAAGGCCGGTTTGGCGTCGCTCGAGACGCATAACTATCGTCAGGATCCGTTTGTGCTGACGCAGGAAGAGTTGGATGACGATAAGATATTGGAAGCGCTGGAGAGGAGCCCCGTGTTTAAGCGGGAGCGTGATTTTAATCCCCGTTCCTATCAGGCGGATGTGCCACACCGGCCCACGACCCTGTTCGGTTGATATTGCTGTAAAAGGCTATCATGGGGCAGGTGAATTATTAACCACCCGTGTGCGTTTGTCTCACGTAGGGTTCGTGTTCCTTCTTGAATCGCTTGTCAATCAGGTTGTTTTTTCTCGCCTTTTTCTCAAGCTTTTTCAGTTCGCTATCCCTTCTCTTGTTAAGGTTGAACTCGGCTGTCAACAAGGTAACTGAAAGCGTTTCGTCATCAATTTCGTTGAATTCAAAAACTACGGTTTCATCTTCAATCACCTCGTAGTCAGTTAACCTAACCAGGTAGTCGTACCCGGGTCGATAATCGATGGTAATCTTGTTGTAACCCATGCCGAAGACGGTTATGGTCCTCAGTTTTCCTGTATTTGGCAAGTAAATTGTGCCGTTACTTCCCGTGACCTGTCCCCCAGGCTCTTTTCGTGAAACTTTATCGGGTTCAACCAATATCCCCGGAATCGGGTAGCCGTTTACTCCCGTGACCTTTACAACGCATGTATCCTTACGAGATCCGTTCGATTCTTGGAACGTGGCTTTCGCACCTGGGTACGCCGTGGTGTGTACCAAGAGAAAGTCTCCTTCTCTCTCGTACGTACCTGTTCCCGTTTGTGTCGAGGACAACCCCCCAAAACCACTAATACGGAACATGACTTGATCTCCTTTAAATACAAGAGAGTCAGTTCCGTTCGTGTAGGTGCCACTTAACGATTGGGCGGTAACAGGTGTGCTGAAAAAAAGCATTGAAAGCAATAACGGTATGGAAACCAATAACGGCATAGGAACCGAAAATAGATTTTTTTTCATTAGGACGAGAAGATAAGTGAACTTTCGCATGTTTGCACGTTTTCGCCTGCAAGGCTTACGTGACACAGTAACAGTACGAAAGTAGGAAAATAAATCGAATTACAAATGTACCATTAATTTTCATTACGGGGAAAAGTGAAACGTTAAAAGAGTACCGGTAGGGACACGATCTATCGGGTAACAATGTTTTTAAAGGGTCCCCTTTAGAGATAGACGACCTTTAGTCTATTGGGGGATTTTGACCTACTATACGTTTTTTTTCGTATCATTGTATTCGAAATAAAATGAGATATGATGATTGATTTTTCAAAAATCCCCTCTCCCTGCTTCGTGATGGAGGAGGCGAAGCTCCGCGAGAACCTCCGGTTAATCCAATCGGTAAAAGAGCGGGCGGGGGTGGAGATTATACTGGCCTTTAAGGCGTTCGCCCTATGGAAGTCCTTCCCGATCATCAAGGAGTACGTGAGACATTCAACGGCCAGCTCCGTGGCGGAGGCCCGACTTGCTTACGAGGAGATGGGAAGTCCCGCGCATACCTACGCGCCGGCTTATACCGACTACGATTTCCCGCTTTTCTTGAAGTACAGTAGCCATATAACCTTTAATTCCCTGTCGCAGTTCGAGCGATTCTATCCTCAGGTCAAAGCGTTTGAAAGGGTGGTCGAGTGCGGGGTACGGATCAATCCCGAGTTCTCGGTGGTGGAGACCGATCTTTATAACCCCAGTGCACCCGGGTCAAGATTGGGGGTCACCGCGGCGAGGATAGGTGAGCGAATCCCTGAGGGGATAACGGGGCTGCATATGCACAATCTTTGTGAGAACAACTCCCACGACCTGGAGAAAACGTTGACGGTGGTGGAGGAGAGGTTTGGGCACCTCTTCGGGCAGGTCCAGTGGCTCAACCTCGGGGGAGGACACTTGATGACGCACCAGGAGTATGATGTGGATCACCTTGTAAGCGTGTTGACAAGTCTGAAACAGCGCTACCCACACCTGGAGGTGATATTGGAGCCGGGCAGCGCCTTCGCCTGGGAGACGGGCGTGCTGGTGTCGAGCGTAGCCGATATTGTTGAGAACGGTGGGGTGAAGACCGCGATGCTCAACGTGTCGTTCGCCTGCCATATGCCAGACTGCCTGGAGATGCCCTATAAGCCGCGTGTGCGAGGTGCGTACCACGTGCCGGTTCCGGGAAAGTTCACCTACCGGTTGGGGGGTAATAGTTGCCTGAGTGGCGATTTCATGGGCGACTGGTCGTTCGATGAGCCATTGAAGGTGGGTGATCGGATCGTGTTCGAGGATATGATGCACTACACCACCGTGAAGACCACTATGTTCAACGGTGTCTCGCATCCCTCCATCGGCTTATGGACCGAGGATGGTCGATTCAAGCTCTATCGCGAGTTCGGGTACGAGGATTACAAGCATCGGATGAGTTGATTACGTTATGGCAAATAACATGAAGGTAGGTCTCTTTTCCGGGTCGTTTAACCCCATTCACGTGGGGCACCTTGTCGTGGCTAACTACATGCTGGAGTTCACCTCCCTCGACGAGGTGTGGTTCGTGGTCACGCCGCACAGCCCGTTGAAGCGACAGGAAGAGTTGTTGGATGACCAGTTGAGGCTGGATATGGTACGCCTTGCGCTAAAGGAGTATGAAGGGCTGTTTGCTTCTGATATCGAGTTTCATCTGCCGCGTCCCTCCTATACCGTGGAAACGCTCGCCGCACTTGACAAAGAGTACCCGGAGAAGGAGTTTCACCTGATTATCGGGGGGGATAACTGGGTTATATTCGATCGGTGGTACGAGCATGAACGCATTCTTCAGAAATACGGCATCTTAATTTACCCCCGTAAGGGTGAAGAGGTTAGCATCCCGCACAGGTACAGGGATAGCGTACAGGTGGTGAAAGCACCTTTGGTGGAGATCTCCTCCACCTTTATCCGTGAGAGCCTAAAACAGGGGAAGAACATGCGGGCATTCCTCCCTCCCGGGGTGTATGAATTTATTCTTGAGCGGGATCTCTATCGCTCTTCTCCTCTTCGTACCGCATCGCGTCGAGGATGATGGGCAGGATGGCGGTATCTACCCCAGCCTCTTTCAGCTCCTTTTCATCGTCGTATAACATGGCTTGAAACAGCTCCATGTCGCCCGCTTTTTGCTTCGATTGCAGGTAGAACTCCACTCCCCGTTTCATGTTGCCTACACACACTTCCACGTGCCCGGCGTTGAGGTAATCATGGGCGGAGGGTTTCTTTTCCAATACGCGGGCGTAGTAGTCCCGGGCCACGTTATATTTCCGGGAGAGGAACGCGCACCAGGCGATTGGGCGCCATGCGCGAGAGCCGGCATTCCCCAGTAGCTCCACTTTAAAGTAGTAGTTCAGCGCTTCATCGTATTGTTTTAACTCCAGGTAACAATGGCCGATGTTGAGTTGAATTGCCATATCATCGGGCCTAAACTGTTCCAACCTGCGGTAATACTCCAGCGCCGTGACAGGCTCTTTTAATACCCGGTAACAGTATGCTATCCGGTTGAGTATCCAGGTGTTGTTCTCCTCTATCAGATCGGCGTGCAGGTACGCTTCCAATGCCCCTTGCATATCGCCTAGCATCTGCTTCGAATACCCGATCCTCTGCCAGGTTTCGCTTTGGTCTCCCCGTTCCGCAGCCAATAGGTTGTAGGCCTCGATCGCCTCCTTGAAATTGTTCTTCTCGAAATAGTGGAGGGCGATCTTTTCCAGGTTATTGGACTTCCTGATAATCGGGTAAAAGGGAACCACCTGGTGGTAGTCGAGCGGGAGCTCGAAGATATCGTTGAACTCCGCTCGCCGAGGGTGTAGCTTGAAGAAACGATACAGGTTCTGGATCTGCTGTTTGATAATACCCTCCTCCTTTTGGTGTGGGTTAAGTACCTGTTCCTCCTCCTGCATCTTCTTGATCTCCGCCCCCTCGGCCCCCAGCTGCCCGATCATCATCTTCCTGTAACGCTCCGGCATCACCAGGATACTCAGGCAAAACGAGTATTTGTCTGAATCACAAATAAGGGACGACTCTAACATGATGTCGATCATGGAGCTGCCACGCGACTGATCACCGAAAAGTGACTCCAGGGAGCTGTGTCTCGGGTCGAACGGGAGGTGCCAGTTGCTCATCTCCAGGAAGAAGGGGTGCGATTTCAGGTTCGAGAAGGTGGAGTGGAACACGTCGGCTCCCTCCATCTGTAGTTCACTGAGCTCTTGCAGCTTGTCGCTCAACCCGCTTTCGTCGATGATCTTTTGCCACTCAGGGTTCTTCTCCTCGAATCCTGTCGCCCCCATCCATTCGTCGAGCTTGATCTTTTTGCCTATCATTGGACTTAGCTTCATCATCTCGGGGAGGATCTCATCCTTGAGTCTCTTCGCGATCTTCTCGGTCTCATGGGCTTGGATAAAACCAGTGATGCCGGTGATGAAGCGGCGGTTGAACGTTGGGTCGTCAGACAGTAGTTTGAGCCGGTCAATGCATTCGGGGTAAAGGGGCCAGAGCGATTGGTAGCTTTGGAAGATGGGGATTAAGCCGATGATGGCCCTCGAAAACAGCTCTGGTTCAGGGTGGCGACAGGTGTCGAGGAGCAGGTTGATCTTTCCCGCGTCGAACCGATGCAGGATGTTTAGGGTCAGTGCCGTTAGGAACATGCCCTTGGCCTGTACCGGTACCAGCTGGTTCTCCATAAACCGCTTCATGGAGTCGACCAAGCCGTTCATACCTTTGGTAGAGGAAGAGGTGTACACGGTGTAAAACATTTCCCGTACCGTGTTCTCGTACGACATTTGGATCTGTTTAAGGCGATCTCCCTTCTCCTCGCCCTCCTCCAGCAAGCCGATGAATGAAAAAGTGTCGGTCTGCTTCTCGAAGGTCTCGGCGTATGTATCCAGCGTGACGGCAATACGGCGATTCATGTTCCTCGTCTGTTCGTAAAAGAACGAGGGACAGTTTCGGGTTAGCAACTGGTTGGCCGCATCATCGGCGAGGGTATAAATGTCGCGGGTTATCTTTTGGTAAATGGCTTGCCGCTCAGGGTCTTGCTGTCCCTCTAAAAAGTAGTGCAGCATGTACTGATAATGGGTTCGTAGTTCCGATAACCTTTCCGTGTATACCCAGTTGGACTCAATGGCGATCAGTTTATCGAGTTGGTCAATGGCCTTTTTTAGCTCTTTATTATGTAGGTGACCGCGAATGGTCTCTACCCGTTTTCTTATGCTTGTAGGATTCGTCATGCTACTTAAAGTATATTGTCCTTGAGGATGAGCACGGATGGGAGCGCATCAATCCACGGTAAACCCGCGTTAAGCAACTTGGCCCACCCGCTGGAACCCATGATCACGAGGTCTTGGCCTTGTATAAACGCCCGGTCGATCTTCTGGTTCCCGTCCCATAACATCACCTTCCCTTCGATTTTCTTGCCGATTAACTGGTAGAACTTCTGTGCTTTCGTGTCGGACGCAAGAATACCAATCGCATCCCATATCATCAACTCGACGGGCTCTTTTTCGGCAAATCGAAAGAGAACGTAAGGCAGAATCTGAACGTCGGTAGGACACAGGATGGGGACGAACAGGCTACTCAAACTATTCCATCCCTGGTCCAGGAGGAGTCCACTTGCCATGGGGTTGCGGCTCATGAACGAGCTGATGTTGCTCAGGATATGGGCCTCAGAAGGTTGGAATTGGCTCAAGACGTGATGTTCAGAACGGGTGGGGTCGCTTTTCAAGCGGAAGTATTTCTGGCACAAGCCGGGATTCAACCGGTGGCAACTTACCCCGAGCAAGACTATGTTGCACTCTTGTTCCTTCGACAGGTTCAGTGTTTCGGACAACCAGTCATCGGAACGTTTCACAAAGGCACGGATGGTAACCCGGCTTTTCTCTCTCCGCTCGATAATGCTCGTGAAGAGCTTGTTTTGGTAAACGTCGCTCGCCATGGTCTCCTGTCCTTCTTCTTCTTCTTGATCGGCTTCCAGCGGCCTTAGCAGCTGTAGAAACGTGATGGACGACTTGTCGATTCGCGATAGCGTGAAATGCGCGGCAAGAATGCCGAGCCTCTTGCCGGTCTCCGTCTCCGTGAAGGAGACCAACGCGTGGAGGGGACGTTTAAAGTCGGCATCACCCTCCATCCTGCCCGCCAATTTGTCTACTGCATCCATGGGTTTTTATTTTTTATAAACAAAGATAACGATATTTTCTTTCAAAAAAGCATTCGCGGGCTCTTTGGTTAGCGCTATTTTTTATACCTTTGCACCGCACGAGTTGTGAAACGATTATCTATAGCTACTTAAAAATGAAAATAAACCGTTTTCTCTTCCCGCTCCTTTTCATCTTGTTGGTGCTCTCTTGCGGTCAAAGCAGGGGGGACGGACGGGCGAAGACCGTAGGAGATAAAGCGGAGAGTGCATTGATTGCAGGTGCGGAAGTTGTATCCGACACCTCCTTTGATGCAGAAGAAGAGGAGTTTGACCTCTTCCTTCAGAAATTCAGCGAACAGAGGTCGTTTCAGTTAAACCGTGTCAAATTCCCGATTAACGTGACTGTTCCTGACACGGACGATGAAGGTATGGCACCGATAGAGGAGACCATTGGTAGGTACGAGTGGGAAATGCTTGATTTCACCTACGATAGCACTTTCTTGACCCGCCCTTACGACCAGTATTACCAGGTGGTGCGCTTCCAAAACGATACGGCCGTGGTGGAGATACGGGGTATCAATAACGGCATCTACGCCGATTACTACTTTGAACTCATCGATAATCGGTGGTACTTGGTAACGCTCTGCGAAGCCTCGTTCTAACTTTTTAACATCTCGTCGCCAAAGCTGAGGGGGAGTAGCTGCTTGACGCTATCCACCACGTAGACCCCCTGTTCACCGTACATGAGCACCCGTATGGGCGATTGAAAGCGGTTTTCGCTCTCTAGTAATACCTGCCTGCAGGCCCCACAAGGGGTGATGGCGTTGCTCGTGAACGTGCCGTTGTTCCATGCTGCCACGGCGATGGCTATGATCTTCTGATTGGGGTAAGCCGCGTGCGCGAAGAACACGGTCGTTCGCTCGGCGCATAGGCCGGATGGGTAGGCCGCGTTCTCCTGGTTGTTACCGACGATGATCTCTCCGTTTTCCAACAAGACGGCTGCACCCACCCGGAAATTGGAGTAGGGTGCGTACGAGCCTCGCGTGGCCTGTTTAGCCCGTTCGATAAGTTTTTTTTCAACCTCGGAGCACTCCTCTAACGGATAAACAGCTATCTTTGTGGTTAAATTGATTTCTTGCATACGATCATGAGTAAGTTGTTTCGCGAATATACATATATTTTCTCGCTCTTTCTGGTTTCATCGTTGCTGTTTTTCATGACTCCCGTTTCGGGACAGACCCGTGTAAAGGCCTATGAAGAGTACGCGGAACGGTATGGTGACTTGGCAAGGGAACATATGGATAGGTATCGCGTTCCCGCATCGATCAAGCTGGCGCAGGCCATTTTGGAGTCGGGAGGCGGGTTGAGCGAGCTGGCGCGACAGTCAAACAACCACTTCGGGATCAAATGCCACCGGGAGTGGGACGGCCCTAAAGTGTATGCTGCGGATGATGGGCCAAACGACTGCTTCCGCAAGTACGAGCGCGTGGAAGATTCGTATCGCGATCACTCTGAATTTCTGGTGAATGGTGCGCGGTATCACTCCCTTTTTAACCTGTCGATTACCGACTACAAGGGTTGGGCGAGGGGTTTACAGAAGTCGGGTTACGCGACTGACCGGGCTTATGCCAATAAGCTGATAAAGCTTATCGAGGATTACGAGCTCTACCGATATGACGACTCGAAGTACCGCGGGGGGGTGAGTAGGAAGCAACGCAGAGCGATGCGGGATCAAGAGACCTCGAGGGTCTCCTGGACGCACCAGCCTTACATCACCCATGGACTGGTGTACGTGATCGCGGTGGAGGGGGACTCCTTCCTCAGTATCGCCAACGAGTTTGGATTCAGAGAGAAGGATCTGTTAAAGTTTAACGAGGTGCCTGAGGATTTCCCGTTGAGCGAGGGAGACATCGTGTACTTCCAGAAGAAGAAGGCGAGGGCCGATAAGCCGTACTTCGAGCACACGGTGCAGGTGGGGGAATCGATGCATAGCATCTCGCAACTGTACGGTATCCGCTTGCGGAACCTGTATAGGCTGAACAAGAAAAACTACGAGTACATCCCGGAAGAGGGTGATGTGCTGAAGCTTAGGTAATGATAACAAGCAATTATAACGATATGAGATACAATACACAGAAAGAGAAATTGATTCTGCCTGAGTACGGGCGCAATATTCAGAACATGGTGGATCACTGCATGGGTATCGAGAACCGCGAGGAGCGCACCAAATGCGCGTACACGATCATCGATATCATGGGGAACATGTTTCCGCACCTGAGGGATGTCAATAATTTTAAACACATCCTGTGGGACCACCTGGCCATCATGTCCGACTTCCAGTTGGAGATTGATTACCCGTACGAGGTGATCAGCAAGGAGGACCTCTACTCCGCACCCGAGAAGATCGAGTATAGCCGCCCCACCATGAAGTACCGCCATTACGGGAAGATCTTGGAACGGATGATCCGGATCGCGGCCGATATGGAGGAGGGTGACAAGAGGAAGTACCTGGTAAAGCTGCTGCTTATACAGATGAAAAAGTCGCACACGCAGTGGAACAAGGAGGTAGATGACACGAAGATCTTTCATGACCTGCAGGAGTTGTCGGGGGGGAAGATAAAGGTGAACGAAGAGCAGTTCACGATTCCCGAGGTGAAGGTCACGCCCACGCGCGGCAGGTTAAAAAACATCCGCTACCAGAGAAGGAGGAGGTAACCGGATGATTCACGAGAAGGATATCGTTCCGGTAGGACGTACGCGGAAACCGTACGGGATAAGGGGGGAGATCATGCTTCTCTTCCATAAGCCGGTGTACGCTGATCTGGACGTGGATTTTTATTTTCTTGAGATGGACGGGATACCGGTTCCCTTTTTCGTGGAGGAGTTTACCGGGATGACAGATACCACAGCCCGCGTGAAGTTCATGGATGTGGAGGACGAGATAAAAGCCTCTCGCCTGGTCAACAAGCGGGTGTGGTTGCAACGTGAGATGGTTAAGCCATTGTTGGGACAGGAGGAGATTGGCTGGGATTACTTCATCGGTTTCGAAGTGGAGGACCAGCACGGTGTACTGTTGGGCACGATCCGAGAGGTGGACGATGCAACCATCAACGTGCTGTTCGTGGTGGTTCTTGATGAAGACGAACGGCTTATCCCGGCCACCGAAGATTTTATCCTCTCTGTCGATGAAAAAAAGGGTACAATCAAGATGAATCTCCCGGAAGGTTTGCTGGACGGATGAAGCGAAACAGGTTATGAAGGTTAGGAAACGGAATATTGCTATCTTGGGTTCTACCGGCTCTATCGGTACGCAGGCGCTGGACGTGATCGCGCGCTACCCTGAACGGTTCGAAGCCTACGCTTTGATCGCGAATAACAGCGTGGAGCTGCTGATTGAGCAAGCACGCAAGTTTCAACCCGAGATCGTGGTGACTGCTAACGAGTCAAAGTACGAGCAGCTGAGAGAGGCCCTGAGCGACTTACCTATCAAGGTGTGGTGTGGCAGGGATGGGGTAGAAGCGGCCGTTCAAGCCGAGGAGGTGAATATGGTGCTTGTGGCGACGGTCGGTTTTTCGGGACTGACTCCTACGATTCATGCAATCACTGCCGGGAAGGCTATCGCTTTGGCGAATAAAGAGACGTTGGTCGTGGCAGGCGAGTTGATTACCTCGCTGGCCCTAAAGCATAAGACCCCCCTGTTACCGGTCGACTCCGAGCATTCGGCCATCTTTCAATGTTTGAACGGGGAGGGAGACAACGAGGTTGAGAGAATTTGGCTCACCGCGTCGGGTGGCCCTTTTCGTACCTACACCAAGGAGCAGTTACAGCATGTAACCAAGGAACAAGCGCTGGCACATCCCAACTGGGACATGGGCCAGAAGGTGACTATTGACTCCTCAACGCTCATCAACAAGGGCTTTGAGGTGATTGAGGCGAAATGGTTGTTCGGTATTGATCCGTCTCGGATAGAGGTGTTGGTACACCCGCAGTCCATCGTCCACTCGATGGTGCAGTTCCAGGATACCTCTGTGATGGCGCAACTGGGGCAGCCCGATATGCGGGTGCCCATACAGTATGCCTTCTCATACCCCGAACGGCTGGCGTTGCCTATCGAGCCAGTCGACTTTTCCGAGCTATCGAGCTTAACGTTCGAGCGACCCGACACGGACCGCTTCCCCAACTTGGGTTACGCGTACGAGGCGATCCGGGTAGGGGGTAATATACCTTGCGTCTTGAACGCGGCCAATGAGGTGGCGGTCGAGCTCTTTTTGCAGGAGCGCATCGGGTTTACGACGATGAGCCGGCTAATCGAGAAAACCTTGCAGAAAGCATCGTTTATCCCCACGCCATCGCTTAGCGACTACGTGGAGAGCGATGCAGAAGCGAGGAGAATAGCGTTTGAATACGCTCGTTAAATAACGTGTACATATTTTACTAGTAGATGGAAACATTTTTGATGAAGGCGTTGCAGTTGATACTGAGCCTTTCGATTTTGGTGCTGGTCCACGAGTTTGGCCATTTCATCTTTGCCCGGATGTTTAAGATTCGGGTTGAGAAGTTTTACCTTTTCTTCGACCCGTGGTTCGCGCTGTTTAGGTATAAGCCTAAGAACAGCCACACCGAATACGGGATAGGATGGCTACCCCTGGGCGGATACGTTAAGATAGCCGGTATGATTGATGAGTCGATGGATAAAGAGCAGATGGCGCAACCACCTCAACCGTGGGAGTTTCGCTCCAAGCCGGCTTGGCAACGGTTGCTGGTTATGGTGGCAGGAGTGCTGTTTAACTTGCTGTTGGCGTTCGTTATTTATGCCATGGTGCTGTTTACTTGGAAAGACACTTACCTCCCTCTTCGTAACGTGACCCAAGGAATGGAGTTCAGCAATGCTGCACAACGAGCCGGTTTTCGTGATGGAGATATCCTGCTGAAAGCTGACGACAAGACGCTAGAGCGCTTTGGTGTACGTACCCTGCTTGATGTAGCCGATGCCGATGAGGTGACCGTGCTGAGGGAGGGTAAAGAGGTGGTTTTGACTATGCAGGAAGGATTGATGCGGAACTTACTAGCCGACAAGGAGGGGTTCGCGGCTTATCGTATCCCTGCTGTGGTACAGGAGACCATGGAGGGAAGCGCGGCCGACAGGGCTGGATTGGCACATGGCGATAGTATTGTTGCCGTCAATGGGGAGGCAATACAGGTTTTTAGTGACCTTCGCTCGCATCTTGACGCCCATCGTGGCGAGGAGGTTCAGTTGGACTATTACCGATCGGGGGTATTGCAAAGTACTTCGGCACAAGTTGATTCCGCTGGAACGTTGGGTTTTTACGCGATGGGCGCTGCCCAGATTTATCGGACGGTGACACTTTCCTACGGTTTTTTTGAATCCTTCCCGGCGGGTATAAAAATGGGCGTGCAAACGTTGAGGGACTACGTGGCGCAGTTCAAGTACGTCTTCACCAAGGAGGGTGCCTCCTCGCTGGGGGGATTTGGTGCCATCGGCAGTCTTTTCCCAGCACAGTGGGACTGGCAGGCGTTTTGGATGATGACCGCCTTCCTCTCGGTTATCCTCGCGTTTATGAATATCCTGCCCATACCGGCTCTCGATGGTGGGCACGTTCTGTTCCTTATCTACGAGGTGATCGTGAGGAGGAAACCCAACGAGAAGCTGATGGAGTACGCGCAGGTGGCGGGGATGCTTTTCCTGCTGGGACTGGTACTGTACGCCAACGGCATGGATATCGTGAGGGCGATATTTAATTAGTAAAGATAATTGATTCGATTTCGGATGCGTCTATTGAGCCTGAAGGCAGAACAATCAAAAAGAAAGTTGAGCAAGATAAAGGAGAGTGCATATGAAAGTTTCGGAATTAGTGAACGCGACGCAAAAGACGGCGTTTTCGTTCGAGCTGCTGCCCCCGCTAAAGGGCAACAGCATTCAGCAGGTGTTTAACGCGATTGATCGACTGAAGGAGTTTGACCCCAAGTACATCAATATTACCACGCATCATAGTGAGAACGTGTACCAGGAGGACGAAAAGGGGGTTTACCGGAAGGTGAACGTGCGGAGGCGTCCCGGTACGGTAGCTATCGCGGCTACCATTCAGTACCGTTACGGGATACGGGCTATACCCCATATCATATCCAGGGGTTTTTCCAAGGAGGAGACTGAGTACGCGCTGATCGACCTGTCGTTCTTGGGGCTGACCGACCTGCTGTTGTTGCGGGGCGATGCCAAGAACCTGGATGCAGAGCAGCGGGCCATGGATAGCCATTTGCACGCCACGGGGCTTCAGGAGCAGGTGAATAACTTTAACAAGGGAATCGGGTATGATGGTGCTCCCTTCACTGCACCCGAAGAATCCTTTTCGTACGGGATGGCTTGCTACCCGGAGAAGCACGAGGAGTCGCCCAACATGGAGTCGGAGATTTACTACACGAAGATGAAGGTAGATAACGGGGCCGACTACCTGGTCACCCAAATGTTTTTCGATAACAGCAAGTATTTCGAGTTCGTGGAGCGATGCAGGGAAGCAGGTATCACGGTCCCGATCATACCCGGCATCAAGCCCATTCACCTGATGAACCAACTGACCGTTTTGCCTCGGATATTTAGAACCGATATCCCGGAGGAGCTGGCATCCGAACTTCGTAAGTGCAAGGACGATGAAGCGGCTAAAGAGGTTGGGGTGGAGTGGTGCATTAAACAGTGCCGGGAACTGGTACAGAGCGGAGTGCCAAGCATCCACTTCTATGCGCTGATGGCCACGGAGAGCGTGTACCGGGTCGCGAAAGAGATCTATTAAGGGCACGAACTACGATAACGGGTAGGGGGTAAGAGGATAGGGCATGGATCACGGTAAAGACAACGATAACGACAACGACGGAGGATGTATTTTCGCGATATCATAGGACATCATGAGATCAAGCAACACCTGATTCACTCGGTGGAGCAGGGTCTTGTTCCACATGCGCGTATTCTCCATGGTCCCGAGGGAGTGGGGAAGTTGCCCCTGGCCATCGCGTATGCCCGCTACCTTAACTGCGGTTTGCGCGGTCCGGATGATGCTTGCGGCAAGTGCCCCTCTTGTCATAAGTTTGATAAGCTGGCACACCCCGACCTCCATTTCGTCTTTCCGGTAGTTAAGTCGAAAGTGAGCGATGACTACCTGCCCGAGTGGCGAGAGATGTTGTCCGGCAGGATTTACTTCAGTTTGAATCAGTGGCTACAATTCATCGATGCGCAGAACGCGCAGGGGTTGATCTACGAGAAGGAGAGCGGCGAGATTATCCGCAAGTTGAACCTCAAGGTGTACGAGGCGCCCTATAAGGTGATGATCGTCTGGCTGCCCGAGAAGATGCACCTCGCCTGTTCGAACAAGTTGCTGAAGATGATCGAGGAGCCTCCGCCCAACACCGTCTTCCTCCTTGTCACGGAAGATGCTGAAAACGTGTTGCAGACCATCTGGTCGCGCTGCCAGCCCATGCACGTGGGTGGTATTGACCGGGAGGATATCGTGAAGGCCCTGCAGCAAACCTACGCGTTGGATGGTGAGCGGGCAGAGATGGCGGCCCACATCGCGCGGGGTAGCTACCTGAGGGCAGTAGAACTAATTGAGGCGTCTGATGAGAACAGTTTCTTCTTCGATCTGTTCAAGGAGATGACACGGGCCTCGTTCTCGCGCGACGTTAAAAAAATAAAGGGGGTAGCAAACGAGATCGCGGGCATTGGCCGGGAGATGCAAAAGAGCTTCCTGCTCAACTCGTTGCGCCTCTTCAGGGAGTACTTCATCAGCAATTTTAACGAGGAGCAGATGATTTACCTCAACAAGGAGGAGCGTCAATTCGGGGAACGTTTCGCCCCTTTCATCAACGAAAAAAATATCCAAGGGTTTTACGATGAGTTCTCGTTTGCATACCGGCAAATTGAGCAAAATGGGAACGCTAGGATCATCTTTCTTGACCTTTGTTTGCAGGTAACCCTGCTTTTACGGAAATAATTTCGTAACTTGCGTATTTTGACGGTTTATTTAATTTCAAAAAGTCTCGCCTACCGCTTTGGGGGCGAATTGATATATGGACAAAGAACAATTGGCTGATAAGTTGACGGCTACCGTGCCTTTAAAAGCGGTAACCGTCCGAAATGAGAAGAGCTGTTGCGGATGTATGCCGCATACGAACAAGCTTCACACGTATGACTGGCTTCACGACTCCCCTGAGTTTCAGAAGCTAAGTAACATGGTGGAGGTGCAATTTAAAAATACCCGGAAAGGGTATTACGTGAACAGTAACAACCTGGAGCTGGAGCAGGGAGACCTGGTCGCCGTGGAAGCGATACCCGGACATGACATTGGGACGGTCACGCTAACCGGTAAGTTGGTGGAATACCAGATGAAAAAAACCCACTACCGCCCTGATCCCAACGGTGGGGTGAAGCGGGTCTACCGGATTGCCCGCCCCGTGGATATCGAGAAGTACGAGCAGGCCAAGGCCAGGGAACAGTCGACTATGATCCGCTCGAGGCAGATTGCCGAGGAGCTAGGGCTTCAAATGAAGATTGGCGACGTGGAGTACCAGGGGGATGGGAATAAGGCGATCTTCTACTACATAGCCGATGAGCGGGTGGATTTCCGTCAGCTGATTAAGGTGTTGGCGAGCGAGTTCCGCGTGAAGATAGAGATGAAGCAGATTGGCGCACGACAGGAGGCAGGCCGTATTGGAGGCATCGGTCCTTGTGGGGGGCAGTTATGCTGCAGCAGTTGGATGTCGAGTTTCGTTTCGGTATCCACGTCGGCGGCCCGCGCCCAGGATATCGCGATAAATCCCCAAAAGTTGGCCGGTCAGTGTGGCAAGCTGAAGTGCTGTATGAATTACGAGGTAGACCTTTACATCGAGGCGCAGCGTGATCTTCCCTCGCGTGAAATCGTCTTGGAGACGAGGGATGCCGACTTTTATCACTTTAAGGCCGATGTGCTTGCGGGAAAGGTTACTTACTCTACTGATAAGAGCAACGGTGCCAACTTGGTAACGATTCCCAAAGCACGTGCCTTCGAGGTAATCTCGATGAACAAGCAGGGGAAGAAACCGTTAACCCTTGCCGCGCAACATGGGGATGAGGCAAGAGACGAGGGTAACTATAACGGCAAGGATCTGCTTGAAGGGGAGAGTATTACCCGCTTTGATGCCCGGATTGGCAGTAGCCGGTCGAAACGAAGAAGGAAACCGCGAAAACGACGTTCAAACATATCCGAGCGAATGGGGAGACGCGATAACGCATCCGCGAGAGTGGAGACAGCCCCAAGTGATGCCCCGTCAGAGGGAGCAAACCCAAATGCCGCGGGGCGCAAGGAGGGAGTCTCAGATACCTCACCGCGAACGGGAAAAAGGGGACAACGTCGGGGCAGGTCCTCCAACAAAGGGAGGTCGACGGGTGAACGAAAGCCCTCGGGAGGACGAAGGACACCGGGTGAAACCAAGTCGGTTAAGGTTGACAGGAAGTCCGCGAAGGGTGGTCAAAAGTCCACGAAAGGTGGTCCAAAGTCCGCGAAGGGTGAAAAGAGATCTCCGGGTCGCGATGATTAGGCGGGTTTCATTGGCGTGCCTAACGCTGCTATTAGCGTTGGCATCATGTTCCAAAGGGGAGGTGTACTACCGGTTTCATCACGTTCAGCATGGGAAATGGTGCCGTGATTCATTGTTTTTGTTCAACGTTGACTCCACGTCGATCCAACCGGGTAAGCCCTATAACCTCTCCATCGAGCTATCCTTCAACAACGCTTACCCCTATCAGGACTTTTGGTTGCGCGTGGAGCATAATTTGACCGTTGACTCTGCGTTCCATGTTGATACCCTGCACGTAAGGGTGGCCGATGAGCTCGGTAGGTGGATAGGTAGCGGGGTAGGTGGTTTGCATCAGTTGTCGATTGTCTACCCCTATGTTGTGCGTCCAACCGTCCGTGACTCCACGACGGGGTACCGCGTGACGGTAGCTCATTACATGGATGATAACCCTTTAAAAGGGGTGGAAAAAGTAGGGATAAAGCTGGTCCGGCAATAGTTGTCGTGGATTGAAATGTATGACTACTGGTGATAAATTCGGTTTGAAACTTGTTTTCATTCCAAAACAAGGGCTATCTTTGCAAAATAATATGTTTGAAAGAAAAAACACTCTATAGAAATGGCAAAAATTAAGGGTTACGTCGAGGTAAATACCAGTCGCTGCAAGGGGTGCGACCTATGCGTGGTCGCCTGTCCCACGGGCGCACTGGAGTTAGAACCGCGAGAGGTGAATGACCGCGGGTATCATTACGTCTACCTGAAGCACCCCGACGAGTGCATCGGTTGTGCGAATTGCGGTTACGTCTGTCCCGATGGTTGTTTAACCATCTACCGGATGAAAGTGGGATAACCCCCCTGAGTTATTAAAATAAAACAAGCAGAAAAATAAGCATAATGGCAGAAGGAATATCTTTGATGAAAGGGAACGATGCCATCGCCCACGCGGCTATCCGCTACGGGGTGGATGGTTACTTTGGGTACCCCATTACCCCGCAATCGGAAGTGATCGAGGTCTTGATGGAGGCTGCCCCGTGGAAAACCACGGGTATGGTGGTCCTGCAGGCTGAGAGCGAGGTGTCCGCCATCAATATGGTATACGGCGGTGCGGCTTGCGGGAAGTACGTGATGACCAGCTCCTCGAGCCCGGGGATCAGCTTGAAGCAGGAGGGTATCTCCTATATGGCGGGGGCTGAATTGCCATGCCTCATCGTGAACGTGCAACGGGGTGGTCCCGGGCTGGGCACCATTCAGCCGTCGCAGGCCGATTACTTCCAGACGGTGAAGGGTGGGGGACACGGCGATTACAAGTTGATTACGCTGGCTCCCAACTCCGTGCAAGAGATGGCCGATTTCGTGGCACTCGGGTTCGAACTGGCGTTCAAGTACCGCAATCCGGCCATGATCCTCACCGATGGGGTTATCGGTCAGATGATGGAGAAGGTGAAGTTGCCTGAGTTCCGTCGCCGTAGAACGGAGGAGGAAGTCCGGGAGCAATGTCCCTGGGCCACTCTCGGGAAAACGGCCGATCGGGGTCCCAATATCATTACCTCGCTGGAGCTTGGCTCCGCGGAGATGGAAGAGAACAATAAACGCTTTCAGGCGAAATACCGCGTTATCGAGGAGAAAGAGGTGCGGTATGAGGAGATACAGTGTGACGATGCTGAGTATTTGCTGGTAGCCTTCGGCTCGGCCGCACGCATTTGTTTGAAAACCATACAGCTGGCACGGGAAGAGGGGATCAAGGTGGGGATGATTCGCCCCATTACCTTGTGGCCATTCCCGACGAAAGTGCTGCATGGCTATGCCGATAAGGTAAAGGGGATGCTCACCGTGGAGCTCAACGCGGGGCAGATGGTGGAGGATGTGCGCCTGGCGGTTAACGGGAAGGTTCCCGTGGAACATTACGGTCGACTGGGGGGTATCGTACCCACCCCGGACGAAGTACTGGAGGCGTTGAAAAAGAAAATGGATATAAAATAGATGAGTATGGATGTAAACAGTATAGCGACTCCCGAGAACTTGGTGTATGCCAAGCCGGAACTGATGAACGATACCCATATGCACTACTGCCCGGGATGCTCGCACGGGGTGGTGCACAAGCTCATTGCCGAGGTAATCGGGGAGCTGGGGCTGCAAGAAAAGACCATTGGTGTCGCGCCCGTGGGATGCGGGGTGTTCGCCTACAAGTACCTGGATATCGACTGGCAGGAGGCCGCTCACGGCCGGGCCCCGGCTATTGCGACCGCCGTGAAACGGTTGCTCCCCGATAAAATGGTGTTCACTTACCAGGGGGATGGTGACTTGGCGGCTATTGGCACGGCAGAGACCATTCACGCGGCCAACCGGGGCGAGAACATCGCCATTATCTTTATCAATAACGGCATCTACGGGATGACGGGTGGGCAGATGGCGCCAACCACCCTGGAGGGGATGAAGACATCCACGAGCCCAGAAGGGCGTAACGTGGAGACCATGGGGAATCCCCTCAAGATATTGGACCTACTGGCCCTGCTTGATGGTGTTTGCCTCGCGACCCGTGTAAGCGTCCACACGGCATCGGCCGTTAAGAAGACAAGACGCATGATCAAGCTTGCCTTTGAAAACGCGATGGCCGGGAAGGGCACCTCCATTGTGGAAGTGGTATCTACCTGCAACGCCGGATGGAAGATGACGCCGGCCCAGGCGAACGATTGGATGGTGGAGAACATGTTCCCGGTCTACCCGATTGGCGACTTGAAGAATGTCTAACCCATCGTATTAAAAAAGTTAAGCATGTTACAAGAGATAGTGATTTCAGGATTCGGGGGACAAGGGGTGTTGTCCATGGGCAAAATACTTGCCTACTCGGGCATCAAGGAAGATAAGGAGGTGTCGTGGTTTCCCGCTTACGGGCCGGAGCAGCGCGGCGGTACCGCGAACGTCACGGTGATTATTTCCGATGAGCCCATCAGCTCTCCCGTGCTCAATCAATACGATATTGCCATCGTCCTTAACCAACCCTCGTTGGACAAGTTCGAAGAGCGGGTGAAGCCGGGGGGCATCCTTATTTATGACGACTATGGCATCCGCAGGAAAGTGCAGCGTGAAGACATTAACGTATACCGCGTGAATGCCATGGACGAGTCGACGAAGATGGATAACACCCGAGTGTTTAATATGATCGTGCTGGGCGGGTTGCTTAAGATCGTGCCCATGGTCTCACTGGAGAACGTGATGAAGGGGTTGAAGGAGTCGCTTCCCGAGCGGCATCACGACTTATTACCCATGAACGAGAAGGCCATCTTGCGCGGTATGGAGATTATTGAACAGGAGCAAAAAGCGAAAGTCGCCCCGGCGTAAATCAGAAGTATCCTTGGCGTAAAGCAAAAGTCGCTCAAGCGTAGTCGCACGTGTAGTCGCCCACGTGGCGGGATGATATATGTGATACGGGGACGGTTTGGATGTTACCAGATCGTTTCCGTTATTTTTTACCGAAAGGCCACCAGCTCCACTTCTTACCTTTTTGGGTTTCCGTTGCCCGTGTCTTATCGTCACGTTCACGTTGGGCCTGTTGACCTCTGGAGTCCTTGGGCTTATTGGGGGCTTTGGAGCGGTCATGCTCCCTGGGGCGTTTGTCTTTTTTTTGCCCTTTGGTTTGTTCATGTCTGGGGCGCTCCTGCCCTGTTTGTTTCTTCCTTGGTTCTTCTTGCCTTGACCGTTCTTGCCTTGGCTCTCTCTGTTTGGGTTGCTCTTGTCCTGTCTGTCCCTTCCTGGGCTGTCCTTGCCTTGGTGGCCGTTGTCTGTTAGGCCGCTCCTGTGTTTGAGGCTTCTGTTTGGGTTGTTCTTGTTTCGAACGTTGCCGTTTTTGATGTTCTTGCCTCTGTTGTTCCTGTTTTGTGGAATCAGCCTTCCTGGCTTTGGGTTGTACTGTTTCTTTTTTACGCTGCTCGGGTTGTCCCCGTTTACCCTGTCCAGCACGTTCACCTCTTTCCGGCCTCTCTTTTCTTTTCGGCCTCTCTTTTCTTTCCGGTCTCTCTTTTCTTTCCGGTCTCTCTTTTCTTTCCGGCCTCTCTTTTCTTTCCGGTCTTTCCGTCCTTTCCGTCCTTTCAGCGGACCGACTTCTCCCCTTCCTCCCGGTACTTTTTGATCGGATGGCGGCGCCTCTTCTTCTCTTATCGCGTACCGGGTTGTATTCGGGCGCTTCGCCCAGTTCTGAGGGTACCGGTATCTGGTAAATCTTTTTCTCGAGGAATTTCTCGATGAGTGAGAAACGGTACTGTTCATCCGGTGAAACAAAGGTGATGGCCATGCCCGAGTCGCCGGCGCGTGCCGTACGGCCAATCCGGTGGACGTAATCCTCCGCGTCGTAAGGAACGTCAAAGTTTATCACCAACGAGATATCGTCAATATCAATACCCCGGGCCACGATATCGGTTGCCACGAGGATGTTCACCCGTTCGTTCCGGAACTCGTGCATCACGTGTTCACGCTGTGATTGGTCGAGGTCAGAGTGCATTTCATCAGCATTAACTCCCATTCTCCGGAGGACCTTGGTAATCTCCTTCACCTTCATTTTCGACCCCGAGAAGAGCAGCACCTTATTTGGTTTTTTCTCTTTGAAGAGCTGCTTGAGGATTCCTATTTTTTGTGTTTCGTAGCAGATGTAAGCCGATTGTAATATTGTTTCCGGTGGACGTGCGATCGCGATGGTGATCTCTTTTGGGTCGCGAAGGATGGTTTTTGCCAACTGTTGGATTTTGGGAGGCATGGTGGCCGAGAACATGATGGTTTGTCGCTCTTTCGGTAACAAATTTTCTATCTTCATGATATCGTCATAAAACCCCATGTCGAGCATGCGGTCTGCCTCGTCGAGGATGAAGTACTTGACACCCGAAAAGTCGATGTTGTAGAGGTTAATGTGCGAGAGTAGCCTTCCAGGCGTGGCGATCACCACGTCGGCACCACTTAGCAGTCCCCGTTTTTGAACGTCCCATGCTTCGGCGTCGTTTCCGCCATACACCGCCACCGATGAGAAGGGTGTGAAGTAGGAAAAACCCTCCATCATTTGGTCGATCTGCTGAGCCAGTTCTCGCGTGGGGGCCATGATGATCGCGTTCACCTTGTTTACATCGTGGTTGTCGTTCTGCAAGTTGTCCAAAAGCGGCAGCAAGAAGGCAGCGGTTTTTCCCGTTCCGGTTTGGGCGCAAGCGATCACATCTTTTCTGTCGAGGATAACGGGGATGGCTTGTTCTTGTACGGGCGTAGCCTCTTTAAAGTTCATGGCCTCTAAGCCTTCGAGTATAGAATTACAAAGGGGAAGTTCGGTAAATAGCATTTATAATTGACTTTTTGTATAAAGCGACAAACCACAAAGATACGACGAAAAAATGACTTTCCCGTGGGGTGGGTGGGATATTGTTTTTTCTTTCAAAAAATAGTTTTACCTTTGCACTCTCCTTTGCAACACCATGGAGAGATGGCAGAGTGGTCGATTGCGGCGGTCTTGAAAACCGTTGAGGTGAGAGCCTCCGGGGGTTCGAATCCCTCTCTCTCCGCAGAAAACATTTTGAAGTGCTCTGAAAAGAGCTTTTAACAATGCAAACAAATACGGATAAGTGTCGTAATTCTAAGGAGTTACGACACTTATTCTTTTAATACCACTAATTGCTTAGAGTAGCATTAGGACATTGAAGTTATCTCAAAATACTCTTAATTGGCTACAATATGGCTACAAAAAAAGTTACAAAAAAACAATTGTAGCCAAGAGTACTTTCAGAGCTCGTATAGATGACTATCAAATTACTGTTTTTCAAATAATTATGTCGAACTTTGCATCGGCAAGTTTTAGAAAAAAGTAAAAAAACAATGATGTTTTTTATAGCCTCATGGCTACAATAAATTATTTTCTTTTTTACTCAAAAACTTCCAAGGCAATTAAAAAACAGTAGAAATGAAAACAATTTTTCGAACAGTCTTCTATTTAAGGAGCAACTACACAAACAAAGAAGGGTTATCGCCCGTAATGATTCGTATTTATCTAAACAATCAACGACTATCTATCGGCTCATCAGGAGTTGCCATTAATCCAAAATCATGGGATAATGAAAAAAATCGTTTGAAAGGTCGCTCAACAGAAATCCTACAAGCAAACCTTCAATTAGATAATATCCAAGCAGGATTACAAGCTATTTTTCGCCGTTTAGAGTTATCCGAAGATCTCAGTCTTGAATTAATTAAGTCAGAGTTTTTGGGCAAAAAAGAGCAACTTGACACTATTTTATCGTTGTTTGAAAAACATAACAACGACATACGAAATCAAGTAGGTATTAGTAAATCAGTAGCCACCCTGCAAAAATATGAAAACTGTAAACGCCACTTTTCTAATTTTATTAAATCGAAATACGGTCGTACAGATTTAAAACTATCCGAAGTAACACCTATCGTTATTCACGATTTTAGGATTTATTTATTGACAACTAAGAAATGTATGCCTAATACAACTACAAAAATCCTAAAATTTTTCAAAACAATTATCTTATTTGGGCGTAAAAACGGCTTCTTAACACATGATCCTTTTCGTGAAATTCGCTTTCATTTAGAGCCCGTGGACCGTGGTTTTCTGACAGATAATGAAATCAAGACAATAATGCAAAAAGAAATGGTTACACCTCGCTTAGAGTTGGTTCGTGACATGTTCATTTTCTCTTGCTTTACAGGACTTGCATATATAGATGTAGCAAACCTCACAGAAGACAATATAGTTGAATTGGACGGTAAACAATGGATTATGACTAAACGCCAAAAAACTAAAATCGCCACTAACATTATCTTGCTTGATATTCCTAAAATGATCATAGAAAAATATGCTTCTGTTAGAAAAGACGGAAAGCTTTTACCCATACTTTCTAATCAGAAAATGAATGCCTATTTAAAAGAGATTGCAGATATATGTCAGATTAATAAGAATTTAACCTATCATGTGGCACGTCATACATTTGCTACAATGAGCATAAGTAAAGGCGTCCCTATTGAAACAGTTTCTAAAATGCTTGGACACAGCAAAATACAGACAACTCAAATTTATGCAAGAATAACGAACAAAAAGTTAGAAGCAGATATGTTGGCTTTATCTTCCAAATTAGATAAATTTACTGATTCAATGAATATTAACCCTTAAAACATCCAAATTATGAAAACAACAAAAAAAGAATTGTCGTATTACCGACTAAGATTAGAAGCTTATTTGAAAGATTATCATCCGCACCGATTATCGGATGAAAGGTTTATCACAGCTCGTTCAGATGCTTCGGCAAAGGCTTATGAAGAAAGTTTCCTATCGGGTGCATCACCCGATGAAGCTAATGCAACAGCCTTGGAAGTGCTGTTTGAAGGATTGCATTTTTCTGAATACTTTTTTATCGAACAAATTCTCGACAACGAATTTTCCGATGAAGTTCCTGCTGAACTTACTCAGAAATTAAGCTTATTACTATTAAAAAATGATACAGTAAAAGCAACTATTGCTAAATACAGCCTCGACGACAAATTAGATGAAAAGCCGGAATACAGCCTGCTTTACACCGAACTTACAGGTGTGATACAACTCGTTATCGAAAACAACAGTCTTCTGAAAAGCCTGAAAGCATAACCTTAGTTTTTTTACTTCATAAAAGGGATAGTTTCTACCAAGAAATTATCCCTTTTTCGTTTTCTCACTTTCCGGTTATAATCTGACTTCATTTTTGTTCTTCCCGATTTTTTCCAAAAGGACGAGTATTGTTTCGTTCGGCGGGCAAAGGTAAAACGTGTTTCGTCAAATGCAAGGTCAAGCCCTTTGGATTTGGCTAAAAAATCTTCCTCTTTCCACTTTGTGGCGAGCGTATTTTTTGCCAAAACCTTGCTTTTTGCCGAAGCCACTACCTTTTTAAGCCCTCGAAACGAAACAGGCATACTCCGACCTTTGGACGCAAAAAAAAATGTCAGAAGTTATGAAACAGTCAGAAATATATACAGAAAAGGACTTTGGGAAACGAAGCGACACCTCCTCCCATTACCGCATAAACTGTGGTAAAAACCCTGTCCCTGTGGGCGAAATAGTGAAACATTGTGTGGAACAACTTAAAAAGAAAAGCTATGAGTACCAATAATTTTGCTTTTGAAAATCGCTGTATAGTGGTGGAAGACGATGATTTTACATTTGAGAATGTGCCTAAACATCTTGAATACGTGCAAGGAAGTAACCGGAACTATCCGAGTTACTATTTGGATAAGTATAGACACCGCTTTCATACGCTTGATATTGTGATAACGGCAGCTTATTATTCGGGTGCTTGTATTGATTATACACCCAATGACAAGTATTTAGACTGCATTTACGAGTGCAGGAATTATGTTTCAAACCGTGACGCAGATGATATATTCGATGATATTTATGCCGACTTCAAAGCCTATAAGCCGAAAAAACGTGAATTGCGTAAACTTGTGAGAGATGCTTACAACGCCAAATTGGGAAATTATAAGCCTTTTGATACACTTTTCGAGTTTCTGTTTGCCTTAGAAAAAGTTGAAGCCGATAAAATTCTCGATAAAATACGTGATGATTACGGTTACACGGAAGTCCGTAAAATTGCCAATTTCTGTAATGGCGAAGCCTTGTACGAGCCTATTAAAGAACATCAAGCCGTATGAAAATTATCCGATTATCACACCGAATTGTTATCACGCAAGCACGTAACTTTCGTGAATACAGAATATTACAATCCAAGAACTACAAAGGTAATTCTTTCTCGAAGTTCCTACGAATGTGGATGGATTGGCAAGAAATCAAAGACGTATTAACATCTAATCAATAACTCAATGAAATCAACCCCTTTACGGCTGATAGTAGCTTTATTTCTGATAATCGGAACGGTTTACGCTGTTTCGGTTATCGCTACTTCGGAAACGTTAATGCTTGTAATGATTTTAACGGCATCTACGCTACTGAAATTCATCATCCGAGAAACGCTTTACATCTTGTTAACCGTACTGAAATTGGCAGTTATTATTGCCGTAATAGGATTGATATTATCATACATATTATAACAATCAAATAACATTCAAACAAACAGAATATGAAACCGACCAATTTAATAACGATGCGTGAAAACCTTACCAAGTTGGACGCCAAAGAGATTTACTATTTCCGTTGGACTTCGGGCAGTCTTTACACGGTAATGGCATCAGACGGAAAGAGATACGGACAAATAATCACTATCGGGTACGTTAAGGAGACCAAGATATTGAACGAATTGGGACTGCCTATATACAACCATTGTCCCATTAATTAAATCATTTACAAACAGTTAAAAACAGAATGAGATATGAAAAAAGCATTTAACATTACAGATTATATTTTGGTAAAAGCCGATACAGACAGCGATTGGGACAACTGCCACTTCGCTATCATCCATTGCACAAAAGAGTGGCGAGAAACGATGATACAACGACTTAAAGCCGTTCAGTCAGTTGAAAATGAACCCGGATTTATATCGCTAAACTATTACGAAACATCGGTTGATTTTTATTGTGCAGACGAAAACACCCAAAGCGAAATAGACCAAATATTGGGCGGAAAAGATTGGGCGTTTGTTGAATTGGATGAAAACGAACAAGAAACATTCCTTACACCCGAAAGCTGTTTGAACAACTACAAAATGTCGTTTTATCAACACGGAACAGCAATTTACTCTGCACACGGAAAGCATTCCGGCGATGAGTTTTTCACTTCTGATTTTTCAATCAAAAGTGTTTTGAACTATCATCAATCTACTATCGCAATCAAACGGCTATTTTAATACACCATTAAAACATTCAGAAAAATGAAAACAACAGAACATTTCAAAAACACCATAGGAACCTATCTGAGAGATAGAGCCGAAACGGACAAGCTGTTTGCCGTATCTTTTAGTAATCCCGACAAGAATATCAACGATTGTTGTACCTACATTCTTAATTGGGTAAAACAGAGCGGATGCAATGGTTTTGCCGATGAAGAAATTTACTCGTTGGCAGTGCATTATTATGACGAAAAAGATATTGAAATCGGCAATCCAATCAACTGTCAAGTGGTCGTAAATCACACTGTTGAATTGACTGCCGAAGAAAAGGAACAAGCACGTCAAAACGCAATCAAACGAGTTGAAAATGAAGTTTACAATCGTATGACTATAAGCAGGAAACGTCAGAATGTACAAGCTCAACCGTGCGTTCAAAAAAGCCTTTTTGACCTATGAAACCTAAAACAAAACTTCAAAAGCAAGTCGCCGAACAAAGTAAGCGACTTGCACCAATTACCCAAAGACAGAAAGATTGGGCATTTCAAAACTGTTTTGACCTGCAAGCCCGACGACTGAAAAGCGGCAAGCTAACCTGTTTGGAATGCGGACACTCGTGGAAAGGTGGACACGTTTTAGCAGAGAGCATTTGCGGTTGCACGTGTCCGAATTGCGGAACAGAGTTAAAGGTAATCAATAGCCAAAAACAGACTTTTAAGTATGCCGAGTACTTTGGAATGATAACCGTTTGCGGTGGCTTTCAAGTCTTGCGTTATTTCTTTTTAGAGAAACATTGTCAAGTAGGTAATCCGGCACGTCTGTTTTGTCGCGAAGTGGTGCAACATTGGATAACACCAAGCGGAAAATGTGAGATAATGGCACGGTCGAGAAATATGAGTATATTTTATTACGATGTTTGGAATTGGTCGTCAGAACTTGAAATACGCCGTGAACATCATTCACAACATATTTCGCCCGTAGCAGTTTATCTACATAAACGTTATATTCCCGAAGTGAAACGCAACGGATTTAAAGGAAATTTTCATCGCTTATCGCCCCGAACACTGTTTTGCAACATCCTTTCGGATAGTCGAATGGAAACCTTATTGAAAGCGGAACAATACGATTTATTACGTCACTTTTCGGTTAGACGTTCACAAAGCCTTGATGATTACTGGGCAAGTATTAAGATTTGCATCCGTAATAAGTACACAGTAACTGATGTATCACTTTGGTGCGACTATGTGGATTTGTTGCGATTTTTCGGGAAAGATGTGCAGAACGCAAAATTTGTATGTCCGATTGATTTAAAAGCCGAACACGACCGTTGGATGAAAAAGAAAAAGGCGTGGCAAGAACGCCAAAAGCGTGAAGAAGAGCGAAAACGCTTGTTGAAAAATGAACAAGCGTATCAAGAACTGAAAGCAAAATTTATCGGATTGGAATTTTCGGAAGGTAGTTTGTACATTCGTGTTTTGAAAGATGTAAACGAGTTTTACGAAGAAGGAAACGCCCTTAAACATTGCGTATTTACGAACGAATACTTTTTGAAACCCGACACACTTGTTTTTACTGCACAAATAAACGGCAAACGAATTGAAACGGTGGAAGTTTCGTTAGAAACCTTGAAAGTTATTCAATCACGTGGCGTTTGCAACGTAAATACCGAATATCACGAACAAATTATTTCACTTGTAAATCGTAACGCACACCTTATCCGAAAGCGGATGACGGCTTGATGTTTTCATTTTTTCTGACTGCCCCGAAAGTTTTTCGTGAACTTTCGGGGCTTCTTTTCTTTGGGGAAAAGGCAAACAAAGAAAAGAAGGAAAAGAAATTTGCCGAGATGGACTGGATTTTAACAAAGTTATAAACTTTGCGGAAAACAGATTTTAGTCAAAAAGCCCCTACATATCACATGTAAGGGCTTTTCCATAATTTATTTAATTTTCATGTATGAAACAATTTGGGATATCACTCCCTTTTATCTTCATCTTTTGCATTAAACTGAAACTCCAACTTCCTTTCATTTCCGAAACTATCTTCCACAACCACTTCAAACTGCTGACTATCGTCTGAGCGTGAAGTGTAGTACAATCGGAACTCTTTATCCGGTAATGGATAGCGGTCATTAGGCAGAAAAACATCTCCATCTTTTCCTAATTGCAACTCGCCGTATCCTTCACTTTGGAAATAACGAATGGTATAACGATTATCGGCAAAGTTCCCTGTTTCGATTAAGGTGCATCTAACTTCGACAGTTTCGTTTTGTTTGATGTCTTTACGCACCGGCATCGTGCGAATATCGAATTCGTAAGCCTGTTGAATATCCAATTTACTATCACAAGCAGATAGACAAAACCCGGCAATGAGTAGCACTCCCACTACCCAAATATCTTTAAGTAATTTCTGTTTTATTTTCATTTTTATTTCTTTTTTGTTTGTTGATTTTACTTTTGTAAAGTTTCCCTTTATGGAGATTTATAGAGCTATAAAATAAGCCTTATCCCCGTTTGCAAAGAAGGTCTGAACATCTCCACATCACTTCCCCACAACACATTGCATTTTCCTTTTACGAAAAACACAAGATTGTCGATTACAAACACATCCAATGCCAAATGATACGCACCGCCGTAAACAAATCGGTCTCGTGTCAATAGTGTTGCACCGTCGGGTAAAAGCTTTTCATTTCGATTAACCGTTTCATAACCTGCAACGGCAGTAATTCCGGTGTTGAGCAAGACATTCTTTCCTGCATCGGAAAAGAGATTTAAGAGATAACCGCCTTCAAAAACAATCGTTTCGGAAGGGATTTGCATATCACGATAAGCAAAATGCTTTTTCGCATATTCCAATCCGAACAGCCATTGATTAGCACGTTTGTGGTTAATCGTCATAGCCATAGCCCACCCAAACCCTCCCGAAGGGAGGGCTTTTGGGAAGTGCAAATAATTGTCTTTTCCGGTATTTATTGGAATGTTGTATGATATTTGCCATCCGCGTTGTCCGGGAATAAGCCGTTGAGCGTGTGATGCAGTGACTATCGCCACTGTCATCACGAAAAAAAGAAGTATCCGTTTCATCAGAATTTCAGTTTTAAGTTATCGATGTTTTTTGCACGGATTAAATCTTCGTTTTCTACGATAAAGGTCTGATGGCGACCGCCGTTTTGTTCAAAGAGCGTTACTTCCAATACTTTATCATCCGGCAAAGTGAACTGTTCCAATGTAAATATCGAACGTTGTGTTTGCAATCCGCCGATACGGATAACATCGTTATAGGCTCTCAATGGTTGTAGAACTTGTTCTTGAATGGCGGTACGTTTGGCTATTTTTTTATCGACCACCTTAAACGTGATAAAGTCGATGTTGTACGGCATTTCACTTTGGTTTTTCATTTGTAAGTGAAAGTACAGAAGTCCGTTGTGCGAATACAGTCCACGTAACAGAAACTGAATACCGAACTTTTTCGAGCCGATATGTTTGATTTCTCTGCGGTTGTTTTGCCAAATGGTTTTCATTATCAGCTTGACCAACACGGGCGATTGATTACCCAATTCCTTGAAATAAATATCGGCTTTGTTGGTGGGCAAATTGTTCGTACCCGAATGCAAAAAATCCTGCATTTCGATATTCAGGCGTTCCGGTTCTTCGGCATATTTTACATTGAAACTGTAATAACTACCGTCATCACAAATAACCGAAAGATTGGTTTCCGTTTCAAAATCACGCACGGCAGCCTTTACGCGAAGTACGTTGTCGGCATCTTCCGCTTTCCCTGCAATAATGTTACTGCTTCCCAAATCAACGTAACGGATTTGAGCGGGAAAAATCAGATGAACGGTTTTCTCGAACGTGATTTGCAAGCCGTAAGGCAACACTACTCTTCCGTTAGGAATGGAACGGCTCATACCTTGATACAGGTCGCCCGAGCCGATTTGGGCGTTAGCAAGAAAACTTCCTGCCAATAAAATGGTAGATAAAAATAGTTGTTTAATTTTCATTGTTGTTGTTTTTTTTGATTTGTAATTAACTTATTTATTGTCTGTTAGATAAAGCAAATGTCCGCTTTTAAGCGTTACTTTTACTTCCCGCATTTTTTTGTTAATGTATTGCGATGCACCCTGCATTACACCCTTTCCTGCATCGGCAGCCAATTGTTGTCCTGCGGATGAATTAAACGTGAAACTCGTTCCTGCCGATTGTCCCATTCCGGCAACGACTTCCTTCACGGCGTTCATCTCTTCGTGATTGGGAATAAAGATACCCTGCTGTCCGTCCATATCATACGCCGAGAGATTGACGCCGATAATTCGCCCTTGTTGCTCAATGCTTGTTACGGAAAGGGTTAAGCGATTACCTTGTATTTTGGCAATGGCGGTCAAGAGTTTGTTTTTCGGAAGGTGCAGATTGGCTACCCGTGCCGTTTCCAACAGACGTAAACGAACAGCTTCGCCGTCTTTTATGGTTATCGTTTCATGAACCGATACTTTCAGCGTGTTTTTATCCAAGCCTTCATTGATATTATTTGTACCGGAAAAGAAATAGCGATTACGCTCTTGTAATTGTTCAGCCATAAACACGCTGTCCGGTACTTCTTGATAAAGTGACGAAACCACGTTTTTCATTTCGGGCAGTACGGTAAATGTCGGCTCTTTGGTTTTGGCTTCCGCTTTGGTGTGAGCATTAGGCAACGGCTCGTCCATTTCTCGCTCAACGGCAGTTTCAAAAGGATTTGTTGTTGCCGTTTGCTGATTTTGCGGCATATATTTGGCAGCCAACTGATACGACTTTTCCATTAAAGCGATGTGGTCGTCTTCTTCATTTTTACTCTCTTCCAACTCGATAAGCTTGTCACGAAGTTCCGTTACTTCTCGCCATAACTCTTCCTTTTCAGGGTCGTGAGCAGGCGGCTCGTTAAATGCTTGCAACATCCGGGTAGTTTCTTGATATTGATTGACCGATTTTAACATAGGGTCGTCGTTGTCGGTTTTGTATGCCGATAAAGCTTCGTTCCTGTTTTCGCTTTCACGGTCGAAATAATCGTACAAACTGCCAATCATTCCTTGTTGATTTTTCTCTTTTTCTTCGTCTGTACCAAGTGTATAGGCTTTCAGTTTATCGTCGGGTAAGTCGAGATTGGATGCTTGCGGAATATCGTCGTTCAATCCGATTTGCTCTTCCGCTTTTTTCTTTTCATCCGATGACGGCTTAAAAACAAGCCACATAAACAGAACGAAAAGAATACCCATTGCACTGAAAACAATTGCCTTTTTTAGTTTCTCTTTATCTTGTGGCGACAATTGTTTAACGATGTCTCTTTTGTCGGGTTTGTCTTGTTTTCCGCTGTTTTCTTGTTCTTCTTGCGTCGAATGAGCGGTCTGTTCCGGTGGAAGGATTTCTTGACTTTGTTCTTTTTCATTTTTCATAGTTATTGATTTTAGGTAGTTGATTGTTCAAATTTTTCTGTCTGATACAAACTGTCTTTCAGTATCGGTGTATCTATCAGTTCCGGCACGTCTTGTTTGATTATTTCGGTCTGTTCCGTTTTTTCGGTTTTCTTTTCAGGAATAAACATCGGTATAATCAATCCGATACAACTGATAAAATAAATACTGCACACGGTTATCAGAATTACTCGTCGCTGACGCATAGTCAGTCGTTCGCACCCTGCTTTAAGCCACAAGTGCAATCTCAAATAGGCTCGCTTCATCGCTTTATGGTTTGAATGTCTTGATTTTGCAATACAACGAAACGTTCCAAGGTAAACCCTTGCGGATTATTGTCGGAGCGCACCGAATTAATCAGTTCGCAATCGGTTATAAGCGAACGTTCCGTGATGTTGCTTTGACGAATAATGTATTGCCGAGCAAATGTTTTTGCTCTGTAAGGATAGCTCTCGAAGTTGCACACGATGCTGTCTATTTCGATGCGTTGATTGATATTTCCCGAAATTATTCGTGTGAAATACCCTTTTTCCATTAAATCTTTATAGTAATTGTATGCAGACTTGTCGGCAAGCATAAAGGCACGTTTCATATTGCTTTCAATGGCATTTTTGTCGGGTGCAACGGTAAAAAAGAGTTCGTGAAAACGTCTTATGTGTTCCCTTGCTTCTACCGGACGATTGGCTTCCGCATTTTGTGAAAGTGCCAATATCAACGATTTTCCGTTGTCCAACACATATACTTTTTCTCGTTGTTTTTCGGCAAAGCTGTATGATTGATAGAGTGCGTATCCGCAGACACACAAGCAGAGAACAACAAAAATCAATGCGTACAAGCGTATCTGCTTGAAGGATGTTTCGATGTTTTTTAATGATTTGAATTCCATAATATTAGTTTTTTGTGGACAAGTAAACGGATTGTCAAGGATTTTTCCCTTTACGCAGTTTACTTGTCCACTTGTTTGTTTTTGGGTTATCTCTTTTTAAGCATTCCGCGAATGCGTCCGGCAACATTTCCTGCCACTGCACCGCCTGCCGCAGCGGTCGCTTTTCCGCCTGTTACGGCTTTGTTTCCGGCATGTTTTGCCTGTTCACTCAGGTTTTTGCTGTAATTGCCCATGCCACCGCCTGCTTCGATAATCCATCCTGCTATGGTAGGTACGGTAAAATAACCCACGATACCGATAAGAAAGAAAACGATGTAATACCAATTGCTTCCATCGGCAATAAAGTTAGGGTCTTCCAACATGGCGATGTCTTTTTGTAGCATTAACACCTGTATTTTTGTCAAAAGAGCAGTCAAGATACTACTCACAGGCAACCACAAATAGACGGAAATATATCTGCTGAACCAAGCCGTTATTGAACCGCCCAATCCATCCCACATACCAATGGCAAATACAATTGGTCCTAAAATGGATAGGACAATCAAAAAGAAAGTTCGAACCGTGTCGATGACTAATCCCGCAGCTTGATATAAAAGTTCCAACAGTTCATAGACCTTTTCCATCATCCATTTTTTGGTATTGTAAGCTGCTCTTTCAGCATACATTCCCGCAATGGTAACTGCATCGGATACACCGATGATTCCCATTTCTTCGATTTTCTCGTCCCATTTGGCTTGGTCTGCCAAATATGCCGTTTCGGGATTTCGCAAGAGTGCTTCGTATTGCAAATCATCTCGTTTCTGTTTCAATGTCTGTACTTCACTGTTTTGCTGTTTTACCATCTGTTCCGTGCCTTTTACTATCGGACTTAATACGGCATTGATACTTCCCAAAACCAACGGCGAGAAAAACAGGATGCACAATCCCAATGCAAAAGGTCGTAGCAAGGGATACACGTCAATGGGTTCGGCACGTGCCAACGATGCCCATACTCGCATCGCGATGTAAAATAACGCACCCAATCCCGCAATTCCTTTGGCTACACCCGTCAATTGTGATGATAAGGGTATCATCTCGTTGTACGTTGTACGTAACAATTCGTGTAGGCTGTTAAAATCCATATTATTAGTTTTTAGTGGATGAGTTTACAAGTAAACAAGATGCGATTATCCTTATTTTCAGCATTTTGTCTATCGCTTTGACCCGTTTACTCGTCA
The DNA here is from genome assembly GCA_012839475.1 of Petrimonas sp. Lineage (GTDB taxonomy): Bacteria > Bacteroidota > Bacteroidia > Bacteroidales > Dysgonomonadaceae > Proteiniphilum. Next base: position 17,881 of record DUNG01000034.1, on the reverse strand, counting down.
ACTTGTTTACTTTTATTTACCAAAATCTATGTTCATCCATACCGTAAAGTTCCTGTACACGACGAGTATCGTCTTTTTTCTTGGCACGAACGTAGCTTACTGAGATGTTTTTGCGAGTGTAATAGGATGTGATTGCTTTGTACTCTTTTACCTGTTCATAGATAGCGTTAATCATATCCATACGTTCCTTGTCGTTCATCGAGAAAGAACCATTTTGCACTATGGATTTCAACTCTTTGATTGACTCGCCGCTCAATTCAAGCAATCGGGCATAACCCGATGCCATCGCAGCAAGTTCGGTTGGACGAAAGTTGGTGTCGGAAAGCATTCGTTTGTAAGCATCCACGTAAATTCCCGTGATGTCGCCCACCATAACCAATGTTTCCTTTACCTTGTAAGCATCGCCGATTAAGTTGTTTACTTTTTTAAGGGCATCATAATACTTTTTGGTGTCGTTGTAGAGTTTTTCCACTTCTTTAAACCCGTTCAGGGTGTTTTTTACGGTTTTACTTGCCGTGGCTATCTCTTTAACCGAGTTGGCGATATTACCTGCAAAGTTACCCGGGTCGGTTACCACCCATTGGGCGTTGGCTGTCCCGAAACAAAGGGCAAAAGCCAACAGAATAAGAGAAAGTTTTGTTTTCATGATGATAATTTTTAAAAGGTTATTGATTTGATTTATTTCCATTTCTTTTCTCCCTTGCCTTTTCAGCAAGTTGTTTGATTGCCTGTTCAATGTTGCCATCGAGCTTTTCAGCCAAATTGAGCACTTCCATTTTTTCGGTCTCTTCGGTGGTGTAGGTCAAATACTCTTCCGTGGAAACCTCGGTAGCATAAACGGCAGATTGTGTCCCACCCAAACCAATCCACACTTCTTTATAGAGCCTGCCGCCGTCGTTGTTCATGTTAATGGAAAGGATTTGCGATTTCTCTTTTTCGGTCAGACCCAACAAGTTCTGTATGCTGTCGAACTTATTGGCATACTTGCGTTGGTCTAATAGAATTTTGCAATCCGAGTTATTGATGATACTCTCTTTCACGATAGGACTTTGTATAATATCGTCCACTTCCTGCGTTACCACGATGGCTTCTCCAAAATATTTGCGGACGGTTTTGTAGAGATACTTGATATAATCCGCCATATTTGCCGATGCAATAGCTTTCCACGCTTCTTCAATCAGTATCATCTTGCGAATACCTTTCAAGCGTCGCATCTTATTGATAAAGACTTCCATAATGATAATGGTTACCACCGGAAATAGATCTTTATTGTCTTTTACCGCATCAATCTCAAACACGATAAAGCGTTTGGATAACAAGTCGATGTTTTTATCGGAATTGAGCAGAAAATCGTAGCGACCGCCTTTGTAGTACTGTTTGAGCGTAGTCAAAAGATTATCGATATTGAAATCTTCTTTGGTTACTTTGATGTCCCTGTTTTCCAAATCATTTCGATAAGTGTCCCTGAGAAACTCGTAAAACGAATTAAATCCGGGCACAATCTCTCTGTTTTCACGTATAAGGTCAAGATACACGTTCACGGCAGAACCCAATTCGCCCGCTTCCGTTTTGGAAATCTTTTCGTCTTCGCTTTTCCATAGCGTTAACAAAAGCGTAGAGATACTTTCCCGTTTTTCCACGTCATAAACATAGTCATCGGTATAAAACGGATTAAACGAAATAGGATTTTCATCGGTATAGGTGTAATAAATACCGTCTTCTCCTTTTGTTTTACGGTTAATCAACGAGCAAAGTCCCTGATACGAGTTTCCCGTATCCACGAGCAGTACGTGTGTACCTTGTTCGTAGTATTGGCGTACCATGTGGTTGGTAAAAAAGGATTTTCCGCTTCCCGATGGACCTAAAATGAATTTATTTCGGTTCGTTATAACGCCTTTTTTCATCGGCAAATCGGAAATATCCAAATGCAACGGTTTTCCCGTGAGCCTGTCCGCCATTTTAATACCGAAAGGCGACGGCGAACTTTTGTAGTTGGTCTCTCCGGTAAAGAAACAGAGTGCCTGTTCGATAAAGGTAAAGAAACTCTCTTCGGCGGGAAAATCGCCTGCATTACCCGGCATTGCCGCCCAATAGAGCGTTCCGGCATCTACGGTGTTGTGTCGTGGACGGCACTCCATAAGGGCAAGAGCCGAACCGACATCGTTTTTTATCTGTTTGAGTTCTTCTTTGTCATCGCTCCACGCCAACACGTTGAAGTGTGCTTTAATAGAAGTCAAACCTTGCGAATGTGCCACGTTCAGATACTCTTCTATCCACTCCCGATTGATTTGGTTGGAACGAGAATATCTTGCCAACGAAAGCATATTGCGAGCTTGTTTCTCGAAGTTTCGCAAGTTTTCATCGCTATCCCCGATAAACAGATATTGATTGTAGATATGGTTGCACGAAAGTAACAACCCCACGGGTGCGGCAAAAGATAGTCGGCAATCCGATCGGTCGGTGGACAGTTTTTCATAACGACTGTCGGTGCTGACATTTGTCGGCAAATCATCTGTATCGCTAAGCGTGTGAAGGCAGAGTATATTGTCGCCTATTTTTACTTCCGACGCTCCGAGTTTTATATCTGCCAAAGATGCCTGCTCCGCTTCGTTTAGTGTAAAATAGCGGTCTAATAATCCCCTTTTTCTGTTTGTCCCGCAAATATCGTCTGCCGAAAGACGGGTAAGTTGCATTATCCCGCTGTCGTTAATAATCCGCTCGAACTGATCCACGCTTTCCAAAAAACGACCGATGGTCTCTTTGTCTTTTATCTCTTTGGGTAAAATAGTTCCCCTGCACAAAGTACTGAAATCGCTCTGTTGTGCCATTCGTTGTTTGGTGGTTTTGGTCAGATAGAGATATACGGAATGGTTGAGAAACGGGCGTTCATTGAAATGTCTTTCATACGAACGGCTCAAAAAAGAGAGATTTTCCTTGCCGAAATCGGAACGGTAATTCTCTTTGATAAACCAATCTTGCTTATGCAAAATGCTGTAATCGGGCAATACACGCACGGCTTTGTTCCAAGTCGCGTGCATTATTTCGTATTCGGGCGATGTAAGAGTAAAAAGTTCGGGCAGTTCCAACGAGAAGGCAACGGTTACATCGGCATCTTTCGATACGATGCAATCGCCTTCAATCGCCAAAAGCGGGAACTTATCTTCCAATCGGCTTTTCTTGCTGATGTTTCTCATCGAGTTACTCCTTTCTTGCGGTTAGATTTTTGTATAAGACGGTACACCGAACTACGGCAGATCAAATAGCGGGGATGATAACCCACCGCACGGCGTTTCATTAAGCCGTACTCTCCGTATTTTCGGTTCATGGCGAAAGTTTGCCACACCAACACGGTGGCACCCGATACGCCCAAGACCAAACAGAGTGATTGGCTTACGCCGAACATGTAAAGGACAACGACAAGGATGAAATCAGCCAACAACCCGCCCACGAAAATAAACAGGTATTGAGATTTCAGTCCTTTGAACTCTACCGTTCTGCCAATGCCTTTGTTGATTTCGAAATCCGCCATTTTTACAAAAAGAATGAACGTAAAATGGTAGCTGCTACAATCAGGAACACACAAGCTCCGAACCACGATGCGGCTGTTTTGCTCGTATCGGGATCGCCGGATGAGAATTTTCCGTACACTTTTACTCCGCCGATAAGTCCTACTACTGCACCAATGGCATAAATCAATTTGGTGGCAGGGTCGAAATAGCCGGTTATCATTTTAGTGGCTTCGTTAATCCCGGCAGAGCCGTCGCCCTGAGCGAGAAGGTTGGCGGCAGAGAGTAATGCCATTGTGAATACAAGATAAATTTTCTTTTTTGTCATAATATTAATGTTTAAGGTTATGAAATGTCGGTTAAAAAGAGAACGGAACAAGCCTTAGATTTAAGGTTTAGATTGGCTGACGCGGCTTGTTCCGTCCCTTGCTTTCAAGGTTTAGATTAAGGTTAACTTTGGGCTTTATAAAAATTGCATCCAATTTTCCGATGATGTTTCAACTTCGGATTCAACTCCTGATGTTTCGTTTCCGGCTAAAATCTGCATCAATTGTGTGCTGAGTTCTTGTTGCATGGCTTCGTGCATTTTTAGCTTTTCAAGAAAATCGCTGCCACGCAGTTTTTGAGCCGTCTTTTGTAACGATGTTTTCTCTTGTTCGGAAACTGTTTTGCGTTCGACGGCTCGTTGCATCTGACGAATTTCCTTTGTCGTCAGGCTCTCGTCGGAAACTTGAATATCTTCGCCGAAAAGGATGTTGAGTTCTTCATTTTCAATCAAGCTTTCATCTATTTCATTTTCGGGCGACATCGGATGAAACTCGTTTTCATCGTCCACGCTTGGACTTTCGGGTGCAAATGTAGCTGTTTTTACAACCCGATTTTCATTGGCTTCCTTAGGCTTTCTTTCCGTTCCTTGCAATGGAAACGATGTTTTGGTTTTCCCGATAACGGATATCTGTTTTTCTGCTTTCGACAAATTTTCGGAAGTCGTGTTCGGCTTGTTTCTCGGTGCTTTTTTGTCGTGTTCAAAAAATATTATGTACACCAACAGCAGCACAATAACAATTATAAGTAAGGGTATTGCATTCATGGTAGTTCTGTTTTATGGGATAATGGGTTTTCGTCTGTTTTTCTCGATGCCTTTGCCGATGGTATCCTTGTGTCGGGATAGATGTTCCCGCAAAACATTTTCGATGTAGGCGGAAAGCGTGGTTTTACTACGCAAATCGTGCAGGATATGGCGAAACACGTCGAGTGTTTCTCTATTTAACGAAAAAGACACACGATTTTCAATTATGCAGGGATTGAGAAATGTTTCCGCATAGGTTTCAAAATCTACGATTTGTGAAACTGTTTCTTGGGTTTTCTCTTTCGGTTTTTCCGTTTTCTGTTTCGGAATAACGGTGTTTGATTGGGATGTTTCTTCCGGTTCCATTCCTGCCATTTTACGGATTTGCTCGGCAATGGCTTTGTTACGTTGTTCTTCGATTGTAGGCATATCTTGATTTACAATTTACGATTTTAGATTTACGATTGATTTATTACATTACAGAGTAAGCTTTCTAATTATTTCTTCGGCAAGCTCTTCGATATTGCTTCCTGCGAGCAGCTTTTTGTCGGGTGGCAGGTAGGTGGAACGGAACACGTCCCGATTGTCGGGTGTTAACTCTTTTTTGAAACGGGATGAGCGGGGTAACCGACTGTCGAGAATACCCAACTCCTGACGGGCTATCTCTTGGTCGTAAAATTCGATAACGGCAGGATTGACCCGTTTGTCGATTTTGTTCCAAAGCATATAAATCTGACGGATTTTACTGCTTGTCAGTGAAACACCTAAATCACGCACGGCAAGGGCATAAGTCATACAGGCTACAAGCGATTGCGGATCGGGTTCTATGGGCGAAATTACGTAATCCATATCTACCGTTAAGCCTACCAATGCCGTATCGTCGGCTCTGCCGGGCAAATCGAAAAAGACGTAGTCGAACTTCTCAGCAGAATGCTTTGCCAAAAAGCTTTCGGCATCTTGCAAAGCTCTTTCAGACGTACTTTTTAGAATACGATAGGCAGGTTTGCCAAAACTCTCAAAATGTTTTTTCATTCGCTCCAACAGTGCGGAATTGCCATTTTGAACGGTCTGTTTATCTCTTTCCCGCATATTGAAAAAACTGTATTGCGAAAAATCGCAATCAACGACAAACAGATTGATTTTTTTCTCGTAATACAGGTAGCTTGCCAAAATTTCGGCAATGCTGCTTTTACCCACGCCACCTTTCAGTGAACCGAAACCGACGTAAACAGGTTTGTGTGTTTGTTCATTCTTTTGTTCTTGCATAATTTTCTGTTTTTAATGATTTATGTATTCTTGATTTTATTATTGCTCTTTTTTCTATATGCATTCTTGCATTATCGCATTCACTCTTTTATTCTTTTGTTTATGTATTCTTTCTTGTGTGCTTGCATTATTGCATAACTGCATTATTTTGTGCTTGCACAATTGCACAATGAAAATTTTGCATGTACTTTTATATTCACTCTTTTGTTCACTTATTCTCTTATGCTTTTCTTTATTCTTGCACAAAGAAAAGCGATAATAGAGCAAACACAAGGCTTCGATTGACTAAGCTTTCTTTGGCTTTCTTTGGATGGAAACAAACCTGCCTATTGCTACAAAATAGCGACGTAACTTTGCATCGGATAAGTTCACATCGTTTCCGAACAACTGTTTTTGGGCAGTCATCGCATAAATTCCGACTGCCTTGATAGCTTTTCAATACGTTTAATTCGGCAAGGTGTACTTTTGTCCGACAACGCGCTGCTTAGCCGACAAAAGTTCCTTGCCCCGGTGCGGGGATGTGAAGTTTACTCCAAAGTCGTAACCTAAAACCTAAATCTATACAATGATGAAAAAACAAGAGATTGAAAACAGTACATCGTTTCGCTATTATCTGCGATTAAACGAAAGGGACAATGCCCGATTTCTCGACCTGTTCGAGCGGTCAGGTGCAAAAAGCAAGTCGGATTTTATCCGTCATCGGATATTTCAAACGCCTTTTCGAGTAATTTCTCACGATGCTTCCGCCGTCGATTTTTACGTGCGATTAACCCATATCAATGCTCAAATTCGTAAAATAGGTGTGCTGTATAATCAGGCTGTCCGCTCGATTAATGTTTATCATTCGATAAATACCGCTCGTGTTTTATTGGCAAAATTGGAAACCTATCAAGAGAAAACTACATCGCTTTTGGAAGAGAGCATCCGTTTAACCGAAGAATTTAGTGTGAAATGGTTGCCGAAATAACTGCTCCGATTAGCCTGAAAAATGTATTGGGATACAACTTCGCCAAAGTAAAAGCGGGAACGGCTTCGGTTATTCTTACTTCGCTTTTGAGCGTGGACGAGAACGGCAAAACAGACTTGTTTCGTGCATTGGCAGATATGGAAAACCGTTTGCCGTCGGGTATTCGCACCAAAAAGCCTGTATTTCATTGCTCAATTAATCCGCATCCGAATGATGTATTGACAGACCAACAATTACAAAATATCGCTTCGGAATATATGGAACGAATGGGTTATGGAAATCAGCCTTTTATCGTATTTAAGCACAACGATATTGCTCGTGAGCATATTCATATTGTATCGCTTCGGGTAGATAGTTTCGGAAAAAAACTCCCACACGCTTTTGAAGGTAGACGAAGCAAGAAAATAACCGATGATTTGGAACTGAAATACGGTTTAATACCGAGCGAAAGTCGTAAAAAACCGCAAAAAGATATTGCCGTAAAGGAAATTAAATCGGCAGATATAAATAATGGGAATGTTCGTGAACAGATTTCCGATGTGGTTCGGGCTGTACTGAAACGATACGCTTTTCAGTCGCTCGGCGAGATGAATTTGATTTTATCCCGATACAATATTTCCGTAGAAGAAGTACGAAAGGAATACAAAGGTAAACAGTACGACGGTTTGGTCTATGCCATAACCGACAAAGACGGGAATAAATTGATGTCGCCTTTGCACGCGAGTAAAATCGGTCGTGGAACCGGATTTAGTGCTGTTTCACGTCATTTTGAAAAATCGAAAGCGGTTATCAAAGAGAAAGCTCCTTTGTTTCGCAATGCGATTATTGAAACAATGAAAAATTCGCCTGATAAAGAGCAATTTTTGACTACAATGAAGGTTCACGGTATTGATGTGGTTTTTCGTCAAAACGAAGAAGGACGAATTTACGGTGTTACGTTTCTTTCGGATAGTTTGGGTATGGTCGCCAATGGTTCACGATTGGGCAAAGGCTATTCGGCTAACGTGTTTAACGACTATTTTACAAACGGAAAAAATCCGTTTTTAGACTATTCTATACAAGAGATTGATACAGTGAAACAAATCAATACAGAAAAAGAACTTTCTGCGAATCAAGCAATCGAAGAAGAACTATTTTACGAAGAGTTTTCCGAAAACAGTGATTTGCCAATTACCGTTCACGGTATCGATTACAAAGAGTTGGCTTTTCAACGTAAGTTGAGAAACAAATACGGAAAACTGAAAATCAACAGAAAAAGAAGAAAACTATAAGGCTTTATGCAACAAGAAGACGATTTAAGGGGACTCGCCAAAACAATGGAATTTATGCGAGCCGTAAGTATTTTATTTGTGGTTATCCACTGCTACTGGTACTGCTACGAAGCATTCAGGGAATGGAATGCAACGATTGGTGTATTGGACAAAATCCTGATGAATTTTCATCGAACGGCAGGATTGTACAAGCATCCGCTGATTACGAAATTCTTTTCGGTGTTGTTTTTAGCTTTATCTTGTTTGGGAACAAAAGGCGTAAAAACCGAAAAAATCACGTGGACAAAAATTTGGATTGTGTTGGGTTTCGGCATTGTGCTGTTTTTTCTGAACTTTTGGATATTAGCATTGCCGATTGCCAAAACAGGCATTGCAGTATGGTATATTTTTACTCTTTCGGCAGGTTATATTTGTCTATTGATGGCAGGACTTTGGATTAGTCGCCTTTTGAAAAACAACCTGATGGATGATGTATTCAATACCGAAAACGAGAGCTTTATGCAGGAAACCCGATTGATGGAAAACCAATATTCGGTCAATCTGCCTACACGATTTTACTATAAAAAGAAGTGGAACAACGGTTGGATAAATGTGGTAAATCCGTTTCGGGCGACTATTGTTTTAGGAACACCCGGCTCGGGGAAATCGTATGCGGTGGTTAACAACTACATCAAGCAACAAATCGAAAAAGGCTTTTCGATGTATATTTACGATTTTAAGTTCGACGACCTTTCTACCATTGCTTACAATCATCTGCTGAAACATATTGATAAGTATGAAGTGCCACCGAAGTTTTACGTGATTAACTTCGATAATCCGCGCAAAAGCCACCGATGTAACCCGATAAATCCGCAGTTTATGACCGATATTTCGGATGCGTACGAAAGCGCTTATACCATTATGCTGAATTTGAACAAAACGTGGATACAGAAACAGGGCGATTTTTTCGTGGAAAGCCCGATTATTTTGTTGGCTGCGATTATTTGGTATTTGAAAATCTATGAAAACGGAAAATACTGCACTTTTCCGCACGCTATCGAGTTTCTAAACAAGAAATATGCTGATACTTTTACCATTCTCACAAGCTATCCCGAATTGGAAAACTACTTGTCGCCTTTTATGGATGCGTGGGAAGGCGGTGCACAAGACCAATTACAGGGACAGATTGCAAGTGCCAAGATACCTTTGTCGAGAATGATTTCGCCCGCACTCTATTGGGTAATGACGGGCGATGATTTTTCATTGGATATTAATAACCCGAAAGAGCCGAAAATTCTTTGTGTGGGAAATAATCCCGACCGTCAAAATATCTATTCGGCAGCGTTGGGATTGTATAATTCGAGAATTGTCAAGCTGATTAACAAGAAAGGGCAGTTGAAAAGTTCGGTAATTATTGATGAGTTGCCGACAATCTATTTTCGTGGATTGGATAACTTGATTGCCACGGCACGAAGTAATAAAGTGGCTGTTTGCTTGGGATTTCAGGATTACTCGCAATTGACACGCGATTACGGCGATAAGGAGAGCAAGGTTATCCAAAATACGGTGGGTAATATCTTTTCGGGACAGGTGGTTGGCGAAACCGCCAAAACCTTATCGGAACGTTTCGGAAAAGTGTTACAGAAACGGCAATCGATGACCATCAACCGACAGGATAAATCGACTTCTATTTCCACGCAGATGGACAGCCTTATTCCGGCATCAAAAATTAGCAATCTTACGCAGGGAATGTTCGTAGGTGCGGTGTCGGATAATTTCGACGAACGCATTGAGCAGAAAATCTTTCACTGCGAAATCGTGGTGGACAATGCTCGTGTTGCTGCCGAAACAAAAGCTTACCAAAAAATCCCGGAAATTGTCTCTTTTACCGATGAAAACGGAAACGACACGATGCAACAAGATATCGAACGAAACTATAAGCAAATAAAAGCAGATGTAGAAAATATTGTCTTATCTGAAATGGAACGGATTAGGAATGATGATAGTTTGAAGCATTTGGTAAAGGAATAGAGCAGTCTAATACCACAAATAAATTATTATCGTAGCCATTAGTACCGCCAAACTCCTGCTATAGCAAATAGTTTTTCGATTTAATCGTTTCAAGTGGGTGCGAAGTGTCAGATTGTGTCGTTCGATATGGTTGGTGGAGCGAAAAACGGTGCGATGTATTTTTCGGCTGATAAGATAGCCGTAGTTTTTCAGTTTATCGGTATAAATCATTTTGGCTTTCGATAGAAAAAGACTTTTAAGCACTACCGACAAGGTGCGGTTAGTGCGTCTGCCCACATTGAAAGCTACTACCTTGCGAGTTTCTCTATCCAAAGCGTACACTAACCAACGCAAACGGCTTTTCTTGCCGATAAATATACGCATCTCGTCCACTTCGTAGCTTTTGCCTATAGCAATAGGTGGTTGTTTGATTTTGCTTGCTATCAGCAAAATTCGTTTTAGCAAAGTGGTAACTGAAATCCCCAATACTCGTGCCGTGCTACGAATGCCCAATCCTTCTTTGGTTAGTTGAATAATTTTGTGATTGGTGTTGGGCATATAGGCTTTGTATCTGTAGTTCGTTATAAAACGTTTGTGACAATTCTTACATTGGTAACGTTGTTTACCTGTACTACTTTTACCACTTTTGATAATATTGTTAGAGTGGCAATGCGGACATAAAAACTCAACTCCCAATCTGGAGCATAAAGTACCGAAACGTTCTTGTAAACTCATTTTTTCATTGTTTTTAATCGTAAAAATAGCGAAAGGCAGAGAATATATCCCTGCCTTTATACCTATAGATTAAAATTATTGTTGATAATCAGATGATTTTTTTGACAACTCCCGATCTGGAGCATTACCGCTTGCAGGTAACGGTTCGAAGCTTTGCGTTCGGGCGAAATTTACCTTACAAAACCTCCACGAAAAGCCATAGTTTAAAGTTAATAATAAAACTTCAGATAACAAACTAAACCAGCCTGACGCTAAGCTTGTGTTAAAGTGCGTTTTCTGTCAATGTCGAGATTTCCTGTTAATTCTATTTTTCTAAGATTTCACTAATCGACTGAATTTCAAAGGTTCAAACCCATAATTTTATAAAAAACAAGACTTCTTAAATTAGTCACCTCTAAAGATTTTATACGACTTTTGAAATATATTCAAACCAATCCATATTTCCGAAATCCCTCTTTAATTATGTATTCTTATAAAAAAAAGTCTTAAAAGAATAGAAATTTCCGTTTAAATAAATATCTGTAAAATTACGTGTTTAAAAAAGCTCGTTTTTCTTTTATAATCAGAACTTCAAGAAACAGTCACCTCTTCATTTTTTCGTTTACAAATATATCGCAGTGGCTTTGCCTAAAAGTTCCTTTGTTGTTAACCAATAATTTTCAGGTGAAAAATAGAAAATACGCTCTGTGAATTAAGAGATTTTTTACGTTATTGCGTCTATGACCTTTAATGCTCCAAATTGACTTTCAGCAAGTCGAACAGCATCTTCAAATGCTTTCCTATCCGTCACATCCAATGACATACAAATTGTATTCTCAAGGTTCAGTGCTTGCATCGGTTTAACACGTCTAGCCAATAGTAGTAGAGGATGTCCTAACTTAGCAAACTGTTTGGCTGTTGCGAGCCCTATTCCCGCACTAGCACCTGTAATTACAATCAATTCTTTTTTCATAATTTCAATAATTTTTATTGAGTTCAAAGGTATTGTACACAATGCAGGATTGCAATATGTGATATAATTGTCAGCTACTGATATGTAAATCAGTATAGACTAAATAAGGCTAAACACTTTCTTCCCATCCCAGCTCCACAATCCAACTATGTCATCTTCTTGTTCGGTGTTTAGTTCATCGGGCAAAGGCATTAACGGATTTCTTAAGATAACAATAAAGAATAGCTGATTATTAAATTTATTTTTTACCTTTGTCGTACTATGCGGCAGTAAATAATATAATTAGAAATACAAATTCAAGTTCTTGTGGTAAATCTTACTATCAAGGATGTATTTTTTATGCGATGCATTTCTACAAAGCATCCACTATATTATTTACAAAATCAAATGAGAACTATAAATATAGGTATTCTTGCACATATTGATGCAGGAAAGACCTCCATTACTGAGAACTTGCTATTTGCGAGTGGAGCAACCATAGTACGTGGAAGTGTGGACAAAGGAAACACTACAACCGATTCGATGGATATCGAAAAACGAAGAGGTATCACAGTTAGAGCGTCTACAACATCTATTCAATGGAATGATACAAAGATTAATATCATCGACACTCCTGGACACATGGACTTTCTGGCAGAGGTAGAACGCACTTTTAGGATGCTAGATGGTGCTATACTTGTGGTGTCTGCCAAAGAGGGTATTCAAGCTCAAACGAGGTTGTTGTTCAATGTCCTGCAACAACTAGAAATTCCAACGATTCTATTTATCAATAAGATAGACAGAGAGGGAGTAAATCTAAATCAGCTTTATTTAGAAATACAAAATAGCCTTTCTAAAGATATTATCTATATGCAATCCGTTGAAGGCAACGAATTAACATCTAGTTGTACAATACACTACATATCAGAAAAGGATAGAGAAACAATTTTAGAGAAAGATGATGTCTTGCTTGAAAAATACTTGAGTGACATGCTACTCTCTAATTCAGACTATTGGAATTCAATGGTTCATCTTGTTCAAGCTGCTAAACTACATCTTATTTATCATGGCTCAGCAATGTATGGCATTGGTATCGAAGATTTGCTAAACTCAATCACTACTTTTATCGAAATACCTCTTCTTCAAGAGAACGATTTATCTGCTTATGTTTATAAAATTGAGCATAATAAGAAGGAACAGAAACGAGCCTTTCTAAAAGTTATAGGAGGAAGCCTTAAAACAAGAAAGTCATACACCCTCAATGGCTTAGAAGAGAATCTAAAGATAAGAAGTTTAAAGACCTTTTGCGCTGGAAACGAAATAGATGCAGACGAAGTTTCCACAAATGATATTGCAATTATAGACCATGCAGAAAGTCTGATGGTAGGAGATTATTTAGGAACAAAGCCGAGCTTATTCAGCAAATTGAATATCCCTAGTCCTGCTCTCAAATCGTCTATACATCCTGTCAAAGTAGAGGATAGAAGTAAATTAATTTCTGCTATGAATGTATTATCAGTAGAAGATCCATCTTTGGCCTTTAGCATTAATGCTGATAATAATGAATTGGAGGTTTCGCTTTATGGAGCAACTCAACGGGAGGTGATTTTGACTTTATTGGAAGAGAGATTTTCGGTAGATGCTTACTTTGAAGAGGTGAAAACTATCTATAAAGAACGTCTTAAAACAAAATCGGAATACACCATTCATATCGAAGTGCCACCTAATCCGTATTGGGCATCTATTGGCTTGATTATAGAGCCTTTGCCAATTGGGGCGGGACTTGTAATGGAGAGTGAAATATCATTGGGATATTTGAATCGATCCTTTCAGAATGCAGTATTCGATGGAGTCAAGAAAGCCTGTGAATCGGGTTTGTACGGTTGGGAAGTAACTGACCTTAAAGTCACTTTTTCTCACGGAATCTATTATAGCCCAGTGAGTACACCTGCCGACTTTAGAAGTTTAGCACCTTATGTTTTTCGATTAGCTTTGCAACAAGCTGATGTTGAGTTATTGGAGCCAATCTTAGATTTTAAATTGCAAATTCCACTAGCTGTGAATGCTAGAGCTATTACAGACATCAACAAGATGCAAGGCGAAATTTATACTATTACTTCAGATGGTGATTGGACTACTATTTTGGGTAATATTCCTTTAGATACTAGTAAAGAATACTCAGCAGAGGTCAGTTCCTACACACAAGGCTTGGGCGTTTTTGTTACTCGATTTTCGGGTTATCGACCTACCAACAAAAAGGTAAGCAGAAGTGTAGAACTGAATGAAAAAGATAAGCTGATGTATATGTTTGAGAAGGAGTTGGGATAAGAAAATAATGATCAAAATAATCGAAGAATGCATTCTCGCACTATTTTTGTATCTTGCTTCTACAATTTAACTATACAATTATGTCTGAAAGAAAAATCCCTATATATCTAGAATGTGGTTATAGTATTGCTATGCAAGTGCTTGGAGGAAAGTGGAAAATCTGCATCATAGAAGCACTTCGAGATAAGCCATTACGTCCAAGTCTGATATTTAAGGAGGTGCCTGATGCAACAGAACGTGTAATAAATCAACAACTTAAAGAATTGTTGGAGTATAAGATTATAGATAGAAAAATTTATGCAGAACAACCACCTCGCACAGAGTACTTTCTGACTAATTTAGGTCGTTCCGCATTTCCTATTCTAGATGCATTGGACCAATGGGGCGAGGAAAATAGAAAGTTCTATGAGGAGTTGTTTAATGCTGAAGATGAAGACTAAATGGACTTTAACGTGCCGCGTATTGGCGATGGGCGGGATTTTTAGCACTGAACTTTAATCGAAGAACAGAAGTTGAATTTTGCACTTCCGTTGATACGAAGCCGTTCAGCCCGCCTATTGCCAATACGATGTTGTACGACGTAGTTATGTTTTGGGTTTTAGTCCAGCTAAATATTTTCGTATGTCATTTTCTAATTTATCCGGGTATTTGTACTCTAATTTTTTTGACAATTCAGTTCCTATTTCTGAAACTAAATCAGTCATTGAAAATAGAGCAGTCCAATTTTCCTTTATATCGCTCCCTGAAAATGTTTGTTCTGTTTTAGCCCACATTTCCTGGTTAAGATACTTTTTGAAAAGCCGTCCATATTTATTGGTCGTTATGTTCCAATTGTGTTCACTTGCAATGTGCCATTCAATTAAAGGAATTAAATATTCTGTGCGAATAACGGTTTCCGACATAAATTTCGCATAGAATATTTCATCTCTCACAAGACACTTTGCCACGTAAGTTGTGTCCCACCAAAAATCGTTTATTAGATTTTGAAACTCTTTTTCAGACGGTTTTTTGATAATGGAAATTTGATAAGTTGGTTTCAGCATTTGCTTTGTAATACCATCTTTATCAATTAAAATTTTATAACCAATATCCCAATCTTCTGGTAATTCTTTCTCTTGCGTTTCCTTTATAAATTTTGATTTGCTGTAAAGTTTAAAATCTACTTTCACACCGTCTTCATAAAGTAGCATTTTCATTGCGTGTTTATGGTTAAAACAACTTTCGTCTTCTTCAATCATAGCAATTGGATTTCCGAATTTAAGCGTCCAGCTTTTGTCTGAAATGTAATTTGTATTATCCTCAAAAACAAATTCAATGTCTAAATCACTAAATTCGTCAACAAGTGCTAAAGGATTTACAAGTGAACTTGTCAGAAGAAGAACTCTTACATCTTCGTTTTTCTCCGACCATTCTATAATTGTTCTTAACTTTTCTTCTCTGACTTTCATTTTGTTTGGTTCGGTTTTACTATGTCGTACAACGGCCCTGGCTATGGCAAGTGCGGGATTACAGGATACTTACTTGTCCGATAAGCAGTTAGTTTATTTAATATATTTACTTCATTTTATCATTTTAGCCCGCATTTGCTATAGCCGATGTTACCTGCTGGCTTCCTTTTATTGCGTTTAAATCTTTCTTTTTGAGGTCTCCTTTAATCCATTTACCTCTTTTCTCAAGTAGTTTAAATTCATTTTGTATTCTTCTTGATTAAGCTCGTCAAATTGCAGTTGTTCGATGAATTCAAAAATATCCTGAAGTTTCCGGCTTAATAGATAAAACTGTAAAACATCGTAGTTGATTTGATAATCGGGATTGAGTTCATAATATCTTCTGATAAACGAATCGAAATAAGGTTGCTGATAAATGCTGAAAATATCGGCTTCTCGTGGTGCAAATTTTATTCCCTCCCAATCTAAAAGATACAATTGTTCACCTCTTGTAATGATATTCCAATGATGAATGTCTGTATGGCATAAACAGTACCTCAGATGCTTTTCTTTTAAAACTTTGGATAAGTGATACCATTCACTGATTTGCCTATTGATAGTTGAAAGATTAGGTTTCAATATTTCGTTGATGGCAATTTTTAATTGGTCGAAGCTTTTATCTATCCAATCCCTTAATTTAGAAATGGATGAAAGGTGGAATGTTTCGGTAATCTGCTTGATGTCAAAAGGAAGATCTTCCAAATTATGTAGTTGAGAAACTATTTCGGCTAATTTTATTACTTGCTCTTCTTTTAAAGATTGTTTACCAACGGTTTTTCCTTCAATGTAGTCAAACAGAATATACACATAACTTTCATCTTCAACTTTGAAACTTTTGGTTTGTGTTTTTATGAGTTGAATAATTTTTCCTTCAAGACTAGTTTGATAATAAAGCCAATCAACAATGGGAAGATAAATATCTATATGTTTGATTAAATATGGTGTTGATTTTCTGCTTTTTTCATAAACTTTTAAAAAGTATAAATGTCCGTTATTGTCTTCAATTTTATACGCCAATGAAGCCCAACCACCTTGCTGAGCATAAATTTTGCTCGATGTTATGAGATATTTTTCTATTAATATTTTTTTTAGCACTTCTATCATAACTTGTTTGCTACGATTGTTTTTTCAGCTTGCAGGTAACGTATAATTTACGACACAAAGATACAACTTTTTTGGGAATTAAATATATAACATTCGTATATTGATTCATTTGAAATTTGTATAAAAGCACATATATAGTATATAATCAATTAAATAATGTAAGAAAAATAAATTAAAATATTTTGTATATACGAATGTTTTACTATATTTGCAAAAAATTATAACTCTATGCAGATTTAAAAATTATTGGCTGAATTTGAGCAAAAATTAATACTTCAAAGATACAGCAAAAACTCTATTCTCAATTATAAAAGTGCAGTGAAAAGCTTTTTGCAAATTGCAGAGCGAAAATTTAGTAACCCCAACGAACTTGGAGTTTCGGAAATAGAGAAATATGTGTTTTGGAAGGTTAACAAACATGCCGTAAGCCACTCTTATTTTACGCTCTGAAATGTGCGTATGTTTTATATACTTGTTTTTCATTGATACAAAATAACTTACAAAGATAATTCTTTTCTAAAGTTATCTTGAACCTATAAAAATATCAAATTCCGCAAGTTAATATTTATCAAGTGAGCGTTGGCAAAAAATAGCTCTTTTGGTTTTTTCAGCGTTGGCTTTTGTGTCGGCAAAAAACCAAATGTGCTGTTTGTGCGGCTGGCTTTTTACACTGACGCACAACGTTTTTCAGCTATACGCAGGCAGGGCATTTTACCACAAAACTTCCTACGAAGAACTGAACTTCAAATTTACCATTTTCCTGTCCTAAGAAGCACGAAACCCCTGCTTGCGTATAGGTGATGTTATGCGGTCGGCTTTCATTTTTTCTTCTTTCTCGTTAATTTATCAAGCAAAGTTACTAAATTTGCCGTTGTATAATTATAAAAGAAGAAGTTACTAATGACAAAAAAGAAATTGCCCGTTCGTTTTACGGGTCAGCACTTTACTATTGATAAAGTGCTAATAAAAGATGCAATAAGACAAGCAAATATAAATAGTCAAGATACGGTTTTAGATATTGGGGCAGGTAAGGGGTTTCTTACTGTTCATTTATTAAAAATCGCCAACAATGTTGTTGCTATTGAAAACGACACAGCTTTAGTTGAACATTTACGCAAATTATTTTCTGATGCCCGAAATGTTCAAGTTGTCGGTTGTGATTTTAGGAATTTTGCAGTTCCGAAATTTCCTTTCAAAGTGGTGTCAAATATTCCCTATGGCATTACTT
>DUNG01000038.1 GCA_012839475.1 Petrimonas sp. | reverse complement strand
GGGTCAAGCCCGCTGCTATGCATCTGTGGCTAAGCGCCACATCGCATATCAGCAGGTTTTCAAAATCCCTTCGGCAAGTGCAAGCACTAGGCCTCATGGACTTCGTAAACCCGCGGCCCGTTAGCTGAAATAAACCGGAAGAGACGCGCCATTCGTGGCGCGGAATATATGGACTATGTTTAAAAGCTATTTAACACTTGTATAATATTGAAAGGGGGGCAATTATGTTTAAATTTAAAGAATTTAATAATTTATGTAATGATGAAATAAGACTCACTTTAAAGAGTAAAGATGAACCAGACATTGAGAAAGGATATGCACCAAGATACGGATTCTCAATAATTCATATAAAAGATAATGAGGATATTGGGGTAGTATATTTCTCTGTTGATAGCTCGAAAAGGCAATACATATATGGTCATCTAAGTTATGGGGTATCACCTGCTTACGCAGGCCACAACTATGCCATGAAAGCATGCAAGCTAATAAAAGATGTTGCTTTGGAGCATGGCTTTAAAAGATTATTTATTGGTTCGGGGTTTGATAATATTGCTTCTAGGAAAACTATTGAAAAATTAGGGGCGAGACCTATTACAATTGACGATGTTCCTGATGAAAGAGTATTTGAAGAATTAAGGGGAAATAAAACCGATATGTATATCTGGGAAATAGCAGAATAGTAGTTAATTCTTAAAATGACAATAAACTCCCGATAATATAATGTATCTCTATATATTTTTGCAACAATAATAACAGTACAAAATAACAGAATTATTAAGGGCTCACCGTCCATGGTGGGCTCTGAGCAAGAGGCCGGTTTACTTCAGCTAACAAAGCACTCGGCGCAAGGGGCACGGCAGGAGGCAAGGCTCTGGAGCATCGTCAGGATGTCAAGCTGCCCACATGTCTCAGCCTAACCGAGTCGGTCGCCGCATTAGCCCGCGAAGTCTCGCCGGGCATGAGCGGCAACCTGTAAGGCTGAGCCACGTCGCGAATGCAGACCGTTATAAGATATGGCGATATCGGGGTTGTTCTTTGCAGGTCTGTTTGGCCAAAGAAGTATATTGCGTAATGGTATATTATTGTGAAGTATTAACATTTAGAAGATTATTGTATGGAGGTAACGCATGAGAGTTTTAATAGGACAACCTATTCATGAAAAAGGAATAACCCAGCTTGAGAATGATATAAAAGTTAATGAAGGAATGGATATTATACTCTATCCAGAAGGATATCTTTCAAGTGAAAAAGTATTAGAAGACGCTTGTAAGATTGCAAAAGAAACTAATGTCATGATAATTACATCCTATCGAAAAGACAATAAAGATAGAGCAGTAATAATAAGTAACACTGGTGAGAGAATTATGGAAAGAGGCAAAACTCTATCGGATGAAAAGGAGGAGTTAAATATACCATTATTCGTTAGCAGCAATGGTATAAACATTGGATATTTACTATGTATGGAAATACTAAAAGGCATGAGAGATTTAAAAAATGTAGGAGTGGATATTAATTTTATTGCACACCCAATTGGAGTAGGAATGTTTAGTGATGAACAGTTTGAGCAGTGGGTAAATGAAGCCAAAAATATTGCTAAAACATATAAGACAATTATAATAGGTACAAGTCATGCAGATGGCTCATATAGAAATTGTGGAATATCCATACCAATCTCGTATTGCATTAATAGTGATGGAGAACCCATATACATATCGAAGTCCGATATTAGAACACGAATTGTAAATTTGGATACAAAAGAGTTTGAGGTATTATAAAGCCATTGTTAAGACGCATTTTTATTTTATGTAAAGAATTACTGAGGAAAAAGACATCACCACATCTTATAACAATGCATTTGCATAAAGGTGCTGGGAGCACGTGTCAAGGACAAGGTCAGAGCACCACATCCCTTCACCGGGAGCGCAGCTCCGCCAGAGGGTAAGGTCAAGTGGGTGCGGTTCAGGGACGTCGCAAATACGGGACGTTATATAAAATCGCGTGCTAAACGATCGTATCTAGTGAATGCATAATGAATAAAGTTAAATAACTGGTTACCCGGGTATATCAAATATTCTGGAGGAGGAACTATTAAATGGAAAGACCGGTAGTACTATTGATCATGGATGGAGTAGCATTAAATGAAAATGAGCATGGTAATGCAGTGAAATTGGCTTATACGCCGACGTTGGACGAACTTTACAAGACATGTTCGTTTATAAAGTTAAAGGCTCATGGATCAGCAGTTGGTTTACCTTCAGATGATGATATGGGTAATAGTGAAGTTGGACATAATGCACTTGGAAGTGGTCAAATTTATTCTCAAGGTGCAAAGCTGGTTAATGAATCTATTGAAAATGGCAAAATGTATGAATCAATAGCTTGGAATTCACTTATTAACAATTGTATAGATAATAGGAGCACATTACATTTTATTGGGCTTTTATCAGATGGTAATGTACATTCCAATATTTCTCATCTGAAATCAATGTTAAAAAGGGCAAAAGAACACGGGGTATTAAATGCACGTATTCACATATTACTGGATGGTCGTGATGTTGATGCAACTTCAGCATTAAAATATGTTCATGATCTGGAGCTATTTTTAACAGAATTAAATGATAACAGTTTTAATGGGAGAATTGCTTCTGGCGGTGGCCGGATGAAGATAACCATGGATAGATATGAAGCTAATTGGGATATGGTTAAGTTGGGATGGGAAACCCATGTTTTGGGTATGGGCAGGCAATTTGACTGTGCAGAGACTGCAATAAGAACGTATAGAGAAGAAACCAATTCACTGGACCAAGACCTGCCGCCTTTTATTATTGCTGAGGATGGGAAGCCAATTGGTACTATTGAGGATTATGACAGTGTCATTTTATTTAATTTTAGAGGGGACAGGGCAATTGAAGTTAGCAAAGCATTTGAAGATGAATACTTTAGTAAGTTTGACAGAGTAAGATTTCCTAAAATTATCTTTGCTGGTATGTTACAATATGATGGAGATTTAAAGATACCAAGACGGTATCTTGTTTCTCCACCTAATATTAAGAATACCCTGTCTGAATTTCTAGCTAAGCACAATATAAAACAGTATGCAGTCTCAGAAACTCAGAAATATGGACATGTAACATATTTTTGGAATGGGAACAGAAGCGGAAAGTTCTCTGAGGATCTTGAAACATTTGAAGAAGTTCTCTCAGATAAGGTACCTTTTGATCAACGTCCTTGGATGAAAGCTGCAGAAATTACTGATAAACTCATCAACGCAATAAAATCAGATAAGTATATGTTTCTAAGGGCTAACTATCCCAATGGAGATATGGTAGGACATACGGGCAATATGGCAGCTGCAAGGATAGCAGTTGAATCTGTTGATCTGTGTATAAGTAGAGTTATCAAGGCTATAGATGATGTTGGTGGGATATTGATTGTCACTGCAGATCATGGTAACGCTGATGAGATGTTAGAAAAACCAAATGAAAGCAAAGGATCTTCAAAAGCAAAGACGGCACATACTTTAAATCCAGTTCCATTCATTATCTATGACAAAACAAAGAAATATAACATAAAGCAAGGTGAGTTCGGTCTTGCTAATGTTGCATCAACCATAGTAAGACTTTTAGGGTTAAATTACCCGGACATATGGGAAGAGAGCATAATATGATATGGTCAATATACTGATCGAGTGTTGGTTCATGCTAGCTTCGAGGTGCACGCGACTCCATATAACAACGCACTCAGCGCAAGGGGCACAGCAGGAGGCAAGGCTCTGTAGTATCATCAGGAGGTCATCCTGCCCACATGTCTCAGCCTAACCGAGTCAGTCCCCGCATTAGCCCGCGAAGTCTCGCTGGGCATGAGCGGCTCCCTGTAAGGCTGAGCCACGTCGCGAGTGCCAAACGTTATGTGAAACTGACTTTAAGGAGTTGTTGTGAATTGACGTATAGAAATGAAATGGAAGACATAAGAAGATATGTAGATGAGCAGATATTCACTTTACCAGGTTTAGAAAACAAAGAAGAGTTAATAGTTCTTCTTACAGGGAGCCGTGCAACAGGGACTAATACAGATGAATCCGATGTAGATATTGACGTGTTATGCCCCTCTAAAGTGTACTATTCTATCCAAAAAGAAATGCTTAGTGCTCAAAAGACTAACTCTGTTTACAATGCTTTTTATAAATTGCCAGAGCATAATTGGGAGCGATATTTCGGTTCGAAAGCAAATCGACCACACTTTTCATTACTTAAGTTTGACGATATAAGGCAAAGAATAGAAGAATATGATGATGTTCACCACTGGATATGGAATAATGCAAAGGTTATTCAGGATAGTCATGGAAGGTTTAGAGACTTATTGAGTGAATATAAAAGTTATCCTATGGGTGTTCTAGTTAACAAGATTAAATATAGGTGGTTATTGTCGCTGTATTGGTTTATTGATGGTTATCCTTGGCATCACAAGAGCGATTTAGAACTTCTTCCAGCAGGCACTGCAATTTTTAATGGTATTAATGAACTATACCGTTTCTTTTTTCTAGTCGAAGGTAAACCATATCCTTACCAAGAAAAACTAGCTTCTTTTGTTAGGCAGACTTCTTTAGGTGCCAAGTATATAGATTATTTGACAAATATCGTTGAAATGGTTATAGGTGCGGATGGGAATATGGAACCATGGAAGCGTCTGGATAAAGCTGTTGAAATGCTTTGCTGTTCCGATAGAAGTATAGTGTTAGAGAAAATGGAAAAAGAGTGCAGTGAGGCTATGATCAAGATCGGCGTAGATCCTAGTTGGGTTGCTGCAGACTACGACAATATTGATGAGTTACTCATGGGCAAACTGGGTGTAGCACCCTTCTAGTGTAGGGTCAGCATCACATAACAGCAAGGTTTACGGCTTCGCTAAGCTGCGCCCAAATTGATTTGCCAAGCGCAGTCGCGCTAAGGCTCATCAACTTCGTAAACCTGCGGGACGTTAGGCAGCAGATCCTGCAATAGTAGCGAGTCCTGCATGATTTTTGAGAGCAAGGATATGGAGTTTAATGTTGTTTTAGTAAAATATCACGTGACTTATTTCTAAAGAAATAGATTCTAAGGTGGTTAGCACATATGAACTTTGATAAAATAACAAATGAATATTATTCGCAATGGCTCGGAATATCACCTGAAATTATTAACACTAATAGAGTAATATTAACTGTATCTCCAGAGCGCGATAAAATCCAGATTGGGTATTCACATGCTTTTCATATTTATACATATATAACCCAAAATCAAATTATTATTTCTTGCAGTAAGAAAACATTAGAAAAAGTTAATGAAATAAAAGGCCAAATCCAACCTGAAATGACCGCTGATCAAGTTGCCGTCATTATGGAAGTAGCATTAAATGTTCCCATTGGTCGCAGTATCAAATTTTGTTATAATCAAATACCAAGCGATATTGATACTACAAATGTTGTTCAGCTAACTGATGATCATTATCATAAGTATCTTGAATTTTTTATGACTCAACATAGAAACGGAAGCCCAGAAGGGTGGTTAGAGGAATATTTTTATGATATTAGCAGGAATGGATATGTATTTGGTGTTTTTGAGAATGACAAGCTTGTTTCCGTTACAGATGCGCCAGATATGCCATTCATGCAAGATAAGGTGCAAGAAATAGGAATTAATACATTATCGGAATATCGATGTAAAGGTTATGCTAAATCAGTTACACTATCATGTATTAAGGCTATCATTGAAAAAGGAAAGTGTCCTCTGTGGTCTTGTTCTACACACAATACTGCTTCTGAGAGATTAGCATATAGCGTAGGCTTCCGAAAATTAGCTGATGTATTAACTTTAGGTATTTGAAAGGATAGATATAATGAAATATGCATTAGCAGTGAATAGAGTAACAGATAATCTTAATTTTAATGTGAATCTAATTCTAGAATATATCCAAGAGGCAAAGAAAAACCATGCTGATTTTATAATATTTCCTGAATGTTGTATTACAGGGCTTATTAACAATGACATACCGGAACATGATTTAGCATTAGGTATCACTGAAAATTCTAATATCATTCGCACTATTTGTAAATCTGCGATGCAAAATGAGATATATGTTTCTATCGGCTTTTTTGAATTGGATAACAAATTCCTATATGATAGCACAATTTGTATTGATAATTTTGGAAATATAATCTCAAAGTATAGGCGAATGTCGGATGGATGGCACGGGAGCAATGTTGATAAAAAAGTATATAAGCAAGGTATTGATATTGCAACTTTTAATATTGAAAATAAAAAGTATAGTTATCTTATATGCGGAGATTTATTCGATAATATCATTGCTGACAAAGTAAGGAAAGAAAATATTGATATTTTGATTTTTCCGTTTGCAAGAACTTTAAATGACGGGGACGTCTCCCAGAGAAGGTGGGATACGGAGGAGATGCCATATTACATAGAGCAAATCTCTAAAATCGGTGCTCTCACATTAATGGTTAATTATGTAAAGAATTCATCAAATACGCGAAATTATTTTTTTGGGGGCGCTTACGTGGTAGATAAATCAGGAGAAATAATTGCCCAAAAAGATATTGAAGATGCAGGAATATTATATTTTGAAGCTAATTAATAATATAGCGACCTTCTGAGATTATGTGAGACAGAAAATGTAGAAACTAAAGACATATTTTTAGCATAGCGACAAGTAAAGGGCATGCTTAAGACTACTTGTTTCGTGGGGCAGGATCCATCGCCTAACAATGCACTCAAGTAAAGGCTGCTGGCTTTTATCGTAAGTGGCAAAGTATAGTTAGAGGAAGCCAGAATCACATGCCCTCAGCAAGTCGAAATGTCATTAAGTTTCGGGCACGTCTTGAGTGCGGCCCGTTATAAGACATGGCGATATCGGGGCATTTCTTTGGGGAACTGTTGACAAAAAAAGATGTTGTACGATAGTAAACAAATGCGGCTTATGAATTATTTACAAATATTACCATGATATTAAACTTACTAAAAGTAACACTTTAGGCGTTTTCATAGAAATAACGAAGTGGTTCATATGATAGAAATAATGGCTAAGAGTGTAAGGAGGGTTCACGCCCTATAAACTCTCTCAAAAAATAATGGAGGAAAGTATGAGAATTCAAAAGGGTAATATTGTAATTAGAAGTGCTACTATTAATGATGCTATTCAATTAAATAAGTGGTGGAATGATGGTAAAATTATGGAACATGCAGGCTTCCCTAACGGTTTGAGAAAGTCTTTAGATGATACTATGGATAATATCAAGAGTAGGGAAGGAAAATTAAGCCAACTCTGTATCATAGAAATTGATGGTAAATCTGTAGGAGAACTGAGTTATAACGTTAAAAGTAACAATGGGGCATATCCTGGATGGAAGATATGCGACTTCAATTATCAAAATAAAGGATATGGGTCCAAAATTATTAGGATGCTATTGGAATTTCTTTTTACAGATGAAACTATTAATTCCAAATTTCCAATAAATAAAATTGTTTGGGATACAATGCTAGAAAATAAAAGAGCCCAGCATGTTTATGAAACGAAAATTGGGGCAAAGAAAATTGGTATACGAGAAAACGTATGGCAAGACCAACTAGGAAACTGGCGAAGTGTCGTTGACTACGAAATTACAAGGGAGGATTTTTTCTCCTTACAAGATAAATAATATAATTAATAAAACAAATTGAATAAATAATTATAAAAGGTTATAGAAGATTCTATCCACTCCCTTTAATGAACGTTCTTTAAATTATGTGAAGTATTAAGGAAAAAGGGCGTCGCCACATCTTATAACACGGCATTGCCGCTTCGGGTCGCGTAAAGTCAATTCATGATGTTGGAAAAGCAAGTTGTGTCATGAAGTGGGCGCGACCACATCGATTTGCTAACCGAGTCGGCGGGGAGGGCAAATTAATGGAAGAATACCCGCCTTCTCGGTTAGCAAATCGATGTGGTCGCGCCCACTTCATGACACAACTTGCTTTTCCAACATCATGAATTGACTTTACGCGACCCGAAGCGGCAATGCCGTGT
>DUNG01000033.1 GCA_012839475.1 Petrimonas sp. | reverse complement strand
GGGGGAAAAATCCCGAAAAACATCAATGAAAAGCTAAAACTTCAAAAAAAGAAAAAGAGCAAGACCAATATTCCTACCAGTCATGCTCTTGAATTGGAATTAAACGAATGTCCCTATTTATTGGTGATTCGCTCCACTTCTTCAATGACCAATGGAAGCGCAGGGTAGACCATCCCATGGTCATACCCTTGCAGCTCCAGTAGTCGGGTGTTTGTATGCCCCACAACCTGCATCATCCGGGCCAAATAGGCGTTTTCTTCGTAACGCCCGAGCAGTTCCAGCTCCCTGTCGCCCGTTATAAGTAGCAGAGGGGGTGCATCGGCACGAACATGAAAAAGTGGAGCGAATTCATCCACCACGGGTTGCGTGCTCTTTATCCCTCGCTGATCGCGAATATTGAAATGGGTGATCGTTTGGGCGCTGAGGGGAATTAATCCCGCGATTTGGTTGGCATCAATACCGTGCCTCGACAGGTATTGTTTATCTAAACCGGTCATTAACGTGAGGTAACCACCGGCGGAGTGACCAGATACAAATATTTTGGATGCACTACCACCATATTTTTCGATGTTTTTAAATGCCCAGGCTATGGCCGCGGCCGCGTCTTCTATATAGGCTGGGGCTTTCACTTTTGGCGAAAGTCGGTAATTAACCCCAATAATGCATAGGTTCTGGTTTTTCAATCCATCGGGTAACTCTTTTGAACCACCCGTGAGTCCCCCACCGTGAAACCACACGATGGTGGCAAAATCCTTTCTGTTGGCGGGATAGTAAATATCCAAAACGCATCTCTCGGAAATATAGTCATCAGATTGACGAATGCTTTCAGGGTAATAGGGGGTATTCTGCTCCGTTTCGTAGATCGTTTCTTGTGAAAATCCTACTATTGCAAGTGCGCTTAAGGCAAGGGTGACAAGATATTTCTTCATTTTATAGGGATATTATAATTGTGTCAGGTTCTCTCGTTATTATCTCTCTTGTGTTTCTTCTTTGCTCCACTGCGTAACACAATCTGTTGACCTTTCGCTGTATGCTCTTGAACGCCTCTTACAAGGTAACTGTAATGACGTTTCCATCAACCATAAATCTCACGGGGGAAATTTTTTGCAGCTCCTCCAATACACCTTCGATGTTAGGCTGCCGGGTCGTTAACGTGTAACTATAGACGAGCGCCCCCGGCTCCTTCACATGAAACCGCACATCGTATCGCCTCTCCAATGTTTTTATCACTTCCGCCAGTGGGGTGTCATTGAAGCAGAGGGTGCTCTGCTTCCACATCGAAGCCCGCGAGGGGTGCATTAAATTGCTCAATGTAACCCGCGAGGTGGTTTTATCGTACTCGATCATCTGACCAGGGAGCATCGGGTAACTGCGCGAGTTCACATGAAAAGAGGTCTTCCCCTCATCCAATACCACCTGCACGGAATGGTTATCGTTGTACGCGCTCATGTTAAAAGAGGTCCCTAACACTTCCGTCCTAGTACCCTGTGCGTGAACCACAAAGGGTTTGCGGTGATTACTCTTCACGTTGAAATAGGCTTCACCATCCAGGTACACCTCCCGCTTTTTACCAAGCCCGAACCTCTCCGGATACCTGATCCGGGTATCGGCATTGAGGTAAACCTCCGTTCCATCTTGAAAGAAAATCCGTCCATCCTCCCCCTTGGGAATATATATTTCCGAATAGACGGTTTCGCCCCAAAGGTCGGTCTTACCTCCGAAAAAGAGAGCGAAGCCGGAAATAATCGCGATCGGGAGCAGAACTGCCGCTACCTTTAGAGCTACCCTCCTGAATCGGTTGTTTTTGATCTCTTTGCCGATCTGTTTAAAAAGACGGTCCGATTGGTCCAGAGATAGGGAGTGACCGACATGTGGATCAGACTCCATGAGGTACGCGTCCCGATCCATCATGTCCGATAGATGTTGTTGCCCCTCGATTGAGCTCGCGAACCAGTTGACCACCTCCTTGCCCTCTTTTTTCGTGGCGATTTCGGCCATGACCCTGTTTATAGTATCCCTTTTGGATGGTTGCATTCGTTCTGGTTTAATGTTTTTTCCCTTTTTATATTATATAGACACGGATTGTCGGAAAAGATATGAGTTTTCTTGTTCATTGCCTATAATAAAATCGTTTTTATTTGCTGAAAATAGGAGCGCAATATTTTCAAGGCCTCCTGGTAGTGCGACTTTACCGTATGAATGGAAATGCCCATCTTGTCGGCGATCTGCTGGTTGCTATCCGATGTCTTCAGCTTTCGCAGGCAGACCTCTTTTTTTTGAGGGGGCAGAAGGTCTATTTGCTCGTATAGCAACTCGGTGAGCTGCTCCTCCTCTATTTTTTTAAGGATATCCTCTCCCTCACCATCCGCTTGAGCGTTCACGTAGTGGATGGAGACCTCCTCCTTTCGATCGCGTATCGTGTTTAGAATATAGTTTTTCGTCATCGTGTAGAGGTAGTTCTTCAAGTTGATCTCTATGTTGATTTTAGCCGTCGACTCCCAAAGCTTCACGAAGACATGCTGCACGGCGTCCTCGGCCGCGTCCGGGTTTTTTAGGTATTTCAACGCCAACGCGTAGAGGTATCGATGATACTTTTGATAGATCATGGAGAACGCCTCTTTGTCCCTTTTCTTGAGTAAAAGGTACAACGCGTGATCCTCGTTTCGGTTGTATGGAAAAAAATCGTTTGGCATGAACCGTTTTCAATAGTAGCGTGCACGAGACACCTGGTATACCCCTCCTTATCTTTATCAGCCGTAGGCAAAAGTACATGAAAAAACTGTTTTTTACAACCACTCATTCTTTTTCCTGGGAGAAGTGTCTACTTACTGTAAAGCGACTACTATGAGGAGGATGAGGATAAGGGTGGTGCACTATCAACTATCAAAAAGGTGCCCATTTATTGTACAGTGAGAGCGTGAAGGATTATTTTTGTTTAATTTTAATACATGACACGAACCATGGGAAAAATTCCAATGAAACGATGCTGGCTAATCTTGCTTTCGCTTTTCGTGCTGGGCTCCGCGACGATCCAAGCACAAAAGGTGAACTTGAACGTTAGCCGCGAAAAATTGAGGGACGTTCTGGAAAACATAACGGAACAGACGGGATACACCCTGGCGTTTAGCAAAGAGGTGGTTGACCTGAGCGAGCGGGTAACCGTTCGGGTAACGAACACCGAACTGGATGAGGTACTGAATCAGTTGCTGACACCTCGGGAGATCGGTTACGAGCTCAGAGATAACAAGATCTATATTTTCGAGCTCTCCACGGCCATGCTGGCAGAAGCAACGCGAGACGATCAACAGGGAACACGGATATCGGGGCGTGTAACGGCTAGTGACGGGGAACCGATTCCCGGTACCAACGTTTCCATTCCCGGCACCGCTATCGGAACGGTAACCGACTACGATGGGCAGTATGCCCTGTTAGTACCTAAAGGGTCGACCCTCCGGTTCTCCTTTATCGGCTACATCGATAGAGAGTTTACCATCGTGAACCAAACCGTGTTGAACGTGCAGTTGGTAGAGGATTTCGCGATGCTCGATGAACTGGTCGTGGTGGGATACGGGGTGCAACGCAAAAGCGTGGTGACCGCGGCGATTAGCCGGGTGACGGCCGATGAACTGAACGTGACGCGTCCGTCACGCGTGGAGGACGCGCTCAAGGGGAAAGTCTCCGGGGTGCAGATAACCCAAAGCTCGGGACAACCGGGGTCCGACTCCAAGGTGCGTATCCGAGGAATAGGAACGGTGAATAATAGTGACCCGCTATACATCGTTGATGGTATGGAAGTAGGCGGTGGCATCAATTACCTGAACCCAGTCGACATCGAGTCGGTAGAGATACTTAAAGACGCCGCGTCAGCAGCTATTTACGGGGCAAGGGCCGCTAACGGGGTTATCCTGGTAACCACGAAAGGGGGTAGCAAAGGAAAGGCCACGGTCAACTACGATGTAAGTTACGGGTGGCAAAATCCCTGGAAAAAAAGGGAGATACTCAACGCGCAAGAGTACATGGTCATCATGAACGAGGTGCAGATAAACGACGGTAACCTGCCACGCTATACCCAAGAGCAGATAGCTGCCGCGGGCAAGGGAACCGATTGGCAGGATGAGACGTTCTACTACAACGCGCCGGTGCAGAACCACCAGGTGAGCGTGTCGGGAGGAACAGACAACCTGCTCTATTTTCTATCGTTTGGCTATTTCAATCAGGCAGGTATCGTGGGGGGAGATCACGATAAATCGAACTACCAACGATACAGCTTGCGTTCAAACTCCACCTACACGGTGTTTCAAGCGGACGATCGTTCGTTCCTGAACAAGGTGACCGTAGGGGCTAACGTGGGGTATTCCCGGGACAAATCATCCGGTATCGAAACCAACTCCGAATATGGTTCTATCCTGGGTAGCGCGCTGACCTTCTCCCCGCTCGTTCCGGTGTATGCCGATGATGAGACCGCTGCCACCATATTGGCACAATATCCTTACGCGGTGAAAGATGGCGATCGTGTATTCTCGCTTCCCCCCGCGGGGTTCCAAGAGATAGCGAATCCCGTGGGCATGTTGTTCCAGCCCTACGCGGGAATCGGTAATGCCGATAAGTTCGTGGGCTCTTTCTGGGGAGAATTGCAGATCCTACCGGAGCTACGCTTCAGGACTTCATACGGTGCCGACCTCGCGTTCTGGGGATATGATGGTTACAACTTCCCCTATTTTCTGGCCACGCAAGGGAAAGATTTGCAGTTTAGCACGGTACAGAGTGAAATGAACCGGGGATATCGTTGGCAGATTGAAAATTACCTCTCTTATAACAAAACGTTCAACGAGGTACATAACCTTTCGGCCGTGCTGGGGCAGTCAGCATCCCGCTACCGCCAACGCAACCTGGGCGGGAACGACCGCGACCTGCTGGAAACCAACCCCTCCAAAGCGAATATCAACTCGGCTATCGCCGATAGGCAGCTCGAGAGGACGTGGGGTGGAACCGGGGGGTTCGACTTCACGGGTAGCGCTTCTTACTTTGGACGGGTTGACTACAACTACGCTGAGAAGTACATGCTGCAGGCCACCGTGCGGCGTGACGGCTCTACCAGCTTCGGCCCCAACAACAAGTGGGGCGTTTTCCCCTCTTTCTCGTTGGGGTGGAACGTGACAAACGAGGCCTTCATGGAACACCGTCCCGAGTGGTTCGATTACATGAAACTGCGCTTTAGCTGGGGAAAGAACGGGAACGACCGGATTGGCAATTTCCTCTATACCTCGCTGATGGATGGGGGACAAAATTACTACTTTGGCGGAGGATACCACGTGAACGAGGCTAACCCCGCGCAAGTGGGAGAGATTACCGGTTCCATGCAGTACGGTAGTTCGCCCTCCTACATCCCTAATCCCAACGTGAAATGGGAAGAGTCGGTGCAGACCGACGTGGGGGTGGAAGCCCGCTTCTTTACCAATAGACTTACCTTCGGGTTCGATTACTTCGTTAAAGAGACGAGAGATATGCTGATGTACCAGCCAATCCCCTCGTACGTGGGGCTGGGGGCACCCATCGCCAACGTGGGAGATATGGAAAACCGGGGGTTCGAGTTCGAACTGGGCTGGAAACATAAGGTGGGCGACTTCAACTACCACCTCTCGGCCAACGCGTCGTACCTGAAAAACAGACTGATTAACCTGGGTAACGAGACCGGGGAACAGATATACGAAAGCATGGGAGCTACCGGCGTGGGGAGCTACGTGAAAGGGATGAACGGGGAGGTTTTCCCCTTCTTTTACGGCTTCATCACGGACGGGTTGTTCCAGAATCAAGCGGAAGTGAACGCCTACGTGAACGGCAAGGGTGAGTTGATGCAACCGTCGGCGAAACCGGGCGACGTGCGTTTCGTGGATAGGAACGGTGACGGGTTAATTACCGACGACGATAAAACGAGAATCGGGAAAGGGGCACCCGACTGGACTTACGGGTTTACCATTGGAGGCGACTGGAAGGGGATCGACGTGAACCTCTTCTTCCAGGGAACTATCGGGAACGACGTATTCGATTACGCTCAGCGAGGTGATATACCGGCAGCTAACCGACCGGCATGGATACTGGACCGGTGGCACGGCGAAGGAACTTCTAACCGGATTCCCAGGATGACCTCGGCCAATCCCAATGGCAACTGGCGTTCATCCGACCTTTACGTTAAGGATGGCTCCTACATGAGGCTGAAATCTACGCAACTGGGATATACCCTCCCGGGGGCGATCGTGAAAAGGCTCTCCATGCAGCGACTGAGGATCTACATTTCGGCGGAGAACCTGCTCACGCTCACGAAGTACGATGGATTTGACCCCGAACTCGCGTCGGGAGGCTATACCACCATCGGTGTCGACCGGGGCATCTACCCGCAGGCAAGAACCGTGTCATTAGGTGCTAACATAACTTTCTAACCGTAAACATTGCAGACAAATGAAGAAATTAATATACATACTGATGGCGATGCTCCTGGTAGCAGGAGTCACGGGATGCAGCGATGACTTCCTCACCAACGCTACCACCGAGCAACAGGCGGCCGGTGAGCCCGCCACCGAAGGGGCTATCCTGTCCAACCTGGCCGCGGCGTACCAGATACTGCTATTTGATAGCTACGCGGCCAATCAATACAATAGTATCGTGCTGATGTCAGACCTTCGCTCCGATGATATATTCAAAGGGGGCGGTGACGCGGGTGACCAGCATCAACTTTACCTTCTATCTTTATTTACCTCTACCCCGCAAGAGAATCTCGATGGGCTCTGGAGCATCTATTACTCCGGGATCGCCCGGGCCAACAACGCGATTGACGCGTGTGAAAACGGTGTCGGATTCGAAACAAAAGAGGCGCTGAGGGCGTTGGAACGTTACAAGGCGGAAGCGCATTTCCTACGGGCCTATTACACGCACTGGTTGTGGAAGTTCTGGGGAAATATTCCTTACTTCGAGGAGCCGCTTACAGAAGCCCCGTACATGACGAGGCAATATAGCGCTGACGAGGTGTACAAAGAGATAATGGAGGATTTGGATATCGCGCTGGGAACCGATGAGCAGGGAAACGACCGCTTACCGATGAGACTCCAAAAGGATGGGAGCGGGAACGACGTTACAGCATCACTGGGCAGGGTCAACAAGGCGGCAGCAGTCATGCTGAAGGCGCGGGTAGTGCTGTATCAAAAGGATCAGAGCCGTTACAGTGAGGTCACGGCTGATCTGGCGGAAGTGATTAACAGCGGCGAATACGGGCTATTCCCCGATTTCCCGGCGATATGGTTAGACGCTAACGAGGTGACCAATAACCCGGCGAACCGGGAGTCGATCTTTGAAGTGAACCATCTACCTGAAGGAAAAACATGGGCAAGCGGATGGCAAGGGTATGGTACCAACCTGCCGGCATTTATTTCACCTAACGGCCTAAATACCGGCAACAATACGGGTGACTTTAAAGGAGGATGGGGATTCGGTCCCGTGAGACCCTCCGTGTGGGAACTCTACGAACCCGGGGATAGCCGTCGGGAAGGCTCCATCAATCAATGGAAAGCTGATCAGTACACTGCCCGCTTTCAGGATACCGGACTGTTCCTGGCCAAGTACGCCGCTCGGGTAGGCTACAACCCACAAGGGGACGTGGACTTGAACTATTCGAACAACCTGCGCGTTTTCCGCTACGCGGAAACCTTGCTTACCTACGCGGAAATGATTGCCATACACGGGCAAAGCCCGGTCGGGGGTATCTCCGCGCAAAGCTGCTTGGATAAGGTGCGCGAACGGGCGTTTGGGGTAGCCAATCCAGTTCCGGCCACCCCGGAGAATATCAAGTTAGAGCGGCGCCGCGAGTTCGTTGGTGAAGGGATGCGCTTCTGGGATATCGTTCGCTGGGATGATACGGCGTTACTTACCGAGAACCTGCCTGAGCACGGTAGCACCCGCACATGGAGCGCGCATAACAAGTACCTTCCCATCCCGCAGACTGAAATAGATAAGACGGCTGGGACGGAGTTCGCGTTGAAGCAAAACCCCGGGTATAATTAAATAAGTAACAGGATCGTATGGAATGCACCTAACCCTCGTAGACAGCACGTGATTACGGCAAGTTCCATACGCTAATAATAAGCAATCGTATGAAAAATATAGTTACAACAAAAGCGTGGATATGGCTGCTGCTCTTGTCGGTATTTGCCTGCAGCCCACAGGAATATGATGAGTACTCGCTCAAAGAGCTGGGCGTGATCACGGACAGCCAGGTTTCGTTTACACGCACGGCATCACCCAAGAGCGATAACATGATCACGTTTACAAACACCACGCCGCTCCCGATGGGTGAAGTGTATACCATCCGTTGGGATTTGGGGAACGGGTCATCCGGCAATGGTACTTCAGCCGTGGGGCTGTATCCTTTCGCGGGTGAATACACCGTGACGCTTTCTATTTACTCGGCAAACGGGATGGTAGCGCGAAAAAGCGAGGTCGTCTCCATTGCAAAAGATGATTACAGCCTGGTAGATACCCCGGTGTATAGGAACCTGACCGGTGGGGCTGAGAATGCCGAGGGTAAAACATGGGTGTTTGACCAGTACAACAATTTCGCGAAGGAGGTGGCAGCAGCTACCGGCTTCAATATCTCGGGCCACATGGGCTTGGGTCCGCAAGGCTCTCGGGGTCAGGAGTGGTGGGGTGCCGCTGCCAACGATAAACACGCTTGGCAGATGTACTCGACGAAGTTCACCTTTATTCAGAACGGCGTGCAGCTGAAGATCCAAAAAGAGGGGAACGAAGGCTATGGAAGGAACGCGAGCGCGGCCAGCGTGGGTGGATTCACCGTTCACGCGGTTGAGGGCGATGATGCCTACTTTACCTACAGCGGTGGGGAGTACACTTTTTCGATTGACGAGGCGGGTGAGTTTCCCGTGCTCACGATCTCGGGGAATGGCTACATGGGGTATTATGCCGGTAGCCAGGATTACGAGGTGATCTACCTGACCGATCGGGTGATGGCGTTACGTGTCAATAACACGATTGAGGGACAAGATTGGGTATTCGTCTATTGCCTGGAAGCCTTGAACGTGGAGGCGCCGAAGCCACCGAAGGAGCTGAAAGCCATTCCCCTAAGCGAGGACTTTGAGGGCGACACCTACTTGAATCTCGTGCAGGAGGACATGGGCAACGTGAGCCGGGTGGTGGATAACCCGTTGCCGCTACCCATCAACACGTCGGATAAGGTGTTCCGCTACTGGAAGTCGGGTGGCTTCTACAGCAACCTTTCGTTTACCGCACCCGATTACAAGTTCGATCTTACCGCGCAGAATAAAGTTCGGGTAAAGGTCTATATCCCCTCGTACAACGATTACGAAACGGAGCACGGGGTGGCGGGCCCATGGATCGTGAACGGTAAGCTCCGACCGCAATTGGCGGTGAAGCTACAAGATAGCGAACATCCTGCGCCGTGGGAGGGACAGACCGAGATAGTTAAGGCCGATTTGGAATTGGACAAGTGGCTGGAGCTGGAATTCGACTTCAGTGGCGTGGCCAACCGGAAAGATTACGATCGCATCGTGATTCAATTCGGTGCCGAGGGACATGCCGGAACGGGATTCTTCTTCTTCGACGATTTTGAATTTGACGAATAGTGGGATGGCAAAATGGCCGGGTTGCCGCTTTTTGCGGCAGCCCGGTTGACCATTCCATACGAATGAACCATCAACCAACATGAACCGAATGAACGGGATACTTGCTCTTCTTATCTGGCTCGCTTCGTGCGGTAGTGCGAACGAGCCTCTACCCGTCGTGCCGCAACCCCCTGTAGCCGTAAAGTGGACCATCACACCGTCTACCGTTTCGTTATCTTCGAAGGGTGAAACGCGCAGCCTTATCGTCGAAGCGAATGGGGAGTGGACGGTGGTGTCTAACCAATCCTGGCTCACGGTAAGCCCAAGTCGGGGTTCCAACGGGCAGACCAGCGTGAAAATTACCGCCACGGGTAACCCCGGCGAGCAACCGCGTGATGCCCTGCTTACCTTTTCTTCCGGGGACTACGGCATAACGTATACCGTCAAGCAAGAAGGGGCTATCATCGCGAACCACGTTCCCGAAGGGTACACGCTGGTATGGCGGGAGGAGTTTAATGCTGACCGGCTGAACGGTGGTAAGCCGGCGCTACCGGACATGAAAAGATGGTGGTACGAGGCGGCTGCACCGGGGTGGGTGAACAATGAGTTACAAACCTACGTGGATGGCGGATTTCGAGGAACCGATACCGTGGCAGCCATCTACGATGGGACGCTGAAGATCATCGCGCGAAAAAGCGGGAACGCCATCTTGTCGGCACGGATCAATACAAACGAGAGCTGGACCTACGGCTACTTCGAGGCGCGCCTGCGGGTTCCGGGAGGTAAGGGTACGTGGCCGGCATTCTGGATGATGCCGAGGGATTTCAAACAGTGGCCGCTGGACGGGGAGATCGATATTATGGAGTACGTGGGGTACCGTCCCAACGTGGTGCAATCTTCAATCCATACGCAAGCCTACAATCACGTGCAACGAACCGAGAAGACGGCCACCAAGGCTATTCAAAACGCGGAGACGGAATTTCATATTTACGCGGTGGAGTGGACTGCCGACTATATCAAGGGATTCGTGGACGGTGAAGAGTATTTCCGCTTCGATAACGACGAGGCAGGGAACAAGCATACCTGGCCGTTTAACGTGCCTTTCTACCTTAAGCTAAACCTGGCATGGGGTGGTGATTGGGGTGGTTCGCAAGGGGTGGATGAGTCTAAGCTCCCCGCCGTGTATGAAATCGATTACGTGCGTGTTTATCAAAGATAACCATTATCGGGCAAATAGCTGTGCACGGTACGAACTGACATCAAAGCCTTCATGCACTGAAATGTAAAAAATAATCATATCAATCAAATGAAGAAAATCAGCTTGCTTGTTTTCTTGACCATGCTGTTCATAGCTTGCAGTAGTGGGGTGAAAAGGTCGGACACTGTCACCCTGGACGCGGGCATCGAACGTAAGATCGATAGCGTCATGGCGGGGATGACCCTTGAAGAGAAGGTGGGGCAAATGACGCAGCTTGCCCTCGACGTGATCGGGGAGGGAGGAAATGTATACTATAGCCACGAGCCGTTCCGTATAAATCACGCCATGCTCGACACGGTGATCGGTACATACAAGGTGGGTTCTATCTTGAACACCTCCAACAACCGGGCGCGGACCACCGAAGTGTGGGAGGAGATCGTTCGCACGATTCAACAGCGTGCGCTACAGGAAACCGGGATACCGGTGCTGTACGGCATCGATTCCAACCATGGAACCACCTACACCGCAGGGGGAACGCTCTTCCCGCAAGCGATCGGGATGGCGGCCACCTTCAACGTCGAGCTGATGGAGGAGGGCTCCCGTATCTCGGCCTACGAGACACGGGCAAGCAATATCCCGTGGACCTTCAATCCCACGATGGACCTCGGACGGGATGCCCGTTGGCCACGGCAGTGGGAGAGTTACGGGGAGGACGCGTACCTCAACGCGCGCATGGCGGTTGCCTCCGTGAAAGGGTTTCAGGGAAGCGACCGGAACCGGGTGGGCAGCCATTCGGTTGCCGCGTGCGTGAAGCACTACATGGGATACGGCGTGCCGGTTTCGGGTAAAGATAGAACACCCGCGACCATCTCAGAGAGCGAATTGCGTGAAAAGCACTTCGAGCCGTTCCGCGCTTCTATCGTGGAAGGGGGTGCCCTATCACTGATGGCTAACTCGGGTATCGTGAACGGGGTTTCTACCCATGCCGACTACCGGTTGTTGACCGAGTGGGTGAAGAAGGATCTCAATTTTGACGGGGTTATCGTGAGCGACTGGGCGGATGTGCAGAACCTGCTTAGCCGCGACCGCATCGCGGCGAGTTACAAAGAGGCCGTGAAAATGGCCATCAACGCGGGGATCGACCTGGTGATGGAGCCTTATAACACCGCCTTCTGCCCCACGCTGGTTGAACTGGTGAATGAGGGTGCGGTCTCCATGAACCGGATTAACGATGCGGTGCGACGGATCTTGCGATTGAAGTTCCGCTTGGGACTGTTCGATAACCCATACTGGTCGACCGCGGAATACCCCGACTTTGGCTGTGCCGAAAGCGAAGCCATCGCCAAAGCGGCCGCGGATGAATCCATCACCCTCCTCAAAAACGCTGATGGTATCCTTCCGCTTCCGGCTAACACGCGTATCTTAGTGGCGGGACCCAACGCCCACTCCATGCGTACGCTCAACGGGGGCTGGAGCTACTCGTGGCAGGGCGAGAAGGTTGAGGAGTTCGCACAAGACTACAACACCATCTACGAGGCGCTCCAAGAGAAGTTCGGGACGGATAACGTGCGGTATGAACCGGGAGTGACGTATAAGATGGATGGATCCTACGAAGAGGAGAATGAGCCGGAAATCAGCAAGGCGGTAGCTGCCGCCAGGGGCGTTGATTGTATCGTACTTTGCCTGGGGGAGAACTCCTACTGCGAGACGCCGGGGAACCTTGATGAACTGGCGCTTTCGGAGAATCAGACACAGCTGGCGTTGGCGTTGCAGGAGACGGGCAAACCGATGATATTGGTACTGAACGAGGGGCGACCGAGGTTGATTCGAGAGATTGAACCGGGTGCCAAAGCGGTGTTGCAACTATACCTGCCGGGAAACTTCGGTGGAGACGCATTGGCCGATATCCTCGCAGGAGATGTGAACCCGAGCGGTAAACTACCCTATACCTACCCGAAATACGAGCAAGGTCTCATCACGTACGACCATAAGCCAAGCCAAAACATCGACGGGCGCATGGAAGGGGCATACGACTATGGTGCGCAAACATCGGTGCAATACCCCTTCGGGTATGGGCTGAGTTACACCACGTTCCATTACGATAACCTAACCGTCAGCCAGAGGGAATTTGCTCCAGGGGAGCTCCTAACGGTCACGGTAGAGGTGACCAATAGCGGGACGGTAGCGGGGAAAGAAACGGTCATGCTCTTTAGTAGCGACCTGGTAGCTTCCCTATCGCCCGATGTGCGTCGCCTGCGCGCTTTCCAGAAGGTGATGCTCGAGCCCGGGGAGACAAAGACGGTGACGATGCCATTGCCGGCTAACGACCTTGCATTCGTAAACGCCCAAGGAAAGTGGACGCTTGAAGCGGGAGAATTCATGCTGCAGGTGGGTACCCAGGTCGAGATGATTCGTTGCAAGGAAACAAAAATCTTCAATTCGCCTAACCTAAGCCCAAAATAAATGTCAAAGGGTTCGTATTTTCACATTCCTAAAGGAAACCTCATCGCCATGATCTTGCAATAAGATATACCCTTGGCTTACATCTCCAAACGTGGGTACGGAATTAACGAACTTGCTCGTTCCCAGGGCTTTTTCATATTCGCTACTTTTCCTATCGAATGTCAACACCTTTTTCCCATTCAGGAAATGAGTAACCTTTGTGCCTTTTGCCACTACTCTCGCGGTATTCCATTCACCCACGGGATTCATTTTTTTCTTTTCTGAAGCAGGAAAAACGTCATACAAGGATGCCGTTTTACGATTGCCGTTTATCCCCAGTTTCCCGTCGGGATGCACCTCATCATCAAGCAGCTGATATTCCAACCCCAACCATCCTCCTTTTTCATACCTCACGAAGAAATACTTTATCCCGCTGTTACTTCCATTAGTCAATTTGAAATCAACCCTAAGGTCAAAATCGGCATACTGCTCTTGAGTTATAATGTCGCCCCCCCTTTTGCCATCTTCGGGCTTAACGGTCAGCACGCCATCCTTAACGTACCAACCAATAGATGGGGGTTCATTTCTCCCGACGGATGTCCACCCTTCGAGATTTTCCCCGTTAAAGAGAAGTTTCCATCCTTGTCTTTGTTCTTTCTTCGTTAACGTGTTGGGTAACTGCTGTGAGAAAGTCGAGATTGTGAAAACAAAAAGTAAAAATAAAATGGAATGACGTTTCATGATAGTTGTTCTTTATTATTAAAAATAAGCAATGTGCACGTACACAAAATTAGATTTTATATTTTGCATTAAAAACATCCCTGGCGTTAAAGTATACTAAATTTACAATGTCGCTGCAAGGTCGTTGTATTTAAACGGTACTATCACAAGGAACAGAAATAATCTGCCTGTTCGGTGTTAAATAAACCATGAAAAGCATGGGGTGTTCACCTTCTCGCACGTCAAGTTTATATAAGCTAATGTTTGTGAAAAGGCATGAAGGGCATGAAAGGCATGAAGGGCATGAAGGGGTATGAATGATATTAAATGAGCGTGACAGATGAATGGTATTTACGATTTAACAGAAACCTTAAGGAAGCAGAAAGCCATTGATACGGTAAAGGCATGGAACAAGCTATCCAGGAGAATTGCCTGTCTTTCTTTTCGGAGGATCATCTGTATAGCAGCGATGATACTGCTGGCCCTGTGCTTGTTGTGCCAATTCGTTATTCAGCCCATGCTGGATACAACACCAATTGAGATCATCACGCTCAAATCAACCCATGGTATCGTTACGAAAAACACGCCATGATAAATAACTACGAAAAAATCTAAATAAAAAGAAGTGCCTATGGAATGACAACAACGTATGAACAACAGAAAACGGGAGAATGGGACACCCTCCCCCGTCACAATTTGCAATCGCAGCACGAAAAATCTCACCTAACTGCGAAGTAACTGATTTACTAAATCCATCCAATGAATTTAATAACAACAATGTAACAGTATGAATAAAAAATCAATCAACCAAAGAGCACACCTCTTTTGTACTTTTTACAACAAAATACCAATCATTATGAGAATGACGTTCCTGTTTTTGTTCCTGCTTGTTTTTCATGTACAGGCAGAACACGCTTACTCTCCGGTCACGGAAGTTTCTCTCGACATGGAAGACAGCTCCACTGAAGAGAAAGAGACACCGGTTATTCTTTCTTCACAGCGCTCCAATGATGGCGAAGTAATGTTCGCGATGCTCGGACACACGGATTCTTCTTTCGCCAAAGCGTCCCAACAACAGAAAAAAACCATAACCGGAACTGTTATTGATGATGCGGGCTTGCCGGTTATCGGAGCCAACATTATTGAAGTGGGAACCACCAATGGTACCGTTACCAACGTTGATGGGGAATTCTCGC
The DNA here is from genome assembly GCA_012839475.1 of Petrimonas sp. Taxonomy (GTDB): domain Bacteria; phylum Bacteroidota; class Bacteroidia; order Bacteroidales; family Dysgonomonadaceae; genus Proteiniphilum. The sequence goes on along the minus strand of DUNG01000033.1, from coordinate 43,758 downwards.
TAAACGTGGAAGAGAATGCTACCATTCGTATCAGCTACATCGGGTATCTGGAGCAAGATGTTAGTACTGAAGGGAGAAGAGTGTTTGATATAGTGCTTTTAGAAGACACCAAAAGGCTGGAAGAACTCATAGTTGTAGGTTATGGCACGCAGCGTAAAGAGACCCTGACGGGTTCAGTTGTAAATGTACAGGGTACCGAAATAGTGAAAAGCCCTGCTCCTAATATAGCTACCTCTCTATCTGGACGACTCCCTGGACTAATTGTCAATCAACGTTCCGGAGAGCCGGGACGTGATGATCCCACTATATTAATTAGAGGATCTGGAACATTTGGAAATGCCAACCCATTAATTATCATAGATGGTGTTGAACGTGATAATTTCAGTCGGATTAATCCGGAAGATATCGAAAGCATTTCTGTATTGAAAGATGCTTCGGCAGCAATTTATGGGGCGAGGGCAGCTAATGGTGTCATACTTGTGACTACCAAAAAAGGAGCGGCTGGTAAAACTGATTTTTCATTTTCTTCAAATGTTGCATTTTCATCACCAACGATAAAATCAAAAGTGCTTGATTCCGGAACATACGCGGAGGTTTACAATGAAGGTGATTGGTACCGTAAGGGAAGACCGGAATCGTACACACCCATTTATTCAGACGAGGTGATTCGTAAATTCCGAGATGGCTCCGATCCTGTATTATATCCAAATACCGATTGGCTAAAAGAAACACTGAGGCCCTTTTCACTTCAAACAAGATCAAGTTTACAGGCTAGCGGGGGGACAGAATCGATTCAATATTTACTTTCATTTGGAGTATTAACACAAGGTCCTGGCTTTTATAAGCAACCTGTTACAAACAATCAATATAACTTCCGAATGAAGGTTAATACAAACTTAACTGATAATCTGAGCGTAGGAGCCAATATTAGTGCTATTATCATGAACCAAAAGTATACAACCGTAGCGACATGGATTAACTTTACAAATATTTTGCAGTCAAGCCCCACCCTAGTAGCAAAATATCCAAACGGTTTGATTGCAGGTGGAAGGTTGGGAGAAAATCCCTTACTTCTTGATCAAAGAGGATATAGAAGTTACAAGAGGACACCTATTTATTCCACATTTTCAGCTACTTATAAAGTGCCATGGGTAAAAGGGCTACAGTTGGACGCGTCCTTTAATTATGACCTCAATAACCAGTTCGAGAAGCTGTTTGAATTGCCATATTATTACTACGATTATAACACGGTGAACGGTGAATATATTAAAATGCAAGGAACTGGTAGTTCTACAGTGGAATTAACAGATACTTATAGTCGTTGGACTACAATGCTCTATAATTTCAGGCTCGTATATGACAGGTATTTTGGAGAGCAACACGTAGGACTTGTCCTAGGTCAAGAGGTGCAAAAAAACACCTATTCTTTTGCAAATGCGTATAGGAAAAACTTTTTAAGCTCAGCTATCGATCAAATTAATGTTGGAAGCTCTGCCGCGGAGGATAAGAACAATAGTGGTTCAGCTTCAATTACAGCTCGCAACAACTACTTTGGACGATTCAATTACGACTATCAAGGCAAGTACCTGGTGGAGTTGTTATTCCGTTATGATGGCTCACAGAATTTCCCTTCCGATAGACGATACGGCTTTTTCCCGGCAGGTTCTGTTGGATGGAGAATTTCAGAAGAAGCATTCATAAAAGATAATTATAGTTCTATTGATCAATTAAAGCTTAGATTCTCTGCTGGTCAAACTGGAAATGATAGAGTAAGTGCCTATCAATATTTGCAATCTTATTCATTCGGTGGAAATTATGTCTTTGGCTCCTCTGATGCACCAGGTATTTACGCCAACACTATGCCAAACATGAATATTACATGGGAGAAAAGCTCGAAATTTGATTTCGGTATAGATGCTTCGTTTGCAAATGGATTGATAGGAACAGAGTTGACCTTATTCAGGGAAAACAGAAGAGATATTCTTACTGCACGAAACTTGTCTATTCCGAATACGCTTGGATTTACGGCCCTCCCTGATGAGAATATTGGAAAGGTTAACAACCAAGGCTTCGAACTGGTGCTATCTCATCGGAATAAAATTAATGATTTTTCTTACAATATTAATGGGAACATCTCATATGCCAAAAATAAGATTGTATTTATGGATGAGACGCCACACACTGAAGCCTATCAGGATAGAACAAACCGTCCCATTGGTGCAGCACTCTACTACAAAGCAGATGGTATTTTCAACACACAAGAAGAGCTGGATAACTATCCACATGCTTCTGGAACACAGGTGGGTGATATTAAAATCATCGATTTAAATAACGATGGGAAAATTAATTCTGATGACCAATACAGATTTGACTATACTTCAACACCACGGTGTGTTTTTGGTTTATCCAGTAACTTTAATTACAAAAATATTGATTTGACGATATTTTTTCAAGGACAAACCGGGGCGTACAATTACGACAATGAGTTTGCCCGAATGGGAGAGGCGGACCCCAAAAATGCTTTTGTTGACAGAGCTGCAGATCGTTGGACCGTTGATAATCCAAATGGAACAATGCCAAGAGCCGATGCTTTTCAACCAGGTAATACTACCTTTTTCTTGTATGATGCAACATTCATTAGATTAAAAAACCTGGAAATTGGATACTCTCTCCCCAAGAACCTACTTTCTTCCCTGAAAATTAACAGTTTAAGGGTATATCTCAGTGGGTTTAACATGTTGACATGGGCAAAGGAAATTAAATGGACAGACCCTGAAATTTCGGGGAATGCGCTTTACTACCCGCAGCAAAAAATGATCAACATGGGTTTAAATATTAATTTTTAAAAATCATTGCTATGAAAAAAATATGTGTTTTGATTCTCGTTTTATTTTCACTGCTTTCTTGCAACGACAACCTGCTTGATATTTCACCAAAAGATCGGGTATCAGATGCCGCGGTGTGGACAGATGCAAATCTCATAACAGCGTACCATAATAACCTGTACAATTCCTTAATGCATGGCTTTCGCATACATATGCAATCAAAGATGACGGACGAGGCACATTGTTCGATTAGCTGGGGTGCAGGAATTATTCAGCATGGTAGATTAAGCCCAGATAATGTAACAAGCGTGAGTAACACGGATTGGACAGGTGGAGGCAACTTGTATATTTGGAACTCAGCATATCAAAATATTCGCAAGATTAACATTTTCCTTGAGAAGATGGAGGAGATAGATGTTGAACTGGAAAATAAAGAGAGGCTGATTGCAGAATCCAAATTCCTTCGGGCATACATCTACCTGTCTCTTATACAAAGATTTGGTGGGGTGCCAATTGTTGAGCAGTCATATGAAATGGATACAGATATTACATTTACAAGTAACTCTTTTGATGAATGTGTCAACTTTATTGAAAAGAATATTAATGAAGCAATGCCCGCGCTCCCTGCATCACATAAAACAACAGATGCTAATTTTGGAAGAGCTACAAAAGCTGCCTGTCAGGCTCTTTTATCAAGACTATATCTTTATGCTGCTTCCCCGCTATTTAATAAAAACGATGATGCGGGAAAATGGGAAAAGGCCTCAAGGGCTGCAAAAACATTTATCGAAGAATATACAGATTATGAACTACATCCCGATTATGAAGAATGTTTTAATCAACCGAGCGGTTCGTTAAATAACGAAATTATTTTAGCAAGAAATTTCACCGAGACAAATGGACATGCTGCTCCTATGGATAATCTTAATCGCCGTTATGGGGCTTATGGTGGTTGGTGGGCAAGCAATGGACCTTCACAAAATTTAGTAGATGATTATGACATGATCAATGGAGAACCTCCATTTATATGGACTGATGGTGTGAAAAGTATCAATCCGGCATCAGGATATGATCCTCAAAACCCATACAAGAATCGTGACCCTCGCTTTGATGCCTCTATAATTCATGATGAATCCGTTTATCACGGGGACACATTCGAAATGTGGGTGGCTTCTGATGGTAAGAGCTGGGGGTTCGATAATTATAGACAGAGTGGTGATAATCCATTGAGTAATTACGTGCTGAGAAAGTTTATGCCTGATAAGAACACCCCCTTGTCATGGCAAACAACATACACTATACCTTGGATATTCTTCCGTTTAGGTGAAATATATTTGAATTACGCTGAAGCCGAGTTTGAATTGGGTAACGAGGATGTATGTAGAACCTATATCAACAAAATTCGTAATCGTGCGGGTATGCCAAATCTACCTGATGATATAAGCGGTGAAAATTTACGGCAACGCTTATATAATGAACGTAGGATTGAACTTGCCTTTGAAGAGCACAGATTCTTTGATTTACGAAGATGGAAATTGAGCATGGAGGTTGAAAATCGGCCTATATACGGTATGAACATTATTAAAGATGTTGCTACAGGAGAAAAAACATATAAAGAAGAAAAATTACTTGATCGAACTTTCACTCCGAAAATGTATTTGTTGCCAATTTCAACAGATGAGATAAAAAAGAACCAAGGAACTTTATTACAATCTGAAACATGGAGATAAAGTTCTGTCATTTTTTCACCGCGGTAGCACTTTTCCTTTTCAGCCACCAAGCGCTATTCTCACAAGAAACGGAGGTAATTTACCTGTCCGGTAAGGATGCATCGGAAACGGTTGAGTGGGATTTCTTCTGTACCGAGGGTAGGAATAGTGGCAGATGGACGAAAATACCCGTACCCTCTAACTGGGAGCTCCAGGGCTTCGGGATATATAATTACGGGCACGATTGGGCAAACAGAGAGAGGGTATTGGGTAAGGAGCACGGCTTGTACAAACACAGCTTTTTCGTGCCCAACGAGTGGAAAGGAAAGGTAGTTCAACTGGTGTTCGATGGCGTGATGACCGACACGAAAGTGAATATTAACGGTGTTTCGGCCGGGGAAATGCACCAGGGGGGCTTCTACCGTTTTCGGTACAACGTGACGAGCCTATTACAATACGGTGTAGAAAACCTACTGGAGATAGATGTAGCTAAGCACTCGTCTGACGCTTCGGTTAACCGGGCAGAGCGGGAAGCCGATTTTTGGATCTTCGGGGGGATTTATCGTCCCGTATTCCTGGAGGTGTTACCGGCTGCTCACTTGGAAAGGGTCGCTATCGATCCCAGGGCCGATGGCTCGTTCCAAATGTTGGTAAACATCAACAAACCGGGGGCAGACTACACCGTTTGTATCGACCTGTACGACCTGCAAGGTCATGAGATAGGAGATAGGGTCGTTTCCAGGATTCCCAGGGGGGAGACAGAGCTAACGGTATCCGGGGAGTACGGGGATATTAAAGCCTGGAACCCGGAATGGCCAACGCTGTACGATATGAGGGTATCGCTACACGAAGCGGGAGAACTCGTACACCAGAGGACCGAACGTATCGGTTTCCGAACGGTAGAACTTCGTGCACACGACGGCTTCTACATCAACGGTGAAAAGGTCCTTTTCAAAGGGGTTAACCGCCACTCTTTCTGGCCCGAAACGGGAAGGGCCTTGAGCGAAGCGAATCACATCCAGGATATCGAACTGATGAAAGAGATGAACATGAACGCGGTGCGTTGTTCACACTACCCACCCGATAAGCGGTTCCTTGAATTGTGTGATTCGATGGGACTCTTCGTGCTAAACGAGGTAGCCGGGTGGCAGCAAGGATACGACACTATCGTGGGACCCAAACTGATTAGGGAGACGATTCTCAGGGATGAAAACCACCCGAGCGTGGTCATCTGGGATCACGGTAACGAGGGGGGATGGGATTTTCGAAATGAGAAGTACTTTCACGAGTACGATATCCAGAAAAGGCCCGTGATTTACCCCTGGCTACTACGTAACGGGGTAGACACGCACCATTACCCCGAATTTGACTACGCGATCGCTCGGTTTGTTCACGGGAATAACCCCTTTATGCCCACCGAACTCCTACATGGCTTGTACGATGGTGGACATGGTGCCGGGCTGGAAGATTACTGGAGGAATTACCAACGCTCACCACTCCATGCGGGCGGCTTCTTATGGGTATTTGCTGATGAGGCTGTACGACGAACCGATAAAGAGGGGGTGGTGTACGATGGTGATGGCAACCATGCCCCGGATGGTATCCTGGGACCCCACCGTGAGAAAGAGGGTAGCTTTTACACCGTTAAGGAGATCTGGTCGCCCGTGCAGGTTGAGCCGATGGTGATCAACAAGAGATGGAACGGCAAGCTGTTCCTAAGCAATCGCTTCATTTACACCAACCTGAAGCAATGCTCGTTCAACTGGGAGCTGGTGAAAACCGGGTTCCCGGGGAAAGAGGAAACGGGTGTGGCGAAAGGGGAGTTGACGAGCCCGAATGCCAAGCCCGGTGAAACGGTAGAGGTACGCGTGGATTGCACGGGACAGCTTCAAGAGGCCGACCTGTTCCGCTTCACGGCCGTGGATCCACACGGCAATGAGTTGTACACCTGGAGCTGGGTACTTGTCCAACCCGAAGAAAAAGCTAAGGAGCTATTAGGAATAGCAGAAGCGGTTGAAGGCGATCTACAGGTGGTTGAGGGTGAAGGAAACGTTACGGTTTCGGTGAACGGTGTACAGGTTACCTTTAACACGGGAGATGGGAAATTAATGGAAGTAAAGAACGTGAGCGGTCCTATCTCGCTCACGGGCGGTCCCGTGGTCACGGGTGCAGAAAGCCAAGTTGTCGGCACACGATGGGAAATAAATCAAGCGGGCGAATTCGAACTGGAAGTGAGTACCAAGGGATACCCTCGAAAGATGAAGTGGCTCTTGAACAAGAGTGGGCTTTTGAAGTTGGAAGTCGACCCCCCGAGAGACTTGGTGGTCAATGCCGACTGGTTGGGTATTTCGTTTAACTACCCGGAAGAGAAATGCAAGGGTATCCGCTGGATGGGGAAAGGACCGTACCGGGTATGGAAGAACCGACTGAAAGGGAGCAACCTGGGCGTGTGGGAGAAAAAATATAACCATACCATCACCGGTGAGAGTTTCGGAGAGCTAATCTACCCGGAATTCAAAGGGTACCACGGGAACCTGTTCTGGGCTGTACTTGAAACCGAGGAAAGCCCCATCACGGTAATTTCGGAAACCCCCAACCTCTACTTCCAGTTGTTCAAGCCCGATAGACCCAAGCACGTTGCCGGTGGTAGCTTTCCCGACTTCCCGGAGGGGGATATCTCTTTCCTATACGAGATCCCGGCTATCGGAACTAAGTTCTTCAAAACGGATAAACTCGGTCCTGACGCGATGAAAGGGTTTTTCTTTGAAAGGAGAGGCGACGAGACGTATCCCATCATCCTATGGTTTGATTTTCGAGGACAACAATAGAAACCCGATACATTGCTTCCTTAACCTACATCCGTTCCGGTACGTCGATGCCGAACAGCTTCATGGCCCTCTTGATGGTACGTGCCACGTTCTGGGCAAGCAGCAGGCGGAAATCGCGGAGCGGGACGTTCTCCTCCCGCAAGATGGGGTATTCGTGGTAATACTGGTTGAACTCCTTGGCAAGGTCGTACACGTAATTGCCGATAAGGGAGACGTTGTACTCACTACCGGCCTGACTCACCACGGCACCGAACTCTGAGAGCAGCTGCACCAGCCCCTCCTCCTTCACGGACAGGGGCACGGTGGAATCCAATTTTTCCGGTACGGCAATCCCCTGCTCTTCCGACTTGCGGAGAATCGACCGCACCCGTGCGTGGGTGTACTGGATGAAAGGCCCCGTGTTACCATTAAAGTCGATAGACTCCTGGGGGTTGAAGGTCATGTTCTTTTTCGGGTCCACCTTCAGGATAAAGTACTTGAGCGCACCCAGCCCGACCATCCGGGCGATCGCTTCCACCTCCTCGGGGGTGGCATCGTCCAGCTTGCCCAGCTCGGCCGAGGTCTCCCGGGCCGTATCGATCATCTCCACCATCAGGTCGTCCGCGTCCACCACGGTACCTTCGCGCGACTTCATCTTCCCGTCGGGGAGCTCCACCATCCCGTAAGAGAAGTGAACCAACCCCTTGCCGAACTCGAAGCCGAGCCTGTCCAGCAGGATGGAGAGTACCTGGAAATGGTAGTTCTGCTCGTTCCCCACCACGTAGATCATCGTGTCGATCGGGTAGTCGTCGAACCGCAACTTGGCGGTGCCAATATCCTGCGTCATATAGACCGAGGTGCCGTCGGATCGCAACAGCAGCTTATGATCCAGGCCATCTGATGAGAGGTCGGCCCATACCGAACCATCCTCCTTCTGGTAGAAGAGCCCCTCCCGCAGTCCCCGCATTACCTCCTCCTTACCGGGGAGATAGGTGTCCGACTCATGGTAAATCTTGTCGAACGAAACGCCCAACTGCCGGTAGGTCTCGTCGAACCCCTCGTAAACCCAGCCGTTCATCTTCTCCCAGAGGGCGACCGTCTCCCGGTCGCCCGCCTCCCAATCGCGCAGCATCTCGCGGGTCTGCTTCATCAGTGTCGATGAGGCTTCAGCCTCTTCTTCCGAAAGCCCTTTGCCTATCAGAGACGACTGCTCCTCCTTATATTTCTGGTCAAACAGCACGTAGTAATCGCCCACCAGGTGGTCGCCCTTCTTGCCGGACGATGCCGGCGTCTCGCCGTTACCCCAGAGCTGCCAGGCGAGCATCGACTTGCAGATATGGATACCGCGGTCGTTCACCAGATTAGTCTTCACCACCCGCTTGCCGTTGGCCTTCAGCACCTCGCTGAGGGCGTGCCCTAGCAGGTTGTTCCGCACGTGCCCCAGGTGCAGCGGCTTGTTGGTGTTGGGCGAGGAGTACTCCACCATGAAGAGCGGCGCGTCATCATCCACCGGCACGAACCCGTAATCAGGCTTCCCATCTATATCCTCTAACAGTCGCACCCAGACCGCCGACGCGATCGTGAGGTTCAGAAATCCTTTTATCACGTTGAATTGGGTCACCACCCCGCTGTTCTCCACCAGGTAGGTACCAATATCTTGTCCCGTCTCTTCCGGCTTCTTCCTTGAAACGCGCAACAGGGGAAAGGTGACGAGGGTGTAGTGCCCCGTGAACTCTCTTTTCGTTTTTTGCAGGGAGATGCTCGACGCGTCCACGTCGGCACCGTAAAGTTCCTTGATGGCTTGAAGGATTGTCTCCTGAAGGGTTTGTTCGATATTCATAACTTAAGTTGAATGGAGCTTTATTGGCTCCCTTTACGTGTCTGCCTTAAATTAAAGGCAAATGGCAAGGGGCGACAACTCCGGATTGAAAGTGCAAAGGTACAAAAAAAGTAGGCTCAATCCGTACTATTCTCGCGACGCGATAAATGGCACGTAGTTCTCTTGATTAATCACCTTCAATGTAGAATTCGGGTACGCATTAGAAAAAGTTTTCGACAGTTTCGCCCTCTTACTTGCGCTCCACTTAAACTCGTAACAGTGGAGAAAATTATCTTTCTCTTCGATATAATCGATCTCCTGTTGTTGGGTGGTTCGCCAAAAATACGTGTTGGCGTAATTCTGCGCGTAGCTGTTCCTCTTGTACCTTTCGGAAAGCAGAAAATTCTCCCAGAGACTACCCGTATCGGTTCTCAATTCCAAAGGGGTGAAATTCGCAATTAGCGCATTTCGAATGCCGTTATCATAGAAGTATATCTTGATGCTTTTTTTTAATTCGTTTCGGATGTTCCTACTGTAGGAATGCAGGTGATATATAACGAATGACTTTTCAAGGAGATAAATATACCGCTGCACGGTAGATCTATCAATTCCTAAAAACCGAGACAGTTCGTTGAAAGATACTTCATTGCCCACTTGTAAGGCAAGCACTTGAAGCAGCTTTTCAATCACTTCTGGTCTTCTAATATCCTGAAAGTCAAAAATATCCTTGAAAAGGTAACTCGATACGATGTTGGTTAATATCTCTTTCTCGTCTCCCGGGTTATTGACTACATCCGGGTAGAAACCAAAAACCATCCGGTTACCCAATAAACGTTGTTCCATCAGGCTATCGGTAGCCTCTGACATTTCTTGAAAAGAGAATGGGAATAGCTTGTATTCGAACTTTCTCCCTGTCAATGGTTCATTGATACTACTGGATAACTCGAAAGCCGAGGAGCCGGTTACTATAAGCTGTTTCTCCGGTAAATTATCAATGATCAGCTTTAACGTGATTCCAATATCTTTTATTCTCTGTGCTTCATCAATAGCGATAATTTCGGCATCCCCTATCATCGCTTTGAGTTCCGTGGAGGTTACCGATTCCAGTTTTTTGCGAATATCTGGTTCATCACAATTGAGGTATAGGGATTTATGAGGCAACGACGAGATAATTTTCTTCACGAGGGTAGTTTTACCCACCTGCCGAGGTCCAATAACGATGATTGCTTTTTGGCGAAAAAGCTTCGTTTTAATTATTGTTTCAAGTTCCCGTTTGATTATCATATTCTCTGTTTTGAACACAAAAATATAACAAATTCGGGATATAACCGCAAAAAACCATAATATTTGGAGGATATAACCACATATTATTATGTTTTTGCGGATAAAATGTAAATAACGCGTGTGAAACTTGAACTTGCTTACCCTGTAAAACACCTGTGGTAAATGGTGCGGATGAAAATTAAACCTGTTTTGAAGTTTGTTCCGCGATATCTTGAATAACGAGTCCCGATAGGGTAAACCCGAACGTGGCGGTTACCTGCACCATGCTACCGTTGACCCGCGTTTTGTTGGTGCTGACGTTTTCGGCGGGCAACTCCAGCGCCCCTGCCTCTGCCTCGGCCTCTGCTCCCAGCCAAGTTTTTGCTCCCGCTCCCAATCCTACTCCAACTTCTATCCTCTCCCCCCTATTTGGCAGCCTCTCCTCGCTATAGACGCAGAGAATAGGTTTCAATGGCTTCTCCCCGCTTTTGCGCATCCGTGTCCGTAGGGCTTGTGCCAGCTTGCACCCCTTGACCTCCCAGAACTCAGCCACACGAATGTTCAGGGGATCCATCTTCAGGGCCGCTCCCATGGAAGAAAAGATGGTCGCCCCCGTCTTGGAGGAGGCGACCAGCAGGTGCTGCTTGTGCGCGAGGAAGTCGATAGCGTCCACGATGTAGTCATACTGTTCAAGGTGAAACGATTCGGAGGTCCCTTCGCTATATAGCTCGGGAATGGCGACGATGGTGGCCAGCGGGTTAATCTCTTCCAGTCGCCGCTTCAGCACCTCCACCTTCAACTGACCGACGGTCTGGGTCGTGGCCGGCAACTGCCGGTTGATGTTGGAAACGGCCACCCGGTCGGGGTCGACCATCGTGAGGTGCATCACCCCGGAGCGGATTAATCCTTCGGCGCACCAACTACCCACGCCCCCCACGCCAAAGAGAATCACCTTCTTCGCGGCCAGCCGTTGCATCGCCTCACGCCCCAGCAGCAGCTCGGAGCGGGAAAACAGCTCGTCGTACTCCATCGTGTAATTTGTTTCGTTATTCAGCTTTCGCTTTCAAGTTCGCTTCGCAGATATTTGCTCGCCTCAGCATAGTTTAAGCAAGCCTTACCCTGCATTCGGCTTATGCAAATATTCGACTAACGCTCGTTTCATACAATAGATATTTGCTACGTTCGGCAAAGTCAAAGCAAGCTTTGCATTTGCTCTCACTCATCGCAAATATTTTCGACCCATCAGCTGCTTGTTCGCTAAGCTCTTTCGCTCAGTTCCAGCCAACGCATCATCTTCTCGTCAATCTGCTCCAGCAGCAGCGACAACCGTTCCGACTGGCTGATAAGCTCTTCGGCGGGGAGGTTGCCCGATGAGAGTAGCTCGCTAATCGACTCCTTCTCTTTTTCCAGCCGCTCTATTTCGCCTTCCAGCGACTCGTACTCTTGTCGCTCCTTGTAGGTGAGCCGCTTTTTCTCCCCCTTTTTGCTTCCATGAGTCGTCAGGTCGGTTGTTTCGGGATCGGTTTCCCCACTACTACCAACGCCAAGTTCGTCCGTCTTGCCGTTGGGTAGCGCCACCCTACCCTTTCCCGGATTGATTGCCTCGGCTTTCGCGGCTTCAATTTTGACTGCCTCCGCCTTCGCTTCTGCAGCCTCCCTCCTATCCTCCTCCGCTTTCCACTCCCGGTACTGGGAGTAGTTGCCCGGGAAGTCCTGAATCTTGGCATCGCCGTGAAACACCAGCAAGTGATCCACCACCTTATCCATAAAGTAGCGGTCGTGCGACACCACGATCAGGCACCCCTTGAAGCCCGCGAGGTACTCCTCCAGCACGTTCAGGGTAAGGATATCCAGGTCGTTGGTCGGCTCGTCCAACACCAGAAAGTTGGGATTCTTGAGCAGCACCGTGCAGAGGTAAAGCCGCCGCTTCTCGCCGCCGCTCAGCTTGTAAACGTAATCGTACTGCTTCTCGGGCGGGAAGAGGAAATGTTGCAAGAACTGCGAAGCGGTCAGCCGGTACCCCTCCCCCAGGTCGATCACCTCGGCGATTTTCTGCACCGCCTCCAGCACCTTTAGCTGTTCGTCGAACTCCATACCCTCCTGGCTGTAATAACCGAAGCGTACGGTTTCACCGATCTCAAAGTATCCGCTGTCCGGCTTCACCTCTCCCAGCAACATCTTCACGAAGGTCGATTTCCCGGTACCGTTTTTCCCCACGATACCCATCTTCTCGTAGCGGGTAAAGGTGTAGTTGAACGACTCGGTGATCCGTATATCCCCGAATCGTTTACTCACGTTCTTGGCTTCGAATATCTTCTTCCCGATATAGGAGCCCTTTGCGGCGAAACGGACACTCTGCTCGGCCGACTCTCCCCGTGCCTTCTCAGCCAGGTCGTGAAACGCATCAATCCTGTACTTCGCCTTGGTACCCCGTGCCTGGGGTTGCCGACGCATCCACTCCAGCTCCTTCCGTAGCAGGTTCCTCGCCCGTTCCACCTCCGCCTGTTGCGCCATCACCCGCTCCTCCCGTTTCTCCAGGTAGTAAGAGTAGTTCCCCTTGTACGCGTAGATTTGCTGGTCGTCTATCTCCAGGAGTCGTGTACAAACCCGGTCCAAGAAATAACGGTCGTGCGTCACCATCAGCAGGGTGACGGAGCTGCGGGTCAGCCGCTCCTCCAGCCACTCCACCATCTCCAGGTCCAGGTGGTTGGTCGGCTCGTCCATGATCAGCAAATCCGGTTCGCTGATCAACACGTTGGCCAAGGCGACCCGTTTCACCTGCCCCCCGGAGAGTTCGCCCATCTTCTGCTGGAAGTCGGTAATGTTCAGCCAGGTCAGCACCTGCTTCACCTGCAATTCCCGTTCCCACGCATTGTGAAAGTCCATCTGGGTCAGCACCTCCTCGAGGTTCGACGTGTCGCCCGAGGCGATCACCTCCTCGTAGCGGGCAATCAGCCGCACCACCTCGTTATCCGAGCTAAAGCAGGCCTCCATCACCGTGAGGTCGGGGTCGAATGTAGGCGACTGTTCCAGGTAAGCCACCCGGGTATCGTTGCGAAAGACCACCCGCCCATCGTCATACGGCTCTTTACCCGCCAGGATATTCAGCAGGGTAGTTTTGCCCGCCCCGTTCCGGGCGATCAATCCCACCTTCTCCCCCTCGGCGATGCCGAACGAGCTCTCCCGGAAGAGCAGCAGGTCTCCAAAGCTCTTCGTCAGCTTATCAATTTGCAATATTGGGGTAGCCATAGCGGTTGGTTTAACCTGTTTGGAAGCTCAAAAGTACAAAAAACTATCGATACGGGCCTCAAAACTTCCAGACGAGGTAGGTGAAGAGGTCCGTCCGGCGGTTGCCGTCAATCAGCTCCGTCCCGCTGCCGATGGTGTCGCGGTTGAAGTAGCGCGTGTGGCCTAATTTGACCGAGAGGGCGAGCCCCGGTAGCAGCTGATACTTCGCGGAGAGCGCAAAGCGGATCCCTTTCCCGTAAAAGGAGGGCATATAGAACGTGCTCAGCAGGTTACGCTCGTACGAGTAGAGGCGGGCGTTATAGCTGTCGGCGTCGAACCAGGCGAGATAGACGTCGCCCGTCAACGGTGCTTTCCCGCGGTAGGAGACGCTTTGGGAGATCATATAGCCGAACTCCGCGGAGGAATTTTTCTCTGAGTAGGCCGCCATGTCTGCCGTGGTACGGAAGCTCCAGCCGTCGCCCTGGCCGTGGGAATAGCGCAGTCGGAGTTTGTTGGTGGTATAGGGGATGACCGATCGAGCGGATACATCGGGTACCGCCCGGTTCTTCTCCTTTCGCTTCAGCTTGTAGCGGGCTTCGAGGAACTTACTGCGAGTGAAGCTATAGCTCCCTAACAGGTAAAAGTCGACCGCCTTCGAAGGGGTATCTACGCCATAAAGCACCCACGGGAAGCGGATCAAGTCGATATAGGCGGTGACGTTGAACTTGGGAAGTAGTTGACTCCCCACCCCCACGTAAAATCCCCTCTCATTTTGCACCCGACTCCCCTCGGAGAAGGCATGGGCGTGCAACGCATTGTAGGAAATTGGGTAATATCGGTGCAGTAGCGACAGGTTAAAGCTCACCGAGGGACGGTACTGCACCATATTAATCGTGGCGACCGACCCGTTTCGGGCGATGGCCGTTTCGCCTGCAAAGATAAACCCGGGCAGCTGGTAAGAGTAGTCGACCCCCGCGTTCCAGTTATCCGAACCCCTCAAGTAGTAACGGTTGTAGGGTCGCATAACAGGGTTAAAATCCCGGTTATAACGATAGTAAATACCACTCAACCCCGCTTGAAAACGGCCGTGGCGGTAGGTGATGTTAGCACCACCCACCTGCTCCCAAGTGTTCTTCCGTTTCTCCATCTCCAGCGGGGTGCGGTGCAGCCCATCTACCTTCAGGGAGGTAATCTCCCCCTGGTCGTTCAGGTTGGTGTCGATCCATCGGCTGGAGTAGAAAGCGGTGAGGGAGAAATCCCCAAGCTGCGTGGCGACTGCCGCTCCGCGAAAGAAACCACTCTCGGCCGTGGAAAAGTGGCGCTTGGGCTGTTGCGTGCGACGGGCGATATTGTCGGTGCCCCACGCCTTGCTCCCCATAAAGTCGTTGTTCAGCACCAACCCCTGTCCAAAGGAGAGGCGGTAGTCCCCCAGCGCCACCGTTCTCAGCTTTCCCACATCTCGTAGCACAAGGTGCACGCCATGGTGATCATATCCCTTGCGATATCCCTTCACAAAGAACGGCTCACCGGCATCTTTCTCGGCCGTGAAGCCCACCTGGAGCTTGTTGTAATAACTCAACGAGTAACGAAAGGAAGTGTAAAAATCTTCCCCGAGGTACTTGCGGTTGGGGTATCGCTCGAGGAGACTATCGGGTAACGCCCGATAACCGGCCCGTTCCGTGAGCGTCTTATCGAAACGACCCTGCACCTCGTGGCGAGCCTTTTTCAGGAAATCAAGCGGCTTCTCCCATGCCCGATCTTGCCCCCAAACCCGATCTTGCTCCCGAACCTGTGCCCAATCCTGGACCCGTACCCCTTCCGCCTCATCGACCCGAAAAAAGGGGAGAATCAGTTCCACGGTGCGGTGATCAAGTCGAGGCACGTTCCGCAACTCGTAGACGGTGTATAGGGGTCGGTTTTCCTCCAAAAACTCCAACAGGGAGAGTACCTGCTCCGATGACAGCAAGGGAAACCGTTCCAGTTGGTCACGACTCACGCGATTCAGGTCCATCGGATGGCGCTCCAGGTAGAGAAGCTCTTCATACAGGTTCTCGATGGCATCGACACGTGCCCCCTCCTCTTCAGCCATCTGCTCCACCAGCACCCGCCACTCCCTCTCCTGCGCTTGCAAGCCAACGGAGAAGTTGCAAAGAAAAACGACCAAGAACGGGAACAGGTATCGCTTCATCCTATTTTATGGTAAACTTAAACGATTAAACTTAAGGGCAAAACGTATTGCTAATACATAATGATAGCACGTAAGTGCAAAAACAATGGTAACAGTTAACAGCAAAAGGCACGGGTAAACCTAACGACACATTTCAACCGCCAATCAGACACAAAATACTCATTTTATTTAAATTACGCAAGTCAACAACCATCAATGTAGCGTAATTTATATGCTTTTTTACTATCTTTACGCGGATTAAACAGCTGATTGACATGAAAAAAATAGCGGGCTTGCTTCCCCTACTCATCGCCTGCCTTGCCAGTGGCTGTTCCGGAAAGGGGCAAGGTCACGATTTCCCGGAGATACTCCAAAGCGACACGTTGCGGGTCATCACCCTCAACAGCTCCACCTCCTACTTTATCTACCGAGACCAACCCATGGGGTACCACTACGATATGATAAGGGACTTCTGCCATCACTACGGGTTGGTACCGCACGTTGAGGCAGCCAATAACGTTTCGGCGATGCTTCGCATGTTGCATGATGGGGAGGGTGACGTGATCGCGTACGACCTCCCGGTAACGAACACGCTAAAAGATTCTGTAATTTACAGCGGGTTAAAACAGGTGGCCCATCAGGTGCTCGTCCAACGGGTAAAGCCGACCGAGTCGATGGTGACCGACGTCACCCAGCTGATCGGACAAAGGGTCACCCTACTCGCCGGCTCTCACTATCACAAGCGACTCAACAACCTAAACAGGGAGTTGGGTGGGGGTATCCTCCTCGATGTCATCGAAAACGATACCACTGCCGTGGAAGACCTGATCCGAGGGGTCTCGGACGGGAGCATCGAGTACACCGTGGCCGATGACGACCTTGCACGCCTCAATCAGACCTACTTCCGAAACCTGGATGTCCACCTACAACTTAGCTTCGACCAGCGTTCATCGTGGGCGGTGCGGAAAGACACGCCCCGGTTGGCCGACTCGCTTGATCTCTGGTTTCAGGACACCACGACCAAACCCGTTTTCGTGAGCGTGATGAAACGCTATTTCGAAGAGGCGAAAGGGTACGATCCCACCGATCGGGTACCCTTTCACTCGCTCCTGGCACCGGGGGTTATCTCCCCTTACGACATCTACTTCAAGCAGTTTGGCGAGCAGTTCAACATCGATTGGCGTCTATTAGCCTCGGTCTCCTACCAGGAGTCGCACTTCAACCCCGAAGGAGTCTCGTGGGCGGGAGCGACTGGACTGATGGGGCTGATGCCCGGCACTGCCGCCTCACTCGGCCTGGAAACCGATGCGCTGACCAACCCAGCAGAGAATATCCGCGCGGGGGCGGAGTATCTCCGCAAGCTGCTCAACAATTTTCGCCCCATAGAATCACGGGAAGAGCAACTAAAGATGGCACTGGCTGCCTACAACGGCGGGATAGGCCACGTGATGGATGCCCGGGCACTGGCCCGGAAGTACGGGGGCGACGACTCCCTGTGGGAAGGTCACGTGGAGAAGTACATCCAGCTAAAGCGGCTGGAGCAGTACTATACCGACCCGGTCAGCAAAAGTGGCTACTTCCGTGGCGACGAGACGGTACGCTACGTACGTGACGTGATCAATCGCTGGAACCTTTACAAAGAAAAGGTAAAGGAATAGAAGCGTCCGAGATACGATTATAACACCACCTCAGGCACCACTTTACCGTCAAACGAATATGCTTACCACGGAGACAGATACACTGTAAGGCCCGTTTATAATGAAATTATAGCTATATTTGTGGGGTGAATGCAGTACTAAGCTTAATACCTGCTATTTCGATTTTAAAATTTTCATTAAAGACAGAGTAGATGCGGGAAGGGAGAAAAAAGATTTTCACAATTTTCTGACATTTTTTACAGTTTGTGAATGATTTTTACGATTTGTAAATAAACATGCTATTAATAATTTGTATCATCGCGTAGATTAATCAGGTGACATAAACTATATTTAATATTATTTTGTATGAAACTGACATGATTTAAATAATCATCAAAGGTTCCATACACCAAACAATTAAAAAAAATAATCGTATGAAAAGATTAGCTATTGTTTTCGCATTGGTGTTTATTTGTGCTCAAGGATTTGCACAATTTTACGTGGGCGGCACTTTTGGCTTCACTACCAGTAAAGTAGCGGGAGCTGAAGGTTTTGGGGATTTATCTGATTTTTCGGATTTTGAAGATGAAGATTTGGACTATGAAGTTGCTCCCGACGCAAGCGGTTCTTCTTTTAAATTTCTCCCTGAAATAGGGTATCAGTTGCTACCCAATGCTGCTGTAGGGGTAAGTTTCGGTTATATTAAAGGATACGCGGCATTTGGATCACTGGATATAACAGATTATAAAGCCCTGTTAAACACGATTGTCAGTACAGCAGCGGATGTTTCCTCTGATGACGGAGGTGGTGTCAGTTCATTACGTTTAGCACCCTACGTTCGCTACACGCTAATAAGGGAAGGAGGGTTTGAGATTTTCGCTGACGGCGTTTTAGGAATTAATTCGATTTCTGACAAATCTTCTGATTCCAACCTTACAGCCATAGAACTCTGTGTAAGGCCAGGTATCTCTTTTGCTGTCAGCAATCGGGTAAAACTTTTAGCGAAGATGGGATCCGTTGGCCTTCTTCACGCGAGTATGAAAGACAGTGACTTCAAGGTTACCCGATTTGGTCTTGATCTTGATGGAAACAATATGTCTTTAGGAGCAGCATTCTACTTCTAGCCATTTAACTACATTTAATTGGTACAACTGGCTTTCCCATTCGATTTATTCGATAGGGAAAGTCAGTTTTCTTGACAATATCATTAAAGAACAACTGTAAATGATGTTACGGCAACAAGAAATGGTTGGTTTGTTACCCAAAAACATAGGCATTAAGGATAGGTTATGATATTAAGAGT
This sequence comes from Petrimonas sp., assembly GCA_012839475.1. GTDB lineage: Bacteria > Bacteroidota > Bacteroidia > Bacteroidales > Dysgonomonadaceae > Proteiniphilum. Next base: position 25,000 of record DUNG01000033.1, on the reverse strand, counting down.
AATTCAAATAACAACGCTAATACTATTGTGGATACCGCTAGTTTCTGCTCAGTCGATGAGTGCTTCCCAGATTATTGAAAAAGCCCAAAAAAACCGCAATATCAATGACTTTCTTGCCCAAGCAGATATGACTATTTACAGACCGACCTGGGAACGTTCAATCGGGATTAAAACCTGGGGAAAGTCAATAGATATGGGCATGATTCTCATCGTGTCGCCGCCGAAAGAGAAGGGACAGGCATTTCTCAAAAGAGACGAAGATATATGGAGCTGGCAGCCCGCGATAGAAAGAACAGTTAAAATAGCCGCCTCGGCTACGGGCAGTTCATGGCTGGGAAGCGATTTTACAATCGATGACATGTTAAACAGCAGCTCATTTCTCTACGAGTTCAACCACGATTTGTCGGGAGAAGAGAAAATTCACGGGGATCTCTGTTATAAACTGCTCTTAACACCAACTCCTGAAAGTGTTACTATTTGGAATAAACTAATCATTTGGATTAGCAAAACAAGTTTTGTAGAACGCAAAATAGAGTATTACGACGAGGATAACGTATTAATCAGAACACTTACCTCAAACAATATAGAAACGTATGAAGGACATCACTTCCCGTTGCATGTAGAGGTAATACCAGCAGATAAAGAGGGATGTAAAACGATTATAAAGATATTAAATTACGCGATTGACCCATCAATCAAGGAGAGCTTTTTCTCACTGCAAAACATGAAACGACTTAACTAATAGTTTATTTTTACAGGGATTTTCAAGTAATTATTCTGAAATAAAAGTACACCTTTGTACATTAACTATTCGTTCTATGATAAAATTGGCTTGGCTGAATCTACAAAGGAATCCCTATCGAGCAATGTCAATTGTATCCTCTGTTTTTATTGCCGCGTTTTTCTGTATCCTTTTTGGCTCCTTTAAAAAGGGGGTACTTAACTCTTCTGCCGACAGCATTCTGAAAATTTCAGGTGGACATATCGAGATAAGGTCAAAAAGTTATTCACAAACCCGATCTATCGACGATATAATGTGCATAGATTCGGCTATTTTAGATTCAATTTCAATACTTCCACACGTGAAGCGTGTTCTGCCCACCCTCCGAGCCTATGCACTTATATCTCATTCATCTTCCAGCTCAAGCAGGGCGGTTGTTTTAGTTGGTATCGATCCGGAATCCGAAAAGGACCGTATCAGAATGGTTTCAGAAATGGTAGAAGGAGAGTGGTTCTCTGAATTTGACAGAGGAGTAATTATAGGTGAAAACATGAGAAACTTATTAAATATAGGCATTGGCGACACCATTGCAGTTATGGGTGTGGGATATCACGGAGTGAGCGCTGTAGGGCTGTTCCCTGTTCAAGGTGTGATCGGACTGCCGGTCGCCACGGTTGACATAAACAGCATGTTCATGACGTTATCTGCCGCGCAAGAGCTGTTTCAAGCTGATGATTGTTATAGCGAAATCTATATCATGTCAGACAAATTGGACAAGGTTGAGGTAATTGAATCTTTTATTCAAAGTGATTTTTCTTCAGACGAATATGAAATACGAGACTGGAAGTTGCTTATAGATGAGCATTTGGTCTATTTTCGAATAACCGATGCCATCGGATTTATTGTCATGTTTTTTCTCTACCTGCTTGTTGGGTCAAATATTTTAGGTGCCGTTATCTTGATGACGAAGGAGCGAAAGCTTGAATTCTCGGTACTGGTATCTATTGGAATGCCGCGGGATAAACTGAGTCGAACCATGTTTTATGAGCTTATAATGGTTGCCTTCGTGGGTTTAATCCTGGCCGTTATAGTAAGTTTGCCTATTGTATATTATTTCAGTAACAATCCTATACCACTGTATGGTGAAGCAGCCGAAACATTGAAAAAATTTTTCATATACGCGGAAATATATCTCTCATTTGATCTCTCTCTGTTTATAGAGCAATTTCTGATCGTCTTCTGTATTTGTCTGGCGGTTATTGCATATCCGGTCATTATTATACAACGGTTAAAAGTTGATGAAGGGTTGAGTAAAAGGGAAAGCTGATGAAGATTATCTATAAAATGGCTTGTAGAAATATTTTCAGGAGGAAAAGCCGAAGCAGTTTATTAATCATTATTATTGCAACAGGGGTCTTTGCAGCTTCATTTGTTGTCGCCTTTATCAACGGTTGGGCGAACAGTTGTTTCGTGGAACATATCGATATGCAGACCTCCTATTTGCAAATTCATGCCAACGCTTTTTCAGATACGAATGATGTCTCCGAGTTTATGGATAAACAGACGATAAAAGAGGCTCTAGATGCTGTAAGTGAAGTGAGTTGCGCATCTTATCGATTGAAAACCAATGCCCTTTTATCTACCGCTCAAACGAGCGTGGGACTCACCCTAATTGGTGTGGATAGAGATGAAGAGATAAAGGTCTCCTCTATTTATAGCACTATTGACAGTTGTCATGGAACCTTTTTCGAAAGTGATATCGCACGGCCCATAGTAATAAGCCAACGCTCTGCCGACAGGTTGAACGTAGCTCTTAAATCGAGAATCATTATCTCTATGCAAAGCTCCTCGGGAGAGATTCAAAAAGTGCAGTTTAGGGTGGGAGGATTGTTTCAAACCAACAGCAAAAGATTTGACAACGTAACAGCTTTTGTGCAAAACACTGATTTAATGCCCTATTTAGATATTCCTGACGGTGTTGTGCATGAAGTTGCTGTCGCTGTAAACAATTTGCAGGAGTGTAATAAGGCCAAGCAGAAGCTATCTCGATTGTTGCCTGAACATGATGTCAAAAAGTGGGATGAAGTGTATCCGCTTATGCAGTTGTTGGGGGCCTGGCAAAAAATAGCCAACTTCTTGTTTTTAGCCCTCTTTTTTACCGCTTTGGCATTCAGCATCGCGAACTTCATGTTGATGTCTGTGCTGGAGAGAAAAGGTGAGTTCAGCATGTTGAAAAAAGTTGGAATGGGTGGAAATCACATCACGCTTATGATTGTAATAGAGACACTTTTTGTAACCCTGATAGGTACTATGATAGGGCTGATTTTATGTTTGATCGTTGTATTGATCTCTTCGAAATCGGGCATCGACATCCAGTTTATATTTAACAATCAAGCAGGATATGGCTTTGGAACAATTATCTATCCCATGATAAATAAAAGAGATTTTGTTCATATATTTGCGTTGGTGTCAATTATTAGTATGATGGCATCCATATCACCTGTTAAAAAGGTTTTGAAGTAAATGTATACATAGTTATGAATGAGGTTATAAATAATAACAGATCCATAATCGTAAGAACAGAGAACCTTTGCAAGCTGTTTCTTAATGGCAAATCGGAGATTAAAGCAACAGACCACGTCAATTTAAGCATCACGAGCGGTGAGTTTACCGCGGTAGTAGGTCCTTCCGGCTCCGGAAAAACAACCCTTCTGAATCTGATAGGAGGACTTGCCACTCCCTCTTCCGGAAGGGTTTTCGTGAAAGGAAAGGATATTAATCAGCTTAAAGAGAAAGAGCTTGTAAAATTTCGCTTGCATAACATAGGATTTGTTTTTCAATTCCTCAATCTCATTCCAGTTTTGACGGTGGAAGAGAATATATCGTTTATCATGGAATTACAAGGAACCAATAAAGAGCAACGAAACAGGCGAACGGCCGAACTGCTAGAATTAATTGGCATGAAAGATCGTGCTCGTTCTCGTCCCTATGCCCTTTCCGGTGGTCAAAAGCAGAGGGTTGCAGTGGCTCGCGCTTTAGCCTCTAAGCCCCTCTTTATACTCGCGGATGAGCCCACTGCAAATCTGGACACGGAAGCCGCGGAAACATTGCTTAATACCATGCTTCTTCTTAATGAAAAAGAGAAGGTTACTTTTCTTTTTTCAACCCATGATCCGCGTGTTATGAACAAGGCGAGACGACTCATAACGCTTGAGGATGGTCGGATAACAAAAGACGAAACTTATGTTCGGTAGGTTAATAATAGCATTCTCTATTATTCAGCTGTACTGCCTCTGTACAAATGCTCAAGTTTCTCTGTCGGGATACATCAACAACTATTCCCTGATTGGAGAAACTGAGCCCAATCCATTCGATGAAGCTTTATGGCAAAATATAACCTGTCAAAGATTGAATTTTAATTGGAGCATAAACAAGAATTTTGATATTCAGATTAGCAATCAAACAAACCTCTCATTTGGGAATAGCACTCTTCTACGATTGGTCAAAGAAACGTCAACAGACAACCATAATCTACTGAAATTGTCTTGTTTGCTGATAGATAAAGAGGATAAATGGTTGAATCTTATCCTGGATCGACTTTTAATGCGGTGGAGCACTGATAAACTGGAAGTCAGCTTGGGTCGGCAACGAATTAACTGGGGGAATACAGTATTGTGGCATCCTAATGATATATTTGACTCATCTCCTTTTCTTAATTTCACCTACCCCGAGAGAATGGGATGTGACGCCGTGCGTGCCGCTTATTATCACAACGAAGTTGCAACCAGTGAACTTGCCGTTTCGGCTGATAAACGAGGTTCCCCTACTATAGCCATATTGCACCGAAATCTTTACCGCAGCTTAGAATTTCAACTACTGGGAGGGGTGTATAAACGTTATCATTTGGTTGCAGGAGGAGGCTTCACGACTGAACTGAACGAGTTCAGCATCAGATTTGAGGGTTCATATTTCCACGATTCTCGAAAAAACAGTGATAAGGTAGATGTCGTTCAGGCTTCAATGGGGATAGATAAAATTTTTCAAAACAACTTTATCCTACAAGCCGAAGCCCTCTATACAAACAAGCCTGATGACATAACCGACCTTATTTCGTCATATATGTATACAGAGCACTCTTTAAGACGGTTAACTATTTCTCGTTGGAGCTTCGCTGGGCAAATTTATTACCCATTTTCCGGCTTGTTCTCAATAAACGCTTTAATGGCTTACCTTCCCGACCAAAGTGCAATTTATGTAGGCGTGGGAATGAAATATCAGATTTTCCAAAATCTGGAAGCATCTGCAATGGTTCATGCATTTGATCTGAATATAAATGAATCTTATCCGATGGATGGTCGCATGGGTACATTACAGGTCAAATATTATTTTTGAGGTGTGACCACAACAAACTAATTAATATTACAGATGAAGTACTCTTTTTCAATATTATTGATGATCGCTTTCTCTCTTCTCTGCTGTGAAAGAGTGTCAGATATTGACTTTGAGAAAATCGAATATGTTAATTACAACCATCAGCTTTTCGAAGAGGATGTAAAAATGGGAGAGCTTATCAGGCAGGTTTCAAGAGATTTTGAAACTACTCCCAAACAGATGTTATCAGAAATTGGTTATGACGAACAGCAATCAAAAAAGATACTTGACAAGGTTAACCTTTATGTCGCGCTTGCAAAAGATTACACGGTACATGGTGTAGCATATAATACCAAAGATCCCCATGGTAAATCCACCGTGGCATCAGGCCTGATATATTATCCTAAAAAAAGAAAACCTAAAGGTGTAATCATTATCTATCCTTTTTTCAAAACCAAAGGCATGAGCGGTACCGATGTGCGATACAGTGTAGAAGGACTGTTGATTGGGCTGGGTGATTACGTATGCATGATTCCGGATGGGATTGGTCTGGGTATCAGTTCTAATCAGCCCATATCTATCATTCAGCACGAAAATTTAGCTGAAACAGGTGCAGATTTTTATCTGGCAGCCAAAGAGTTTATTTATAATCAATATCAATACAAGCTGCCTAACAGGATTACCCTGTTTGGTTATTCTCTCGGAGCTTCCGGTGCGTTAGCGTTAGATCGATACCTCACTTTGCATGAAGAGTTGGGTATAGAGGTGAAAGATATCTTTATCGGTGGAGGTGCCTATTATCCGGAGCTCTTTATTAAAGACCTGTTTGAGAGTTGTTATTCTGAATATGCCGTTGGACCGTACGTGCTATGGTCACTGAACTATTATGAAAATTTGAACCTCAACTTCGCCCAAATTTTTAAAGGCAAGTTGTTGGAGGAATTTCCTGAATTATGCAATGGAAGTAGGATGATTGGTGAAGTTACACCTTATCTCGGGAGCGATCTGAACAACTATTTCAATGAGGATTTTTTACACAACGAAGAAAATCAATATCGTCAATTAGTTATGGAGGCATTGAAAAGAAACTCCATTCCCAATGATTGGATTCCAAAAGGTAAGGTTCATTTGTACAACTGTTTTACAGACCGATATGTTAACACGACTTGTGGGGATACACTATATGAAAACCTGAAGGAGAAAGGTGCCGAGGTTGAATATTTTTATCAGGATGTAACACACGAGCAGATGATAGTTCACATGGTAATCGATTTCTATAAGCACCTCTACCCAGACAAAGCGTTTGATATATTTTAAAGCCTTGTATGGTAGATCCTGTATTTTACTAATCAAGTTCTTGTAAATCTTAATTATAAGCATTTACAGATGCCAAAAAAGAGAAGAGATTGCCAACCTAACGCCCGCCATGCAGATGAAACTGCTCACGGCCATCAAAAAAGTTTTTAGATTAGCATTATAATAATCTCTTTGAAAGGTAGTATCTATTTTATTCATACAATAACAAACGTTTTTGACTTTACAACACCACTTCCGGCACCACTTTACCGTCGAACAGGTTGATTATCCTATCGGCATACCCGGCATCGTGCTGACTGTGCGTAACCATTACGATGGTACTCCCCTCCTTGTGCAATTCCGATAACAACCCCATTACCTCGGCACCGTTGCTGCTGTCGAGGTTTCCCGTGGGTTCGTCAGCAAGGATAAGCTTCGGGTTAGCCACCACGGCACGCGCTATGGCCACGCGTTGTTGCTGCCCGCCCGATAGCTGTTGCGGGAAATGCTTCTCGCGGTGCGAAATAGCCATCCGGTTCATCGCCTCTTTCACGCGCCGTTTGCACTCCGCGGCCGGGATCCGCATATACAATAGCGGCAGCTCGATGTTTTCGTAAACATTCAACTCCTCGATGAGGTTGAAGCTTTGGAACACGAACCCGATAACCCCTTTACGCAAGTCGGTTCGCTTGTTTTCGGTAAATTTGGATACATCGGTACCGTTGAGGTAGTACTGTCCCGACGTGGGATTGTCTAACAAGCCCAAGATATTGAGCAGCGTGGTTTTCCCGCAACCCGATGGTCCCATGATGGCGACAAATTCGCCCTCTTTAATCTCGATACTCACGTCGGACAACGCCCACGTTTCTATCACTTCTGTACGGAAAGTCTTCTGTAATTTTTCTGTTTTGATCATTTTTCAACATTTTAGCGCCATGACTTCAAACGTCAAGATTTTGGGTTTATAAATATTAATGCACATTTTTATTATTGGACAAAAAGGATGTATTTTTCCTTGTATAAAAGGAAATAATCCCCTGTTTTTGTCACTTTTCCCAGAAACATTTTGTTGTTATAGTTATAAAAGAGCGCTTTTATTAAAGTTTATTCCGCTTTCACCACTTCTGCCGGGTTTTCGTTTGCCGCCTTCCATACCCTGAACGCCATGCTAATGAAAACGATGGCGACTACCAAGACGAACACGCCCGCGAAAAGCCACCACTCCATCGACACCCGGCGGGTGTACTGCTCCAGCCATCGCTGCATCACGTAAATGCCGACGGGGAACGCCACCGCGCAAGCCGCTACCGTCACCGCGAGGTACTGGCGGAAAAAAAGCGCCAAAATCTCTTTCGCCTTCGCGCCGTTCACCTTGCGAATGGCCATCTCCTTACGCCGCTGGTTGCACCCCAGCGTGATCATCGAGTAAATGCCGAGAACGGCGATCGTGATGGCTACGGCGGTCATGACACCCAACAAGATAAGCAACCAACGCTCCGATTTAGTATATTCGGAGTAAACCTCTTCCATATTCGTGAAGTTTCCCCGATTGTAGGGCATATTGTCTTTTTTCCTTGCAATTTCTTCTATGGCTTGTTCCGTTTTTTCGCGAAAATCTTTCGCGTATTTATAGGCAATGGTGCTTCCGATCACATTGGCACCACCGCCATCTTTTAGCGTTCGGTATATGGTAGGCTGAATGGGCAGTAAGGGAGACTGAACATGCAAATCGGGGATTATGCCGACAATCGTCCAGTAATCGTTCAACTTTTCGCCAAGGGGATTTTCTTTTCCAATCAGTTTTTTCGCGGTTTCATTTATTATGCATACACCTGTTTCGTTTTCATCCATTACACGTCCTTGAAGCAATTGTATATCAAAGAACTCGAAAAAATAGGGCGCATGGACATTAAACAATTCGAAATCTTGCATGCGTTCCGAAGGTGTTCCTTTGTCTAACATAATTCGGGTAGATGCACTGCCTCTACTTGGTAAAAAAGCCTGTGGAAAATAGATGGCATCTTCCACCCCCGGAACACTTTTCACCTCTTCTAACAGGACAGGGTCATGCAATGACCACATATCCATCTGGTTAACGTTTTGTCTGTTAAAGCCGATTTCGCCACGATTTAATAACCGTATCTGATAGAAAAAAACCGATGTTGAGAAAATAAGTAAAATGCCAATAAAAAGTTGTAAGCCGATACTTATGAGCGTGAAACTGTTTTTGAAACCGAAACGTCGTCTCGTCTCGGGTTGAATATTTTCAGAAATGCTCCGTTTCATAAAATAATGGACGGGGACGAAAGCGAAAATTCCCGAAAGAATGATTAACCCAATCGCGTACAGCGCCATCTCTCCCGCGAAATAGCTTCTCGGAGCTTCAATTTGCGACAGTTTCGTGAAAACGGGGAAAAGCAATTCGGTAAGCAGACCACCGATGAACAGCGATAAAAGCAGAATTATCAAGAACTCGCAAAGCAGCAAAGTCAATAACTGCATGGTACCGCTACCCGTCACTTTCCGCAAAGCCAGTTCCCGGCTCCTGACCTTAATCCTGTTGATAAACAGCATCACGTAGTTGAACAGCGCGCACAAAAAAACCAGCAAGGCTACGCCGACAAATATCCGCAAGTGATTAAACTTGATGTTCGTGTCAGCATTGGGGATAGTGTAATGCACCTCTTTCAGGGGAATGAGTTTGTAGGACATTACCCCTTGCATTGAATTTTCTACCTCGATGCTGTCGAGTTTCTGTTGTAATGCGTCAATATTTATTCCCGGATAAACACGAATAAATGCCGATTTTGAATAATACACCCACGGTGAATATCTCTCGTCAGTCAGTTTGGAAGGGCGAACAGTTATTTGATCGTAGGCAACATTACTGTGAAGATTTTTCCGGGGAACTGTTTTGTAATCCATCAGTAAACTGTCAGGTAAGCCGCTTTGCTTCAATATCCGGTACCCGGGTGAGGTAACGAAAGTAATGCCATTTTTAGGCAATGGCTCCGGGATTTGGACAGCCATATCGGGGTAAAAAACGTTGAAAAATGCGGTGTCCGTGTGAATCGAATGCAAGGAAACCGAAGAGTCATTAATCATCATATTGTTATATACTCCCACCATGGTGGCTGCTTCCACTTCAGGAAAACTATTTTTCAGGTATTCAGCCAAGGCATCCGGTACTCTTTTAGACAAACCTCCTTCTTCCTTTTTATTTACTTTGGCAACCATATAAATCCTATCTCTGTCGGGATTATGGCTGTCGTACCCCATCTCGTACCGGATCCACGATAGGGTGAACGCGAACGCCGTGAAGCCGATAGCCAAACCCAATATGCTGACAACGGTTTGGGTCTTGTACTTGCACAGGTTTCGCCACGCTATTTTTAGATAATGTAGAAACATAGGTATTCGCAATTTTTGTCTGTCTGTCATCAACGTTGAACCCTCAACTAAAACTCTTACAACTCGAACCTGCCGATTTTTAACTCGAAACTATTTAATAAGCAGTTCCTCCACGTCGCCAAAATTGGCGTACCCGCTTACCACGACCTTATCGCCGGGATCGAGCCCCGAAAGCACCTCGTATCGCGTGGGGTTTTGTCGCCCGATAGTTATCGGGACGCGTACGGCACGGTCGCCCGACCTGTTCATCTTGTAAATCCACTGTCCACCCGTTGTTTGGAAAAAGTCGCCCCTCGGGATCACGATAGCCGTCTCAGGCTGTCCCAGTTCCACCTGCACACGGTAACTTTTCCCGATGCGCACGTTATCGGGTTTTTCACCGACGAAAACCAACTCCACCTCAAACTGCCGATCCTTTACCTCGGGAACCACTTTCGACACCTTGAGCGGGTATTTTTCGCCTTGATAGGTTACCGACGCGGGCAAACCAACCGTGATCCTGTCGATGTAATATTCACTTAACCGGGTGCTCAGCTTGAAGTTGTCCATCACTTTTATCTCGCCTATGCTTTCGGATTGACCGACACGTTGCCCCAATGTTGCTTTCAAAAAACTGAGTTGTCCGGAAATGGGCGCGCGAACCACCAGGTTGTCCATTCGTCCCCGGACGTGAGCGGTGTTTTTCCGGGCACGCTCCAGGTCTCTATCCATCAGTTCGCGGCGCAACAGGGTGGCGGCGCTATCGTGGCGAAGTCCCTCCAACTGCAGAGTGGTGTTTTGGGTTTTGTAGTTATACTCCTCTTGCTGTACATCGAGCTGCGCCTTACTTTTCACGCCCATGGCGAACTCTTCTTGTCCCAACTCGAAATCTTTCTCCAATCTGCTCAGCTCGTAGCGGGCTTGCAGGGTTTGCTGGCGTAGAAGGATTGACTTTTGTTCCATTTCCACCTTTTTCTCTTCATAGAGAATGTGTTGTTTTTCCCATTCGTCTTGTTGCTCTTCAATAACCCGTTCCAGGTCGGGGTTTTTCAGCACCAACACCGTGTCACCTTGGTTGAGCATCGCCCCCTCCTCGGCAACGATTTGCTGCACCATCCCCGCCTCCATGGCGTTAAGCTTGATAGTCATGATGGGTTGCACGATACCCTCGGTATCCACGTAATCCAAAAACTTGTCTTCCGCCACATCGGCTATGGATATTTTCTCGTTGTCAATGCGCAGCTTCCGCCCACCCGACACGCTGAAAAGCACGTAAACAAGAAAGGCCAAGAAGAGGACGCCTGCCGATAAATGAAATTTATATTTCTGAAAGAACGATTTCTTGGGTAGTTTCTTGTCCATGGTGGAATCGCGGGATTCGTGGAAGGAGTTATTCATTCCTTGATTCGAATTCCGAGTTTGGGGTTCTAGTTTTTCCATTATGTTTAGTTTTTTGCTGATGCTATTGACCGTTAGTTATTCACTGTTAGTTTTTAGCTATTGGCCGATAGCCATTGGTGCCATGTTGGAATATTTACTGCCTTTACGTCTAACGGGTTACCCGTCCAAGGCGTTGAAATATAATATTTGATGTCTGCATTCTTATATCAAAAATCCATGCAATAATAAAGTTGTACTTTAAAAATACATGTAAAAATAAAGTTACACTTTACTTTTACACGAAAAAACTAATCAATGACTTCATTTAAAACCGGATGGTTTTTTTCAAAATCCCATCCCGTGATGCTCCGCAAACCGTAATAGAGGCTCCAGTAGCTTCGCAGTTCGCTGATATAGTAGCGTTGAGAGCGGTCTTTCTCGGCAATGGCGGCGTTCAGGTCGAGCACGGTCGATTTCCCAAGCAGGTAGAGGCGGTACGCCACGTCGTTGCGGCGAGCGGCACGCTCCGATGTCTTTCGCGCGATGGCGACCTTGGCGGCCTGCAAGTTGAACTGCTTCACCAGCTTTATCACGTTGGCTTCAAAATCGATCTGCGCTTGGGCGATATTGATTTTTACCCTTTCGAGGTTGCTCTTTGCCACCTCCACCCGTCCCCGTCCCACACCCCAATCCAAGATGGGAATACGAATGCCCAAGCTGACCAACTGCTGGTTCAGCGGGTTTTGATAGACTTTATCAAAATGGGTGTCGGTTTGCGACAGTCCCAACTGCATGTAGAGATCGGCTTTAAATCCCCGCGAGGCTTCGGCGGAAGCCAGCGCGCTTTCACTTTGCAGTTTTTGCAGGGCAAGCAGCTCCATATCGGGGCTGTTTTGCAGGGCAAGCTGCAGCGCCTCGTTCACGGGAACCGTGAAGTCGGGAACCGATTCGCTCACATCCACCACGATATCCACGTTCTCGGTAATTCCCAGGAAACTGCGTAAATCTTGAATGCGGTCGTCCATCTCGATGCGGGCATTCAGTCGGTTCGTCTGTTCCGTGAGGTAATTGATCTCGAGCTGCAACATCTCGTTCTCGGTTATCGTGCCGATTTCGTAACGCCCCTGCGCGTAGTGAAACAGCGTGTCGGCATTGGCGTAATTGTAGCTTGCCGATTGAAAATTGCTCTGCGCCGTGGCCAGTTGGAAAAACTTCATCGCCGCCGCCGAAGCCGTTAACTCAAGTGTCTCTACATATTGCTTTTTGGCCGCTTCATACCGCACGGGCTCAATCCGCTTGTTCCACTTCAGAGAATTGTACCCGGAAAGACTTTGCGAATAGCCAATCAACACGGGGGTGGACTTGAACGACTTCTGCCTTTCGGAAAAAATATCCAGCCGCTGCAGCCCGCTTTGCACGAAAAAGCTCCCACCCAGCAAGGCGACGTTTTGGTTAATGGTCAACGTGCCGCCATTGAGCAACTGGTTTCGTTGCACGAAACTGTCCGTCCCATCGGGTAAGGTGATGGGACTAATGGAGCGGTTGAGTTGCGAACTGGACGAGAAGGTGAGGCTCGGCAAGTAATCGGCCTTGAACGAGCGCCAGTTCCAGTAGGCAGCCCGATACTGGTGCCGTGCCGCCACCGCTTGTGGCGACTGTTTCCGGGCAAGCGCCACCACTTCGTTCAACGTCAAACGAAGCGTCTCTTGGGCGTTGAGCTGTCCCAAAGAGAGAAGGACAAGCAGAATGAAACAAGTGTATCTCATAATGAAAACCGTATAACAAAAGATGTGCCAAGTGGATAACTTGCTTATAAATAGACAGATACATTCTCTGCCCCGTTCGTTAAATGTGCGGCTTCGCACAAAAAATGTTCGATTTCGCACACTTTTTATAAAGGAAATATATGTACATTTGTAGGGTAAATACGCGTTAGGTTCAAAATTGGTCGTTTAAGGCTTACAATTGTCACAAAAGGCTGGAAGGTGGATAAAGATAAAACAGGTTTGATACTGTCGGACAAATTCATAGCACTGCAAATTTAAAGCCTGACTTGTGTAAATATAAAATCCAATCTGTGTAAATCTAAAATATTATTTGTGCATATTTAAAATTATGCTTGTGTAAACTTAAAATATTTCTTGTGTAATAATAAAATATCCACTATATTTGCACCGCGAACGAATTCAAAGAATAACCATGTTAGTTCACCGAGAAATAGTGGGCGCAATGAGACAGATGGTTGATAAGTACCCTGTCATTGTTCTCACGGGACCAAGGCAGTCGGGTAAAACAACCTTGCTAAGAGGGATGTTTTCTGATTACAGGTACGTGAGCCTTGAAGATCCTGACATGCGAAGTTTCGCGGAAAATGATCCCCGCAGCTTTTTGAAACAATACGATAAGCAGGTTATTTTCGATGAGGTGCAACGAGTGCCACACCTGTTTTCATACGTGCAATCTATTGTAGATGACAGCGGGATAATGGGGCAGTTTATTTTTTCGGGTTCGCAAAACTTTCACCTGATGCAAAGCATCACCCAAAGTCTGGCGGGTAGGGTTGCCATTTTCAGATTGTTCCCGTTCGATTTCCAGGAATTAAAAAGTGCCGGATGGCTTCAAAATGACTATACAGCACATTTGCTTAAAGGATTTTACCCGGCAATCTACGACCGTGACATTAAACCAGCGGATTTCTACCCCAATTACATTGAGACTTATATTCAGCGAGATGTAAGTGAGTTGCTTGCTATTCAAGACATGAGTTTGTTTCGAAAGTTTTTAGCGTTATGCGCCACCAGGGCTGGACAAATCCTGAATATGAGCAGTTTGGCAAAGGAGTGCGGTATATCATCTCCAACGGTTAAATCGTGGCTATCCGCTTTAGAAAACAGTTACGTGATTTTCTTGTTGCAACCCTATTACAGAAACTTCAGCAAACGTGTTACAAAGTCACCGAAGCTCTATTTTCACGACACGGGATTGTTATGCCATTTGCTTAGGATAAACGATGTGTCTCAAATGGATAACCAAGCCATAAAGGGGGCATTATTCGAAAATATGGTCATTTCGGAGTACGTGAAAAAGAGATACCATAAAAATGAGAGGCAAACAGACTTGTGGTTTTGGCGTGACTCTCACGGCAATGAAGTGGATTTGCTTATCGAGAAGCCGCGTGAAACCGAAATCGTGGAGATAAAAGCCACGCGAACCGTTATGCCCGATCTGTTTAAGGGTTTGAATTATTACGCCGCCCTTGAAACGAAGGTGAAGCTGACCAAGACGTTGGTCTATGGAGGCGACGAGCGCCAGGAGCGAAGCGTGGCGCAAGTGGTGCCTTGGAGTGAAGTGGATATATAGATCGCAATATGCAAAAACAAGGAAAAATACTGATCATCGACGATAACGAGGATATTCTCTTCGCCCTCAACCTGCTGCTGAAACCGCACGTGGAGAAGGTGAAGGTTACTACCCAGCCCGAACGGGTGCCTCATTTCATGGAGACGTTCGAGCCGGACGTAATCTTGCTGGATATGAACTTCACGCAAGATGCCGATAGCGGGCAGGAGGGTTTTCTATGGTTGAAAAAGATAAAAGAGATCGATCCCGATGCCGTGGTGATCTTCATTACCGCCTATTCCGACACGGAGAAAGCGGTGCAAGCCATTAAAGCGGGTGCCACTGATTTTATCCCCAAGCCTTGGGCCAAGGACAAGCTGTTGGCCACGGTGGCATCTGCCGTGCAGTTGCGCCGCAGCCGCACGGAGGTGTCACGACTAAAAAAGCAGGTGGCGGCATTGCAAAGCCACCAGTCCTTCCCCGAAATCATCGGGGAGAGTGTACCAATGCTCGCCCTTTTTGAGACCATCGACAAGCTGAAAGACACTGATGCCAATATCTTGATATTGGGCGAGAACGGCACGGGGAAAGATCTGGTCGCCCACCTGCTGTATCACACCTCCTCGCGGGCCGATAAACCTTTCGTGCACATCGACCTGGGAACCATCCCCGAATCACTGTTCGAAAGTGAACTTTACGGGTATGAAAAGGGGGCGTTTACCGATGCCAAAAAAGAGAAGAGCGGTAGGTTTGAAATCGCGTCGGGAGGTACGCTTTTCTTAGACGAGATTGGAAACCTAACGCCCGCCATGCAGATGAAACTGCTCACGGCCATCGAAAAGCAACAAGTAACCCGTTTGGGCGGAACCACGCCCATCCATATCAACGTGCGCTTGCTGTGCGCGACCAACGCCGATATACACGAGATGGTAGCCACGGGGGAGTTCCGGCAGGATTTGCTGTATCGCATCAACACCATCGAGCTGCATATCCCACCACTTCGTGAACGTGGCGGCGACATCGAACTGCTCGCGCACCACTTTCTGGAGCGTTTCACGAAAAAATACAAAAAGGATATTCGCGGCATCTCATCCTCGGCCATGCGAAAACTCAACAGCTACCACTGGCCCGGCAACGTGCGCGAACTGCAACACGCCCTGGAACGTGCCGTGATCTTATCGTCGGGTTACACCCTTTCGAGCGACGATTTTCTGCTAAAGCCGGTTTCACGAAAGGTGAAGCAGGAAAACCTGAACTTGAAAGAGTTAGAGCAGGCGGCCATCGAGAAAGCACTTAGCCAAACGAATGGCAACTTGAACCAAGCGGCCGACCTGTTGGGTATCTCCAGGTTCTCATTGTACCGGAAAATAGAGAAGATGCAAAGCGAAAACGAACTATTCCGTTAAGCCAAATTGGACAAGGCCATGGCGAGGAATAGTCTAATGATAATAAATTGAACTTTCGCATGTTTTTTACTGTATATGCTTTCAGAGCGATAAAACAGTTCCATGCGAAAGTTAAGTCAATGAAGAATAACACGACAAACAAGATATTCAAAGCATGAAACTGCAAGCCCGTCATATATTTTTCTTGAAAATAGGCGCCATCGTGCTGTTGTCGCTGGTAGGAGCCTGGCTGTTTTTGAAACAGCTGCTCTTTTCATCGATGTTGCTGTTGCTTATTATCCTGGCCCTTGCCGTGTCGCTATACTATGACCGGAAAAAGATGATTGGCAGCGTGGAGCAGATGATCGCGAGCATTAGGCATGCAGATTTCTCGTCGCACTTTGTCCATCATGGCTCCGGCGATGAGCTGAGCCGTCTTTCCCAAGAGATGAACGAGGCTCTGGATGTTTTTCGATCGCAGGCGCACGACGCGATGAGGGATGAAGCCGAAACGCAAGCGTGGCAAAAGCTGATTAGCGTGCTCACGCACGAGATCATGAACAGCATAACGCCCATTATCTCGCTCTCCGAGACGTTGAGCGAACAGGAGCTGCCCGACGAAGTGGACGTGGAAGATTACCGGGTCATGAAGCGTGCCATGGATACCATTCACCGACGTAGCAAAGGGTTGCTCGCTTTCGTGGAGAATTACCGGAAACTCACCCGGTTACCACAACCCACCATCCAGCCTATCGCCATCCAGCCCATGCTTCAATCACTACAACAATTGATGGCTTCCGGTGGAGTTACATTCGATTACGAGGTGTACCCCGAGCAACTTATCTTGAAAGCCGATAAAACGATGGTGGAGCAGTTGCTATTGAATCTGTTGAAAAACGCCCATGAAGCTTCCGCGGCGACAGCTGAAGCAAGAATCGAGGTGAAAGCGGAAAAAATAGGTGATGAAATCCATATCTCGGTTGCAGATAACGGTCATGGCATTGCCCCCGAAGCGATCGAGAAAATTTTCATCCCGTTTTACTCCACCAAAACAAGTGGCTCGGGCATCGGCCTAACCCTATGCAGGCAAATCGCGCTGCGTCATAGAGGCAAAATCGTGGTGAAATCGGACAACAAAGGGAGCAAGTTCACGGTGGTGTTTCCGGAGTAATCGTGTCGTGACGCATCGGCAAAGGTACAATGTCAATTATAGCGATTTTTATCGTATAAGTGAAGAAGCAAACATGTCGGAACGAACAATATAGAAGCGAGAGCAGGAAAGATTAACCGGGTGAGCCATCAGTAAATAAAAATTTCACTATCTTTGTGGCAATTAAGAACAAGCAACAAGAAATAGGAATACACGTATGTCAGTAACAATCAAAAAAGTCACCACCAAGGATGACCTCAGGAAGTTCATCCAATTCGGAATCGATCTGTACGAGGGGAACGACTACTATGTGCCCCCCCTTATTTACGATGAAATGGCCACGCTCAACATGAGTAAGAACCCGGCCTTTGAACATTGTGATGCCGCGTACTTCCTCGCGTATCGCGGCGAGGAGATCGTAGGCCGGATCGGGGTCATCATTAACCACAAGGCCAACGAGATATGGAAACAGAAAAACGCCCGGTTTAGCTTCGTGGATTTCATTGACGACGCGAAGGTGACGGATGCCCTCTTCGCCACAGCCGAGAGTTGGGCGCGATCCCGCGGAATGGAGAAGATACATGGCCCCCTGGGATTCACCGATTTGGACCACGAAGGGATGCTTATCGAGGGGTTTGACCGGATGAGTACCATGAATACCATTTACAACTACCCCTACTACCCGGTACACATGGAGCGGATGGGGTATGTCAAGGATCAGGATTGGTTAGAGTTCCTCATCCAGATACCGGATGAAATACCGGAACGGTACACACGGATGTTCGACGTGGTGAAACGCCGCTTCGGGTTGACCGTGAAACGGTTCGAACGCAAGAAAGATGTTTTCCCCTACGCGAGGGATATCTTCCTCCTTTTCAACAAAGCATACAAAGATCTGTTTGGCTACGTCGAGCTGTCGGAAAAGCAGATTGACTACTACGTGGATATGTATATCCCCTTGCTACGGCTTGAGTTCCTGTCGCTGATCCTGCGCCAGCAAGACAACAAGGTGGTGGGTGTCGGGATCGGCTTGCCCAGCATGTCCGAAGCGCTTCGCAAGGCGAAAGGGAAGTTCCTCCCCACCGGATGGATACACCTGTACAAGGCACTGAAGGGAATAGGCAATACTACCCATGTACTCGACCTGATGATGATCGCAATTGACCCCGAATACCAAGGCAAAGGACTCAACGCACTCATGGTAAGCGAGTTCTTCAATTCGGCCAAGAAGTTTAACCTGACGGAGGCAGAAACCAACCTCGAGCTCGAGACCAATAACAAGGTACACGCCCTGTGGGGGGACTTCGAGTACGAGCAGCACAAGAGAAGAAGGGCCTTTATCAAGGACCTATAACAGGTATCTTCGAAAAACGATTACAAGGCAATCAAGAGAAGAGCCTTTGTTGAGGATTTATAACGTGCTATAGGAAACAAATGAAAAAACTTTAAACAAAGAGAGGAAACAGAGTGAATCAAACAGATTTACAGCTACTGGAAAGCAACTATCAAGAAGAAAATATCGTCACCCTTGAGTGGCAGGAACATATTCGTCACCGCCCCGGCATGTATATTGGCAAGCTGGGCGATGGCTCATCCTCCGACGATGGCATCTACGTGCTATTGAAAGAGGTACTGGACAACTCCATCGACGAGTACATGATGGGGTTTGGCAAGACCATCGAGGTGAACATCGAGAACGAAAGCGTCACCGTGCGAGACCACGGGCGAGGCGTTCCGCTGGGGAAGGTCAGGGATGTCTGCTCCAAGATGAACACCGGGGCCAAATACGACTCCAAGGCCTTCAAGAAGTCGGTGGGCCTCAACGGGGTGGGCATCAAGGCGGTAAACGCCCTCTCCTCCCAGTTTTACATGGAGAGTTCCCGTGATGGCGAATCGAAGCGGGTGGAGTTCAGCCAAGGGCTGCTGTCGCAAGAGGATGAGATTAAACAGTCGGGCAACGGCAACGGCACGCTGGTCGGCTTTACCCCCGATAAAGATATCTTTGGCGACTACCAATACCGAGACGAGCATATCGAGCCACTGCTCAAGAACTACGTCTTCCTGAACACCGGCCTTACCATCACCTTTAACGGTAAGAAATTCAACTCCAAGAACGGGCTCGAGGACCTGCTCAACGAGAACCTCACCTCCGAGGAGCTCTACCCCATCATCCACCTCCACGGTGAGGATATCGAGGTGGCCATCACCCATACCAACCAGTACGGCGAGGAGTACTACTCGTTCGTCAACGGGCAGCACACCACGCAAGGGGGGACCCACCAGACCGCTTTCCGGGAGGCGACCGCCCGCGTCATCAAGGAATTCTATAACCGGAACTTCGAGTACTCCGATATACGGAGCGGTATCGTGGCAGCCATCAGCATCAAGGTGGAAGAACCGATATTTGAATCACAAACAAAAACCAAGCTCGGCTCCAAAGAGATGAGCCCAAACGGGGTCTCGGTGAGCAAGCATATCAACGATTTCCTTAAGAAGGAGCTGGATAACTACCTGCATAAACACCCGGAAACGGTGGAGGTGCTGCAAAAGAAGATACTCGACTCCGAAAAGGAGCGCAAGGCCATCGCGGGTGTAACCAAAAAGGCGAGGGAGCGCGCCAAGAAGGCCAGCCTGCACAACAAGAAGCTGCGTGACTGTCGGATACATTACAATGACCCAAAGGGTGACGACCGGGAGAAGACCGCCATCTTCATCACGGAGGGGGACTCCGCGAGCGGGTCCATCACCAAGAGCCGCGACCCCAACACGCAAGCGGTGTTCAGTTTACGGGGAAAACCGCTGAACAGCTACGGCCTCACCAAGAAGATCGTCTATGAGAACGAGGAATTCAACCTGTTGCAGGCAGCCCTCAATATCGAGGAGGGTATGGACGGGTTGCGCTATAACAAGGTGATCATTGCCACCGACGCCGACACGGACGGGATGCACATTCGCCTGCTGCTGCTCACCTTCTTCCTGCAGTTCTTCCCCGACCTGATCAAGAAGGGGCACGTCTACATCTTCCAAACCCCGCTGTTCCGGGTGCGCAACAAGAAAAAGACGATCTACTGCTACACCGAGGAGGAGCGGATTAACGCCATCCAGGAGCTGGGACCCAACCCGGAAATAACCCGCTTCAAGGGGTTGGGAGAGATCTCGCCAGACGAGTTTCGCCACTTTATCGGGGAGGATATTCGCCTCGATAGGGTCACCATGCGGAAGGAGGACCTATTGAAAGAGCTCCTGGAGTTCTACATGGGTAAGAACACGCCGGAGCGGCAGACATTTATCATCGATAACCTAGTGGTCGAAGAGGATGAAGTTGCCTAAACGAATCGCCCTGTTCCCGGGTACGTTCGACCCCTTCACGGTGGGACACGAGTCGCTGGTGCGGCGCGGACTCACCCTGGTGGACGAGCTGGTGATCGCGATCGGCGTGAACGAGGCCAAACAGTCTTACTTTCCAGTTGAGAAGCGGTTACAGATGATTCGTGATCTCTACCAACCCGAACCCCGGGTGCGGGTGGAGAGCTACGACACACTCACCGTCGACTTCGCCCGGGAGGTAGGCGCAAGTTTTATCTTGAGAGGTATTCGTTCTGTGGCCGATTTCGAGTACGAGAAAACCATTGCCCACATGAACCAGACCCTTTCTGGAATCGAAACGATCCTGCTATTTACTGAACCCACGCATGTCCATATCAGTTCTTCAATCGTACGGGAACTGTTGCGTTACGGACGTGACGTGAGTCAATTTCTACCGGAGAGGATGAAGATTTAACAGACATATCACCCTATCATCATGCAAAGAAAAGTCATCGCGGCTGTTTTAGGCAGCCTGTTCCTATCCCTCACGGGGTGCGTCTACGGGCAGTACCGCCCCACGCCGGAAGGTATTAAACTCGAACGCACCCTCCAGCTTATCAACAGCCTCTACGTGGACGATGCCGATAGCAAAAAGCTTACCGAAGCGGCTATCCGGGCGATGCTGGAGGAACTGGACCCTCACTCCACCTACCTCAACGAAGAGGAGGTACGTGCCATGAACGAACCGCTACAAGGAAATTTCGACGGTATCGGTATCCAGTTCAACATGCTCACCGACACCCTCTACGTGCTGGAGGTAATCTCGGGTGGCCCTTCGCAGAAGGTGGGGTTAATGCCTGGTGATAAGATTATCAAGGTAAACGACACGGTGATAGCCGGAGTGAATATGAACAGCCAGGATGTGGTGAAGATGCTGCGAGGTCCCAAAGGGACTGCTGTCAACGTGTCGGTACTCCGCCGCGGGATGCCGGAGCTGATGGAGTTCAGGATTGTTCGCGACAAGATACCCATCACCAGTATCGACGCCGCGTACATGGTGGCAGAAGAGGTGGGTTATATCCGGTTAAGCCGCTTCGGCGTTACCTCGGGCGAAGAGTTCAAGAAGGCGAGTAGCGAGCTTAAGGCGCAAGGCATGAAGCACCTGATACTGGACCTGACCGATAACGGTGGCGGTATCTTGCAGGTAGCCAACGAGATTGCCGATGAGTTCCTGGGTGAAAACCGACTCATCGTCTATACCGAGGGGAAGAATCAACCCCGCTTCACGATGAATGCGACGGGTGGTGACGAGCTGAAAGGGGGTAAACTTGTCATCTTGGTTAACGGCTCATCAGCCTCCGCTAGCGAGATCCTTGCAGGGGCCATCCAGGACTGGGACAGGGGCGTGGTAGTTGGTCGCCGGACCTTCGGCAAAGGGTTGGTGCAACGGCAACTACCGCTACCCGACGGCACCATGATACGGCTCACCGTGGCGCGCTACTACACGCCCACCGGCCGTAGCATCCAGCGCCCCTACCAAGAGGGGAACCTCGACGCGTACAACCAGGACTTTATCGATCGCTTCCAACACGGTGAGCTGTTCGAAGCCGATAGTATCCACTTCCCCGATTCACTGAAATACACCACCCTGGTGAACAAGCGAACCGTCTACGGGGGCGGGGGCATCATGCCCGACTACTTCGTGCCGATAGATACCACCTCGGGCACGGTACTCCACACGCGGCTCTACACCCGGGGCGTTATCAACCGGGTAGCAAACGCAGAGGTGGACCTTAACCGCCACTCACTGCTTGAGCAGTACCCGGATGCGGTCACGTTCAAGGAGGATTACGAGCTATCGAACGCCATGGTGATGAGGCTAAAGGGTCTCGCTGCTGAAGAGAAGATCGAGTGGGACGACGAAGAGTTTGGGCTTTCCCGACCGTTAATAGCATTGCAGCTAAAAGCGCTGATCGCCCGCGACCTCTACGACTCGTCGGCCTTCTACCGCATCATCAACGAGGAAAATGACATCTTCCAGGAAGGGTTGCGCATCATCACTGACGACAGCCGCTACGAGGGGCTACTCATGGGGATTGGGAGCAACGTGGGGAGCGCAAATGAAACGGTAAACACGGAGGGAAACGGGTAATGTGTTGCGAATAAGGGAATAGAAACTACACCGGGCTTGCGCCACGTGTGAAATGAAACAATCAAAAACAGAGGGGAAAACAACACCAATAATAACACGTTATGGATTATAATTATAAACGATTCCGGATAGAAGAGGGAAGGCCGGTCAGGTTATCCACCTTCAGGACAAATGAGGACGGCGGCTACACCAAGCAGACGGCGAAAGATGAGATCTTTCAAAACATCCAGGAGCTGAGAAAATATCAGGAGATGTTTTATGCTGACGACCGCTACTCCTTGCTGATCGTGCTGCAAGCCCGTGATGCAGCGGGAAAGGATGGCGTGATCCGCCACGTGATGTCGGGCATTAACCCCCAGGGGTGTCGGGTACATAGCTTCAAGACGCCAACCAAGAACGAGCTGGAGCACGACTACTTTTGGAGGCACTACCGCGCCTTGCCACAACGGGGCATGATCGAGATCTTCAACCGGTCACATTACGAGAACGTGCTGGCCACCAAGGTGAACCCAGCTTGGGTACTGAACGAGCGCATCCCCGGTTACGACTCCGTGGAGAAAATGGATGCGTCGTTCTGGGAAGAGCGCTACGAGAGCATCAACAACATTGAGAAGCACCTCTACCATAACGGTATGCGCATCCTCAAGTTTTTCCTGCACGTATCAAAGGAAGAGCAAAAGAGACGGTTCCTCTCGCGCATTGATAATCCGGATAAAAATTGGAAATTCAGCTCGGCGGACCTGCATGCACGCTCCCAATGGGACGCGTACGAGACAGCCTTTGAAGAGATGTTGGAGAAGACCTCCAAGCCGCACGCCCCATGGTTCGTGATCCCGGCCGACAAGAAGTTCTTCGCCCGGGTCGCCGTCGGTGACATCATCCTGGATCTGTTCAGGTCGCTCGACCTGCACTACCCGCCCGCGGAGTCGCCCGAGTTACTACAAAAGGCACGGGAAAGCCTTCTACGGGAATAATCGCTTGCTTTTCGCGTGCACACGACGGTCCAGTTGCGCGATTAGCCAAAGCATGCTGAAGACAAATACCACGAACAGGGCTGCCCCAACGAACTCCGTTGAGAGCAGGAAGTGCCTGCCGAAGAGGATATAGGTAACGACCGCCATTCCCACCAACAGGGCGTACATGGTCCCGAAGATGGTTCCTAAGTCACGTAGCACGTCACCCGACTCCTCACTCCCTTTCTTCGCTCGGGAGGTGACCGCTTTCTTCTCCACCTCCAGCTGGTGCATAATACGGTACTTGAGCCGCTCGGGCGCTTTCATCTTGGCGCCCTGCATCAGTATTCGTATCGCCTCCTCTTCGTTCAATACATCCCTCTTATTCATCGCGTTCCTCTCATTCATGTTTTTTCGTCAATAAATACCCGTCATAATGGCCACCGGGTGCGGTGAAGGTTTCTCATTCATAGTATGTCGCTGATCCGGTAACGGCGCTGCAGCATCTCTTTGAACGACTTCCTTGCCCGAAACAACCTCACCTTCACGTTAGCCTCGCTGAGCCCGGTAATCTTCACGATCTCCTTCACGGGGTGATCCTCCATGTAATAGAGCGTGAGCAGCAGCGCCTCGCCGGTAGGCATTCGTCCGAGAATATCGTTCACCACCGCCTTGCGATCCATCGCCTCGATCTCCGCCTGCAGCGTCTCCTCCGCGAGGTGCAAGGCATCGTCAGGCTCAGCCTCCCTATCCACCTTCCAAAGTCGCCTTTTGGAGTGGGTGACGGCAGTGTTGTAGACAATGCGGTAGAACCAGGTCGAGAACTTACTATCGGCGCGAAAACCGTGTAGGTTTCGGTACGCTTTCACGTAGCTCTCTTGAACAACATCCTCCGCGTCCTGCTCGTTGCAGCAGACCCGGTAGGCGATAGTAAACGCCATGTCCTGGTAGCTATCCACGAAATAAGCAAACGCAGAGGTGTCGCCCGAGAGAACCCGTTTCACCCGTTCCTTTTCACTCATTCGATCCGACTGGTTACTCCTGTTCCGCTTCCTCTTCGCCCTCTCCTGATTCCCGTTGCTCGGGAATCGGCATCTTTTGAACGATCAGGAAGTAGGTCAGGTAGCCCACTCCCAAGAAGAAGACCACACTCGCCCCGGTCACCCAAAACTTGTTTCCCTGCCCGATGGCTAAATGCTCCGAGCAGAGGAACCCCACGATGATGCCAATACCTAAGGCAATGAGCACGACCCCATTTCGGAGCGACACCAATCGATTGGGGCTGCGGTACCTCCTCCCTCTCGGGCTATCTGGCGGGATAATCCCCTGGTTAATGAGCCCCATCCGCTCACTGTTCCTGGCTTTAATCCATTGAATACCCAGTACCATACCTGCTACAATTGGCAAGCCGACCGCGAAAATAACACCAAGTACTTCAACTAATCCATCCATAATGTAGAAATGACTTGCTGAAGAAGGAGTAGGCATTTTTTGTAACCGAACCAGGTCGGGGGTAGTCCTATTCATGAAAACGGGAGTTAAACAGTAAAAATTTCT